>JAUIDN010000020.1 GCA_030428615.1 Alphaproteobacteria bacterium | reverse complement strand
GGATATCAAAGAACACCACTGGGATCATTATTTTGATTTTTATCTGGATACATCTAATCGAAAATGGGGAAGACCTTACCTTAACAGGGAATTTTTCTCGCGGTTAAGTGAGAATATTCCTGATAGTCTTTTGCTGATTATGGCGAAACGAAATGATCGCTATATTGCTGGCGCGCTCAATTTAATTGGTCATGACACACTGTATGGAAGATACTGGGGCGCAATTGAACATCATAAATTCCTGCATTTTGAACTTTGTTATTATCAGGCTATCGAATTTGCCATAAATAACAAACTTTCTAAAGTGGAAGCCGGCGCCCAGGGAGAGCATAAAATAGCACGGGGTTATGTACCCATCGCGACAAACAGTACTCATTGGATAGCAAATCCATCATTTCGGGACGCAATAAAAAGATATCTCGCCCAGGAGCGTAGTGCCGTGGAGCGAGATATCGAATATCTGGCGGATTTAATACCTTTTAAAAAAGGTTAGGCTTTATTTTTTGCAAACTTCACAGGAATTAATATTTACTCCGGTTTTTCCTCAAGAAGTTCAAATTTGCCGAGGATGCAATTGCCATATCTTGTTGAAATAACGTCTTTAGCACAAAGGCGACTGTTGGTTGTGGCGTAATTAAACTTACGCTCAAACGAGAGATTGGTACAGTCGTTACTAAGCGTATTCAAAAGCACCTCACCTCCCTTCAATTCAAACATGATTTTCGAATCGTCTACAATGGTTGTTCTCTTGATCATTCTGTGGATAATACATTGTTGAAATTCACCCGTCTGTTCATATTCTGCGAATCTTTCCTGTGCTGCCCTTTCAGCAGTCGTGCTTTGCGCCAGCGCGCTCACTCCTCCCAAGACGGTGATGCAAATAGCAGCTATAATAACTTTATTCATCATTTTTCCTTTCTTAAACAAATCCCACAACACCAAAGGTACCAAATAATCAGATAAATAACAACTATGAAGGTAATATTACCACTAAAAGATTATATTTATTGATTTATAAATATAATTAGTTGCATTACTCACATTTGTCACTTTTTGTCTGAGGCTTAACTTTCATTATCCGGTAACTCTTCCAATAATTCAAATTTTCCAAGGCCACAGCTTCCATATGATGTCATCGAATCAAGAACGGAGATAAAATCGACATCACACAATCTGTTGTTACGGACATTCACAGCGAATTGCCTTGTAAATCCAAGAGGGCGACAATTATTAGTGAGCGTATTGAGATAAACTTGTCCGTTACGCATTTCAAAAATGATATGGGTATCATCAAGCACTTTTGTCCGTTTAATCGAGTTGTGCCTGATACATTTTTCAAACATATCAGTTCGTTTATATTTTGCCATTTCGTCTTCGTATCGCTCGGCGCTCGTTTTGGCAAAAGAAACACCCAGACAAAGTGAAAAAACAGCAATAGACGTAAGAAGTATTCTCATAATGTTCACACCTCCTTCTAAAAACAAGGTTTACTAATTACTTATTATACACGTCTTACCTGAACCATTCCTGAATTATAAAGGTTTTCAGGATTATTTATTTTCAGCTTTCACTGTTTTTTTACGCTTTGGTTTTCTTTTTGCTTTAGGCGTCGGCGCTGTTTGGCCCGGCTCTATGTCAATAACAAGCTTCTTATCCTTACAGCCAATTTTTACTTCGCCGCCTTCAACGAGACGCCCAAAAAGCAATTCATCCGCAAGCGGCTTTTTGATTTCTTCCTGAATAACGCGTTTGAGAGGACGCGCCCCAAAATGCTTATCATACCCTTTCTCAGCAAGAAATGACTTGGCCGCAGGTGTCAGCTTAATGTGAACATCACGGTCTTCAAGCTGAATTTCAAGCTCAAGTATAAATTTCTCTACAACCTGTTCAATAACAACCGGCGGCAATTCAGAGAACGGCACAATTGCATCCAACCGATTTCTAAATTCAGGTGAAAAGATTTTCTTAATTGCCTCTTCGTCGGCACCTGACTGGTCGGAAACACCAAACCCAATTGATTCTTTACTTAGTTCCGCGGCACCGGCATTGGTGGTCATGATGAGAATTACATTACGAAAATCAATTTTCTTTCCGTTGCTGTCCGTGAGTGTGCCATGGTCCATGACCTGAAGCAGGATATTATAAACATCCTGGTGCGCTTTCTCTATTTCATCAAGCAACAAGACGCAATGCGGCGTTTTATCAATCGCATCAGTAAGCAATCCTCCCTGATCATATCCTACATATCCCGGAGGTGCCCCGATGAGACGCGACACCGTGTGGCGTTCCATATATTCCGACATGTCAAATCGTTCTATATCCACACCAAGAAGACTGGCAAGCTGCTTCGCAACTTCGGTTTTACCAACACCCGTTGGACCACTGAACAAATAACAGCCTATTGGTTTATCATCTTCGCGCAAACCTGCACGTGAAAGTTTTATCGCATCAGACAATACCTCTATCGCCCGGTTCTGACCGAACACAACACGTTTCAGATCCTTGGATAATGTCTGCAATACTGTTTTATCATCCTTGGAAACACTTTTCGGCGGTATGCGCGCCATTTTTGAGACAACATTTTCAACATCTTCTATTGAAATGTTCTTTTTTCTTTTTGCTTCGGGAAGCAGCATTTGAGAGGCCCCCACCTCATCAATAACATCGATCGCTTTGTCCGGCAGTTTTCGTTCATTTATGTGGCGAACAGAAAGATCGACAGCAGCATCGATAACTTCATCACTGTATTTTACGTTATGATGTTCTTCAAAGTATTTTCTAATCCCTTTTAAAATATCTTTGCTTTCCCGGGGCGTCGGCTCAACCACATCAATTTTCTGAAAACGTCTTAATAGAGCGCGGTCTTTTTCAATATAGGATCTATATTCTTTATATGTTGTGGACCCGATACATCTTAGCGCCCCTTTAGCCAACGCAGGCTTAAGCAGATTTGACGCATCCATTGCGCCGCCTCCCGTTGCCCCCGCACCTATAATTGTGTGAATTTCATCGATAAACAGTATCGATCCGTCCATTTCCTCAATTTCTTTGATAACCGCTTTTATTCGTTCTTCGAAATCTCCACGAAAACGGGTCCCTGCCAATAGGGTACCCATTTCAAGACAGTATATAGTCGCGTTATGAAGAACTTCAGGAACTTCTTTGTTGACTATCCTGAGCGCCAGCCCTTCCGCAATGGCCGTTTTTCCGACACCCGGATCCCCAACATAAAGAGGATTATTTTTGGACCTCCTGCACAGTATCTGGATGGTTCTTTCCACTTCCTGAACCCGCCCGATTAAGGGATCAATTTTACCTTCACGCGCTTTTTCATTCAGGTTGATACAATATTTCTCAACGGCCGTCTTCGAGCTGCCATCAACGCCCTCAACTTCTTCTTCGTCCACACTACCTTCAATCGGCTCACGCTCCTGTGCTTCACCGGATTTTGCCAACCCGTGAGAGATGTAATTCACGACATCGAGGCGTGAAACCTCATGCTGCTGCAAATAAAACACGGCATGGCTCTCCCGTTCAGAGAATATCGCGACAAGTACATTACCACCGTTTACTTCTTCACGACCGCTGCTTTGCACATGAAGTATTGAACGTTGAATAACCCTTTGAAAGCCAGCCGTTGGCGTTGCGTCTGCATCACTATCGCTGGTGATATTTTCAAGCTCCTGGTCCAGATAAGTTCTTAGCTCTGCGCGTAACTGGGGAATATTCACATCGCATGCCCGTAAAACCGCAACCGCTTCCTGATCATCAAGCAAACCAAGTAACAGATGTTCCAAGGTCGCAAACTCGTGATTGCGTTTATTGGCTTCGGCCACGCTACGGTGCAACGTATGCTCGAGATTTGGTGAAAATGTTGGCACTTGTCTCTCCTGAGATTAATCTTTTTCCAGAGTGCATTGAAGCGGGTGTTCATGCTTTCGGGCATAATCAACCACTTGATGTACCTTGCTTTCCGCAACTTCAAAACTGAAAATACCGCACACACCGATCCCTTGCTGATGCACCTGAAGCATAATTCTCATTGCTTCAGGTTCAGGCATTTTAAAAAATTTTTGCAATACATGAACGACAAAATCCATCGGTGTATAATCATCATTTAACATGAGAACCTTATACATTGATGGTTTCTTTGTCTTAGGTTTCGTCTTGGTTATTACCGAACCTTGAACGCCACCTTCATTGTCTTTGTCTTGTTTGCTCATTCTTCCGTCGCTTAACTACAAATTATTTACTATATTAAAGATAAAATTATTATTTTGTTTTTAAAGGGCAAAATCAAAAAAAATCCAATAAAGACATTATAAATCTTAAGAATTAATCATATCATAATTCGGAAATAATGAGAAATATACCTGAAAAACAGCCAATTTTAGGGAAGTTTGGGGGGCTCCACACCGCTTAAACGAAGTTGCGCCGATAACTGCTCATAAACACGGGCTAATGCTTCCTTATCTTTACCTTCACATCGGGCGACAATCACATTTTGCGTGTTTGAGGCCCGAATAAGCCACCAGCCATCATCTGTGAGTACCCGCGCCCCATCAAGATCATTGACATCTGCTCCAGCCTTACGAAGGCGCGCAAGCACTTCATCGACGATAACAAAGGGCCTGCCTTCTTCACATTCAATACGTATTTCAGGCGTATTGACCACAGATGGGAGGCTTTTACGCAACCCTTCAAGACCATCGCCGGACCTCGCAACTGTATTTAATAAGCGAAGCGCAACGTATACGGCATCATCAAAGCCATAATATTTGTGCTTAAAGAAAATATGTCCGCTCATTTCCCCTGCCAGCGGCGCATTTAATTCAACCATTTTGCTTTTAATAAGCGAATGTCCGGTTTTCCACATTACCGGCTCACCACCCAACCGTTTGATATGATCAAAAAGCACCTGACTGCATTTAATATCTGCAATAATTTTCGAACCCGGAAGGTCTTCCAGTACATCTTTTGCAAGAATTGCGAGAAGCTGATCTCCCCATATAATTTCGCCGCCGCAATCAATCGCTCCGATGCGATCCCCATCACCATCAAAAGCAACACCCATATCCATATTCTGGTCCGCCACCGCTTCCTGAAGCTCAACCAGATTTTTGGGCACAGTCGGATCAGGATGATGGGATGGGAAAGTGCCGTCTATTTTTTCATTTAAAAGGACATGTTTACCCGGCAATCGTTTGGTCAGGGATGCAATTACATCACCTGAGGCACCATTTCCGGCGTCCCATCCAACTGTCAGGTCTGCCTTTTTGAGCGCTTCAAAATCAACATCCTGCAGCATGCGATCGATATAACGATCGAATATCGCAATTTTACTTTCCTTACCCGCGCCTTCTTCAAGATCGCCTTCTGCGCTCATACGGCCGATTTCCTGTATTTGCTCCCCGTAGCACCCGCCCTTACCAATCATCATTTTAAAACCGTTATAATGTGGTGGATTATGCGAGCCCGTGATCATAATGCCGCCATCGGCGTCAAGCTCGTACACGGAATAATAAAGCATGGGCGACGGCCCGAGCCCTATTCTGACAACATCTATTCCCGTGGAAAGCAGTCCTTTTAATATTGCTGCCTCCATCATCGGCGAACTCAACCGACCATCATATCCAAGACATACTTTCTGCCCACCATTTCTTATGATAACGGAACCAAATGCGCGGCCTATCGCCTCTGCATCACTTTCGGTCAGCGTGTCTCCCACAATGCCTCTGATGTCATATTCACGTAAAATAGAATTGTTAAATTTATGCTTCTTGGGCATTTTAAATCCTTATTCTTATTTATTGAGCAGCAAATCTTTAGCCTGATTCAATTGAGTGGCGAAATACCCTGACCCACCCTGATCGGGATGAATTTTCTTCATAAGTCGATGGTGGGCGGCTTTAACTTCATCTTCTGTCGGATTTCCGGTCAGTTCTAAAATTGCGAGGGCCTGTTCTCGGGTCATCGTTTCTTTTGACTGTTTACTGACCTGCGGACCTTCAGCTTTTGAGCGAAGGTAAGACCAGAGCGACCCCTGCCAGGAAAGCACTGCACCAGTTGCAAGCACCAGTGCCACGGGTATATTTCCTTTAATGAGAATAATAAAAGCAATGACAAAAAGTACTGCGGCGAGCCCCTTACCAAACAGATCATTAAATTTTTCAGGCTGACTTTTCAGATAACTTGATACGGCAAAGTATAAAATTAATGCACCTAAAATTAAAATTATTAAGTACATCTAGGCAACGTTACCTTTTAAATCCGCCTGCGGCTTTTCCTTTTCAATCTCCGGCAGATTGAGATCTGCCATTAACCTCCTTATTTCCTGCCGCGCCGCAATATGTGACATTGTCACTTTTTCGTCGGTATCGCGAAAATCGACCAATGTAAGGCCCTTTGGAAACAGTTCACGGTAAATAACGCGCTCAGCCAGCCCCTGCACATAACGAAATGACACCCTCTTCTGCAATTCCTTGAGCGCACTATTAACGCGCCGCTTATTTTTAGCGTCAAGCGTAGAAACCCTGTTACGCATTACGATCCAGTCTATTGTTCCCCGGTCGGTCATGGCACGGTGTTTTCTCGCATCCCAGACCATTTCGCTATAAAGGCTCAATTTTTCAACCTTGTATGTGTCGGGATTGACGGTCGCCAGTAAATCCAGGTCAACAAAGCTATCATTTATTGGTGTGATCAACGTATCTGCTACGCTGTGAGCCAGTCTTGCAAGATTTGAATCACTCCCCGGACAATCAATAAGAATAAAGTCCGAGTCTTTATGAAGTTCTTCTATAAGTTCAGAGAAGTTTTTAGTATCTTCAAACATCATATTGTCGACATCACCTTCCATGGAACGGGAAAGAATGTAGACGTCCGGAATACTTAACGTTAAATCATGCGCATTAGCGTAATTTAATCTATTCTCAAGATATCGAGCCAAAGATTTTTGGCGAGAATCAAGATCAACAACAGAAACACTGTAGTTTTTCTTCATCAGGCTCACAACAATATGCATTGCAGTAGTTGACTTCCCCGAGCCACCCTTTTCATTGCCCACTACAATAATGTGTGCCTTGTTTTTTTTATTTGGCATTTCCTTCTCCGTTCCCCTGCCAGACAGGTGTAATAGCCCCTAAACCCAATGAACTAAAAATCTGGCAATTGAAGACTCACTATATTATTATACATATTTAAGAGGATCAACTTACTCTTTTAGGATTTATATGGCTAGTAGCATACAACAAGAATCTTCATCTTTTGGCAAAAAAGCTGTTATTTCCACTCTTTTTATTGCAACTTTCATCTGTCTTCCACTCTATATTTCTGTAAAAGAGGTGAATCAGAGCAAAATCGGCTTCTCAACGGTCTCCCTTATCAAACATTTGGAGGTGCCTGAAAATGAAGACGTCATGAAGAGATTCGCCGCATATGGTTATGATCTGAATGAAATCATGCTAGGTAAAGCTGACGTCCCAAATTTGTTTCTGAAGGAACTCCCTGACGAACTGGTAACGATAAAAGATGCAGATATGAGAAAAGAATTGTTCATTTCTGCCTTATTGCCTCCAATACTAAAAGTAAACGAATTTATCGTTTATGAAAGAAACAAACTTTTAAAAATAATAAAAAAAATCGAACTCAACGGTGAAGCGTCGACAAATGACCTTTACTGGCTTCGCCGCAAGATGATCAGATACCGCATGGATGAATTTGATATAAATGAACTTTATAAACGCATGAATATAATTCCACCTTCCCTCGCCCTGACGCAGGCCGCAATTGAAACGGGTTGGGGAACATCAAGGTTCGCACAGGATGCCAACGCATTATACGGGCAGTGGGTATGGAATGATGAAAAAGGACTGGTACCACTTGAAAGGGAAACCGGAGAAACGCACAGTGTGCGAAAGTTCAAAAATCTGATCAGTGCCGTTGAGGGATATGCATTAAATTTAAATACGCACCCTGCATACGAAGATTTCCGAAATGAACGAAGTAAATTCCCGTCACCCAAAAAAATCCGGGTTAACGAAGATTTGCTGTTTACTCTTTTATATTATTCAGAAAGAGGGTTCGAATATATTGATGATTTGAACAGTATCATGAGGCTCAATAATTTAAGAAGCTTTGATACAGCCAAGTTAGAAAAAACGGCCTTGCAGGAGCTTATATTAGACCAAGCTCCTTAAGTTCATTCCTCATCTCTTGTGGAATATCAATGACTTTACTTCCGGCAGGCAAGTCTCTCGGTGCATCGCTATCTTCAAGATAACGCCATCCCTGAAATGCACGCCTGGGCTGACTTTCTGTAAGATGGATTTCTTTATCCATCTTGATCATGCATTTAAGGCCATTGTCAGTTTTTATGTCTTCCAATCCAATTATTCGTTGTCTTGCAAGAACAAACCCTTTCATTACCCAATAAAGAGATCCACCATCAAGCACCTCATTCGCCCTTCTTGGCTTAAAGCGGGTAATATGAAAATTATAGTTTTTCCCCTTGTTTCGCGGGTCTTTTTTTCGCGCTTCAATCAAATGTTCAACGCTCTCTATCCCGACGCATAATTTTATCAAATTAACAGACATATCTTAATCTTATAGAAGGACCATCGCGGCAAGGCCAAGAAAAGCAAAAAATCCAATTACATCTGTAATTGTGGTTACAAATATACTGCTGGCAAGGGCAGGATCCACATTCAGTTTATCAAGACATATAGGGACCAAAATACCCGCTAATCCGGCCATAATCATATTTATCACCATTGCTAGCCCCATTACGCCACCAAGTGATGCATTTTGAAACCAGGCTCCCGATAAAACGCCAATTAAAACAGCTATAATCACGCCATTCAACAAGGCAATTGAAAATTCCCGGAAAATTACCCGCTTGACATTAGATGAAGTAAGGTCGCGTGTTGCAATAGCCCGCACGGTTACAGTCATCGTTTGTGTCCCGGCGTTTCCTCCCATCGACGCAACGATCGGCATAAGTACCGCCAACGCAACCATTTGTTCGATCGTTGCGTCAAATACCGCTATGACCATCGAAGCAAGAATTGCCGTTGCCAAATTAACAATAAGCCATATTACCCGGTTCTTTGATGCTTCAAAAACACTTTCCGCAATGTCAGTTTCATGCACCCCTGCCATGCGCATCAAATCTTCCTCGGCTTCTTCTTCAATAACGTCAACAACGTCATCAACCATAATCACACCAATAAGGCGTCCGCTATCATCCACCACACCAATAGATGTCAAATCATATTGTCTGAACAGATAAGCAACCTCTTCTTGGTCCATATCGACGCGCACTACGGTAGGGTCTTCTTCCATAATATCGCGGATGATGATTTCTCTGTCGCTGCGAAGAATCTTGTTTAATTTCACTGTGCCGATCGGGTGATGCATAGGATCAACCACAAACACTTCATAAAATTCGTCCGGTAACTCTTTTTCCGTTCTGAAATAGTCGATTACTTTTCCCACTTCCCAGCGTCCCGGCACAGAAACGAGATTCCTTTGGAGAAGCCGACCGGCGCTTTCTTCCGGGTAAGAAAGTCCTTCCTCAACGACAATACGGTCTTCGTGTGGCAGCGCATCTATAATCCGGCGCTGCTCATCTTTATTCATGTCTTCCAGAACATGAATGGCGTCATCGCTTTCCATCTGGGTGATGGCGCGGGCAACATCAGCGTCGTCCATTTCGGCAATGACATCACCAAGCGTGCTATCATCAAGTTCCGACAGCACACCAGGCTCCATTTTAGAACCTATGACAGTCGTTAGAAGTTTACGGTCAGAATCGCCTAATTGCTCAAATATGTCAGCGACATCGGCGCTGTGGAGCGGTTCAAGTAAAAAATCTACCTGTTCATCATCATTGACACTAAGGGCATTAACGACTTCCGCCACAAGTTCAGGCGATACCGGATGGACGTCGTCAGCCAGTGCCTCGTTTTCAGTGGTGATGTTTTCGTTATTCGTTGTCATCCATATCCCCTAGTCGCCTGTTTTTATCAACTGATATTCTTTTCAGGTCAAGAAGTTAAATAAATGATAGGCTATTTTAGAGATATAGTCTTCCCATAACTTGCCATATGAATTAAGTTTTAAAAAACAATTTTATTTTCAGGAAAGATATTTACAGTGCATTCATTCAATCCGCCAAAAAGAACCCTCATGGGCCCGGGGCCATCCGACGTATCGCCGCGTGTTCTCGAAGCAATGGCCCGGCCAACCATCGGGCATCTTGATCCCGCCTTTCAAACGTTGATGGATGAAATAAAAGAACTTCTCAGATATGCTTTTAAAACCGAAAATAAACTTACATTTCCGGTATCCGCTCCCGGTTCCGCTGGCATGGAAACGTGCTTTGCCAATCTAATTGAACATGGCGATAAAGTTATCGTTTGCGTAAACGGCGTTTTCGGAACCCGCATGGTTGAGAATGTTGTCCGCTGCGGCGGAGAAGCCATTGTCATAGAAGATGAATGGGGAAAACCGGTTTCTGTTGATAAGGCTGAGCAGGCCTTAAAGGATAATGGAGATGCAAAAATACTGGCCTTTGTTGCCGCAGAAACATCAACAGGTGTAGCGTCAGATACCAAAGCGTTGTGCGCACTTGCACGCGCACACGATTGTCTCACCATCGTCGATGCTGTCACGTCACTTGGTGGTTCACCGTTAGATGTTGACGGATGGGAAATTGATTCCATCTATTCGGGGTCTCAAAAATGTCTTTCCTGCCCGCCCGGCATATCACCCGTCAGTTTTAATGAACGCGCCATTGAAAAAATTAAAAACCGCACGACACCTGTTCAAAGCTGGTTTATGGATCTTAATCTGGTGATGGGGTATTGGGACGGAACAGGTGGAAGATCTTACCATCACACTGCCCCTGTGAACGCCATGTACGCCCTTCATGAAAGCCTGCTTATCCTTCATGAGGAAGGATTGGAAAACGCGTGGTCACGGCATGCTGAAATGTCACAAAAATTACGGGAAGGATTTAATGCCATGGGCATTAAGTATCTGGTTGATCCCCAATATGCCCTTCCGCAGCTGAATACGATTATTATCCCGGATCATATAACGGATGAAGCAGCGATCCGCGCCAAATTACTAAACGATCACAATCTTGAAATTGGTGCAGGGCTTGGTGCGCTAGCCGGAAAGGTTTGGCGTGTCGGCCTTATGGGGCACAGCGCACGCGAGGAAAATGTGAATAAATGCCTCGCCGCGTTTAAAGCGGTGATGAATTAAGTCTTACTTTAAAAGCGCGGATATGAGTTCAGGGTCATTGACGATCTTTTCAACCATAGACCCTAGTGTACTGCTAAGCTGTGAATTATTTGTATCCTGATTGGCGGCAAAAGGAATTGTCCGTTGCTCCGAATTATTATAGGTACGAATGAACCCTTTTTCAGCAACATCCACACGTACCCGTGACGTGGTTTCTGCGCTACTGCTTATAGTTTGTCCATCATATGTGTAGGTAAGGCCTTCCAACGTCACAACCATTCTAACGGCAGAAGGGTTATTTGCGGCACTCACGTTAAAACCCTGTTTCGAAAAACTGTCTACAAGCGCTAGTCCGATCGTTTCTGCAAGATCCTGGCTGGTGGTAATTTCCGCACCATCGCGGTAGGTTCCGATCAACGGTGAACGCCTTGCATCATCAACCGTTATAGATAAGGAAACACCATTCCCAATGTCTGTTTCCATAACACTAGGGAAAATTGAAATTCGTGCATCCTGTGACGTCGCAGAACACGCCGCTACCAGAATAGCGGCGCATAAAGCAAAGATTTTTTTCATTATTTCTGCCTCTATCAGTTATTAAGGTGAAAGCTCAAGGCTGTAGCCCGTTATAAATGTTGCTACCGTGGATACATCAATCATATCCGGTCCAACATATCTGATAGTATGACTGTCAATACGTTCAAATTGCGGCAAATATGCAAGCATTTCACTTACCCGGTAATTTTTAAAACTCATATCCATCGTAATCGGCCCTTCAAGCTTCAGTGGCTTGAAATCCTGAATGCGCGCGATCGCGGCTTTGGTTTTTTGCGCAATAAGTTTTCTTGATGCGGCGGGCGATAATGACTTTGCCGCATGAAAGCTATAATCCCATTTAACGATAGCCCCTTCCAAGTCACCTATGGCTGCCTGCGCTTCTTCAACCGCCGCGTCATCACCGGAAATCATAATAATCGGCACCCCGAACTCGCCTGCGATAGCCGCGTTAAAATAGCTCTCCCCCGCGACTTTTCCGTTCAGTTTAAGGCTCGTGATATCTGCGCTTGATTTAGTATGGGCACGCACGCCGGACATATAATTCGTACTGGAATGGTAGCCGATGTAAATCGCACCATCGAAGCCGCCCTCTTCAATTCCCTGCATCATCCCAAGCTTACGGGGCCAGGAACGAACGACCTGCACATTTTCAGGGAATTTCTCAATCAGTAGATTTTGCCCGTTTCCGTGGGAATCACTAACCAAGACTTCTGTGGCCCCTGCCTCAAATGCTGCTTCAACGGCAGCAACGGCTTCCGCAGTCGCAAATTCACGAAACCTTTGATATTCGAAACCGCCTGTGCCGAGCTGCTCGCCTGTCACTGAGCCTGCTATCCCTTCAAGGTCAACAGAAACATATATTTTCAAATCGTCCTGCGCAAAGACAGGTGACGAAAAAGCCAGGATAATAGCGATCAATGTAAGTTTTAATCTATTCATTTTACTCTCCGTTTTCAGCATTCAACCTGGCTGTTGCTTCGTTCACCCGTTCCCAAAGGGCAAGTGTATTTCCGCTCCAGATTTTGCCAATTTGCTCTTCGGTGTATCCGCGCTTAACGAGCTCTCTTGTGACATTCATTGTTTCAATCGCATTATTCCAGCCAACTATTCCACCGCCACCATCAAAGTCAGAGGCAATCCCAACATGGTTAATACCAATCAAATTCACGGCATAATCAATGTGATCAACATATTCTTCTACCGTTGCCGGCGGGAACATTTCCAGAAACTTCGCATATGCTTCCCTGAATTCCGGGGTATCATAATGTTTTTTAAAATCAAACTCCGCGTCTCCAAATGCTTCAGCAACCTCCTGCAACATCTTTTCCTGGGCAGGGCCCGCCTCGGGGTTGAATTTTACATAATCACTGAAAGCAACCACCTGCATAACGCCACCCGCATCAGCCAAAGCAATCATCTGTTCGTCTGTCATGTTACGAACATGCCCGGCGAGCGCATGCACACCTGAGTGAGACGCAATAGGCGGTACTTTGGAATATTCAGTTGCCTGCATCATGCATTTATAGGAAACGTGTGAAATATCAACCATCATACCGACACGGTTCATTTCGTCGATCACTTTAAAGCCGAACTCACTCACGCCGCCGTGCTCTTCTTCCTCGTCACCAAGACGGGCGGACGGCTGCGCACTATCACAAATATCATTATGGCCATTATGCGCCAATGTCATGTAGCGGGCACCGCGATTATAATATTCCTCAATTAATGACAGATCCTTGCCAATGGCATACCCATTTTCAATTCCGATGGTCGCCACTTTTCTACCGGATGCATAAATTTCGCGCGCCTGTTCAGGGGTATATGCAAAACCAATCAGATCAGGATACATTTCCGTCATTCGGTGAATGGCGTCAAATTTTCTGTTCGCGATCCGCTTTGCTTCTGCGTAACCTTGTTCATTACGTTCGGTCTGGCCCATGTAAACAATAAAAAATGCAGCATCCAGACCTCCTTGATCCATTTTCGGTAGGTCCACCTGTTGTTCCGTCAAGGTGCCCGGGTCAAATTTAGGGTCGAACGTCATGTCCTCATGGATATCCACATGAGTATCCAGGGTCATAACCCTTTCATGGATACCCTTTACCACCTCTTCCTGATCCATCACCTGCGGCGTGATTACTTCTTCTTCCGATTGGGTGGATGATTGATCTGAGCAGCCCGCAATAATTAGAGCGAAAGCGGATATGGCGCTGCCCGCTATGATTTTCCTGTTTAGTTTCATAATATCTCCCCTGTGATAAAAGCGGTTAAAAATATAGACCCCGATAACGAACAAAACCGCTACCGGAGCTATATTCAATAATGAAGTCTTTTATCTTTCCTTTTATATTACTGGATTACATTCCCGCGGCAGCCGCGTTTACGCGCCGCCAAAGTGCGAGCGTATTTCCACTCCAGATTTTGGCTATTTCTTCTTCTGTGTACCCACGGGCAACCAGCTCAGCCGTCACATTCATCGTTTCCGCTGCACTGTTCCAACCCGACAGGCCACCACCGCCATCAAAATCTGACACGATACCCACATGATCAATTCCAATCAGATTCACGGCATATTCGATGTGGTCCACGAAATCCTTTACGGTCGCAGGTGGATACTTGGCATCAATTGCTGCCATTCCTGTTTTATATTGCTCAAGATCGGCGTGTAAATCCGAGTTCCATTCCTCATCGCCGACTGATGCCGCAACCGCCGCACGTAGTTCGCCAATTTCAGGGCCGCGTTCCGGATAATATTTCACGAAACTATCCAATCCAACAATTTGAACAACACCATTTGCTGCGGCCACAGCTTTCAGCTGTTCATCATTAAGATTTCTGCGATGTTTAGAAAGCTCCCAAACGCCGGAATGCGAAGCAATAACAGGTGCTTTGGAATATTCAGTTGCCTGCATCATACACTTAATTGACACATGCGAAATATCCACCATCATGCCAAGGCGGTTCATTTCGTCGATCACCTTATAACCGAATTCACTGACGCCACCGTGTTCTTCTTCCTCATCACCAAGACGGGAAAGAGGTGTAGCGCTATCGCAAATATCGTTATGTCCATTATGAGCAAGCGTCATATAACGGGCGCCCATATTATAATATTCTTCGATCAGTGAGAGATCTTTACCGATTACATATCCGTTTTCAATTCCGATTGTCGCCACTTTCCGACCGCTCGCGGCAATTTCATCAAATTCATCGGGTGTATAAGCAAAACCAATCCGATCCGGATAATGTTCTGTCATTCTATGAATTGCGCTGAATTTGCGGCGGGCTTTTTCTTCGGCCATCGCGTAACCTTCGGGTGTTCTTTCACCCTGGCCAACATAGACAATGAAAAATGCGGCATCAAGACCGCCTTCTTCCATTTTTCCCAAATCCACCTGCTGTGGAGTGTCCGTACCCGGATCATAGATCGGGTCAAATGTCATATCTTCGTGAATATCCACATGAGTATCAAGTGCGATGACGCGCTCATGAATTGCTTCAACGCTGTTATCCTGTTCAGCCGCCATATCATTGGCGCCGGAACCATTTTCCTGTTCGCTGCATCCCGCAATGAAAAGCGCGGCGATGGTGGCCATGCCGGTAAGCACAGGCCTCTTTATATTGATTTTAGTCATATTATCTCCCGCAAATAGCTATTATTTTCTTCGCCATCTATGAAAGAATAAAATTCGCTTCAACGCAACAACAAAAAACATTTTTTGTCGTATTTAGCAGATAAAACTAATCAAATGTAATGAGTTCGCCTTTTTCCGGGATCGTACATGTAAAACAGTTGGGTATGATCTCACCTTCGTGATGCTGATAAATTACAATTTTCTTGGCGTTGGGTAAAGCGTCCTCCTTGCGGGCATTCTCAAAAAGCCACGGTGAAAGAAACGCGATATCGACTTCGGGAAGTGTCGCCAGGTGCGCTGTATCACCCGTATCCCCCCCAAGATATATTTTTCTACCCCCCCATTCAAGAACATAGGAATAATGCTCCGTCTGTGCTGATTTGGTCCTGATTGCCTGAATGTGGATAGGTCCGTGAATAAGATTTTCCTCCACTACCATTGTATCGGGCCTAATAATTGGATCCGGTAATATAACGGTAATTTCAGTGTCTGGTCTTTCGGCTTGATCCAGAATACGGTTTCTTTCCAGCTCCGCGACAACCCGGTCACGTTCTTCATTAAGGGTTATATAGCGGGATTGTAAATCACCAACCACTTCCGCAGGCCCAATAACTTTCCAGCCTAAAGTCATAAATGTAACCGGGTCAAAATGATCCGTCATTCTGCTGGTGATTAACGTGGTTACATTATTGTCCTGCTCGACAAAATACGGATAAGTGTATTCCATATGGCCAAACGCGCCCGATACATAGGGAAAGTCAGTAAATAATACATAATCCCCATCGGTAATTCGAAGGCTTGCGTTTGCAATAAAATTGATCGAAACATCCCTGGCATTTGCCGTTGTCGCCACGACGACACTTAACAAGAGACTATAGACAAGTCTTTTTAAAGGCTGAAAAAACATAAGATACTCCTGGTGTTACAATTGCAAATTTACTCACTATTTATTTGCTACTCAATATTTGCCCAAGAGAGATTATATTACATTTTATACATAACACGCAAGGCTTGAGAAAAAATATAATATTCGCGTCATGTTTTATGGATTTTTCGGAGAATTTCTGAAAAAGAAATGGTGCGGTCGAGAAGACTCGAACTTCCACGGGATCAACTCCCACAGCGACCTCAACGCTGCGCGTCTACCAATTCCGCCACGACCGCATTTTTCGTAGTTTGGTAAATCAATTGTGGTGAAGTATCAAAAGCGCGGCTCAAGCGCAACAGAAATCTTGAAACAGAGCTATTTTTTTAGAAAACCGAGCTCGCGAAAACTTTTCACACCCTCAAGCAGGGTAATACCAATATTTTCACCGGAAACCATTATTTCACCCTTGGCAATCAGCTCGCCATTGGCATAAATCTTAACCGGACTGTCGCAATGTTCCTGAAGTTCAATGACGGCGCCGCGACCAAGCTTCAAAAGCTGTTTTACCGGCATCAGGTTCTGCCCGAGAACGACGGTCAGTTCAACTTCAACATCTTCTATTGCTTGTGACATTATTTAGCCTTTGTACTTAACAATCGGGTCAGGTAAATATATACCATTGACCAATGAAAGATAACAGTGAAACATTATAGTTATTTTTTGGTTAACAATGCAAAGACATAAATAGCATGACAACAAATAACATTGAATGGAAATTCAGCGAAGGCCTCACTGGCTACGAGGACGCAATTGGTTTCATGGAAGCGCGTGTCGAAGCCATCCACAAGGGAACTGCCAATGAACTGGTGTGGTTTCTTGAACATCCCCCTCTATACACTGCCGGCACATCGTCAAATACCAATGATCTTTTGGCCCCAAAACGATTTCCCGTTTATAACGCGGGACGCGGCGGACAATATACCTATCATGGGCCGGGTCAACGTGTGGTTTACGTAATGCTCGATTTGACCAATCGCGGAAAGGACGTTCGAAAATATGTCGCCGATCTCGAAAGATGGGTTATAGAAACACTTGCAGAATTCAACGTAACCGGTGAGAAACGCGACGGACGCATTGGCGTCTGGGTGGATCGCGGCGCAGGACGGGAAGAAAAAATTGCTGCGATCGGCGTCAGAATTCGTAAATGGGTCACCTTTCACGGTATTTGCATAAATGTTGAACCGGATCTTGAACATTATTCCGGGATCGTTCCCTGCGGCATTTCAGCGCATGGCGTAACATCACTGGTCGATTTGGGGCTGACGGCGAATATGGATGATCTCGACGCGGCACTCAAAAGAACATGGGGCGGTATTTTCGGCGGCCAGGATTAATCCCCGCGTCGCTCATGTATATTAACCGTTGGTTTCTGGATGAAGCCTTTTTTGGTAATACCCATGGCATTGGTCAGTTCAACATTCTCCACCTTCGCAGCGGGCGGCCCAACCCA
Source organism: Alphaproteobacteria bacterium (assembly GCA_030428615.1). Taxonomy (GTDB): domain Bacteria; phylum Pseudomonadota; class Alphaproteobacteria; order Sphingomonadales; family Emcibacteraceae; genus Pseudemcibacter. The sequence goes on along the minus strand of JAUIDN010000020.1, from coordinate 42,711 downwards.
ACATTTTTTAACCATTTTTTCCACTGTATCCTCCAGCCCAACAAAAAGCGCCTCAACCGTTCCGTCAGCTCTGTTTCTTACCCAGCCATCAAGTCCTAAATCAGTCGCATTTTTAACGGTCCAGTCACGAAAGAAAACACCCTGAACACGGCCACTTATGACAACACGAATTGCTTTATCGCCATCATCCAGCATTGATCCTCACTCAAATTCCATGATAATTTCATCCACCGCCAGACTGTCGCCCGCTACAGCGGAAATTTTTGTAATACGCCCGTCCCGTTCGGCCCGTAGAACATTTTCCATTTTCATCGCTTCTATCACACACAATATCTGTCCTGTGCTCACTTCATCAGCTTCGGCAACGTTAATCGAAACAACAAGCCCAGGCATCGGGCATTGAAGATATTTTGACATGTCAGCGGGTTCTTTTACTGGCATTAGAGCCGCGAGCTGCATCTCACGTTCACTTCTGACATGGATAATTTCATTGGCCCCATCGTATGTAAGTCTATATCCGTCATCAAGATATTCAACTTCGACACTGATTTTTTCACCATCAATGGTGCCTGAGAACACAGGATTTCCCGGTGCCCACAATGTTTCAATATTATAAACAATTCCTCCCGTGATGACGTTACACCCTTCCCCGGTCATCAGGAAGTTTGCCGACTGAACTTCGCCGTCAATTTGTACCTGCCAGGTTTCTGAAAATGAACTGGCGTCTTCATTCATTCGCCCGCTTATTGTTGATTGCCGTCCTACTTCACAGGAATGAGCCGTCACCGCCACCGCAACCAGTATATTCCAGGCTTCCAGACTTAGTGTGCCACCATTAAACCCGTCTTTATATTCCTCTTCGATATATTTGGTGGAAATATCACCACTTCTAAACCGTGGCGCTTTAAGCACGTCCGAAAGAAACGCAATATTATGACCTACACCGCGAATATAATATTCATCAAGCGCCAATCGCAGTGTGTCGATTGCCTCATCACGATCCTTACCATATGAAATCACCTTTGAAATCATCGGGTCATAATAAATACTGATCTCGCTTCCTTCAAAAATACCACTATCGATGCGGATGTTATCGCCTTCTTCAGGAGGGATATAATTTGTAACCCTTCCGACTGAGGGCAAAAATCCGCGCAGTGGATCTTCGGCATATACACGCGCCTCTATCGCCCAACCATTTACAATCACTTCTTCCTGCTTAATGTTAAGTGGCTCTCCAGCGGCGCTGCGGATCATCTGCTCAACAAGGTCGACACCCGTCACAAGTTCTGTAACCGGGTGTTCAACCTGTAATCTTGTATTCATTTCTAGGAAGTAAAAATTCTGATCCTTATCAACAATAAATTCTACCGTACCCGCTGAATTATAATCCACCGCCTTTGATAAAGCGACGGACTGTGTTCCCATATTGACACGCGTCTCCATCGCCAGAAACGAACTTGGTGCTTCTTCAATCACTTTTTGATGTCGTCTTTGAATAGAACATTCACGTTCTGCCAGATAGATCACATTGCCGTGTTTATCACCCAATATCTGTATTTCGATGTGGCGCGGATTTTCAATGTATTTTTCTGCAAAGACCCGATCATCACCGAAACTTGATTTCGCCTCGTTGACTGCTGAATTAAAACCTTCGCGTGCTTCATCATCATTATAGACGACCCTCATGCCTTTACCACCGCCACCAGCGGACGCCTTTAACATGACGGGGTAGCCAATCTTGCTCGCTATTTTAACCGCTTCCTCCGCATCTTTAATGACTTCCATGTGGCCGGGAATCGTATTTACACCGGCTTCTTCAGCAAGTTTTTTTGATGATATTTTATCCCCCATAATGCTGATGGCTTTTACACCGGGGCCAATAAAGGTGATGCCTTCTTTTTCCAGTCTTTTGCAAAATTCGGGATTCTCCGATAAAAATCCATATCCCGGATGAATTGCATCGGCACCGGTTTGTTTGGCCGCTTTGATGATATTATCAATACCCAGATAACTTTCGCTCGCTGGTGCGCCGCCAATGTGAACTTTTTCACCGGCCATACGCACATGGAGCGCGTCCACATCCGCGTCCGAATAAACAGCGACTGTTGCTATACCCATTTTGTGTGCCGTCTTGATTACACGGCAGGCAATTTCACCCCGGTTCGCAATAAGAATTTTGTTAAACATTGATGGCTCCTAAAGCGGTATATTATCGTGTTTTTTCCACGGGTTCTTAAGATCTTTGTTTCTAAGCATACGTAGGCCGCGACTGATCCGTCTGCGTGTAGCATGGGGCATAATCACATCATCGATATATCCCCTGCGTGCCGCAACAAACGGGTTTGCGAATTTATCGGAATATTCCTGTGTCTTGGCCGCCAGTTTTTCTTCGTTTTTGGCTTCTTCACGAAATATGATTTTAACCGCACCCTCAGCCCCCATAACCGCAATTTCAGCCGTTGGCCATGCAAAATTAAGATCACCCCGCAAATGTTTCGACGCCATCACATCATAAGCACCACCGTAAGCCTTACGTGTAATAACGGTTATTTTTGGCACCGTTGCTTCGCCATAAGCAAACAGGAGCTTCGCACCGTGCTTGATGATCCCGCCATATTCCTGTGCTGTACCCGGCAGAAACCCAGGAACATCAACAAATGTAATAATCGGAATATTAAAGCAGTCGCAATACCGAACAAATCTTGCTGCTTTGCGTGATGCATCATTATCAAGGCAACCGGCAAGTACCATGGGTTGGTTAGCAACAATTCCAACCGTTGATCCTTCCACTCGTCCGAAACCGGTCACTATATTTTTTGCAAATGACGGCTGAATTTCAAAAAAGTCCCCCTCATCCACCGTTTTTCTTATGAGTTCATGCATATCATAAGGCTTGTTTGGATTATCTGGTATCAGGGTATCCAGTGACTGTTCTTCGCGGTCTTGCTGGTCAAACGTTTGGCGGGTTGGCGGCTTTTCTTTGTTGTTAAGTGGCATAAAATCTATAAGTCGCCGTGTTTGTTTGATCGCCTCAAGATCATTCTCATAAGCGTTGTCCGCAACACTTGATTTTACAGTATGGGTCGTGGCACCGCCCAATTCTTCCTGCGTGACCACCTCGTTCGTTACGGTTTTTACGACATCGGGCCCTGTAACAAACATATATGAACTGTCTTTTACCATAAAAATAAAATCGGTCATGGCTGGCGAATAAACCGCCCCCCCCGCGCAGGGCCCCATAATCAAAGAAATCTGCGGCACTACGCCGGACGCAAGAACATTCATTTGAAAAACATCCGCGTACCCGGCAAGCGCTGCAACGCCTTCCTGGATTCTGGCGCCACCGGAATCATTTATCCCGATAACCGGTGCGCCGTTTTTCATCGCCATGTCCATTATCTTACAGATCTTCTCAGCATGTGTTTCAGAGAGGGACCCTCCAAAAACAGTAAAATCCTGACTATAAACGAAAATCAGGCGCCCGTTTACGGTGCCTGATCCAATAACAACGCCATCACCAGCGATTTTCGCTTTCTCCATGTCAAAATCAATGGAGCGGTGTTCTTTAAACATATCATATTCTTCGAAACTGCCCTCATCGACCAGCAGTTCAATTCTCTCTCTTGCCGTCAACTTCCCTTTGGCATGCTGCGCCTTGATGCGCGCTTCCCCGCCGCCCATTCTGGCCGACTCGCGTTTTTCTTCAAGCTTATCAAGAATATCCTGCATAGATGCTCTCCCTCATAATATGTTACTCATTAGTAACATATTATGATAATGACCTTCAAGCCTTTTTAATTCGACTGACACAAAGCCAAAAAAACAGCGGCGTTGTTTAGTTCATTTTTCAGGTTTTTCCGCCTCTCCTCGGCCTCTTCGTCAGTACCCCACTGCGAAACCTGAAAATTTTCGTCAAGATGCCCTGCTTCCCACGCCTGCTCTACTGATATATGGTTTTTAAACAGCGCATAACCGATCGTCGTTGACCCTGTAACCGCTACCATACTGTATAATGCCGTCAGTTCGAAACTTCCTATATCATTCAAAATGTTTCTGAATTTCGCAAGCTCACTTTCATCCTGTTCAACAAATATGATACCTTTGCTTGTTTTAAGTCCGATATCATTTTCATCTTTCATCCAGCAAAGAAGCCGGTCCCATATTTTATTCTGAAGCCTCACAAGTTCTGATGGATGCTCTGCTCGGTAGCATAACTGATCAGAGCCCGCATATTTTACCAGTTCGTCAATTATCTCGTCCCTGCGTTTTTGAACGCGGTCAATTGCTGTATTCGCCAATTTTGTTATCGGCATGGTTGCCGGAACAATGTCGCCACCCTGATTATGCCATTCAGCGCGCACGACGTCCGCCATTTGACGGGAAGGCATGATGCAAAGCTCTTTTTCCGGTGTTTTAATTTGCTTTCCATCAAGCAGGACGGCGAACATTTCGTCCTGCCGTTCAACGGTAACCTTTTTATAGAAACGTTTCATTTATTTTCTGACCAGATCAATTAATTCCGAAATATGACTGATGATGTGGTTCGCACCGGAAGCTATAAGTTCTTCCTGCGGATGGTATCCCCATGTAACGCCAATTGACCGAACCCCGGCTTGCGCTGCCATTACCATATCGTATGTTGTATCCCCGATCATCACCGCATTTTTACGTTCCACACCGGTATCAGCAAGGGCAACATTTATCATCGACGGATCGGGTTTGCCAGGGCCGTCATCCGCCGTGTTTAATGTCACAAAATGGTCTTCAAGACCATGGCTCATAAGTGTGTTTTTAAGCCCGCGACTTGATTTTCCTGTTGCCACACCAAGCAGAACATTCATTTCTTTTAGCATCAATATCGCGTCCCGTATGCCATCATATAATGGTTCATGGTGATCATCGAGTGTTCTTAAGTACTGAAAGTGTTCAACAAATTCCTTGTGGAGCATATTATGGTCATGTTCCGACAGGTCGGGATAAATTTGCGTTATCGCCTGAAAAAGTGATAACCCTACAATACGGCGAACGGGTTCGTCGCCGGGATAGGGGATTTGGCATTTTTCACTCGCCTGCTTCATGGAGCTTATGATCATATGCTGTCCATCGACCAACGTTCCATCGCAGTCAAATATGGCCAGTTTCAATGGATCAGACATCGTCCATTTCCTCAAACGGGTTGCTGTTGTCCTCAGCGTCGAACCCAAACATGGCCCAGCTTTCTTTCATATGTGATGGCAGCGGCGCGACCACCGATAACTTACCCCCATCAGGGTGATCGATTTCAATGCTGCGCGCATGAAGATGCAGTTTATTACTGATTGCGCCGTCAACAAAGGCTTCCTTCGCACCATATTTGCCATCACCAACAATCGGTGTTCCCAGTAGCGTTGAATGAACCCTTATCTGATGTGTCCGCCCTGTCACCGGTCTAAAGGCCATCCAGGTTACAGTGCCCGCTGCGCTATCCATAACTTTAAAGTCAGTGATCGCCCGCTTACCGCCATCCGATACAGTCATCCTTTCGCCCTGTGTTCCGGATTCTTTATCAAGGGGGGCTTTTATCACGCCTTCAGTCTGCGCGGGCTTTCCCTTAACGAGCGCCCAGTATATTTTGCTGGTTTTTCGCTGTTTAAAACTTTCGGTCAGTTTTTTTGCTGCCTGCCCCGTTCTAGCGATCACCAAAACCCCACTGGTATCTTTATCCAGACGGTGGACAAGTTTTGGTCGCTCCTTTTTATCACCCTGAAGTGCCACCAACATTCCGTCAACATGCCGGGGGGTATTGGTTCCTCCCTGTACGGCAAGACCGGGTATTTTATTTAAAACAATGACGCTATCGTCCTGAAAAATGACCATCTCCCGCATTATAGCGGCATCTTCATCAGTTACATTTCTGATTTGCTTTTTTTGAGGACTCGCTGTTCTTTCTTCGCGGCCAAGGGGCGGAAGCCTTATTTCCATACCACCTTCCAGATGAAAGTTTGCTTTCACGCGCTTTCCGTCAACACGGACTTCACCTTTACGGATAATTTTGGATAACCGCCCGTAACTAAGTCCGGGAAAATGAACCTTAAACCATTTATCCAGACGCCAGCCTGATTCTGTATCTTTCACATATTCTTTGGAAACACCGGACATACATATACCCTAACAAACAGCTTTGCCGGCGTAAATGCCGGCGAACAAGGCAACGAGCCCCAAAAATACCGACCCCAGCGCGTAAACCGCAGCAGTTGAAAACTGATCTTTTTGGAGCATAAGCCCAACTTCCAGCGAAAAAGCGGAGAACGTTGTAAACCCACCAAGGACACCAACAATCAAAAACAACTGCCATTGATGCGATAATGTGAACTTCTGAGCCAATAACTCGACAAAGAGCCCTATCAGAAATGATCCTAAAATATTGACCGCAAATGTCCCCCACGGGTAGCCCGGCCCCATTAAATTCAACATCATTCTGCCAATAAGGAGACGGCCCGTCGCACCAATCGCCCCACCCGCGGCAACGGCCAAAATCGCATTCATGTTTCCCTCCTGACAATAAATATTTCTTTGATTGTTTTTTATAGCCTTTTTTGGAATAATCCAGCTTTATTCATAAAACTTTCTTATCCAGGGGTCCAAGTTGTTTCCTTTATCTATATTCCTAAAAAAGCTTATTAAGCAGGGTACTTTAAATATAATTGATGTAGAAGGGAAAAAGCACATATATTGTGGCACAGATGAACCTTCCGTCACCATACGCATGCATGACAAATCACTTCTATGGAAGCTTTTTCTAAAGCCGGATATGAAGGCGGGGGAAGCCTACATGGATGGCTCCTTGACAATTGAGCCTCCCCATAATGTTTATGATTTTTTATACCTGATTACAAAAAATATGGAGTGGCGGCCCGATAACCCGTTTCACCTTATGGGGGGTGACCCTTACAGTCGGTTTAAAGGCTGGCTTGGACAGATTAACGAAGCCTCAACATCCAAGAAGAATGTCGCGCATCATTATGACCTTTCGGATGATCTTTATGATCTTTTTCTTGATGAAAACAGGCAATATTCGAGCGCCTATTTTACATCGGAAAATGATACGCTGGAACAGGCACAGCATAATAAAATGAACCTGATTGCTAAAAAGCTTTTGTTAAAACCAGACCATAATGTTCTTGATATTGGCTGCGGCTGGGGTGGCCTTAGCCAACATCTAAGCGATACTTCCGGCGCAAAAGTAACAGGCGTTACCTTAAGCGAAGAACAATTAAAGGTCGCGCAACGAAATGCGCAGAATAATGATAATGTAGATTATCAGCTTCGTGATTATCGCCATGTGAGTGAAAAATATGACCGGATTGTCTCTGTTGGTATGTTTGAACATGTCGGGCGTAAGCAGTACCAGACTTTTTTCAATAAAGTATACGAATGCCTGAATGACGACGGTGTCGCCCTTATTCATACTATTGGCCGCGCCGATGGCCCGGGAGAAACCGATCCCTGGACGAAGAAATATATTTTTCCCGGCGGTTATGCGCCTGCATTATCCGAGATGGCACCGGTCATTGAAAAAGCTGGTCTTTATATCACTGATATGGAAGTTCTGCGGCTGCATTATGCAAAAACGCTTTGTGAGTGGCGAAAACGGGTTGATGCAAACCGGGATAAGATTATTGATCTGTATGATGAAAACTTTTTACGGATGTGGGAATTTTATCTGGCCAGTGCTGAATGCGCGTTTAGAAACCTTGGTCATGTGGTTTTTCAATTCCAGCTTTCAAAATGGCAGGACAATGTGCCGTTGGACCGGAAATATCTGTGTGATTAGCTTTTTTCTTCCCGAAGCTTTGTCCAGTATTCGAGCCGCTTTGAAATTTCGCGTTCGAAACCGCGGTTTACGGGTCGGTAATATCGTTCACGGTCAAGACCATCAGGAAAATAATTCTGTCCGGAGAAACCGTCCTCTGCGTCGTGATCATATTGATAATTCTTACCGTATCCCATTTCCTTCATCATTTTGGTTGGCGCATTAAGAATATGCATGGGCGGGCTGAGTGACCCCGTCTCCTTTGCCCTTCTCTTTGATGCTTTTTCCGCCTTATAAACGGCATTTGATTTTGGTGCCGTTCCAAGATAAATAACCAGCTGTGCAATGGCGATATCGCCTTCAGGCGATCCAAGAAATTCATACATTTCGCGCGCCGCATTCGCTTGTATCACTGCCTGCGGATCGGCAAGGCCGATATCTTCAACCGCGAAGCGCACAAGTCGCCTCAGGATATATAACGGATCTTCGCCACCTGTCAGCATCCTTGCCGCCCAATAAAGCGCGGCATCCGTGTCTGAACCCCGCAATGATTTATGAAGGGCGGAAATTAAATTATAGTGCCCTTCCCGGTCTTTGTCATAAACCGGGGCTCTTTTTTGCAAGACTTGTAACAGCGCATTGCTATCAAGATTTTCATCAAACTCAAGACCAAGAAGAATTTCAGCAAGATTAAGAAGATATCTGCCGTCCCCGTCCGCCATATTGTAAAGAAGTGACCGGGCGTCCTTTGTTACGGGAAGCTCCTTATCTTCCAATTCCTCGGCGCGTTTGAGAAGTTCTTCCATCGCGGTATTATCCAGACGATTAAGCGTCAACACCTGCATTCGTGACAAAAGCGCGGCATTTAGTTCGAATGATGGATTCTCCGTCGTCGCCCCCACCAGAACGATTGTACCATCTTCCACATAAGGTAAAAAACCATCCTGCTGTGACCGGTTAAAGCGATGGATTTCATCTACGAATAAAAGTGTTCCTTTGCCCGTTCGGCGTCTTTCCTTGGCGGCATCGAAACATTTTCTCAGATCCGCAACTCCGGAAAAAACGGCTGATATCTGCTCAAAGTAGAGATCCGTATCCTCAGCGAGCAACCGTGCCGTCGTTGTTTTTCCGGTACCCGGCGGACCCCAAAAAATAAGGGATGATAAATGCCCCGCATCCAGCATCCGTCGAAGCGTGCCACCAGCATCAGTCAGGTGCGTCTGTCCCACAACTTCTGAAAGCGTTTTCGGCCTTAAGCGATCGGCAAGTGGTCGCGGCGCCCCTTTTTCAAGTCCTGCGCTTTCAAATAAATCACTCATGGGCAAATAAATCACTCATCGGCAGCTATAGCTGCCACGGCCACGTGCCTGGCATTCTATTAAGCGGCCGGATCGCCTCACTGAAAATGAAACATCCCTACCGACATCATCCAAGACGTCTTCAAGTTCATCAACCGTATCAATATCTTCACCGTCAACCTGTTCAAATATGTCTCCCGGCCGTAAAATATTCAATTGGCGAACCGGGCTGGCGCGATCAATTTCGAGAATAATGACACCTTTATCAAACATATTTACCCCAAGTTCGTTGGAAAAAGCTGGCGAAAGATTTGCGACTTCCATATTTTCAAAAATATGATCCCCTTCCAAAACTGTGATATCCCTTGGTGGAATCTCCGGCGCGGTTTCAAGCTCAATGGTCAGGGATTTTCTTTCATCGCCATTCATTACGTCAAGGATGGTTTCACCACCCACTTTTCCCAAGCCGATAAAATATTTAAGTCCCTGTGTATCAAATATTTCCTCACCATCAATCGACAAGATCACATCGCCCGGCTCTAGACCACCACGGTCGGCGGGGCTGTCCGGAAAAACGTTATCAACCAAAACACCGCCTGGGCGATCAAAACCAAGGCTTTCCGCAATTTCTGATGTCACGGCCTGTCCAGTTGCACCGAACCACGGCCGGATTATCTGCCCATCGTTGAGCGCTGCGTTAAGTACGAAATCAACCATTTTAACGGGAATCGCAAATCCAATACCGTTAGAGCCACCACTTCGCGAATATATGGAAGTATTAATGCCCACCAATTTACCATCCATCCCCACCAGTGCACCGCCACTATTACCCGGGTTTACCGCAGCGTCTGTCTGTATAAAAAACTGATATGCATCATCACCAACCTGGGTTCGCGCCAGTGCGGAAACAATACCGCTTGTGACCGATTGTCCAACCCCAAATGGATTCCCAATAGCTAGCACAAGGTCACCGACCTCAACATCTTCGTTGCTACTGAATTCCAGCACTGATAACGGCTCGCCTTTTGGTTCAATTCTAAGGATCGCGAGGTCACTGCTATCATCCATCAAAATAACTTCCGCCTCAAATTCACGCCGGTCGTGAAGAGCGACGGTAATTTCATCAGCACCATCAATAACATGGTGGTTGGTTATGATCACGCCGTCTTGGCGTACAATCACACCAGACCCAAGTGATCTTTCAATACGTTCCCTGGGGACGGATGAACCGCCGAAAAACCGGCTAAAGAACGGATCGTCCAAGAACGGTGAGGTCCGCGTTCTGACCACACGTTTTGTATATATATTTACAACTGCCGGTGCCGCCTGGCGAACAATGGGCGCATAGGAAAGCTTCACTTCTGCTTCCGAAGTCGGCACACGTCTATTTTCCTGATTTTGAGCATTGGAATTTGATTGCATTGAGCCATTCATAAGCGCTACCGTCAGCATCAAAAGTGACAGCAAGCCGAGACTATATTTCATCATTTTTTTCATAATCATTCCAATAAAATATAAATATTAAAAATTCAGTTATAATAATGATACATGGCAAAATTATGCTTCCGCTCATTCAAGCAGGAGCAAACAAATAAGGCAGATAAAAAGACCTGCCTTATTAAGATAGAGATTAAGTTTTATTTTGCAAGAGAGCGCCCGGCCGAGCCAAGATCTTCAAATGCTTCATCAAGACGACTGACAAATGAAAGCTCGCCCTGACGCAACCATTTACGCGGATCATAGAATTTTTTGTATGGAGTACCGTCGTCGGGGTCAATTTGGTATTTAAATGCCTTGTGATGTTCATCAACATATTTACCGACTCCATTGGCGAAGGCAAACTGCGTATCAGTATCAATATTCATTTTGAACACACCATAAGAAATGGCGGCCGCAATTTTATCTTTTTCTGAACCGGACCCACCATGGAAAACAAGGTTAAGCGGCTTGTCCGCTGTGCTATGCGTTTCCTGCACCAAAGCCTGACTGTTTTTAAGAATTTCCGGACGAAGCTGAACATTTCCCGGTTTATACACACCGTGAACATTACCAAATGACGCCGCAACAGAGAAATGCCCAATCGGCGTCAGAAGATCATATGCTTTAAGCACATCTTCCGGCTGTGTATAAAGATGGGAACTATCCGCCCCTTCTTCGATATCATGACCGACACCGTCCTCTTCGCCACCTGTAATTCCGAGCTCTATTTCAAGGCTCATGTCCAGTTTGGCCATACGCTCCAGCATACGTGCACATTCATTCAGGTTGTCATCAATGTCTTCTTCGGAAAGATCAAGCATATGTGAACTGTAGAGTGCTTTGCCATGTTTTTTAAAATATTCCTCCGAATGATCAACCAACGCATCCACCCAGGGAACAAGCTTACGGTTCGCATGGTCAGTATGAAGGACGGCGCAAATACCATAATGTTCGGCAAGTAAATGAACATGCTGCGCCGCAGACACTGCGCCTAACACCTTTGCCTGAAAACCATCTTCCATTCCCTGACCGGCGAAAAATTGCGTGCCACCATTTGAAAATTGAATGATCACGTCACTGTTGTTCTTTGCTGCCGCTTCCATCACTGCGTTAACGCTATTGGTTCCCACACAATTCACAGCCGCGAGCGCATAGCCACCATCCTTACAAGCATTAACAAGTTCAACATAATCTTCGCCGCATACAACGCCCGGTTTAAGTGCCATTTTTTTATCCTTTAGAATTTAGTGATTTTCGTCCATGATCATTTATAGAATTTTATCCTTGTGCCCGCAAGATTAAGCGACAGATCGTAAAGAAAAATTAACACGGCACAAAAAAAGCAGCCCGCCGGACTGCTTTTTTAAAAATTATTTTGGTTTGCGTTTTAGGCTACGGCTTCGTCTTCGATATCCTCATCAAATACGGGACCACTGTCCTGGCCTTTTGCACTTTCATCACGATCAACAAGTTCAATTACCGCAACCGGCGCAGCATCGCCATGACGGAAGCCTGCTTTAAGAACACGTGTATAACCACCGTTACGTTCTTTATAACGTTCCGCAAGAGTATCGAACAGTTTCTGAACGATTTCCTTGTCAGACGCTGGCAATTTTGAAAGGGCCTGACGACGCGCATGAAGCGAGCCGCGTTTTCCAAGCGTAATAAGACGCTCCACGATCGGACGCAATTCTTTTGCCTTCGGCAGTGTCGTAATAATTTGCTCATGCTTTAGAAGCGCTGAAGCCATATTGGCAAACATCGCTTTACGATGAGAACTGGTTTTATTTAGCTTACGCCCAGCTTTGCGATGGCGCATATCCTTTACTCCTTGAGGGGGTATCCGAAAACCGGACCCGATCCCATATAATTAAAATTCCTGTTCCAGTTTTTTCACAAGTTCTTCAATATTTTCTGGCGGCCATCCCGGATTTTCCATACCAAGACGAAGCCCCATTGATGAGAGAACTTCTTTAATTTCATTCAGTGATTTACGACCAAAGTTTGGTGTACGAAGCATTTCCGCTTCTGTCTTGCGCACAAGATCACCGATATAAACGATATTATCATTCTTCAGACAGTTTGCAGAACGAACACTAAGTTCAAGCTCATCAACACGACGAAGAAGATTACGGTTGAATTCCGGCTCGTCAGATTCTCTGTCAGATGTTGTATCTTCCGGTTCATCAAAGTTGATGAATGTTTGAAGCTGATCCTGAAGAATACGTGCTGCAAATGCAATCGCATCTTCTGGCGTTACCGTTCCATTTGTTTCGATATCCATAGTGAGTTTGTCATAATCAAGGATCTGACCTTCACGGGTGTTATCCACCTTGTAACTGACACGAGTTACCGGACTGAACAGGCTGTCAACCGGAATAAGGCCGATCGGCGCATCATCTGCACGGTTATTAACTGCTGCAACATACCCTTTACCGGTATCAACAGTAAGTTCCATTCGAAGATCCGCACCATCATCAAGATTGCAAATCACAAGATCAGGGTTATGAATATTAATGCCGGTTACTTCCTCAATCTGGGAAGCTGTCACTTCACCCGGGCCAGTAGCCTGCAGGGTGAGGCGGCGAGCGCCTTCAATCTCATCTTCCATGCTAACAGCGAGCTTTTTAATGTTCAGGATAATATCCGTCACATCTTCGCGAACGCCCGCAATGGATGAAAACTCATGGAGTACGTTATCAATATGTACTGATGTAACCGCAGAACCCTGCAGCGACGAAAGAAGTACACGACGAAGCGCATTACCAAGCGTCATACCAAAACCACGCTCAAGTGGTTCAGCAACAACGGTTGCTTTTCTACGTTCCGCGCCCTTTTGAATAATTTCAAGGGTTGTTGGTTTTATTAGCTCTTGCCAGTTATTTTGGATCACGGTTAAATCCTTATCTATTTAGGTCAGGCTTAATATAAAAAATATTTCCCACTCCTAGACCAGCGGGAAATATCAAATTTACACTCTACGACGTTTCGGCGCACGACATCCATTATGTGGGATTGGTGTGACATCACGAATCGATGTAATAGTAATTCCAAGTGCCATCAATGCACGCAAAGCTGATTCGCGACCAGACCCCGGCCCTTTTACCTCAACTTCCAGCGTTTTGATGCCATGCTCCATTGCTTTCTTACCAGCGTCCTCGCCCGCAATTTGAGCTGCATAAGGTGTTGACTTACGTGAACCCTTAAACCCCATCGCACCGGCGGTTGACCAGGAAATAGTATTTCCCTGTACGTCAGCAATAGTAATAATCGTATTGTTAAATGTGCTGTTCACATGTGCAATACCATTTGTGATGTTTTTACGCTCTTTGCGCTTAACTCTCTTTTCACCAGCCATTGTCAGTATCCTTATTTTTTCTTACCGGCAATAGCAACTGCCTTACCCTTACGGGTACGCGCGTTGGTGCTAGTGCGTTGACCACGAACAGGTAATCTCTTACGGTGGCGAAGACCGCGATAAGTACCAAGGTCAAGTAAACGTTTAATGTTCATGGCAACATCCCGACGGCGGTCACCTTCGACCATATATTCGGAATCGATTGTTTCGCGGATTTTAATAACTTCCGCGTCACTAAGTTCATTCACACGCCGTTCGGGTGCAATGCCATTTTTTTTACAAATATCTTTCGCAGATGTAAGCCCAATCCCATGGATATAGGTTAATGCGATTTCCACCCTTTTTCCGGTGGGTATATTAACGCCAGAAATACGCGCCACGATCGTTTCTCCCGATCTAAAAATTCAAACCAATTCAGCAACAAAAATCACGCTAATAAGCATGACATGAAGTTGCGCGATTATAGGTATTAAGAACACTTAGTCAACCTTTGAAGAAAAGCTTTTTGGAAAAAACTTTACCTCATAGATACAAGGCTTATTTCAAGCTACTTAATACATCACTTATTTGGGCGGTGACACTATCAATATCAGCCATCCCATCTACCACTTTCAATATGCCCTTTGCTTCATAATAGGGAAGCAACGGAGCAGTTTGAGCGTGGTAGGCTTCCAGACGTGACGACACGGTTTCCCGATTATCATCCGCCCGGCGTTTGAAATTCGTAGAGCCGCAGTTGTCGCAGACGCCTTCAACTTTGGGCTTAAGGTTTACATCATGATATCCCTGATTACATTCAGCACATGTATAACGTCCAGTAATCCGATCTACCAACGCTTCATCATCCACCTTCATTTCGATAACAGCATCGAGTTTCAGGTTTTTTTGATCAAGCATATTATCCAAGGCTTCCGCCTGAGCAACGGTCCGTGGGAATCCATCAAGAAGGAAACCCTTCCTGCAATCATCCTCTTCAATTCGGTCCGCGATAATTCCTATAACGATTTCATCGGTCACCAGCTTCCCGGCATCCATGAATTCTTTAGCTTTCTTTCCAACTTCTGTTCCTGCAGATACAGCCGCTCTAAGCATATCACCCGTTGATAGCTGAACCAGCCCCTGCGAGCTTTCTATTCTTTGTGCCTGTGTCCCTTTTCCTGCACCTGGAGGGCCAAGTAAAATAATTATCATCTGCGGCGCCTTTTCCCACCACGAAGCTTCGATTTTTTCATCAGACCTTCATATTGGTGAGCCATAAGATGACTATGGATTTGCCCAACGGTGTCCATGGTCACATTGACCACAATCAAAAGCGACGTTCCTCCAAAATAAAATGGAATGGCATATTGAGCTTTTAATATTTCAGGAAGCAGACAAACACCACAAAGGTAGATGGCACCGACTACGGTTAAGCGCGTAAGAACATAATCCAGATATTTGGCCGTATTTTTTCCGGGACGAATACCGGGGATGAAGCCGCCATATTTCTTAAGGTTATCTGCTGTTTCATCGGGATTGAATACAAGTGCCGTATAAAAGAAACAGAAAAATACTATACCTGCGGTATAGAACAGTAAATAAAGCGGTTGCCCGACACCCAGCAATGAAGTCAGCGTCGTTACCCATTCCGGGCTGTTTTCATTGGCAAACCCTGCAAGTGACATCGGCATCAAAAGAAGTGACGATGCAAAAATCGGCGGAATAACCCCTGCCGTATTAAGCTTAAGTGGCATATGGGATTGCTCACCCTGAGCCATACCGTTTGCCTGTTGTCTTTTCGGGTATTGAATAAGAACACGGCGCTGCGCCCGTTCAACAAAAACGATAATCGCAATCACTGCAATAACCATTAAAATAAGCGCTACAATAACAAGTGGGCCACCAAGTGTTCCTTTGGCGCTCATGTCAAGGGTACTTGCTATGGCAATAGGAAGCTGTGCAACAATTCCCGCAAAGATAATAAGGGAAATACCGTTACCAACACCACGTGCTGTAATTTGCTCCCCTAACCAGACGAGGAACATTGTCCCACCCGTAAGCGTAATCACCGTTGTCATGCGGAAAAAGAGCCCCGGATCAACAGCAATATTTTGCTCTAGTCCAGTGGCGATGGCATAAGACTGAACAACGCAAAGAAGAACCGTACCATACCTCGTATACTGGTTGATCTTGCGTCGGCCTGCTTCGCCTTCTTTTTTTAGTTCCTTAAGAGAAACACTCATGGATGTCATGAGCTGCATAATAATTGAGGATGAAATGTACGGCATAATACCAAGCGCGATCAGGCTCATGCGCTGGATAGCACCACCATTGAACAAATCAAGCATCCCAAGGATTCCACCCTGGTTTTGAGAAAACATCTGCTCGAGCGCGATTGGATCAATACCGGGTAGAGGAACATAAGTCGCTAGACGGTATACCATCAGCGCAAGTAGCGTGAACCAAATGCGTTTCTTAAGTTCGGTAGCTTTCGAAAAAGCACCGAGGCTCATATTACCCGCTAATTGTTCCGCTGCTGATGCCATTTTTTAGTCCCTATGCCTTAATATCAATTATTTCAATGTAAGGTTAGTTTGCTTCAGTTTCAACCTTGGCCGGTACAGTCACAGTTCCGCCTGCTTTTTCAACCGCAGCAATTGCTGCTGCTGATGCGCCGGACACTTCAACATTTACCTTTGCCTTAATTTCACCATTCCCGAGTAGGCGGACACCATCTTTAACACCTTTTACCACACCAGCTGCTTTCAACACATCTATAGTGATTGGCTTTTTAGCATCAATTTTCTTGGCATCAATTGCTTCCTGCAGACGACCAATATTTACCGGAACAAATGTTTTGGCATTAATATTGTTAAATCCGCGCTTTGGAAGACGCATATGGATCGGCATTTGCCCGCCTTCGAAGCCTTTAATGGCAACACCTGAGCGCGATTTCTGACCCTTTACACCACGGCCACCCGTTTTACCGGTTCCAGAGCCAATACCGCGACCAATTCGCTTTCTCGGCTTTGCTGAACCAGGTTTATTTGCAAGTTCATTAAGTTTCATAATTTCACCTATTCACCTTCAACTTTGACCATGTGATGAACCTTACGGATCATACCACGCACGGCTGGTGTATCTTCCAACTCGCGAGTCCGGTGCATTTTATTAAGTCCAAGACCGATCAATGTCGCTCTTTGATCTGCAGTTCGACGAATCGGGCTGCCTATTTGTGTTACTTTTATTGTTTTCTTCGCCATTTAACTTACTCCGTACCTTCAGAGGCTTCGGCTCTACGGTCCCCGCGACGGGCAACGATATCGCTTACTTTTTTGCCGCGACGTGAAGCAATCATACGTGGTGAAACCTGCTTTGACAGCGCATCAAACGTACCGCGAATCATATTATACGGGTTTGATGTACCAAGTGATTTCGTCACAACATCCTGCACGCCAAGCGCCTCAAACACCGCACGCATCGGACCACCGGCGATGATACCGGTACCAGGCTGCGCTGAACGGATAACAACCTTACCCGCACCATGACGGCCTTCAATATCATGATGAAGTGTACGTCCTTCGCGAAGTGCCACGCGGATCATGTTCTTTTTGGCAGCTTCCGTCGCTTTACGGATAGCTTCCGGAACTTCACGTGCTTTACCTTTACCAAAGCCAACACGGCCTTTCTGATCGCCCACAACAACAAGTGCTGCAAATCCAAAACGACGGCCACCTTTAACCACTTTGGCAACCCGGTTAATATGAACGAGCCTTTCAGCGAGTTCACTTTCCTGACGAGGTTCTCTTTCTGCTCTAGCCATAATCTATTCCTTAGAAATTCAAACCGGCTTCACGAGCGGCATCGGCAAGCGCTTTAACACGACCGTGGTAAAGAAAACCACCCCGATCAAAAACAACTTGTTCAACACCGGCCTTTTTAGCACGGTCTGCTATTAATTTACCAACGGCTGCAGCAGCCTCTGAATTACTTCCTACTTTCAGCTTCTTTAGATCACCATCAAGTGTAGAAGCAGCGACGATTGTCGCCCCTTTTTCATCATCGATAACTTGAGCATAAATATGCTGGTTGGTACGATGAATTGAAAGACGTGGACGGCCGTTAGCCACTTTACGTAGGCTGGTCCGCACACGAGCACGGCGACGTTCAAATAATTTTTTTCCACTTTGCATAACAGGTACCTATTTCTTCTTGCCTTCTTTACGGAAGATATATTCGTCTTCATACTTAACACCCTTACCTTTATAAGGTTCGGGTTTACGGTATCCACGAATCTCTGCCGCAACTTGGCCGACTTTTTGTTTATCAATACCAGAAACAACAATTGTTGTCTGGTTTGGGCATTTCACTTCAACGCCATCGACTACTTCGTAAAGAATGTCATGGGAAAAACCGAGTTGCAGATTTACGTTTTTCCCTTGCATCTGTGCACGGTAGCCAACACCGTTCAACTCAAGCGTTTTTGAAAACCCTTCTGTTACACCTTCAACGAGGTTATTAACGAGAGTACGCTGCATTCCCCACATGGAACGGGCACGTTGACCGTCTCCGCGGGGTGTTACTGTTACTGCACCATCTTCGAGCTTCACATCAACCTCACTTACGAAGGTCATGTCAAGCGTACCTTTCGGACCTTTAATCGTAAGAATACGGTTTTCAAGGTTTGCTTCGACACCAGCCGGAATTTGTACAGCTTGTTTACCAATACGAGACATAATATTCTCCTAAAATACTGTACAGATGACTTCACCACCAACGTTTTCAGCACGGGCTTCTGCGTCGGAAAGTACACCTTTTGGGGTTGATACAATAGAAATACCAAGACCATTACGCACCCGTGGAAGATCATTCACAGACGAATAAACACGGCGGCCGGGTTTTGAAACACGTTTAATTTCGCGGATCACCGGATCACCTTCATGGTATTTCAGTTCAATGTTAATTTCAGGCTTGCCCGCTTCGGATTCTGAATTGGCATAACCACGAATATAACCTTCACGCTCAAGCACATCCAGCACACGCTGACGTAGTTTTGAAGCAGGTGAATTTACAGCTTTCTTATTAGCACGTTGTCCGTTTCGGATACGTGTAAGCATATCTGCTAGAGGATCACTCATAGACATATATTCAGTCCTCCTACCAGCTCGACTTCACAACGCCAGGCAAATAGCCGTGTGAGGCCAGTTGACGTAGTGAAACACGAGACATTTTAAATTTACGGTAATAACCGCGCGGGCGACCAGTAACCTGACAACGGTTGCGAAGACGAACTTTCGCACTGTTGCGTGGTAACTTTGCAAGTTTCAAGCGAGCTTCAAACTGTTCATCAAATGAAAGGTTTGGGTCTTTCGCTGCTGCTTTGAGAGCTGCACGTTTTGCCGCATATTTCTTAACCAGACGCTCCCGCTTAAGGTTTTTATTTACTGCACTTACTTTAGCCATTATTTCTCTCCCGCTTTTGAAGCGAACGGCATCTGGAAGCCAGATAAAAGCGCATGAGCTTCTTTGTCAGTTTTCGCTGTCGTACAAATAATAATGTCCATTCCACGAATATCATCCACATCGTCATAGTTGATTTCTGTGAACACCAATTGTTCTTTAAGACCGAGGGCATAGTTACCGCGACCATCAAAGCTTTTATCATTAACACCACGGAAGTCGCGTACACGTGGCAAGGCAACCTGAATAAGGCGGTCAAGAAATTCATACATTCTATTCCCACGCAAAGTTACTTTACAGCCAAGTGGCATGTCTTCACGCACTTTAAAGCCAGCGATCGATTTCTTAGCGCGCGTTGTTACAGGCGCCTGACCCGCAATCCGTGTCATCTCTTCTACCGCTTTTTTAACTTTCTTCGTGTCGTTAACAGCACCACCAACACCCATATTAAGGACAATTTTATCCAGTTTCGGAACTTCCATTACATTTCTGTATTCAAATTCCTTTTGAAGATCTGCACGGATTTCTTTGTCGTACACATCACGAAGACGAGGACTATAAGCCATTAGATTGCCTCCCCTGATGATCTGGAAATACGAGTTTTCGTTCCATCTTTTTCAATTTTAAAGCCAACTTTCGTTGCTTTACCTGTTTTTGGGTCTTTAAGCGCCAAGTTAGAAACATGAACTGGCGCTTCCTTGGTAATAATTCCACCTTCAGACGTTTGTGTCTGTTTAGTATGACGTTTCACCATGTTCACACCCTGAACAATCGCGCGACCTTCTGCCGGGATCATCTTGGTAATTTCACCAGACTTGCCCTTATCTTTACCAGTGAGCACGATCACTTCATCACCTTTGCGGATTTTATACTTAATGTTTGACATTAGAGCACCTCCGGAGCGAGTGAGATAATTTTCATATGGTTAGCTGCTCGTAACTCACGTACAACAGGGCCAAAGATACGTGTGCCAATTGGCTCGTTTTGCTTATTAATCAAAACGGCCGCATTGGTATCGAAACGGATGGTTGTTCCGTCAATACGCTTCACATCTTTCTTTGTGCGTACGATTACTGCACGATGCACCTCTCCCTTTTTGACGCGTCCGCGCGGAATAGCTTCCTTTACACTGACGACAATTACGTCACCTACACCGGCTACTTTCCGCTTGGAACCGCCGAGCACCTTGATGCACTGCACGCGACGAGCGCCTGAGTTATCGGCAACGTCAAGGTTGGTTTGCATTTGAATCATAGGTTCTTCCTACTTACTTAAATTAACGTATCAGATCAGCCGCTTACTTGGCTTCCCCGATAACTGTCCACGATTTGTTTTTAGAGATCGGACGACATTCTTCGATACGAACAACATCACCAACTTTAAAAGCATTATTTTCGTCATGCGCACGATACTTCTTGGAACGACGCACCACTTTTTTCACCATAGGGTGCATAAAACGACGCTCAACAAGAACGGTAACCGTCTTGTCATTCGCATCACTTACCACTGCACCTTGTAGAATACGTTTAGGCATTTGAGTAATCCCTTATTCTTTTGCGGCCGCGCCAGAGCGCTTTGCATTAATCACTGTCTGGTGGCGGGCAATACCCCGACGTACCTGACGCACACGAGCCGTATTTTCAAGCTGGTTTGTTGCTTGCTGAAAGCGCAGGTTAAACTGCTCTTTTTTCATATCCGCAAGCTCACCTTGAAGCTCTTCAATAGACTTTTTATGAAGTTCAGATGCTTTGCTCATCACGAACTCTCCTAATTTTCACCGAGACGCGTTACAAAACGCGTCGCTATTGGTAATTTAGCTGCGGCACGCTCGAACGCATCACGCGCAAGATCAAGCGGAACCCCATCCATTTCAAACAGTATACGACCAGGTTTTACACGGGCGGCCCAATATTCAACGGAGCCTTTACCTTTACCCATACGAACCTCTGCAGGTTTTTTGGATACCGGCACATCCGGAAACACCCGGATCCAGATTTTACCCTGACGTTTAATGTGACGAGTCATTGCACGACGCGCCGCTTCAATTTGACGCGCTGTGATTCTTTCCGGCTCAAGGGCTTTAAGTCCACATGAACCAAAAGTGAGCGATGTGCCCCCTTTTGCGTTTCCATGAATACGACCCTTATGGGCGCGGCGGAATTTTGTTCTTTTTGGCTGTAACATATCAACTACCCCGCATTACGCATATTTCTGGGGCCGCGGCCAGAGCCACCACCAGAAGATTTTTGTTGCTCATTAATGCGATTATCACGGCCCATTGGATCATGCTCCATAATCTCGCCTTTAAATATCCAGACTTTAATGCCGATTACGCCATAAGCTGTATGAGCTTTACTTTCAGCATAATCGATATCCGAGCGCAGCGTGTGTAGCGGAACGCGTCCCTCGCGGTACCATTCGGTACGGGCGATTTCAGCACCGCCGAGACGACCCGCTGAATTGATACGAATACCAAGCGCTCCAAGACGAAGTGCATTTTGCATGACGCGTTTCATCGCACGGCGGAAAGCCACACGACGCTCAAGCTGTTGAGCTACATTGTCAGCAACCAATTGCGCGTCAATTTCAGGCTTTCTGATCTCAACAATATTAAGGCTAACATCACCCGCTGACGGGGCCATACCGGCAATTTTCTGACGAAGCTTGTCGATGTCCGCACCCTTTTTACCGATAATCACGCCTGGACGAGCAGAATAAATCGTTACACGCATCTTTTTGGATGGACGTTCGATCACAATTCGACTTACGGCCGCCGCCTTAAGGCTACTCAACAGCTCATCACGAATTTTAAGATCTTCGTGAAGCATTGTGCCGTAATTGTCACCTTCTGCATACCAACGACTATCCCAAGTGCGGTTGATACCCAGGCGCAGGCTTATCGGATTAACTTTTTGACCCATTACTCGTCTCCCTCTTCAACTTCACGCACCACAATCCGCATGTTGCTGAATGGTTTTAGAATTTTTGCACCGCGACCACGTGCACGTGCACGGAAGCGTTTCATGACAAGCGCTTTACCAACACTTGCTTCAGCAACCACAAGACTATCAACATCCAGCCCGTGATTGTTTTCTGCGTTTGCAATAGCGCTTTCAAGAAGCTTCTTAACGTCGGTTGCAATACGTTTCTTAGAGAAAGTAAGATTGGCAAGTGCCTTTTCCACTTTCAAGCCGCGAATAAGACCGGCCACCAAATTTAGCTTTTGGGGGCTGACGCGAATCATCTTCAACTCTGCGTTCGCTTCATTGTCGGCCAAGCGACGTGGTGCTGATTTCTTACCCACTATCTCTTCCTCGCTTTTTTATCGGCACCATGCCCGTAATAGGTACGGGTCGGTGCAAATTCACCAAGTTTATGGCCAACCATTTCGTCTGTTACGTAAACAGGTACGAATTTATGGCCGTTATGTACATTAAATGTCTGACCGACAAACTGTGGCAGGATCGTAGAACGACGTGACCATGTTTTAATCGGTGACGATTTGCCTGATTCTGTCATTGCTTCAGATTTCTTCAGCAAATGCATATCGACAAAAGGACCTTTCCAAACGGAACGTGACATATCTCTTGCTCCTACTTCTTACGTTCGTGACGCGACCGAAGAATATAACGGTCTGTCGATTTATTGCTACGTGTGCGCTTACCCTTCGTAGGTTTACCCCACGGTGTTACCGGGTGACGACCACCTGATGTCCGGCCTTCACCACCACCATGTGGATGGTCAACCGGGTTCATAGCAACACCACGAACGGATGGACGTTTACCAAGCCAGCGGCTACGGCCAGCCTTAGCAAGCTTTTGGTTTTGATTGTCAGGATTAGAAACCGCGCCAATCGTTGCCATGCAGTTAGAGCGAACATAACGTTGCTCACCGGATGCAAGACGAAGAAGTACATATCCGCGGTCACGACCGGTAACCTGCACATATCCGCCGGCAGCACGGGCGATCTGGCCGCCTTTACCGGGTTTCATTTCAACATTGTGAACGATCGATCCGACCGGAACACTGTATAAAGGCATCGCATTACCCGGCTTCACATCAACTTTTTCACCGGCGACAACCTTATCACCTTCTGAAACGCGTTGCGGTGCCAGAATATATGCTTTCTCACCATCAGCGTATTCGATAAGTGCGATAAAGGCAGAACGGTTCGGATCATATTCAAGACGAACAATCGTTGCTTCAACATCCCATTTACGACGCTTGAAGTCGATCAAGCGGTAAGCACGTTTATGTCCACCACCACGACGGCGCGCTGTAATCCGGCCCTGATTGTTACGGCCTCCTTTGCTGTGCTTTCCTTCGGTCAGCTCCTTAACGGGCTTTCCTTTCCAAAGCTCAGAACGATCAACTGTTACCAGTGAACGAAGGCTTGGCGTAGTAGGGTTATATGTTTTTAATGCCATTTTCCTACACTCCCGTCGTTACATCAATGGTGTCGCCTTCGGCCAATCTAACCATTGCTTTTTTGCTATGAGCGCGACGCCCGGTAATGCCTCTAAAGCGTTTTACCTTGCCGTCTTGGCGTATTGTATTCACCTTTTCAACCTTAACACCGAAAAGCGCTTCAACAGCGGCTTTGATTTCGGGTTTAGTTGCTGTCATCGGTACGTTAAATGTCACAACATTGTTTTCTGTAAGCATCGTAGACTTCTCAGTAACAACAGGATTTAAGATAACGTCATAGTGTTTGATATCGGTCATTTGAGCCTCTCCATCAAACCTTCAACAGCGGCTTTTGTGAGTACCAGTTTTTCACGGCGAAGAATGTCATAAACATTTGCGCCTTTACTTGGTAGCACATCAACATGTGGTATGTTGCTGATCGCCAACTTGAAGTTTTCATTTACTTCTGCACCGTCAATAAACAGGGCATTTGTCGCACCCAATTTGTCAAGCTTTGCAATAAGTTCTTTTGTTTTGCCATTCTTAAGATCAGCGTTTTCAATCACAACAAGATTTCCACTTGCCGCTTTACTTGAAAGGGCGGTCTTAAGTCCCAACGCACGTATTTTTTTCGGCAAGCTCGTCGCATGTGAACGAACAACCGGACCAAAAGCACGCGCACCGCCGCGGAATTGGCTTACTTTACCGGAACCATGACGCGCTGTACCGCCACCTTTTTGGCGACCAATACGTTTTGTCGTTCCCGTTACCTCACCGCGCGATTGAACTTTGTGAGTTCCGGCACGACGCTTCGCCAGCTGCCAAACGACAACACGTTGCAAAATATCTGCGCGTTCCGGAAGACCGAATACACCGTCATCAAGATCGATGTCGCCGGCCTTTTTGGCATCAAGTGTAGTTACCTGGGCTTTCATCGTTCTTATTCCTCATTCTCTGTTGCAGCGGTTTCTTCCACCTGAGCTTCTTCAGCAGGCGTCTCCACCTCAGGCGCTGATTCTGGCTCGGGTGCCGCCGCCGCTTTTACTGCGCCAGGGTATGGCGCATCAGCAGGGCGTTCTTTTTTGACCGCATCATTAATAAGCACCCAACCGTTTTTCGCGCCTGGTACTGCACCTTTAACAAGGATAATACCATCTTCCGCGCTGGTTGAAACAATCTCAAGATTCTGCTCTGTTTTACGCTCATCACCATAATGACCCGCCATTTTCTTACCTTTGAAAACGCGACCCGGATCCTGACACTGACCTGTAGAACCATGTGATCTATGAGAAATAGAAACACCGTGTGATGCACGGAGACCACCGAAATTCCAACGTTTCATCGCACCGGCAAAACCCTTACCTTTGGATGTCGACGTAACATCAACAATTTGCCCTGCTACATAATGATCAGCAGTGATTTCAGCACCAAGATCGATGAAACCGTCTTCTTGGACACGAAATTCCGCAAGCTTAACCTTGGGCTCAACCTTCGCTTTGGCAAAATGACCCCGCATCGGTTGCGTTGTCCGTTTCACCTTGGCTGTGCCGGCACCTAATTGAAGAGCATTATAACCATCTTTTTCCACTGTTTTATGTGCGACAACTTGTGCGCCGTCCACATGAAGAACAGTAACGGGAACGTGTTTGCCACCTTCAGCAAATACACGGGTCATACCCACTTTTTTTGCAATAAGTCCTGAACGCATATCCATTACCCCTGCAACTTGATTTCAACTTCGACACCCGCTGCCAGATCGAGCTTCATAAGCGCATCAACAGTTTGTGGTGTCGGCTCAACAATATCAAGAAGGCGTTTATGTGTACGTGTCTCGAATTGTTCGCGTGATTTCTTATCAATATGCGGCCCTTTAAGAACCGTATATTTTTCTATCCGCGTCGGCATTGGAATTGGACCGCGCACGCTAGCTCCAGTTCTTTTCGCCGTATTTGCAATTTCACCAGCCGCTTGATCAAGAATACGATGATCAAATGCTTTAAGGCGAATGCGAATGTTCTGTGATTCCAACATAAAAATTTACGCAGACCTTACGGCCTGCGCTCCTAAATGATATATACTATTCAATAATTTTGGCGACGACGCCTGCCCCGACTGTACGTCCGCCTTCACGGATCGCAAAACGAAGACCTTCATCCATCGCAATCGGGTTGATAAGCTCAACATTAATCGCAACATTGTCACCCGGCATGACCATCTCAACACCATCATCAAGGGTCACAACTCCTGTCACATCAGTCGTACGGAAGTAAAACTGTGGACGGTAGTTGGTAAAGAACGGTGTATGACGACCACCTTCATCCTTCGTCAGAATGTAAGCTTCGCCCTTGAACTTCGTATGCGGTGTAATCGTACCAACATGCGCAAGAACCTGACCACGTTCAACCTCTTCACGGCCAACGCCACGAATAAGTGCACCAATGTTATCGCCAGCCTCACCTGTATCAAGAAGCTTGCGGAACATTTCAACACCCGTAACAACGGTCTTCTGTGTCGGCTTAATACCAACAATCTCAACTTCCTCGCCAACCTTGACAATACCGCGCTCAACACGACCCGTGACAACGGTACCACGACCCGAAATCGAAAACACATCTTCAATCGGCATCAAAAATGCACCGTCAACAGCACGCTCAGGCTGAGGAATATACTCATCAACAGCAGCCATCAACTTAAGAATGCTTTCCTTACCAATATCATCATCACGACCCTCAAGCGCCGCAAGCGCAGAACCCGCAATAATCGGAATATCATCTCCAGGAAACTCATATTCATTCAGAAGCTCACGGATCTCCATCTCAACAAGCTCCAAAAGCTCCTCATCATCAACCTGATCAACCTTGTTCAGATAAACAACAAGCGCCGGAACACCAACCTGACGCGCAAGCAGTATATGCTCTCGGGTCTGTGGCATCGGACCATCCGCTGCGTTCACAACCAATATCGCGCCATCCATCTGAGCCGCACCCGTGATCATGTTCTTCACATAGTCAGCATGGCCAGGACAGTCAACATGAGCATAGTGACGCGCTTCCGTCTCATACTCAACATGCGCTGTCGATATCGTAATCCCACGCTCACGCTCCTCAGGAGCCTTGTCAATGTTCGCAAAATCAACGGCCGTACCGCCACCGCTCTCAGCCAATACCTTCGTAATCGCTGCCGTCAGTGTCGTCTTGCCGTGGTCAACGTGGCCGATTGTACCTACGTTACAATGCGGCTTATTGCGTTCAAATTTCTCTTTTGCCATCTTCTTTTACCTTTTCTCACTTATATTCAAGCGCCCTGTATTTTCCTCACAGGAAGAGCTAGTTAATATCCAATTCGCTTAATCCCCTTAAGCAAATTTCTCTTTCACCTCTTCAGCAACAGCCTGAGGTACTTCTGCATAGTGATCGAACTGCATTGAGTATGTAGCACGACCCTTTGTAAATGAACGCAACTGGTTCACATAACCAAACATATTGGCAAGTGGCACCATCGCGTTTACAACTGTATTCGGACCGCGTGTTTCAGAACCTGAAACCTGACCGCGGCGTGACGAAATATCACCGATTACATCACCCATATGATCTTCCGGCGTTACAACTTCAACAGACATAATTGGCTCAAGAAGTTTAATACCAGCCTTTGAGGCTGCTTCGCGCATAGCACCACGACCCGCGATCTCAAAGGCAAGAACACTACTATCCACATCATGGTAAGCACCATCAAACAGCGTTACAGAAAAATCGATGATTGGGAAACCGATCAAAGCACCGCTTTCCGCGATATCATTGATACCTTTTTCCACACCCGGGATATATTCCTTGGGAATATTACCACCCTTAATTTCATCAATAAACTCAATACCCGAACCGCGCTCACCCGGCGTTACTGTCAGCTTGACACGCGCGAACTGACCCGAACCACCCGATTGTTTTTTATGGGTATAGTCAATTTCAACCTGACGAGCGATACTCTCACGATACGCAACCTGCGGTGCACCCACGTTTGCTTCAACCTTAAATTCGCGCTTCATACGATCCACCAGAATATCAAGGTGAAGCTCACCCATTCCCGAAATAATCGTCTGTCCGCTTTCTTCATCTGATTTCACACGGAAAGACGGATCTTCCTGTGACAGACGGTTAAGAGCAATACCCATTTTTTCCTGGTCAGCTTTCGTTTTCGGCTCCACTGCTACAGAAATAACCGGCTCAGGGAATTCCATACGCTCAAGAATGATCTGATCATTCGGGGCACAAAGCGTATCACCTGTTGTTGTTTCCTTAAGACCACAAAGCGCGATAATATCACCAGCACGTGCCTCTTTAATATCTTCACGGTCATTTGAGTGCATTTGGAGCATACGACCGATTTTTTCTTTCCTGCCTTTAACAGAGTTGATAACGGTTGTACCCGCATCCACAACACCAGAATAAACACGGGCAAAAGTAAGTGATCCAACAAACGGGTCATTCATCACTTTAAATGCAAGTGCTGAAAATGGCACATCATCAGCCGCCGCACGCGTCATTGGCGTTTCACCATCCAGAGAAACACCCTGAACATCTTCAATATCCAGTGGAGACGGCATAAAATCCACAACCGCATCAAGAAGAGTTTGAACACCTTTGTTTTTAAATGCTGTACCCGTAAGAACCGGGACAAATTCGCCAGCAATAGTACCTTTACGAATAAGACGCTTAATCGTATCCACATCAGGTTCGTTACCTTCGAGATAAGCTTCCATAACATCATCATCAAGCTCAACAACCATATCAAGCATCTCAGCTCTATATTCAGCCACTTTATCAGCCATATCAGCAGGAATTTCGACTTCTGTATAGTTTGCGCCCATACCTTCATCTTCCCAGATGATTCCGACGTTTTTAACCACGTCGACGTGACCTTTATAGTCAGCCTCCGCACCAATAGGCATTTGAATCACAAGAGCGTTTGAACCCAAACGCTCTTTAATCATATCAACACATCTATAGAAATCAGCACCCATACGGTCCATCTTGTTTACAAAACACATACGAGGAACATCATATTTGTCTGCCTGTCGCCATACCGTTTCAGATTGCGGCTCAACACCTGCCACACTGTCAAATACAGCAACAGCACCATCAAGCACGCGAAGCGAACGTTCAACTTCAATTGTAAAGTCCACGTGTCCTGGTGTGTCGATAATATTAATGCGTTTATCGTTCCAGAAACAGGTTGTCGCAGCAGACGTAATTGTAATACCACGTTCCTGCTCCTGCTCCATCCAGTCCATGGTTGCAGCACCATCATGCACTTCACCTATTTTGTGGCTCATGCCGGTGTAAAATAAAATACGTTCTGTTGTCGTTGTTTTACCAGCATCAATATGGGCCATAATACCTATATTGCGATAATCTTTAAGGGGGGTAATCCGTGCCATTTTCTTAAACCTTTACCAGTTCTACCAACGATAATGTGAGAAGGCTTTGTTTGCCTCCGCCATTTTATGCGTGTCTTCACGTTTCTTGACTGCTGCACCGCGATTATTAACCGCGTCCAGAAATTCACCGGCAAGCCTCTCTGTCATTGTATTTTCGTTGCGATTACGTGACATTCCAATAAGCCAGCGAATTGCAAGCGCCTGCGCACGGGCAGAGCGAACCTCTACAGGAACCTGATAAGTGGCGCCACCAACACGGCGAGAACGCACCTCAACCGCAGGACGGATATTTTCAAGCGCAGTGTGAAACTGCTCCACAGGGTCCTGACCGGTTTTTTCCTTAATAATATCAAGCGCACCGTAAACAATACGTTCAGCGGTAGATTTCTTACCATCAACCATGAGATTGTTGATAAATTTAGCCAGCACAACATCACCATATTTTGGCTCGGGAAGTACTTTTCTTTTTTCGGCAGCATGACGACGTGACATATC
The DNA here is from genome assembly GCA_030428615.1 of Alphaproteobacteria bacterium. Taxonomy (GTDB): domain Bacteria; phylum Pseudomonadota; class Alphaproteobacteria; order Sphingomonadales; family Emcibacteraceae; genus Pseudemcibacter. The sequence goes on along the minus strand of JAUIDN010000020.1, from coordinate 13,012 downwards.
TTATTTCCTTTGCAAGAAGGTCCTTATTTAGGACGCTTAGCACCATATTTAGAGCGGCCCTGACGACGGTCTGCGATACCCTGCGTATCAAGCACACCACGAAGTACGTGATAACGAACACCTGGTAAGTCTTTCACACGGCCACCACGAATAAGAACAACACTATGTTCCTGAAGGTTATGACCTTCACCGGGAATATAGCTTGTCACTTCAAAACCATTGGTAAGACGCACACGGGCAACTTTACGAAGGGCTGAGTTAGGTTTCTTTGGTGTCGTTGTATATACACGTGTACAAACACCACGCTTCTGAGGGCATGATTCCAATGCCGGAACCTTATTACGGGCTACAGGCTTTTTGCGCGGGTTACGTACCAACTGGTTGATCGTCGGCATTCTAATTCCTTAAATCGTTTTCATTTCCATAGCAAAAAAGACAGCCGGTTCCCTATCCATAGAAAAAAGAGTGACTTAGTAGGTCACCCTGGCTACCTTTTATACTTAAATCTCTATTTTTTTATTCTTTCAGCGCTGCGTTTAGATCGAACCTGACCTACCACCAGCCCTCCAAGAAGTGAGCGCATACTATGTTCGCTAAATTTCACAGTCAAGAAAAATTTAACGAACTGTTACATTTTATAAAAAAGGCCGAAGAATCTAGCGTTTTAGATGCTTCGGCCCCAAATTTATTAGGTATTTTTCAAAAATATCGGCCCGACCAAACAATCAATCCGTTTAAGTCGGGCTTTCAGCTTACTCCTGAGCAGCACTTTCCGTTGAGTCGGCAGCAACACCGAGCTCATCCGCAAGCGGATCTACGTTTGCTGCGGCCTCGGCTGCTTGTTGTTCAAGTTCGGTTTGCCCATCACGCTCCAGCGCGATACGGCGGTAAGATTTCATCTTCGAACCGGTTCCAGCAGGAATCAGGCGACCAACGATCACATTTTCCTTAAGGCCGATCAGCTTATCACTTTTTCCGGAAACGGCCGCTTCGGTGAGAACACGTGTTGTTTCCTGGAACGACGCCGCCGAAATAAATGAACGTGTCTGAAGTGACGCTTTGGTAATCCCGAGAAGAATGGCTTCACCCTTCGCTGGCTCGCGGCCTTCAGCAATTGCTTTTTCATTAACCTCGTCGAACTCTTCCCGTTCAACCTGCTCGCCGATCAGGAATGTTGTTTCACCTGATTTGGTTATTTCAACTTTCTTAAGCATTTGACGGACAATGACCTCAATATGCTTGTCGTTGATTCCAACGCCCTGAAGTCGGTAAACATCCTGCACTTCATTTACCAGATATTCCGCAAGCGCTTCTACTCCTAGAGACTTGAGAATGTCATGCGGCGCCGGATTACCATCAATCAGATATTCACCGCGGCGGATAAAATCACCTTCCTGGACGGAAATATGCTTACCTTTCGGGATGAGATATTCGACGACTTCTTCCTCATCATTGCGTGGATTAATGCTTATGCGGCGCTTATTTTTATAGTCACGCCCAAATTCAACATATCCATCAACCTCAGCAATAACAGCATGATCTTTCGGACGGCGCGCTTCGAAAAGCTCTGCCACACGCGGAAGACCACCAGTAATGTCTTTTGTTTTTGATGCTTCACGTGGGATACGCGCGATCACATCACCCGCATGAACTTCATCACCATCATTAACGGAAAGAATAGCCCCCACTGACATGAAGTATCTTGCTTCCGTACCGTTTGTAAGTTCAATCACATTATCTTTATTATCGCGAAGTGTGATACGCGGGCGAAGTTCCGCCCCCTTCGGATGCGAACGCCAGTCAACAACAACGCGGCTCGAAATACCGGTTGCTTCATCAACATTTTCATTCACTGCAACACCATCGGTGAGATCAACGAATTTAACGGTACCACCCTGTTCGGTGATAATCGGCAGAGTATATGGATCCCATTCACAAAGCTTGTCACCGTGTTCAACTTTTTCACCCTCATCTTTAATAAGATGAGCACCAAACTGAACCTTGTAGGTAACCCTCTCACGGCCTTCTTCATCCACAAGAACGATTTCCATATTTCTTGAAAGAACGACCATGCGGCCCTTACTATCCTTAACAACCTTTTTATTTTTTAGTTTCACAATACCATCATGTGATGCTTCAATGACAGATTGCTGAGAAACCGAAGACGCTGTTCCACCAATATGGAAGGTACGCATCGTAAGCTGTGTACCAGGCTCACCAATAGACTGCGCCGCAATCACACCAACCGCTTCACCGACATTAACGACGGTTCCACGTGCCAGATCACGACCATAACATTTTACGCAGCAGCCGGTTTTTGTCTCACAGGTAAGCGCTGAACGTACTTTCACCGTTGAAACAGCAGCTTTTTCAATTTCTTCCGCCTTAACTTCATCAAGGTATGTACCAGCTTCATAAATTAAATCACCTGATACCGGATCATTAACATCAACGGCCAGGCAACGACCAACAATCCGATCGCTCAAGTCCACGATGACGTCACCGCCGTCAGACACTTCTGCAATATCAATACCAAGTGTTGTACCACAATCTTCTTCCGTCACCACACAATCCTGAGAAACGTCAACAAGACGGCGTGTAAGATAGCCGGAGTTCGCTGTTTTTAGCGCGGTATCCGCAAGTCCCTTACGGGCACCATGGGTGGAGTTAAAGTATTCAAGAACACTAAGGCCTTCTTTAAAGTTCGAAATAATCGGTGTTTCGATAATTTCACCCGAAGGTTTCGCCATCAGTCCACGCATACCCGCAAGCTGCTTCATCTGCGCCGCAGAACCACGAGCACCACTGTCCGCCATCATAAAGATTGAGTTTGTTGGCAATGAGCGCCCATCGCTATCAACTTCTTCCTTCGAAATTTCAGCCATCATGGCATCAGCCACCCGGTCGGTACATTGCGACCATGCATCAACCACTTTGTTATATTTCTCACCTTGAGTAATCAGACCTTGCTGATATTGTTTTTCAAATTCCTTAACGGAATTTGTCGTACCCTCGATAATAGACGCTTTTGTATCCGGAATAATCATATCATCCTTACCGAATGAAATACCGGCTTTACAAGCTTCGCGGAAACCAAGTCTCATGACACCGTCCGCAAAAAGAACTGTACGTTTCTGACCGGCATGACGATAGACAATGTCAATAACCTCAGAAATTTCACGTTTACCGATGCGCCGGTTAATAAGGTCTTCAAACGAGACCTCATGATGCTTTGGCAGGTTTTTCGCGAGCAGCGCGCGACCTGCTGTAGTATCGACTATTTTGCTGATTGAATTACCATCCTCATCAACAGTATTAATACGGCATTTGATCGCACTATGAAGTGTAATTGCCTTGGCGTTAAGCGCCAGTTCAACCTCATTCAAATCGCCAAAGACCATACCTTCCCCCGGCTCGCCTTTTTTCGCCGTGGTCATATAATAAAGACCGAGAATAATATCCTGTGACGGCACAATAATCGGTTTGCCGTTTGACGGGCTTAGGATGTTATTCGTCGACATCATAAGCACGCGCGCCTCAAGCTGGGCTTCAAGGCTGAGAGGCACATGAACCGCCATTTGGTCACCATCAAAGTCAGCGTTAAAGGCTGCGCAAACAAGTGGGTGAAGCTGGATTGCCTTCCCTTCAATAAGCACAGGTTCAAACGCCTGAATACCAAGTCTATGCAGCGTAGGTGCCCGGTTTAGGAAAATCGGATGCTCACGGATGACAACATCAAGTACATCCCAGACTTCGCGACGTTCCTTTTCAACAAGCTTTTTAGCCTGTTTGATTGTTGTCGCAATACCCAGTTTATCAAGGCGCGCATAAATAAATGGCTTAAAGAGCTCCAATGCCATCTTTTTCGGCAGACCACATTGATGAAGCAGCAGGTCGGGTCCCACGACGATCACGGAACGACCGGAATAATCAACGCGTTTTCCAAGCAAATTCTGTCGGAAGCGGCCCTGTTTACCCTTTAACATATCAGAAAGCGATTTAAGCGGACGCTTGTTCGCACCCGTAATGACGCGACCACGACGACCGTTATCAAATAGCGCATCAACAGATTCCTGAAGCATACGTTTTTCGTTGCGAACAATAATATCGGGTGCGCGAAGCTCCATCAGTCTTTTCAGACGATTATTACGGTTTATCACACGACGATAGAGATCGTTAAGGTCGGATGTCGCAAAACGTCCACCATCAAGTGGTACAAGAGGACGAAGCTCAGGTGGAATTACCGGAAGAACTTCAAGAATCATCCATTCCGGACGATTTTCACTTTCAATAAAGCCTTCTATAATTTTGAGACGCTTGACGATTTTCTTCGGCTTTAGTTCGGATTTTGTCTCGGCAAGTTCGCGGTGCAGATCTTCCTTTTCCTGCTCAAGGTCTATATTTTCAAGAAGCACCTTAATCGCTTCTGCGCCAATACCGGCGGAGAAACTGTCTTCACCGTATTCTTCCTGCGCACGAGTATATTCTTCTTCAGTCAGAAGTTGCTTCATCTTAAGGTTTGTAAGTCCAGGTTCTGTCACAATGTGCTGTTCAAAATACAGCACTCGCTCAAGATCCTTCAGTGTCATATCAAGCATGAGACCAATACGGCTTGGAAGTGATTTTAAGAACCAGATATGTGCCACAGGCGCCGCAAGTTCGATGTGACCCATGCGATCCCGGCGCACCTTACTTAATGTTACTTCTACACCACACTTTTCACATGTGATGCCACGGTATTTCATACGTTTGTATTTACCACACAAACATTCGTAATCTTTGATTGGACCAAAGATACGCGCACAGAAAAGACCGTCTCTTTCAGGTTTGAAAGTTCGGTAATTAATTGTTTCCGGCTTTTTGATCTCGCCAAAAGACCATGAACGGATCTGCTCAGTACTAGCAATCAGAATTTTGATATTATCAAATGTTTCTGGTTTTGCATTTGCATTGAAGAAATTTACGATTTCCTGGCCCATAGCCAATTCTCCTTATCCAGTAACGGTCTTATTGGTTGTTATTTGTAAGTTCAACATTCAGGCAAAGTGATTTCATTTCCTTCACAAGAACATTGAATGATTCCGGAATGCCCGCGTCAAAGCTGTCATCACCGCGAACAATTGATTCGTAAACCTTCGTACGGCCGTTAACATCATCCGACTTCACGGTAAGCATTTCCTGCAGTGTATAAGCAGCACCATATGCCTGAAGCGCCCAAACTTCCATCTCACCAAAACGCTGTCCGCCAAATTGCGCTTTACCGCCAAGTGGCTGTTGTGTAACCAGTGAGTATGGACCGATGGAACGGGCATGGATCTTATCATCCACCAAATGATGAAGCTTAAGCATGTAGATGTAACCAACTGTCACTTTACGGTCAAACTTCTCGCCTGTTAAACCGTCATAAAGGTCAACCTGACCAGATTCGTCAAGTCCGGCTTCATGAAGCATATCAACAACATCCGGCTCATGTGCACCATCAAATACGGGGGTCGCCATCGGAATACCATTTCGAAGATTCTCTGACATACCAATAAGATCTTCATCGTTAAGCGGCGTGATTTCAGCTTTAAACTGTTCTTTGCTGTACACGTTTTTAAATTTCTTACGAAGACCATCTGCTTTTTCTTTTTCAGACGCCTCATGCTCATCCAGCATTTCCGAAATTTGAACGCCAAGACCCCGAGATGCCCACCCAAGATGAGTTTCAAGGATTTGTCCCACGTTCATACGCGATGGCACACCAAGTGGGTTCAAACAAATATCGACAGGAGTCCCGTCTTCGAGGTAAGGCATATCTTCCTGAGGAAGAATGCGTGAAATCACCCCTTTGTTACCATGACGGCCAGCCATTTTATCACCTGGTTGAAGCTTACGCTTAACGGCAACAAAAACCTTTACCATCTTGAGAACACCCGGAAGCAATTCATCGCCACGTTGAAGTTTTTCAATCTTTTCTTCAAAACGTGCATGAAGGCGCGAACGTGCATCTTCAAATTGCTGATGAAGCGCATCCACTTCTTCCATGATTTTTTCATCATCAATGGCAATCTGCCACCAGAATCCATTTGAAAGCTCGTTAAGCAGCTCTTCAGTTACCTTAGACCCTTTTTTTACTTCTTTTGGACCACTGAGAACTTTTCCGCCCAGAAGAAGTGGTTTCAGACGCACATAAATACTTCGATCAAGAATTGTCTGCTCATCTTCACGGTCTTTGGAAAGGCGCTCAATCTCTTCTCGTTCGATTGCAATGGCGCGCTCGTCCTTATCAATGCCATGACGGTTAAAGACACGAACTTCAACAACCGTACCGGCGACGCCCGGTGGTAAGCGCATTGATGTATCGCGGACATCAGCCGCTTTTTCACCAAAGATTGCACGAAGAAGTTTTTCTTCCGGTGTCATTGGACTTTCACCTTTCGGTGTGATTTTACCAACGAGAATATCACCAGGATGAACTTCGGCACCAAGATAAACGATACCAGCTTCATCAAGATTGCGGAGACCTTCTTCACCGACATTAGGAATATCGCGTGTTATATCTTCCGGCCCAAGCTTTGTATCACGGGCCATAACTTCAAATTCTTCGATATGAATAGACGTAAACACATCATCCTTCACGATACGTTCAGAAATGAGGATACTATCCTCAAAGTTATAACCGTGCCATGGCATAAAGGCGACAAGCACATTACGCCCAAGGGCCAATTCACCAAGGTCCGTTGAAGGACCGTCAGCAAGCACATCGCCGGCTTTTACCACATCACCCACTTTCACAATAGGTCGTTGGTTAATACAGGTGTTCTGATTTGAACGTTGGAACTTCTGCAGTGTATAAATATCAACTGCAGATTCACCACTATCCACATCATCCGTCACCCGGATCACGATGCGGATCGCATCAACTTGGTCAATAACACCACCCCGCGTTGCCACCACAGCAGCACCGGAATCACGCGCCACTACGCGTTCCATACCTGTGCCCACAAACGGCGATTCCGCGCGAAGCAGCGGCACTGCCTGACGCTGCATGTTTGATCCCATAAGCGCGCGGTTCGCATCGTCATTTTCAAGAAACGGTATAAGCGCCGCAGCGACGGACACAACCTGTTTCGGAGACACGTCCATCAGGTTAATATCTTCGTGTTTTTTAAGCACATGATCACCTGCCTGACGACAATCGACCAATTCCTGCACGAAATCACCCTTTTCATTAAGTGGTGTGTTCGCCTGGGCGATTGTATATTTTTCTTCTTCCATCGCTGAAAGATAGATAACCTCGTCAGTAATCTTGCCGTTTTCAACTTTTCTGTATGGTGTTTCGATGAAACCGTACTTATTCACTTTTGCGTATGTCGCAAGTGAATTAATCAAACCAATATTTGGCCCCTCCGGTGTTTCAATCGGACAAATACGACCATAATGGGTTGTATGCACGTCACGAACCTCAAACCCGGCCCGTTCCCGGGTAAGACCCCCCGGACCAAGCGCTGAAAGACGGCGTTTGTGTGTAATTTCCGACAGTGGATTAGTTTGGTCCATAAACTGACTTAACTGAGATGAACCAAAGAATTCGCGAACAGCGGCAACGGCCGGTTTCGCATTAACAAGATCGTGCGGCATCACTGTATCAATATCAATACTGCTCATTCTTTCACGAATTGCACGCTCCATTCGAAGCAACCCAATACGGTACTGATTTTCCATCAATTCACCAACGGAACGGACACGGCGATTTCCAAGATGATCAATATCATCAACCACGCCTTTACCATCCTTAAGATCAATCATGGTTTTTAGCACCGCAAGAATGTCTTCTTTGCGAAGCACCCGAACTTCGTCCGGACAATCAAGATCAAGACGCATATTCATTTTCACGCGACCGACAGAAGACAGATCGTAACGCTCAGGATCAAAGAAAAGTCCGTCGAAAAGCGCTTCCGCTGTTTCACGTGTTGGAGGTTCACCGGGACGCATGACACGATAAATTTCGGAAAGCGCCATATCGCGGTTCTGGACCTTATCAGCCATCAGCGTGTTGCGAAGGAACGGACCAATACGAACATGGTCAATATCCAATGTATCAATTACCTTGTATCCGGCTTTGGCAAATACCTCCAAATGTTCCTCAGTAATTTCCTCTCCAGCTTCGATATAAATCTCACCGGTTTTGTCGTTTACCATATCTTCCGCTGCAAACCGGTTGATCAGTTCCTCATCCGGAAGCAGAAGATCCTTTACACCATCTTTTTCGAGCTTTTTAATTGTGCGTGGGGTAATCTTTGTACCAGCCTCCACAATAACTTCACCATTTTTGGCATTAACCAGGTCATATGCCGGTTTAACACCGCGCCACCGTTCAGTATCAAACGGGGCACTCCATCCACCTTTGGCTTTTTTGTATGAAAGACGGTCATAATAATAATCAAGCATTTCTTCTGCACTTAATCCAAGCGCATAAAGAAGGGTGGTAACAGGCATTTTGCGGCGGCGATCAAAACGCACATGGATAATATCCTTTGCGTCAAACTCAAAGTCGAGCCATGAACCGCGATACGGGATTACGCGTGCTGAAAAAAGGAACTTTCCGGATGCCTGTGTTTTACCACCATCATGATCAAAGAAAACGCCCGGTGATCTATGCATCTGCGAAACAATGACGCGCTCGGTACCGTTTACAATAAACGTACCGCGATCAGTCATAAGCGGAAGATCCCCCATATAAACGTCCTGCTCTTTGATATCGAGCACGCTACGGGCTTCTGTTTCTTCATCAACTTCAAAAACAATAAGACGTAATGTCACACGAAGTGGCGCAGCGTAAGTCATATCACGCTGTTGGCACTCATCGGTGTCGTATTTTGGCTTTTCCAACTCGTATGAAACAAACTCAAGCGACGCTGTTTCGGCAAAATCCGATATTGGAAATAAACTCTTAAACACGCCCTGCAAACCGTCACTAGTGCGGTTATCAAGCGTTATATCTGTTTGTAGAAACTGATCATAAGAGCTTTTTTGAACTTTAATTAGATTTGGCATCTCTGCCACTTCACGAATACGTCCAAAATTCTTACGAACTTTTTTACGACTGGAATAAGAAGTCGCCATGTTCAACCCTCGCCAAAATATTCTTAATAAAATTTATTTATCTTTTAAAACAGTCACTTAAAGACAAACATATAATTTCTAAATAAACATTCATTCAGATACGTCAAAAACCGCTTCAGAAAAGCTTCTGAAAACGGCCATCTTAAATTAGTCAAAATAATTCCAAAATCAATGGTAAATTATTGTCCTTTAACAAATTTACATATCCGATTCGATGTTTAAACCACTCTCCCTTAGATAAGGGTAAAGGTGGTGCAGGAACACATCGCTCCACACACCACCCTCAAAACTTTTGAACTACTTAAGTTCTACGGTAGCGCCAGCCGCTTCAAGCTTCGCTTTAAGTTCTTCAGCTTCAGCTTTTGCAACGCCTTCCTTAACAACTTTAGGAGCGCCTTCTACCATTTCCTTAGACTCTTTAAGTCCAAGACCGGTGATACCACGCACTTCTTTAATTACGTTGATTTTCTTATCACCCGCAGCTGCCAGAACAACGTCAAATTCGTCTTTCTCAGCTTCACCACCAGCATCACCACCAGCAGCAGGAGCTGCAGCAGCAGCAACAGGAGCAGCGGCAGATACGCCCCACTTTTCTTCAAGAAGTTTTGAAAGCTCTGCAGCCTCCATAACTGTTAGTGCAGATAATTCATCAGCAATCTTATTAAGATCAGCCATTTTATTTTCCTTAATTCAAAATATTTTAATTCAATTGAAACCTGGGCCGCTTAACCTTGCGATCCATAAGCACCAAAAACGCGAGCCAACTGACCGGCAGGCGCTTGCGTAATACTTGCAAGTTTTCCTGCTGGCGCCTGTAGCAGCCCAACAATTTTTCCACGAAGTTCATCAAGACCAGGAAGCGCCGCTAGCGACTTGACACCATTGACGTCAAGAATAGTGCTTTCCATAGTACCACCAACGATTTCAATTTTCTCGTTGTCTTTGGCATATTTTACAAGCACTTTTGCAGCAGCTACAACATCTTCGGAATAACCGAGTACAGTTGTCCCTGACAGATGATCTCCAAGGCTTTCAATTTCGGTACCTTCAAGAGCAAGACGAGCGAGCCGGTTTTTGGCAACCTTCAGGGTAGCACCCTGCTCACGCATTTTAATGCGCAAGTCAGACATTTCCGCCACATTAAGCCCCAGGTTGCGAACCACAACGATGGAAGCCGACGTGTCAAAAACACCTTTTAGAAAGGATACCATTTCCTCTTTTTGAGTACGATCCATTCTCGTCTCCGATTTCAATCTGCAAAGATCAATAATTCAACCTTTACCGTTCAAATTTAGATATGAAGAAACCGCTTTAAAGTTCAGCTACCTCATATCGCTCATGCCTGTCGCTTCCATCTTTAAAAGACTTCCGCACGGAAACTGTGATAAATCACAACCCCATCTATGCAGGCCCTTTTGGCTTAAACCATCACCCTAAGGATCAGGCACCTGCAGTTTCGGACAAGCCAGGAATGCGAAGTCTCCTCCGTATTCCCCAGTTCCCGTCAGACACGTCCAACGGAATTCCTTTTCATCGGCTGGATTATCCTGCCAATGCCGATGCTACATCTATCTTCAAACCGGGTCCCATTGTTGAAGACATTGACATATTTTTAAAATATGTGCCTTTAACTCCTGCCGGCTTTGCTTTTATAACCGCCCCAACGAGCGTTTTTACATTCTCTGCAATCGCTTTTTCATCAAAACTGACTTTACCAACACCCACATGGATAATACCCGTTTTTTCTACACGATATTCCACCTGGCCGCCCTTAGCCGCCTTGACAGCCGCCTCAACATCCTGCGTTACCGTACCAAGTTTTGGGTTTGGCATTAGGCCACGTGGACCCAGAACCTTACCAAGACGACCAACAACAGCCATCATATCAGGTGTCGCAATACAGCGATCAAAATCCATTTCGCCCTTTTGAATTGTTTCCATCAAATCCTCAGCGCCAACAAGTTCCGCACCGGCAGCTTTCGCTTTATCAGCATTCTCGCCACGAGCAAACACAGCGACACGAACCGATTTACCCGTTCCATTTGGCAACCCAATCACGCCGCGAACCATTTGGTCTGCGTGCCGCGGATCCACGCCAAGGCCGATAGCAACCTCAACAGTTTCGTCAAATTTCACTTTTGAACGCTCTTTTAAAATCTTTACAGCATCCTCAATTGAGTAAGAAGCATTAAGATCAAGGCCCTCAAGCATCGCTTTCGCTCTTTTACCTAGTTTAGCCATCATACTATCCTTTTACTTCGATACCCATTGAACGGGCAGTACCAGCGATAATTTCAAATGCAGCCTCTTTTGTGTTTGCATTCAGATCAACCATCTTCATGTCCGCAATTTCCTGAACCTGAGATGCTGTTACGGAACCCGCCACATCACGACCGGGCAAACTCGAAGCGCTTTTAAGATTGGCAGCTTTTTTCAAGAGGAATGATGCTGGCGGCGTTTTAGTTTCAAACGTAAAACTGCGATCAGCATATACGGTGATCGTAGTCGGAATTGGCATATTTTTTTCCAAGTCCTGGGTTTGAGCGTTGAATGCCTTACAGAATTCCATGATATTTACACCGCGTTGACCAAGTGCTGGCCCAATCGGTGGGGATGGGTTAGCTGCGCCCGCGGGCACCTGCAGCTTTATGTAACCGTCAATTTTCTTCGCCATTATATACCTTTTAAAATTAGTTTAAAGGGATGTGGTACGGCTATGGCGGGCCTTCCACACGCTATCGGGCATTTGCCCGTTCATTTGAAATTCACTCTCAAATGAGAAGCCGCCAAAAAATCATATCTTTCGGCGACTCGTAAATGCGGCTTATAACAGCCTATTTGAAATATTACTAGTTTTTTTCCACCTGATTATATTCAAGCTCCACTGGCGTCGCACGACCAAAGATCGATACAGACACTTTCAGACGCATTTTTTCAACATCAACGCCCTCAACGATACCAACAAATGAATTGAAGGGCCCATCAATCACACGCACTTCTTCACCAACATCATAAGTAATGGATGGTGATTTCCTATCCACGCCCTCTTCCACTTGATGAAGTATCTGCGCGACTTCCTTTTCACTGATCGGAGAGGGTTTGCCGCTTGCACCAAGAAAACCACTGACTTTTGGTGTATTTTTAATCAAATGATACGTAGCATCCGTCATCACCATTTTCGCCAGAACATAGCCCGGGAAAAATTTATGCTCGCTGGTTACTTTTTTGCCTTTTTTAACTTCGACAACTTCCTCAACCGGGACAAGCACTTCTTCTATCAATGCACCAAGACCATGAAGCTCAGCCGATGCCTTTATGGCTTCAGCAACCTTTTTCTCATAACCGGAATAAGCCTGAACAATATACCATTTTGCGTCCGTAGCCATAAATTACGCTCCTAGTCCAAGCAAAAGACCAATAACAAACGACCAAAGCTGGTCTACACCCAGAAAAAAAACAGACATAACCACAGCCATGATAAATACCATGATTGTCGTAATTGTCGCTTCCTTGCGTGTCGGCCAGTGGACCTTTGACACTTCCTGACGAACCTGACGGACAAATTCTGCCGGTGACGTTTTTGCCATTGTTCAAACTTCCATTTCATTTTATGATTTTGATGATGAATACTCTATATCTCATCACAAATCCACTTTTATTTAAATGGCAGGAGTGGAGAGACTCGAACTCCCGACACCCGGTTTTGGAGACCGGTGCTCTACCAACTGAGCTACACTCCTACAAATAAGTAAGGCGACCCTTTTGTACAAGGGCCGCCCCACTTCAAAAATTACTATTCAATAATTTTGGCGACGACGCCTGCCCCGACTGTACGTCCGCCTTCACGGATCGCAAAACGAAGACCTTCATCCATCGCAATCGGGTTGATAAGCTCAACATTAAT
>JAUIDN010000019.1 GCA_030428615.1 Alphaproteobacteria bacterium | reverse complement strand
AAGGGTGAATATCTGATGGAATGGGGAACCACAGGTTCCGAGCGCGGTGAGTTCCGTGAACCTCATGCTATAGCGATCAATTCCGAAGGCAAGGTCTTTGTCGGTGACCGTCATAACGCCCGCGTTCAGATATTTGATCAGGAAGGGAACCATATTGATTACTGGACGCAGTTTGGCCGCCCCAGTGGTGTTTACATTGACAAGAACGATATCATGTATGTAGCTGACAGTGAATCCAACACGGGTTACCAACGAAACCCCGGTTGGGAACGTGGTATCCGTATCGGTAGCTCATTGAATGGTTGGGTAACGGCCTTTATTCCTGATCCGAATAACGGCATGGAGCCACGGTATACAAGTGTTGCTGAAGGCGTGACCGCCGACGAGGCAGGCAATGTTTACGGCGCGGAAGTTCTTCAAAGAAGAATGCGAAAGTATGTGCCCAAGGGCTATTTCTCAGCACCGCCGCAAAGAAACTGACGTGTTTAAGAAAAGCCCGGTAAATTTACCGGGCTTTTTTATCGCTATTTAACGGCGCGTCGGTCGATATATTTAGCGAGTTCATACATGCCCCATGAAGCTATTGCAACGATAACAGCAAGCATTCCCCAGCGCATGAGTTCGGCGATAAATGCGGCGTTAAATTCTGGCCACACAAACACATATTCGCTCAGCCGATCATTTCTTTCAGTCATCCAATGCCAGCCGCTATGTGCCACAAGCGCAGAAAGCAGAATTTCGCCCGTTCTTTCCTTAACCACATACTTAAACAGCAAATTAAGAACCGGTAACACCAGAGCCAAAATAAACAGCTGGCCGATTTCCACGCCAAGATTGAATGAAAGTAAAGACGTAAACAGGTGCGATCCCGCAAACTGCATACTATCTGAAAGCAGAAAGGAAAACCCAAACCCGTGGACAAGTCCGAAACCGAAGGCGACCATCCATCGGTTTTCGAGTTTCGCCCCTATGATATTTTCAAATGCCATGTAAACAATTGAAAGCGCAATAAGCATCTCAATAAGCGGTGCAAACCATAACGCCTGCGGGGCCACACCGAATGCTGTGGATATCAGGGTTATTGAATGAGCGACCGTAAAACTCGTGACAACCGGAATAAGTCCCCGGAAGCTACGGAGAGGAATCACCAGACAAAGCAGGAATAAAATATGATCGATACCTTCGAGAATATGAAAAAAACCAAGTTCCATAAATTCATAAAGTGCATGAAGCAGGCTCGGATCAAGTTCCACCACACCCGGATCGCCGACATAATTAAAGACACGCTCGCCACTTCCGGCAGGGATAAAGCGAAGAACCGTATTGGTGATGCTGGCGAGTTTATTCAGAGTTGGATGTATTGAAAACCTGGATTGGTCAGATGTTATGGGAAACTCATAAAGCACGTCAAGAACCGCTTGACCATAATATAAACGCTCATCATTGTTTAAAGGGGGCTTCTTTATATTTTCGATTGCTGCTTCCCAGCTTTGAATAGATCGATCCTGTGGTGATGTCGCGCGGTAAGCGGTAATCATCTTGTCTTCGATCAGGGTGCCATTTTCAAAAACCTGAAGTTCTTCAGTAAGATAGACATGTGCAGCATCAAGAAGAACCGGGTCGGCCCGTTCAAAATCCAGATAGCCCGGTCCCCAGGTCGGATAAACAAGTTCACTCATGCTTTCCAGGGGTACACGTAGCAGCAGCCTAAGTGTATCACCTTCTGGTTTCACATACATATGAACCGTTACGGACGCAGGGATATCATGCGCTCTTGATGTGGGAACAGCCATATAGGCCATCATCAATGCAAGCAGTAAAATGCGCGCAATTACGGATAATTCGTTTGATAATTTAATATTCATGATTTCCCTATGTGTCCAGAAGTGTTATTGACTTTTGCAGCTTATGCCGTACTTCATAAAAAAACCCCGCAAAAGAGTCAATTTTTAAAAATATCTTGTGGGATTCAATGCTTGAACCGCTCAATGATATACTGTATCGTTTTAGCACAGCATAGTGTTCAGCTTGGGAGAGCGCCAACGCGTTATGCTGAGCTGAATAAATAAAAACGAAATTGGAATGAAATCATGAAATTAAAAAATAAGGTTTTGATGGGGGCTGCTCTCGCTGTTTCACTTGTCAGCTTGGGCCTTGGACAATCATTCGTGGAAAAAGGAAGCCAGGCGACTGCGCAGGCACCACAAGCTCCAGCGTTTGAAGTTGATCCATTCTGGCCACAACCATTACCAAATGGTTGGATCTTGGGGAATGTTATTGGTGTTGCCGTTGACGCGCGTGACCATGTTTATATTGTTCACCGTGATCGGGGGGAAGGAATATTTGCACCTTTCTCTGAGCTTGGCTTGCAACAAGGAACAAGTATCTGCTGTACACCGGCACCACCGGTTGTAGAGTTCGATGCGGATGGTAATTTGGTTCGCGCATGGGGTGGTCCTGTTGAAGGTGCGCCTTATACATGGCCGGAATCAAACCACGGTATCGAAGTGGACCATAAAGGTAATGTCTGGATTGGCGGTAATGGCCGTAATGATTCACATATTCTGAAATTCACAAATGACGGTAAATTTATCGCACAATACGGTACGCCAGGCATAAGCGAACCAGACAGTAATGACACTACACGTTTCTCACGCGTAGCGAAAATATCAGTCGTTGAAGAAACCAACGAAGCATTTGTTGCTGATGGTTACGGAAACCGACGGATCGCTGTACTTGACGCGGATACGGGCGAATTCAAACGTTATTGGGGCGCGTATGGTGAGAAAAACATCGTCGATCCAACAGAAAGATACCGTCACGATCCGACAACACCACCTTCAAGAACCTTTACCGGTCCTGTTCACTGCGTTGAGCCTTCAAATGACGGCTTGTTATATGTTTGTGACCGTACCAGTGACCGTATTCAGGTTTTTGACCGCGATGGTAACTACAAAAGCGAAGTATTGATTGCTCCTGAAACAGGTGCACAGGGATCAACCTGGGATCTTGATTTCTCACGTGATGCGGATCAAAAATATATTTATCTTGCTGATGGACAAAACCAACGTGTTTACATCATTGAGCGTGCAACAATGGAAGTACTTACCAAATTCGGTGGCGGTGGTCGTCAACCGGGTCTTTGGTTTGCGCCACACAGCCTTGCGACAGACTCAAAAGGTAATATCTATACGACAGAAACTTACGAAGGTAAGCGTATTCAGAAATTCATTAACAAAGGAATTAAAAACATTCCTGCGATGGATCAAGGTGCGCCGTGGCCTGCTGGAGAGCTTAACTAGTAACTTTCTTTAAATCTGTAGATTAAATATAAAAAACCCCCGGTGAAATTGCCGGGGGTTTTTATTTTTGGCTTTTTCTTAAACCCGGTTTAATCTTCCGGAAGGGCATAAGCCCTGATCTCCCCTGGGTATGATCCGCCGCTTACGGCGACAACAATATACTGTCTGCCGTTCACATTATAAGTCATTGGTGCGCCGGATTGCCGTGATGGCATCCAAATGGCACCAACCTCATCCCCGGTTCTTTTATCATATGCACGCAGCATGGCGCCGCGCTCGCGGTCGCCTGGGTTGGTCACAAGCATATCGCCTGCTATCGCCAGTGTTTTTGTCACCATCATACCGACGCTGCCGCGTTGGCCCGTGCGCGGGATATCCATGCCCTGAAGTTTCGGATGATTGCGGACATTATCCGGTGTTTCTCCGTGGGCAATGCGCCATAGAATTTCCCCTTTTGACATGTCGAAGGCGGCAATAACACCGTACGGTGGTTTCAGAATTGAAAGCCCCTCAACATTAAGGGAGGGAACCCTGACGGGCGGCCCGTCATAAACCGGGTAGTCGACTTCTTTTGGCGCACCCGGGTTTTGCCCGGTTCCCCCGGCAAGCGCCATTTTAAACGGCTGACCGCGCCGGCCTTGCAGGTAATTGACGTTGGAATAACCATCTGGTGGTGGGGCTAATGACAAGCCGCTAATGGCAGAAGTGTTCGCCGGGGCGTATAATATATCTGTTTCCGGGTCAAACGCACCACCCGCCCAGTTGGTTCCGCCACCGGAGTTTCCAAGCGCAATCGCACCAAGTTTTCCGTTAATATCTCCTAAGATTGGCGGGTTATAAATCGTCGCGTCTTCCCATTCCCAGCGCTCAAGGTTTTTAAGTGCCTGAGCCCTCATCTCGGGCGTGAAGTCAATCAGATCATCCGGCACTTTCATTTCAGATCTACCGTAATTTAATTTTTCCATCACACGTGGTTGCGTCGGTGAATACCATTCACCGGGTACATTGCCGGCGGGTACCGGTACTTCCTCTATCGGCCAGATCGGCTCACCGGTGATGCGGTCAAAAACAAATAACCACGCCTGTTTAGTCGGGACAGCCAGTATTTCCCGCATACGACCATCTATTTCCGCATCCATGATCATAGGAGCCGCAGAAAGATCGTGCCCCCAGATTGGGTGATGAACCACCTGAAAATGCCATCTATATTTGCCGGTATTCAGATCAACCGCAACAATGCTTTCGGCAAATAAATTGTCGCCGGGGCGATGCCCCCCGTAATAGTCCGATGACGGACTTTCAACCGACAGATACACCAGCTCGTTTTTCTCATCCACCGTGATCTGCGTCCAGACACCGGTGCTGCCGTTTCGTTCCCATGAATTGTCAAGCCAGGTATCATTACCAAATTGACCCGGACGCGGAATGGGGTCAAACTGCCAGACTTTTTCACCGGTTCTGACATCGAATGCCCGAACCAACCCCTTAGTGTTATTATAGTTGTCGATGGTTAAGCCTTCCTTCATGGCGTTACCAACGATGATCAGGTTACCAACAATGGTGGGTGTTGCATGAAGGCCGATTTCACCGGTGACAAGGTCAATCTGTACTTCGTTGCCCTGAACAGCGCCGATCTTCAGATCCAGTATGCCGTTGCCATCGGTGCCGAAGCTGTTGATTGGAATGCCCGTATGAGCATCAAGGGCAATAAGACGGTAACCGGTTGTGACATAAAATATTCGGTCATCACCATTACCGTCCGTCCAGTAAGATAACCCGCGACCCGATAATTGGCGCGGGGCCATTCCGCCGCGAAGCCCTTCCTGCATGCTGTGCAGCCACATCAGTTCGCCGGTCTCCGCATCAAGCGCAAAAGCAGTTCTTCTGGTGCCCCCGGTTGCGTAAAGTACACCATCTACCATGAGGGGAGTTACTTCCAGTTTATATTCCGGCCGTGACCCAAGATTTTTGGTTGAGAAAGACCAGATCAGCTCAAGATCTTCAAAATTATCAGCGTTAATCTGATCCAGTGGCGAATATCTTGATCCGTCCAGATTACCTGTGTAATGCGGCCATTCGCCTGTTGATGTATCCAGCGTTTCTGCGAAAGCAGTGGTGGAGGTTAAGCAAAATATTAGAAATAATATGTGAATAAATATTTTTGAATAAGTTGTCATGTTCGTTCTCTGATTATGTTTTTATATACCTATAATAAGTCGAAGCCCTGATGACCTTATGATCATCAGGGCTTCGATGCAAGCTATAGAATGATTGGCAATTAATCCTCGGGAAGTGCATATACCCTGAATTCACCAGAGTAGGCACCGCCGCTAACCGATACGCAGATATACTGCCTGCCGTCAATCATGTATGTCATCGGTGATCCGGACTGGCCGGCCGGCATCCAGACTTCACCGACATTTTCACCGGTCATTTTATCATAGGCACGCAGCATGGCACCGCGTTCGCGGTCACCAGGATTGGTAACACGTTGGTCGCCAACAATGACAAGTGTTTTCGTCACCACCACCCCAACATTCGCCGGTTGCCCTGTGCGGGGAATATCCATATCACGAAGTTTTGGATGGTTGCGGACGTTGTCCGGTGTTTCGCCGTGCGGTACTTTCCAAAGTACTTTCCCTGCATTCATATCAATCGCTGAAAGAACACCATATGGTGGCTTCAGGATGGAAAGGCCTTCCACGTTAAGTGACGGGATTTCCACCGGCGGTGCGCTTCGATCTTCAAATTCGCTCTCGACGGGCGGCGCATCGGGGTTTTGCCCCGTTCCGGATGCATACATCATACGGAACGGCTGGCCTTTACGACCGGCGATATAATCAACATTCGAATAGCCCTCCGGTGGCGGTGCCAGTGAAAGATTATCGATATAGGTTTGCGAAGCAGGTGCATATACGATCCCTGTTTCCGGGTCGAACGACGCGCCCGGCCAGTTTGTTCCACCTGTCGTCGCACCGATATTGATGGCCCCGAGAACACCATTTACATCCCCAAGGAGCGGCGGGTTATACATTCCACCATTGTCCCAATTCCATCTGTCCATCTTGTCAAGTGCGGCTTGGCGTAGCTCCGGTGTAAAATCAATCAGATCGTCAGGAAGATTAAGTTTTCCGCGACCATACATCAAATCCATTGGTGCATGTGGCTGCGTTGGCGAATACCACTCGCCGGGTACTGTTCCGATCGGAACCTCCACTTCCGGAATGGGCCAGATCGGCTCCCCGGTGAGGCGGTCAAAGGCATAGATGAATGATTGTTTGGTTGGAAGGGCGATGATCTGACGATCCCGACCATCAATTTCAACATCCATAATCAGTGGGGCTGATGAAAGGTCATGGTCCCAGATCGGATGATGAACCACCTGGAAATGCCACTTATATTCACCGGTGTTCAGATCAACCGCAACAAGGCTTTCCCCGAACAGGTTGTTCCCCGGACGGTGACCGCCGTAAAAGTCCGAAGCAGGGCTTTCAACCGCAAGGAAGACAAGCTCATTTTCCTCATCCACCGTGATCTGTGTCCAGACACCGGTGTTACCGTTTCTTTCCCAGGAATTATCAAGCCACGTGTCATTACCAAACTGACCCGGGCGCGGAATGGGATCAAACTGCCAGACCAGTTCCCCGGTCCGTGCATCAAAGGCCCGAACAAGACCTTTGGTGTTGTTATAGTTATCAATGGTCATGCCTTCCTTCATGGCAGAACCAACAATCACAAGATCACCCGCGACAGTCGGTGTTGCATGAAGACCGATTTCACCCGTGACAAGGTCAATCTGTACCTCGTTACCTTGAACGGCGCCGATCTTCAGATCCAGTATACCGTTACCGTCGGTGCCGAAACTGTTGATCGGGATACCTGTATGGGCATCAAGGGCAACAAGACGGTAACCGGTTGTGACATAGAAAATACGGTCATCACCATTACCATCCGACCAGTAGGAAAGACCGCGACCGGACAATTGACGTGGGGCAAGACCGCCACGAAGACCTTCGCGCATGCTGTGCAGCCACATCAGCTCCCCGGTTTTACCATCAAGGGCAATGGCTGTACGGCGTGTGCCTGCGGTCGCATAAAGCACCCCGTCGACCATGAGCGGTGTTACTTCCAGCTTATATTCCGCACGTGTGCCGAGGTTTTTGGTTGAAAAAGACCAGACGAGTTCCAGATCTTCAAAGTTATCGGCGTTAATCTGATCAAGCGGTGAATAGCGGGACCCTTTTATATCTCCCGTGTAATGCGGCCATTCACCGTTAGAGGTATCAGGTGCCTTTGCAAGTGCATTTGAGGACAGCAGGCCGGTGGCCAACATCCCAATTGCCATTACAGATTTTTTCAAGTCAAGCTTCATGCTTCTCTCCCTTTTGTTAATTCGAATTTTCCTATATGTTACGCTGCTATCATTTCTACCGAGTGTCGGGACAGTTATTTTTAACAACATATTTGAATCAGTTATAAGAAGAAAACGATAAATTGTATAGAGAAAACGTTACAAATTAACATCAACAAGTGAGAAATCTGCGAACAAATTATTAATTATATTACGAACGATTGCGGAACTGATGATAATACTAAAAATATGTTACCTTGCGAAAAGTATGTATTACGCTACTTTTTTATTCAAAAAGAGATTTGACTATGATATACCGCGACAATTAAAGAGGTTATATTGTAACATTTTAACTCAGGTATGAATTGAAAGACCGTATTAGATCAGATGCGAACGTTCCTATATTGATGTCGAAAATTACAATTTTAAACAGGGTAAAGACTTAAGTTTTGGAAAGAGCGGAAAATGAAATATAAGAATATAATAATGCTAAGTGTCAGTATGATCGGGTTACTTCCGATATCATCTTTTGCGCAGGATACAGGTGAAAGTGAAGTGATTACAGTCACCAGCACGAGGAGTGAACGGCTTGCAACCGATGTCGTTGGAAACCAGGCTTCTGTTTCCGGTTCAGAAATCCAGTTTTTAAGTCCAACCCATGTTAATGAGGCTCTTCAGGCAATTGCAGGCGCGAATATATCCAGAAATAGCGGTCAGGAATCATTGATATCGCTTCGCTCACCAATTTTTACGGGTGCAGGGGCATGTGGTGCCTTTTTAACGGCCCAGGACGGAATTCCGCTTCGTGCAGCAGGTTTTTGTAATGTGAATGAATTATTTGAAGCGTTCACTGAACAGGCGGGACGAATAGAAGTTGTGCGTGGGCCCGGCTCTGTTCTTTATGGCTCAAACGCGATGCATGGTATCGTCAATATCATCTCGCGCGATGTTGGTGATGAAAGTTCATATGCGAGCATGGAAGGCGGGTCCTGGGGTTATCTTAAATTTAATGGAAGTGGTGCCTTCAGGAATGGTAATCATGGGTTTCGTCTAACTGGCACAGTCGCGCATGACGGTGGCTATGTTGAAGACGACGGTTATAACCAGCAGAAAGCGCAATTAAGGCACGAATACGATAATGGTGAATGGGAAATTTCATCTAACTTCATGTTCACGAACCTTGATCAGGAAACCGCAGGATATCTGGTTGGGTTGGATCTTTATAAAGACCCCGTGGCGGCACGCACAAACGCCAATCCCGAAGCATTCCGAGATGCGAAATCATTTCGGTACTGGTCGACAATTTCGACCAATGTGACGGACAACGTACGTTGGCAATTTTCACCCTATGCTCGTAGCATGGATATGGAATTCCTGATGCATTTCCTCCCCGGTCAGCCCTTGGAAGAAAACAAACAAAAAAGCATCGGTTTTCAAAATGCGTTTTATATAAACGAGGGAACAGAGCTCGAAATAATTGCAGGCTTTGATGGGGAGATTGGTAAAGGGGAATTAAAACAAACTCAGGAAGGGCCGTCCCCGGGTTTTCTTGCAAGTAGAATCCCCTCCGGTAAGCAATATGATTACGAGGTTGATACCAAACTGATTGCCGGGTTTGTTCGCGCTGAATATGACGTAACGGATCAACTGTCAGTGATGGGCGGCGTACGCGCGGAACATATGAAATATGATTATGATAATCGCATGACGAGCGGCCAAGTAGATGAAAATGGAGTTCCTTGTGCACATCCTGATGGCTGCCGATACACCCGACCCGCGGACCGCGAGGACAGTTTTAATAATGTGTCCTTTGAGGCCGGGTTGCTTTACAAAATAGATGACAATAACAGTTTCTTTACAAGATACAGTCGTGGATTCAGAGCGCCTCAATCAGCGGAACTATACCGATTGCAACGTAATCAACTGGTTGCTGATATTGACAGTGTAAAACTTGATAGTATTGAAGCCGGTCTTCGCGGTGTAGCGGATACCTATTCATATGAAGTATCTGCTTTTTATATGAAGAAGGATAACGTCATTTTTCAGGATAACCGCATCAACGTTGATAACGGAAAATCAAAGCATATCGGTGTTGAAGGTATGTTCGAGTACCGTTTTCCAATTGACGTAAGCATCCGTGCGAACGGAAGCCTTGCCAAGCATACATATGATTTTGACTATATATCCGATATGATCAACTGGAACGGTCTTGATATCGATACCGCACCGCGTAATTTCGGTAGTATCCAGCTTAACTGGGCACCAGCCAATAAAGTTAAAGCGGGGCTTGAATGGATATGGATGGGCTCATATTATATGGAACCGACAAACACCTATAAATACGAAGGGCACAATTACTTCAACCTTCGTGTGGAAATGGAAGCGATGGAAAATGTCGATGTTTTCTTCCGTGTGATGAATATTACCAACGTCAGATATGCTGAACGCGCTGACTGGGCGCCCTTTGGTGTTGGCGAACGGTATTTCGTTGGAAAACCGCGGGCATTTTATGGTGGGGCGAGAGTTCGCTTCTAATTATTTGGAACAGGATTTAATCCGAAAAAGCCCGTATCGGTTGGTACGGGCTTTTTTTAGGTGAACAGGACTTTACAGTCCCCCATTGCAGAGCTATTGTTTTTGCTGGGAAACAAATAAATGCTAGGGATGGAAATAAAATGAAAAAACTACTGATAATGATGATGTTCGCGTTGGCGGCATGTTCTTCGCAGGAAGGACAGCAGTCGCAGGAAGCGGCAAATGACAATGCCGATATGGCAGCGCCGTCGGGTGATGTTGCGCGTTGGGAAGCGCAGGCACAAAATATCACGATCATCCGTGATAATTGGGGTGTTCCACATATTTATGGTAAAACCGATGCAGATGCTGTCTTTGGTGTAATGTACGCACAGGCGGAAGATGATTTTAACCGCGTCGAAGTAAATTACATGAATGCAATGGGGTTACTTGCTCAAGCGGAAGGGGAAAGTGAAATTTACCGCGATCTCAGGATGCGTCTTTTTATTCAGCAGGATGAAATGAAGCGTCTTTATGCTGAGGCGCCGGACTGGCTCAAAGAACTGATGGACGCCTATGCGGACGGACTGAACTATTTTCTTCACACTCATCCGGAAGTGCAGCCAAAGGTTATCAAGCATTTTGAGCCGTGGATGGCACTTTCTTTTTCAGAAGGCAGTATTGGTGGTGATATCGAAACTATTTCCACTAGTGAGTTAGAAAAATTCTATGGTGGTACGCAGACTATGGCAGCGGCACCGGATATTGTTGATATGGAACCCAGGGGGTCAAACGGTATGGCTGTATCACCGTCAAAAACAGTGAACGGAAAAGCCCTTTTATATATTAACCCGCATACAACACATTATTTCCGTGAAGAAGCACATATGGTCAGTGAGGAAGGATTGAACGCGTATGGCGCGCTCACTTGGGGGCAATTCTTTATATATCAGGGTTTCAGCGAATATAATGGTTGGATGCATACATCGACCCGTTCTGATGTAATTGATGAATATTATTATGATGAAATCATCGAACGGGACGGTAAGCTTTATTATATGTATGGTAATGAAGAACGTGAAGTGAAGCAGTCAGTTGAAACGATAGAGTATAAAACTGATAACGGCATGGCATCACGCGATTTTACCGTTTATCACACCCACCACGGACCGGTCGTTCGTGAGCAGGACGGCAAATGGATAAGCGTTCAATTGATGAATATCCCGCTCACAGCGCTTAATCAGTCATATACAAGAACCAAAACCAAAAGTTATGAAGAATTCTACGAGATGATGAGGCTTAAATCCAATTCATCCAATAATACGGTATATGCTGATAAAGACGGGAATATTGCTTATTTTCATGGCAATTTCCACCCAATCAGGAATACCGATTATGACTTTAACCATCCGGTTGACGGCAATAATCCTGATACGGACTGGAAGGGTCTTCATCCGGTGGAAGAAGCAATTAATCTTCTCAATCCGGGATCCGGATGGCTTTATAATTCCAATAACTGGCCGTTTAGCGCGGCGGGACCGGAACATAGTCCGAAGAAAGAAGATTATCCAAGCTACATGTCGGTTAATTTCGAAAATCCACGCGGTGAGCATGCACTCCAGCTTTATCCGAATATCAACGACTTTACGGTGGAAAGTCTTATTGACGCGGGATATGACGGTCTACTTCCATCATTCCAGCGTTTTGTGCCGGTTCTAAAGGCGGCATATGATGCTGCACCGGATGAAAATCTGAAAGAAGCAGTGGATATGCTTGTTGCATGGGACAAACGTACAAGCTTTGATAGCGTTGAAACGTCGCTGGCGCATCACTGGGGCAACGAACTCTGGGCGCTTTTGCCAAGGGGACGTGATCTTGATCCCTATGACAACTATGCATATATTGAAACACAGATTTCACCAGAGCAGTATCTTGAAACATTGAGGGCTGCGATAGCGCGCATGGAGGCGGATTTTGGCACCTGGAAAATAGCGTGGGGGGAAATCAACCGTTTTCAACGCAATGATGGCAACATTGTTCAGGTATTTGATGATAATAAACCAAGCTATCCGGTGAAGTTGGCGTCCGGGCGCTGGGGTGCGCTGGCATCAATTGGAACCCGTCAATATCCGGGTACAAAAAAGTGGTACGGTACAAGTGGTAACAGCTTTATTGCATCGATCGAATTTGGCGACAAGGTTCGTGCAAAAGCATTGATGGCTGGCGGTCTTAGTAGTGACCCGAATTCACCGCACTTTTTTGATCAGGGTGAGATGTATGGTCGTGGTGAATTTCGCGATGTCAATTACTACCGCGAAGATGTGGAAATGAATGCGGAGCGTACTTATCACCCCGGTGAATAAAGTTAGCAGACTATCTTCCGAAACAGGCCGGGCAATAACTTTACCCGGCCTGTTTTTTTACATACAAATGAAATAGCAATATGTTAGATTCCGATAGAAGAGGAAACGGACATGAAGAAATGGTTTTTGCGTATCGCGCTCATATTGGGCGCGTTGTCGGGCATTGCATTTGTTGTAATATGGGGTGGGTTTCGCGCAAGCCTTCCGCAGCTTGAAGGAACTGTGTCGGTAACGGGGATCAATGAAACAGTATTGTTGGAGCGGGATTCCGATGGCAATGCGACGATTACCGCGTCAAGCCGTAATGACCTAGCATATGTGTCCGGATTTCTTCACGCACAGGAACGTTTTTTTCAAATGGATCTTTCCCGCCGAATGGCCGCAGGCGAGCTGTCTGAACTCTTTGGAACGTTGGCGCTTAATGCTGACCGTGAGAATAGAATTCATCGTTTTCGAAGCCGTGCTGTTCAGGCAATAACCATGCTTTCAAATACCGAAAAAGATTTACTGAACCGTTATGTGCAGGGTGTAAATGATGGTTTGGCGTCACTCGGATCGAAGCCGTTTGAATATTGGCTTTTAAATACCGAACCCACGCCGTGGAAGGGCGAAGACACTTTTCTTGCGGTTTATGCGATGTTTTTCACCCTTCAGCATTCGCGTGGGGAGTTTGAATGGCAAAACCATCTCCTCAGATCGTCTCTGCCGACGGAGCTTGCTGATTTTCTGTTACCATCAAAAACAATGTGGGACGCACCACTGGAGCCGGATGAAGAACCTTATCGGGCGCCGGATATTCCAAGTGCTTCGCTCCTGTCAAATTCGACGCCGATTGCATTGTCGCGAAATGACGCCCCAATGCTTGGCAGCAACAACTGGGCTGTCACTGGTGAACTGACGGAAACGGGGGCGGGTATGGTATCAAACGATATGCATTTAAGTATTCGTGCCCCATCAATCTGGTATAAACTTCGTATGAAACTGAACGATGGATCCCTTGATATTACGGGTGTATCACTGCCCGGTGCACCGGCCATTGTTGTCGGTAGCAACGGTGCCGTTGCATGGGGGTTTACCAATACCAATATTGATACTTCAGATATCATTGAGCTTAGAATAAATCCGGAAAATGAAAATCAGTATCTGACAGCGGACGGATATAAAGATTTTGTGACGTATAACGAAATTATAAGTATCGCTGGTGCCGTGGATGAGGTGTATTCGGTAAAGGAAACCATTTGGGGACCGGTAATGGATATGGGAGATGGCAAGTCATATGCCTACCGTTGGATCGCACACGTGCCGGATGGCGTTAACCTGTCGCTTTTGAAAATGGAGCAGGTAAAATCGGTTGATGCGGCGCTTTCGATTGCCGGTGAAATGGGAATACCGGCGCAAAACGCGATGATTGTGGACAAGATTGGCAATGCGGCCTGGACGATTTTTGGTAAAATTCCGGCGCGACCAGATGGTGATTACGGAAAAATAATGGACTGGTCGGATGGGCAGGCCGCGTGGACTAACGGCTATGAAACGAAAGAATATCCCCGGATTATAAATCCGCAAAGTAACCGATTATGGACGGCGAATGCACGGGTTGTTTCGGGTGATGCGCTGAATAAAGTCGGCACAGGCCGTTATGATCTGGGTGCACGCGCCAAACAGATCAGAGACAGACTTGAAGCGCTTGAGAGCCCGGTGAAGGAAACCGACCTTTATAGGATTATGCTGGATAGTGAAGCTATCTTCCTTGCCCGCTGGCAACAGCAACTTTCCGACGTGCTTCGTCGAACCCAGGACGACGCATTCAGGCCATTTCTTGAAAGAATAGAAAACTGGAGCGGTTTCGCGGATAAGGAATCTGTGGGGTACCGGTTGGTAAAAGAATACCGGGACCGTGTATTTGAGACCTTAATGGGAAATGCCGTATCCGCATGTATGGCTTTTGATGAGAATTGTGATTATGAAGGTGCAACCAAGCAATGGGAAGCGCCGCTTTGGCAATTGGTCACGGAACGGCCCGCGGGATGGTTGCCCGGCGGCGGCGATGACTGGCAGTTTTTCTTTGAACAAAAAGCGTTTGAAGCATGGAAACCAGTGCTGCTTGGCGAAATTGATCTGGATGATTTTACGCAGGGTAAAAACAATATTTCCGAAATCGGTCATCCACTTTCAAGTGCAGTTCCCCTGCTTTCGCATCTAACAGATATGCCAAGGGTTGAACAATCCGGTGATACTGAGAACCTACCCTATATTGCCGGACGTCGGCGCGGTCAGTCCGAACGCATTGTCGTTAGTCCCGGCCATGAGGAAAGCGGCATTATGAACTTGCCCGCGGGACAGTCCGGACATCCATTATCACCATACTATGGTGCTGGACACGAAGACTGGCAGGAAGGAAACATGACACCGTTTTTGCCGCAGCAAACAAAATGGATGCTCGAATTTCAACCGTCCGGCTAGTTTGAGTTGAATTGTTCAAAGGCCAGTTTTGCCGCAATCAGATCCTCAAGGGCGGTCCCGACGGATTTGAACAAAGTTGACATTTGCGGGTCAACAGGTTTGAACTCACCGGCCACCATGTCATAAAGATCGCCAGCAATATCATCACGGGTAATAATACCCTGTTCGATTGGTTTTATAATGTCTCCGGCTTCGGCGAAGGCCCCTTCGCGTGCATCAACAAATAGCTTTACGGTTTTTATAACATCGTTATCCGCTTCCCGCATATATGGTGTATATCCGCCAACCAGATCAATATGCTGTTTTTTTGACTTATTTAACCAAACTCCCTTTAATATTGGCTTTTCAGTCAATGTTGCACAGGAAATGATGTCGCACATATTCGCGTATTTTTCTGGATGCCCAACGGCGCTAACATTGGCGCCTAGCTCGTCATTCAATGTTTCTGCAAGTTCTTTTGCTTTTTCATTACGCCTTCCCCAAATATATATATTTTCAAGGTTGCGTACCTTGCAATGCGCCCGTATTAAATGCGGTGCCAGTTTCCCTGTACCCATCATTAACATGCTGCCTGAGGCCGGATCGGACAGATACGATGACGCCAGTGCGGAGGCACAGGCCGTGCGCCTCACGGTAAGTTCATCACCGTCAAGTAACGCAAGCCTTTCTCCGGTCAGGGCATCCATAAGCACATAAGTTGAGCTGACACTTTCCAGGTTTTTCTCATGATTATCAGGACAGACCATAACCAGCTTTATCCCCAATAGTCCTCCCCGCTGCCAGCATGGCATCAGAAGCAGGGAATTTTTCGTCCCGCCATCTGTTTCGACCTCGTGTGAATGGCGCAAAGGTACAGTACCCCCCTCCTGAAAGCCGCGCCGCAAAGCGTCAATCAGCTTCTGATAGGGCAGGAATTCAGCAATTTTATCTCTGTCTAAAAATTTCACTTATGTTCCCTTTAGGAATGTTTTATATTCAAATATTCAGTAAACAACAATGCCGTATATACCTATGACACAACAAGTAAATAATTCGCTTTGGGCACTTTCCAGAAGATCTTCTTTGGAAACCAATATGCTTAAAGGTGAAATGAGAGTAGATGTCGCCGTTATTGGTGGTGGATTTACGGGATCGTCAGCGGCCTTAAGGCTCGCGCAGGCGGGGACAAAAGTTGCCGTTCTTGAAGCGGAATATAGCGGCTTCGGCGGATCGGGACGTAATGTGGGGCTTACCAACGCAGGATTGTGGATAAACCCTGAGGATGTGGAAAAGGCGGTTGGAAAACGTCACGGCGAACGGCTCAATGAATTTTTGGGCAAAGCCCCCGATCTGGTTTATGAATTAATTGAAGAACATGATATTGAATGCGATGCGCTTCGAAATGGTACTTTACATCTGGCTCATTCAGAAAAAGGCCTACAGGCAATTGAGGAACGGGCCTGGCAGATAAATGCGCGTGGCGGCAGTGTCATGCTGCTTGATAAGGCGGAAACTTATAAATTAACCGCTGCAGAAAATTATTTAGGCGCACTTCATGATATGCGGGCTGGCACGATCCAGCCACTTGATTATTGTCACGGTTTGATGGAAGCGGCAAAGCAGGCCGGCGCTGATATATATACCGGAACGCCCGCTTTAGGCATTCGGCATAAGCGAAACAAATGGCACATCAAGACCCCTACCGGTATTTTAATCGCCGACCGTGTTTTGATTGCGACCAACGCTTATATCGAACATATATACCCGCTCATTAAAAGCTCGTTTACACCAATGCATTATTGTCAGATGGCGACACCTCCCTTAAATGAGGAACAATTAAAACATTTCCTTCCCGGCAGGAATGGAACATGGGATACCCGCATGGTGATGCGTTCCTTTAGAACAGATGCTGCTGGCAGGCTTATCATCGGTACAATTGGTAATATTTTTGCGGACAGTGCCCCTCTTTTTACATCATGGGCCAATAAAATAGTTCGCGAAACATTCCCGGGAATTGGTCCGGTTGAATGGACCTATAAATGGTCGGGCCGCATAGCATGTTCCGAAAATTATGTGCCGAATCTGCATGATCTTGGACGCGGTCTATATTCGGTTAGTGGCTTTAGTGGTCGTGGTATTGCCCCCGGCACCGCATTTGGCCGCGAAATGGCGGATTTTATTTTGGGGCGGATAAATTCCCGTGATCTGCCGCTTCCGTTAAGCACCATAAAATCGGTTCCGCTTAATAAATTAAGAGAATTATTTTACGAAACCGGAAGCCAGATAACACGCCTTTACGATTATATTACCTAGTCTTTCTTATATTTTTCAAACCAGGCCAGAATATTATCAACCTTGGCATTTAACCTTGAAGGCCGCCCCGCTATTCCATGTGGTGATCCCGGCACCCGTACCATAACCGTATCCACACGAAGTAATTTTAATGCCTGATAATATTGCTCAATTTCTGCGATGGGTGTACGTCGGTCCTCCTCACCGGTCATCAGCAGTGTCGGGGTTCTAACATTTCCGACCAATGACATCGGGGAGCGCTTCCAGAAATGCTCAACATGTTCCCACGGATAACCGGGGAATTGATTGTGAAGCTGTCCTATGGAGCTGTCTGCGTAAAGCGATTTACTCAACCAGTTGACGATCGGTTTGATTACACCCGCTGCGTTAAACCGGTCCGTAAGTCCGATGGCGTATGCGGCGGCAATACCCCCTGCAGAGCCACCTGTGATAAACAAGTTATCTTCATCAATAAACCCAAGATCAATCATGGCGTCAACACCGGAATTATGGTCCGAGAAATCATCGACACTTGAATATTTGTTGTGCAGCAACATTGAAAACTTTTCACCGTAACTGGCGCTGCCGCGATGGTTGTCATAAAATACCACATAACCTTCTGCCGCAAAGCGTTGGAATTCGGCCGAAAAGCCCGGCCCGTATGCAAGACTTGGTCCGCCGTGGATTTCGAGGATCAACGGATATTTCTGGTTTGGATCAAAATCAGGCGGGGTCATATACCAGCCCTGAATTTCCTGACCGTCGTGGGAAGAATTATAAATAATCTCGTGAACCTCACCAAGATCTTTATGACTTAGAAAGTCTTCATTCAGATGAGTAAGGATATTTATTTCACCGTTTTGCATGATCGCGATATTCGCGGGCCGTTGCGATGTGCCGTAAGTGAACGCAAGAAAACCATTTTCAGAAATATTGTACCCACCACTAAGATAAGGACGTCCCAGGGACGTACCACTTAAGCCTTCAGCGAGAACCTCCATATTGCCTTCAAGATCTACCTGCGCAACTTTTCGAACAGCGTGGTCATCATACTGAAAATAAATGTGATCACCGCTTTTTGCCCATTTGATATTTGAAGCAGGGCGATCTAGGTCTGGGGTAAGGATTTTTTCACCGCTGCCATCGGCATTCATGATGGCAAGATAGGTGTTTTTAAACATCACGCGGGCGTTTGATTGTTTGGTAAAGGCAATCATTTCGCCATTCGGCGAATAAACCGGTGTTCGTTCTGAACCGGGATCATCTGTTATCTGTGTCACAAATCCATCATCGATGGAAACGGCAAAAATATCGCTTTCCGATGTTTCCAGTTCCCAATCTTCGTGGCGATTGCTGGAAAAAAGTATTTTCGTGCTGTCCGGTGACCAGGAAAGCGGGCCGCCATGATTGAAATTGCCATGGGTAATTTGGCGGGGGGTGCCACCGTCCGACGGAATAATGAATATCTGTGTATAGCCCGGAGAAAGAATGCCTCTGCCATCACTTTGGTAACGAACGGCATCTATGACATGTACCGGTTCGGCCCATTCGGCGCCCTTTGGTTTCGCTGGCGGCTTTGCGAGTGACGGGTTTTCGACGGGAACACGGCTTGTGAAAGCCAGCCACTTTCCGTCGGGCGACCATGTCAAACCACTCGGCGATGATGTCAAATTGCTCAGCAGCGCGGTTTGCCCGCTATCTTGCCATCGAAGATAAATTTGATTGCTACCTTCTGCCGCAGATGTGTAAGCGATTTTTGTGCCATCCGGTGACCAGCGTGGTGATGAATAATTATCCCGCCCGGATAATAGCGGCCGATTTTCAGAACCATCAGCTTTAACACTCCAGATGTTGGAGCGAGTGCGATCGGTCATGATGTCATTTGATCTTCTTACATAAACGATCTCCGACCCGTCTGCCGAAGGTTGTGGGTCCGTTGCATATTCAAGATCAAATACATCAAGTGCTGTGAATCTTCGGTCATCCTGTGATTGCGCGTGTCCATATGTCGCGACAAAACAGATAATAAATGCTGCAACGCTGATAATTTTCTTCATCTGCCGGTTCCTCCCTACACTGTGGCGAGTATATCATCCAGTGTATCGATTATTGTTTCGATTTGTTTTTCATCGACGATCAATGGTGGTGAAAGAGCAATGATGTCACCTGTTGTCCGGATCAGCACGCCTTTTTCAAATGCTTTTAGGTACGCTTCAAATGCCCGGGCTGTTGGCGCCCCTTCGCGGGGGACAAGATCAATTGCGGCAACAATCCCGAAATTTCTGATATCACGTACAATATCATGCCGCGAAAGGCTGTGGACGGCTTTTTCAAAAATTGGCGTCAGGGAAGCGGCCCGTTCAAATAAATTTTGCTCCTCGTATACATCCATCGTCGCAATGCCCGCTGCACAGGCGAGCGGATGCCCGGAATATGTATACCCATGAAACAGCTCAATCACATCCGGGGGTCCCTGCATAATTGTATCATGGATTTCATCGTTCAACAGCACGGCCCCCATGGGCACCGCGCCGTTGGTCAGTCCTTTGGCTGTGTTGATCATATCGGGCTCAATTCCAAGCAGGGATGCAGTTGACACATCGCCAGTGCGCCCGAACGCTGTGATTACCTCATCAAAAATAAGCAGGATATCGTTTTCTTTGGTGATTTTCCGAAGGCGCTCAAGGTATCCTTTTGGCGGCACGACGACGCCGGCAGATCCGGCCATAGGTTCAACGATCACCGCTGCAATGGTATCCGCACCATGAAGGTCAATGATCTCAAGAAGTCTGTCCGCCAGTTCCGCACCATTTTCGGGTTGGCCTTTTGAAAACAGGTTTCCTTCAACATTATGCGTATGTGGCAGATGATCAACTTCGGGAAGAAACGGACCATATACTTTACGTGCTGTGGGAATGCCGCCAACGGAAAGTCCGCCAAAATTCACTCCGTGGTAGCCCTTATCACGTCCAATCAGCTTTACTTTTTCCGGATTGCCGCGGGCTTTGAAATAAGCGCGGGCAATTTTCAATGAGGTGTCCGCAGATTCAGACCCGGAATTTGTGAAGAAGACATGATTAAGATCACTGCCAAACATTTCGGACAGCCGTTCGGCGAATTCGAATGCACCGAGATGCCCGCCCTGAAAAGCCGGCGAATAGGTCATTTGATCGACCTGGAATTTGATGGCATCGTTTATTTTCTTTTGGCCATGTCCGGCGTTCACACACCATAGACCGGCCACGCCATCAAGGACTTTTTTTCCTTCCGTGGTTTCATAATACATGCCTTGTGCGGAAGCAAAAAGTCGTGGATTTTTCTTAAAAGCGCGATTGGCCGTAAATGGCATCCAATAGGATTCCAGGCTTTGCATATTGGCAGTCATATCTTCCCCTTTTTATGCGTTATAGAGCTGTCAAAAGTATATACCCATGACGAACAGATGATCAATCGGTTAAACTTAATTTCCGTTTATATGATCAAGAAAACTATGCCATTTTAATACTGTAGGCATAAACCAGGGTGTGCCTGTATAAAATGGCTTGGTTTCAAAGGGCAAATCATCAAATGAAGTATGATGGTCACCCAGGCCCAGTATTTTGCGTGAAAGTTGTCTGGCAAGATATATCGACCTGGTGACACCGGAGCCACAATAACCTATTGCGTAATATATACCATCCTGTTTTCCCAGATGGGGGGTGTGATCAAAGGTATAAGCAACTTTGCCGGACCATGAATACTCAATATTCACGTTTTCCAGTTCCGGAAAAATTTTACAGAGATGTTTTTTAAGCATCAGACCATTTTGCAGGGATCGGTCATTTGCATCAGTGCCGCGGGCACCAAAAAGAACCCGTTTGTGATCCGGGCTGGCGCGATAATATTGCACAAGCCGGTGATTGCCCCCGTGCATACGTTTTTTGGGAAACATTCGATCAATTGTGTCTTTTCCCAATTCCTCGGTCGCGATCATGGCAGAAGTGATCGGAAGCAGCCGCTTATAAAAGAACGACAGGTTGTGATTTGCAAATCGTTTTGTGTACCCGTTGCTGGCAATAACGATATCACCTGCGCGAAACGCACCCTTATCTGTGCTTACTTCAAATCCTGTTTGTGTCCGGCTGATTTGGCCGACCCTTGTTTCCTGATATATTTGCCCGCCCAACTGCAGTATTTTCGCCGCCAAAGCGAAAAGAAGTTTTTGTGGATGCAGGCCGCCATCCTGATGATATATAACGCCGCCATCATAAAGGTCAGACCCGATTTCATTGTGGATATTTTCCCCGTCGACCACATCAAAGCCAAATCCATCAAGCTCCATAAGGTTTTCACTATCTCTGATCACATTTTCGAGCGACTTTTTGCCGATAATACCACGTAGCCGACCGCTCATGACAAGATCGCAGTCGATATTTTCGTCCGCGATAAAGGACTGAAAATATTTTATCGCGTTCATACCTTCCTGAAGGATGTCAATCGCTTTATCTTTACCGTATTTGGCCGTTAAACCATCAAGCCCAAGCTTGTGCAAACTGGGGCCTACCATCCCTCCATTTTTGCCACTGGCACCATCACCAAGCATCATAGCGTCAAACAGAATGACCGACTTTCCGGCCCTCAAAAGGTGCAGAGCGGTTGCAAGGCCGGTAAAACCGGCACCAATAATGATAACATCACCTTCGCGTGGCGTCACATCAATTGAAATTTCCGGCTTTTCAATATTGAGCTGCCAGTAGGGTATGTCTTTATAAAGCATGATTTACCAATCCGAAAAACAAATTGCATATTTTGTAACCTTCTATTTATACTTTGTCAGTAAAATTGGTTCATTGGTTAGTTTCACAAATAATAAAAAACGGACAATCCATTTAATGGACAAGATTGAAATTAAAGACCTGAAGATCCTGATCGCGGACAGCAATCTGTTTATCGCGAGAACGCTTTTTTCGATCCTTGAAGCGTTTGGTGTTGGGAAAATAATCGTATGTGAGACACTCGAGGAGGCGGAAAAGCAGTATTATAATTCTGAGATAGATTGCATTTTTGTTGATTTCATGATGGAAGACCGGTCGGGCTTGGAATTCATAAAAAAGATCAGAACAAACCGTAGCAGTAAAAACAGTCCTGATGTTCCCATTATTCTGGATACCGGGATGACGGATAGAAAAACCATTATTATGGCCCGGGACGCGGGTGTTACGGAAATTATAAGCAAGCCATTTTCACCAGAGCAGGTTTTGCAAAAGCTTGATAATGCCGTGAATAACAAACGAGATTTTATTGAAGTGGAAGAATTTGTCGGGCCAAACCGTCGCCGACGCAAAGATAGCATCTCTGATTGGGATGGTGAAAAAGACCGCCGTCGCTCAGCGGTTAAAAATAATAAATAATAGTTGGACCTGAAATGGATGAAGACCAAAAAAAACAGAGAGATGAAATGATCGCCCGGGCGAATGTGGCGGTGCAGGGGGCCGCAATTGAATTTGTTTCCACGCTAAATAAGAGAGTTTCGGATCTTGAGAAGGTCATAATTCAGAATGATCGGGAAATGGCCGCTGAAATGGCTTACAATATTGAGACGGAAGCATCGACCTTTGGATGGCCGCGTGTCACAAGAATATGCAAGTGGCTTCGCAAGGTATTTTCCGGGGAATTCGATCAGAAACCGGAAGCAGAAGTGGTGCTCAAAGCGCTTAATGCATTGAAATTAATGGTGGCAGACCCGGATCATCCAAACGAGCAGCGCGACAGTGATCTTTTTCAGGAACTATATCCGGATCTAAAAAACATCGTGTCGGATATCTGATACTTATTTCAGGCAATTTTATCCAAATACCAATTCAAAAAATGTTGCTGGAAAAATTCCATTTCAGATAATTTTCCAGGCTGGTAAAAATGCGAATCCACCCCCTTTTGGTTGTTGACAATAATTTCTTCGTCGGCTTGCGTTGTCACATCCCATAACCATGTTAAATTATCTAAAACGTAATCTTTATTTTCCTGCGCATCTTCATGGACAAACCAGAAAACGTCGCATACACATTCATCCAATGATAATGGCAGGAAACGATACCCGATCATGTGATCATTATAAATCAGGAAGAATGTTACCGGACCCACCATAAATTCCGAAGCGGCGCCGTCATAATCTTTAATTTTTCCAAGAAGTGGTGCAACGGGACCACCGTTTAGGCTTCCGCTTACCTTCCCTGTGACGAGGGGGTTTCTGTCATACTGATATCCTTCCTGACCTTTTATGGCCTGATCGAAATAGTATGATGACGGCTTTAATCGGATGTCACTGCTTGCGTTTTTTAAATAATCTTGCTTTCGCGCGGCGAATTTTTCCGGTGTCATGGCCATTGCATGGATTTTCGCAAATTCCTGGTGAGATGGCGCACAATGGTAGCATTCTTGATAATTTTCGACGGCGAGTTTCCAATTTGATCTGATAGGGTAAGATTTTTGCTTGATCAGCTTCATGTGGTCGAACCCAAATTGATCGAAAACATCGGCAAGGTCTTTCTTCATTTCTTCCAGCGACGGGGGTTTTTCCGAAAGACTTATGAAAATCAACCCGCCGACGAGCGCCACATGTGCCTGATGAAGGCCATTCTCCGATTTGTCAAAAGTCTCATTCATGATACGTGCGGCGATCAGGTCACCGGAGAGATCATAGCTCCATGCGTGATAAGGGCATGTAAAGGCTTTGGTGGTGCCTTTCTTTTCAAGGCAGACCCGTGAACCCCGGTGCCGACAGACATTAAGGTGCGCTCTAATGTCACCGGTTTTTGTTCGTGTTATAATGATGTTTTCGCTGTCAAATTCGAATAGAAAGAAATCACCAGTTTCAGGAATCTGCGAACTATGGCCCGCCAAAATCCAGTGATGCAGGAAAATATTTTCGATTTCTTTTTTATAAATTTCGGGATCTTTGTAAAATTGTTGATCCAGCGAGTATCCTTTTTTATAATTGGCGACAAGCTCTGAAATTGATATATCCGAACTCATATCTTCTATTCCTTGTTGACAAAGTTGTACGCTTGTACAATATAAGCTCAAATTTATTTTATGCAATTAATATTAGTTAGGAATTCTTATGACACTTGATGCAGTAATTATCGGCGGCGGGCACAATGGCCTGGTCTGCGCAAATTATCTGGCGATGGCGGGCATGAAGGTTCGTGTCCTTGAGCGTCGAGATATTGTTGGCGGTGCTGCGGTGACAGAAGAATTTCACCCTGGGTTTCGCAATTCTGTTGCTTCCTACACAGTCAGCCTGCTTAATCCGAAGGTCATAAAAGATCTTGAACTTCATAAGAACGGCCTAACGATTTTAGAGCGTAAAATGAATAATTTCTGGCCCCATCCAAATGGAGATTTCATCGCGTTTCCAATGACGAGCGCAGAGGTTAAAGCAGAAATTGCGAGATTTTCAAAAAAAGACGCTGAAAATCTTGACCGGTATTACCGTGATGTTGATATGGTTGCTGAACTCATGCGTGATTTTCTTCTGGAAACACCGCCCAATGCGGGTGGGGGTCTACGTGACATTTTTAAGGCGGCGAAGTTCGGTAACCGTTTGAGAAAACTGTCAATTGAAGACCAGCGCATTGTAATGGATATATTTACTAAAAGTACGTCCGACTTTCTGGATTATTATTTTGAAAATGATTTCGTTAAAGCGGCCTTTGCGTTTGACGGCGTTGTGGGTAACTATTCCGACACCAAAACACCGGGATCGGCATATGTTCTGATGCATCATCTAATTGGTGAGGTAAACGGCAAAAAAGGGCTTTGGGGTCATGCGGTTGGCGGCATGGGGGCGATTACCCAGGCAATGGCGAAATCCGCGGAGGCCAAGGGCGTTGAAATCAGTGTGAGCAGTCCGGTTAGCAAAGTGCTTGTTGAAGACGGGAAAGCGGTAGGTGTTTTATTGGAAAGCGGAGAGGAAGTAAGGGCGAAGAATGTTATTTCGAACTTAAATCCGAGCCTTTTATTTGATAAAATGGTCAGAGATGAAGACCTACCCGAAGTGTTCGCTCGCCGTATCAAACATTATAAAAGCGGTTCCGGAACATTCAGAATGAATGTGGCGTTGAAAGAACTGCCAAAATTTACCTGCCTTGAAAAACAGGAGCGGGCGACCGATGGGCATTTGACAGCAGGTATCGTGATGGCGCCGACGATGGCATATCTTGATAAAACATTTTCAGATGCCAAGGAATTTGGTTGGTCAAAAGAACCCATTGTGGAGATGCTGATTCCATCAACGCTTGATGATAGCCTGGCACCGGAAGGGCAGCATGTGGCGAGCCTTTTTTGTCAACAGTTTGATTATAGAGTTGACTGGGAAAAGCACCGCGATGCGGCGGCGGAAACGATTCTCAATGTTGTGGAAACATATGCGCCCGGTTTTAAGGATCTTGTGGTTGGAAAACAGGTTTTAAGCCCTCTTGATCTCGAAAATAAGTTCGGGCTTACAAACGGCGATATTATGCACGGGCATTTAAGTCTGGATCAGATGTTCAGCGCTCGACCAATACTTGGGTATGGAAATTACCGGACGCCGATTTCCCGGCTTTATATGTGTGGATCCGGCACGCACCCTGGCGGCGGTGTGACGGGTGCGCCGGGTCATAATTCGGCACACGAAATTATCAGGGATAATTAATCCGGCCCGATCTGTAGCCCGGTAGTACTTTCCACAAAGTCGTAGACAATTGCGAGATTGTCTTGCTGTGAGAAATTATCGGGATCCAAGCAGCATTCGAGCCACAAACCGTCGAGTAACGCGTAAATACCGATAGCCAGTGACTTTATGTTTCTGCCTTCTACGGAAATACCGCTAATGCGGTATGCTTCCTTCAGCATGGCTTCAATTGAAATAATATATTGATTGTAGATTTGCTTATGGGCATGCCTGAGTTCCGGTTCCGTTAGCGTGAGTGTCCAGAAAGCGAGCCAGACGCGAAGGAATTTTGAGCCCAGATTGTCTGGTTCAAAAATGTTTTGAAAGAAAACCTGAAGCGATTTAATTGGATTTTTTTCCTCTGCATCTATTTTTTTCTGAAAATCATCAAGGAATTCCCTCGCCAGATATTTGTAACTTTCTGCAATAAGGACTTCTTTGCCTTCGTAATAATGGGTAAGAAGTCCCGGCGTCACACCCGCATATTTGGCGATTTGACGGACCGTCGTTCCCTTGTACCCGTGATTGGCGAGCGAGCATATAGCAGCATCAATGAACAACTGTTTTTTGTCATTGTTACTTTTATCCACATCAAAAAGGTTGCTGCTGTTTTTCAATTTTAACCCGTCAAGTAATTTCCCAAACTTCTTCTCTTTTCACAAGGAAGCAGAGAGATAATAGATGAGTTGAGGAAAAATAAAAGATGTAGATGAAAATATTGAAAACGAATGCAGTTAATTAGCGCTTCCAAAAAAGGAAGCCGTTGAAAGGTCCCCTTTTGAACGGGATAAAATAGTGAATTATGCGGCGTCAGTTTGTTCTGCGATATCTTCGTTTGCAGCGACAGCGCGCTTGTCGCGATTATGAACCATATCGTCCATTAAACGCGTTATCATCTGGCTCCCGGTTTTTTCGAACAGAAAAGGCAGAAAAGCGTGTACAAGGCAGGCAAGGAGAGCGATGGTCATTTTTCCACAAAATGAAAGTGCGGAAAAGAGGTGTCCAAAATAAGTTTCGCCGACCGAGGCAGGATGTTCTGTAAAAGATATACGCATATTCTGTTTCCTTAATTTTACTAAAACCAAATTTAGGGAAACATTAACACAGCAGGGATAGAAGTATTTTTCTTTATTTAAATTTATTGTCTCTAAATTAAAATAATATCATAATAAAACAATATTTATTAGTTAAAATTTGCATTAATATAGAAAAATTCAAAATGAAAATGGCATCAAACGTAATTTAGTGGTAATTTCGTCGTGCTCTTTATTTCCTCCATGACAAAGCTGGAACTGACGTCATAAAGATCATCAATTTTAGAAATGATTTCCTGATACACGCGGTCATATTCTTCGATATCAGGAACAAGAATTTTCAGCGAATAGTCTGTTTCACCGCTCAGCCGCAGAACTTCTATAACTTCGGGAATATGCATGATCGACTTTTTAAAATTATCCAACCAATCTTTTGAATGCTGACTTGTTTTGATATTGACAATCACTGTAAGGCCAAGGTTCAGTTTTTTCTTGTTCACAATGGCAACACGTTTTTCAATAAATCCCTTATCTTCAAGGATTTGAACACGCCGCCAACATGGAGTTGTTGATAGACCAACCTTTTCCGAAAGTGCTGCGGTCGAGATAGTGGCGTCTTCCTGCAGGCATTTTAATATTTTTTTGTCAAATTCATCCATGATGTTATTTTCCCAGGAAAGTAGAATATATTTCTACGTAACGTGATTGATTACACAATTATATACTAATTCATCGCCGTTTAAAAGATCACACCGGGGTTTAATATATTTTTGGGGTCCAGCGTTTTCTTAAGGGTTTTCATAAGCTCTATTTCCCCATCTGATCTGCTGTGAGACAGCCAGGCCTTCTTTTCATTGCCGATACCATGTTCCGCAGAAACAGAGCCGCCAATCTTTTTAAGAGGGCCATAAACTAGCGCATCCGATTTGTCATGAAGTGTTTCATCGCCTTCGCCGGGGCAAACCATCAGATGCAAATTGCCGTCGCCGATGTGGCCAATGACATAGCATGCGCCGTCAGGCCAGGTCGCATGTATATACTTCTGTACTTCTGCAATATACCCTTCCATGTTTTTTATTGGCAGACTGACGTCGTATAAAAATAGTGGAACGTTGGTCAGGATGGGCTCAAACCCTTCTCTTACGATCCAGACTGCTTGCCTTTCCGCTTCAGATTTAGGAATGATGGCATCAATGATCAATTCGGCCTCCAAGGCATCTTCCAGCGTTTTCATGAAAACAACTTCATCTGAATTTGGGTTTGTTCCTGTACATTCTGTGATGACGTAATATGGGTATCCTCTTCCGAGTGGGGGTTTATGCAGCCCTTCACCCGTGACGGCGTCGTAATAATTTCCCCACATTACTTCGTAGGCTGATAGTCGCGGCCCGGTACTTTTGCGCATATGATTTAAAAAACCGACCACATTTGAGAAACTGTCAAGCCCGACAAGTACTGTTTGGCGGCTGATGGCGAGAGTTTCGAGTTTCACAACGATACGGGTAATGATGCCCAATGTGCCTTCGGAACCTATGAACAGTTGCTTGAGGTCGTACCCTGCATTGTTTTTAATCATTTTATTCATTGATGAAATGATCGTGCCATCGGCTAATACCGCTTCAAGCCCGAGAATATGATTTCGCATCATGCCGTAGCGGATTACATTAATGCCGCCCGCATTTGTAGCGGCATTTCCACCGACGGTGCAACTACCTCGTGCTCCTAAATCCAGCGGAAAATAAAACCCTTTCTCCGCAACCTTGTTCTGCACCACTTCCAAAATGGCGCCGGATTCCATTGTTATTGTGCCACCGATTTCATCAATCTCTTCAATTTTTGTCATACGCTCCGTAGATATGATGACATGTTCGGGGGTTGTGTCTGCTGCCTTCGCGCATCCGGTAAGACCACCGTGGGTGACAATGATTTGGCCGACATCGTGGCAGCGCTTTACGATTTGTGATAATTCGGACGTGGTCCTTGGTTTTGCAATGGCTTTCGCGGATATGGGGGTCGGATCCCAGTAGCTACTGGCACGATTTGATATTTCTTCACCTGTGAAGATTGTTTGCTCACCAAATTCTGATTTAAGTTCATCTATAAAGTCGCTCATAAAATTCCCTGTTGAGATTATTTTGACATGATGACTATAATACCTGGGTACGCGTTTTGTCGCTTTAAAAAGGGTATGAGAATGAAAAAAATAGCGCAATTTATAGTTTTGCTTTCCGTTTGGGGAATGAATGGGGCCGTCGGTCAGGAGCATCGGGAAAGCAATGTTGATTTGCTGGGGAAGATATCAAAGGAGGATCTTCAACAGGCGCCTTATGCCGAATGGTTTGATGAAGGTGTGAAAAACTATCAGGTTGACCGCGATGCGCTTTCAGGGGTTGAGGATCTATTGGACGGGATTGATGTTAAGATCGTTCTGGGAACATGGTGTCATGACAGTAAACGGGAAGTGCCACATATTTATAAAATACTTGAAGGAGCAAATCTGGCGGCAGATAAAATAACCATGATCGCCCTCGACCGTAAAAAGCAGGCGCCGGACGGGGAAATTGATGGCATGGGCATTACCAACACACCGACCTTTATATTTTATCGTGGCGGCAATGAACTTAACAGAATAGTAGAGAAACCGGTGGAAAGTTTGGAAAAAGACATCGTCAGGATATTAAAAGGTGAAGAATATCGTCACTCCAAATTACCTTAAATCAACTCGTTTTTGCATCCTTATCCAGCAGCTTTTCAACCGAAGCCGCGATTGCCAGTAGTCTCTGGTCTTCCCCGTGGTCAGCGCTGAGCATCAGCCCGACGGGAGCTTCTCCGGGATGATGGCATGGGATGCTGATCGAACAGCCATCGAGGAAATTTATCAATGATGGGTTTCGCA
Organism: Alphaproteobacteria bacterium; assembly: GCA_030428615.1. GTDB lineage: Bacteria > Pseudomonadota > Alphaproteobacteria > Sphingomonadales > Emcibacteraceae > Pseudemcibacter. Next base: position 38,771 of record JAUIDN010000019.1, on the reverse strand, counting down.
ACATCAACATATTTTGCCGCAGATATTCATCGTCATTCTCAAGTGATTTTATGGTTGGTGCAATTGTTGGTATGGTCGGGCAAATCAGCGCGTCGAAGTTTCGTATTTTCGCGGTGACATTTTTTATGGTTTGTCCACGGGCAGCTATAAGATCGCGGTAGTCATCATCTGTTTGTCCTACCCAATTCACGATACGTGTGCTCACCCGCGGATCATATTCGTCAAAAGATTTTTCGAGCAGCTCCCGGTGCCATGCGTAGGCTTCGGCAGCGGCAATGCCGCCGTTTTTATTGATATGGGGGATATCCATCAGTTCGGATAGGCTTATTTCCCTTATTTTTACACCGGCGTTGGAAAGTGTCGTCAATATGGTTTCAAAAGTTTTGCTGACATGTTCATCCATGTCATCCAGCATTGGTTCCCTTGGGATACCGAACGTCAAATTTTTCAGGGGCAAACCATTTTTCAGGATATATCTCTCTTCCGAAATTACACTGTCCAGAATGGCACAGCTTTTTACTGTTGCTGCTAGCGGTCCGACCGAATCCAGACTTGGTGAAAGGGGAATTGTTCCGTGACGTGAAACACGATTTTGAGTTGGCTTAAAGCCGACAATGCCGCAAAGTGCCGCTGGAATTCGGCAGGAGCCACCGGTATCTGTGCCTATGGCACCTGCGGCAAAACTATCCGTGATGGAAATAGCGGCACCCGATGAAGATCCGCCAGGTATTCGTCCAATTTCACGTTCATATGGGTTAAACGGCGTGCCGTAATGTGGATTTAACCCAAGACCGGAATAGGCGAATTCAGTCATATTGGTGCTGCCCAGAATGATAAACCCTGCTTTTTTCAGATTACTTATGATCCGGGCATCCTGCATTGCGGGAGGGGCATTTTTTAACAGTTTTGACCCGGCGGTTGTGGCCCTTCCCTTAATGTCAAAAAGGTCTTTAACGCTTATGGGGATTCCGGCGTATGGGGGAAGCGGCTGTCCTTCTGCCCGCGATTTATCAATGGCTTGTGCCGTGCTGACGGCTTGATCGTAATAAAGGTCGGTAAAGACCCGTTTGCCCTGCCCATCTTTATCATGAATTCTTTGGAAGCAGTCCTTTATGATTTTCTCGGAACTTGTTGTCCGGTTTTTGAGCTGGTTTCCAACTTGCTCGATATTCATCATAAGTCTGCATCCGGCGTATCATCCTTCAGTGCCTCAATTAATGGCCCAAGATGTTTTTCATAGGGGCGCCACTTTTGCAAAGATGTATTGTAAATCGGCTTTCTCACCTGAGCAGCACTTGCGGTGCGCACAGGTCCCCTGTTTTTGTGAAAACGAAGGCATCTGTCTTCCCATTCCAGCCCGACAAAACCAATCATCTTTCTGGCTTCTTCCTCCAGATTTGCAACGACGTCTTCATAATGAATGTCAAGTAATGTGCCTTTTGGCAGAACCCGGTGCCAATGCTTCATAAGGTCTTGGTATCTGTTGTAGTAGCGACCAAGCTCACCCAGATCATAAGCATATGATATTGTATAAAGAAACAGACGGGTATAGTTTGAAAAGCAGCTATCCATTGGGTTTCTGCACGAATTGATAATATGCGCCCCAGGGAGAATTTTTGCGATCAGGCCGGCGTAATGATAATTTGCAGGCATTTTATCAACAATGCGTTTTGCGGTCGGGTGCAGTTCTTTAATACGTAGCAGATATTCATCACCGATTTCCTTTAATGCGCCCGCCGACAGAGCTTCCACCCCCTGTGGGAAATTTTTGATTTTCGCCTTCACAATATCAGTCAGGATTGATAACTCTCCGCCCCCGTAGACATCGCTATGGCCGCATAATATCTGTTCAATTAGGGTCGAACCGGAGCGGGGCATTCCAACAATAAAGATTGGCGTGGGGTCGTCATTTTTGGATATTTTATTGTTCTTGAAGTTCTTTTTGTCAAAAGCGGTTTTAATATCTTCAATAATTTTTACGGCTTCTTTTTCATCATACTGTATGCCCGACCTCATTGTTTTATTTCCCAATCGGTAGAAGTCGAAAGCGGTATCATATTTGCCAATATCCGCATAGGCTTTGCCTAGGGTGAAATATAATCGCACCTGATTAGCAAATGGCAGGTTTGATACATTTTCTGCCATCGCACTTAACTGTCTAAAATGTTCGTCATTCTTTTTATAACGTTTTAAGGCGGATAAGTTATGGTGTGCTTCAATATAGTTTGGCCTTGCTTTAATAGCTGCTTCAAAATGTTTTTTGGCATTGGGAATGTCGCCTTCCGCCACCAAAATTGTTGCCAGGTTGTTCTGCGCTTCAGCATGATTTTTGTTTATTTTTATTGCCTTTGTGTAGGCTTTTTTTGCTTCTGCGGCCCGCCCCGTCATCTCAAGCACCGCGCCAAGATTATTGTAGGCGCGTCCATGATCCGGGCTTAGCTTTATCGTGGTTTGATATGCCTGAACGGCTTTGTCATGGTCACCAATTGCGGTTAATGCCATTCCTGCAACATAATGCGACTTCGGATCATTCGGGTTCAACGCGACGGCACGTTTGATGACCTGCAGCGCATCAGCGGGTTTGCCACATATGCAAAGAATTTCAGCCAAATCGCGGTGGTAAATGGCCCGGGTCCCATCAAGCAGGACAGCCTTGTGGGTCATCTGTACGGCTATTTGATCTTTACCCTGTTGGAAAGCAAGCTGTCCAAGCAAATGATATGCAGGGTGGTATTTGTCATTTGCTGTCAAAATGTCGCGGCAGGCTTCCTCTGCCTGATCCAGCATTCCCTGATTGGCAAGTTTCACAGCCATGTGAATAGCGTCGTTTAAATTCATTTTATGAGCATTGCCGTCTTGATAGCGCGTTGGTTTATATCTGTAATCACCATAGACTTTGATAACTGTCACTCAACATACAAAGTCATGGATTTTGACCGCTATGTTTAACACTGGCCTGCACTTTTATAAAGACAAAATTATCCGCGGTTACTACTGGCTCAAGTTTGAGCCATTTGCGGAAGAATCGACTCTGCGCCTGATTTATTGTATAGTCTTCTTCAAAAATGGGCGAATTCAAAAATATAGGGCAGCACAGTATAGAATAAATAAGCCAGTAGTATGCCTTCCAGACAAGCAAATTATAATCAATCATCGGGAGAGATTGTATGTGGAGCGAGAAGGGGATCAATTTTGTTAACAATGGAGTTCACAAAATAAAATTGCCTTCGGGCAAAGCTATTCAATCCGGGAAATTATTGTCTCATCCTGTTAAGCGTGCTGCGCTTCTTTTTACTTCTATAGCTATTGCGACTCTTACACCAGATTATTCTATTGCGCAGGAAACGCTCAATGTCCCTTCCTATTATGGTGGCAGGACCAGCAACACAACGACCAGTCCTCAGAGCACAAGTCTTCAGACACAGCAACAGCAGTCGATTCAGAATTATCAAAATCTGGTAAATAATATACAGATTAATCAGGGGCTGATGTCGCAACTTTCTGAAAGTAGTCAGGTAGTTGCCAACCCGAACACCGGCGAAATTAGAACGGTTGGAGCAAATGATCCCACGCCTTCCGGCTGGATGAGGCTTGATGTCACACAAACGGCGAATGGTTATACTCTGGGGAACAATGCCCAGGGGGGACAGTTTTCCTATACTATTCAACAGCAACCAACAACTACGTTACAATCACCTGATACGCTGCAGATTGCGCAATCACAGCAAACACCAAGCTTTACATATAATCCAAATACGGCTGGCGCTCAAACAACGGTTACCAATAATACGCAAACCACGGTTGGCGATACCACAACGCAAACCTTAAATAATGGTGCGACAGTCACATCAACGCCGACCGAAACGGTTGATACCGAAGTCACCACGATTACCACAGCGGATAGCGAAACGGTCATCACCGAAACAACGACAACGACTTTAATTGAAAGTACGGTTGAAACGCCGGTTACCGTTGTGACGGGGGATGGCTCGGGGGGCGGCTTAACCTATGCCACTCAGGCGGGTCAGGCCCAGCAGGCAACCCAGACCACACAGGCGACACAAGCGACGGGATATGTATCGCCCTATTCCCCATCCAATCCATATAACGCTCAGACAACCGGAACACCATCCGGGTCAACGTCGGGAACAATGACAGCGCTTCCCGGACCGCCGCTTGTGATGAATGAAACGGCGACGGGGACCACAACAACGTCGTCAACGCCCGCGCCGGCAGTGAATACGGCACCACAGGCAACGTTTTATACGGCGCCAAGCACACCTGGTGCCCAAACAACGGTGACGAACGACACACAAACGACAGTCGGCGAAACAACCACGCAAACATTGGATAATGGTTCTACAGTTACAGCCACGCCAACGGAAACAGTTGATACCACTGTTACAACGACAACTACTCCCGACAGTCAGACCATTGTAACTGAAACCACTACGACAACGGTAACGGAAGGAACTATTGAAACGCCGGTTGTCATTTCCAGCGCACCGGCAGTAAATTTAACGCCGGAAGCACCGGAGCCGACTCCTGTCCCTAATCCGGGTCCCGGGGCGATGTCGGATACGGATACTGGTACGGAGACAGTAACAATTTCGGATACTGTGGTAGCCGTTGAAAATGGCACAACAAACACGACTGATGCGACGACAACGACCAGCGGCGCGAATACTGCGGTGAATGAAGAGGCCACAGAAACGACCAATGGCGGCGGGACTGATAATACTGATGCGTCTCCGGGAACAGAAGTTGCGCAGAACACAGCCGATGAAACGACGGGTGATGAAGCAGCGGATGATGAAACGGATGAAGCCGCTGAAGAAGGAACGGATGAAACGCCCGAAGGCACACAGACTGCTGAAACAACATCACCCGCGCAGATCGCAAATAGTACGGCCACGTCTTCAGGACCATCACAGGCCGAGAGGGAGGCTGCAGCCGCAAGAGCGGCCGAGGAAGAACGCCGTCGCCGTGAAGAATATATCAGAATGCAGCAGGAAGCTTCCAATTTAAGGCAAGGTTCGCAAGACCGGGCAATGCAGCTGCTTGAAGATGACAATACTACCATGATGGGTGCCGCGAGCGGCCAGATGGGAAGTGCTGAGGGCATGATGGACCCGCAGCGCATGAGCATCTTCAGCCAGAATGCTAGGATTAAGGCTGGCAACAATGCGCCCAATGTTTCCGCGCAAATTGCAAGCCTGAGTAATACGATCGCCAGCGTTAATAAGGGACTTAACGATGGGGAAGCAATGGGTGGAATGTCTCCCTGCCCGCCGATTCTGGCAAATGCATGTGAAGAAGCAGCAAACAGGCTGGCCGACGAACTTGAAGGGGAAATCGATAACGCACGTGATGAAAATGGTGAAAAAGTTGATGATGAACTTGAAGGCGTAGATGAAGACCTTGCTGAAAATGAAGACCGCGCCAAGGATGAGCAGGACAGAAGAGACAGAAGAAGTGATCGTCAAAAAAGGATTGACGCTGCAGAAGAAGAGCAGGAGCGCCGCGCCAATGAGCTCGGCGAAGAAGGCGACGAGCTTGAAGAAAGAGGAAACGAGCAGCAGGAGCGCCGCGCCCGTCTGGAACAGGAAGAACGCGATTTAAGAAAGCAGGAGCAGGACGCCAGAAGAAATGGAGATCCGAATTGCCGTGGCCCTGAATGCCGTGCCATCCGGGAACAAAGGCAGCAAAATTCAAGAGATATAACAGATCTTGCCCGCGAAGAAGGTCAGTTTCAGGCAGATCAGGCACGTTTTCAGGGAAAGGTACAGGATTTCCAACGCCGGCAGGCGCGACTTGATGAGATGCGTCAGGGAGATCCGCGTTATGAAACGCAACGTATGCGCAATGATGCGCATAGAGCAGCAGCAGACGCGCAAAGTGAAGTTGACAGACTGCGAGAAGAACAGCTCAATTTAAGACGTCAGGGCGGGTCTGGGTCGCGTCAGGACCGTGCTTATGATCAGGCGATTGAGCGTGCTGAAAGGGCGGCGCAGGCGGCAGCAAATAATGCGGAGCTCGCTGACAGAACCGCGCTGAAGGCTGAATTTTATGCCAATGGTATGCAGGACGAATGGAAAGAGTACGAAAATGCCCGTAAAGCGTCTGATGCCTTTAATAATTATGTAAATGCCAATAACGAAGCAGCGGATTTGCGTGAACGTATGAGTAATGCGTTTGATGCGCTTGATGCCGCAAAGGCGAACCCGGACTTTGATCCTGATAGTCTGGCGGATCTTGAAGCGGAAGCGAATGATTTGAAAAATCGCGTTGAAGCAGCGCAGGATGCAGCCAGAAACTTTGCGGGCGATATTGGTGATACAACTGAAAGGCTGACGGGAACAAGAATGTCGGCCACCAATGACACGGCGCAAAAACTTACCCAGACATTAAGTGATATTTCCCATGAATTTGCTGAAAGGCAGCGTTTAAGCAATTTATCAGATGCGGAACTTGCGCAGGAAATAGACATGATTGGCGAAGCGCGGGAGCGCGTTGCAGCTGCGAGAAACGGACTAGGCGGCGAGGTACAGGACCCGGGTGGTGCCTATACGCAGCGGTATAATGAACTGGAAACGCGTCGCGCGGACCTGCAGGACCGGATTGATAATTTTAATCCGGGTGGAAATGGTCCCGGCATCGTATTTGGTGCTGATGAAGCCTATAAAAATATGCAGGCGGAACTTGCTGACGTTGAAAGCGAACTGTCAGGTATGAATTCAATCGCAGCGGCCAACAGCGCCGTTGATCGCGTCGCTTCGTTCAATGAATGGTCAGATAGTCTGACGGACGGGTTGCCCCTCAATGCTGATGGAAGTATCAACCGGGCGGCATTTGCAAATCAGGTAAGTGAAGTGGCTCAGGCACAAATGAATCTTGTGCAGGCAAATGGTAACCTTGAGGCGGCAAAGAATAATTTGGCACAGGCGGAAGCCAGCGGTGACGGTGCAGCGATTGAACGCGCACAATCACAGGTAAACCAATATTCCGAAGTTGTTGACAGGATTACGGACCAATTCGCCCTCAATGACATCAATATACAGACCAACGAAGACGGTGAATATATTGTTGATGCAACAAGTGTCGGCGGGTCAACCGCATGGGCCGCCGCTGCAGAAGGCGTCAGTAAATTTCAGGCGGAGGCTGAAACCGCTAGGCAACAATTGGCAAGTGCAAGGGGGACAGTCCCAGCGGCAAATGAACCGGCGCCAGTCGCCCCTGCAAATGATAACAGCGGTCCGAGCACGGGAGGTACCACCGAAAGAATAGTTGAAGTTGCAAGCGAGCCAGTGTTGGTCACCGAACCGCCGCTTGAACAGCCCGGCGGGTTTTTCCAGTCAATTGTTGATATGGCCAATGATGTCGCCGAACAGGCGCAAAAAGGTGCGGCAATGGCCGTTGCCAGTACGACAAAGCCATCCCCCACTATTGCTGATCAACATGAACTGATTGATGCAACAAAACAGGAAGCCCGTGAAAGGCGCGGGCAAGCCCTTAGTACAGAGCGGGAACTGGACAGCGCCAGATTTGATGCGGAAATGGCACAAAAAGAAGCAGAATTTCAGCGCAGTCAAGCAGATGAAACTGTAGGGACAAGGGAGCGTCAGGCGGATGAATATGTCGGTTTCGCTGACTATGCCGAAGAGCAGGCAACTAAGAAGCGTGATAAAGCCGCAGAATTGGAAGCGCAGGCGGCAGACTTAAGGCAGTCGGCGTCGAGATTTGATGCGCTCGCTGATGGAACGGACGATCGTTCACTGGCGCGGGACGCGCGCGCTGCGGCAGACGATAACGAAAAACTTGCTGCGGAACGTGAAGCGGAGGCACAGAGGATAAGAAGTGAAGCAGCAAAGGATGACGCACGCGCCGCAGAATTAACCGCGCGCGAAAATGAAATAAGGGATGATGCAACAGATCTTGAAACAAAGGCGCAAAATGCTGAGGCCGACGCCGCCCGCGCACAGGCAGAAGTAGAAAGACTGGAAGCCGAAGCGGCCAGATTGAACGGCGAAGCGGCAAAGCTTGATCAGCTGGCTACCACGCAGGCAAATGATCTGGCTGAAACCCAGCGTAAAGCATTTAATGAACTTATTAATAATCCGCCGGAAGGCTGGCGCTGGTCATCGCTAAGTTCAAGCGAAAGATCGACATGGCTAAATGAAAATATACCGCAATGGGATAATTTGAACACTGACCAGCGCATCGAATTTCTTCAAAAGCTGGAACTTGGCGAGGCGGCCAACGATTTCAAAGAACAGAATGCCAGATATGAAGAATTTAACAATAGCTCGCAGGGACAGCGTTCAACCAAGGAGATGCTGGAAAGCCGCCAGCGCGATTTGGTTAATATGCAGGATCGTCTAAAAGAACTCAATGATATGACGTTCTGGAATGATGAGGAAGAAGCGGAAGCAAAAAGGCTTAAGGAAGGCCTGGAAACGGGTACCGCCCGTCTTCGAAGCGATCAACGGGCACGAAATACCGAAGAAATGCTTCGTTATGAAGCATGGCAGGAAGCCAATAGAAAACTTTGGGCGGTAAACGATGAGAAACGCGCAGAGGAAGTTCAACGTCACGTTGATGAATATGCCACGTTGCAGGCGCAGGTTGGCAATGCCCGTAATATACAGGCTGCGCGTAGTTCTGCGTTTGATACCCGCGAAGCCGAAATCAAAAGCCGAATTGATAACCCAACCAGCGCGATCGATGCGGAAGCAGCACAGGGAGAGCTATCCCGCTTACAGGACGCAAGAAAATATTGGGAAGATTTTGATGCGCGTACGATTGCAGGTAGCGAAGCGATCGCCGCAGAGAAAAAACGGGAAATTACTTATTACGGGACCATGAACGGTTTGGGTGAAATCGGCTTTGAGGATAATCTGGAAGAACGTGCCAATGCCAAACTGATGGCGGATACCGCCCTTAATACCAGTCGCCAGAATACGGCAACAAGTGTTCAAACGGCCGTAAGCGGTATTGATTTTACAGAAGCTGATCCAACGGTCTGGGAATCCATCATAACCGGCTATGATGCAACGACAGGTGCGATTGAAGATACGGCAGTGGGTATATCGTCTGGCGTTGGGGCGCTTTATGGCGTTGGTAAGGGAACGGTCAAGGCCTTTGTCGGATTGGCGGATGTTCTCATCGTGCAATCCCTTGATACTTATTATGAAACGCTGGAACTGTACGCTGAAGAAGCAACAGGCGTTGAGATCGATATATTCGGTAGTGAAAATCTTGATACGATCAATACATTAAGCGAGTCAAATTTCGGCGAACTGGGAATGAAATTCGTTATCGGTGAAGGCAAGAAAATTTCCGATGGTCTTGATAAATTGGATAGCGCATATCAAACAGGTTCATTAAGTGATGCATTCACAGGGTCTGCCGAAGTGACCGCTGTGGGCGCGGAATTATTTGCTGATCCTGCGATGATTATTGGCGGCGGCGGTAAAGTGATCAGCGTGCTCCGCGGTTTGGATAAAGTTGATGAATTTGCGCAGGCCGCCAATGTACTGGATGATGTCGTCAGAGGGGCGGATGCACTTGGCGATCTTTCAAGGACGGGCAATGCCGCAACGGATGTAACACGTGGCGCGGACGTGGTCGGCGATTCAGTGCGATTTACGGATGCCGCACATGCGCCCGAATTAACCGGTGGTGCTTATCAGGGTCTTGACGAACTATTGGGCCCCGAATTTGCCAATGCATTTGGGGAAGTGCCCAAGGCACCCGTATATCCGCCTGCGCGGCCCGCACCCCTGCGCCCCGGTCCGACAGGAACATCAACACCACTACCGCCGCGCGATGGCCCCTTTATAGGGCTCGATGAGCTTCTGGGCCCTGAATTTGCAAACGCCCTTGATGGTCCGATACCCGGCAGCACTCTGGCACCGGACAGCCTACCCTATCAGGGGCTCGATGAGCTATTGGGGCCTGAATTTGCCAATGCGTTTGGTGAAGTGCCAAGAGCGCCCGTTTATCCGCCGGTAAGGCCAAGCCCGCTAAGACCGGGTGCCGGCACAGCGCCATCAACACCTCTTGCGCCACGTGATGGTCCGTTCCAAGGACTGGACGAGCTTCTGGGGCCGGAATTTGCCAATGCATTTGATGATGCGCCGCGCATACCGTTGGAGCCGGGTGGCGGCCCCTATCAGGGGCTTGATGAGCTATTGGGGCCGGAATTTGCCAATGCGTTTGGCGAAGTGCCGAAGGCACCGGTATACCCGCCGGCGCGCCCTGCACCCCTTCGCCCCGGTGCGAATGCTGGAACGTCAACGCCATTACCACCACGTGATGGTCCTTATATTGGGCTTGATGAGCTTCTGGGGCCGGAATTCAGGAATGCCTTTGATGATCCGTTTCCGGGTGGCGGTTTGGATGGTCCAATTCCACCAACAGGCGGCCCGATCCCACCGACAGGGGCTGGCAGAGCGGCGAATGCGCCGATACCGCCGACAAATGCTCCGGGTGCGAGGCCTGTACCGGTTGCCGCGAACAGTAATGCACCGCTCCTCCGCGGCGAAAGTGGTGTGCCGGTAAATAATAATCCAGCCATCCCACCAACAAATGCGCCGGGCGCGCGGCCAGCGCCGTCCGCTGCCAATACCAATGCACCATTGGTTGCTGGTGAAACCGGCGTTCCAATTGATATTGGACGTCGTGGACCAACAGGAACGCTTGCTGATGGTGCCGCACCTGCCTCCGCAAGGGGGCCAAATGGTACACTTGCCGACGGCCCGGCACCCGCTGCAGCGGGTGATTTGCCGGCTGCGTCAGGAACTGGGGTGGAAAGCAACCTACCACCGGGCGTCGTTCGAACAGCCGATGGGTTAATGCAGGTTCCACAGAGCACTGCGCCTGTTGTAACAGCACGTCAGGCCGGTAATTTTATAGTGTTGGAGGACGCCGCATCCGGAACACGTCAGTTGCTTGAATTGGGGGACGAAGTGGGCCGTGGGTCATTCACTGTTGTCAACGATTTGGCTGGTCGTAATCGGGGAAGCGTTATCAAGGTTAGCAAGGAAGTTGACCCTATTACGGCACGCCTTGATAATGTTGGAACCGAAGCCTTTACCGATTTGCCAAAAGCGGTGAAGGACAATTTTGTATACACGCCAGAGCCACGGGGGGAATTCAGGATATCCGCAGCAAATGATAATGCCGCACTGGCTGGGAAAAATATCAGGATCGCTGAAAAGGCACCTGTCCCAACATATAGCCAGACAAGAGGGGCGACAACGGCCATGACGGCGGATGAAGTTACGTCCATTTCACGGGCGCAGGATCTGGTCAATGAAAGTGGCCATGTGATTTTGGACCTGAAAAGTAATAATTTTGGTTTCCAGGATCTTCCAAATGGCCTCAAAAGGACAGTGGTTCATGATGCGGGCGGCACTGTGCCGACCGTTGGGGCGACCGCTACGGAAAGGGCAGCAAATGCCAAAACCGTCCAAAGGGCACTGATGTCACCTGACGAAGGCCTTGTAACACAATTCAGAGAAGCGATGAGCGCTTATGACGCTTATAAAATTGAATGGGCCCAAGCAAAGGCGGCGGGTAATGAAGTCGCAGCGGCAACCGCCAGGACCAATATGGCGAATGCGGCGGGCCGCGCTTTTGATATTACATCCGGTCATGGTCGTGCGGTGCTTGAACAATATGGTCATTTGATTGATTCAGCGTCACTTGGTGTCCCACTTGACCAAATTGGTTTTAATCCTGTTCTTGGCTTTAATCAGGATGGCGTTCGCGCGGCCGCGCGGGCGGCAGCCGCAAATGATAACTTTACCGGTATCACAAATGCCGCATTGGGAGGGTTCTAATGTGGGCAGATATTAAGGAGAATTTTTTTGAGAGATAGACTTATCAGTTTTATTATCCCGTTTCTTTGTTTTGGTATCACGCAAGGTGTAAACGCTCAGGAAGGGCAGGACGCACGTAATTTTGAGCGCGCTGATTATTATCGGGAACGAGCACAATATAACGCGCAATCAGCGCTTGATTATCCTTTTATACCCTATCAGACAGGAAGAAGCGAAAGCGTTGACTACGTGGCTCTTACCCATCAGATACAGGTGTTGGCCGCGCAGCTTCAGGCATTGGCCGCGGAAGCGGCGCGATTGGAACAACAGCAGAATAATGTAACGCCCGGGCTGGAACTTCCCGCCGGGGGTGGCGGACAAGGGGCTTATGGTCCGGATGGCCCAACGGAAAAATCCGTGGGTGTTCTGCTTGAATACAGGCTTATGGTTTCCGGGAACCCAAGACTTAAGGCTGGACCTATCAAAGATGAGGGAGACAATATCCGGGCGCAGATTGTCACCGAAGAAGGCGCGCTTGTCGATGAATATTTAGTGAATAAAGCAAATGGTGTCTGGACGCCGGTACGATGAGAAACAGGGAGTTATAATAATGAATTATACGAAAAAACTATACACATTCATGGGACAGTGTTTGATCTTGCTGTCATTTGTGATCGTAGCGCCGATGAGTAGTCTTGCGCAGGATGAGCCGGAGGCGGAAGAAGGAATTCTTGACGGAAAAATACCAAAAGTAAAGGGGCCTAAGCGCACAGTAGCTGTAGGCAAATTCGATTCAATCGGTTCCTTCGCAGCCAATTATGGTGACTGGTCAATCGGCGGTGGTCTTTCATCAATGTTTGTCACGGCATTGCGTGAAGCAGACCGGTTTATTGTGGTTGAGCGGGCCAACCTTCAACAGGTTCTGGCGGAACAGGAGCTTGCAGCAGGCGGTCTTACCCGTCAGGAAGGGCGCCCGCAGATGGGTAATCTGCAGAACGCCCAGATCATAATTTATGGTGCGGTTACCGAATTTGATGCCGGCAATAAAGGCGGAGGATTAAGCCTTGGTGTTGCTAGTGGCGCTTTGGGGAGTTTATTGGGTGGTGGTGCTTCGTTACAGGGAAAAAGTGGTACAGTTGGGCTTGATATTCGTCTTGTTGATACTTCTTCAGGCGAAATTATTGATAGCTTCTCGGTAAAAGAAACAGCCAAAAGTAGATCATTTGACGTTAATGCCGGTTATAAAGGTATTAATCTGGGCACAAACCAGTTTTATAAAACTCCGCTTGGACAGGCCGCCCGCAAAGCGATTACCAAAGCCGTGCAGAAAATTGCCAGAAGATCAGAAGACGTCAACTGGTCCAGTGCCGTCGTTGATTATGATGCCGGGGAAATATACCTGAATTTTGGTGAAAATGCCGGTTTGAAGTCGGGCGATAAATTCGTGGTGGAACGCATTATCAAGCGTCTGACCGACCCGACAACGGGTGAGTTACTCAGCGTACGGAAAAAAGAGCTGGGCATGGTAACGTTAACCGGTGTTGAGGAACGTTTGTCATACGGCGACTATGCCGCGATTGATGCAACACCGCCGGAACGGGGCGATACGGCAGTAAAAGTGTCCAACTGACCTAGATTATTTTATAAGTCGATTATTTTACAAGTCGCAAACTATAATCGTTTTTGATTAATAGCCGCCTGCTTCACGAGAAGAAGTGGGCGGCTAAACATTTTATCCTAATATATATTCCTGCAGTTACTTTATCGATGTAAACGATCAAGTAAGTCTATGATATTTTTTGTTATCAGAAAACATTATACATTTATATATAAATGTTATATGATAATTGTAATTTGATTCGGAGAAAGCGAAACATGACTGATATTGTTGACGATAAGGTATTGCAACCACAGACGTTCCCGCGGATAAATGATCGGGCACCCCGTTTTACCGCCCGCACGACGCAGGGTGTGGTGAGCTTGTCTGATTATGCCGGCAAGTGGTTGATATTGTTTTCTCACCCCGCTGATTTTACACCGGTATGTACATCCGAATTTATTGATCTTGAAAAGGCTTCCAATAAATTCAAAGCCTTGAATTGCGAATTATTGGGCTTATCAGCAGATAGTGTCTATTCGCATATTGCATGGCTTCTGAATATTGAAGAAAAATTCGGCGTTAAAATTAATTTTCCGATTATTGAGGACCTCTCTCTCGTGATTGCTGAAGCTTACGGCATGATAGATGAGCGGTCTACATCAACATCAACGGTAAGATCCGTATTTTTCATTAACCCCGAAGGAATTATTAAAGCGCATATTCATTACCCGATGAGCATAGGCCGCTCCGTTGAAGAAATTGTACGTATTTTGACGGCTCTTGTCGCAACCGAAGGGGGAAATGAGGTTACCCCTGCCGGGTGGCGGGAGGGTGACGATTTGGTGCTGGCTCCGCCAGTCACCATGCGCGGCGCGCGGGAGCGTTTAAAGAAGAAAAAAACCGAAGAAGATGAAACTGACTGGTATTTCACAAAAACGAAGCTGGAAGGTGAGTGAAATGGGCGAATTTCTTGAACAGTTTCGCCCAAAAGCTGCTGAGATATGCAGCCTTTTAAAGGTGATGTCGCATCCGAACAGGCTGTTGCTTCTATGTGCGCTTCACGATGGTGAATTGTCCGTGAGTGAACTGGAGGAAGTGACAGGTGTTCGCCAACCTGTTCTTTCCCGTGATCTGGGGCGCCTTCGGGATCATCACCTTGTTAAAACCAGGAAAGAAAGCAAAGCCGTGATTTATCGGTTGGCGGATGAGAAAGTATCTTATTTGATGCGTGCGATGTGCGATGCATGGAATAACGGTCAAATACTCAGGGGTCCAACGAATGAAGATAAAAAAATCAACCTAACAACACAACAAACCTCGCTGCCGCAGCGGAAGCCGCATGGGAAGCGATTTAAAATTCAACCAGACCCATACCGTTCAGAGTGAAATTTTGAACGGGTAAGAAAGGAAATAAAGATGAAACCAACAGTAACCACATTCTTTGATGAATATACATACACATACAGTTATGTTGTTTCCGATCCTGAAACGAAGGCATGCGCTATTATAGATTCGGTACTAAATTACGCACCGAATTCTGGCCGTACGACGACCGATAGCGCCGATGAAATCATCAAATATGTTCAGGATAACTCATTAAAAGTTGAATGGATATTGGAGACACATGTTCACGCCGATCACTTGACCGCTGCACCCTATCTGAAACAAAAATTGGGTGGCAAAAGCGCGATTGGCAATCATATTACCGATGTTCAGGCAATATTCGGCAAGGTGTTTAATGCCGGAACTGAATTTGCGATTGATGGATCGCAATTCGACCATTTATTCGCTGACGGCGATACTTTCAAGGTCGGAAATATTGAAGCAAAAGCGATCCATACGCCCGGACACACACCAGCCTGCATGACTTATGTGATTGGCGACGCCGGTTTTGTCGGCGATACGATTTTTATGCCTGATTTTGGCACCGCCCGCTGTGATTTCCCTGGTGGTGATGCAAGTACTTTATACGAATCCATTCAAAAGATATTTTCTTTGCCGGATGAAACCCGCCTGTTCATGTGTCATGATTATAAAGCAGAAGGACGCGATGAATATGCCAACGAAACAACAGTCGGTGATGAAAAGAACCATAACATTCATGTAAAATCGACTATCAGTAAAGAAAAGTTTGTTGATATGCGTACGTCGCGTGATGCAACCCTTGATATGCCGCAACTGATACTTCCTTCGGTTCAGGTGAATATGCGCGCGGGGGAGTTTCCACCTGAAGAGGATAATGGACTTCAATACATAAAAATTCCCCTAAATGCACTTTGATAAGTGCGCATTAAGCAAAGGATCTAGTGATGGAAATTAAGAAAATATCCCCTAACCTGTCCGTTTCGGATCAGATTAAATTGACTGATTTTAATGCCCTTAAATCGCAGGGCTTCCGATCAATTATCAACGTTCGTCCGGACAACGAGGAAGACGTGCAGGTGTCATCGAAAGAAATTAAGGCGATGGCGGATGAAATGGGATTTGATTACGTTCATATTCCTGTCGTTTCCGGCAATGTTACGGATGAAAATGTTAAAGCCTTTAAAGGCAATTTGGATGAAATGATGGGGCCGGTTCTGTCATTCTGTCGCACGGGAACGCGGGCCGTCACCTTGTGGGCGCTCTGCGAAGCGGGGCATCTGTCAACGTCGGCGATATTGAATACTGCGAATGAAGCGGGTTACGATATCGGGAGCCTTGCGGATCGTCTGGATCAGGCAATCGTTGTGGATGCAAAAACCGGCAAGCAGGAAAGTAAGCTTGATAACACGCATGTTTATGATGTTGTGATTGTCGGTGCAGGCGCTGGCGGTTTGGCGGCAGCCGGAAGTCTGTTAAAGCGGGATAGCAATCTTGATATCGCCATCATTGAACCTCGTGATACGCATTATTATCAGCCGGGATGGACATTGGTTGGCGGCGGTGTTTTTTCAAGAAACCAAACCAAAAGACCAATGAAATCATTGATGCCCAAGAACGTGAAATGGATCAAGGCGGCGGTAGCGGGCTTCCGTCCAGAGGCCAACAGCGTCGTTATAGAAGGCGGTGAGCAAATCAAGTATGAGGCATTGGTCGTTTCCCCGGGGCTTAAACTGGACTGGGATAAAATTAAAGGTCTTCGGGAAACATTGGGTCGCAATGGTGTTACATCTAATTATCGGTTCGACCTTGCATCCTATACGTGGGAATTGGTCAAATCCCTAAAAGGGGGTAAGGCCCTGTTTACGCAGCCGCCGATGCCTATTAAATGTGCGGGTGCGCCACAAAAGGCCATGTATCTTTCCTGTGACTATTGGAAACGTAAGGGTAAATTAGAAGATATTGACGTTCATTTTCACACGGCTGGCGGCGTTCTTTTCGGGGTCAAGGACTATGTCCCTGCCCTTGAAAAATATATCGAACGGTATGATGCAAAAACACATTTTCTTGAAAACCTTGTTGCCATTGATGGTGAAGCCAAGAAAGCGACCTTTAGCGTCACGGATGCTGACGGCAATGTAAAGGAAGAGGTGCAGTCATTTGATATGATTCATGTATGTCCCCCCCAGACAGCACATGACTTTGTTAAATCCTCACCCATAGCGAATGATGATGGCTGGGTGGAAGTCAATAATGAAACGCTGCAACATGTTCGGTATGGGAATATTTTTGGACTTGGTGACGGTATATCCGCCCCAAATGCGAAAACGGCCGCCGCCGTACGCAAGCAGGCACCCGTAGTGGCCCATAATGTAATATCCCTGCTCAACAATAAACAGTCCGCTGCGGTATATGAAGGATATGGGTCCTGTCCACTAACCGTCGAGAAGGGTAAGGTTGTTCTTGCTGAGTTCGGGTATGGTGGCGTGCTTCAACCGACCATGCCGAAGTGGATTATTGACGGAACCAAGGCAACGGGTCTGGCGTGGTTTTTAAAAGAAAAACTGATGCCTACGCTCTATTTCGATCTTATGTTCCGTGGCTATGAGTGGCTTGCAAAACCAGAAATTCTGACGCATTCTCCTATTTTGCATGAAGTCGATAAAGCATGTGATTTTGAGGATACGGCGAAAAGAGCATAAAAATGCCCAAATTATTGGCCCGATATTTTCCCATATTTGATTGGGGAAAGGAATATTCCAAAGATCATCTGATTGCGGATGGCACGGCAGCGCTAATTGTTACAATAATGCTTATTCCGCAATCTCTGGCGTATGCCTTATTGGCGGGGCTACCGCCGGAAGTGGGGCTTTACGCCAGCATCGCCCCCCTTGTGCTTTACGCAATCTTTGGAACAAGTCGGACATTGGCCGTTGGTCCCGTTGCGGTTGTATCGCTTATGACGGCGACGGCCACCAGTATGATCGCTGAACCCGGCACAATCGGGTATATTGAAACGGCAATTGCACTGGCAATGCTATCGGGGGTATTTTTAACTGTTATGGGATTGTTCAGGCTTGGATTCATCGCCAATTTTCTCAGCCATCCTGTCATGACAGGGTTTATTACCGCATCGGGCATCTTAATCGCTATCAGCCAGTTAAAACATATACTGGGTGTTCCCATGACGGGGCATAACCTGCCGGAACAGTTGGTTTCATTGATCGAAAAAATTGATGAAATAAATACCCCGACGTTGCTTATAGGCGTTGGTAGTATCTTGTTCCTTATTTTTGTCAGAAATGGCTTGCGTTCCCTATTGATTAAAGTTGGTCTGAGCAAGAAAATTGCAGATTTAATTGTTAAGGCGGGACCGGTCTTTGCCGTTGCAATTACGATTATCTTGACGTCGGCTTTGGCTTTGGAAGGACGTAATGTTGATATTGTTGGTCTGGTTCCTCAGGGGTTACCTAACCTGCAAACCCCGAATTTAAATCTTTCATTGATCAGGGAACTAAGCACGGCAGCTCTGTTGATCAGCCTGGTGGGTTTTGTTGAATCAATTTCTGTGGCTCAAACACTGGCGGCGAAAAGACGGCAGCAAATTAGCCCCAATCAGGAACTTATTGCCCTTGGTATGAGTAATATCGGCTCTTCTGTTTCCGGGGGGTATCCGGTTACCGGTGGTTTCGCAAGGTCTGTGGTGAATTTTGATGCTGGGGCGCAAACCCCTGCAGCCGGTGGCTTGACAGCAGTTGGCATTGCGCTTGCGACACTTTATTTGACGCCGCTTCTGTATTTTCTGCCAAAAGCAACGCTGGCAGCGACAATCATCATCGCGGTTTTGAGTCTGGTCAAAGTCAAGCCCATTATCGAAACATGGCAATATAGCAAGGGTGATTTCTTTGCTATGGCTCTGACCATCATATTGACCCTGTTGATCGGGGTCGAGATCGGTATTGTCGCGGGTGTGGTCGCATCGTTCATTTTATTCATGTACCGTACCACAGTACCGCATTACGCCGTTGTCGGCCAGGTGTCAGGTACGGAACATTTTCGCAATGTGAAGCGCCATAAGGTGATTACGGACCCACGTGTAATATCTGTCCGAATTGATGAAAGTCTTTATTTTTCCAATATTCGCTATCTTGAGAACGCCATTAATAATCTGGTTGCGGCTCATCCGGAATGCGAACATATCATTCTCATGTGCTCTGCCGTGAACCTTATCGATACCAGCGCCTTGGAAAGCCTTGAAGCCATTAATGACAGGCTTAAGGAAACGAATATCAAATTGCATCTCAGTGAGGTGAAAGGGCCGGTGTCTGACCGGCTGGCCCACACACATTTCCTGCAAAATTTGACCGGGAATGTCTATCTCAGCCAGTATGAAGCCTATAAAGCATTAACAGCAGAAAAGACTGCTCCATAAGAGAACTATTATGTTTGAATTATTTTCCGCAGAGACCCTGGCAAGAGCACAATTCGCATTTACAATTGCCTTTCATATTGTTTTTCCGGCATTTTCAATCGGTCTTGCCTCTTATTTGGCGGTTCTGGAAGGATTGTGGTTAAAAACCGGAAATGATGTCTATCTGACATGCTTTAAATATTGGCGGAAAATATTTGCTGTGGCATTTGGGATGGGGGTGGTCTCAGGTTTGGTGATGAGTTACCAATTTGGAACCAACTGGTCGGTCTTTTCCGATAAGACCGGCCCGGTTCTCGGTCCTCTTATGGGTTATGAAGTTCTTTCGGCATTTTTCCTCGAAGCAGGCTTTTTGGGAATTATGCTTTTTGGAATGAATACCGTTGGTAAAAAATTGCATTACTTTGCGACATTGATGGTTGCTTTTGGAACGCTTTTTTCCGCGTTTTGGATATTAAGCGTGAACAGCTGGATGCAGACACCGACCGGGTATGGCATTAATGAAGCGGGTCAGTTTATTGTTGAAAGTTGGTGGAGTGTTATTTTTAACCCATCTTTTCCGTATCGTTTGCTCCATATGGTGTTGGCGGCGTATCTGACAACCGCTTTTGTCGTCGGGGGTGTCGCTTCATATCATCTTTTAAAAGACAGAAGTTCGGAGCCTGCACGTCTCATGTTTTCCATGGCGATGTGGATGGCGGCATTGGTATCACCGATCCAGATTTTTGCTGGTGATTTACACGGACTCAATACGTTGGAGCACCAACCGCAAAAAATTGCTGCGATGGAAGGACATTTTGAAACCGTAAAAGGTGCACCGCTGATATTGTTCGGACTGCCGGATGAGGAAAATGGTGAAGTTGATTACGCCGTTAAGATACCAAAGCTGGGCAGCCTGATTTTAAAGCATGATGCTGATGCAGAGGTGCGCGGGTTAAATAGCTTCCCGCAAGATCAGCGCCCCCCCGTAGTGATCGTGTTCTGGGCGTTCAGGATCATGTTGGCGATAGGATTTTTGATGCTTGGCCTTGGCCTTTGGAGCTTGTTGGCACGAAGCAGAAAACGATTGTATGATAGCAATATGATGTTTAAAATTTCAATGTTGATGGGACCGTCAGGCTTTGTCGCTGTTTTGGCTGGTTGGATTGTAACCGAAGTGGGCCGTCAGCCTTATACCGTTTATGGTCTTTTAAGAACATCAGACTCACTGTCGCCTGTGGCGGCACCGGCTGTAGCGACATCTCTGGCTATTTTTGCGGTGGTCTATTTTATTGTTTTTGGTGCAGGCGTTCTTTACCTGTTAAGGCTGATGGGTAAAAATCCGGATGACATATTTAGAATGGATAGAGGGCTACCCATACGCGCCGCCGGAACAACGCCGATTGCCGCATTTGATAAAAGCACCAGGAATGATGTTACGACGGGAGAGGCAAAATGATTGATTATCCACTCGTGTGGGGCATCCTTATCGCAACGGCTATTCTGATTTATGTCATTCTTGACGGGTTTGATCTTGGGATCGGTATTTTATTTCCGTTTCTGGAAAATGATGAGCAGCGCAGTACAGCAATGAACACAGTCGCGCCGGTCTGGGACGGCAACGAAACATGGCTTATTTTAGGAGGTGGCGGATTATTTGCATCATTCCCGCTCGCCTATGCCGTTTTAATGCCGGCCCTTTACATGCCAGTTCTGTTAATGATGTTTGGTCTTATCTTCAGAGGGGTATCATTTGAATACCGCTTTCAGGATAAAGCGCACGTAAAATATTGGGATATTGCTTTTACCGGCGGTTCCATGCTCGCCACATTGTGTCAGGGGATTGCGCTTGGTGCCTTTATTCAGGGTATAGAGGTCGTTGACCGCGCGTATGCAGGTGGCTGGTGGGATTGGTTATCACCATTCAGCTTACTTACCGGGGTTGCCCTTATGATTGGTTATGGTCTTCTTGGTGCGACATGGCTTGTGATGAAAACTGAAGGGGCGCTTCGTGATAAAGCAATCCGTTACAGCCGCATTACTTTATTTCTGACGGTCGGGTTTATTGCATTGATCAGCCTCGCGACCTTATCTCTGGATGCTCAGTTTATGCAGCGATGGACATCCTGGCCTTATATGCTTTATTCATCGCCCGTCCCCATTGCTGTTGCAGCCGTAAGTTTCTTCTTATGGCGGAGTTTAAATCGTACGAAGGATTATAAAGCTTTTCTGGCCGCGGTGATACTCTTTGTTCTGTCGTTCATCGGACTGGCGATAAATATGTATCCTTTTATTGTACCTTTGGAGCTCACGATCTGGCAGGCCGCGGCGCCGGATAACAGCCTCGCCTTTTTGCTTGTCGGGACAGTATTTTTGCTTCCGATGATCCTTGGGTACACCATTTACGCCTATTGGGTTTTCCGTGGTAAGGTGAAAGACGGTAAAGGATATCATTAATGGATGACCAAAAGGATCAAAATCCGCTACCGAAAAGGCTTATGTGGTTTGCCGGGATTTGGTTAGCCAGCGTTTTGGCACTGACGCTGGTGAGTTTGATTTTAAGATTTATCTTGAACGGGGTTTTATAGTACGGGAACATTTTACACATGGTGGCAGAACTCTGACGGCTCATTCTCGCCTCGTGATAAGTGATAGTTATCGCGCTTGTATTATCTCATGCTTGTTGTGGCTCTGTGCGTTACGCATGGTCTGTAATTGACCTTGTTGCTTCATTCTTGATCTTCACCGAAGCATTCAGTTTTCTAAAAATTAATGTGACGAGTTTTTATATTCTGTAACCGTATTTTTTTTTGGTATTAGGTTACTTTTTTAGTCGATAGGCTAATTGTGGCCTGCTGATCCCCAGAATGCGAGCGGCAGCGGATAAGTTGCGCTAGTGGTTTCTTATGTCAACGATCTGTAGAGTGGCACGCACAAAAAAGTGTTAGAGTATCCCCATTCAAGTGTCTCAAGGCGAGCTGATTTGTGAGTTCTTGTCGATTATTCACTGAGTGTTAGCTTTCGCAGTCGCTTGCTCCAATAGCAATTTAATATTTTGATCATCTGGTGATAACTCCAGTGCCTTTTGATAGGCGTCTACGGACTTTGGCCACTCGTTTAACACACCATATGATCGGCCCAAGTTGAGCCATCCGTTAAGATTATCAGGGTTTTCAGCCAACTCCTCTGGTAATCCATCGACCATACTGCGAATGAAGTCGGATCTATCTTGTGGGGCCATGGCACTCACCTCCGCCACCTGTTCCTTGGTGGGTTGTTTCATGGTGTTTTCGCCTACCTGCTTTCCCTGTAATGACCTTATTTTTTCTTTGACCTGAGTGGTCCAGGGTGCGCCGCCAGGTGCAGCCTTCAACAATAAATTTAGACGCTTCAAAGCTTCTTCTGATTGTCCCTGCTGAATTTCATATAGAGCGAGGTCATACCCCGCCCTTGGGTTTGCTGGTTCTTGGTTTAATGCTTTTTGAAACATTTCCGCCGATTTTGCGGTTACATTACCGCCATTAATTTCGGTTAATGTTTCGCCATATGATAAAAGCAGATCACTGTTATTTGGAAATTCCTCAACCTTTTCTTCAAATATCGAAACGGCGCGAGAAGGCTGGCCTAAAGCGACATACGACCGCCCTAAAAGTATCCAGCCACCAATATCATTGGGATTTTGCTTTAATTTGGCTTCCAGTCTTGCTGTCACGGAACTCATGGACATCGTATCGTGACTTTGGGGGGTGGAAGTATTAATCGGTCCCTTCCAGCTTGTATCGCCGAGATCGGGATATTCAAACGGCATAGTGGCAGCGACCGTGTTTTCAATATCACCATCCGAATAAAAGTAATAATTTATGCCAGCCGGAACAATTATTGCAGCTAATGCTAATGAGAAAGCAATCGCTCTTATTTTGGTGTTTTGAACCATGCGCGGCCATAAAGCATATAGAATAACAATTGCCCCAATAACCGAGCTGCATGTTAGTAAAAGCCAGTTCATATTCAGTTCCTTTTAAGTAATGGCAGGACGATATTATCCAAATCTTCCCTGCGTAAGCGACCGGATTTGTGATAAATTACTTTGCCGTTTTCATTCAGCAGATAAGTTTGCGGAATGCTGTCTATGCCCCAATCCAAACCCAAAGTGCCGTTTTGATCAAGAGCAGTCATCAGATAGGGGTTTTCTGCGGCAATGAGGAATTGTTTTGCCTGTTCTTTACCATCCTGAAACGCAATTCCGAGCATATCAACATCTTCATCCGCCAACTCCAGTAAAAATGGATGCTCGACTTTGCATGGTCCGCACCAGGATGCAAAAAAATTTATTACTCTAATCTTTTGATGCCCGACATCTTCTTCACTTATTACAACCTCATCAATGTCAAGTGACGGTAACGTAAAGTCGGGTATGTGATCAAAGGGAACAACAAATGTATCATTTTGACTATTATTTACCGTGATCCAGTATATCTGGACCATGAAAATGACGCCGGGAATAAGTAGTAAATATCGTCTCATATATTGTTTCGCTTCCATATTGATAAAGTCGCATTCAAATTCTGTACCACCGTACGTTACTTTAACATTTACTATTATATTTAATTTTATCTATTAATAAGGATTTATTGTTACCTTCGTCATAAAATCGGACATGCGCCCTATCGTAGATTGGCTTAGACCAAAAATGTGTCATAAATTGGTCACTTTTTAATGGGAGGGTGCGCTGTAGTTCGCGTGCTAAGTACTTATATTTAATATATTAAATAATAATCATTCGTAATATTAAGAACATAATTTATGACGGAACTATATCAGAAGAACTGGCTTATATATGGCCTGCTGGCATTCACTTTTTTTGCAATATATTTGTTAAAAAAACGGTATCACGAGCGTCAAAGTCAGGCACGCAAAATTCAGGAAATTGAAGCGGGTTTAATCGAGCCGCATTCACTTCATCCCGTTATTGATGCCAATAAATGTTTAGGGTGCGCTGCTTGTGTAACGGCCTGTCCGGAAGGGGATATTCTTGGTATAATAAACGGCAAAGCAGAACTGGTTGCTCCCACCCACTGTATCGGCCACGGGGCCTGCCAGAAAGCATGCCCGTTTGATGCGATTGATCTTGTTTTCGGTACCGAAAAACGTGGCGTTGATATCCCTCATGTAGATGCAAATTTTGAAACCAATGTACCTGGTATATTTATCGCCGGTGAGTTGGGCGGAATGGGACTTATCAGAAACGCCGTTGAGCAGGGTAAACAGGCGTTGAATAATGTCACCGAACGAATAAGAGATCAGAAGGCAGACGGTGCATTAGATGTGTTAATCGTTGGGGCGGGACCTTCCGGGTTTTCTGCCTCATTAGCGGCACTTGAGAAAAAGCTTTCCTTTGTAACGCTTGAACAGGAAAGTTTTGGTGGCACGGTGGCTCATTATCCGCGGGGGAAAGTGGTTATGACGCAGCCGGTTAAACTGCCAATTTACGGCAAAGCGAATTTTCGGGAAACAACTAAAGAAAAATTATTGGAGTTCTGGCAGGAAGTAAAAGCAAAAACCGATCTCAAAATCCAATATGGTGAAAGGGTCATCCATGTCGACAGAAAAGATGGCGTTTTTTCGATAAAAACTGAAAAAAATAATTATGTTGCCAAAAGTATTTTGCTCGCTATTGGACGACGTGGAACACCACGTAAATTGGGTGTGCCCGGAGAAGATCAGGAAAAGGTAGTTTATAATTTGATTGATCCGGAGCAATACGCGAATAAGCATGTTCTTGTCGTCGGTGGTGGGGACAGTGCCCTTGAAGCTGCTGCGGCCATCTCATGCGTGGATGGCACGACTGTGAGTTTATCATATCGCAAGGAAGCGTTTGGACGGGCAAAGCAGAAAAATCGCCAGAATGTTGATATAGCGCAAAGCGAGGGGCGGTTAAATTTGATACTGTCCTCAACAGTTAAATCTATAAATGAAGATAGCGTCACCCTTGAGCAGGATGGCGTTGAAATGACGCTAAAGAATGATGGCATCATTGTTTGTGCGGGGGGTATTTTACCAACTTCCTTTTTGAAGGAAATCGGTATTAACGTCGAAACAAAGTATGGAACCGCATAGATGAAGAGTACTGGTCGAGAACTCGAATTAATTTTGATGACAGCGGTCGCTTTTCTGATAAGCGTTGTGCCCGCCGCCGCTTCAATGGAAGAAGCCCTTTTTGCTGCCCGCAATCGGAATTTTGAGAAGGCTTATGAGTTATTTCTAGCCGAAGCGGAGCTGGGAAACGCTGAAGCCCAATACCGAACAGCCAGTATGTTGAGTTCCGGTAGTGGTGTTACAAAGAATGATGCGCTTGCCGCACATTGGTTTCAAAAAGCAGCAGAGTTGGGTCACCCGAAGGCAATAAAAAAGCTTGATAGGCTGAATTCCACCGCTCATCCAATCAACCACCCGGAAGATAAACTTTTAAAAGCGTCTCGAAATGGTGATATTGAAGCTATCAGTCAATTAATTGACGCAGGCGTTAATGTAAATCACCAGGATAAATTCGGCACAACACCGTTGATGGAAGCGGTCCGGAGCAATCAAAATGCTGCCGTTAAATATTTACTGGATCAGGATGCCGATCCAAATCTTCAGAATAATGTAAGCGATACAGCACTTATGATCGCAACAACACTAAACAATACAGAAAATGTTCAAATGATTTTGGAGCACGGTGGCGATGTAAATATTTTGGATAAAAACAGTTCTTCGCCGCTTATCATTGCTGTGGCACGTGAAAATATCAAGGCCGTCAGATTGCTAACCCAAAAAGGGGCTGACCTTTTTTTTAGAAACACAGAGGGAAAATCCGCTTATGACATTGCGATGGGATCCAAGAACGAGGTTCTCATTACTATGATCAGGAAGGCTGGCGGTGAAAAGCTGGCTATGCAAATCAAGACGAAAAAAGAAGACCAAAAGAAGCAACTGTTGTCGTCCAAGCCAGAGAACCAAAGAAATTGGTCGCCGCTAATGTACGGGGTATGGCGGGGAGATGTCATGGCCGTAAAAACCGCGCTGAATTCAAGCACCGATCTTGAGCAAAAAGATACTTCTGGTATGACGGCATTAAGCCTTGCAGCGCGGGGTGGGCATGCTGCTATCATTGAAATATTGCTCTCTGCAGGTGCGAAAGTGGACTGTTCGCCAAGCGATGTTAATCCTTTATTATTATCAATTAAATCAGACAGCCCATTAAGCGTAAAAGCGTTGATTTCTCCAATTATCAAAAAACCAGAATGTAAATCTTTTCTGGAAAATATGCTTAATCAGTCACTTGCTATGGAGAGACTTGAGATTGCGGAGTTATTTTTTAAGAACGATATTACGATAAATAATCAATCCGGAATTTCGCCGCTCATCACCATGGCTTCCAAGCTGGATGATGAGATCATTAATTCCTTAATTGCCAATGGTGCAGATGTTAATGCAACGGATGAACATGGACTTACTGCATTGATGATTGCTTCAAAATCCGGAAATCAGAAAGCCGTAAAAAATTTGCTGGAGAACAAGGCAGATATTGAATTAAAAGATGATTTTGGTCGGACCGCATTGGTTCACAGCGTCCTTAACAATCAGACATCAATATCAAAATACCTTATTGAAGGAGGAGCAAATGTTTTCTCATTAACGGACGAGAATAATTCTGCGTTGATGCTCGCTGCAGAAAATGGGTTTTCGTCAATCGTTGAAATTTTAGTCCCTTTTAAAAATCTGGACCAGAAAAATAATGTAGGGGATACAGCGCTCATAATGGCTGTTCGCGGGCGACATTTTAAAGTAGCGGATACCTTGCTCAAAAACGGCGCTAACCCCCGCATCAGTAACAAAAGAAAAGAAAAAGCATTGACCGTTGTCCACGCTGAAGACAGGGAACTTTATGCTTTAATTGAAGAATATTCTTCTTCCCGGTCGTGGATACGGGACATTTTTTAATGAACTATAAAGGATAATTTTAGCCATTACTCATATTAATCAAAACATACAAGCATCAAATGAAGGGCTTATAAATAAGCCGTTTGGCACAAAAGTTGCCGCGAAACCGCCGTTTAAAATTGGTCGTTTTTTCTGGAATTTGCTGCCCTACGGTTTTGGTCTGGCAGTGCTTTCTGCGTTATTTGTTGGTTACCGTCTATCTGAATATGAATATTACAATGCCGAAGAAGGGGTTGGATACATGTTCGGTATCGTTGGGGGCAGCATGATGCTGGCTTTACTCCTTTATCCACTTCGAAAGAGGATACGGTTTTTGAATGTAATCGGCAGTGTAAAAATATGGTTTGGGTTTCATATGATGTTGGGGGTTCTCGGCCCCCTACTTATATTATTTCACGCGAACTTTAGTCTTGGGTCTACGAATAGCAATGTAGCTCTGTTTTCAATGCTAATCGTTTCAGCGAGCGGTGTAATCGGTCGTTATATTTATACAAAAATTCACCACGGCCTTTATGGACAAAAAATTGAACTCGCAGAATTAACAAACCGCCTGCGAACAAATCAGGAAAACCTGTCATCACTTTTAAAACTTAATCCACAGGCGGGGGAAGAATTATTTGAGTTCGTGGACCATGTGCTGATGCCAACAAAAGGAATATTCCATAGCTTCCTGAGGATCATGACCGTTGGTCTGAGATCAAGATTGCTGGTCAGAAAACTACGAAAATCAACGTTTGAAAGGTTAAATTCCGTTAGTGCGGAAACGAGCCTGACAAAAGAAGAGAAAAAGAAGACGGTAAAGATCATTGTTCGCGAAGCCAATAATTATCTCAACCGTGCAAGAAAAGTTGTCGAATTCTCGTTTTATGAGCGCATGTTTGCGTTATGGCATGTTTTGCACCTACCGTTATTTTTCATGCTGGTTGTGGCAGCGATCGTCCATGTTATCGCCGTACATTGGTATTAGGGAGAAAAGGTTGGGACATTTTAATCGCTTTTTCATCTCCCTTATTTTTGTGCTTCTGTACAGCTGCACAATGGTCAATGCACAGATTTTAAATCAACTGGAAACCTTGGTAATGCCCGGACCGCTTGCTGCTGATCATGCTGAGTATGAAGATAATTGCGCCAGTTGCCATTCTCCCCTTGATCAGACCAGACAAGACACCTTGTGTTTAGAATGTCACAAAAATATCGGGTCTGACATGTCCGCCAAAAGCGGCTTTCATGGTCGAAACCCTCTTGTTTCAGCTTCAGAATGCAGCAGCTGTCATACTGATCATGAAGGACGGGAATTTGATATAGTCGGTATGAACCGTGAAACATTCGATCATTCATTTACCGATTTTGCGCTCACGGGTGGTCATCAAACGGCTCAATGTGTTGAATGTCACACCGCTGATAAAAAATATTATGAGGCAACAAGTACCTGTATTTCCTGCCATAAAGAAGATGACAGTCATCAGGGCGAGATGGGAGAAAATTGTTCAGATTGCCATACCACTAACAACTGGCAGGAAGTAAAGTTTAATCACAATCAAACAAATTTCCCATTGCGCGGCGGGCATATGGATGTCACGTGTAATAGTTGCCATCCCGATGTGCGGTATAATCAAACCCCAACGCCATGTATTTCTTGCCATATCAATAACGACGACCATGAAGGTCGCTTCGGCACGGATTGTGCTACATGCCATACCGAAGAGCGATGGAAACCCATCACATTTGATCATGGGCAACATTCCAAGTTCACGCTTAAGGGAAAACACGAAACTATCGACTGTGAAGCGTGTCATACGTCAACTTCCCCCGAACAGGTGGTTCCGACAGCATGTGTGGATTGCCATTTAAGCATTGACATTCATCGCGGCCAAAACGGTACTGACTGTGCGGCATGTCATTCAGAAAG
The DNA here is from genome assembly GCA_030428615.1 of Alphaproteobacteria bacterium. Taxonomy (GTDB): domain Bacteria; phylum Pseudomonadota; class Alphaproteobacteria; order Sphingomonadales; family Emcibacteraceae; genus Pseudemcibacter. Next base: position 9,684 of record JAUIDN010000019.1, on the reverse strand, counting down.
CAGTTGGCAAAAAACCGACTTTAATCATGATACCGACACAAAATTTGTCCTTGCCGGAGCACATCAGCAGGCGTCTTGCTTTTCGTGCCACAGAGGCAATCAACCTGCGGATGATATTATAGGAACCCAGTGCGTCGACTGCCATATCACCGATGATGTTCATAATGGCAAGCTGGGGCAGAATTGCAATGATTGCCATACTGAAAAAGCATGGAATTCTGAGATTTCGTTTGATCATGATTTTACGAGGTTTCCTCTTGTGGGGCTTCATTCGATTACCGCATGTGATGATTGCCATATTTCTCAGGAATTTGCAGGGGTATCAATAAATTGTTCCTCTTGCCACATTGAAGAAGACGTTCATAAAAATACGTTCGGTGAGACATGTGAGACCTGCCACAACCCCAATGGCTGGGATTTCTGGCAATTTGATCATAATGTTCAAACAAAATTTCCCTTGGACGGGTCACACACCGATTTGGTGTGCGCTGCCTGCCATACCGCTTCAACCTCTACCGTTGGATATTCATCCCTTTCCACTGATTGCGTCAGTTGCCACAATGATGATGACATTCATCGCGGGAGGTTTGGTAGCGAATGTGAGCAATGCCACATTACCGATAATTTCAAAACCGTAAGGATGCGAAGATGATCAGGTTCAAAACCTTAACAATTGTATCACTATCAATACTGGCATTTTCGCTTATTATTCTTGCGGTGCCACAAGGACAATATACGGCCCAAGCCCAGACGGAATTTGACCATTTCACAACAGGATTTCCCCTTGAAGGATTACATCAAAATCTTGAATGTGACAGCTGCCATGTTAATGGTGTTTTTGTGGGAACGCCAACCCGCTGCGTAAGCTGTCATGATCGTGCAGGTAGTATCGCAGCGTCAGAAAAGCCCATAAATCACATTCAAACTCTGGATGAATGTGATGATTGCCATACCTCAAACGCTTGGGAAAGTCTCTTGCGCATGGATCACGGCTCGGTACTTGGGGACTGTCAAAGCTGCCACAATGGTATCATCGCCGAAGGCAAAAACCCTACCCATGTTCAAAGCTCCAATCAGTGTGAAGACTGTCACATTACGACAGTGTTCACAAATGCGCGATTTGACCATGACGGTATAACCGGGAGCTGCGTCAGTTGTCATAATGGCACAATCGCAACAGGAAAAGATCCAAGCCATATATTGTCTACTCAAAATTGTGAAGGATGCCACGTGGTAAATGACTGGCAATCAATCACACGGGTTGATCATGATGAAGTTATCGGAAATTGTTCAAGTTGCCACAATGGCAGTATAGCGTCAGGGAAATCAGTAAATCATATTCCTTCAAGCAACAATTGCGATGAATGCCATATAACCAACGCCTGGCTTCCCGCAACATTCACTCACGATGAAGTTACCGGCAACTGTGTCAGCTGCCATAATGGAACAATCGCCACGGGGAAGAACGCAACTCATATTCTGACAACGAACGTGTGCGAGGATTGTCATACTACCAATGCGTGGACCCCCGTGACCAATGTTGACCATACTCATGTTCTGGGTAGCTGCGCAACTTGTCACAATGGTACCACAGCAACGGGAAAAAATGCTGGCCATATATCATCAACAAATGTTTGTGAAGACTGTCATATTTCAATTAACTGGACCACCGTCAATGTTGACCACACACAGGTTATCGGAAATTGCGCGAGTTGCCATAATGGAACAATCGCCACTGGAAAAGACATGGATCACATAAGCACCGGCGCAGACTGCGATTTCTGTCATATAACGTTAAACTGGACAACCGTTTCATTTGATCATGATGCCATCACGGGTTCCTGTTCAAGTTGCCATAACGGTACAATTGCAACGGGTAAAGGGGCCGGTCATTTTGTTACGACCGCGGAATGCAATGAATGTCATACGACGGACAATTGGGTTTTCTCGAATTATTCGCATATGTCCGCAAACTATCCTGACCACGGCTTTGGCAGGCTCGCATGCAACGAATGTCACACATCAAATAATCAGGTTATCCCCTGGCCGTTTGCCGCCTACCAACCCGATTGCGCAGCGTGTCATGCCAATGATTACGACATGAATGAGCATAAAAAATATGAAAACCCAAGTACCGTTTACTACACGGTTAGTGAACTACGGGATTGTTCCGGTGCGTGCCATGTTTATCAGGATAGCAGTCTAACAGTGATTAATGATTTTAGAAGCAACGAACACAGACCTACAGACGGAGATTTTGATTGAGCGTTTATAACATTTTTCCGTTTTTTATACGTTTAATCGCGTCCGTTTCGTGTCTGGTTATGATGACACTTGCGCCAGCGCAAAGAACATATGCACGCGTTGTTGAAAATGTAACTATTGATGAAACCACAGAGGCCACTGAGGTAACAATAAATTTTTCGTTTCCAATGCAGTACATAGGCCATATACCGGGTTCTCAGGGGGATAACCTTCGAATTCAATTCAGGTTAAACTCACAGAATAATATCGATAGTGATGATGTTAGAATATTAACATCGAGAACAGACCTGACCTGGGATCACTCGAAGGCATTTTCGCTTCAGGAAATGTTTTGGGGCAGCGGCGATATTTCTAGGCCAATTCTGACACTTTTGTTTAATCGTCATTCAAATTTCGAAGTAGAAAGTATTGAAGATGCACGCTCAATCGTTATACGCATCAAACATGAAGACGGCATGGCAGATGACGATCTAAAGCAGTATCAAAAATATTCCGGCTTGCTCCGTGAGGCGATGGCAGCTTTTCGGGGAGCGGATTATGAAACCACAATTCGACTGCTCACAACAATAGAAGCCAATTCAAGCGGAGACATCCATAAACAGGCGCTTGAATATCTGGGGCTCGCGAGACAGCGGAACAATCAGCTTGCTCACGCCAAAGCGGAATATGAAAAATTTTTAGCCCTTTACCCGGATGGTGAAGATGCCGTGCGTATAAGGCAAAGATTATCCGCGCTCATTACTGCTGATCAACAAGCGAGACCGAAATTAAGGCAGACGGATACACCCTCTGAAGAAAAGGAAAAGGGTGCGTGGGAAACGTCTGTATACGGCAGTTTATCGCAATTTTATTTTCGTGACGAAATTAACCCTAAGGATAGCGAAAAAAGAACCAATGTTTCAAACCTGACAACCAACGCCAACATTAATGTTAGATCGAGAAGTGAAGATAGTGAAGTAAGATTTCAATTTGTAGGCAGCCATCAGGCGGATTTTTTGGAAGGACGGGAAAATAAAAAGAGATTGAGCCGCCTGTTTGTCGATTATCAGAACCGAAAATATGGTGCTGGGATAAAAATCGGTCGTCAGTCCAAAAGTAATGGTGGTGTGCTTGGCAGGTTTGACGGTGTCGATGTGGGCGCAAAGGCAACAGACGATATTAAAATAAATGCCGTTTATGGTCACCCGGTTATGTCATCCAGACAAACAAATATTAATAGCGAACGTAAATTTTATGGCGCCAGTATTGATTTTGAAAATGTGGCGGAAAATTGGGATTTTACTACTTATTTCATAGAGCAAAAAAATAGCAGTCTGCTGGACCGAAGGGCAGTTGGTGGTGAAGTCAATTACTTCAATAACGGAAAAACACTCTTTGCCATGCTTGATTATGACCTACATTTCAAAGAACTAAATCTTGCCATGATCAATACCAACTGGGTCCTTTCGCCTGAAACTACGATATATCTGAATATGGATTATCGCAAAAGCCCGCTTCTCACCTCGACAAATGCAATACAGGGTCAGGGTGTTGAAAAACTTTCGGATTTATTCACACTATATACTGAGGATGAAATTTTTCTCATTGCTGCTGATAGGACAGCCGCTATTAAAACCCTGACCGCAGGTATTAACCAGGCCATTGACGATCAATTTAGATTGTCAGCCGATATCACCGCAACAGATTTAAAAGGTACGGTTTCATCAGCAGGTGTGATCGGCTTTCCGGGCACCGGAACGGAGCTATACACAAATGTCCAGCTGTTGGGTAGTAATCTAATTGCAGAAAACGATAGCCATATTTTTGGCATCAGGTTTAACGACCGAGAACGTGATAAAACATTTGGTTTGTATTTAAATAGCCGATTTCGCGTAGGCAAACTCCTTCGCATTAATCCCCGCTTGAGATTGGATTATAGAAAAGGCAAACAGATTAGTTCGAAACGGCTTATCATTAGGCCAACGATGAAGCTGGATTACAGGGTTGCGAAATGGCTGTCTCTGGAATTTGAAGGCGGTCTTGAATGGCGTGACGAAACAGTTTTGGACCTCACCCAATCTTCCATAGGTAATTACATATATGTGGGTTACAGAAGTATTTTTTAGGCCTATTACATCTTGTGATAATATAAGATTATCGAGGGCTGTTGCTTGAAACTGGCTTTTTGTGAGTGTCTGCTAACTACCCAAAGCAGTCATTCGATGATGACAAAATATTGAGTAATTAAGCGAGGTAATCCCTTTAAATTTGTTTGCCAACTAATTTAAATGCGCCCTTCATTAAATTGGTTTCACGAGCTGGAATATTCAGTTCTTTTGCTAGATCCGGCCAACATCGAACAATGTTAGAAATCTCTTTGACTACTTCCTTTGCGTGTTCATCACTCACACGGAAATAAGGTGCAACGCTCATGACAAGATCTAGATCCTGTCTATTGTTAGTTTTTGATATATTCAGAGATAGTCCGCCTGCGGTTGCTACAGGGTTGATGTCGTAAGCTGGTGACAAAAACCATCCTCTATCTGACAAAATAAAGCCGTGGTTTCTTAAATGATCGTCTGTATTGGATACGCATGTATAAAAAACAATACGTCTCCATAATTGCTCAAGATCTGTGCTCACGCGCGCTCCATGGCGCAATATAAAATCCACTAAATCCAAGTAACTTACGCCCGTATCGCTTCCATCACCATCTTTCTTGCCAAGTAAGGTCATAGCAGAGGCAAAATGAAGACGTTCATCATTATCCGTTCGATCAAAACGCTTTGTTAGGAATGTGTCATATCCTCCTGAAAAATTACGAATTTCTGATGTGGCTATTTCAATCCCGGCATTTTGCGCCAACTGGTATGTCAAATATTCCCATTTGCCGATATTGTATTCGTCTCTGCGGCTTGGGAACTTAGCAATCCAAGGATGGCCAGTATCATCAAGGACACTCGCTTTGGGGCGAGCTCCGCCAAGTGAGCCACCCGGTGCAATTAGCATGCTTAACCATTTGAGATAATCATCGTCTTTCTCTGCATTATCGCTCTCCAACTGAAGACTTGCATATTCTAGTTCGCGTAGTTTTGTCCAAGGAGGGGCTGCCAGGTTTTGTTGATCATCTAAAAAGGGACCATCCTCAGGTAACCGAAATCTCAATGCTCCCATTCGGTGACCATCATAAACACCGAGTAAATAATCGGATTCATAAAGTGTGCGAATTTCGCGGGCTTCGACTTGTGCTTTCTGAGCTTCGCGGCGCTGCATTAATACGCGGCCCCAGCGATCAGGTGAAGAATCTAAAAACAAACCAAAATTATCATGGCCCTCGCGAGCATATTGAGGGCCTGTGAATAATCTTAGATCAGGATCAAGCTCTAAGAGGTGAGGGGATTTGAGCCACGTTTGATCATATTCAAATGAAAATACTTCTTTACCGCGTGAGGGGGCAGCGTAAAGAGTGCCCATGAGGACAGGTTCATCTAAACCAGCCCAATGAGCACAGACTTGGATTGCTTTTTGAATGTGTTTTCTTTCTTTACGCTTCGCAGTCATTATTTTTTCCTTTTTGCGACACGTTCTTTTGTATGGGTTAACTCAGCATCCTGTAATCGTCTTCCTAAGGGGTCATCGGCGGCCAAGTGAAGCAAATCTTTCTCAAGGCCTAAACAAAACAGTACGCTCGCATAGACGCCCATAGAGACCGTGCTTTCACCATTCTCAACTTTTGTTAAAGTTGGGCGACTAATACCTGCGCGCTCCGCAAGCATTGCCGTGGTGATTTTTCTTCTCAAACGGGCGAGTTTAATGTTTTCGCCAATAGAGAGCATAATATCATTTAATGTGGGTGATAGTGTTACGGATTTTTTTGTCATAACTTATCCTTAATGTTAAATATAATTAACAAAAAATAGCGTTATTGTAAAGTATAAATTACATTGATGTTATTAAGGATAAGTGAATTTTCCAATAAAATGGATGCGCGGCATCTTCGAAATGAAAAATTATTCTTTCAAAATCCAGTTCGTCTTATACCTATCCGTAAAAGGCAGGGTTTAGATAGTTAATTCCGCGGCGAATGGTTTCTGCACTTGCACCAAGCTCCGCAGCAACGCACTTATATCTAATACTCCGTTTGATAATCATGAACAAATTTTGGGTTTTCGTCCATTCTAATGATGATGGTGGCCGTTTGATACCCATCATGATGATCATGGTGAAGGAGGGATTCGATTTGATAGCGTGCCTCATGATGGCGGCGTTAATGTTTGTATCTTTAAGCTAGCAGCTCTTGACTGCCCTGTCGCTCAAGGCGCGCACTATCAACATGACTGGAATTCAGCGGGAGAGTTGAGTGTGGGAAGGCTAGGATTCTCCCCCCCCCTGAGTACCTAGCCTATTTCTTTATGTAATTTTTGACTGTCTGTTTCCGACCCAAAGCAGACGTTCATTGCCCTAATTATTTAGTTGATCCATAATAGCAATTGCTTGCTAATTTGCTCAGCGAAACTGCGAAAAACATTATACTAGGTAAAATATTAATTTATTCCGCCTTTAAAATCAAAGCAGGGCTTGTCTGAGCAGCTTTGATAGCATGCATTGTAGTTGTGGCCCATGCAATCAATAATGCAATTATTCCTGTGCCAACAAAATACGCTACTCCCAAATCAATCCTAAATGTAAAACCGTTAAGATAGTCCGTCATTAAATACCACGCAATCGGCCATGCTATTATATTTGCCATCAAAACCGGTTTTGAAAATTGCATCAACAGTAATTTAACAATATCCCAAACTCCTGCCCCATAAACTTTACGCACTGCAATTTCTTTGGTTCTTTGCTCTGCGGTGAAGGCGGCAAGTCCATAAAGCCCCAAACACGCCACAAAGACCGCCAATATGGAAAAGGCCAGCAGCATCTGGCCCTGCTTTATATCCGAAGTGTATAAAGTTGCAACGCGGTCCTCAAGAAAAAAGAACCGTGGTTCATATTCCGGAACAAAGCCCTGCCAGATTGAGCTTATATCTCTGCGTAATTGTTGCAAATCGGCTTCTGGCATATAATCAATAGTTAAAGCACTAAACATCTGCGAATTACTTAAATAAACAAAAGCATGCAACGGTTGACGCATTGAATGAAAATGAAAGTCAGATACAATGCCAACAATTTGATATTTAATATCACCCATAAGCACATTACCTAAAGCGTCTTCTGAGTTTGTGAAGCCCAACTGCCGTGCTGCTAATTCATTAACAATAGCGGAAGCCATTGGTGCTTCCTTACCCGTATCAACTTGAATAACTTTGTCATTTTGGCGCCCCAAATCAAAATTTCGGCCATGAAGAATAGGAATATCATAAATATCAAAGAATTTATCATCAATGGAGAGGCCGGTAATTTGTTTTTTTTCTGCGTTTGGTACATCCATTAAGGTAAAATCATTGTACCATGATGTCATATCTGAAGGGACAGAGCGGGAAAGACTAACCGCACGGACACCTTTAAGGCGTTCAATTTCACCAGCTATGATTTCTTTTTTACCAATCAAATCACCATTAAATAAGCCGCCTAATATAAGTTTACTTTCTTTTGAATACCCTAAATCTTTAGTCAAACTATATATATTTTGACCGTAGACTACCGCCGTAGAAATAATTAAGGCTATAGAAATTGAAAACTGAAAGATTGTTAGCGCGCTGCGAAAGCGAACCCCTTTATGATGACCACCCGCACTTCCACTTGCCAGCACTTCAGATGGGCGAAATGCTGTTAAATAAAAGGCAGGATATAATCCCGCAACAATACCGATAAGGAAAAGCAATCCTATCCCAACCGTAATAATCATGGGATCTTTCATAAATGCCTTATCAAGGGGTAATCCAGTCATTGCGTTAAAACTAGGCAGGACAAGTTCAACCATTGTAATTGCCAGTAAAAGCCCAATTAATGCAACAACAAGGTTTTCACCAAGAAATTGCCTGATTAACTGTGCTCGGTTGGCCCCCAGCACTTTACGCATGCTAATCTCTTTTGCTCGCTGAAGTGAACGTGCTGTTGATAAATTCATAAAATTAAAGCAGCCAATCAATAATATAAGTAAAGCAACCACACTGAATGTATAAACCTGTGTAATGCTACCAATCGGTTTGATGCCATTACTTCGGCCTTCAGATTGAAGGTGAATATCCGTTACATTAGTGAGGCTAAGTTCAAAAATTTCGTTTGGCGTTCTATCATCATCTGTGGGTGCATTCTTCGCAACAAGGTCTTCCAATTGGCTACTGATAATCGACGGATCGGTGCCCTCTATTAATTTAAGGTATAAATACCCCCATGTCTGGTCCCATCTTGTATTAACAGGCCCCGCATATTGGAAATAATCCGTATCAAGCGGAAAAATGAATTCAAAATTAAATTCGCTATTTTCAGGAATGTCTTCAAAAACCCCTGTCACTTTATAATCACGGGTTAAATGGTTCGCTTCACCCTCCGCATCGGGTTGGATAAGAGTATGTGTAAACACTTCGCCAATGGGGGATTGATCGCCAAAATATTTCAAAGCCATTTTTTCTGATAAAACAATGGTGTTTAAGTCGTTAAAAACTTTTTCACTTTGCCCTTTAACGAAATTAAGCTCTATTACATCGAATATATTACGGTCTGCCACCCAAACGCTTTCTTTGAACGTATCATTACCAAGCGTCATGATCGCATCAAAATTAAAAAATCTGCTCGATGCCTCAATTTGTGGAAACCTTTGATCAAATATCGCCTTTGTTATGCCTGGTATTACGGCGCCCACAAAGTCTTCACCCGCTTTAAAATTCATGGTGTAATTTACCCGGTAAATATCTTCAGAACCAGGCAGCCAGTTATCATAACTACTTTCGTATCTAACAAATAAAAAGATAAGCAAACAAGCTGCCATCCCAACAGCTAAGCCAAAGATATTAATCATAGAATAAAGCCGATGTCGCAGAATATTTCGCCACGCAATTATCACATAGTTTGTGAATAGCATTATTACCCCCTAGTGTAATATTATCATAAAGTGTATTTTCCTTATACATTCATCATATATACAGCAATAAATGTGCCAGATAATTAATGCATTAAAACCAATCTCTTAATAAGATTTGCCACCTTACTAAGTTATAATGGTGTTCGATTTCGGACAAAGGTGTGCGTTTTTGAACACTATCAATTAATTAATAATCAGCAATAATGGATACTTGAATATAATGAAGGAGAATGACCTCTTTGGGTCGGAAGCAGACAGTCACCATAAATATCACTTTCGGCATTTCTAGACCCATCTGAGTGGCTGCAACCGACCCAAAGCGGACAGTCAGGTTTCGTTTGATTTAACGCGAACTTCTATAAAATATCCTTGTGGATGAAAGTTTCGATGGATTAATTAAAAATCAATCTGGT
>JAUIDN010000018.1 GCA_030428615.1 Alphaproteobacteria bacterium | reverse complement strand
GTGATCACATCATTGTCATCTTGTCCTGCTTGTTGTTGTGCTGATGCAAGATCAGCCATAACAAGTGAAGGCAAGCTAACAGATAGAAGTAATAATTTTTTCATATCTAAAATTTCCTCCCAAAAAGTTATTTATAAAAAATAACTGATTGTGTTTTTAAAATTCAAGAATCTTACCATTACTAAAATAAGATCCCGCGAAAAGATCAGGTTTGACTGTTTCTACTGTGCGGCTTTGTAAAATAGAGCCATAGAAATAATCTCACCTAACCAATTGGTGTACATAGCAAAAACGAAAACAGAAAACGACACTCGGATGCAATTTCAGGTATAAAATCCGTCAAAACATCGTCTTAGTGAATGCCTAATGTCTCCCTATTACATATTCCACTGCGAATCTATTTATATGAATTTTTGAAAGAAATCAAACGATTACTAGGTAAAACACCCCACAAAACCTAAAATTTGATGTAAATTTACAATACTGTTGTATTTTAGTCACAGTAAATTGATACAATATAATAAAATCAAGCACATAAGATATATTTGCCAGAATTAGCCGATTTTTGAGCATGGCGCGTGACGGGCTACCATCATGCGGTTCCGAATTGCGAGGACAGCATGGATAGATCAACACCCAGTTTGGCCATGGCCCTTGGAAATTTTAGCTCAAGGTCGGTTCTGAATACCAGTTCTTCGTCGGCTTCAATGGAAAGCCAGCTGTTTTGCAGGATTTCTTTTTCCAGTTGGCCGCGGCTCCATCCTGAAAAACCAAGCGCAATAAGGTAATCCTGCGGGCCTTCGCCAGCGGCAATGGCTGTCAGGATATCAATCGTCGCGGTTAATGCAATCGTTTCTGATATGATCAATGTTGTTTCCTGAACGTAATCTGCGCTATGAAGAATAAATCCGCGCCCGGATTCGACGGGCCCGCCTTCATGTAAGGTAATGTTATCAAGCGCGGTTCCTTCAGTCAGACTTGAAGTGTGGTTAATGTCCAATTGATTTAACAGATCCGGGAAATTAATGTTTTCACATGGTCTGTTAATAACAAGGCCCATGGCGCCTTCTTCGGAATGAGTGCAGATATATATCACTGTGCCGTCAAACCTGGGATCAGCCATCCCCGGCATCGCCAACAGTAATTGTCCGCTCAAAAATCCTTTTTTTGTCACATTTAATACCCAGTGCAAATCGTCAAAATATAGAATTTGCCATAATAATATTGCGGGCGAGTCGGGTCAAGCAGTATAGAGAACGCTGCATGAATTCCAGTGTTGGAGGCGAATATTTCCTCCAGATAAAAACTATAAAATACACAATACGTAATGCCAATTCCTGTGATAGTATATAACTCAATAAAAAATGATAGGGTGTAAATATATAATTTATTGCAATTTATTGTATCGGGGATACTAATTGGTATTTACTTGATTTTTTGTATGAGTATTGGTGAAAAACAGGATAAGGGAACATTATTATGATATTTGAAGGAATTAATATATTCGCGATTGTACTTGTGCTTTTGGTTGTGTATCTGTTCGTCGCAGGCGTCAAAACAGTTTCTCAGGGTTACAATTATACCGTGGAAAGGTTCGGACGTTACACTAAAACGCTTCCTCCAGGCTTTCATCTGATTGTTCCGTTTTTTGACAAAATCGGGTACAAAATGAATATGAAGGAACAGGTTCTTGATATTCCGTCCCAGGAAGTGATCACCAAAGATAATGCGATGGTTACCGCAAATGGTGTTGTTTTTTTTCAGGTAATTGATGCGGCGAGGGCAAGTTATGAAGTTAATGACCTTTATATGGCGATCCTCAATTTAACCATGACCAACCTTAGAACCGTGATGGGGTCAATGGACCTTGATCAGCTCCTGTCCTTGAGGGACCAGATCAATGCGCAGCTTCTGGACGTTGTTGATGAAGCAACGCAGCCTTGGGGCGTTAAAGTCACACGTATTGAGATTAAGGATATTGAACCACCCCGTGATATTGTTGACGCTATGGCAAGGCAAATGAAGGCAGAACGACTGAAACGAGCCAATATCCTTGACGCTGAAGGTGAAAGGCAGGCAGAAATCCTGCGTGCTGAAGGTGAAAAGCAGGCTGTTATTCTTGAGGCGGAGGGCCGGCGCGAAGCGGCCTACCGTGATGCGGAAGCGCGGGAGCGTGAAGCCGAAGCGGAAGCGAAGGCTACGGACATGGTTTCGGTGGCGATTGCGAAAGGAGACCCTCAGGCGATCAATTATTTTGTGGCGCAGAAATATGTCGAAGCACTTGGAAAATTTGCAAATTCCAGAAACGAGAAGCTCGTCTTTATGCCACTTGAGGCAAGCGGGGTTTTAGGCGCGCTTGGAGGTATGACAGATATGCTGAAAAATCTGAATATCAAAAAAGACGAAGACACGAAGCATGTGCCCTGATGATTGAATGTGGTTACGAGAAGGAAGTTTGAATGATTGAAAATTTTGAATTTAATCACTGGTTTTGGTTTGTTCTCTCTCTGGCTTTATTTGCTTTTGAGATGATGGTGCCGGGGGTGATTTTTATGTGGCTGGCATTTGCCGGAATTGTTGTTGGTGGTGTCGTTCTTATGATCCCGGATTTGGGTTGGGAAATACAATTTATCATTTTCTCTGTACTGGGCATAATCAGTGTTTATTCCGGCCGGACATATCTTCGTAAGAATCCGATTGTCAGTCAGGATGAAAAATTGAATGACCGGGGTGCCCGTTATATTGGCCACCGTTATAATCTTGAGAGAGCCCTTGTAAATGGCGAAGGGAAAGTACGCATTGGGGACAGCTTATGGCTTGTCAGAGGGGATTTTGATGCCGACGTCGGTACGTCTGTTAGGGTCGTCAGTGCCGACGGCGTCGTCCTGATCGTGGAGCAGGTGTAGAGCTTGAAATGAAGAAATGAGGCAAACGTGACTTATGATATTTAATAATCAATCGTCACTCATTTGGCTTAGCCCCTCTTCGAGGTAATCAGGAAATAATGGTGTTTCAATAATATATTCGGCGGTATGCTCATTGCTGGCTTCCCGCGCATCCGCCCGTGCTTTATCGAATTCATCTGGACTGTAAGTGCCACGCCCAACCCACATCAGCGCGACCAGTGTATAGTGCTCTTCTTCATTCAGATTATCAATAGCTGCCTTGAGTTCGTTATACGCGCTGTCCTGGGCGTGTTCGATTGTTTTACGATCTTCCATGACCGTGGCGAGGTTGTGTTCTGTATAGGTATCGGAATTATGCGATTCAGACAATTCTTCATTTACCATAGCCATGGAGCCTTCGCGATATTCGCGTCCGACGGAAATTATATATTCAACTTTGTCCTTGTTAATCGGTATCATCAAGCGCACCCTGTTTCTGGTTTAACATCATATCATTTTTGCAGAGTAACGCCAAGGACCATTCAAATTAATGACTTAAATCAATTTCATCTTCATTTGGTGCTTTTAAGGAAAATATATTTTCTCGCTCCCTGATATCCACTGCGGGTATTTTGTCATAATATTTTTGAAAGTTTCTGATTGTAAGTGGAATTCGAGCCACGTGATCAGTTTTTTATAGGGAAGGTTATCGAAATATGCTTTGTCGACGAATGCAAACTGACGAATGAAAGGAAAGACGGTAAAATCTGTGATGGTCGGCCTATCCGCGCTCAAAAATGTATTTTTTGAAAGAAGGTTTTCCAGATGTTCCAGGTAAAAATTCGCATTTTCCCTATGCGCCTCCTTTGATAATTCGGGGTTGCGGCTGGAATATTTATATTTATCAAGATGGGTTTTAAATTGGAAATCATTTATTTCAGTCAGTTTGGTCATCTCATCTAAATAAGGTGTCCAATTATTTGGGTCATTCTGTTTGATAGCCCATATCGCGATATCGCGACTTTCGTCTATAACGTCGCCATTTTGAAGCTGTAGAACCGGAACGGTCGCTTTGGGTGAAATGGCAATCATTTCCCTGGGCTTGTCCCTCAACACGACTTCGCGAAGTTCGCATGTTATGTCACTAGCCGTGAGTGCCAGCCTAGCTCTCATCGCATAAGGGCATCTTCGGAAGCTGTATAAAACAGGATGGTCATTCATAAAAAAATATTGTCAAACCTCGCTGATAACCTGATTGATTTTTTTAACCGCTTCCTTTGCGCCCATTTCGTGGTCCCATACGCCGGCGCACACAGCGACAAAATCTGCGCCTGCTTTTGCCACTATATCGGCATTATCTTCCGTTATGCCGCCAATCGCCACACAGGGTATTTCGAATAATTCCTGCCACCATGTGAGTATCTCGGGTTTCGCCATGGACGTCGTAATTTTCGTTGTGGTTGGGAAAAATGATCCGAATGCAATGTAATCTGCCCCTTGTTCACCGGCAGTCATTGCCAAATGTTTGCTGCTCTTGCATGTGACCCCGATAATTTTATCGTCGCCCAACATTTCCCGGGTTTCTTTATAACTTTGATCCTCCTGTCCTATATGAACGCCATCGGCATTTACCTTGACGGCAATATCGGGCCGATCATTAATAATAAAGGCCACATCTCTTGCATGGCAAATTGGCATTAAAGTACGCGCTGCTTTGATTATTTCCTCATCATAACTTTCTTTCATGCGTAATTGGACACTTGCAACATCACCGCCTTCCAGGGCGTCCTTCAGTTGGGCGGAAAAGGTATCAAGATCAAATTTTGAAGGGGTGATTAAATATAGACGTGTGTCAGTCATTAGGCATACCTGATTTTAAGGGTTTCGGTTATTTTATCAGGCCTTAATCCGGGATCAAGTCATTATCACCAAGTACCTGCCCGGCGAGATATAATGAACCGCAAATAAGCACCTTAACAGGGTCTTTGTTATCGATCTGATTGAGGGCATCTTCGACGCTTGTCGCCGTTTGCGCCGTTATTTCGAGCGCCCAGGCAAACTTTACAATTTCCGTCGCGGTATGGCTCACTTCGCCTTCTATGTCGACGCCAAATAATTTTTGTGTATGTGCAGCCAAGGGCTCAAGCAACCCTTTCACGTCCTTATTTTTCATCATGCCGCAAATCAGTATCATTTTTTCGCCTTTAAAATGTTCGGCGATTATTTTTCCTGCTGCAGGGTTGTGCCCGCCGTCCAGCCAGAGTTCGCTACCATTTGGCAGAAGCCGTCCAAAAGGACTATCAGTTATATTCTGCATCCGCGCGGGCCATTTCGCTTTTGTTACGCCCGTCTTACAATGTTCGGGTGTTATCGTTAAGTTTGTCTGGTGTCGGAGCGCGGCGATTGCGGTGGCAGCATTGCTCACCTGATGGTCGCCAATTAAATTTGGCGCCGGCAAGTTGAATTCGCCTGTTGCGTCTTTATATCTAAATCCTTTTTTAAGTTTCTCAAAAGACCAATCATTCATTAGATTAGCCCCGTTTTTAGCGGCGATTTCCTGAATTTTTTCCTCCACTTTGGCATTTTGCTTGGCAACAATAAGTGGGATTCCCTTTTTGGCGATGCCGGCTTTCTCTATCGCAATCATATGGAGGTTGGTCCCCAAGAACTGTTCATGATCAATGGAAATGGGCGTAATTACTGTGGACATCGGCAGGTCAACAACATTTGTTGCGTCAAGTCGTCCGCCAAGGCCGACTTCAAGTATCAACACATCAGCAGGGGTTTCAGAAAATGCCTTGAGCGCTGCCGCAGTCGTGATCTCGAAATAGGTTATGGGACTTCCTTCATTTATCGTTTCGCAATATTCGAGAATTTGTTTCAGATAGTCTTCATCAATAATTTTGCCATTCAACCGAATCCGTTCGGCAAATTTTACCAAATGCGGAGATGTATATACATGTACAGACAAGTTAGCCGCTTCCAGTATGGATCGCAGATATGATATCGTTGATCCTTTACCATTGGTGCCCGCGACATGGATAACAGGAGGCAGTTTTTTGTGCGGATTTCCCATTTTTTCAAGAATGTCATGCATTCTATCCAAGGACAGATCTATAATTTTTGGGTGAAGCGTTAATAATCGCTCTAATATTTGATCGCTTTCGCGCATAATTGTAGCTATACCTACGCCGCTTTATTCACCAAAAGACTAAGAAGCTGGGTAAGCGTTTCTTTCATTTTTGCACGGTGAACAATCATATCAATCATTCCATGCTCAAGGAGATATTCACTCCTTTGGAACCCATCCGGAAGCTCTTCTCTTATGGTATCTTTAATGACGCGGGGTCCGGCAAAACAAATCAATGCATTTGGTTCGGCAATTTGAATATCACCAAGCATAGCGTATGACGCGGTGACGCCCCCCGTTGTCGGGTCTGTCAGCACCACGATATAAGGGAGCCCTGCATCGCGAAGGCGTTGTACGGCCACGGTGCAACGCGGCATTTGCATGAGGGATAAAATGCCCTCTTGCATACGCGCGCCTCCGGCGGCTGTGAATAAAATAAGGGGGGTCTTTTTTTCAATTGCCTTTTCGGCGGCGGTGACAATTCCATTGCCGACGCCAACCCCCATTGATCCACCCATAAAAAGAAAATTTTGTACAGCAACCACCGTATTTACAGTACCCATTTTTCCGTAGGCAACCGCTATAGCATCCTGGAATTCACTTTTATTTCGGGCCGCCTTCAGGCGTTCGGTATATTTTTTCTGATCTTTAAATTTTAGCGGGTCTTCATTTGTCGGGGGCAAGTCGACCAGTTTATATTCACCGTTATTAAAAAGGTTTTTAAACCGTTCCGTTGGGCCAATTCGTTCATGATGATCGCAGTTGGGGCAAATATGAAGATTTTTTTCGATGTCATTTACGTAAAGCAACTGACCGCAATTTCTACATTTGTGCCAAAGGTTGTCAGGGGTCTCTGATTTTTGTCCAATGATGTTTTGGATTTTTGGACGTACAAAATTTGTCAACCAGTTCATATCGATACCTCACTTTTTCAACGGGCGTTTCTTACGCCCTGAGCAAGTTCGCCTACAAAAGATAGGACTCTACTCTCTAATACAGAATTTGCAAGATTTTCTTGTTCAAGATTATTTTTGATCACATCAACGATCGCAGACCCGACAACGACGGCATCGGCGAATTCTGCGAACCGTGCGGCGTCTTCCGGAGATTTAATGCCAAACCCGATAGCCATTGGAATTGTTGATATTTCGCGAAAACCCGCCAACGCACCTTTCACAGGACTGAGGTCCGGTTTGGCGGATCCTGTTATGCCCGCTATGGTAACATAATAAAGAAATCCTGATCCATTTTCCAATATTCGCTCAAGCCGGTTTTTATCCGTTGTTGGTGTTGCCAAATGGATCATCGCAATATCTGCATGCTTTGCCGGAATGGCGAGTTCGCTGTCTTCTTCGGGTGGAAGATCAACGATAATTAAACCGTCTACGCCGACCCGGTTGGCATCACCCAGAAACTTATCAACACCGTAAATATAGATAGGGTTATAATATCCCATAAGGATGATCGGGGTTTCTTTGTCGTTCTCACGGAATTTACCAACCATTTCCAATGTTTTGGAAAGAGTCATTTTATTTTTTAAGGCGCGAATGCTTGCTTCCTGTATCGCCGGACCATCAGCCATCGGGTCTGAGAATGGCATGCCAAGCTCAATAATGTCCGCACCAGCACATGGCAAACCCTTTAAAATATTCAACGATGTTTCTTGGTCTGGGTCACCCGCCGTTATAAATGTAATCAACCCGGCGCGATTGTCTTCTTTAAGGTTTCGGAACCTTTGTTCAATCCTGGATATTGGCATTACTATATTTCCTCACCCAATGCTTTTGCTACAGTGAATATATCCTTGTCCCCCCGTCCGCTTAACCCCATGATCATGATGTGATCCTTGGGAAGAGTGGGGGCCAGTTTCATCACGTACGCGATAGCGTGTGCACTTTCAAGGGCAGGAATGATACCTTCAAGCCGGGTGCAAAGTTGAAATGCTTCAAGTGCTTCATTGTCATCGATGGGCACATAGTTCACGCGACCTACGTCGTTCAAAAAACTATGTTCAGGCCCGATACCTGGGTAGTCAAGGCCGGCGGAAATTGAGTGAGCTTCCAGAATTTGACCGTCATCATCCATCAAAAGATAAGTTCGGTTTCCGTGAAGCACTCCCGGTGCTCCACCACTTAGCGAAGCTGCGTGTTTATCGGTATCCACCCCGTGACCAGCCGCTTCGACAGCGTAAATATCAACCTCGTCATCAAGAAACGGATGAAAAAGGCCAATGGCGTTTGATCCACCACCAACGCAGGCAACAAGGCTGTCGGGAAGGCGCCCTTCTTTTTCAAGTATCTGCGTGCGCGCTTCGTTACCAATTACACTCTGAAAATCCCGTACGAGTTCAGGATACGGATGAGGTCCGGCCGCAGTACCGATGATGTAAAACGTGTCATTAACATTCGTAACCCAGTCTCGAAGGGCCTCATTCATACTGTCTTTTAGGCTTTCTGAACCGGAAGTAACGGGAATGACTTCGGCACCCAGAAGTTTCATACGAAACACATTCGGTTTTTGCCGTTCCATGTCTTTTGCACCCATATAGACAACGCAGGGCATACCAAAAAGGGCACAAACCGTCGCGGTAGCAACCCCATGCTGTCCGGCACCGGTTTCTGCAATAATCCGGGTTTTACCCATGCGACGCGCTAATAAAATCTGACCGATGCAGTTGTTTATTTTATGCGCGCCGGTGTGGTTCAATTCTTCGCGTTTGAAATATATTTTTGCCCCGCCCAGATGCTCTGTCATGCGTTTGGCAAAATAAAGCGGGTTGGGCCGTCCTACATATTCTTTAAGCAGTTCATGAAATTCCTGCTTGAAAGCGGGGTCATTTTTAGCCTGTTTATAAGTTTTCTCAACTTCAAGGATAAGCGGCATAAGTGTTTCGGCAACATATCGTCCCCCGAAGATGCCAAAATGGCCATCTTCATCCGGACCCGTGCGGTAACTGTTAACTTGCTTTTCTTTCATTCTTTTGTTTCCCGAACCGCTTTCATGAACGCATTTATTTTACTAATATCTTTATTTCCCGGCGAAGTTTCAAGCCCACTAGATACATCCACGATTTTTGCACCACTTATTTTTATCGCGTCGGACACGTTAGTTATATCCAGACCGCCACTAAGCATCCATGGTACAGCCCATTGATGTCCGGCAATTAAATTCCAATCAAAGGCCAGACCATTACCGCCCGGTAGGGCGCCCTCCATTTCAACCGGTGCTTTAGCATCAAATAAAAGCATGTCGGTTTTGGTATCATACATTTTCGCCCGCTTGATGTCTTCCACAGACGCAACAGAAATTGCTTTCATGACGGGCTTTAAAAATTTTTCTTTAATAAACTTAACGCGTTCAATTGTTTCATTGCCATGAAGCTGGATAATATCAATAGCGACATTCTTTATCACATCATCGAGTAGGGCGTCATCAGGATTAACAAAAACACCGACCTTTAACACATTGTTCCCGGCAGAGGAAGCGAGTAGCTTTGCCGTCTCAACGGTTATGTTGCGGGGCGAAGGAGGGAAAAACACAAACCCGATATAACTTGCCCCCGCGTCAATGGCGGCCTGCACGGTTTCTATAGTTGATAAGCCGCATATTTTTGCTTTTGGTGTCATGCTAACTGTTGATTTCTTTTGCGATCATCCGCGCTGCATCGGCGGGACTAGCAGCTTGGGTTATAGGTCGACCGATCACCAGGTAATCTGCGCCACTTTCTACCGCTTCGGATGGTGACATAACCCTTTTCTGATCCCCCTTAACGCTTCCGGTAGGGCGAATGCCTGGCACAACAAGTTTAAAATTTTCGCCGCATGCTTCTTTTATCAGTCGAATTTCATGGGGTGAGCACACAACACCGTCAAGACCACTTTCCTTCGCGAGCATTGCCAGTTTAACGACCTGTTTCGATACATCATCCTGATAACCTATTGCGTTAAGATCGTCGCCGTCCAGACTCGTGAGAATTGTGACACCAACAATTATCGGGCGCTCGCATCTGATATCCTGCGCCGCAGCGCTGGCGGCATCAGCAGCAGCGCTCATCATGGCGGGGCCACCCGCTGTATGAACGGTCATTATCTTTGGCCGTAACGGCATTAAAGCATGGATGGCTTTTGCGACAGTGTTCGGGATATCATGAAGTTTCAGATCCAGAAAAATATTATTATGCGCTTTGGCAACTTCCCTGAAACCTTGAGGACCATGGGCGCCAAAAAATTCCAAGCCCAATTTTATTCCACCGACATGAGGACCAAGTATTTTTGCGAGATCGCATGCCTCATTGACATCTGTTGTATCAAGTGCGCATAGGATGCGTTCTGAAGGTTTTAACTTGTCCACCGTAGTTTCCTGATCGTTTATTCTGCAGAACTTTTGCCATGGTTGCGGGCATTTGACAAATTAATATTTTCGGATTCGCTGGATTTTATTTTTTCTTCCAGCTCGCGGATTTTTTTATCTGCCAATCGATGTCGTCTGGCGTGGCGAATTCCTGAATATATGGATACAATCCAACCGCCGCCAATACCGATAAGAATACCAATAAATACCAAACCAAAAGCTGGTATTTCCATGTTAATAGGGATTGGCGATAAACTAAACTGTACCGGGGTGCTATTTGATACTGCAATAATGATACAGAGAAGCGTAAACAGGGCAAAAGCAGCATAAAAGATAAAGCGCATATTTTAAGGCCTTTTAAACCCTTGTCTTATTCTGTTTGTTTGGAACAAATTATTTTTTGTTCAATTTTTCCCGAAGGTCTTTACCGGTTTTGAAATAAGGGACGCTTTTTGCGGGTACATCAACAGCTTGTCCAGTGCGTGGGTTACGTCCTGTCCGCGCTGGGCGGTGTTTGACCGAAAAAGCACCAAAACCACGGAGCTCAACCCGGTTACCTTCTGCAAGGGTATTAGTGATTTCCTCGAATATGGTATTGACGATACGTTCAACATCGCGTTGATAAAGATGGGGATTGGCATCAACCAATCTTGCTATCAGCTCCGACTTTATCATCCTCAGACCCCTATATGTTGTTAATATTACTTTTGGTTGCTTGGAGAATATAAGGTGCCAGAGACTGTCAAGGTCGTCAAGGCTAAGTACCTTATAAGCCATGTTTTTTTAATAAATTAGAGGTAAATTTTAAAAAATCGCGCAAATTAACCTGTTTTAAGAGATATTCAGCTCGCGTAGGGCGGTGGTTTAAGAGAATCATTTCAGTTCTGAAGTCAAAAAAAACGCCCGGAAATTCCGGGCGTTTTATATAATTTAACAAAGAAAAAAGGTTAAGTTTATTTATCGTCTTTTTTTGCAGCAGCTTTTTTTGGCGCTGCTTTCTTTTTTGTTGGTTTTTTCTCTGCATCAGCATCATCAGCTTTTTTTGCAGCAGCTTTCTTTGGCGCCGCTTTTTTAGGGGCAGCTTTCTTTTTCGCTGGTTTTTCTTCTTCTGCAGCTTCCTCGGCTGGTGCTTCTTCCTTCTTGGCCGCAGCCTTTTTTGGAGCTGCTTTTTTCTTAGCTGGTTTTGCATCCGCTGCCGGAGCAGCATCGGCTATCGCAGCGCCCAGAATATCACCCAAGCTCGCACCACTGTCCGAAGATCCGTACTGTGCCACTGCTTCTTTCTCTTCAGAAATTTCAAGTTGCTTGATAGAAAGACCAACTTTACGGGCTTTCTTGTCAAGTGTTGTCACTTTGGCATCAAGCTTGTCACCGACAGAAAATCTTTCAGGACGTTGTTCTGCACGATCACGGCTAAGGTCCGAACGGCGAATGAAAGCTTTGATACCTTCTCCTTCACCAACGGAAACTTCCAAACCGTTTTCTGTCACTTCAGTGACAGTACAGGTAACCGTTCCACCTTTCTTAAGACCGGAAACTGAATTTACCGGATCAGAAGTCAGTTGTTTGACACCAAGTGAAATACGTTCTTTTTCCGTATCCACATCAAGAATGACAGCTTTTACAATGTCGCCTTTCTTATATTCGGCAATAGCTTCTTCACCGGTTTTATTCCAGTCCAGGTCGGACAAGTGGACCATGCCATCCATTTCACCTTCAAGGCCGACGAAAAGACCGAATTCTGTGATGTTTTTAACTTCACCTTCGATTTCGGTTCCAACCGGATATTTATCGGCAAATGAAAGCCATGGGTTATCCATGCATTGTTTAAGTCCAAGGCTGATACGTCGTTTTTCTGAATCAATTTCAAGCACCATAACTTCAACTTCCTGGCTGCTTGAGACGATTTTACCCGGATGGACGTTTTTCTTAACCCAGCTCATTTCAGATACGTGTACAAGACCTTCCACGCCGTCATCAAGCTCAACAAACGCACCGTAATCTGTAATATTTGTTATACGGCCGGTAAGTTTTGATCCAATCGGGTATTTACTGGTTATTGTTTCCCAAGGATCTTCAGTAAGTTGCTTCATACCAAGTGAGATACGTTGTGTATCTGGATTTAACCTGATGATCTGAACGTCAATTGTATCACCGATATTCAGAATGTCTGAAGGGTGATTGATACGTTTCCATGAAATATCCGTTACGTGTAACAGGCCGTCGATACCACCAAGATCAACGAATGCACCGTAATCTGTGATATTTTTAACAACACCTTCAACCGTTTTGCCTTCAGCGAGATTGGCGATAATTTCAGTGCGTTGCTCGGCGCGTGTTTCTTCAAGAATAGCGCGGCGCGACACAACAATATTACCACGCTTGCGGTCCATTTTCAGAATCTGGAATGGTTGTTCAATATTCATAAGTGGAGTTACATCGCGAATCGGACGAACATCTACCTGACTTCCAGGAAGGAATGCAACTGCGCCGGCGAGGTCTACTGTGAAGCCACCTTTTACGCGGCCAAAGATAACACCGTTAACGCGTTCTTCTGCTTCATATGATTTTTCAAGAACGGTCCAGGCTTCTTCGCGGCGTGCTTTCTCGCGTGAAAGCATTGCTTCGCCTTTGGCGTTCTCAATACGCTCCACAAATACTTCTACCTGATCACCTACATTTAATTCGGCGTTTTGTCCATGAGCGGCGAATTCTTTTAGAGGGACGCGGCCTTCTGCTTTAAGGCCGATATCTATAGTCGCAGATTCTTTATCCACTGCGATGATGGTTCCTGTGACAACTTTGCCGTCAAATTTGCCTTCGGGACCAAATGATTCTTCGAGCATTGCTGCGAAGTCTTCGGTTGTTGGAACATTAAGTTCAGTCATTATAATTACCTATTCAAAGTGGGTGATCTATCCGATTATTCGGGCACCCTGTTTTTATATAGGCCAGTCGGTTGTTTCCGACGGTCTTAATAAAAAGGTTAGTGTTAAAATTATAAGCAAAAACAAATACACCTCTAACCCATCGTTTTGATCGGTTAAAGATAGTATTTTCTGGTATTTTTGCTCTACTCTTTGCTTGAAACATAAGTGATTGCAGCTTCAAACACGGCCTCTATATCTGAATTTGTTGTGTCGATCAAGTGCGCGTCATCAGCTTTTTTCAGGGGGGATGTGGCGCGATTCACATCGCGTGTGTCTCGGGCCTTAAGTTCTTCCAGAATCGTTCGGTATTCTTCTTCGCTTCCGGTATTGCCAAATTCTTCCAGAAACCGCCGTTTTGCACGGGTTTCAACGTCTGCTGTGATAAATATTTTTATCGGGGCGTCGGGGCAGATAACAGTGCCTATATCCCTGCCATCAAGAATAGCACCGTTTTTATCGGCAGGGGGATTATTGGCAAAATGACGCTGGAAATCGGCTAAAAGCT
Source organism: Alphaproteobacteria bacterium (assembly GCA_030428615.1). Lineage (GTDB taxonomy): Bacteria > Pseudomonadota > Alphaproteobacteria > Sphingomonadales > Emcibacteraceae > Pseudemcibacter. Next base: position 56,504 of record JAUIDN010000018.1, on the reverse strand, counting down.
GCCGTACGGCGGGGATCGCTGCAACTTTCGATGCGGCAGCGCCCATTGATTCGCTTTTAAGTTCGGGGTTTGACAAGTCAGTGGTCGGTATTTTTTTGGTGGCTGCAACCGCGTCATCCTCGTTTTCCGGGTCACCACCGGCCTTAAGGACATTCCAGCCGACCGCGCGGTAAAGCTTTCCTGTATCCAGAAGTGCGAGATTATAATGTTCTGCAAGTTTTCGGGCGAGCGTTCCTTTGCCCGAAGCGGCCGGACCATCAAGCGCAATCAGCAGTTTTGTTTTCAGGGACATATATTTGCCCCCACGCTGTTCATGAGTTCTACAAATCCCGGGAAACTGGTTTCTATCACGGCGCCATCATCGACGGTTATAGGCTTTTCGGCATTCAGACCAAGCACCAAAAATGACATTGCTATTCGGTGATCGAGTTTTGTTTCTATTGTGGCATCGCCCTTTGTAACAGAATTCCGGACTGTCATACCATCTTCATGTTCGGTGACATTAACGCCACAGGATTTAAGTCCCTTAACCATTACTGAGATCCTGTCACTTTCCTTGACACGTAATTCTTCGAGTCCTCTCATAACGGTTTCGCCATCCGCATTCGCCGCCGCAGCGCAAAGAACGGGATATTCATCAATCATTGAGGGAGCACGTTCTTTTGGCACGTCAACGCCTTTCAGGTTGGAATACCGGACGCGAATGTCTGCAACATCCTCACCGCATTCCTGTCTCAGGTTATTGAAATCTATTTTACCGCCCATTTCGATCAACGTCGTAAATAAACCGGTTCGCGCCGGGTTGATGCCAACATTATTTATAGTGATGTCAGATCCCTTTGTAATCAGGGCTCCTACCACCAGAAATGCTGCGGAGGAAGGATCCGCAGGCACGGCCATATCCTTTGCTTGCAGTTCGACCTGTCCGGTCACAGTAATTTCATCGCCATTGAGTTCGATTGGCACACCAAAATAATCAAAAATACGTTCAGAATGATCGCGAGTCGGTATTTTTTCGATGACCGTGGTCCGCCCGGGCGTGTTTAAGCCCGCCAGCATGACCGCGGATTTTACCTGTGCAGATGCGACGGGTAATTCATAGCGAACCGGTATTGGCATTCTGGCACCCTTTACAGTAATGGGCAGGGTATCTTTCTCGCTGCCTGTAAATGCAGCACCAAATAGCGTAAGTGGCTCTGTCACGCGTTTCATCGGTCGCGATGATAATGAAGGATCACCACTAAAGGTGACTTCTATCGGGTGTGTTGCCAACAAGCCCATCATTAGCCTTACACCTGTCCCGCTATTGCCCATATCAAGTGGCTTTCCAGGTTCGCGAAGGCCGGAAATTCCAACACCATGAACATGCCAGATTCCGGTATTATCCTTATAAATATCTGCGCCAAGTGCTTTTAGCGCTTCCGCTGTTCCAAGAACGTCTTCCCCTTCAAGGAGGCCTGAAATTTTACTTTCACCGACGGCGAGCGTACCCATTATCAGTGAGCGGTGGGAAATGGACTTGTCACCGGGTACCGTAATTGTGCCGTCAAGGGGGCCGGATTTTGACGATGATAGCTGATTCATACTGATGAATTTATCCAATTCTTGTTTTCGTAATTTCTGCTGTCAAATACCATATAAATAATAAATGTGTAACTTTTTAAGATATTTATCTCACTTTTAGGAGTAAAGATAAGATAAATGTCATAATAGGCTTTGACAGTGGCCTTATAAAATGGCAAATGATATTTTTTTTAACCGACCGCGAACAGTTTTTTAAATGTTCTAAGGAGAAATACTTTGGCAAAAGCTGAATGGGGCGAAAAACGTCAGTGCCCAAAATGTGGAACAAGATTTTACGACCTTGGTGAATATGAGCCGATTGTATGTATCGAATGCAAACATAAGTTTAAACCTGAGATTATCTTGAAGAGCAAAACTCACTCCATCGAACTTATTTCAGAGAAGCAGGAGGTCGAGACTGAGGACGACGATGAAGCAGCAGATCTACTTGATGATGATGCGCTCCTAAGTGATGACGACGATGATGATGATATTGATTTGGAAGCGGACGACAATACCGTGGTGTTAAGTGATGAAGATGATACACCAGTTGAAGCGGTTGTTGATGCGCCGATTGTAAAACCCACTTCAGATGATTAATTCATTTTTGTATTGAAAAAATGAAAAGGGGCGAATAGATTTCGCCCGTTAAATATGCCGGCTTCGTTTGAAACCAGAAATAAATGAAGAATACGGGGCTATAGCTCAGCTGGGAGAGCGCTACACTGGCAGTGTAGAGGTCAGCGGTTCGAGCCCGCTTAGCTCCACCAAAAATGAAAAAAACCACCTCACAAAAGTGAGGTGGTTTTTTTCATTTTACGCCAAACAACCTGATCGAGAATATTATTTCGTTTCAAAAATATATTGATTGATAACATTTTCGTACCATTCCTGCTTGGCGCTGATGCTTTTCGGTTCTCCATATTCCACTGCAAGGTCACGAAGCTCGTTGAGCGACAGTTTACCCGCTTCAAATTCTGAACCCTTTCCGCTATCAAAACTGGTGTATCTGGAGGCCTTATGGCTTGGAAGCGGGCTTTCCGTCAGAATTCTGTGGGCGACTTCAAGCCCGCGGGCAAAAGCGTCCATCCCGCCGATATGACCAATGAAAATATCTTCCATATCGGTGCTTTCGCGCCTTGTTTTGGCGTCAAAATTAAGGCCGCCTGAACCAAGCCCGCCATATGCGAGTACCACCATCATTCCATGAACGGTGTCATATATATCTATGGGAAACTGGTCTGTGTCCCAGCCATTTTGCGGATCCCCGCGATTGGCATCAATGCTGCCAAGCATGTCGGCATCCGTGCACATCTGAAGATCATGGGCAAATGTATGGCCCGCGAGGGTCGCATGATTGGCTTCGATATTAAGTTTAAAATCCTTATCAAGCCCGTGATGGCGTAAAAAACCGATTACCGTCTGCGCATCGAAATCATATTGATGTTTGGTTGGCTCCATCGGTTTGGGCTCAATCAGAAACGTGCCTTTAAAACCGTTTGCGCGGCCATAGTCCCGTGCGACGGTCAGGAATTGCGCCAGATGTTCAAGTTCGCGCTGTGTGTCTGTATTTTGTAAGCAGGCATATCCTTCACGTCCGCCCCAGAAAACGTAATTTTCACCACCAAGTTCAATTGTCGCATCAATTGCCCCTTTGACCTGCGCCGCGGCATGGGTTAGCACTTCAAAATTAGGGTTGGTCGATGCACCATTCATATAGCGTGGGTGACTGAATACATTGGCTGTTCCCCAAAGCAGTTTTACCCCTGTTTCTTGCTGTCGTTCTTTGGCAAGCGCGACCATCGTTTGTAAGTTTCTTTCTCTCTCGATGACACTATCGGCGTCGGGTGCGATATCGATATCATGGAAGCAGTAATAGGGAACCCCTAATTTGGAGAATAACTCAAATGCCGCATCCATTTTCTGGTGCGCGGCGGTTATCGCATCCGGTGCCATATCCCACTCAAACATTTGAGTGCCAGGGCCAAACGGGTCTGCGCCGGTCCCACAGAAAGTATGCCAGTAGCACACGGCAAAACGAAGATGTTCTTTCATCGTTTTGCCGGCGATTTTCCTGTCCGCATCATAAAATTTAAAGGCAAGTGGGTTATCGGAATGGGGCCCCTCATAGCCGATCTTGTGGATGCCGGTAAAATATTCTTTGTCGCCAATGAATGTGCTTGTCATCTGGTGCTCTCTCTATTTGTAATGTTGACCGATCAAATTCACAAATGATTGGTATTCCTGATATATTATTGCGTACCGGGCAACCGCCTGCGCGTCGGGTGAGCAGCGTTTGCTTTTATCTTCCCGCAAATGTTCTTCGCAAATGATATTAAGGGGGGAGTGTTTTCCTGTATGTTTTTTGTGGGCCCATAATGCCTGTAGTGCGGCGCCGAAGGCAGCATTTTCCTCAATATCTAACACTCGAACCGGAAGATTGAGGATATCTGCGCAAATTTGTCGCCAAAGACTGCTTTTACTGCCGCCGCCAGTCAGGGTTACTTCACTGAATGTCATTCCGCAACGCTCAAATGCGGCCAGACCGGCTTTGAGATTAAAGATAGCAGCTTCCATGGCGGAACGAATTAAATGTGCATTGGTTGTGTTGTGCATGTCCAGCCCAAAAATGGATGCTTTTGCATTGGGAAGAGCAGGTGTGCGTTCACCGTTAAAAAATGGAACGGTGATAACCCCATCCGCACCCGGAGGGATAAATGATGCCAGTTTTTCCATTTTTTCCAGACCGACTTCCAGAAGGTTACGCATCCGTTCTGTTGCTACTGTACAGTTCATCGTGCAAAGAAGGGGCAGCCACCCCCCAGTTGATGAACAAAAAGCCGCAAGATCGCCTTCCGGGTCTATGGCGGGCTGATTGTGATAAGCAAAGAGAGTGCCCGATGTTCCAAGGCTTGCGGTCAATTGCCCGCATTTAACATTGCCCGTACCGATTGCGGCCATCATATTATCCCCGCCACCGGCAGATACAATAATATCCGTTGGAAGACCAAGATCATTAGCGATGGTTTTCACAATGGTGCCAGCTATATCATCGGGTCCTACCAGGGTAGGAAGGCACGGCATCAGATCCCGTTTATTATCGATTGCCGCAGCGATGCGTTTGCTCCACTGACGGTTTCTAACGTTCAAAATTCCGGTGCCTGATGCGTCGCCACATTCCATGACACGGTTTCCGGTTAAATAAAAATTCAGATAGTCATGTGGCAATAAAATGGTTGACATGCGGGCGTAGGCTTCGGAGTTATTCTTTTTAAGCCAACGGATTTTTGAGGCCGTGTATCCGACAGCGATGGAATTCCCGGCGATCTCAACACATTTTTGTTCGCCGCCAACATCATCCATAATTTCTTCGCATTCCACTGCGGTCGATGTATCGCACCAAAGCTTCACGGGTGCCAGAACAGTCCCTTTTTTATCAATCGGGACAAAGCCGTGTTGTTGACCGGATATGCCAATAGCCGTGATCGTTTGTCTTAATTCCGGGTCGATGTCTCTAAGGCATTGTTTTAATCCGTCAATCCACCAGTCGGATTGTTGTTCCATTGAACCATCCTGTTTTGAGATCAGATCCAGGGGTTGTGACTGCGTGGTTAATATTTCATGCGTTTCAGGTTGGTATATGATGACTTTTATGCTCTGGGTTCCCAGATCAATTCCCATCACCGTTTTTTTATTCTTGTTCAATTGTTTCCTGTCCCCGGCGCCTTAAAATTGATCAATAGCCCGTGATATGTTCTGATGCATCAGGCTATTATATTTATGGGCCGTATGTCTACAACTTCAATGATAGGATTCGCGTCAACCAAACTCTGCGAAAAGGATAAGTGCTTCTATCGGGCGAATTTTGTGATAGACAGAAAAAGAACATTTAAAACAGGAGTTTTATTTATGAGCGGTTATTCGTCGAACTCAATCGCAAATAAGGAAGGTATTAAAGATTTGGATATCCTTTTAAAGAATATGGAACCTTCTCTGGGCAAAGAAAAATATATTTTTTGCAGTGTTGACCGTGAATTTGATAATGAAATCATATCCTTAAAACCACATTGTGTAATTCGCGAAGAAGAAGGTTTAACGCTTATCCTGAAAAAAGAAGATGCAGACGCAGCCCGTCTGGCTTACGAAGGAATTTACAGAAAAATCACGCTCCTCGTACATTCGAGCCTGGAAGCAGTGGGGCTGACGGCTGCTTTTGCAAAGGCTTTGATGGAAAGCGGGATCAGTGCGAATGTGGTGGCGGGTTATTATCATGATCATATTTTTGTGCAGGAAGCAAAAGCAAATGATGCTATTGTAGCGCTCTTAAAATTAACTGGAACGGTTGATGATGAGTAATGAAATTGAACAATTAATAGGAATGCGCCGTGTTATTCATCAAAACCCCGAATTGTCAGGGGTGGAATATGAAACCGCCGCTTTTTTGAAAGGTTGGTTGAGGGAACTCAACCCCGATGAAATTGTAACCGATATTGGTGGTTGTGGTATAGCGGCCATATTTAACGCTGAAAAACCGGGGCCGCGGATTTTATTTCGCTCGGAACTTGATGCTCTTCCCATCGAAGAAATAAATGATTTTTCCTACCGGTCCAAAAATCCGGGCATTTCGCATAAATGCGGTCATGATGGACATATGGCAATTATTTACGGTTTGGCCGCGAGGATTTCTCAAAACAGACCTGACTGCGGCAGTGTAATTTTGCTTTTCCAGCCAGCCGAAGAAACCGGAGAAGGGGCGAGAGCCGTGGTTGCCGACCCTCGGTATAAACAACTAAACCCTGATTATTGCTATGCGCTTCATAATCTTCCGGGTTATCCCATGGGGCAGATACTGATCCGCGCGGGAACTTTCAATTGTGCCTCAAGGGGGATGATTATTCATTTATCCGGCAAGACTGCACATGCGGCCTACCCTGAAACAGGGAATAGCCCTGCGGCGGCGCTGTCAGCACTATTGCAAATTTTTCCGATATTGGCATCAAAAGTAGAAATAGACGAGCTTATCATGACGACAACGGTGCACGCTAGCATGGGAGAAAAAGCCTTTGGTACAGCGCCAGCAGATGCGGCTCTATTGGTAACACTTCGAAGCGAAACCAACGATGGTATGGATTTGCTGGTTCAAAAGGCCGAGGAAGAGGTGCAAAAGGTAGCAGAAGAAAATAATCTTGAATTTTCAATTGATTGGGCAGATATTTTTGATGCAAGCGTGAATGATCAGGGGTGTGTCAACGATGTTCTTGAGGCAGCAGAAAAAACAAAACATGACGCGGTTTTGCTCGAAGCGCCATTTCGCTGGTCCGAGGACTTTGGTGCCATAAGTGCAAGCGCGAAGGGGGCGATGTTTGCGTATGGTGCGGGAGAGGAGAACCCACAGATACATAATCCTGACTATGACTTTCCCGATGAACTGATAGAAGGCGGCATTTCAATTTTTTTTGAAATTTATAGTGCTTATCTTCGTTAGGTGGATTTTGTCGGAAAAGAAAATATATAATGAATCTTATATTTGTTAATGATCGTTGCAATCATAAGAGGTGCAATAATTCCGATTAAACACCCCAATATAGTGTGAATGAATGCCGATGTGACATGGAAGATATTGAAGAGTATAATTCTTGTGCCACTGCCGAATATGATGTGCATTAAATAGATCGGTAATGAATATCGCCCAAGATTAATCAGGAAATTCAATGACATCCCTGATAAGTATTTCGTACTACTTGCAACAAACAATATGGCGGATATTGTTGAGGCTAATTTTATAATATTTTGTACGTAGATGTCAGTAAACATATCAATGTTTTGATATAGGATTTGTCCGAGAACAAAAATGACAAATAGAATGAATAAAGTAGCTTTTTTACCAAGAACTTCTTGGTTTTTCCAGAAGCTGAATAAAACGCCAAATGCGAAATAGACAAAATAACCTTTGAGATAGACGAGATTGAATGCGCTTGGAATGTGATTGTTAAAAATATAAGCAATAGCGGCGACAATAAAAACACTTATTGCGAATGAATATTTATAACTCCGGTAAACCAATGCAGAAAAAACAAAAATCATGGATAGCGCATATAGAAACCAGAATTGAGCCCGCGGCTGATACAGAAGAGGCATCATGTCCACGATGTCGATTCCGGCGTTCGTATATGAATTCATCTTAACTTCAATGATGCCCTGCAAAATAGACCACAACAGATAAGGGTAGACTACTGTACTTAATTTCGAAGCGATAAAAGCCATTCGGCCTCGTTTTTCCAAAGAATGGATCAAAAAAAGACCCGACAGAAAAAAGAAGAGCGGCATATGAAAGCTGTATATAATTGCGTCAGTTATTTTGAAGAAATCCGGGTTAATGGGAAGTCCGGCAGTATGGATACCTCTTGCAACGTGTCCGTAAACAACCAAAATGATACCAATCGCCTTGGCATATTCTACCCATAATACTCTTCTCAACATCGGATTTCCTAAAGTGGGTTTTAAATATCAGTACCGCCAACTGTAATACCATCAAGTCGAAGTGTTGGTTGTCCAACACCGACGGGGACTGATTGGCCCGCTTTGCCACAAATACCAACACCATTATCCAATTTTAGATCGTTTCCGACCGCGCTGATCCGTTTAAGTGCGTCAGGGCCATTACCGATGAGTGTAGCGCCCTTGACGGGTTCCTGTATTTTCCCATTTTTAACACGATAAGCTTCTGTGCAACTGAATACAAATTTGCCATTTGTGATATCAACCTGCCCGCCGCCGAAATTTACCGCGTAAAGCCCATCTTTGACCCCGGCCAGTATTTCTTCCGGTTCCTGATTTCCACTTAGCATATAAGTGTTTGTCATGCGGGGCATTGGTTGGTGCGCATAGCTTTGCCTGCGGCCATTTCCGGTCGACTGTTTGCCCATAAGCCGGGCATTCATTCGGTCCTGCATGTATCCTACAAGAATTCCGTCTTCTATAAGGGTTGTGCAGCTAGTGGGGGTTCCTTCATCATCAATGGAAAGTGAGCCACGCCTGTTTTCCATTGTTCCGTTATCAACGACGGTAACGCCCTTTGCGGCAATGCGTTCTCCCATAAGGCCCGCGAACGCAGAAGTCCCTTTTCTGTTAAAATCTCCTTCAAGTCCATGGCCGATCGCTTCATGAAGAAGAACACCCGGCCAGCCTGGCCCAAGAACAACATCCATTTCACCGGCAGGGGCGGGGACGCTATCCAAATTCAGGATAGCCTGGCGGATGGCATTGTCGGTTTGCTGTTTCCAGTTTTCCGAGGTTAGAAGCTCCTCGTAAGTGTAACGTCCACCGGATCCTTCATATCCGCTTTCCATCCGGTCGCCCTTTTTTGCAACGACACTAACATTAAGACGCACGAGCGGGCGTATATCCTGAACCCTGTGTCCTCCCGGTCGGATGATTTCAATTACCTGCCACTCTCCTGCAATCGAACAGCTGACCTGACAAATCCTAGGGTCTTTTGTGCGCGCATATTCGTCGATTTCCTGCAATATTCGGATTTTGTCTTTAAAATCCACGGTGCTGACAATGGGATTTTGGTCACTATATAATTTTCTGTTGGTTCTTTGTGGGGGTATTGAAAGGGTGCCGCTTTGACCGGACTTGACGCTTTGAACGGTGTTTACCGCCCGTGCGAGCGCATCTTCACTTAGTTCTGATGAATGTGCATAGCCGGTCGCCTCATCCAGAATACTGCGAAGCCCAAATCCCTTTGAGGTGTCGTAGGCCGCATTTTTTAGTCTCCCGTCATCGAAGGAGAATGTCTCGGATTGCGAATATTGCAAATAAAGTTCACCATCGTCCATCCCGTGCAATGCTTCATCAACAAAACGCTGCGTCCTGAGGGACGACAGGCCAGATTCGATGTCGGAATTCGAAAAAAAATATGATTTATCTGTTATATTGTTATTCATGAGAGAAAATAAGCTTTACACGTTCGAGGACTATTTAAAATGAAGTTTAGTAATATCGACTAAACGAAATTTTTGCAAGTCCAAGTAAAAGTGCGAAAAATGAGCTTTATTTGCCCCTCTTTGGTGGAATAGGGACTTAAATGATTCTATTGATCTATATCAAACGTGATAAAATTACATTTTTTTTGCATATGCGGTCTTGAGCTGGATCAAAATTCTGGTATAAACTCACCCGAAGGTCGTTTTTGTTGGGAAGGGGAAGACTTTAGTAATCGATGAAGCTCCACAATCTTTCAACATTTGCGCCAACATTAACGTTCATATCCGTATTTTAAGGGGTAAAAAGGAACATGTTGTTCAAAAAAACATATTTGATGGTTGTAGCACTAATGATGACGATCATCGGCACTGGTTTCGCGAGCGCTCAAAACAGCGTACATCCGGCTTCTGATGGTATTCACAGTGCAGCGCCAGGTCAGCTTGGTTTCATGCAAGCTGCCTCACCAATCATGGAAGAAACGATAGCGTTTCATAATCTGCTTATGTGGATTATCACAGGGATTACCATTTTTGTAACGCTGATTTTGCTTTATATTATGCTTAAGTTTAATGCGAAAGCAAATCCTGTTCCATCGAAAACAACTCACAACACAGTGCTCGAAATAGTCTGGACAGCAGTTCCTGTTCTGATACTGGTTGTTATCGCAATCCCTTCATTCAGACTACTTTACAATCAGGACGTAATACCTGAAGCGGATGTGACCATTAAAGCGATAGGCAACCAGTGGTACTGGTCTTATGAATATCCTGACTATGAGGAAATCGCATTTGATGCGACAATTCTTAATGAAGGTGACGAAGGTTATAATGACCACCCAAGACTTCTTGGTACTGATGAGCATGTTGTAGTCCCGGTGAATAAAGTGGTTCGTGTACAGGTGACGGCTAATGATGTTATCCATGCTTGGACGATACCTGCGTTTGGCGCGAAAATTGACGCAGTACCCGGCGTTTTGAATGAGACCTGGTTCAAAGCTACCAAGGAAGGTATGTATTACGGACAATGTTCGGAATTATGCGGCATCAATCACGGTTTTATGCCGATTATGGTCGAAGTTGTTTCTCAAGCTGAATATGAAGCGTGGCTTGAAGAAGCGAAAGTTAAATATGCATCCAACGATGCACCGCGCTTGAGGCAATATGCATCAGCGCAAAGCATAACAGAATAACTGGAGAAATCTACAATGAGCTACGGTGAACATGCTGAGGGTCACGACGAACATCATCCAACAGGATGGCGTCGATGGATGCTTTCAACAAACCATAAAGATATTGGTACACTTTATCTGATATTCGCTATCGTTGCCGGTGTTATCGGCGGGATTTTTTCGGGTCTCATGCGGGCGGAACTGATGTATCCAGGCATGGACTTTCTGCCTTTGTTAAAGGGCGGTGATGTTCAAGCTGCTTATCATTTTTTTAACGTGTTGATTACGGCACACGGTCTTATCATGGTGTTTTTCATGGTGATGCCTGCTTTAATTGGTGGGTTTGGCAACTGGTTTGTTCCGATCATGATTGGTGCGCCAGACATGGCATTCCCGCGGATGAACAATATTTCATTCTGGCTTCTGCCAGTGGCTTTAACATTATTGGTCCTTTCAACAATGTTTGAAGGACCGCCTGGCCAAATGGGTGTTGGTGGCGGATGGACTGTTTATGCACCGCTTTCGACAAGCGGTCAGCCTGGCCCGGCCATGGATCTTGCTATATTCTCGCTTCACGTTGCGGGTGCTTCTTCGATCCTTGGTGCAATCAACTTTATCTGCACGATTTTCAATATGCGCGCACCCGGCATGACTCTTCATAAAATGCCATTATTTGTGTGGTCGGTTCTTGTGACGGTGTTCCTGCTTCTGCTCGCGCTTCCTGTTTTAGCTGGTGCAATCACTATGCTTCTGACCGACAGGAATTTCGGAACTGCGTTTTTTGATGCTTCCGGCGGTGGTGACCCGGTACTATACCAACATTTGTTCTGGTTCTTTGGTCACCCTGAAGTTTATATTCTTATTCTTCCTGGCTTTGGTGTCATTAGCCACATTGTCTCGACCTTCTCCGGCAAGCCGATTTTTGGATATCTCGGCATGGCTTATGCGATGGTGGCGATTGGTGTCGTTGGTTTTATTGTATGGGCTCACCATATGTTTACTGTCGGTATGGATGTTGATACAAAGGCATACTTCACCGCAGCAACCATGGTAATTGCGGTGCCGACCGGGATCAAGATTTTCTCCTGGCTTGGTACAATGTGGGGTGGATCAATCCGCTTTGAGACGCCGATGTTATTTGCGATTGGTATGATCTTCCTTTTCACTATCGGGGGTGTGACGGGTGTTGTGCTCGCCAATGCGGGTGTTGATCAGTCAATGCATGATACTTACTATGTTGTGGCTCACTTCCATTATACAATGTCTATGGGGGCGCTCTTCTCCATCTATGCCGCCTGGTATTACTGGATTGGTAAAATGAGTGGAAAACCTTATCCGCAGCTGATTTCCAAGCTGCACTTTTGGTTTACATTTATTGGTGTTAATCTGATTTTCTTCCCGCAGCATTTCCTTGGGTTGGCTGGTATGCCTCGGCGTATTCCTGACTACCCTAATGCATATGCAGAGTGGAATTTCTGGTCATCGATTGGTTATGGTGTGATGGCAATCGGATTGGTATTCTTCTTTATTGGTCTTGTTATGACATTACGTTCGAAGAAACGTGTTGGTGAGAATCAATGGGGCGAAGCTGCAACCACATTGGAGTGGACATTATCTTCGCCTCCTCCATTCCATCAGTTTAACGAGCTGCCAAGGATTAAATAATTCTGATTTTTGCCGGGCTATTCATTGGCCCGGCGATTTTAAATTTGAGTTTGAAGAAAATATAAAATGGACATTACATCATCTGACAGAAATATCGCTGACTATAACCTGCCTAGTGCGGGTGATTATTTCAGTCTGCTTAAGCCACGGGTAATGTCTCTAGTGATTTTTACGGCTTTTATCGGTCTTCTTGTTGCGCCGGGAGAAATTCATCCGGTTATCGGATTTACGGCAATCTTGTGTATTGCGGTGGCGGCGGGTGCGTCGGGTTGTCTCAATATGTGGTATGAGGCGGACATCGATGCGAAAATGAACCGTACCGCAAATCGACCGATACCATCGGGTAGGATAGACAGGACATCGGCGCTTCACTTCGGTGTAGCCCTTTCTGTCGCGTCCGTATTGATTATGGGGCTTCTGGTTAATGTTGTCTCGGCGATTTTGCTCGCGGTAACGATCCTGTTTTATGTTGTTGTTTATACAATATGGCTAAAACGTCGGACTGCACAAAATATCGTTATCGGCGGTGCGGCAGGAGCCTTTCCGCCGATGGTCGCGTGGGCCGCTGTGACAGGTGATGTCAGCATTGGAAGTGCAATTTTATTTGCCATTATTTTTATGTGGACGCCTCCCCATTTTTGGGCGTTGTCGCTTTTTGCCTGTAAGGATTATGAAAGAGCAGGTATACCGATGCTCCCGGTGGTCAAGGGCGAAAGAAACACAAAAAATCAAATCTTATTATACACTATTTTAATGGTGCCGGTGACTATTATGCCGTGGTATTTTGGTTTTGCCGGTATTTATTATGCCGTATTTGCGGGGTTGCTGGGCGGTATGTTCATATGGCTTTCATATGCATTGGCAGTCGATACTAAACCTGCCACTGACGATAACCGAAGTGCAAAACGTGTTTTCATATTTTCGATTTTTTACTTGTTTGGTCTTTTTGCAATGCTGGGGCTGGAAAACTTAATCGGGAGGATAATTTAATGCCGCTCCATGAAGAACATAAAAAACGTGCTGGTCGCAATTTTGCTTTGGCCGCTGTTTTAGGCGGGCTCGTGGTATTGTTCTTTGTTGTGACGCTTGTGAAGCTGGGGGTAGTATAGACATTATGAATAGTCCTGCTCCCCAAAAAAATATTCACACAAAAACACTTATGATAGCGTTGGGAATCATATTTTCAATGAGTGTACTGGTTGTTGCATCAGTGCCACTATATCAGATGTTTTGTCAGGCTACCGGCATCGGCGGGACAACGGGGGTTGCGGACTATGCACCCGATGAAAGCATGATAAAGGACCGTGAGGTTACAGTGTTGTTTAACGCAGATATAAACGGAAAACTTCCATGGTATTTCAAGCCCGCGCAAAGAAAAGTAAAAGTAAAAGTTGGCGAGGAAGCGCTGATTTTTTATAAAGCGGTAAATGAAAGTGACGAGCCGATAACCGGTGTTGCGACATTTAACGTGACGCCATTTAAAACGGCATACTATTTTAACAAGATTGAATGTTTTTGTTTTACGGAACAAACATTACAACCCGGTGAAGAAGTTGACATGGCGGTAAGTTTCTATATTGATCCAGAGTTCGTCGAAGATGAAGACGTTGATGAAATCAAGGAACTGACGCTTTCGTATACATTCTTCCCATCAGAAGATTATAACAAACAATTTGAATAGATATATAAGGAATAATTTATGTCAGATTCACATGCGCCTAACCATAATTACCACTTGGTAGATCCCAGCATCTGGCCAATATTTTGCTCATTCTCGGCATTTCTTTTGTTCTTTGGTGGTGTGCTTTACATGCATTATGACAACGTATGGCTTGTCAGCATAGGAACACTTATGACCATTTTTGGCGCCTATAGCTGGTGGGGCGATGTTATCAGGGAAGCTGAATATGAAGGCCATCATAAACCGATTGTCCAGCTTGGTCTTAGATATGGTATGTTCCTTTTTATTATTTCAGAAGTAATGTTCTTCGTGGCTTGGTTCTGGGCTTTTTTTAACGCAAGTATCTTCCCGACAGAAGCGATTAATTTTGTTTGGCCACCAGAAGGTGTCGAAGTTCTTGACCCATGGCACTTGCCCTTGGTCAACACTTTGATTCTTCTGCTTTCCGGATGTACGGTAACATGGGCGCATCACTCACTCGTGGAGGGAGACCGCGCTATGTTTAAGCAGATGCTTCTGTTTACGATCCTGCTTGGTGCGTGTTTCACTGCTATTCAGGCATATGAATACAGTCACGCGACTTTCGGTTTTGCGGATGGTATCTATAGTTCAACATTCTATATGGCTACCGGATTTCATGGTTTTCACGTTTTGATCGGGACCATCTTCTTGACGGTTAATTTACTTCGTGCTTATGCCGGTCATTTCAAAAAAGATCATCATTTCGGATTTGAAGCTGCCGCATGGTACTGGCATTTCGTTGACGTTGTCTGGTTGGTATTGTTCTTCTGCATCTATATCGGGATTACAGGCTAAAGCATTTGTCAGATTTCGAAAATTCAGACACCCCAGTCTCGCCGATAAAAGCAGGGCTGGGGTGTCGTTGTCCCAGGTGCGGTAAAGGAAAACTTTACAGCGGGTTTCTCGGGTTCGCGGAAGAATGTGAAAATTGCGGACTTGATTATTCAATGTTTGATGCGGGTGATGGGCCCGCTGTTTTCATCATTTTGATATTAGGTTTTATCATTGTCGGTTTTGCCTTGGTGGTTGAAGTGAAATTCCATCCTCCTTTGTGGCTTCACGCACTGATTTGGGGTCCATTGATTATCGGTGGATCTATCGCGATGCTCAGGCCGATGAAGGGCATAATGGTGGCGATGCAATATCTTTATAAAGCGCGCGAGGGTAAATTGGGCGATTGATATGTCTTCATATGTATTTAAGCCAAAATTTTGGCCCACGGTTACAACCATTCCTATTTTAATCGCCCTATTGCTTCTTGGTAATTGGCAGTTGCAGCGATTGGAATGGAAGCTCGGGTTAATAGAGCAGATTGAAGAACGCGCTTTTATGGATCCGGTGCCGCTACCTATCGGAATAAACAATCTGGATGAATTGGAATACCAGTCTGTTTCGCTCATGGGCACATTTAATAATGATCAGGAAATGACCGTGTACAGCGTAGGTCCAAATGGCGAGCCGGGTTATGATCTTTATACGCCTTTTACCGATCAGTTAGGACAAATAATAATTATTAATCGGGGATGGGTTCCCGAACAGATTAAGAATCAGGTCGCACGGCCAGACACCCTTGTTGAGGGTATTGTTTCAGTAACCGGGCTGCTTCGTAAACCGGGCACAAAGTTATGGTATGGTCCTGAAAATGAGCCGGAGAATAATAATTGGTTTTACCGTGACCTTGCAGGAATGGCAAAAGCACAAAATATTAAAGACGTATACCCAATGTTTCTTTATGCTGCCAAAATGGATGGGGATAACAGCTATCCGGTTGCGGGACGGACAGAATTTAATATCGTTAATAACCATCTTGATTACGCGCTTACATGGTTTGGACTTGCCATTGTTTTGGTGGTGATTTATCTGATTGCCCATATCAAAAAGAAGGAAGTCTGAGCATCAAGAAAGGCTTGCATGTTGAGGTTTTATTGCTAATGTCTGTTTCGAAAAATATTGTCATCTTTAGAGGATTTATAAGTGAGATATATTAGCACGCGCGCTGAGGCGCCGGACCTGAATTTTGAGGAAGTATTGCTATCTGGCCTCGCCCGTGATGGAGGTTTATATCTGCCACAGTCCTGGCCAACATTTACGTTCGATCAAATCAAAGAAATGCGGGGGAAAAGCTATCAGGAGATCGCGTTTGATGTGATGTCCCCCTACGCTTGCCCGGATATACCGGAAGATGACTTCAAACAGTTAATAAATAAGGCATATTCAAGCTTTCGCCATGATGCCATTGTTCCTTTGGCCCAACTGGATAATAACGAATGGATACTGGAACTGTTTCATGGCCCCACACTCGCTTTCAAGGATGTCGCATTACAGCTCCTGGGCCACTTGTTTGATTACGTTCTGACAAAACGCGGTGACAAAATAACCATTGTTGGGGCAACGTCAGGCGATACTGGATCAGCGGCCATTGATTGCGTTCAGGGCCGGGCATGTGCCGATATTTTTATGTTGCATCCAAAGGGACGTGTGTCGGACGTGCAACGCCGGCAAATGACCACCGTGATTAAGGACAATGTCCATAACATTGCAATAGAAGGTGACTTCGATGATTGTCAGGCATTGGTTAAAGCATTGTTCAATGATTTGGATTTTCGCGACAAGATAAATTTGTCTGCTGTGAACAGTATTAACTGGGCGCGGGTTATGGCACAGATCGTGTATTACTTTACATCCGCGGTTGCGCTCGGTGCACCGAACCGTAAAGTGTCCTTCAGTGTTCCCACCGGAAATTTTGGGGATGTGTATGCCGGTTATATTGCAAAGCAAATGGGGCTGCCAATTGATCAATTGGTTGTCGCAACGAACGTCAATGATATTCTGTCACGCACTCTAAACGCTGGTGAATATAAAGTGGGGGAGACCATCCAGACAATCAGCCCCAGCATGGACATTCAGGTTTCCAGTAATTTTGAACGCTTGCTCTTTAATATCTATGAGGGGGATGGCGCTGCTATTCGAAACCTTATGGAAAATTTAAAACAAAGTGGATTATTCGTCATACAGCCGCCGCAGCTTGCCAGAGCCAAGGAAGCCTTTGATGCTCTGCGTGTTTCCGAAGAAGAAACCCGAAAAATGATAGCTTCCGTATTCACGTCCAGCGGACAATTAATTGATCCTCATACTGCTGTGGGCATTGAAGCTGCCCGCGCCAAATGGTCCGATAAGAAAACACCCATGATTTCCTTAAGTACGGCCCATCCTGCAAAATTCCCGGATGCCGTTGAGGAAGTGACCGGTCAACATCCTGAGCTACCGGCCCATATGGCAGACCTTTTTGAGCGTGACGAAAAGTTCGACATCCTGCCAAACAACCTTGATGCACTGAAAAAATATATTCTGGAAAACTTATGAATGTCGAAGTAACGACCCTGAAAAACGGGCTTCGGGTTGTTAGTGATCAAATTCCCAACGTGGAAACGGTCACGGTCGGCGTATGGGTCGATGTTGGTAGCCGGTGTGAAGAAGAACATGAAAATGGCTTGTCCCATATGCTTGAACATATGGCATTTAAAGGCACAAAAAAAAGAACGGCACTAGACATCGCGGAAGAAGTTGAAAACGTCGGTGGCTACCTGAATGCCTACACGTCGCGAGAACATACCACTTATTATGCACGCCTATTAAAAGAGGATTTATTGTTAGGGGTAGATGTGCTTGCCGATATTCTGCAAAACTCCCTGTTCAATAGTGATGAACTTGAACGTGAACGCGGTGTTATCATTCAGGAAATCGGTCAGGCTGAAGATACGCCCGACGATGTTGTTTTTGATCTGATGCAAAAGGCCGCTTATCATGATCAACCGATGGGACGCCCCATTCTCGGGACAATCGATCTTGTAAACAATTTCAGTCGTGCCGACCTCGCGGATTATATGTCCGCGCATTATAAAGCTGAAAATATGGTCGTTGCTGCGGCGGGAAACCTTGATCACAATGAATTTGTGCAAATGGTTGAGGATCGGTTCAGCGCCCTCGCGCCAAAAAGGGATTATAACAAAATTTCAGCCATATATTCCGGTGGTGATAACCGCATTCATCGCCCACTTGAACAGGTTAATCTGCTGTTTGGATTTGACGGTTTTTCTTTTTCCGATCCCGATTGTTACACATCTCAGGTCATGTCCATGGTGTTTGGCGGCGGCATGTCATCGCGACTGTTTCAGGAGGTTCGTGAAAAACGCGGCCTTGTTTATTCCATATATTCTTACATGGGATCATATGTCGATGGCGGTACGTTTGGCATTCATGCGGGCACCGGGCCAGATCAGGTGAGTGAATTAATACCCGTGATTGCGGATGAGTTTTTTAAACTTACTCAGGACGTAAGTGATGAAGAAGTGAGCCGCGCGAAAGCGCAAATAAAGGCTGGCATATTAATGTCACTTGAAAATACGACCAGCAGAATGGAACAGCTTGGCAGGCAGCAAATGATATTTGAGCGCCATATACCGCGCGAAGAGATATTGGCTAGGATTGAACAGGTGGATGCTGATTCAGTGGCGAAGTGTGCATCCCGAATTCTCGGTGGCGCTAAACCAAGTCTTGGAGCGATTGGCCCCCTTGGCTCACTTGATGATTATGATAAAATTGCTGCGCTTTTCTAACAACGCATTTTTTAATCAGGGGCGCTTTCTTCATATTTCGGCAGATCATCATCAAGCTTGATTTGTTTGAAAGCACGCGATGTCCAGATATGTTGATTAATTTCAAAATTTTCAGGGTGATCCATGACTCCCAGAGCGATATCAAAATGTCGGTATGATTTTACGGTCATGGTTGATCCGCAACGGGCGCAGAAGCCACGTTCAAGTTCTTCGCTTTTTTTAAAGTGGCTCAGATTGCCGGATGTGACTTTCACTTTATCTTTTTTAAATATCACCCAGATTATGTAACTGGAGCCCGCAGACTGCTGGCACCATTTGCAGTGGCAATATTCTACATATTCAGGCTTGCCCCGTGCTTCCAGCGTAATATCGCCGCACATGCACCTCGCGGTATGTATTTGTTTAGTCATTTTAAAACATCTCTATATAATTTGGAGTTTTTTCAACGCGGCTAAACCATCTGTTGATCGCCGGGTAACGGTTCATATCAAAATCGCCCATATGCGCTTTATGGGTGTAGGCATAAAGCGCAATATCCGCGATGCTCAGGCTGTCACCAACGAGGAAGGCTGCTTCTTCAAGCCGGTCTTCCATTATCTGAAGCGCAGCGTAGCCTTTTTCATGCAATGTCGGTATTTCCGCGCGCCGCGGCGTGTCTTCCGGCAGCATTGTCAAAATAAATTTGGCGACAGCGACGAAAGGTTCATGCGAATATTGCTCAAAGAACATCCATTCCATGACTTTCGCCTGTTGCCATTTATCCTGCGGGAAATACTGTGTTCCGTTGGCCATATAGTAAAGTATTGCATTGGATTCGGCGAGGCATCGTCCATCTTCAAATTGAAGGACCGGTATGCGACCGTTTTTGTTGATGTTTTCCAGATATTCTTTCGTTCTGGTTTCACCGTTTACAACGTCATATTGTTTGGTTTCAAACGCGATACCAAGAAGGGAAAGAAGTAATCTCACCTTATAGGCGTTTCCTGATTCAATATTGTCATGAAGCAAAAGCATATTTTATAAATCCAGTAAGGGTTGTTGCGCGTGGCTAAATATTTTTTTCATCACTGTGGGTAAAGCATAACTGTCAACGTCATGCACCGGGCACCATTCGCCTTCCTGCAGGTTAATGATTTCTTCCAGTTCCAATCGGACGATTTTAAGTTCAAGATGAAAATGTGTGAACGTGTGCTTTACGATCCCAGGCAGAAGTTCCCAGTTTGCGATAATCGGAATTCGCGGTGCAGGGATATTTTCCCAACTGTTGCTGGGCGCCCATTCATCAGACGGAACCTCCATCATACCGCCGAGCAATCCTTTCTCCGGTCTGCGCCTTAACCAGACTTTGCCATCATATTCGGCCCAAAAGGCATACCCGCGTCTTGTCGGGCGTTCTTTTTTTGTTATGCGAACCGGGAGTTCGGACGCGATGCCCTGTTTATTTGCAAGGCAGTCATTTTCCCAGGGACAATGTCCGCATTTCGGGGATCTTGGCGTACAGACGGTGGCACCCAAGTCCATCACGCCCTGTGCGTAATCTCCTGGTCTATGGTCTGGCGTTAATTTCTTGGCATAATCCCTTATTTCGGGTCTCGAATCCGGCAATGGTGTTTCAATGCTGAAAAGCCTTGATATAACCCTTTCCACATTACCATCGACAACAGCTTCCGGCACATCATACACAATTGAACTGATTGCCGCCGCGGTGTAGGCGCCAACGCCCGGTAGTTTCAGCAAGTCATCGTAATAGACAGGAAATTTTCCGCTGAGCTGCTCGGTAATATATTTTGCGCATTTATGTAGATTTCTTGCCCTTGCGTAATATCCGAGCCCGGCCCACGCGGTTAAAATATCATCTAGATTTGCGGCAGCAAGAAGTTCAACGGTCGGCCATTCTGAGATGAATTTTTCGAAATAGGGGATAACGGTTGCAACCGTTGTCTGCTGGAGCATGATTTCACTAAGCCACACCTGATACGGATCCGGCGAAATACCACCAACTTTTGCTTCTGGAGAAACGCGCCACGGTAATGCTCTGGCATTAAGATCATACCAATCAAGCAGTGCATCAACGAGTTCGTGCCTTTTGTCAGTATTTTCAATAATGCTGTTCATAATCACCCAGTTTTACTGATTCTCATTTGAAACTATACAATAATGCATTGTTAAATACAGTCGGGAATTAAAGCGCGGGTTCCCTTGCCATATTCCTGACATCAATTTTTATATGCTGAACAGGAATAACACGTTATGGTGTCTGTCATGAATAATCATGTAAATTCAAAACGAACCTTTAAGACAAAATCGATCGCCGACCTTGCAGGTGGAATAAATAACAGTGCGTTTCGAAGGTTTGGTTTTGCGAAAAGTGATATCATACTTCACTGGCGTGATATCGTCGGCGAATTATTGTCCCGTTCCAGCCTGCCAGAACGACTTGTAATGCCAAGGGACCATGAAAATTCAACGTCAAATAAAGCGGGTGTTTTGCATATCCGCATCGACGGCAGTTTCGCGCCGGAAATGCAGCATCTGGAAGCGTTGGTTATTGACCGTATCAATTCCTATTATGGATTTAAAGCGGTAGAAAAACTTATATTTCATCATGGTGCTGTCCAACAGGATGCAGAAACCAGAAAATATTCCCCACCGATTCTTACCGATTCTCAAAAAAGTGAACTCGATTTACTTCTTCAGGATGTAAAAGATGATAAGTTGCGGAAAAGTTTATTTACCGTTGGCGCTGAAATTATGGGCCGCCAAAAACCGCCGGAAGCAAAGCAAACTAAGCGTTTCACGAGACGCGGGAAAGGCAGTATTGCGGGAACGGGAAAAAAAGAGGACTAAAAGAGCATAAGAATGTCAATCTAAGCTTGATTTGTCCGACCATTCATTTTTATAGTATCAACAATATATTGTAGGTGATTTATGAATAAACAACTATATAGGCTAAAAATAAGCAATTTCAGGAAATTTTTTGTATTTGGTGTGTTCGCGCTGATATTGACGGGTTGCGGCGATGATGCCGATCAGGAAAATACTCCGGCAACGATGGTTACTGATGCCAATGCCGAAGAAGTTATTGCTGAACAACAGGCACAAACCGAAGCACAGGCCGAAAGCCCGGCGCCGGAAATGCCGTCAGAGCCACAAGCAGACGCAGGTTTTCTCAATTACGACATGGTGCTGGGTGACCCGAATGCACCCGTTGAAATTATCGAATATGCGTCTATAACCTGTAACCACTGTGCAACATTTCATACGCAGGTGCTTCCCAGAATCAAAGAAAACTATATCGATACCGGTAAAGCGAAGATTGTGATGAGAAGCTTTCTGCTAAATGGTATTGATGCTCAGGGGTCGGCAATATCGCGCTGTGTTCCCGAAAAAAGATATTTCATGTTTATGAATGCTTTGTACGAGCGTCAAACACAATGGTATGACATACCTGAATATCAACGGTTAAGTGGCTTGCATGATCAGCAGACCGCCAATCAAATGTTTATCGCGCATACTATGGAAGAATTATCGAAAATCGCACGTCAGGTCGGGCTTAATAAAGCGAAAATTGATGCGTGCATCGCTAACGAGGAAATTGGTCAATATCTTTTCTCCATTTATCAAGAAGGTGTTCAGAAGTATAAAGTGGATGCCACGCCGACCATTATTGTTAATGGGAATAAAACGGGTAATGACTATGGATCAATTGAGCGCGCCATTGAGCAGGCATTAAACTAAGCAATCAGTTACGGGAAGGGAGCATATTGCATTTTACGCGACTAAGATTATCCGGCTTTAAGTCATTCGTTGATCCGACAGAGCTTGTTATTGAGCCTGGATTAACGGGTGTTGTCGGCCCTAATGGTTGCGGAAAATCAAATCTTCTTGAGGCGCTCCGATGGGTGATGGGGGAAAATTCCGCTAAAAGCATGCGCGGTAACGGCATGGATGATGTCATTTTCGCGGGAACATCGACGCGCCCGGCAAGAAACCTCGCTGAGGTGACATTAAGCCTTGATAATGAAGAGCGTACGGCGCCGGCGGCCTTCAACGACGAACGGGATTTGGAAATTTCACGCCGGATTGAGCGGGATAGCGGCTCGGCATATCGTATCAACGGCAAGGAAATCCGTGGCAAAGACATTAAACTCATGTTCGCCGATGCCTCCACGGGGGCTCATTCACCGTCATTGGTCAGTCAGGGCCGCATTGGTTCATTAATCAGCGCCAAGCCAAAAGAAAGACGGGCCATTCTTGAAGAGGCGGCGGGCATAAGCGGTCTTCATACGCGCCGCAAGGAAGCCGAAAGCAAGCTTAGAAGTGCGAATAAAAATCTGGAGCGTCTCGGTGATATAGAAATTGGCTTAAATGAACAGATCAGAAGCCTGAAAAATCAGGCACGGCAAGCCACACGATACAAAAATGTTGCCCATGAAATACGCAAACTACAATCGCTTCTGCTTTATATAGAATGGAAAAATAATCAGGAAAATATGTCTGAAGCGTCACGCAGCGAACGGGAAATTTCCGTTCTTGTATCAAAAGTAAGCAATGAACTTGCTGCATTGAGCAAGGAACAGGCGATATTGGCGGCGAAACTTCCTGATTTAAGACAGAATGAGGCGGAGCTAGCGGCGAAATTGCATCGCATTACCGTAAGCCGTGATGGCCTTGATGGTGAAGAACAGCGAATTGTTGAGACACAGGAAAAACTAAAAGCGCAGTTGGAACAGATTGCCCAGGATGAAATCCGCGAAAAAGAAGCCGTGAAGGATTCTATGACGACGATCGAACGACTTGAAGTTGAAAAGAAACTGATCGAAGCGGAAATCTCGAACTCTACCGGGAATATGGAAGAACTGGCTAAAATACTGCAGGAAAAACAGTCTGATACTCTGGATGCGGAACTTGTTCTTGAGGAATTGATGACCCGCCAGGCAGAGCGAAATGCGGACCGAATTAATTTCACAAGGGAAATTGAAGAACGGCGTGAGCAAATTCAGAATTTGGAAGATCAAAAAGTTACAGTTGAAGAGCGCTTGTCAACGCTGGAAGATAATAACCTGTTTACGCAGAGTTTGACGGGTGCGGAAAAGAAACTAAAGGACGCGGAGCAGCGCATAACCGAAATGCGGCTTTCCTTTAACGAAGCGGAGGATAAGCGTCAATCAATCCAGCAAATGGAGCAGGAAGCGAGAAACATGCTTCAGGCGGTTGAAGGAAAAATGGCACGCGTCAAGGCGGAAAAAGAAGCGCTGGAAGAAGTGCTAAGTTCTGATTTTGGCGAAGAAGGCATACCGCTACTTGAAAAATTGTCTGTAAATAAAGGATATGAAACAGCACTGGGTGCGGCACTTGATAGCGACCTGGATGCCAGTGATGATCAGTCGTCAGCGGTTCATTGGCGTGAGCTTCCGCCTCTTGAGGGTGGGGCAGATTTTCCAGAAGGTATAGAAACACTTGATAAATTCGTGAAGGCACCACCGATTTTGAAGCGTCGTCTGTGCCAAATCGGTGTTGTGAAATCTGAAGAAGAAGCGTTGCGGCTGCTCAAAGATCTTAAAGCGGGTCAGCGTTTGGTGACCTTGTCCGGTGGAGTGTGGCGGTGGGACGGCCTTTGTGTTTCTCCTGATGCGCCTTCCGGTGCGGCCATACGGCTTGCGCAAAAAAATCGCCTGAAAAATTTGAGTGACGATTATCTGAATAAAGAAAAAGAAGTGGCATCGGCGGCTGAAAAACATGAAAAAATACAAAAAGAGCTGATTGATATAAAGCAGGTAAGTCACAATACTCGTGACGAGTGGAGAAAGGCAGACGAAGCCGCCATTATCGCGCGCCGTGAACTTACCGAAGCTGAGAAACTGGCCGCACGCCACCAGTCAGAAGAAACGGCTCTAAAAGACCGGTTGGAACATCTTCTTCAGGATATTGAAGATCAGAATATTCGGTATCGGGCGGCGATTGAAAATCTTGAAAAGCTCCCCGAAACGGTCGATCTTGAAAATGAAATTGCAAAAAAACGCGATATTGTTGAAGTAAAGCGGCAGGAATTTTCCGAGGCACGAATTGCGCATGATAGCCACTATAATCAAAGCGAAATGAGACACAACCGTCTGGAGCAGATTAATGCGGAATATGACACCTGGCAGGCGCGCATTCGAAACGTAAATGACCATTTGGAAAACCTTTCTATTCGCGCTGAAGAAGCAAAAAAAGAACTTGTTGCACTTGAAAACAGGCCGGGTGAAATTGTCATTGAACGCAGGAAGCTGAATGCACTTATTGATGAAGCCGGGCTGGAACGTAAGGAGGCCGCTATCAAGCTTGCGGAAGCGGAAGAGGAACTAGCAACCAAAGAACGTGAAATGCGAGAGGTTCAAACCCGCGTCAGTGAAGCGAGAGAGCAAAAGGTGAGACTCGAAACCAACCTTGAGCAATATAGTGAGCAAAAGGAAAATTTATCTAGGCGCATTCATGAGGAATTTGATTGTGAACCGTCGGAGCTTTACGCGTTAACTGAACTCAAAGATGACGAAGATTTACCAGACGAAGATACATCCCATCACAAGCTGGAACGGCTTAAAATAGAGCGCGAAAGGCTTGGAGCCGTGAATTTGAGAGCAGAGAGTGAGCTCGCGGAAATAAATGATCAACTTGAAGTTTCGGTCAAAGAGCGCGAAGAGCTTGAAGAAGCCATAAAGCGGCTTAATAAAGCAATTTCCGACTTAAACCGTGAAGGTCGCGCGCGTATGCTTAAGGCTTTTGATGAAGTAAATAATCATTTCAAAAATTTGTTTACGACGTTATTTGGTGGTGGGGAGGCCTATCTTGAGCTTACAGAATCGGATGATCCACTTGATGCCGGACTTGAAATTATGGCAAGTCCGCCGGGCAAGAAAATGCAAAATCTTGGTCTTTTAAGTGGGGGTGAGCAGGCGCTTACCGCTTTGTCGCTGATCTTTGCAGTCTTTATGACAAACCCATCACCGATCTGCGTGCTCGATGAGGTTGATGCACCACTTGATGACGCCAACGTGGAGCGCTTTTGCGGTCTGTTGGATGAAATGAACAAAAACACGTCAACACGTTTTCTGATTGTCACCCACAATGCGATAAGCATGAGCAGGATGAACAGGCTTTTCGGTGTAACGATGGCCGAACGTGGTGTCTCCCAACTGGTATCTGTCGACCTTGAGAGTGCGGAAAAAATACGTGATCGCGTTGGGGATTCTCATTTTCAAACTGCGTAACATTTATTTAACCGGATAATTTAAAATATACGTTTGGGAAAACTTATTAATTTCAATTAGTTAAAAAAGCAAAATTGGGTATGAAGTCTGTGTTTTTTGATGCTTGACAGGGGGGGCGTCTGAAACTATGTTGCACTCAATTTTAAGGGTGTGGGTTCAGATATTGTTTGTAACTTATCTTTACTGACAAAATAAGGAGCTTTCATTGGCTGACGATAAAAAAAAGTCGGAAGAAATGAAGGCAACTTTGGATGATTTGAACACCCGTGTAAGTGCCGCACGCGAGGCGAGTAAAATAAAGGAACCTCGCGGACTAAATGAAGCGACAGCATATGGTATTGCCACTAGACTAGTTGCTGAATTGGTTGCCGGAATACTGGTTGGGGTGCTTTTTGGTTGGTATTTGGACCGACTTTTTGGTACAAAACCGTGGCTGATGATTATTTTGATCATGTTGGGTGCTGCGGCTGGAATTACGAATGTTATGCGCGCCGCGAAGCAGTTATCGCCGAAGGATGTGGATAATAAAGATGAAGAAAAGTAGAGGAAAATAAATTGGCAAGTCCGCTCGATCAGTTTACGGTTAAACCTTGGGTTCCAATTGAAGTCGCTGGTTACGATATTTCATTTACGAATTCTGCTGCAGCTATGGTTGCTTCGGTGATTGTCATAACTGTTTTCGTTACAATGGGAATGCGCAAAAATGCACTGGTCCCTGGGCGTTGGCAGTCAAGTGTCGAAATGTGCTACGAGTTTGTCGCAAAAATGCTTGGTGATGCCGCCGGTCCTGAGGGCAGAAAATATTTCCCGTTCGTATTTACCCTTTTTATGTTTGTATTGGCCGCTAATCTGATCGGCATGTTGCCGTGGCTACATCCATTTACGTTCACAAGTCATATAGCCGTGACATTTGCGATGGCGGCGTTTGTTTTTATTGGCGTAACACTTATTGGCTTTATCACCCATGGCTTTAAATTTCTTACATTTTTTGTCCCGCACGGTGCGCCTTGGTATCTGCTTTTGATTTTGGTGCCAATTGAAATTATTTCATATCTTTCACGTCCTATCAGCCTTTCTGTCCGGCTATTCGCTAATATGGTGGCGGGCCACACGATGCTGAAGGTATTCGGTGGATTCGTGGTAAGCCTAAGTGCAATTGGCGCGGCTGGTGTCGCGGGAGCACTTTTCCCGCTTGCGTTCATCGTGGCGCTCACTGGACTTGAATTGTTGGTGGCATGTTTGCAAGCGTATGTTTTCGCTATGCTGACCTGTCTCTACTTAAACGATGCTCTTCATATGCACTAATGGTGTATGGGGTTAACTTAATTAAATACGAATGAAAACTTTTCATAATTAAAGGAAAATAAAATGGAAATGGAAATCGCTCAACTCGCCGCTACGGCTCAAACAGATGCTGCACGCTATATTGGTGCTGGCCTTGCCTGTACTGCGCTTATCGGTGCCGGTGTTGGTATCGGTGTGATTTTTGGTAACTATGTGTCTGCGGCGATCCGCAACCCATCTGCTGCCGGCCCAGTGTTCGGTCAGGCTATGCTTGGTTTTGCGCTTGCGGAAGCAACGGGCCTCTTCGGTCTGGTTATCGCCTTCATTATCCTGTTCGGATAATAATCTAAAAGTTAATTTCATAGATTATTATTGATCAGACCTGATCCATAAAGGATAAGGAGGAAACCATGCCACAATTAGACCCAGCGGTATTTGTACCCCAGATTTTCTGGTTATTTGTCGTTTTTGCGGTACTTTATATTTTTATGTCCCGCAGTGCAGCGCCAAAGATCGCGGACGTGCTTAAAAAACGTCAGGATAAAATTGCGGATGACTTGGCGGAAGCTGAAATCTTGCAGAAGCAAGCGGAAGAAGCGAGACAGGCTTACGAAAAGTCGCAAACGGATGCTCGTAATAATGCTGCTGCCGTTGTCATCGCCAAAAGGGACGCATTGAAAGCGGAAGCTGAAGCAGCCTATCAGAAGCTTTCTGATGAACTTGCCGCCAAGGCAGATGAAGCACAGAAACGTATTGATGCCGCAAAGGACAAAGCGGTTGGTGAAATACGCGACGTCGCGAAAGACGTTTGTGCGGATATCGTTTCACGAATCTCCGGCATTAAGCTTGATGAAAAGACGATTGCCAAAGAAGTGAATGCGAAAACTGACGCCGCAACAAAGGGAGAAAGATAATGGAAGAACACGTATCTTTCTTTGGGGATCCGGCAACCTGGGTTTCTGTTGCGATAACACTATTCTTTATATTGATCATCTGGAAAAAAATTCCGGCAATTTTTGCCAAAATGCTTGATGAACGTTCCAGAGAAATTGAGGATCAGCTTGAAAATGCTCGCAGTTTACGTGAGGAGGCGGCAGCGCTTGTTGCCAAATACGAACGTGATCAGCGCGAAGCCGAGAAGCAGGCTGAGGAATTAATGAAAAACGCCGAAGCTGAGGTTAATAATCTGGTCGCGGAAAGCAAAGTGCAACTCTCTGAATTGACAAAGCGTCGCGGCGAAGTTGCGGAGCAGAAGATTGCCCAGGCGGAAGCCGCTGCGTTAAAAGAAATCAGGACGCTAACCGTTGATATTGCAACATCCGCCGCACGTGACCTTATTGAAGCCAATATGAAAAAAGAAGATCACGAAGCGTTGATTAAATCCAGCACTGAAAAACTGGACGCGAAACTGCATTAATTTTTTTAATTTGATTAATTTAAACCCCGCACCTGTTCTGCGGGGTTTTTATTTGGCCAATTGGTATTTTGATAATTCGGTCGGATGTCCGTCACATCTCAAGTCGCTAAGATTTACCAACCGGATCAAATGGGCAAATATTGTCCGCGACGCGGCCAGAGACAATTTACTATCTAGTCCCGGATAAACAACATCCATGATTTCGTCTATTGTTTGGGCACCATTTGATACAGCGCGGATGATTTCTTTATCACGCCGCAGGCGGTGACCAATGAGTTGCGTCACAAACTGTTTAGGGTTTTCAATAGGCAGGCCGTGGGTCGGATAATAAATTTGTTCATCCCTTTGCCGGAGCTTTTCAAGACTGTTCAAATAATCTGTCATATTACCATCAGGCGGTGATATTATGGTCGTCGACCAGCCCATAACATGGTCACCGGTGAAAAGGGCCTTTTCTTCTTTAAAGGAGAAACAGAGGTGATTTGAAAGATGGCCGGGCGTATGAACCGCCTCGATAGTCCAGTTTGTACCGTTGATAACGTCTCCGTCGACGAGCACGACATCAGGATGAAATTCCTTATCCAGTCCTTCTTCGGCTTCAATATCTGCATATTGCTGCCCGGTAACTTCATAAGCGTATATTTTTGCTCCACACTTTTCAGCAAGTGGCTGAGCACCGGGTGAATGGTCCTTATGATTATGGGTGATCAAGATGTGACTTATGCGCTCATCCTTTAATGACGTCATGATGGCATCAATATGGGATGAAATGTTGGGGCCCGGGTCAATTACAGCAACCTCATTTTCACCGACGATATATGTGCCCGTCCCTTTAAAAGTATATGGGGCGGGGTTAGGTGCGGTAATTCTGCGCACTTTCGCGCTTATTTGTTGTATTTCACCATATGGGGGTGAGAATTCCTGCATATATTAATATGCTCTGTTGATGCAAAAATCGACAATTCCTGTAAGCGCACGGCGGTATTCATTGTCCGGGAAGATCGCAAGAGCGTCGCGGGCGATGGAGCCATAATGGCGGGCACGCTTGATTGTATCTTCCAGCGCATTATGTTTTGTCATCAGTTCTATCGCATGTTCAAGATCACCCGGATTTTGATCCAGATCTTCCATCGTCCGTCTCCAGAATGACCGTTCATCGTCTGTGCCGCGGCGGAATGCCAGGACTATGGGAAGCGTAATTTTACCTTCCTGAAAATCGTCCCCCACTGATTTACCAAGTGTTTTTTGTTCTGCCGAATAATCAAGAACATCATCAATAAGCTGGAAAATAATGCCAAGATTTTTACCGTAACTCATTAATGCTTCACATTCTGATGACGGTTTGCCGGCAATTACGCCGCCAATTTCACATGCCGCTGCAAAAAGTGCCGCCGTTTTGGCGCAGATTACTTCCATATAGGCGTGTTCGGTGGTGTCGGTATCATTTGCTGTTACTAGTTGCAACACCTCGCCCTCCGCAATCACGGAAGACGCACTTGAAAGAATGCGTAGCACCTCAAGGGAGCCATCCTCAACCATGAGTTCGAATGAACGGCTGAACAGGAAGTCCCCCACCAGAACGCTGGCCTTGTTTCCCCAGATTGCATTTGCCGTGTCTTCGCCGCGGCGTAGGTCACTTTTATCAACCACATCGTCGTGAAGAAGTGTCGCCGAATGGATAAATTCCACACAGGTTGCCAAATGAATATGACGGTCGCCTTCGTACTCACAAAGTCGGCTGGCGGCAAGCGTAAGCATCGGGCGCAATCTTTTACCGCCGGAAGCAATGAGATGCCCTGCTAGTTGCGGGATTAGCGCAACAGGGCTTTGCATTTTCAGGAGGATCGTCTGATTGACCTTATCGAGATCATCGCTCACAAGGTCAAGAAGTGTGGCAAGAGCTTCCTTACCTTTGTCCTTCTTTTCATCTTCAAAATTTATTACAAGGCCCACTTTTCTTTTTCCTGTTGTGGTTTGTTTGATTAGGCTACATATAAAATGTTACTGCAAAATAGTCATCTCGGGCCATATTGGCAAGAATACAAACGATAAACCATAAAAAAAGGATAAACTTTACGTGAAAGATCTGCTTTTTAGCGATAACCCGGTTGTGATATCAAGGATTTCCGCGCTTCTCGCGGCGGAAGATATTGATTTTGTTGTTCTTGGCGGACATGCAAGCTTATTGGGAGGTGGTATCGGCCCGATACAAAGCAGGGTGATGGTTGATAGCAGCAAATATACGAAGGCAATAAAATTGATTCGCGATGAGAATATGGAAAATGATGTGGAGCTTATAACTTGATGGGGTTAGAGACAACACAGGATGATTTCCTTGGCGGGCGGGTCAGTCTTATGCAACCCAAAAAGGGGTACAGGATCAGCAGTGACACGGTTTTTTTGGCGGCGACCATTTTGCCGAAACCCTGCGAAGATATTCTTGATGTGGGTGCGGGAAGTGGGGGAATTTTGTCCTGTCTGGAAGAAAGGATGGGCAAGAAAGCAATTGAATTTTCAATGACAGGGATTGAAATTCAGTCAGAGCTTATCGACCTGGCAAGAAAAAACAGTAAAAATGTGACCTACATTAAAGGGGATATTATGGATAAAGTTGAAGGATGTGATCCAAACAGCTTTCACCATGTGGTCAGTAATCCTCCTTATTATGAGAAGGGAACAGTAACATCTTCACCTTATCAGTCCAAGGCAGTTGCTCACGGAGAAGAAATGGATGCGCTAAATCTTTGGGTGGAGCGATGCCTGCGCATGGTAAGACCAAAGGGGTATCTGACACTCATTCACCGGGCGGACCGACTGGACGATATATTGATCGCGCTTAAGCCCAAGGCGGGCTCGATCATTGTATTTCCGTTTTATCCAAAAAAGGGAAAGGAAGCCAACAGGGTCATTATTCGCGCCCAAAAAGGTGGAAAAGGTCTTTTAACCTTGCAATCCGGGTTGATCGTGCATAAATCTGATGGAAATTATACCGAAGCTGCTGAAAACATACTTAGGCATGCACATTTTTTGAATATTGAACAATAAAGAAGAATTTTTATGAAAAAAGCCATCCAAAACCTGATCTCAAAACTTCCTATCGAAAGTCTGGCAAACCCTGATCCTGTTGTTGCCATATTACCGTTGGAGGGGGTTATTGGGGCATCGGGGCGGTTTAGCAACGCAATCAATCTGGAAAATCTCGAAGATAAAATTAAAGACGCGTTTGATGTTTATAATGTGAAGGCAGTTGCTCTTGCTATTAATTCACCGGGTGGCTCCCCGGTTCAATCAGAGCTGATCGTAATGCGAATACGCGAATTATCAAAAGAAAAGAAAATCCCAGTATACGCCTTTGCGGAGGATGTTGCTGCTTCCGGCGGATATATGCTCGCACTCGCAGGTGATGAAATTTATGCTCACAAAGCATCAATCGTCGGCAGTATTGGCGTAATAAACGCGGGTTTTGGTTATACGGGCGCTATTGAAAAACTAGGTGTGGAAAGGCGTGTTTATACCGCAGGCGAAAGCAAATCACTTCTTGACCCGTTTAAGCCCGAGGCTGAGAAGGACGTCAAAATGATGAAAGAGATTCTCAAAGAGATTCATGATTTCTTTAAGGATTTCGTTAAAGAAGCGCGTGGAGATAGGCTCAAGGGTGTGCAAAAAACACTTTTTTCAGGGAGGGTCTGGAACGGTACGGAAGCCACCAAGTTGGGCTTGATTGACGGTGTAGGTGATATGCGGTCTGTGATGAAAGAGAAACTTGGTGATGATGTGAAATTCAAACGGATCAAGGATGAAAAAGGGTTCCTAAAAGGTTTGATCGGCATGCGTGGCTCGAAAGCATCGATAGCGGACGAAATTGTTAATACGCTCGAGACGAGAAGTGAATGGGGCCGGTTCGGGCTTTAAAGCGAGGTTAGTCTTCGCCTTTTTCGGCGAGGTCCAGCATAAGTTTTTCGATTTTTTCGAATTGTATCGCTCTGGCGAAATTATCGCGGTTTGGATTCGACCGGACCATTTGACGTTGGCTCTCCATATTATCAATGCGCTCTTCAAGATAGCTTGCAACTTCATCCGGATTATCGCTTACGATTCCAAATTCGTTATCACGAATAATGTCTGCGGCTTCGCCAGTAACGCTTCCTATGGAAAGGATCGGTTTGTTGGCACCGATATATTCAAATAATTTCCCGGCGATCACTCCATTTTCTCGTGGGTCGTTCCATCTCAGAAGTAGAAGCTCATCAACACCCAATTGTATATCAAGAAGCTCAGATTGCGGAATAAAGCTTTTGGCAATAACCTGATCGTGAAGATTATAGGTTTCGATGATTTTTTTCTGTTGGTCACTCAAATCATTTATACCGTTTGGCGTATAAAGAAGAACTTTGATCTTTTTTGCCTTTTCTCCGATTTTTCCCATCGCTTCAAACAGGATAGAAGGATCCCGCCGATCACCATATAAAACGCCAGCATAAAGAATGGTAAAATGATCAGGATAAAGGACGTTCTTGTTTCTTTCATCAAAATCATCAGGATCAAATCCGTTCATGGCCAATACGACAGGCACATCATATTTTTTTTGAAGGTTCTTTGCCCAGTTATCGGTAACCGTGACCAGCCCGCTGCAATTGGATAATAGCCATTTTTCCACCTGTTTATTGACCCGGCCTCTGATGGTTCGATATTGCAAATTACTTTCGTCAATCCACAAGTCCCTGTAATCCGCGACCCAAGGTATGTCAATTAATTTGGCCAAACGGTGAGCGACAACAAAACTGGTATAGGGGGGGGCCGTTGAAAAAATGATATCGGGGCACCAGTGTCCAAATAATTTTTTGCCTGCTCTCATGGCGGATGGATACCATCCGATCGTTCTGTCCGGTATATTGGTAAGATACCTGTATGCCTTACTAATGGCGGATTCTGCATATTGTTTATTATTGTCATCAATGGTGGACGGCGTTTCCGTGGGACCCGCCGATGGTTCTTTCTTGACCGAAGAAAACAGGCTTTTGATAGTATTCTTTACAGATGTCGGAAAATCATTGATATCATAGTAATCGGTGAAAATTATTTTTTCTTCTGAAATTTCAGGCGTCAGCGACATATCCTGCCCCGGCAATTTCGGCGCCAAAACCTTTACATCATGGCCTTGCAGCTCCAGAAATTTGGCGAATTTATTCGCTCTGCTCGCGGAGGAGGGAGCGTAGGGGGGAAACGTGCCTGCGACGATTAATATTTTCACCAAGATTCCTTTTTATTCTATAGGGATCAGATTATTTGCCACGGACAGCTCGTAACAATTCGTTGAAACCCGCCAGTTCCGCTTCATATTCGAGCTGTGAGATGCGTGCACTATCGAGATATCGGCTCCAGGCATGAACGGGAGTTTTTGTTGTGACAAGGCCGTTATCACAAGTGGTAGAGGTTTTGATATTTTGCTGATCAAGAAGCGGCCAATGTTCTTTAGACCATCTGCCGCTCGGATAGCAAAAATGGCGCATCGGGCGAGGTAACAAAGGATCAATCCGTTTTTTGTTTTCTTGAATTTCACGTTTTGCTTTTTCCATGTCTGTAGGAAAGCTGTGGCCATGGGTGTGGATTTCAATATCCATACCGGCATCTATACATTCCTTGAGTTCGTCTTCATCAAGCATCGCCAGTATACGGCTTTCTGCTATATCATCAAAGTCCTGCTTCAAAGTGTCTCCCAGTTTTTGCAGCAATTCAAAACGTTTCTCCTCATTTTTATAGGAGCGCCCGGCTGATTTTACTATTTCCTGTGCTTTTTCAAATTCTTTTGATTTTGCTTTAACCGCTGTAAACGTTTCCAGTTCTTCAATACCAATGGTGGAAAAGTCGATAACCGACTGTTCGTTGCGCCAAAACATATAGTCAAGGGTTAAAGTGAATATGGGGAATGGTTTATCAAAATAGAAGGAGGTCAGATAAAGTGTGGATGCGAAATTATATTTTTTTAAGATCGGTAACGCTGCTGCAAATGTGCTGTAGAACCCGTCGTCGATGGTGATTACCACAGAATTATCTTCAATTTTATCCGACTTTACCGCTTCATAAGCCTCGTCCAGAGAAATAATATTGTACCCTTTATCTTTTAAATATTTCATTCGTTTGTCAAAAATTTCAGGTTTTACAAATAATCCGGGTACAAATTGTTCCTCATCTCTTAGGCTAAACCCGTGGTAACAAAGAATACGGATTCTGTTTTTGTAATATGATCTGGCCAAACTAAACAGGCCTGTATATTTAGCAATCGACAGTATGGCAATTTTGATTAAGTCTTTCACAGCTTTTAATCCCGACAAATTTAAATTAACTCTATATAAACAATGTACTATTTTGATTTAAACCACGGCATTATATGTCTTAATAATGAACAACTGCTTAAGTTTGAACGAATTATTATATCTACTCTTGACCTGAGGGGGTCTGATGGGTAGTTTTCACGCAGTTTTCCACATTTTTTATAGGGATGATCCCGCCTCATGAGCGCTGATAGTTTGGAAGATAATTGCTTTCAAAACCTGATTTTGAAATTACAACATTTTTGGGCCGACCAGGGGTGCGTTATATTGCAGCCCTACGATAATGAGGTTGGCGCCGGTACGTTCCATCCCGCGACGACCCTAAGGTCACTTGGCAGTAAGCCCTGGAAAGCGGCTTATGTTCAGCCATGCCGGCGTCCCACAGACGGGCGCTATGGTAAGAACCCAAATCGATTGCAGCATTATTACCAGTTCCAAACGGTTCTTAAACCGTCGCCGCAAAATATCCAGGAACTTTATTTAAACAGCCTCGCGGTCCTGGGTATCGATAGCAGCCAACATGATATCCGCTTTGTTGAAGATGATTGGGAAAGCCCGACGCTCGGCGCATGGGGACTGGGATGGGAAGTTTGGTGTGATGGTATGGAAGTAAGTCAGTTTACTTATTTTCAGCAGGTTGGCGGTTTCGATTGTAAACCTGTGATGGGTGAACTTACCTACGGCCTTGAAAGGTTGGCGATGTATATTCAGGGGATCGACAATGTATACGATCTTCGCTGGAACAATGACGGTGTTAAATACGGCGATGTATTCCTGCAAAATGAACAGGAATTTTCCGCCTATAACTTTGAACTTGCTAACACCGATGCGCTTTTTAGACATTTCAGTGATGCCGAGGAAGAATGCCAAGATATTCTAAAGCAAGGTAATTATCCGTTACCTGCTTACGATCAGTGCATTAAGGCATCCCATGTTTTTAATCTACTTGATGCGCGTGGGGTGATTAGTGTCACGGAACGTCAAGCATATATAGGTCGGGTCAGGGCGCTGGCAAAAGCATGTTGTGAGGCTTATCTGGTATCTTTGGGAGAGGGGCTGTAAAATGGCGGAATTTTTACTTGAACTCTTCTCTGAAGAAATCCCTGCTCGCATGCAGAAAAAGGCTGCGGCCGACCTGAAACAACTGGTAACGGATAAACTGAAAGCCGCAAAGCTTGAGCACAGTGAGGGTACTGCATATGTTACGGCGCGTCGGTTGTCATTGCATATTACTGATATTTCTTCCGAACAACCCGATGTGTCGGAAGAACGTCGCGGTCCCCGTGTTGATGCACCGGATCAGGCTATTGAAGGGTTTGCTCGCAGCGCTGGTGTTAAACGCGATCAACTTGTTGAGCGGGAAGAAAAAAAAGGCACATTCTTGTACGCGATAATTGATCAGCAAGGGCGGCAATCAAAAGATGTGATCAGTGAGTTTATGCCAGAAATTATTCGCAATTTCCCGTGGCCTAAATCACAGCGTTGGGGGACGGGGACACTGCGATGGGTACGCCCTATCCATTCAATTCTTTGTTTACTGGATGGTGAAGTTATCGATTTTGAAATTGATGGCTTTAGGTCCGGAAAATTAACATACGGTCATCGCTTTATGGCCCCATCTGCCATTGAGGTATCTGATTTTGCACAATATAAATCCGCCCTTGAAAAGGCATATGTTGTTATTTGCCGTAATGAACGTATGGAAAAAATTGAAAGGGATTCACTTTCAATTGCCGCCAATGCCGGTCTTGAGCTAGTAGAAGACAAAGCACTTCTTGCTGAAGTGGCGGGGCTCGCGGAATATCCGGTATCGATGATGGGAACTTTTGATGAAGACTTTCTTGATGTACCGCAGGAAGCATTAACTTCGGCTATGCGCACGCACCAGAAATATTTCTCACTTAAAGGCGGCAACGGAAAGCTTGCCAACAAGTTTATTTTTGTCTCAAACATGAAAACTGATGATGATGGGGCGAAAATTATCGATGGAAATGAACGTGTGCTGCGAGCACGATTGAGCGATACAAAATTCTTCTGGGATCAGGATTTAAAATTCAAATTGGCTGATCACCTGCCCCCGCTTGATGATATCGTTTTTCATGCGAAGCTTGGCACCGTTGGTGCGCGGGTAAAACGGCTGGAGACGCTCGCAGGATACATTGCCCGGGAAATCAACGCGGATATTGAAAAATCAACTCTGGCGGCCAGATTGTCAAAATCTGATTTGGTGACAGGCATGGTCGATGAATGTCCTGAACTGCAAGGTCTGATGGGGAAATATTTTGCTCTTGAAGAAGGTTTGGATGATGATGTCGCAAATGCGATAGCTGATCATTATTCACCAAAAGGGCCATCGGATAATTGTCCGGACCAACCGGTAAGTATCGCTTTGGCATTGGCGGAAAAGGTGGATACGCTGGTCGGTTTCTTCGCAATTGGTGAAAAGCCCACTGGTTCCAAAGACCCATTTGCGCTTCGGCGGGCGTCCCTTGGTATCATTCGCCTGATTATCGAAAATAATATTCGGGTTGACCTGTCCAACACCATAAACAAATCCGCTCAAACGTACGGTTTTGATTTTGTATTGGAGGAATTAGAGGAATTTTTCTGGGATCGCCTGAAGGTTTACGCGAAAGACCAGGGTATTCGTCACGACATTATCGGGGCAGAGTTTAATTGGGATTTTGTCAAGCTGATGGCAAAAGCAGATGCACTACAGAATTTTATTTTAACGGATGATGGTGAAAACCTGCTCGCCGGATATAAACGGGCAGCAAATATACTAAAAGCCGAAGAAAAAAAGGATGCCAAACAATATAAGGGAATTGTTAAGATTGAGATGTTAAATATGGCCGAAGAAAAAGCTCTGTTTGATGCTCTTTCGGACGTTGAGAAGAACGCATCTTCGGCCCTTGAGAAAGAAAATTTCGAAGGTGCAATGGCGCATCTGTCAAAACTCCGCGGGCCGATTGATAATTTCTTTGACGAAGTAACAGTGAATAGTGACGAACAAGAAATACGTGTAAACAGATTAAAATTGTTAACGCAAATAAGAACAACCATGAATTTGATTATCGAATTTTCGAAGATAGAAGGTTAAGTTGAAAATGGCAAAATGGGTATATAATTTCGGTGATGGATCGGCTGAGGGCGAAGCTTCCATGAAAGATCTTCTTGGGGGAAAGGGGGCAAATCTGGCAGAAATGTCAAACTTGGGCCTTCCTGTTCCACCGGGCTTCACGATCACAACCGAGGTCTGTACCGCTTTTTATGAAAATAATAAAAATTATCCGGAAGGGCTCACGCAGCAGGTAGAAGCATCCATCGCGGCGATTGAAAAAACCGTCGGCGCGAAATTTGGTGATGAAGAAAATCCGTTGCTCGTTTCTGTTCGCTCCGGCGCGCGTGTGTCTATGCCGGGTATGATGGATACGGTTTTAAACCTTGGCCTCAATGATGTTACTGTTGAAGCGCTCGCCAGAAAATCCGGTGACGAACGTTTTGCATACGACAGCTACCGACGTTTTATACAGATGTATTCGGATGTTGTGCTTGGCGTTGATCATTATCTGTTTGAAGAACTTCTTGAAATTCACAAGGAAGAAAATGGTTTTGTGCTCGACACTGAACTTGAAGCAGAAGACTGGAAAAAACTTTCTCAGGCCTTCAAGGAAAAAGCCGAAGAAGAATTGGGCCACCCTTTCCCGCAGGATGTAAATGAGCAGCTCTGGGGCGCAATTGATGCAGTATTCGGCTCCTGGATGATTGAGCGGGCGATGGTTTACCGCAGACTTCATAATATTCCCCATACATGGGGTACCGCCGTTAATGTGCAATCAATGGTATTTGGGAATATGGGTGATGATTGCGCTACCGGTGTTGCGTTCACACGTGACCCGTCAACCGGTGAAAACGCGTATTACGGTGAATATCTGATTAATGCGCAGGGCGAAGATGTTGTGGCTGGTATCCGCACACCTCAAAACCTCACGAAAGTATCAAGAATAGCGGCGGGTTCCGACATGCCGTCTATGGAAGAAAGCATGCCGGATGTTTATAATGATCTTGCAAGTGTGTTTCAAAAACTGGAATCTCATTACCGTGATATGCAGGATATCGAATTTACCGTGCAGCAGGGAAAACTATGGATATTGCAGACTCGAAGCGGCAAAAGAACTGCACCGGCAGCTCTTAAAATAGCGGTTGAAATGGTTCACGACGGCATTATCAGCGTTGATGAGGCGCTTCTTCGGGTTGAACCTGGCGCTCTTGATCAATTACTTCATCCGACACTGGACCCTGCGGCAGAAAGAGATGTTCTGACAAAAGGATTGCCTGCTTCTCCCGGCGCGGCGAGCGGTATGGTCTGTTTTACCGCAGATGAAGCGGAAGAACTTGCGAAAGAGGGGAAGGATGTCGTTCTGGTGAGAATAGAAACAAGCCCGGAAGATATCCATGGTATGCATGCGGCTAAAGGGATACTTACCAGCCGCGGTGGTATGACATCACATGCAGCGGTTGTGGCACGTGGGATGGGTCGACCTTGCGTCTCCGGTGCCGGTTCGCTTCATATTGATTTGACTAATAAAACAATTTCGGTGGGTGGCCGTGTCATAGGGAACCACGATATCATTACTATTGATGGCAGTAATGGCGAAGTTATGGCAGGTGAAGTAGCGACAATCAAACCTGAACTCGGAGGGCACTTCGGTGAGCTTATGGGGTGGGCTGATGAGAAACGCAC
The DNA here is from genome assembly GCA_030428615.1 of Alphaproteobacteria bacterium. Lineage (GTDB taxonomy): Bacteria > Pseudomonadota > Alphaproteobacteria > Sphingomonadales > Emcibacteraceae > Pseudemcibacter. The sequence goes on along the minus strand of JAUIDN010000018.1, from coordinate 16,774 downwards.
CCTTAATGTCCGTACCAATGCTGAAACGCCACTTGATGCATCGGCAGCGCGGGAGTTTGGGGCGGAAGGTATCGGCCTTTGCCGGACCGAACATATGTTTTTTGACGCTGACCGTATCATTAACGTGCGTCAAATGATCATGTCTGATAGCGAAACGGGGCGCCGTGCAGCGCTTGAAAAACTTCTTCCGGTTCAAAAGCAGGATTTTATTGACCTGTTTACGATTATGAAGGGGCTGCCAGTAACCGTACGTCTTCTTGATCCGCCACTTCATGAATTTCTTCCGCAACATGAGGATGATTTTCAGGATGTTGCTAAAGCGATGGGTGTTGACGTGGCCTTTCTGCGTCGCCGCGCGGAAGAGTTACACGAATTTAACCCGATGCTTGGCCACCGTGGATGCCGTTTGGGTATTTCCTTCCCCGAGATATACGAAATGCAGGCACGTGCTATTACTGAAGCGGCTCTTGAAGTTTCAAAAAACCTTGGTGAAGCGGTTATTCCGGAAATTATGGTACCATTGGTAGGGTCACGAAAAGAGCTTGAGATATTAAAGAAACTGATTTGCAATATCGCCGATGACGTTATAGCAGCTTCTGGCGAAAAACTTGACTATATGGTCGGTACGATGATTGAGCTGCCGCGCGCGGCTTTACAGGCGGGCGAAATTGCCAACGATGCGGACTTTTTCAGTTTCGGTACAAATGATTTAACACAAACCACATACGGTATCAGCCGCGATGATAGTGCACGCTTTTTAGAAGATTATTTAAAAGCGGATATTTATGAACAGGATCCGTTTGTCAGCCTGGATCAGAACGGTGTTGGTGAATTGGTTAAAATTGGCGTTGAACGGGGACGTTCAACCAAAAATAATCTGAAGGTTGGTATCTGCGGTGAGCATGGTGGGGACCCGGCATCCGTAGAGTTTTGTCATAATATCGGACTTGATTATGTATCCTGTTCTCCTTACAGGGTTCCGATCGCCCGCCTTGCAGCGGCACAGGCAGCGCTAAAAAATAGCTAATAATATCTTGTAGCTAAGAATAAGGGAGCATATTTCTATGCTCCCTTATTTTATGAAACCGTAGACAATATAACGATTAATAAAACAACCGATACGACCAGAATAATGACGGTGCGCTTGTCTTTCGCATTAAACGTATTCTTTTTTTTATTCCGGTGAAATTTACTCATTTTTTTCCCCTTCCGCTAATATGCAATATTTTAGCGCATACAGGGTGCATTCATCAAGTTTTTAACTTTTCCTATTATGATACATTGTCCAAAATACTGTAAAATATATTTACAGGCGCTTCTCTTTGTTTCGAATTTTGTTGAATTAAATCAATTTAACATGTTGTAAAATAACAATAAAATATTTCTGGCATGGCTTTTGCTAATTAATGTACAATTAGTTAATAAATAGTTAATGCGTAAGCATTTCTCAATTATAGGGAACCGCCAGATGTTGAAATCGATTGTTCAGTTTTGTTCATTGTCTTTAGTTTTTATCACTTTTATGATTTCGCAAAGCATTGCTTCAACCCACCAGCAAATTCCAACTGCCGACGAACCCGTCCTCTTTGATTTGGCTTATTATGAAAGTAAGCAGGAACGCTGTCTTGAGGCTTTTTCGCGTTCAGATTTTGAAATAGCATATGACATTTGTACGCCGCTTGCTAATCTTGGGTTTCGTGATGCGCAGCTTGTGACAGGTCTTCTTTATGCTTACGGCGAAGGGGTTGATAAAAACCTTCACCGGGCGAAAATATGGCTCAAGGAAGCGCTGAAAAATGGTCGTGAAGACGCGGCGAGGGCCCTTTCCGAGTTCGATATGGATTAATCGAGAAAATAAAGCTGTACATAAATGCGTGAAGCTCTTAAATTCCGGCGAGTTTAAGAGCTTTTATTTTTGAGAATTCAAATGTCTTTACTTGATAAAGAAGTAGACCGTCGAAAAACATTTGCGATCATCGCCCATCCGGATGCCGGTAAAACGACCCTGACTGAAAAGTTGCTGCTTTTCGGTGGTGCCATACAATTGGCGGGTGAGGTTAAGGCGCGCGGTGACCGTCGCCGAGCGCGCTCCGATTGGATGAAAGTGGAGCAGGAGCGGGGTATTTCCGTAGCGTCTTCCGTAATGTCATTCGAATATGAGAAGCGGATGTTTAATCTGCTCGATACGCCGGGGCACGAAGATTTCTCCGAAGATACATACCGGGTTCTTACTGCGGTTGATAGTGCGGTTATGGTTCTGGATTCTGCGAAAGGGGTAGAAGGACAAACAAAAAAGCTGTTCGAGGTATGCCGCCTTCGCGATATGCCAGTGATTTCATTTTTTAATAAAATGGACCGTGAAGCGCTGAACCCCTTTGATCTTCTGGATGACCTTGCGGATAAACTTGCTCTTGATGTGGCGCCAGCCACCTGGCCGATCGGCATGGGGCGGGATTTTAAAGGTTGTTATGATCTTATCAATGATAGACTGATCCTGATTGAACGAAGTAAGGGGGATATTCCCGACGCCGGTGTTGTATGTCAGGGGATTGATGACCCGAAACTTGATGAACTTTTACCCGATAATCTGGTGGAACAGTTACGGGAAGAAGTTGAAATGGTGAGGGAATTGTGCCCGGCGTTTGATCAGCAGGCCTATCTTGAAGGCACGTTGACACCGGTATATTTTGGATCCGCCATTAATACTTTTGGTGTAAAGGAACTCTTAAACGGATTGACTGAATATGCGCCTGTTCCGGGTCGCTATGCGACAACCCTAAGGGACGTTGACGCGCATGAAACGAAGGTAAGCGGATTTGTATTTAAAATTCAGGCGAATATGGATCCCAAACACCGCGACCGTATCGCATTTTTTCGTCTTGTGTCGGGAAAGTTCAAAAGAGGGATGAAATTAAAACATGTCCGCGACGGCAAGACAGTTAATCTTCATAACCCCGTTCTTTTTCTGGCGCAGGACCGTGAACTCGCCGAAGAAGCATGGCCCGGTGACATTATAGGTATTCCGAACCATGGGAACCTTCGTATCGGGGATAGCCTGACAGAAGGCGAAGACCTGAAATTCACCGGTATTCCAAGCTTCGCGCCGGAGCATATTCAAACGGTGCGTGCGGAAGATCCCATGAAAGCAAAGCATTTGTCACGGGCATTATACCAACTGGCCGAAGAGGGCGCCGCGCGCGTTTTTAAGCCGGTCATCGGCGCAGAGTGGTACGTCGGTGTTGTCGGTATGCTTCAGTTTGAAGTCATGGCGGACCGCATCCGGACGGAGTATGATGTACCCTGCAGGTTTGAAAACACGTCCCTCTATACGGCACGCTGGGTAGAAGGGGACGATCCGTTCAAAGTAAAGAAATTCATTGATAGTAATAAAGCCAATATGGCGGAAGACCATAACGGATCCCCGGTTTTTCTTGCCCGTAATTCATGGCGCCTTGATAAAGCGATAGAAGAAAACCCCGATTTGAGATTTCTTAAAACAAAAGAACAATTGGTTTAAGTTTGGCTATATATTTATGATTTGAAGGCGGCTATAACTAAGCTATGGATGATGAAGATATAAAATTATTCTTGAAATTTAATGATGATGACTTCACGGCGCCGCATCAGCTCACTCTGTATAAATATTGGACAGAATTAAAAGAAGGTCGGCTCATGCCTTCCCGTTCCGATATTGATATTTTTGAACTTAAAGATTACTTACCCAGCATAATGTTGATTGATTTTGATAAGAGCGATGAAGCATTTATTTTCCGCCTCATTGGTACGGCATGTGTGAATTTATACGGAGAACATACGGGTGAGAAGATGAATGATCTTAAACCTCACCAGAAGGCGGTCAAACGTTTATTATGGTGCGTAAAGAACAGGAAACCGTATTACGCGATCAAAAATCTTGGAAATATAAACAAAAACTACGTCAGCACATCCTTCGTTGTCTTGCCGTTATCTGACGACGGTGAAAATGTGAATAAAATAATTGTCTCTCACGACTTTTTTTAAGCGTTTATTGACCACGACTGCGTAATTTCAGTGAGATCGGGTCTTCCGCGTTCGGCGGGTTCTTTTGTCGCGGTGCCAATATAAATAAATCCTGCGACACGTTCGACGGGTGCCACGTTCATCGCCTTTAGCACGTCATCATCATAGCAATACCATTCTGACAGCCACTGGCCAGCAAACCCCATTGCATTGGCGGCAATCAGAATATTCTGGCAAACGGCCCCTGCGGTCAGTATCTGCTCCCATTCGGGAACCTTTGGATTTTCCGGTGTGGCGGTTGAAATAACAGCAATAATCAATGGTGCCCGCATAAAGCGGTTTTGTTCAAATTCCAATATAGTATTGTCTGCATCGGGATTTTTTTCCTCAAACGTGGCCCTTAATATTTTACCGATGTCAGCACGGCTCTTCCCTTCGAAAGTGAGAAAGCGCCACGGCACCTGTTTTTTGTGGTCAGGTACGCGTGAGCCAATCGTAAGGATCTGCTCAAGCTGTGCCGCGCTCGGGCCGGGATGAGCCATGTCCTTAACCGTAAGGGACCTGCGCAGCATAAGCAGATCAAGCGTTGATTCCGACGGGTTGCTCGCGGGTAACCGGTCACATGTTTGGGGTGACTTTTTCGATGAAATCATGGAAAATCCAGTTGGTTTTATACTTTAATTCGGAGTCACTTTTACCTTGTTTGACGTGCCGCTTTCGCCGGGAAAATCTTTAAATAAGGCGTCAATTAGAAACGGCATTATCTGTGCTAAATTCTGATCCCGGCTTATGCTTTCCGCATGGCCTTCATATAGTCGGGTGCCCGTGGTCAGGTCAACAATATTCATGCTGAGATGGCCGATATATTGTGCTGAACTACTTGATGAGCCAAAACCTGTTGAGACACCAACTCCTACGGATGTGCCGCGACGACTACCGCTGCCAATGCCAACACCAACGGAAACCGGTGACCTGTTTTCGATAATGGCGTCCTGCAACGGGATGAGACTATAGCCAATTTCAGCGATCAACTTGGATCTGTTTCCCTGTGGTGGGGCATATCCCACATCGCCTAGTTTCTTACCAATCAACTGGGCATAGGTTCCAAATTCGATCGACTGCTGCAGTGTCGGGTCCATGGCGATAACTTCGATGGTTTCTCCGCTCGGTGTTGGTAATTGATGAAAGCGGGTTACATTACTTTCCACGCTTCGTGAACAGGCCGCGAGAATGAATGACCCCAAGAGGAAGATACATATTTTAAAAATCATATTCATAACATTGATCCTTTGACTTGGATAAGATTATCAAAAGATGCCTTAATGTTCCATGAATAAAATATAGTGTTTGGTAAATGTTTGGACTTGCTTCTTTTAATAAATTGGGTATAAATCCCAATTCACACTGTGCGGGCGGTTAGCTCAGTGGTAGAGCGCCTCGTTGACATCGAGGAGGTCACAAGTTCGACCCTTGTACCGCCCACCATCTATAATTGAAGAAATATAATATTATACACGCTAAAGAAGTAATGTTTATATTTCAAAGACTTACGTATAGTTTATCTGTGTAAATTCGGGTACAGAGACGGTTATTATCAATAGTATATGGCAAAATAACCCAGAGTCTCTGGAGCAAATCAAAGTGTCCGCTGTTTTTGAATTTGTACCGAAGCTAGATTCTTCATATTAAGGATTATTTTCAAATTTGATATTTTATTAGAGAATAAAGCTTGCTCTGATCATAGTCAGGTTCGCTAAAATCTTATACAACAATGTTAATAATTTTTGAAACAGTTACCTTACCTTCACTATCCCAATCATATTGATAGTGATCCCCTTGATTCACAGGGCGATTAAGTGCAGTTGGATTGAAAATACATACATTTTTGTATCCTTCTCGTCTAACACTATCAAATAGGATTCCCGCATTACCATCCTTGGCGAACGGCCATCTAATTGAATTAGCAAAGTCTTGGGATTTAGAATAGTCGTCCAAATCGTATAACTCTGGATGAGTTTCTCGACAGCCACAAAGATTTAATAAGGGAACGCCAATGGAAGTGATTAATTCCCTCATTTGTATTCTTTGAGGAAAGCCACCTTCAGACATAGCTAATCGCTTGCTCAGGTGATACACAGTTTCACTTATAGTTGTTTCGACTTCAAAAGCAGCATACCATGCGCCAAGTCGTCCATCATTAAAGCGGCCGCCATCTTCATTGGAATGGACAAATGCTGCCATAACATATGTTGCTGAATCACCAGTGACTATACCTTCATCGGGAATTAGGGCAAGCCTACCGAGGGGAGCATTTAGTCTTGGATTTGTACTCATTTCCAACGCAAAGAGATCCCGTATTTCTTCGGGTGTATCGGCCAACGTTTCAAATACACTGACTGTAGGATATGCACTATTTATTAGGCGACTTATATTACGTTCATCAGTGACATAATCGAATTCGGACATTTAGTGAGCACCACGCATACCATCTACGTATTCTCTCACAGCATAAAGATCGGTAATGCTTCCTGCAGCCATCCTATCAACAGGTGTTTGACCTCTGAAAGCGTAATCATGATTGGCACTTTTAAACCATCTGTTTCGACCACCCTCATCATTAAAGAGAATGCGAAGACCTTTGTAGATCCCAAGCGTAACTCCAATGCGTTCTAACTGGTCGCGGCTGAGCGTAGTTACCTCACCTCTTGCCCATTTGTAGTAAGTTTGTTGAGGAATATCGCCCAATATCGCACAACGCTGCGCAACGGGTGCGTTCCATTCATCCATCATTCGCACAAACGCTTTCATAGCGGTTGCAGAATAAGCTCTGCGTTTTTCGGGATCCCGCAGAATTTCAGGGCTAAAAGCGGCTGTGGCATTTGTATTTTCTTTTACGGCAGGCATATTAACCTCCTTGTTAATAATCATAGAATAATACATATATATATTATAAGTATATAAATATAGTATTGAAGTCAAGTTAATCCTTTATTATGTACAGTTACATTAAGAAAAACCCTCTTAATGGATGCTCAAGTATCCATTTTCGTGTGAAAGCTGAAATTGAGAGATATTAGTATAATGGATTCAATGGGTTGATAGTAAGGAGGAGACTAGTTCGAACTTACTACGTGCCACCATCCATTCTCCTGCTAACCTTGGTATTATTATCACTATATACTTAGTGTTTAAGTATCAATGGATTAGCTTGGTTGTTTGTGCTAACAAGCGGACAGAGACGTCTAATTATCCGGAAATTCGATGCATTTTCTCCCAAAGTCTCTGATCCTATCCAAAGTGTCCGCTGTTTTTCAAATTACCTAAAGTAAGTTGATTAATAACTGCATTCAGCCAAAAATGGGCAGCTGCTTAAAAATTATTTCTACTAATTGAAAGTTGGATAACCACATTTCGAATAGTTCTTAGAAGTTATTCTTCGTCTTCAGAGTAGAATTCAGCGATCTCATCATTGATGTGATCAACCATTGAATTAATACTGTTAATTTCTGCATCAGAAAATTCACCTTCCAATTCAGAGGCTTCTAACTCTCTTGTTGCAATAAGATCTTTTATCATATCAATATAACTAAATTCCTCCCTATTGCCGGAGACTTCTTTGAACACGGATATTTCCAGGTCTTCGTTCTTGCAAAATACTAATTTCATTCTTCACCTCGAAAGTCTTTAAGATTGTATTTCTTCACACGCTTCTTGATTGACGATTTTCCTCCATCAGTTACTTCGGCAATCAAATCCACGACATTTTTACCATTAATCTCTCCCTCAAGTGGATTGGATGCAATTGATATTTTATTATTGTCATTGGTGCAGAAGACGATGTTTTGAGCATCCCCTAGCATTGGAATCGTAGCGTTATGAGAAATAAGTATTATCTGCTTCTTCGATTTGCATTCTTTGATAGCTGAGAGTAGTCCGGCATTAATATAACCTGTGGCTAGATTATCCTCAGGCTGATCGATTATTAGTGGAGCACGATCGGCATCCCATCCAAGCACCAAGTCCAGTATAACAGATGTCTTCCATCCAGCACTCAGTTCATCAAAATTCCGGCCATCATTTGTAATAATTTTGTAGGTCTTCTTGTTCATTTCAGAAAACCTATGATTTACATAGTTTTCAAAATCTTGATATTCGACAATTTTAGGGTCTCTTCTTTTAAATCGATGCTTAAATAATAATTCTGGGGTCAAGTCTTCAAAGGACGCGATTTGATACTCCGCTTTGAGAGTTTCATTGATTACAGCTAAGAATTTCTCTTTGGAGAGTTCAAACTTATTCTCAATGGATAGTTTATGCCCCATAGACGTTATAGGCTTGTTTGGAATCTTTATTGAGAACTTAGATATTTCAACTAGAGATTCGTAAAATTGTTTCTCAAATCTCAGATATTTCTTTATACAATCCAACAAGTTTTGAAATTCGTTGGTTCTCAACTTGACCTTTTGATTTTCCTTTATCTGAGCGTCGTCTAATAGAGACTTATGTTCAGTAATATTAGCTCTGACAATTTCTTCAAAAAGAGAATTATTGAATGCCTCAATCAGCTCTTGCTGAAGTTCTGTTACTAAATCCGTGTTGTGCACAACTAGAGGGTTTTTTGCAAGGGTTTGATCGATTTCTTCAAGAATTTGATTGTGTCGGTCATAGTCTGCCTCTGAGTAACTAATTAGCTCCATGTCTCTGTGCCTTGGAAGAATTAGGCGTATTGGATTGTCATGAATTTCCTCTGTAACGATTAATCTTGACAAGACAGGAATCTTATTCAGGGCCTCTTGCAATAATTCAATTTCTGTAATTGATTGAACGAGATCCTTTAGGCTTGAACTTAGCCCATGTAGGGCATTTACGATTTTGTTTCTTTCAATGTCGTCAGGAGGAAACACACTTTTTAGAATTGATATATTATCAATCGTGTTGTTCTGGTCCTTCTGATCACACACTTTCAGAATGTAATTTTGATTGAAATAATGCGGATGCTGCCCAGCTGGATTTGTTACCTCAATTTTTTCTATTTGGTATGGGGTATCGATATAGTCGCTATCTTCAAAATCATTTGTGATTTTGCGATATAGAGAGTCTGCAAATAATGATTTTCCACTTGAAGACCCGCCAATTACCACATTCAGTCCTGGGGTAAGCTTCACATCTATATCAATATTTTCATTATTTAATGATACTGATTCAATATACTCAAACCAAGAATCCGGCTTATCACCATAAACCAACCGAGACGATTCCGAGAGAGACAATCTCAATCCATTAAAAGTTGGAGATGCAAGCATCCATGTGGGTACGAAATCGGATGCGGCCCGACCAGCTTTGCAGTCCGGGTAAGTATTCGGGGTATAATTATCTGTCGCCGTTACCAAATTAACAAAGTCCTTAATACCCAAGCGTTCGAAATATCTTAGCGTCCTCTCTAAACCACCAGTGCCTCTAGCCGTAAATCCATCAAAGTGATTATAGTAAATGTTTCTTTCCATTGTTTTGTCAAATTCAACTCCATGAGGGATGGATGTGTCAAAAGTAGAGTGATTTTGTCCTCCGTGTGGAAGAAGTAAGAACTCATAACTATCGAAGCAATTCATTATTGTTTCCAAGCTAGGTATATTATCATCGTTGCTGACAGTTTTCTTAGGAAAGAGTTCATCTAATTTATCATTTACATCGTCAATTGTTGCGGCGTCAATTGCTTCTATATTGAAGATCATGTGGCAATGATATGGCTTACATTCAGGGTAGTTCCTTATATGAAGTTCTACACCAAGCAATATGTGTTCGATTTCTTGAACAGCTTCCAGGTACACCTTCTTGTTAACAAAATTGTGATCAGTGATCGATATGAGATATGGTTGTTCACCGGCAATCGCTTCGATACCCGCTTTTAGCTGCTTCAAATCATAACCTTCATTTGGTTGCTCAAAATTTGACGAAGTGTGGATATGAAGATCAACGAAGACCGGTTCCATGATTTTTCCATTCTGCTTAAACTAATCGCTCTAATTGCTTTCACAATTTCCGCTTCGAGTTGAAAATGGAAGCAACTTAATACCAACTCAGCTCAATCCACCTACCGTTAGATTGGAGCTCAAATTTATTCTTGTTTTAGCTTTTTGTTATCCATAAAAAGTCCCCAACTAACAATTGATAGTTTAATTGATTAGCACAATAAAATCAACCTTAGGCTGAATTAAATGCTATTCTTTGATTCTTCCAATCGGCGGAAATCGTTTTCAATCTTCTTAGAAAAGTTGCATTTAGTAGTAGGGATTGCTCGCCTCGTATAACTGCATTGATAATATCAGGTGCCAAATACGAGAGGCGAACTATCTTACCTAAATCTGATTTGTTGGTGCTTAGTTTGTCGGCGAGTTCACCCATCGTTTTATATTTTCCAGATTGAAGTTCCTTTGCGTAAAGGTATGCATTGGCGATGAGTTTGATCAGTTTTTGATCCGGTTCATGGATGACTTGCTCGCCGCATGGGATGATGCTCTTGCGACCGCGCGAACATTCACTTATATCTATGGGCACCGATAGGATTGGTTGATCGTTGCTTCCGAAGTCGGAAGACAATGTGATTTCCAATTTATCATTAGATACAGAAATGGCCGTAACAAATTCGAGCAATGCCGACCGGACTTCAACTGGGTTAGGCGCTTGAAGACGGGTTATCATTTCCGAGGTTTCTATTTCACATTTTAAAATATCACTCATTTCGCTTTTTAGTACTTTAAGGACAGCGCGCTCAATTTTCTGAGCGGGATACCTTGTCGATATATGATTTCGATCATCAGACTTGGTAATATAGTAGCGATAGCGATTTTCATTCTTTTTAGTATGAGTTGGGCTAAGGATTTCTCCCTTGTCCGTTCTTAACATCCCGGTAAGTAGGCTCGGATTTATAAAGTGGACGCCATTTTTGATATTTGCTTTCGAGGCTTCGATCTTGTCTTGAACTTTGCTCCATATATCCTGATCTAAGATCGCTTCATGTTTTCCCAAATAGTACTTTCGCTTGTGCGTAATCTCACCGATATATAAACGGTTCTTCAGAATGTAAGTAACATGACCACACCAGAACTTACTTCCTTTGCCCCGCCCTCCGTTTCTTGATTTTGTTCTGTACCCCAAATCGTTGATCTTCTGGCAAGTTTCCTTGATCCCAGAAGACTTGAGATACGTTTTGAAGATGAGTGTTATGAGTTCTGCTTCTTCTGTGTTTATCACCAGCTTTTTTCCCACGTTGTCATATCCAAGGGGAACTGTGCCACCCATCCACATACCTTTTTGTTTGGAGGCGAGGATCTTGTCGCGGATACGTTCTGAAGTGACCTCCCGTTCAAACTGAGCGAAGGACAGGAGCACATTTAGAGTAAGACGCCCCATGCTATCGGTCGTATTAAATTGCTGGGTGACGGAGACGAAGGAAGCGTCCGCTTCATCCAACAAATCAATGATCCTTGAAAAGTCAGCGAGGGACCGTGTAAGGCGATCTACTTTGTAAACAACGATGATGTCTACCCGCCCACGTTTAACATCATCTAGCAACGTCTGAAGGGCAGGGCGCTCCATGGTGCCGCCAGAGATGCCACCATCATCATAGTTGTTATTGACGAGAATCCATCCTTGTGACTTCTGACTGGTGATATAGGCTTCCGCCGCTTCCCGCTGCGCGGCAAGGCTGTTAAAATCCTGCTCCAGGCCATATTCTGTGGATTTACGAGTATAGATAGCGGCTTTAAGCTTTTTAGTGCTCATGAGGCGCTCCTGAGACCAAAGAAGCGTGGGCCCGACCATCTCGTGCCTGTTATCTCTCTTGCGATAACTGATAGCGATTTATAGACCTGGTCTTGCCATAGATATCCGCTCTCGATGATATCCACCACATAAGATGTTCCATTCCATTCACGAACCAGACGCGCGCCGGGTTTTAGTTTTTGGGGCAGGGTGAGGTCTACTTTGTCCTCCCGTGCAATACGTAAGAGAAGCTGCTCGGTCTCCCGAGGTAGGCCACCATATTTTTTGGCCTGTTCATCATATGCGTTAGCTAGTTCAAGTGTAGTGCGGCTAAGCCCTTTTGGCGGTGCCGCACCATAGATTCTGGTCCATTTTTCAACGAGTGCTTTTCGGTCATAATCGGGCATGTCTGTCTCCTTGTTTGACTGCAGGAGACAGTACCGCTCTGTTCAGCAAGGAAGTCCAGTCATTTTTTAACAACTTAGTTTTTTGAGTAGGCGGCACTCATAAATCAGTAGTTTTTTATGCTTCCGTCATCATAAAGGCAGAACCCGCCCGGCGATGGCATCAGGTTTCCAGGGCCTAATTTGTTATACCATTTAAGGAATAAGCTTGTTGCGTCTACCAGGTCATCATTCTTTGCGTACGGGAAACCAGTAAGTTCGTCAATATAGGTCTGTACGCTTGGATGAAATTTATCACCCTGTTTTGGCAATAAGATAACGCCCATTTCAATATAGTGACTTACTGAAGCCAATCGTTCTTCTTTGCTGTGCTTGGGTGTGTCCGCTATTATATTTAACCCAGTTTCAATTCGGAGCTCAGGTATAAGTGAAAATCCCACATTAGTTTTTTCCACAACAATTGTCTTTGGTTCAAAATGTTTTGCACGATCTATTGCCGCTTTCCTTAAAGTAGGATATTGAACTTTCTCTCTATACATGTCAGCGAGATATGTATGCTTGCCTATGATGCCGAAGGTTAAGCAAACACTGTAATCGTGATTCTCTCCAGTATCTGTCGCGGTATCCCAAACTTGTACATAACTATCCGGTACTAGCGCCTTTGAGGGGTCATAAGTACCAAACCAACTTGGGTCTATCATATTTCCACCAACTGGAATGGGGGTTTGTTGATACTGTGCATTGTACAAATATTCTCCGACAACTCGTCTGATCTTTTTGAGAGCTTCGTTATTCAAACGGCTAGGATGAAGAAGATCGCCTGCGAGCCAAAGATGTTCCACTTTATCACTTAATTTAATCGATCTTGTTTCATTGTTTTTTGCGGGAAGGTTTAAGTGAGTCCATTTCTCTAACGGAAGGATATGTCCGGTCAGGTCATCTTGATGTAGTCGTTGCATGATAACAATAATACTACCGGTGTTAACATTGTTCAGCCGAGTTCTTAGGGTGCTTTTATACCACTCGTTTGTTTTCGATCTCAATGGATCTGACTTCATATCACCAGGTTTCATCGGATCATCTACGATTATTATATCGGCGCCGAAACCTGTTAATGTACTTCCAACTGTTGTTACGAAAACGCCCCCATTTTCAGTTGTTTCGAACAATGCTTCAGTATTTTTAGCAGGGCTAATTTTACTCGACGGAAAAGTAGATTTATACCAACTCTCCTGCATTAGTTGTTTTATATGACGCATTATCTGTTTAGAAAGCTCATCAGCATAAGTTACAATGATGATCTTTTTACTCGGGTTCTGACCGAGCGCCCATGCAGCGGAAAAAACCGAACCAAAAAGAGTCTTACCACTTCTGGGGGGAAGATTAATAATCAGTCTGGTATTTTCGCCTTTGATACATTTTTCCATTTTATAGGCAATTGCTTCAAGATGAAAATTATCATCAAATTCGATGTCGGGATGAAGTGTAATAAATCCTTTGTGACAAAAAGCGCTATAGTTTTGCCTCATTATTGCTTCTAGTGATATGTCAGGCATCATTTTTCTCCTCTTGTTCGGCCTTGAGTTCGTTCAAGAGGCGCTTCTTGAAGCGGTCAATTATTTCAATATCGTTGGAACTCGGGGTTTCGCTCGTGTCTTCGGGTACATCGCCCATATAACGACCAATAGCGGCTAAGATGAGAGTGGCCGATCGAGTATCGCCTTTAATAGCTTTAGCAGTCAGGCTTTTAATGAGAGCTCGCTGCTTGGAGATTTTTTTCGATTTACCACTTTCATTAATCGCAATTCGTTCCCGAAGTTCTTCGGCCAAATCGGTTTTGAAATCTCTGGTACCTTTGGGTTTGCCCTTGGGGTTTCCACTTTGGCCAGGCTTAAACTGCGTATGCGGTGGGGGTTTTTTGTAGCCAATTTCATAATCATTCATTTTCGGTCCCCTTATCAGCATTGTTAGGTTGAGCGTCAGCAGCTTTATCCAGGTTGTTTGTAGCCTCACTAACCTTTATGGGTGTCTGCCCAGTTAATGCTTCGAAACGCGATAAGATGACGTCGCAATAGTGCGGATCAAGCTCAATACATCGAGCGATCCGTCCTGTCATCTCCGCAGCAATAATAGTGGTGCCGCTGCCGGCGAAAGGATCAAGAATGATTTGGCCGCGCTTGGAGCTATCGCGAATGGCGTCAGCGATCATGGCGACGGGCTTGACCGTTGGATGAAGTGCCAAGTCTCCCTTTCGAGAAGGATCCATGCTGTTCACTGACGGGTATTCCCACACGTTGGTGCGATTACGCCCATGCTTGCCTAGCTCGATATTGTTTTGATGAGCTTTCTTGCCATATTTATAGATGCCGATCATCTCATGCTGTGAGCGATAAAAGGATCCCATGCCAGCGTTGGTTTTTTTCCAGACGCACAGATTGATTTGCTCTAGAGCGAGTTGAAGGGCTGCGGAATGCAGTTCATAAAGGTGACGCCAATCCATAAAGTTATAAATAAGGGCGCCATTCACGCAGTATTTAGTTGCCAGTTTTAAGTACTGGAAAAGAAACTTAGTAAACTGAGGTGACGACATTTCACCAGATGCCATCTTGAATTCGTCGTGTTGAATTTTTCCTTTTCCACAAACATGATTCTTGATCGGCACGTTATAAGGTGGGTCACTATTAACAGAGGTTGCGCATTCATTTCCGAGAAGGCATTTGTAGGAAAATGGCTCAAGTGCAGATCCACAATATAGCTTGTGCTTACCTAGTTGCCACAAATCGCCCTCGGCAACTCTTTTTATTGTATCCTTTTGGTTTGGCACTTGATCTGCTTGTTCATCCGGAACCGGATTATCGATAATATCAATGTAATAATCGATTTCTGGCGCATCAAAGCCTGTCAAGTCTGGATCAAGTCCACTTAAAATAATTTCGTTGATTACAAGTGCCAGTTCAGCCTCATCCCAGCTGGCTTCTTCAGCCAGTCGGTTATCCGCAAGCCTATAGGCTTTTAGTTGCTCTTTGGACAGATGTACTACTTGGATGGCCGGAACTTCTTCCAAACCAATTTCTTTTGCGGCAAGTACTCTGGCTACACCACATACAATGTTATTGAACTCATCAATGATAACGGGATTAAGAAAGCCATAAGTTTTGTAGCTTTTCATAATCTTTTTTATAAGTTTGGCGCTTCGACGCCTTTCGGCTCGATCGGGAAAGTTGAGTTTTCTTATAAGAATTTTAATGACGCCAATATCGGCGGCATCGGGAAAGTTAACAATGTGCCTCCGTTCGGAGGACTTTGTTTCTTTTGTAGCCATTTTAGCAAACTCCTTAAATGAGCTGCCATATGACCTAATCGGGATTCGATGACAGCAAGTTAACTTCTGCTGTTTCGATCAATCCCGTCCTTGGGTAAAAAAGAAACTTTTTGGTTCACATTTGTGAATGACATTTATGTTAGGAACGAAAGGGGTCGTGGTCAACTATATTATACTATTTTTGGAAAGAAAATTTATAAAGCTTTATAAATAATAGTCTTTTATGAACTGAATAGTGTTCCATCTGGTACCTTTTTCAAAACCCACAAAGGTTTACGGCGCGATCAACAATTTGTAATGAACACTCACTGGCGGGACTCTTCAATTTTCTATAATAACTTTTCTCTCAGTGATTCATAGGGTGATTTTCCACCGTGCGCTCCGTGAGGTCTGGCAAAGTTATAGAACGCCTCCCATTCCGCCAGTTTAGCTTCCAAATCAACATCATCTTTATAGCTTAGCAACTGGTAAAATTCTTGTTGGTCCGATCTATGCGATCTTTCGACCTTACCATTTAGTTGCGGTGTTCGGGCTTTGATATAAACATGCCGAATACCCAGGTCCTCCACATGCCAGTGAAATTGTGATTGGAACTCGTGACCTCTGTCAGTTCTGATTTGCTGTATTCGAAAAGGGAATTTGTTGATGATATGGTTTACAAAGTCGATTGCATTTTTTTGTGTATGTCTATCATATATTTTTAAAGCCCGTACACGGGTTGCATCATCTATTGCTGTATATTGGTATCTTTTAATTTTATTTCCATTTTTTCCTTTAAATATGAGAAACTTAACATCCATCTGGATGTGATGGCCTGGTACTTGTTTCTGATATCTTTTAGTGTGTATTTTACGCCGCCCCACATTCCGTGGTAAACGACTTACACCATGCCGTCTTAATATTCTGGATATGGTTGCTTCACAAACCCGCAATTCATGATAACGAGCCATGTACCACATGATCCTAATTGGGCCGAGGTGATATTTCTTTCTCAAATAAAGAATTTTCTCAACAATCTCATCTGGTGTTTGGTTTGGATGACTGTGAGGAATTGGCTTTTTATTGATCAGGCCTTTTTCACCAAATTGCCGGTAAGATTTTTGCCATCGGAAAAAAGTCGACTTTGGTATACCAAAGTATCTATAGGCTTTAGCTGCGCTGCCTAATTCTTCCGCTCGTTTGAGGACTGCGAGTTTACGTCTAATCTCTCTTTCATCATTCGTCATTGTTAAATCCTCCATGTAATTCAGTTTACATGAAGAGTCCCACGAGATCGTACATTCCTACA
>JAUIDN010000017.1 GCA_030428615.1 Alphaproteobacteria bacterium | reverse complement strand
GACGCATTTGAATTAATTACTGCCAAAGAACAAAAAACCGGCGATGATATCCGCGAGCTTACCCAAACGATTGCCAGTGTTGACCGTCTTGAATCATTTATGGACAGTTACAGGGACGAATTCGCGGTCCGTGCAGCGACTAACCTGAACTAATCCTAGACTGTCGGCGGTGTGCCGCCCGGCCCAAAACTTTGTATCAGACTACCCACAAGAAGATGCCAGCCATCAACCATAACAAAGAAAATAAGTTTGAATGGCAGTGAAATAAGCACCGGTGGTAACATCATCATCCCCATTGACATCAGGATGGAAGCAACAATCATGTCAATGATGATGAAAGGTACAAAAATAAGAAACCCAATTTCGAACGCGCGCTGTAACTCGCTGATGATGAAGGCGGGGACCAGCACCTGAATAGGTGTGTCCGACGCTTCAGCGGGGATTTCCGTTCTGGATAAATCAATAAAAAGTTGTAAATCCTTCTCGCGCACCTGACTCATCATAAATGTATGAAAAGGTGTCGTTATTCTTTCATATGCCTCATCTTCTGTTATCAGTTCGTCAATTAGCGGCGTTACACCCTGATCATAGGCTTCCTTAATGGTGGGGGCCATGATGAAGGCGGTCATGAATAACGCCAAGCTGATGAGAACCACGTTTGGAGGGGTTTGCTGTGTTCCCATAGCACTGCGAAGAAGTGAGAAAACGATTATAATACGTGTAAAGGATGTAACCACCACCAAAATGGCAGGGGCCAGTGACAACACTGTCATAAGCATCAGAAGCTGGATAATCTGACCGGATAAGCTAAAGTCTTCACCCAGATTAAGGGAAAGTTCCTGCGCGGTTGCAGGAATGATCATGCCGGATAATATTATTCCGGTCAGATACGCGATGCTCTTTCGAATAGTTATATTTTTCATACTATGTTTCGTTTGCCCAAATTCCTAACGATTATCAATATTCTTTGACAACAAGGATTTTGGATCAATATTTTGTTCAATGAGCAGGTCGCGTTCTGCGCCCAGCATAATGAGATGTTCTTTATCATCTCTTCTAATAAGAACCAGTCTTCGTTTTGCGTCGACCGGCAGGATTTCAACTATATTTAGGCGCTTTTTTTGATTTTTATCTTGTTCAACGGTTACACGCGCGATAAATCCAAGTTTCTTGACACCGTATGCAAAGGCAATAAGCAATGCGATGACAAAACCAAGCGCCAGCAAAGTCTGTAATACTGTGGTCCCGAGAGACATTTCTTCCATTCATATTTTCCTAATTATCTTCTTTGGTTTGCGTATGGTGCTGCGCTTCCTCTAGCTTAATATTTTCCCGATAGACGTTGCTCAGAATTTCTGAAACCACACCAAGTGCCTCAATCGGGATTAAGCTATCAATGTCAAATTTGGACAATATTTCGACCAGTTCTTCATCTTTTCTTACCTTAACATCATTATCAAAAGCGAGCCTCAGTATTTTTTCAGCGTTCGTTCCCGAACCACTCGCGGTAATTTTTGGAATTTCCTGACGATCACCTTTTTGCTCAAGCGCGACGGCTTTTTGTCTTCTTGATGTTTTATTTTCATGATCGTTCATATGTCTGAAACCATGCCATCTTAAATGAAATTAACCATATTATTTTCAAAATCTACCTTATTTTTTGTTATTTGGCTAACTTCGATTGTATTTATGTAAAAATTTAAGTATGTATTTAAAAATATTAACAGATTGTTAATTATCTGGCTTCACAATGTATTTAAATCTACAAATTTACATTTGTAATTTTATAGTGTAATCTGAAGCTACCTTGGGCAAAATTGGGCTTAAGTGAATGGCTTAGGGAAAAATAATGGATTTGAAGAACATTTCATTGTTCAAGACTCTCGACCAGAAAATGACCTGGTTAAATGAGAGGCAAAAAGTCCTGGCACAGAATATTGCCAATGCGAATACTCCGGGATATATCTCGCAGGATCTGAAGAAAGTCAGTTTTCAATCACACTTGAACAACTCAAGCACGACGGACGGTGTTTCGTCGGGTACAATGATGAAAATTACCAACCCGCGTCACATTGGTGCGGGGGGCGGGGGATCGTCTGCTCCTTTTGAAATAAGGCAGCAGGAATCTGAATTTTTGGAAACAACCCCTGACGGCAATACTGTTGATCTTGAACGTGAGCTTGCAAAAATGGCTGAAGTTCAGATGGAATACACACTGGCATCCAATCTTTATAAGAAACATGTTGGAATGCTTAGAGCCGCGTTAGGAAGAAGATAATATAAACAGGGCCGGCAATACGGGGCCAGGAGCTTAAAATGGACTTATCAAAATCAATGCTGATTTCTGCTTCAGGAATGAAGGTACAAAACGTTCGTATGAGGATTATTGCAGAGAACCTTGCAAATCAGGATTCTGTCGCAACGGCGCCGGGTGAAGACCCATACAGACGTAAAAGCCTTACATTTCAAAATATTTTGGACCGAGAAACGGGACTTAACAAAGTAGAAGTCAAGAATGTCGTTTATGATCAAGCGGAATTTGGAATGCGTTATGACCCTGGTCACCCTGCGGCAGATGAAATTGGTTACATAAAAACCACCAATGTAAACGGACTTGTCGAGCTTATGGATATGAAACAGGCTCAGCGGAGTTACGAATCCAATCTTAATGCGATGGATGTTTCGAAAAATATTATAATGCGAACGGTTGACTTGTTGCGCTAGAAATCGGAGTAGTGGATATGGCTGATATTAAATCACTGGATGCGGCAAATGCCTATGCCAATGCGATAAAAAACCAGGGAGGCTCAAATACTGTAGGATCAATTGGTTCAATCGGTTCGTTGGGCGAAGAACAGGGTAAAGGTACTTTTTCGGAAATGCTTTCTTCGACGCTCGAGGGAACAGCAAATGCAGTTGGTAGCAGTTCAAACGCAGGTATTCAGGCGATGAACGGTAATGCGGATCTTGTGGATGTTGTGACGACTGTGCAGAATGCGGAGATGGTTTTGGAAACGGTTGTTGCAGTACGCGACAAAGTCATTGCAGCATATAACGATATTATAAAAATGCCGATGTAAGGCGCAAAGAAGACACTTAAATATAAGGTTTTAAAATGAACGGGGCCGATGTAATTGATGTTGCACGCGATGGCATCTGGGTAATTATCATGGTCGCGGGACCGGTCATGTTTATCGCTCTGATTGTCGGTTTAATTGTATCTCTTTTCCAGGCGCTTACCCAAATACAGGAAATGACACTAACATTCGTTCCAAAAATTATTGCGATATTCTTTTCATTGCTTATTCTCCTGCCGTATATGGGTGACACAATGGGTGCCTTTATGCAACGGATTGCGGAACGGATAATAGGCCTTGTTTGATTTTCTACCACAGGAAGTTTTCGGCTTTTTACTTATTTTTACACGTTTAGGAACGATGGTTATTGTGCTGCCCGCACTAGGAGAGACAAGTATACCCGCTCGGGTAAGACTTTTTCTCTCTCTCAGTATTTCGATCATTATTTACGGGTTACTGCGCGAAACAATGCCGGTCATGCCCGTTGCGCCTGTCGCCCTGGGGGTTTTGCTTGTCAGCGAAGTTCTTATAGGGGTCATGATTGGGTTTTCGATACGTTTGCTGGTTAGTGCTCTGCATGTGGCGGGGACTGTGATCGCAATGCAATCCGGGCTCGCAATGGCGCAGGCCTTTGACCCGGCACAAAGCGGGCAGAGTTCACTGGTTGCGACATTTATGACCTTATTAGGGGTGACGTTGGTTTTTGTTACGGATCTTCACCATTTGATGATATCGGCAATGTATAACAGTTATAACCTGTTTCCTATAGGTGGTGCTCTGGTGATAGGTGACTTCGCAGAGCTTATAACCGGTACGGTAACAAATAGCTTCAAACTAGGTGTTCAAATTGCATCACCGATTATTGTTTATGCGCTTGTTTTTAATGCCGGGCTTGGCATTATTTCACGTCTCGTGCCGCAATTACAGGTTTTCTTTGTTGCTATTCCAATAAATGTCGCCATGGGTTTTATCATCTTGGCCGTTGTTATTGGCGCTGCTATGACATGGTATCTTGACTATATTCAATCCAGTATTGAGGCGCTGTTGTAATGGCAGAACAGGATGATGCGCAAAAAACGGAAGAACCGACGCAAAAGAAACTTTCCGATGCAATGAAGAAAGGGGACTTTGCGAAAAGTCAGGAAGTAAAAAACTGGTTTGTACTGTTTGGTGCATGTATCGTAGGTTTGGTCGCTGTTCAGGGGCTTGCGGGAAACCTTAGAAAGACTATGGCCGGAATCCTTGAGTTTTCATATAGAATTCCAATGGACCCCGCGGGCCTTAGCGCTTTTTTTGGTGATCTGATTTCCCAAATTGCAACCTTTCTTATTCTGCCGGCGATAATTTTGATTGCCGCCGCGCTCGCAGGCGCAATGGTGCAGCATCGTCCGATGATTACTTTTGAAAAAATACAGCCGAAGCTGAATAAAATTTCTCCACTTTCCGGGTTCAAGAATAAATTTTCGATGCAAAACCTCGTCGAGTTTTTGAAATCTGTGTTCAAGCTCATTCTTGTTGCTGCAATCGTGTTTATTATTGTTTGGCCGGAAAAAGAAATTCTGGAGAATATGATGACGCTGGAAGCAGCAGCGGTTAATGACGTGATTTATACGTTGATTATTCGAGTGTTGATCGGTGTTGTTGCAATAATGGGGTTTCTCGCCGGACTTGATTTGTTGTTCCAGAAATTTCAGTTTATAAAAAAAATGCGAATGACCAAACAGGAAGTGAAGGACGAACACAAACAGTCGGATGGTGATCCTCAGGTGAAGGCGAGACTTCGGCAGATCCGGATGGAACGCGCCCGTTCCAGAATGATGGCTGCCGTTCCGGAGGCTGATGTCGTTGTAACAAACCCGACCCATTATTCAGTCGCGTTAAAATATGAACATGGCAAGATGGAAGTGCCTAAGGTTGTCGCAAAAGGAGTTGATAGCCTTGCGTTAAAAATAAGAGAAGTGGCCAAAGAAAACGATGTTCCAATTCTCGAAAACCCGCCTTTAGCCCGTACCTTATATGCGGCTGTGGAGGTGGATGAAGAGATTCACAGCAGTCATTATAAAGCGGTGGCGGAAATTATCGGGTTCGTTATGCGATTGAAAAAAGGCGAAAGATTAGTATATCAGGCACCGAAAGAATGATACAAATTATAATCAATAACAGTTCATAACATAAGGGTACCATTTATGAATAAAACTGAGAAATCGATTTCATTCGATTATTCTTATTTTATATCCATCGGCGGTATTGGGATACTTCTTTGTTGTGCTGCAATTATGTTCGGTATTGCATTCGGGTATCCAAATTACGGATATTATGGCGCCGGAATTACCCTTGTCTTAACGGCGGTTTGGCTTATTGGGATGATTAAAAAGGCGAAGACGGTGTCTTCGTCAACGGCCTTGGAGGATTCGTCTTCTTCAAATGATAATATTGGTATGGCCATGCTTATGACATCGCCGGTTGGCGACGTTGTTTATGCCAACAGGGCAGCAAAAATACTTTTTGAAAAATATGAATTCGGGGAACCTCAATCACCACTGAAAATTGACATATCGAATAAAGAAACTCTTCAGAATGTGTTGGATACGCTCGTTGAAGGTAAGATGAAGTTTATAATTGCCGAAGTCCGCGATAGCGGCAAATATCTGAAACTTGAAGTGGAGAAAATTCATAAAAACGGGGATTTTTTCTCCTGGCGGATATTTGAAGATGCGCCGACGGATATAATGGCTACCTTGGAAAGTTCCAACCCTGATAGCGTGCCAAATTTGGGGCATGTCTTCGAAAAATCCGCGATCGGATTTTTAGCCATTACCCCAAATGGGCAGGTGACATATTTAAACACTGTTCTTTCCGATACGCTGTTTGGAATGAATAATATAGTGGATTGTCCGTTTGATCTTTCAACAATAAGTCAGCATTCTACAAGAAACCTAAAAGATAAAGTTGAATTTATTTCAAAAGATGGAACCAAAATTGTAACGAAGGTCATTGAGTGGAATACGGATGATGTCAGTGAAATTCGCTGCTTTATTGTTATATTGGATGAGCACTCCACTGTTTCGGAAGGTGGGACCACCCCTGGTGCGAGTGATGAAAACAGCTTTTTCTGGAGTTCTCCCATAGGGATTGCTGTGGTTAGCGAACAAGGCGAAATAAGAGACAGGAATATTGTCTTCAGCAATTTTATTGCTGACCTTGAACTGGCAGAAAATGGCAATTTGTCCGACATTCTGACTGACGAAAACGCGGTAGAAGTGTTTAAAGAGATAAATAAAACACTTGAAACCGGTAAACCAAGCAGCATGGTTGAATTAAGTTTCAAAGGGCTCAGCGATAAACAAGGCCAGTTCTATATCACAAAAACCGGAAATAGTGATGATCGTGATGTCATCATATATCTTATTGATATTACTCAGCAAAAAAGCCTTGAGCTGCAATTTTCGCAATCACAGAAAATGCAGGCGGTCGGTCAATTGGCAGGCGGTGTAGCGCATGATTTTAATAATCTGTTGACGGCGATCACCGGCTTTTGTGATTTGCTTCTTGTAAAGCATGGACCGGGAGACCAGTCCTTTTCTGATATTATCCAGATCAAGCAGAATGCCAATCGAGCCGCAAATCTCGTGCGCCAATTGCTCGCATTCTCCAGACAGCAAACATTGCGACCAAAAGTGATCATAATGACTGATGTGGTTGCGGAATTGTCGAATTTGTTACGCAGACTTATCGGCAGCAACATCGAACTTGAAATGAATCACGGTCGTAATATTGACCCGGTGCGGGTAGACCAGGGACAACTGGAACAGGTCATAATAAATTTGTGTGTAAATGCAAGGGACGCGATGCCGGATGGCGGTAAACTTGAAATAAAAACCCGCAATGTCGGTGTTGAAGAATCGCTGGCGATAAGGGATCGTTATCAGATTTTTCCGAAGGGCGATTACGTGCTTCTCGAAGTCAATGATAACGGGACGGGCATTGCAAAAGAACATCTAGGCAAAGTTTTTGAGCCGTTTTTCAGCACCAAGGATGTCGGTAAGGGAACGGGGCTGGGCCTTTCGACCGTTTACGGAATTATCAAACAAACAAATGGATTTGTATTTCCGGAAAGTGAAGTTGGTGTTGGGACCTCGTTCAAGATTTATCTGCCGAAATATGAAGATGATCAAGAGGAAGAGATTGAGGTTGCGAACGACACAGTGAAGCCGGAGGAGCAGGTTCAGGATCTCACGGGCAGTAGCACTATACTGCTTGTTGAGGATGAGGATGCTGTCCGGATGTTTGCATCGCGCGCGCTGAAAAACAAGGGTTACACCGTTTTCGAAGCTGATTGTGGCGTGTCCGCGCTTAAGGTGATGGAGGAAACGGATACTAAAATCGATCTTTTGATCAGCGATGTGATGATGCCGCAAATGGATGGGCCAAGCCTTGTTAAGAAGATAAGAGAAACGGATAAAAATCTAAAAGTTATATTTATCTCCGGTTATGCGGAAGATGCGCTTGACGATAATATTATGGACAAGGATTTTAATTTTCTCTCAAAGCCATTTACTCTCAAGCAACTCGCGGAACAGGTAAAAGACGTTCTTGAAAATTAATGCGTCAACCTAAATTTCATTTCCAGAAGACTGATTCTATTTATCAGATAAAAGAATCGTGGCGTTGCTGTTCTTTTTCTACTGAATAAAATGAGAACAAAAATAATTTATTGCCAATATATTGTTATATATCAATGCTTTAAAAAACGCTTTACAAAAAAGAACAAATAGCGTACATATAGTTTGTTTACAAGCCACAACAGGTTATGGGATATAAAAGGAGACGCAAAATGGCATCATCAAATTTAAAGTTGGTTGGACAGGATAATATGGATAAACAAAAAGCGCTGGACGCTGCATTGGGACAAATAGAACGCGCTTTTGGAAAAGGTTCAATCATGAAATTGGGGCAGAATAGCTCAGTCGATGTTGATGCTATTTCAACTGGTTCGCTGGGCCTTGATATTGCGCTTGGTATCGGCGGTCTTCCCAAAGGGCGAATTATAGAAATATATGGTCCGGAAAGTTCCGGTAAAACAACACTGGCTCTTCATGTCGCTGCAGAGGTCCAAAAGGCGGGCGGTACAGCGGCGTTTGTTGATGCGGAGCATGCTCTTGATCCGGTTTATGCGGGAAAACTTGGCGTCAATCTTGACGAACTTCTTATTTCACAACCTGATACAGGTGAACAGGCACTTGAAATTACCGATACGCTTGTACGTTCCGGCGCAGTTGATATTTTGGTAGTGGACAGTGTTGCCGCACTTACCCCGCGTGCAGAACTTGAGGGTGAGATGGGGGATAGCCATGTGGGTCTTCAGGCACGCCTTATGAGTCAGGCACTCCGTAAGCTGACAGGATCCATTTCCAAATCAAAATGTATGGTTATTTTTATTAACCAGATCAGAATGAAAATTGGAGTGATGTATGGCAGTCCGGAAGTAACGACGGGTGGTAATGCACTGAAATTTTATTCTTCCGTCCGTATTGATATCCGCCGTATTGGCGCTATTAAGGAAAAAGAGGAAATTGTCGGAAATCAGACACGGGTGAAAGTTGTTAAAAACAAAGTTGCTCCGCCGTTTAAAGTGGTTGAATTTGATATCATGTATGGCAAGGGGATATCAAAGATGGGCGAACTGGTTGATCTTGGCGTTAAGGCGGGGATCGTTGAAAAATCAGGTTCCTGGTATTCCTATGACAGTCAACGCATCGGTCAGGGACGTGAAAATGCGAAGCGTTTCCTTGAAGAAAACCCTGATGTTTCGGAAAGTATTGAAAACGCGGTTCGTGTAAATGCGGGTATTCTTGACGATGTGATGCTCAAAGAGGGCGCGGTCAGGGAAGCGGAAGACGAATAAATTTTACAGTTACCAATCCCAGCAAACTAATAAGGTACCGGCTCGCCGGTACCTCTTTTTCGTTTTAACGTTCCATAAATGCAAGCCTGATGCCCAGTGCGGCAAAGGTGACGGCAAAAGCGCGTTGCGCCCTGATCATAAATTTCGGCGATTTCAGAATATAGTGACTGGTACCACTGGCAAAAATTCCATAAAGAACAAATACGATAAAAGTCATTACCATAAAACTGATACTTAGCGTTACCATATGTGTTGTTGGTGCCGGGCTATCTGGTGGTACAAATTGAGGAAGAAAAGCCAAAAAGAAAATCGATAATTTTGGATTTAAAATATTGATCAGAAACCCCTTAGTGGCGACCTCAATATCTGTTTTTTGCGTGATGCGATTATTTAATTCAAGCTTCCCTGTTTCTTTCCACATGGACCAGGCGAGGTAAAACAAATAAGCGACACCGATAAATTTAACGATCTGGAATGCTATCGCACTTACATGGAGAAGCGCGGCAAGTCCCAGTATTGTTGCAAGCAAATGCGGTATTATTCCAGCGGTACATCCCATTGCAGCAGCGATGCTGGCGCGCCACCCAAGTAGCAAGCCAGTGGAAATGGTGTAAATAACGCCGGTGCCGGGTATTAACACCACGATGAGGGATGTAATCATAAATTCCGTTGTCATCATATCGGTTTCAACCTTTTGTAAAAAAGTTATCCATATACCAATCTTTAACGCATCATTTTTTTCCTGTACACTTTAAAATCTGAAACAAGGCATTTTGCTTGGTTGCCTGCTGGACTTGCCAAACGACCTGCTATAAAAGGTTTTGAAAACGAACCTGCAATATGTGATAAAACATAAAGCAGGCCAACGTACTGATAAACATAACGGATATACATATACAATGAAAAGTACCAATGAAATTCGCAGCGCTTTTTTAAATTATTTTAAGAATGCAGATCACGAGGTTGTTGCCAGCAGCCCGTTGGTGCCTGATAATGATCCGACACTCATGTTCGTAAATGCTGGAATGGTGCCGTTTAAAAATGTGTTTACCGGTATGGAAACGCGACCCTATCAGAGGGCGGCTTCAAGTCAGAAATGCGTCCGTGCGGGTGGCAAACATAACGATCTTGATAATGTTGGATACACCGCAAGGCATCACACGTTTTTCGAAATGCTCGGCAATTTTTCCTTTGGTGATTATTTCAAGGAAAAGGCAATTTATTACGCGTGGGAACTCATCACCAAAATATATGGTATTGATAAAAACAGATTGCTGGTCACGGTTTATCATGATGACGATGTTGCATTTAATCATTGGAAAAAAATCAGCGGTCTGCCGGAAGAAAAAATTATCCGTATTGCAACATCCGACAATTTCTGGTCGATGGGAAATACAGGACCGTGCGGCCCGTGTTCAGAGATATTTTATGATCACGGCGATCATATTTGGGGCGGACCACCGGGTAGCCCCGAAGAAGATGGCGACAGGTTCGTTGAAATATGGAATCTTGTTTTTATGCAATTTGAACAAATGGATGATGGGTCACGGGTGGACCTTCCAAAGCCTTCGATTGATACGGGAATGGGACTTGAACGCATGGCTGCGGTGCTACAGGGAACAAACGATAATTATGAAACGGACTTGTTTAAAAACCTGATTGAAGCGTCAGCAGAACAAAGTGGCGTCGAGCCTTACGGCGATCACAATACCTCGCATAGAGTGATAGCGGACCATTTGCGCTCCACATCATTTCTTATTGCCGATGGCGTTATGCCTTCGAATGAGGGCAGAGGATACGTGCTCCGCCGTATCATGCGGCGGGCCATGCGTCATGCGCAAATGATCGGGTGTAAAGACCCACTAATGCACCGTCTTGTGCCCGCCCTTGTAGCGGAGATGGGGCAGGCATTCCCGGAACTTGTAAGGGCCGAAGCTATGGTTGCCGAAACATTGCTTCTTGAGGAAAAAAGATTTCGTAAAACTTTGGACCGGGGTATGCGTCTTTTGGATGAGGAAATCTCGTCAATGAAGGAAGGTGGTGTCCTAAACGGTGAGGTTGCTTTCAAACTTTATGATACTTATGGGTTTCCACTTGATCTGACACAGGATGCTTTGAGGGCAAAACATCTGACCGTTGATGAGGGCGGATTTAACGCCGCTATGGAAAAACAAAAAGCGGAAGCGCGTGCCGCGTGGAAGGGGTCCGGATCATCGGCAACAGAAACAGTCTGGTTTGAAGCGCAGGAGCAGTTTGGCGCAACCGAATTTGTGGGATACAGCACAACGCGCGCAGAAGGTAAAATCATCCAGATTGTCGTCGGTGATAGTGTTGTTGACAAGGCCGGGACGGGTGAAGAAGTATCAATTCTTACTAATCAAACACCGTTTTATGCAGAAAGTGGTGGCCAGGTGGGGGACATCGGTTATTTTACAACGGATAGTGGCGCCAAGGTTGAAATCAGTGACACCCAGAAAAAACTGGGTACACTTCACGTGCATATCGGAACTGTTGTTGAGGGCACACTTTCGGTAGACGATGTTTGTCACATGGCTATTGATGTCGAAAACAGAAATAAAGTTCGGGCTAATCATTCTGTAACTCATATTCTGCATGCGGCGCTTCGTAATCATCTGGGCGAACACCTGTCACAGAAGGGCTCCCTCGTAGCCGCTGACAAGATGAGGTTTGATATCAGTCATTCAAAGGCACTCACGGACCAGGAAATAAAAGCCGTTGAAGATGAAGTAAACCGAATAGTCCGCCAAAATACCGAGGTCACAACACGACTTATGACACCTGAAGAAGCAATAGAAGCTGGTGCGATGGCTTTATTTGGCGAAAAATATGGTGACGAGGTTCGTGTCGTTGCCATGGGGAAAAAAGAAAATGGCGATGATTATTCAATAGAACTTTGTGGCGGAACCCATGTCAGAAGAACCGGCGATATCGGTTATTTCAAAATAGTTTCAGAAAGCGCAGTGTCGGCGGGTGTCCGGCGCCTTGAAGTTCTGACAGGACAAGCTGCAGCCAATTATTCTGCCGACCATGAACATTATCTGACCGATGCGGCCCTTGCATTAAAAACAACCGCAAGCGAGCTTCCGGCTAGGCTTAAATCTCTGGTCGCGGAGCGCAAAGCGATGGAAAAAGAAATTGCCGATCTGCAAAAAAAACTCGCTTTAAGCGGTGGGGGTAAATCGTCATCAGGTGGTGAATTGAAAGAAATTGGTGGCATTCAATTTATCGGTCAGGTGCTGGAAGGAATACCCGCCAAGGAGCTTCGCGGGCTCGCTGACGAAGCAAAGAAACGTGTTGGCTCAGGGGTGATTGCCTTTATCGCGGTAAATGATGGTAAAGCTGCCGTTCTTACTGCGGTTACAGATGATCTTAAGGATAAGATAAGCGCTGTTGAACTCGTTAAGGTTGGCGCCGCGGCAGTTGGTGGGAAGGGTGGTGGCGGTCGCCCAGATATGGCACAAGCTGGCGGTCCTGATGGGGGAAAAGCAGGTGAAGCATTAAAGGCGATAGAGGGTGAATTAGGTTAACTGGTTCCGAATTATGGAATAATCATATGGCGGCAGAAAAAAGTTTAAGAAGGCACATTTTTGAAATTATTGAAATTGGTGCAGGTGGTCATCTGGTTGGCAGATCGTTTGACGCTTTTATGATCATTTTGATTTTATTGAATGTTTGTGCCGTTGCCCTTGAAACGGTCGGACCTATTGGCCAGAAATATTCACATGAATTTTTATATTTCGAAATCGTTTCCCTTTCGATCTTTACCGTCGAATATATGCTGCGCATATGGACCTGTGTGGAATATAGACCTGATCCCGACGCAGGAGGAAAAGCGAATTTCAGGTCCCGATTTATATTTTCACCACTCATGGTCATTGATTTCATTGCAATTGCACCAACCATAGTGTTTTCTTTCTTTGGTTTTGATTTGCGGTTCCTACGTCTTTTCCGGTTTTTAAGATTGTTCAAGCTTATGCGTTATTCACCGGCTTTGTCTTCACTTGGAAAGGTGTTTCTTGCTGAACGCCGCGCTCTGATTGCAACACTGATCATTATGCTTGGTCTGGCGCTTTTTTCTTCAAGTGTCATGTATTATCTGGAACGGGTCGCCCAGCCTGAAGCATTTGGAAGCATCCCAAGCGCCATGTGGTGGGCATTCGCGACACTCACCACCATTGGCTACGGCGATGTTGTGCCAGTCACCACGTGGGGGAAAATATTTGGCGCGGCTATCATGATCATGGGGGTTGGTGTCTATGCGCTTCCCATTGGTATTGTTGCGTCCGGGTTTGCAAATGAAATTCACCGCCGTGATTTTGTAATCCGTTGGGGACTGGTGGCTAACGTGCCGTTGTTCAACGGCCTTGATGCAAACCTGATTAATACCATTGCCAAACGGCTTAGGTCTCAGGTCGCTGAAAGCGGAAAGTTAATTGCGTATGAAGGGGAACGGGCGGATAAACTTTTTCTGATTGTTTCGGGTTCAGTTCGCCGACGCGACGAGGAGGGGGAAATATATCTTAAAAAAGGTGCGTTTTTTGGTGCAAAATCGCTGATGGAAAGAACAACATTTCACGCGAACTATGTGGTGGCGTCAAAGGCGCAGTTGCTGGTGCTGGAAGCGGCCGATTTCCATCACCTCCTTGATCATTATCCAAGCCTTAAAGACAGAATAGATGAAACATATGCAAGAGTCAGCAAAGAAGATTTTGGCCAGACTGAAGTGGAAGAACTTGACTTATAAATATGAGAAATAAAAAAGGCGGGCATTTAGCCCGCCTTTTTTATTTTTACTAATTCGTGACTAGCCCATTTCTTTTTGAAGATTTTCGTCAATTTTATCAAAAAACTGTTTCGATGTCAGCCAATGCTGTTCCGGTCCAACAAGAAGCGCTAAATCTTTGGTCATGTCGCCTTGCTCAACGGTTTGGACACAAACCTTGTCAAGCGCGTCGGCAAATTTTCTCAGCCTGTCGTTGCCGTCCAAATTCGCACGGTGTCTTAAGCCGCCTGTCCACGCATAGATTGACGCGATCGGGTTCGTTGAAGTTTCCTCACCGGCCTGATGCAGACGGTAGTGACGGGTCACTGTTCCGTGTGCTGCTTCTGATTCAACGATTTTCCCGTCTGGTGTCATTAAGCGTGATGACATAAGGCCAAGTGACCCGAATCCCTGCGCCACAGTGTCCGACTGCACATCACCATCATAGTTTTTACATGCCCATACGAATTTACCATTCCATTTCATCGCACACGCGACCATATCATCAATCAGGCGATGCTCATAAGTGATACCCGCTGCTTTAAATTTATCCGCGAATTCGCTTTGAAATATTTCTTCGAACAAATCCTTAAAACGTCCATCATAAGCTTTCAGGATTGTATTTTTAGTAGAAAGGTACACAGGCCATCCGACATCAAGGCCATAATTCATGCTTGCCCTCGCGAAATCACGAATGCTGTCGTCAAGGTTATACATGGCCATTGCCACGCCACTGCTATTGAATTGGAAAACCTCATGTTCGATAACATCGTCGCCATCGTCCGGTTCAAATTTAATGGTAAGCTTTCCGGCGCCGGGTACTCTGAAATCTGTTGCGCGGTATTGATCACCAAACGCATGACGGCCAATTACGATAGGGTCGGTCCATCCCGGGACCAGACGCGGAACATTAGAGCAGATTATAGGGCTACGGAAAACGGTACCACCAAGGATATTTCGGATCGTACCGTTTGGCGAGCGCCACATTTTTTTTAGACCAAATTCTTCAACGCGTTGTTCGTCAGGTGTGATTGTAGCGCATTTAACGCCAACGCCATGTTTCTGAATTGCGTGTGCTGCGTCAATCGTTATCTGGTCGTCCGTTTCATCACGTTTCATAATGCCAAGGTCGTAATAATGAAGATCAATATCAAGATACGGATGGATCAGACGTTCCTTAATCCAAGCCCATATGATGCGTGTCATTTCGTCGCCGTCAAGCTCGACGACGGGATTATCTACTTTAATCTTTGCCATGTTAGTCCTTTAAGTTTAGTTATTTGCCATAGTTCAGCATTTGATATTCGATAAATCAACTATATTCGGGCGCAACCTATCATTAGAACCCAGAACATGGAAGACCAGAAGTGCATATTTCTGCTAAAAAAGCGTATTTTTCGGGTCAATTTCGGGCTCGGGAAGACTTTCCAGAAGGGGGAGCACCTCCTCCGGTGAATTAACGATGTGAAAATGCTCCATTGTTTTTGGGGTGGTGAATTCATGTTCGACAATATTGTTTAATAAATTCAACAAAGGATCCCAATAATTCTCGTAATTCAGAATCACGATCGGTTTATCATGCAGTTTCAACTGGCGCCATGTAATCACCTCGATTGTTTCGTCCAATGTGCCTATACTTCCGGGCAGTATCAGGAAGGCATCTGAACGGTCAAACATCATTCTCTTACGCTGGTGCATATTATCGACAATGGTCAGTTGGCTGATTTTATCGTGTGATTTTTCCGTTTCATCAAGATGGCCTGGGATAATACCGTGAACGGCACCGCCGTGTTCCATAACACTCGTTGCTACAATCCCCATAAGTCCAACATTGCCACCACCATAGACAAGTTTTATTTTCTCCGCAGCCATCATTTGACCGACCGCTCGTGCGAGCTTTTGAAAATTTTCTTTTTTACCGGGGCGCGAACCGCAATAAATACAGAGCGAATTAATTTTTGCCATTTTTTATCTAACTATTTCAGCATTTAATTTAATTTTTCACATCTTATTAATTAGCCACATATTTGACAAATTTTATTTCTAAAACCGAAATTGTGAGGGTTATTTTTATCAGAATAAAACGATTGGTAAAAAACATACTAGTTATTTATATGGTTAAAGACTATATAAATGGTAACGATAACGTGGAAATGCTTCAATTTTATGAAGTCGGGTAGAAGATTTTGAGTGATTATTTGAACCGTCAAAACAACAGACAAAGCTCCGGATTAAAATTTAGTCTTTCATTGCTCGCCATTGTCGCGATAAGTGCTGTTATATGGGTGATTTTTTTCGCCGATGACGGTACACGAACGGATATTGTTTCTGAACCACTGGTTTCTGATGAGGCACCTGCGGTGTCGTTCGAAAATACATCCCCTTCCGCCGCTCCAGCCGTAACCGTGCCTACATTTGATGTCGTACGAATTAGTAGAAATGGCACCGGTGTGATTGCGGGACGTGCCGAACCGAACAGTGATGTGGCCATCTACGCCAAAGATCAGCAGATCGGTTCCGCGATCGCGGACAGAAATGGTGAATGGGTTCTTCTATTTGATGAACCCCTGCCTACCGGTCCAACGGAACTCAGTATTGTTTCAAAGACCCAGGGTGATTTTGAAATTGCTTCCAGTGATATTGTAATCGTTGCTGTTCCGGAACGTAATGACGTGGACTTTAATAACGATGACACTGATGGTGTTGTAGCAATTTTAAGCCCACGAAGTGGTAATGGGCCCAGCCGCGTGTTACAAAGACCCGATGGGATTAACGTGGCCACTGCGACGAAGGGACTTTCTCTTGATGCCTTGGATTACACGGATAATGGTAAAACTGTCATCAATGGTAGCGCGACGGTCGGTGCAAAAGTAAGAATTTATCTTGATAATGAATTTGTGGGGGATGCAGTTTCTGATGACAATGGGGCCTGGAATTATGAAATTAGCCAGAATATATCGGCGCAGGAACATGTGATCAGGCTTGATCAGTTGCTTGACGATGGAAATGTTGAAGTACGTATTTCTCAGCCATTTACACCATTTGTTGAACTTGATAAGGACCGTGCAACGGGTGATGTTATCGTTAAACCCGGAAACAGTCTTTGGCATATTGCCAGAAAACTGTATGGTTCCGGCTTTCATTACACTGTTATCTTCGGTGCAAATACGGATAGCATTATGGATCCCAACCTTATTTTTCCGGGACAGAAACTGAACCTGCCGCTTGAAAATATGCAATAAAATTTAAGCTTGCTTTGCTTTCTGTGGTTTTTCGGGAGTGTTTGCCATTACCGTGGCGATAAGATCAATTGTTTCCCGTTCATCAAGTAACGTATAAAGAATTGTGTCTATTAACATTTTTGCACTGTGAGCTCGGTATCGGTTGCGGTATTTAGCGGCATCGTCAAATTACAGTGATGATCGATAGTGATTTTTCCCCTCGCTATTAAAGGGCCAAATGCTTTCAGGATTTCTTCGCGCTTTGCACCATTTTCTGAACTATAGGGAAGATAACCAAGATTAGTCGTTATATTAATGATGATTAGGCCATTATTATCACGCTTTGAGACGTTACAATCGAATTCTAGATTTCTGGCCTTAAAACTGTAGTTGAGTGGCAGAAGATAGTCGTGATTAATATCATTTTCGGCTATCTCCGCCGTTTTCTGTTCTAATCCATACATTTTAAAATTATTAATCCTTAGCGAGTTCTTTTTGTGCGATGGGAGCAATTGGAAAAATTAAAAAAAACCATCAATTTTCTATAAATCTGATAGTATGGAATTGTTATTAATAATATGTAAAAAATGCCATCGAATTGGAATATATTACTTATTTTTAGAGATATTTTTATAAAGGGTATTATGCATGGCCAGTGATGAGCCACAGGAAAAAGAAAAAGAGCTTGAAGATAATGAGAATGCCGAAAACCATTTTGAAACTGTAAAGGAACTCTGGCGTTATCTGTGGCCGGAAGGCAGGACGGATTTAAAAATCCGTGTGGTTCTCGCAATGTCATTTTTGGTCATGGCGAAAGTGCTTGGTGTGTATGTGCCATTTCTGTTTGCTGATGCAGTAGATATTTTAACCGGGAATGAAAAGCCGGATGCCACGATGATCGCGGTATCTGTTCCGGTTGGCTTGATTATCGGGTACGGCACAGCCCGCGTTTTAACGCAGGCATTTGGTGAAATAAGGGACGCAATTTTTGTAAAGGTAGGGCAAAATGCCCTGAGAAATATCGCTCTTAACACTTTCAGGCATTTACATTTATTGTCGCTTAGATTTCATCTGGAACGAAGGACCGGGGGACTTAGCCGCGTTATTGAACGCGCGACCAGAGGGATAGATTTCCTTCTCCGGTTTATGCTCTTTAATATAATCCCGACTATTCTTGAGATCGCTATTATCTCAAGCATCTTCTGGATAAAATTCGGGTTCATGTACGCGCTCATAACGTTTATTTGCCTGAGCAGCTACATTTATTTCACCATTTCAGTGACCGAATGGCGGCTGAAATATAGGCGCGAAATGAATAAGCAGGATACCAGGGCGAATGGTCGCGCGATCGATAGCCTGATCAATTTCGAAACGGTCAAATATTTTACCAGCGAGCATCATGAGGCGAAACGCTATGACAGATCTTTAAAGAATTATGCCGAAGCGGCGGTCCGAAGCCAGCTTTCTTTGACACTGCTCAATGTGGGGCAGGGGTTTATTATATCAGGTGGGCTTGTCGCGGTGCTTCTTATGGGGGCAAAGGGTGTTGCAGACGGACAGTTCACCATCGGTGAATTTGTTCTGATCAATTCTTTGCTCATTCAGATATATATCCCGCTTAACTTTTTGGGATTCGTTTATCGGGAGATCAAACAGGCGCTTGTAGACATGGAAAAAATGTTCATGCTGATTGCGAAGAACCCGGAAATAAAAGACAGCGCCGACGCAGAAGACTTAAAGGTCGCAAACGGAACCATCGAATTTGACAATGTCTGTTTTCATTATAACGATGATAGAAATATTCTGAAAAACTTATCCTTTACCGTAAAAGGAGGTACGAAGACTGCGATCGTTGGCTCCAGCGGCGCAGGAAAGTCGACAATTTCGCGAATCTTATTTCGTTTCTATGATATTTCCGCAGGTAGCGTGAAAATCGATGGTCAGGATATTCGCCACGTCAAACAACACAGTCTAAGGCGCGAAATAGGCGTTGTGCCGCAGGATACAGTTCTTTTTAATGATAGCATCAAATATAATATTTCTTATGGGAAGCATGATGCAACTGACTCGGAAATTTATGAAGCCGCGAAACTTGCGAAAATTCACGACTTTATAATGAACTTACCGGATGGGTATGAAACCGAAGTAGGCGAAAGGGGGCTAAAACTGTCTGGTGGTGAAAAACAGCGTGTCGCTATCGCCCGGACAATTTTAAAAAATCCATCTATTTTATTGCTGGATGAAGCAACATCGGCACTGGATAGTCATACTGAGCGCGATATACAGGAATCACTTGAAAGAATTTCCGAGCAACGCACAGCAATTATAATTGCACACCGTCTTTCGACCATTATCAATGTACATGAAATACTCGTACTTGATAACGGTGAAATTGTAGAGCGGGGAAATCACAAGAAACTTATTGAAGAAAAAGGTCTTTATTATCAAATGTGGCAGAAACAACAGCAGCTCGACGAAGTACAGCAAAAACTCATTGAACTGGAAAAAAATGACGAGAATGCTTGCATAACAGAACCTTAATGATTATCGATTAAGTTAACTAACTAATTTTTGACTGAGGACATAAAAAATGGAAACAATTCTTTCCGTATTCGTTCCTATCCATAAGGAAGGTTTTAAATATATTGGCGTTTTTGCCGTTGCCACCTTTCTTATGATGCTTATGGGGCTTGATTTTCTGGTTCCCATAGGAATTATTTTGACGCTTTGGTGCGCTTACTTTTTCCGTGATCCTGATAGGGTTACACCACAGAAAGAAGGGTTGATTATTGCGCCCGCGGATGGTGTTGTTCAATCGGTAAAAAAGTCTGTGCCGCCCGCCGAACTTGATATGGGTAATGAAGAACGTATTCGTGTCAGCATTTTTATGAATGTCTTTGATGTTCATGTGAACCGTGTTCCTGTTGACGGTAAAGTTATCCGGCAAGCTTATACACCGGGGAAGTATCTTAATGCCTCCCTCGAGAAAGCGTCTCAGGACAATGAAAGACATGCCATATTAATGGAAACTGAATCTGGCAACGATATCGCCTTTGTGCAAATTGCAGGTCTTGTGGCGAGGCGTATTTTATGCTGGGCGGAAGATGGTAAGGAAATGAAGGCGGGTGAACGGTTTGGTTTGATACGTTTTGGCAGTCGCGTTGATGTTTATCTGCCTGTCGGTATAAATTCGCTGGTTGCCGTGGGCCAGACCGCCATTGCAGGTGAGACGGTGATAGCCAGCGAAAAGGGTCGCGAAAAACAACGGGACGGTGAAATCAGGTAATAAGAATGACACAAAAGAAAGCTCGTTTCCATATCCCGGTCAGAAGTCTGGCACCGAACGTCATCACCGTACTGGCGCTATGCGCGGGTATGTTTGGTGTTCGGTTCGCTTATCTTGGACAATGGGAATCTGCCGTAACAGCGATACTTGTGGCGGGCGTGTTCGACGGATTGGATGGAAGTGTCGCCCGGCTTTTAAAAGGAACCAGCCGTTTTGGTGCCGAGCTTGACAGTTTGTCAGATGTAATCAGTTTCGGTGTTGCACCTGCATTGATCATGTATATGTGGGTGCTTAGTGATATCAGGGGGATCGGCTGGTTGATGTCTCTCGTCTTTGCAATATGTATGGCGCTTCGGCTGGCGCGGTTTAACACAGTGATGAAAGATGACGAACTTGGCGCCGAAGTCAAGGCGGGATATTATACCGGTATTCCGGCTCCCGCATCAGCGGCACTGGCGGTGTGGCCAATGATTTTATCCTTTGAATTTAAGTTACCGTTTTTGACAGACCCGAAAATTTGTAGCGCCTATATGGCTGTTCTTTGTGTCCTTACTGTAAGCCGTATTCCGACTTTTTCCCTTAAAAGCCTGAAAATTCATAAAGAACATGTGATGTTTGTTTTACTTGGGATTGCGGTGCTCGCCTCATTATTAATCACTGATCTGTGGATGACGATGTCGGTTGTCGGAATGATATATGTTATTTCCATTCCGACAATTGCTTTATTTGCGTATCGTCAAAAAGATTAGATTTATTCGGCCGCTTGCGGCGTAGTGACGCTCGCAAGTGGCTTCAGGTTCGATTCACGATATTTTTTTGAAAGCTTTACCCGCGCCGCCAGCAGACATGGTGTTAACAGCAGTGTAAGCACTGTTGCAAACAGAAGGCCGAATGATACCGCGATTGCGAGATCAACCCAGAACGACCCGGACGGGTCACCAATATCAACGCTACGATTTGCAAAATCGATATTGACCATAAATACCATCGGAAGAAGCCCGACCACGGTTGTTATCGTGGTAAGCATCACGGGGCGAAGTCTTTGCGCCACTGTCTGTGTGATTGCTTCATAAGCATCCATACCGGATTCCTTCAGGCGGGCATAGGTATCAATCAAGACGATATTGTTATTCACAACAATACCTGCGAGCGAAATAATGCCAACACCCGTCATAATGGTCTGGAAAGTCCGTCCAGTGATTAATATGCCAAGAAGTACACCAGCCGTAGAAAGCAGCACGGCGAGTAATATCAGACCGGAATGATAAAAACTGTTAAACTGTGTCACCAAAATAAGTGCCATCAGAAATAAAGCCATCGCAAATGCCTTTGAAAGAAAGGCTTGTGATTCCTGTTGCTCTTCATCGGTACCGGCGAATTTAATTTCAACACGCGGGTCAAAATCCTGTTCAGCAATCCATCTTCCAATTGCATTGGAGATATTTGTCCGTTGTGTAATATCAACAACATTTGCCCTAATCTTGTAGGCCGTTTTCGTGTCAATCCGTTCAACAGTACTGATTTTCTGTTTTGCGACCCTTTTTACAAAATTTCCAATGGGCACAAGACCATCACGTGTTTGCACACGTACTTCGTCAAGTTGCGTAATATTACGGTACTGTTCCGGGAAACGGACACGTATGTCTACTTCGTCATCTGCGTCGTCGGGTCGGTATTCGCCAACTTTGATTCCATTGGTCACAAGCTGGATGACGCTTCCGACGTTGGCGATGTCTGTACCGAAGAAACCAGCTAGTGCCCTGTCAACTTCCAGCTCCCATTGTATGCCTGGTAATGGAAGTGTATTTTCAAGGTCCGTAAGGCCATCGACTTCGTTTTCCATATGATTATAAATTGCTGTTATGATCGGAAGCATTATATCTGCACTGTCCGCTTTGAATTCCATCTGTATATCTTTACCCTGGACCGGGCCTTGTGCGGGCGTGACGACCTCGACGATAATGCCGGGTATATTTTCGGTCGCGATACGAAAATCGGTAATTATATCGTCTACTTTTTTATCGCGTTTATCCCAATCGATAAAGTTGACAAATAAAGTGCCGATTACATCCTCCGCTTTGTCTTGTGCGCTATTACTAAGTGCGGTTGTTGTAGACTGGAAGTTTTCAATATTCGGATTGTCACTGATCGCGTCGGCGACCTGACGAACCAGGTAATCTCTCTCATCAAGGGATAGGTTTCCACGGGCATGCACATTGACCTGAATATTTTCCGGTTCCATTTCCGGGAAAAACTGCACGGGTGTGCCAGACATGCCGAAGGCGATAAAAATAGCTAAGATGATCGCAAAGATCGCTCCGCAGAACCTAAACGGATGACGGATTAGTTTATCAACCAGCCGCACGTAAGACCCTGTGAACCCGACAAGCTTCTCAGGATCAAATTTACCATCACCGGCCATATGAGAAACGTTTTCACCTGCAAATGCTGCTTTCTTACCAATTATGCTTCCAAGAGTAGGCATAAATATAAGTGCCATTAAAAAAGACGACGAAAGCGTAAAAATAAGGGTCAGCGGTAAATAGCCCATAAATTCACCCGGAATTCCCGGCCAGAAAAGAAGTGGCAGGAATGCTGCGAGTGTCGTCGCGGTGGAAGCAAGAATAGGCCATGCCATCCGCTGCGCGGCCAGTTTATAGGCTTCTTTTTTATCAAAACCTTCCTGCATTTTCCGGTCAGCATATTCTGTAACCACAATGGCGCCATCAACCAACAACCCAACAGAAAGGATTAGTCCAAACATCACAACCTGATTGATACTCATGCCCATCATGTTCATCAGAAAGATGGAAAGCAGAAATGAACCGGGAATTGAAACAGCGACAAGGAAAGCCGTACGTTCACCGAGTGCAACAATCATCGCAATCGAAACAAGCAGGATCGCAGAAATAATACTATTTTGCAGACTGGATACGGAATCCTCAACCTGCTCGGACGCTTCACCAACAAAGTCGTAGTTGACGCCTTCCGGCCATTGCTCCGCAGATCTTCTGACGATTTCTTTGATGATGGCGTCTGTCTCAATGATATTCTCACCGGTTCGTTTGCTTACGCCAAGCGAGACAGCAGGCTGACCGTTAAAGCGTGCGTAGCTAACAGGGTCTTTGAATGTCTTGCGGATCGTTGCAACATCTGAAATTGTTACAATGCTTGTGCCGGAAATTTTTAGTGGAATGTCATACACATCCTGAGCCGTTTCAAAAATACCCGGGACTTTAACGGAAAAACGACCGTTGCCGTTATCAAGCGAGCCCGCGGCAATGAGTCGGTTATTTACCGCTATGACATTCGCGAGCTCCGCATAGGAAAGCTGGTAACTTTCGAGCTTTGAAGGATCAATAATGATTTCAAGCAGGTCTTCACGGTCGCCCGTAACATCCGCTTTTAATATACTCGGGACTGATTCAAGGTCGTCTCTTAACCGTCTCGCTATCTGGTATATAACGCGTTCCGGGGCATTTCCGTAGAGCACGACATTGACAATCGGAAATTCACTGAGATTGATCTCTGTAATTGTCGGCTCTTTTGTTTCATCAGGAAATTCAGAGCGCGCTTTGTCGACTTGCTCTCTCACATCAAGAAGAGCCAGATCAGGATCAATTCCCGCATTAAATTCAATGATCACGCTGGCGCCGCCTTCGCGGCCGATACCGCGAAGTATCTTGATGCCTTCAATTGTTCGAAGGGTGGTTTCCAGAGGTTTAACCAACAGACGCGCTGAATCTTCCGGGGAAATACCGTCATGAACAAGACTGACATAAATTGTCGGGATTGTGATGTCGGGTGACGATTCTTTGGGGGTAGTAATATACGCAACCGTACCGCCACCAAATATGAGTGCGAGGCACAATAAAACAACCCTGTAATGGTCAATAGCGGTACTGATAATTGCATTCATGGCTCGATCCCTTTAGTTAGATGCCAGCACGGCTTTAACAGGCACACCCGCTTTTACAAATTCATGACCCTCTGTGATAATTTTGGAATTATTATCAATTCCGGTGACCCAAACCCCGGTTTCATGATTGCCGATGACTTCCACTTCGTTAAAGTGAACCATGTTATCATTGTCAACGGTTCTCACGCCAACAAGGCCAGCGTCGTTAAGTACAAGTGTTGCTGGGGACATTCTTTGGGCCATGACTTCTGCCGATTGAATAACAAGCTCCGCGGTGATCCCATCAAGGATATTTTTATCCGGGTTGGCCACCTCAAGTTCTATTCTGAAGGTACGGGTATTCACATCAGCAATTGAAGATATGTACCGGATATTTCCTTCCAGTTTCTGTCCATTTTGCAGATTGGCATAAGCATGATCACCTACTTTAACCTGAGCAATATCATTTTCGGATATATCGGCAACAACAAGAAACGGGTCTTCTTCCATGATAAGGGCGCAGACTTCACCTTCTTTCATATAATCACCGACTTCCACCAAACGGTCGTTTACAACGCCATCAAACGGTGCGCGGATAACGGTATTATCAAGGTCAACTTTCGTTCTCAATGACCGGGCAACGGCCGCCTCAAGCGCTGATTTCGCAGCCGAATGTTGTGTTTCGGAGCGATGTCCCTGTGCGAACAGTTTTTCCGATGCTGCGAATTCAAGCTCGCGTTGATCCACCAAAGCCAGTGCTTCTTTATAGGTTGCTTCGCGGTCTTCCACATCAATGTAACAAATAGCGTCACCTTTTTTGACACGCACACCTTTTTCAATGGGAAGGGACGCGATCCGCCCTTTTACCTGGCTTTTAAGACTCACGGTTCTTAATGCCTCAGTGTGCCCTCTAAGGATAATGTCCTTTGTATAAGGTTCGGCCTGTGCATTAATCACTTTAACCGTCATTAATGTTTTTTCGGAAGCGGGCGCAATGGCCGCGGAAGCGGCTTCGTTGTCTTCAGACGGAAAAAATATTCCTGATATCAGTATCAATCCAATACCGACGACGATTAAAAGTGCTGTTCTATATGATTTATTCATAACGTGGCTATTCTTTTATTACGGTTATTATTCATTTAGGTGGCTATATGGTATACGGTTCTTCTAATGGTATGGATTTAATGATTTTTTTTCATTTTTCAATAACCAGATTTCCATAATTTATACTAGACCCTGCTCGACTATTTACTCAGATAAATACTTAATTATGTTATATATGTAAACATAAAAATGTTTTAGGTGTAAACATCAGGCGTTTTATATATTTGTCTATTAATTAAGTATCTGATTATTATGTATAATATAAATTGGTAGATTGAAATTAATTTGCGACAGAAACTATTTTGGATGCGATGAATTGCACTATTTGATTATTCTGCCTATTCCACTTAATCAAAAAGGTCGTCTACAGCGTTTTGATCTATCGCGCTCGTATCGCTATTATCATGATCATCTTCAAAGTAGTCATCAATGACATTTTGTTGGGAGGTGATTTCCTTGCTGTTTATGATTCCCGAGCATTTTTCGATCAGCTTTTCCATTCTGGGAGAGTAGTTTTCTACTAAAATATGAACAGCGTCAATATCATCACTTATGATAGCAGATTCTGCCTGGGAAATAGTGTCTGTAAGCAATTTATTCATGTTGTTGACACATTTTTCGAATGGCATTTTATATCTGTCAGGGGAGAAATTATAGGCTTCAATTGCCAGTTCCTTGTCCAGAAAGACACTTTGCCGGAAATGTTCCTGGTAGGATAGAATCCGCCAATTCAAAACATCTTCCAAACAATCAGGCATTTCAGCAATCATGTCAATAAGCATGTGAATTTCGTTAAAATGGTTCAGATAATCTGTCGCCAACAAAGTCTGCGGGTTGATATTTTTACCCGCCACGAGCTTCTGATACTTTTTATATTGGGTATCCTGACTATTCATTAGGTACAAATTTTCTACTTATTTTCGGCACTAAAAAATTAACATATTATTATCTGGCAACCATTTATTAAAGGTTAATACCGTTTTTATCGCCGAAACTAAGAAAACCCGCGTCAATGACGCGGGTTTTGCTTTCGTTGTAAATTTTGCTGATATCAGGAAGAAAAATACATTTCAAATTCAACAGGATGAGGGTTCATATCCAGTTTTTGAATGTCCTTCCGTTTCAGTTCGATGTAGGCGTCGATCTGATCATCGCTGAATACGTCACCTTTTTTCAAAAATTCGCGGTCAG
The DNA here is from genome assembly GCA_030428615.1 of Alphaproteobacteria bacterium. Classification (GTDB taxonomy): domain Bacteria; phylum Pseudomonadota; class Alphaproteobacteria; order Sphingomonadales; family Emcibacteraceae; genus Pseudemcibacter. Next base: position 47,749 of record JAUIDN010000017.1, on the reverse strand, counting down.
CATCCAGTGCTTCCAGCGCTTCAGCAAGTGACGCGGCAACACGTGGAACCTGGCTTAATTCTTCTGGCGGTAGCGCGTAAAGGTCTTTATCCATCGCATCACCAGGATGAATTTTATTCTCAATTCCATCAAGCCCCGCCATCATTAAGGCAGAAAAAGCGAGATACGGATTTGCCGTAGGGTCGGGGAAGCGGACTTCAACCCGTTTGCCGTTTGGACTTGCTGCGTAGGGAATTCGACATGACGCTGAACGGTTGCGCGCGGAATAAGCCAGAAGTACCGGCGCTTCAAAACCGGGCACCAAACGTTTGTAGCTGTTGGTCGATGGGTTTGTAAACGCGTTGATTGCCTTTGCGTGTTTGATGATGCCCCCAATATAGTATAGGCATGTTTCAGAAAGGTCAGCATAGCTGTTTCCTGCGAAAAGCGGTTTTCCGTCTTTCCAGATCGACATGTGAACGTGCATTCCTGAACCGTTGTCCTGGGCAATCGGTTTTGGCATAAATGTCGCTGTTTTGCCGTATGCGCGTGCAACTTGATGGGTGATATATTTATATAGTTGTACGCGTTCTGCGGTTTGTAGCAACGTACCGAAGGTAAGGCCTAATTCATGTTGTGACGGTGCTACTTCCTGATGATGTTTATCCATTGGAAGGCCGCATTCTTTCATCAGCGTAACCATTTCGCTGCGGATGTCCTGGCAGCGGTCATAAGGTTCCATCGCAAAATAGTTTCCGGTAATGCCGGCGCGGTGACCTTTATTGCCGCCTTCGTTGTGCGCCGCAGAATTCATTGGGGTTTGTGCGTCATCAAGTGAAAAACCCGCGCTCGCATAGTCAACGTTGTATTTAACATCATCAAACATAAAAAATTCTGGCTCAGGACCAAAATAGGCGGTGTCACCAATGCCAGTAAATTTCAGATATGCTTCGGCGCGCTCGGCAGTTGAACGTGGGTCACGACCGTAACCTTCTCCCGTCGCTGGCTCAACAATAGAACAGAATATAGCGAGCGTAGGCTGGTCGTAAAACGGATCAAGAATAACAGTGGAGGGGTCAAGCTTGAGGATCATGTCAGACTGATCAATGGATTTCCAGCCGGAAACCGATGATCCATCAAACATCACACCTTCTTCAAACATGTCTTCATCCACCACGTCGGCACACATGCTAAGATGGAACATCTTACCTTTTGGATCTGTGAAACGAAGATCCACATATTCGATATCTTCGTCCTTAATAAGGTCTAAAACTTTTTTTACGTCTGACATTTTTTTTCCTATTTTTCTTTAAGTTAGTAGTGGTTGTTTAGAGTTAGATGGCTTCATCGCCGGTTTCGCCGGTTCTGATACGGATTGCTTCTTCAATATTGCTAATAAATATTTTACCGTCACCGATGCGTCCGGTGCGTGCTGCCTGCTGAATTGCTTCCACTGCACGTTCGACGAGTGCGTCTTCCAGAATGATCTCAATTTTGACTTTGGGAAGAAAATCCACAACATATTCTGCGCCACGGTATAATTCTGTGTGTCCTTTTTGACGTCCGAACCCCTTGGCTTCTATCACTGTTATACCGCTAAGACCGACTTCATGAAGTGCTTCTTTAACTTCATCCAGTTTAAATGGCTTAATTATAGCTTCAATTTTTTTCATAATAGCTTCTGTCCTTGAAACTTATATTTTCGTTTCCCCTTTATTAGCATGTTCCATGCCAAATTGGGCAAATGGCCGTATTTAGCGTTTTTTTGTGCGGTGGGAGAATTTTGGATATGCTGAATGGCTAATTTTAAATCAATCATTGCCTATAAAATAGGCAGTGATTAAAAAAACGATCATTGGATAGCTATCGATTGAACAAAACAAAAATAGTCATTATCCTACTTGACGCCATTCGATTGAATCCTTAAAAGGACTTCACTTTCAAGAAAGTCTTTCTTGTGGCGGGTGTAGCTCAGTAGGTTAGAGCGCCAGATTGTGATTCTGGATGTCGCCGGTTCAAATCCGGTCACTCGCCCCATTTTTCAATTTAAGCGAAATTTAAGAACTCTCCGAGTATGTTGAATTTCGAAAAATGGGGATGAGAAAAAATGGAAAGTGATTTAAATATAAATCGGCGAAACTTTATAAAAACGTTGGCCTGTGGTACCGTTGTAACCCTTAGTTTTAAGGGATTGTCTGTCAACATTCTCTCAGCATCAGAAAATTCCCGCGATAGCACCCATCCGGCGTGGGCTCCCATCCCCGGTAAAGCCAACTGGCGTATTGACGGAATGGCAAAAGTTTTGGGAAAAAAAATTTTCGCGCGGGATTATCGCGCCCGTGACATTGACGGCTGGCCGAATACTGAAAGATATCTTTATCCAATCCGGGCAGATCGCAATAATCAGGTAATTACAAGCTATGATTTATCTGTCTTGCCGCCGGAATTGAGTCCGATGGTTGTAATTGATTCAGAAGTAATTGCGCGTGATAATATTGATCTTGCGGGCGGGATGATTAAACCGTTTTTTGTAAAACTTGGTAATACTGCAGATTATTTCGGCCAACCGATTGCCATGCTAATATTTGAAAATTTCGATGTATATCGTAAGGCCAAAATCATACTGCAATTCAACCAACAGGTTATTGAGTATGGTAAAGTGGTTAAAAGACCGGATCCCAAGATGTATAGCCCGTCTTCCGCCTACATCCGCGATGACGAAAGCGGATTTGATTACGTTAACAATAACGACGACTATGATAATCTGTATCCGGTGATTGCTGATAATATAGAAAAAGCTATTGATGAGAGTGACTGGAACCTCTTCGAAAGAGAGTTTAAAAGTCAAACGACGGATCCCGTATTTATGGAGCCAGAATCAGGCTTAGCGTGGTTCAATAAAGATGATGGGGAATTGAGACTCGTCCTTGGAACACAATCGCCTGCTGGTGACATGTGGAAAATTGCAGATATATTTGGGCATGAAAACTGTTCTTTTAAATTATCACATGTTGATCTTATGGCCTGCTACCCTGGTGGTGGTTTCGGAGGGCGTGATGATTCATATTTTCCTAAATATTTGGGTTTATGTGCAGCATATGCAGATGGGCCATTGCGCTGGGTTCATGACAGATATGAGCAGTTTCAGGTTGGTCTTAAGCGTCACGAAACCAACTTTAAGGAGCAAATAGCCCTTGATAACGATGGTATCATTAAAGCCTTGAAAAGCGAATTTATTATGAACGGCGGTGGACGCCGAAATCTTAGCCCCTATGTGGCGCAACTTTCTGCCATAAGTTCGAGCAACAGTTATGATATTAGTAAGGCGATTTCCTATGCCAAAGCGGTGGATACACCGGATTTGATTGGTGGTTCGCAACGCGGGTTTGGCGGACCACAAGCATTTATGGCCATTGAAACCTTACTTGATGAAGCAGCAATAGATTTAAAAATTGATCCATTCGAAATCAGACGCCGAAATTTACTTGATAAAAATAGTAAGACCATTACGGGTGCACCCGTTCATCAGGAGTTGCAGCTAACATCCATTTTGGATGAGCTTGAAAAACAACCGCTTTGGCAAAATAGGCTCGCTAAGCAAAAAATATTTGAAGAAGATGGTTTAAACTATGGCGTAGGACTTGCTTTGACAAATCGTGCATACGGGACTGAAGGTGACGGTATGTATGGTGGTGTTGAAATTAAAAAAAATGGTCAGATAGTAGTTCATACTCCCTATATTGATATGGGGAATGGTGCAGCAACAGCGCTTGGATTGGCACCCGCAAAATATTTGGGAAGAAATGCTTCGGATATCAATATGGGTGAAGTTGCATTTTTTGACCAGCTGGATTTAACGACGTCGTACCGGGAAATATCAAATATTGTTACGCGTGCTCTCACAAAGTTTGGTTGGGCTGACGATGATGAAAATTCAAAATATGTATCGCATGATTCAGGTTCCTCATCCGCATGTTTGGCAGCATTTCATCAATTTCATGTGGTTGAGCAGGCTGGTTTGGCCCTTTTATTACAGACTATTTTGCCTGCGGCAGCAAAGATTTGGCAAACACAACCTGATTATAATGAAATAGTATGGCGCGATGGTAAATTAACGCTGAAAGATTACGAAGATTTGAGTTGGAGTGTAATCGTAAAAACAATTTTTGAAGAGAGACTTCCCAATATTGCGAGTGTTCATGCATCCTTTGTATCAGAATTTACAAGAGCGGATTATAAATTCACCGATTATGAGGTAAATTTGCCATTGGATTATGTTGCAATGGGAAATAGAAAAACGGACCTAACGCCGATTTTAAGGAGTAATATTACTTATCCACCGCGCAAAGCGGACCGCTATAAGCGTAGTAGGTTTGCGCCTTGTGGTGCGTTAATTGCCGTAAGTGTTAATCCAAAAACTCGTCAGGTGCAGATAGAACATTGTATTTCAGTATTGAGTGCAGGTAAGCAATTATGCCCAGAGATTGTTAAAGGACAATCTGAAGGTGGGGTTGCCATGTCAATTGGTTATGTCTTTTTCGAAGATTGCCTGAATACTAATGACGGACCAGGGAATGGTACATGGAATTTAGATCAGTACCGTATCCCAGGCTTAAGTGACATTCCAAAAAAACAGAATTTGATTGTACTCGAAGCACCGGAAGGAGAGGAAAGTGCGAGAGGAATAGCGGAAGCGGTATTGTGTCCCATCGCTCCAGCTATTTTAAATGCATTATCGGCCGCTACGTCCGGACACAGGTTTTCTAAATTACCTATAACAGAAGATGATATAAAAGAGGCTCTATCGTGACTGACGTAATCGAATTTAAGATAAATGATCAGGTGGTTAAAGTTGAAGCATCTGATGGTGATATGACTTTAATAGATTATCTTCATGAGCACCAAAATTTAACTGGAACGAAATTTAGTTGTGGGATTGGTGTGTGCAGATCTTGTACGGTCGCGACCCGCGCCCCGGATAGTAATTCATTAGGAACAACGCTGTCTTGTCTAACGAGGTTGTTTGAATTAAGTGGTTTTAACGTTTATACGGTTGAAAGCTTGGGTACAGAACAAAAGTTGGCGGCTTTGCAAAAGGCTTTTTTAGAGCATTTTTCTTTTCAATGCGGTTATTGCGCGCCGGGTTTCTTAATGGCTGCAGAGGCGATGCTGGATCAAATCAGAAAAAAGCCGATAACCAAAGAACAGCTTGACAATTTAATTGAGGGATATGTTGGGTCGAATTTATGCCGTTGTACAGGTTATGTGAGTTACATAGAGGCAATTAGGGAAGTTGCCTCTGAAATGATAAAGAACAAATAAATAATTTTGTAAAAGTGGTGCTCAAAATAAATCTTTCGCTTCGCTCCAACCAAATCGGTGCCGTTTAATATGGATGGGTTAGTATGGCCGGTTCAAATCCGGTCACTCGCCCCATTTTTCTCATATACATCCCCTGCATGATCCACTAAAATTATTGATAATTATAATAAAGCGTAATTAAAGTTATAATAAAAGCGCATAACAGATGATACATTATGAATAATAGGGACACCAAGAATAGCGTTTTATCCGTCGCGCAGATGGCGGCGGCGGACCAGATTACGATCGCCGAATTAAAGAAACGCGGGAAAAGCGGCGCCGATCTTATGGAAGAGGCGGGCTTAAGTGTTGTTCGTGAAATTACTGCAAATTTCCAGGGGACAAATGCGCTCATACTCTGTGGGCCGGGTAATAATGGCGGGGATGGTTTTGTTATTGCGCGTCACTTAAAAGAATATGGCTGGCAGGTTGAAGTCGCACTTTTAGGTGAAATTGATAAACTTCAGGGCGATGCTTATCATATGGCAACATTATGGGACGGTCAGACGAAACCGTTTGATCCCGACCTTATAGATCATCAGGATTTGATAGTCGATGCCATTTTCGGTACTGGTCTCTCCAAGGAAATATCGGGAAATGTCAAAGACGTAATCGAAAAAGCGAATGGAGCAGACGCATACAGAGTTGCAGTGGATATTCCCAGCGGGATAAAAGGTGATACCGGTGAAGTTTTGGGAATTGCTTTCAAGGCGGACAGAACGGTTACTTTTTGCCGGCAGAAGCCCGCTCATTTGCTTTATCCGGGCAAGAGATGTTGTGGTAATGTTATTGTCGCGGATATCGGGATTTCAGATCGTGTGATAGAGCAGGTGGAACCGGATATATATCTTAACAGGGCGGTGAACTGGCGAAATTCTATGCCGTTTCCTGAAAGCGATAGTCACAAATATGATCGTGGTCATGCGGTAGTCGTTAGCGGTGATATGATACACACGGGCGCAAGTAGGCTCGCGGCGGTTGCGGCATTGCGTGTTGGTGCGGGACTCCTCAGTATCAGCAGCCCGCAAGATGCGCTTCAGACTCACGCTTCGCATCTTACGGCGGTGATGATCAGGCGGCGTGATCAATTGGTTTCGGATCTGCAGGATCAAAGACTGAATAGCTGGTGTATAGGACCGGCGGCAGGGATCAATCAGGATACCAGGGAAGCGGTGCTGAATATTTTGAATGCGGGTAAAAATGCCGTGCTTGATGCGGATGCATTAAGTGTTTTTGAGGATGGACCGCTTGAGTTATTTGAAGCCATTAATGCCCGCAAAAAGGGGAAGTGTGTTCTTACTCCGCATGCAGGTGAATTTGCCCGAATCTTCCCGTACTTAATGAAGCTTGATAAAATTACAGCGGCCCGAAATGCAGCAAAGTTGTCAGGTGCCATTGTTATATATAAGGGAGCGGATACCGTGGTCGCCGCGCCTGATGGGAGGGTCGCAATTTCTGATAATGCGCCAGCGACACTTGCAACTGCGGGGTCCGGTGACGTGTTGGCGGGAATGATATGCGGGTTGCTTGCCCAAAAAATGGATTCTTTTGATGCGGCCTGTGCCTCCGTTTGGATTCACGGTGAATGTGCGCTGGAATTTGGTGCTGGCCTCATTTCCGAAGATCTACCAAAGCTGATCCCGCGGGTGCTAAAGCGCATAAAACAAATGGCTTGAAAGCTTAAAGGCGGTTAAGTAATTTTTTTTACAAAAATATGAATTTTTCTGTGGCGTTTTATTTTTAAATGGCTATAAATGCGTTTCAACACGCAATTGTGACGTTTTTGGTGACGTTTAAGCGGGTGTGGCGAAATTGGTAGACGCGCTAGATTTAGGTTCTAGTGTCCTCTGGACGTGGGGGTTCAAGTCCCTCCACCCGCACCAAAAATTCACAGCAATAACAGGTACCACGGACTTTGTGAGTAATTGCAAGGTCCCTTTAATTATTAGAACGGCTGATCCATGAAGATTACTGATAAAGAAAACAAAGGTCTTAAGCGCATATATGAGGTGGTCATTAGTGCCGCTGATATTGATGCAAAAGTTGATGCAGAGATCTTGGAAGCACAAAAAACAGTAAGAATGCCTGGTTTCCGTCCTGGTAAAGCCCCTTTATCACTTCTTAAGAAGCTACATGGTAAAAACCTTCTTGGTAAAATCCTTGAAGAAACCATTAATGAAACATCGGCGAAAGTGCTTGAAGAAAAAGGCGATCGTCCAGCCACGCAACCGAAAATCGAGGTTGTCTCATTTGATGATGGTGCAGACCTTGTTTATTCAATGGAACTTGAAGTTGTGCCTGAATTCGAAGTTCCGGACCTTGGAAAAATCAAGCTTGAAAAGCTTGTGGTTAAAGTTGACAAAAAGCAGATTGATGATGCGATTAAAAATATCGCATCTGGTCAGAAGGATTACAAAAAGGCGCCAAAAACCTATAAAGCCGCAGATGGCGACGCAGTTTTGATCGATTATGTAGGATCAGTGGACGGCGAAGAATTTGACGGCGGTGCGGCAGAAGGGCACCAGCTTGTTCTTGGGTCAAACACATTTATCCCCGGTTTTGAAGAACAGCTCGTCGGCGTAAAGGCGGGCGATAAAAAAGATGTTAAAGTAACTTTCCCTGAACAATATCACGTCGAGAATCTGGCCGGGAAGGAAGCTACCTTTAAAGTGACCGTACAGGAAGTGCAAAAACCTGCGGATGTAAAAATCGATGATGAATTGGCAAAACGTTTGGGGCTAGCCGACCTTGACGGTCTTAAAGACGCGGTAAAAGGCCAGATCGAAAATGAGCATGCCGAAATTAGCCGCACACATACCAAACGCGGTTTGCTGGACGCCTTGGCTGAGCTCGTGGATTTTGACGTGCCTGAAAATATGCTGGAAATGGAAAACCAGCAAATCATGCAACAAATTATGATGGATGGACATCGTCAGTTGCTAGCTGAAAATCCGGAAGCAAAACCTGAAGATGTTGAAGAACCATCTGATGAGGAAAAGGAAGAATATAAGGATATTGCGTTGCGCCGTGTTCGACTTGGCCTTCTTCTGTCCGAAATAGGTAATAAAAACGATATTCAGGTTGGTCAGGATGAAGTAACCCGGGCAATTTCCGCAGAGGCCCGCAAATATCCGGGTCAGGAGAAGCAGGTATTTGAGTATTTCCAGAAAGACGCAAATGCAATGGCGCAAATAAAGGCGCCTCTCTATGAAGAGAAGGTCGTCGATTTTATTCTTGAACTTGCGACTCTTACAGAGAAAAAAGTAACTTCGGACGAGATGATAAAGATCATCGAAGCTGAAGATGATGACGCACCAGCAAAGAAAAAGAAGAAGCCAGCAGCTAAAAAAACGGCAGCTAAAAAAACGGCAGCAAAAAAAGAGCCCGTGAAGAAAGCGGCTCCGAAGAAAGCAGCGGAAAAAAAGGCTCCCGCGAAAAAGCCAGCTGCAAAAAAAGCAGCACCAAAGAAAACTGCTGCAAAAAAAGCTGACAAAAAGAAATAAAATTAATAATTTAATGACAGTTTCATTTTAATGTGGCACTCAAATAAATAATTAATTTAATAAAGGAAGCTTAAATGAACGATATCGTCGATACTACAATGAATAACCTTGTTCCCATGGTTGTTGAGCAGACAAGTAGAGGAGAGCGTTCATTTGATATTTTTTCACGGCTTCTGAAGGAAAGGATCATTTTCCTTACAGGGCAGGTGAACGATAATGTTTCAGCGCTGATTACCGCGCAGCTCCTTTTTCTTGAAGCGGAAAACCCCAAAAAAGATATTGCTTTTTATATCAATTCTCCAGGCGGCATCGTGACGTCGGGGTTGGGAATATATGATACCATGCAATATATTCGCCCAAAAGTGACGACGATTTGTATCGGTCAGGCATGTTCTATGGGCTCACTTTTGTTGGCTGCTGGTGAACCCGGACAACGTTACTCGCTTCCAAACAGTCGCATAATGATTCATCAGCCTTCCGGCGGTGCACAGGGACAAGCAGCAGATATCGAAATTCAGGCAAAGGAAATATTAAGCCTTAGAAAACGCCTCAATCAGATATATGTCAAACACACCGGACAAAAATTGGCAGAGATTGAAAAAGCAATGGACCGCGATAATTTTATGGCACCGGATGATGCGAAAAAATTTGGTTTGATAGACGAAATTTACGAAAAGCGTCCGGAATCAGCGGACGACAGTAAATAATGTTTTGTCTAAAAAATAAAATTTTTTATGCTTGTTAATTAATTGTTTCCACATTTTGCAGTATAAATATTTTTAATATTGATATTTCTCCTGAATATTTTAAGTTGGAGTATCTGTTGGCGTATATTAAAGAATAAATTTTAGGAAATTTGACCATATGTCTAAATCAAAATCTGGCGATTCAAAAAGCACTCTTTTTTGTTCATTCTGCGGTAAAAGCCAACATGAGGTAAAAAAGCTGATTGCGGGGCCGACAGTCTTTATCTGTGATGAATGTGTTGAGCTTTGCATGGATATTATCCGTGAAGAAAGCCAGACAACAGTTTCCAAATCTGATTCAGGGGTGCCGTCGCCAGCGGAAATACTGAAAGTACTTGAAGATTACGTGATTGGGCAGGAACTTGCTAAAAAGGTTCTGTCAGTAGCGGTTCACAATCATTATAAACGCTTGCACCATTCAGCCAATAACGATGAAATTGAACTTTCCAAATCAAACATTCTTCTTGTGGGTCCGACCGGTTGCGGTAAAACACTGCTTGCACAAACGTTGGCCCGTATCCTTGATGTTCCCTTTACGATGGCTGATGCGACGGCGCTTACGGAAGCCGGCTATGTCGGTGAAGATGTCGAAAATATTATTCTAAAGCTGTTACAGGCTTCGGATTATAATGTTGAACGGGCGCAGCGCGGTATTGTTTACATTGATGAAGTTGATAAAATCAGCCGGAAATCAGATAACCCGTCAATCACGCGTGATGTATCCGGTGAAGGGGTTCAACAGGCCCTTCTAAAAATTATGGAAGGAACCGTTGCAAGTGTTCCGCCGCAAGGTGGACGAAAGCATCCGCAACAGGAATTCCTGCAAGTCGACACAACTAATATATTATTTATATGTGGGGGTGCGTTTGCGGGGCTCGATAAATTGATCGCCAATCGCAATGAAGGAAAATCAATAGGATTCGGTGCCAATGTAACCAGCGAGGATGAGCATTCCGTTGGGGAACTTCTTTTGCAGGCGGAGCCGGAGGATTTGGTTAAATTTGGTTTGATCCCAGAATTTATTGGGCGTTTGCCGGTTCTTGCAACACTCACTGATCTTGATGAGGAAGCACTTGTTCAAATCCTCAGCCTGCCAAAAAATGCCCTTGTTAAACAGTATCAACGTCTTTTCGCAATGGAAGATGTAGAGCTTCGTTTCACGGAGGATGCTCTTCTCGCGATTGCCAAGCGAGCGATTATGCGCAAAACCGGTGCTCGTGGTTTACGTTCTATTATGGAAGATATTTTGCTTGATACAATGTTTGAGCTTCCTTCGCTCGAAGGGGTCCAGGAAGTTGTCATTAATGCGGAAGTTGTGGGTGGAAATGCCCAACCACTTTACATATATGCCGATAATAAGAAAGATGAAGCCGGCGCTGGCGCCTAATTCTTTTTTTAAAAATCGCCTTGGGTCTTGAATTCGCCATAGCGGCGCATTAAATCTGGTACAAGTAAGTTAGTTTAATTAAAATTTGGATGCCCTATGAGCAAAATTTATCCAGTACTGCCCCTTAGAGACATAGTCGTATTTCCACATATGATTGTACCGTTATTCGTGGGGCGGGAAAAATCTGTCAAAGCGCTTGAACAAGTTATGGATTCAGAAAAAAAGATTCTTCTTGTCGCGCAAAAAGACGCTAATCTTGATGATCCCGGTGTCGATGATATATACCGCACAGGAACACTTGCGAGCGTTCTTCAGTTGCTAAAATTACCCGACGGGACCGTAAAGGTTCTGGTTGAAGGTGTTGAACGTATTAAAATTACTGAATTTGTTGATACACAGGAATATTTTGAAGCGAAAACAGAAGAGGTTCTCGCTAAAGAAACACCTGTTGAGGAACTAGAAGCATTGAGCCGTTCCGTCATTGGTAAATTTAACCAGTATGTAAAACTCAACAAGAAAATCCCTGTTGAAGTTCTTGAATCGACACGTGAAATAGAAGATGAAGGCAAGCTGTCGGATGTTGTTGCGTCGCATCTTTCGCTAAAAATCTCTGACAAGCAGGAACTTCTTGAAAATGATGATATTGCCGACCGTCTGGAAAAAATCTATTCCTTGATGGAAAGTGAAATTGGCGTGATGCAGGTAGAAAAGAAAATCCGCCGCCGTGTCAAAAGCCAAATGGAAAAAACCCAGAAAGAATATTATTTGAATGAGCAGCTAAAAGCCATTCAGAAAGAGCTGGGTGAAGGCGAAGAGGGCAAAGACGAAGTCTCAGAGATTGAGGCAAAAATCAAAAAAACTCGTCTTTCCAAGGAAGCCAGAGAAAAAGCGACTGCGGAACTGAAAAAATTAAAATCAATGAGCCCGATGTCTGCTGAATCAGCGGTGGTGAGAAACTACCTTGACTGGATACTTACAATTCCGTGGAACAAAAAGCGGGCGGTCAAAAATGATGTTGTAGAAGCGGAAAGAATCTTAAATGAAGACCATTACGGCTTGAACAAGGTAAAAGAACGTATTCTTGAATATCTTGCTGTGCAATCACGTACGCAGAAGATCAAGGGGCCAATTCTTTGTCTTGTTGGACCGCCGGGTGTTGGTAAAACATCGCTTGGAAAATCGATTGCCCGGGCAACTGGACGCGAATATGTTCGCTTTTCGGTTGGTGGTGTTCGCGACGAAGCTGAAATCCGTGGTCACAGAAGAACTTATATCGGTTCAATGCCGGGAAAAGTTATTCAAAGCATGAAAAAGGCGGGATCAAGTAACCCGATGTTTCTTCTTGATGAAATTGACAAAATGGGTTCCGATTTCCGTGGTGACCCGTCATCTGCTCTGCTAGAGGTTTTGGATCCGGAACAGAACAGCAAGTTTAATGATCACTATCTTGAAGTGGATTATGACCTTTCCGATGTTATGTTCATTACAACGGCAAATACACTCGATATGCCGGGACCGCTTCTTGACCGTATGGAAATAATTCGTCTTTCCGGTTACACGGAAGATGAAAAAGTGGAAATCGCAAAAAGGCATTTGATCAAGAAACAGGTGGAAGACCATGGATTAAAACCCGAGGAATGGTCGATATCTGATCACGCGCTTCGTGATTTGATCCGTTATTATACGCGTGAGGCGGGTGTGCGGAGTCTTGAACGTGAGATTGCCAACCTTATTCGTAAGGCTACCAAGGAAATTGTCACCAGTAAGAAGAAGAAAGTGACGGTTACCGTTAAAAACCTTGAGAAATATGCCGGTATTAGAAAACACCGTTTCGGTGAAGTCGATGACCAGGATATGATCGGTATTACCACGGGTCTTGCCTGGACCGAAGTTGGCGGCGTAATTCTCTCCATAGAAGCGATCGTTTCACGTGGTAAGGGTAAAGTGACCATTACCGGCAAGCTCGGTGATGTGATGCAGGAATCAATCAAAGCGGCACTAAGTTACGTGCGCTCAAAAGCGCCTGAATTTGGTATTCAGCCGAATGCATTTGAAACCAAGGATATTCACATTCACGTGCCGGAAGGCGCGACGCCAAAAGACGGACCGTCAGCGGGTGTAGCGATGATTACGTCTCTGGTTTCGGTTCTTACTGGTATACCTGTTCGTCATGACGTTGCAATGACCGGTGAAATCAGTTTGCGTGGGAAAGTCATGCCGATCGGAGGTTTGAAAGAAAAACTGCTTGCAGCGCATCGCAGCGGTATCAAGAAAGTTCTTATTCCAATCGAAAATGAAAAAGACCTTGTGGAGATTCCTGATAATGTCAAAAAAGGACTTGAAATTGTCCCAATGACAAAAGTTGATCAAGTGCTTGAGAATGCTTTGGCTGCGCCGCTTATTCCGCTTGCCGAAGATGAGATAGAGGGAATCGCAGCGATTAGTAGAAGTGAAAGTGATTCCAATTATAAAGATCATTTTCATCATTAAGCGAAATTGTGCTTCAGAATGGGGCGGTTTTCTGACCATAAAGTTGTATATTTAGACTACAAAAACACTCTTTCGGATAGAAAGAGTGTTTTTTTATGCGAAAAAAGTTTTTTGTTTCAATGTCAAGTAAACTTTCTTTAAAAAAACCGCAGATTTGTAAGGTTTTCCCTTTGACGAAATCCAAATGTATGTCTAATATGCCTTCAACTTTCGATCACATCAGATGAAGAAGTTAATCTCAATTATTATATCTTTATATTAAGGGGAAGATAATGAACAAAAATGAACTAGTAAACAACGTAGCTGAAGCAGCAGGTCTTTCTAAAGCAGATGCAGCACAAGCTGTAGACGGTGTTTTTAACACAATTATGGGAACTCTTGCTGGCGGCGATGAAGTTCGTCTAGTTGGTTTTGGTACTTTCAGTGTTGCACAACGTGCAGCTTCCGAGGGCCGTAACCCGCGCACTGGTGAGAAAATTCAAATCCCAGCTTCCAAACAGCCTAAGTTTAAAGCTGGTAAAGCTCTTAAAGACGCTGTTAATAAGTAATTATTAATAAATTTCAAAAAAGCGGTTGGTATTTTTTTTACCAACCGCTTTTTTATTACTTTACATACTTGCAACTTATCTGTAGATATGCACCCACACTTCGTAATAGAAGTGTAATTTTTATGAATTCAGGGGCGATTAGCTCAGTTGGTAGAGCGCTTCGTTTACACCGAAGATGTCGGGAGTTCGAGTCTCTCATCGCCCACCATTCATGAAAAAATAGACAAGGCGCTACAATGGCTTAAGTAGCGATTCGATTGATCGATAAAACAAAAAAGCGGCTTGACTTGATGGTGGAAATCCCCTACATCAGGTGCGCATATTTAGGGGGTGTAGCTCAGTTGGTTAGAGCGCTGGCCTGTCACGCCAGAGGTCGCGGGTTCGAGTCCCGTCACTCTCGCCATTTTTTAAAATGGTTTCCCCCTTAATTCTTCTTTCAGAGTTATTCTGATTTCGGTCGCCGATGCATTTGGTGTTAAACATATTTTTCACGCAATCCGAATTCAGAAAAAGCCTTTTTTTGTAAAAAAACTTGTGGAATTTTTTGTCACTAGCGGCTATTAACGGGACTAGGGAATTTGCTTCTTTGTAATTAAATGTATGTTTGGATTATGGGGCAGCAATATCAAATTTAAAGCTTGGATGTTAAAAGACAGTATTCCTGGCTTTTTGATGAGGACTGTCAAAACTTTATAACTTGAAGGGTGGGGCGCTAATGAACGAATTGCTGCTCGAATATCTTCCGATTTTGGTTTTCTTTATTATTGCTATTATTATGGCGGCTATATTCGTATTGCTGCCAATTTTAGTTGTGAAGCAAAAACCGGATGCTGAAAAATTGTCAGCCTATGAATGTGGTTTTGAAGCGTTCACCGATATGAGAAAGCAGTTTGATGTAAGGTTCTATCTGGTTGCTATCCTGTTCATTATTTTCGACCTGGAGGTCGCATTTCTGTTTCCATGGGCAATTGCTTTGGGAAATATTGGCATGTTCGGCTTTGTATCGATGATGATATTTTTGGGTGTTCTCACAGTCGGCTTTATCTATGAATGGAAAAAAGGAGCGCTGGAATGGGAGTAGAGAATACACCTGATCAGGCTGGTGGGGATATGTCGTCTCCCGCAATGCAGTCAGAAATGACGGCAATGGAACAGGATGCATACTTTAAATCCATACAGGATGATCTGGCCGATAAAGGATTTGTGGTCACATCAATAGAAGACATTATTGCCTGGGCGCGCACGGGGTCGCTTTGGTGGATGACATTTGGCCTTGCCTGTTGCGCTGTTGAAATGATGCATACATCGATGTCGCGGTATGATGTGGAAAGATATGGCTTCGCACCACGCGGCAGCCCCCGGCATTCAGATGTTATGATTGTTGCCGGGACACTTACCAATAAGATGGCACCTGCTATGCGAAAGGTATATGACCAGATGCCGGAGCCGCGCTACGTAATTTCGATGGGATCCTGCGCCAATGGTGGGGGTTATTATCACTATTCGTATTCAGTGGTCCGGGGCTGTGACCGGATCGTTCCTGTCGATGTCTATGTGCCGGGTTGTCCGCCGACCGCAGAAGCGCTCCTTTATGGAATTCTTCAGCTTCAGAAAAAAATTCGCCGTACGATAACTTTTGAGCGCTAGGAGAAAATTAAATGAGTTCCGATGAAGCCTTAATGGATCTTGGCGAGCATATCAAAAGCAAAAATGGCGATGACGTTATTGGCTATAAGGTGGCATTTAATGAACTTACGTTGAATGTACGCCGCGAACAGATCGTAAAAGTTATGATGTTTTTGCGTGATGACGCGAATTGTAAATTTGTCCAGCTTACCGATGTTTGCGGTGTTGACTATCCGGAACGTGAGGAACGTTTTGAAGTGGTATATCATCTCCTTAGCATGCATCACAATCAACGGGTCCGGGTAAAGGTCACGACCGATGCAGAGACAACGGTGCCGTCTGTGGTCAATGTGTTTCCTTCCGCCGACTGGTATGAGCGCGAAACCTGGGATATGTATGGTGTGATGTTTGATGGTCACCCCGACCTGAGGCGTCTTCTGAGTGATTATGGTTTTCAGGGTCATCCCCTGCGTAAGGACTTTCCCCTTACGGGTTATGTTGAAGTGCGTTACAGCGAAGAAGAGAAGCGTGTTGTTTATGAGCCAGTGAAACTGGCGCAGGAATTTCGTACATTCGATTTCATGAGCCCCTGGGAAGGTGCAAAATATATTCTTCCCGGTGATGAAAAGGCAGATGAAAAAGAAGAAGGTAAAGAGGGTTAGGGATGGCTGAAGTCGATATTAAAAATTTTAATGTGAACTTTGGACCGCAACATCCTGCGGCACATGGTGTGCTTCGCCTTATTCTGGAACTTGATGGTGAAGTCGTCGAACGTGCTGATCCCCATGTGGGACTTCTTCATCGCGGCACGGAAAAGCTGATAGAACATAAAACCTATCTACAGGCAATCCCTTATTTTGACAGACTTGATTACGTGGCTCCAATGAACCAGGAACATGCCTTCTGTCTGGCAATTGAGAAACTGATGGATATCGAAGTGCCTAAGCGCGGACAGTATATCCGTGTTTTATTCAGTGAAATTGGCCGTATCCTGAACCATTTGATGAATATTTGTTCGCATGCCACTGACGTTGGTGCGCTAACGCCGATGCTTTGGGGGTTTGAACAGCGCGAAATTCTAATGGAATTTTACGAGGCGGTGTGTGGGGCGCGTCTTCATGCGAATTATTTCCGCCCGGGTGGTGTTCATCAGGATATGCCCGCTGGCCTGGATAAGAGAATTCTTGAATTTTGTGATACGTTCCCGAAAGTTCTTGCCGATATGGAAAGCCTGGTTGTGGAAAACCGCATCTTCAAGCAGCGTAATGTTGATATTGGTAAAGTAACCGCTGATGAGGCATTTGCCCTTGGTTTTACCGGGGCGATGGTGCGGGGATGCGATATCCCATGGGATTTACGCCGGGCAGAGCCGTATGAAGTTTATAATGAACTTGAATTTGATGTCATGGTCGGTAAAAACGGCGACTGTTATGACCGATACATTCTTCGTATAGAGGAAATGTATCAATCCGTTAAGATAATGCGTCAATGTATTGAAAAAATGCCGGAGGGTCCGGTTTCATCCGTTGACCGTAAAGTAACACCGCCACCACGTGCGGAAATTAAATCGTCCATGGAAGCATTAATCCACCATTTTAAACTTTATACCGAAGGCTTTAAAGTGCCGGAAGGTGAGGTTTATGTAGCGGTAGAAGCGCCAAAAGGTGAATTTGGTGTCTATCTTGTTTCTGATGGAACGAATAAACCATATCGTTGTCACATCCGTGCGCCGGGATACGCGCATCTAAGCGCCATGGGGCATGTTGCCAAGGGCTATATGCTTGCGGATATTCCGGCGATGATTGGTTCGTTTGATATAGTGTTCGGAGAAATTGACCGATGAGTGTGAATGTCAAAGATGCTGATAAGTTCGAGTTCAACCGGAAAAATCTGGAATGGACTAAAACACAGTTGGCAAAATATCCAGAAAACCGCAAGGAAAGCTGCGTAATGCCATTTTTGCATCGCGCCCAGGAACAGAATAATGGATGGGTCAGTGTTCCGGTGATGGAATATATCGCTGATTTGCTTGAAATGCCATATATCCGTGTTCACGAAGTTGCAACCTTTTACAGCATGTATAATCTGAAACCTGTTGGTAAAAAGGTGATTGAGGTCTGCACAACAACGCCGTGCTGGCTGCGCGGATCTGATGATGTGGTAAAGGCGTGTAAAGATGAACTTGGCATTGGATTTGGGGAAACCACTAGTGATGGTGAATTTACACTTCTTGAGGTGGAATGTGCAGGTGCCTGTGTCAATGCACCTGTGATCGCCTATGCAGAAGAATATTATGAAGACCTTGATGAGGATAGCACCCGCGCGTTTATAAAAACGCTTAAAGCCGGGAAGACGCCAAATCCGGGTCCACAAAATGGTCGCTTCAAATCATGCCCGCTGGGTGGACCGACAACCCTTAAAGATATGGCCCCGGCCGATGCAGAGTTTGGGAGAGAAAAATAATGTTAAGCGATAAAGACAGAATTTTTACCAATCTCTATGGTTTTGAAAGCCCGTTTCTTGATGCGGCAAAAAAACGTGGTGATTGGGACGGTACCAAAGATATTATGGCTCGCGGCCAGGACAGTATTATTGACGAAATGAAGGAAAGCGGCCTGCGGGGCCGTGGCGGTGCAGGATTTCCCACCGGCCTCAAGTGGTCATTTATGCCCAAAGAATCGGATGGACGCCCAAGTTATCTTGTGGTCAACGCTGATGAAGGCGAGCCCGGCACCTGTAAAGACCGTGAAATCATGCGTCATGACCCGCATAAGCTGATTGAAGGGTGTTTGATAGCGGGCTTTGCGATGCGCGCCATTGCGGCCTATATTTATATTCGCGGCGAATTTGTTCATGAGGCCAAGGTGCTTGAGCAAGCCATTGAAGAAGCTTATGCCCAAGGACTTCTTGGTAAAAATGCCTGTGGTAGCGGTTATGAATTCGATGTTTACGTACACCGCGGTGCAGGTGCTTATATCTGCGGCGAGGAAACAGCGCTTATCGAAAGTCTGGAAGGTAAGAAAGGTCAGCCGCGCCTTAAACCTCCGTTTCCTGCTAATGTTGGCGTGTTTGGATGCCCGACAACGGTGAATAATGTCGAATCGATCGCTGTAGTGCCGACGATCCTGCGTCGCGGTGGAGCATGGTTCGCGGGACTTGGCCGTGAAAACAATACCGGGACCAAACTATTCTGTATTTCGGGCCATGTGAATAAGCCCTGCAATGTCGAAGAAGAAATGGGAATACCGCTTAAAGAGCTGATCGAAAAGCATGCTGGCGGTGTCCGCGGTGGTTGGGATAACCTTCTCGCTATCATTCCGGGTGGCTCGTCCGTTCATTTGATTCCTAAGTCAGTTTGTGATGAGGTGTTGATGGATTTTGACAGTCTTCGCGCAGAAGGCACTGGCCTTGGCACGGCAGCCGTAATTGTGATGGATAAGTCAACCGATATTGTCCGGGCGATTACGCGCCTTTCAGCTTTTTACAAGCACGAAAGCTGTGGTCAGTGTACGCCGTGTCGCGAAGGTACGGGTTGGATGTGGCGCGTGATGGAGCGTCTTACTACCGGTGAAGCGGAAATCGAAGAAATTGATACGTTGCTTGAAGTAACAAAGCAGATCGAAGGGCACACGATTTGTGCGCTCGGGGACGCTGCAGCATGGCCAATTCAAGGGTTGATGCGCCACTTTCGACCGGAAGTTGAGCGCCGCATTCTTGAATATAAGAAAACACACGCAGCGTAGGAGAATAAAAGATATGCCAACTCTTACAATAGACGGAATTGAAGTGGAAGTGGAGCCAGGGACGACGGTTCTGCAGGCGGCCGAACAGGCTGGTATCGAAATTCCGCGCTTTTGCTATCATGAGCGCCTGTCCATTGCCGGAAACTGCCGCATGTGTCTGGTTGAGGTTTCACCCGGCCCTCCAAAGCCCGCTGCGTCATGTGCACTTCCCGCCGGAGACGGTATGGAAGTTAAAACCAACACGGAAAAAGTAAAGAAATTCCGCGAAGGTGTAATGGAATTTCTTCTTATAAATCATCCGCTTGACTGTCCAGTTTGCGATCAGGGCGGTGAATGTGATTTGCAGGACCAGTCCGTGGCGTACGGTGAGGGGGCGAGCCGCTATAAAGAAAAGCGTCGCATTGTAGAAGAAAAATACATGGGGCCGCTTATTCGCACCATCATGACACGCTGCATCCACTGTACGCGTTGCGTGCGCTTTGCGGACGAAGTGGCGGGTGTGCCGTCACTTGGCGCAATTGGACGCGGTGAAAATATGCAAATCACTACATATAAGGAACAGGCATTTGCGTCTGAACTCTCGGGTAATGTAGTTGATCTTTGTCCCGTAGGCGCGCTGACATCAAAGCCGTATACGTTTAAAGCCCGACCATGGGAATTAAAGAACACGGAAACCATTGATGTGCACGATGCGCTCGGCTCCAATATTCGAATTGACAGCCGGGGTCGTGCTGTTATGCGGGCACTTCCGAGAATCCATGAAGAAGTAAATGAGGAATGGATTTCTGATAAAACCCGGCATGCGGTCGACGGCCTGGCGAAAAACAGACTTGACCGACCCTATGTAAAAAAAGACGGCAAGCTGCAACAGGCCACATGGGCCAAGGCATTTGAAGTGATCGCCAAGAAGCTTAAAGGGCTTGATGGTAAACAGATTGCAGGGATCGTTGGTGATTTATGCGATGCTGAAAGCATGTACGCTATGAACACCCTTCTTAAATCACTCGGCGGTTCGGTTGAATGTCGTCAGGACGGATCAAAAATAGGGGCAAAACACCGCAGTGGTTATCTGTTTAATTCCGGCGTTACCGGAATTGACGAAGCAGATGCGTGTTTACTTATTGGATCAAATCCGCGTCTTGAAAGTCCTGTTCTTAACGCGAGGCTACGTCAACGTTGGCTGACACGTCAGTGCAAAGTTGCAAATGTGGGACCCGAAGTTGATATTACCTATAAAATTGAGCAGCTTGGTGATAGTGCGACCATTCTTCAGGATATTCTTGATGGTAAGAATGAATTTGCTGAAGTACTTAAAAGCGCCGAAAAACCAATGCTTATTCTTGGTCAGGGGGCTTTAAACCGTGACGATAGTTTGGTAATCCTCAAATTGGCGCATGATATTGCTGAAAAATATGGCTTGGTGACTGATGAATGGAACGGATTTAATGTTCTTCACACAGCGGCAAGCCGCGTTGCGGCCCTTGATATGGGACTGGTTACTGACGCCGGAATTGAAGGTATTCTAAGCGGCGCAGAAAGTGGTGACATCAAGGTTGTCTATAACCTCGGCGCGGATGAATTTGATACAAGCCGTCTCAAAAAAGCATTCGTAATCTATCAGGGTAGCCATGGCGACGAGGGGGTGAGACACGCGGATGTGGTATTGCCGGGTGTTGCTTATACTGAAAAACCGGCCACGTATCTGAATACGGAGGGCCGCGTTCAAACGGCGCAGCGGGCCATCTTCGGTCCCGGTGAGGCGCGAGAGGACTGGACCATATTCCGTGCATTATCCGAGGTGCTTGGACAATCGCTTCCATTCGATAACATTGCGGAACTTCGCGCATCAATGGCAAATGATTATCCGCAATTTGCGATCATAGACCAGAAACCGAACGCAGAATGGGCGGATTTTGGCGTTGCCGGTAAGGTCTCCAAGGACGGCTTTAAGTTAGCGATAACAGATTTTTATGGAACAAATCCGATCGCGCGTTCCTCAGAAACAATGGACGAATGCCGGGCTGCCATGAACGGAACCAATCAGTCAGAGGGAGCAACAGGAACCGATGGGTAAGTATCTAGACATATTCGTAGGCTGGTTTGGCTATAGACTGGACGACTGGGCGTTGCTGACATTTGGCACAATTTTAAATATTTTAGTTGTTGTTCTTCCTGTATTGCTTGCTGTTGCGATGATTGTATGGGTTGATCGCAAGGTTTGGGCCGCGATCCATCTGCGCAAAGGGCCAAATATTGTCGGGCCGTTTGGCTTGTTGCAATCATTTGCGGACGGATTAAAAGTGTTTTTAAAAGAAACCATTATTCCCGCAGGGGCGAACAAGTTTTTGTTCCTTCTGGCGCCCGCACTAAGCCTTATTTTCGGGCTTGTCGGATGGGCGGTTATTCCGTTTGGTGAAGGGGTCGTCATTTCCGACCTCAACGTCGGCATTCTTTATCTTTTCGCGGTGTCATCGTTGGCAGTCTACGGCATTATCATTGCCGGATGGGCGTCAAATTCGCGCTATGCGTTCCTTGGGGCCATGCGTAGCGCCGCACAGATGGTGTCATACGAAGTATCCATCGGATTCGTGCTTGTCTGTGTGCTGATGTGCGTGGGGTCGCTGAATTTGACAGATGTTGTGTTGGCGCAGAAAAATGTATTGTTTGGCGTAAACGGTTATTTCTTTTCCGGCCTGTTCCCGATGTTTATCATCTTTTTTATATCCGCCCTCGCAGAAACAAACCGAACCCCGTTTGACCTTCCGGAAGCGGAAGAAGAAATCGTTGCGGGTTTCCAGATTGAATATTCGTCTATGTCGATGGCGCTCTTTTATTTGGGCGAATATGCCAATATCATCCTGATGTGCGGAATGATGAGTATTCTGTTTTTCGGAGGATGGTTACCGCCGTTTGATTGGGAGCCACTTTATGCCGTTCCTGGTGTGATCTGGTTATTTACGAAGATGTTCTTCTTTTTCTTCTGTTTTGCCTGGGTCAAAATGACGGTGCCACGTTATCGCTATGACCAGCTAATGCGTCTTGGTTGGAAGGTGTTTCTACCAATATCATTGGTGTGGGTAGTTTTAACATCGGGTTACCTCGTATTTTTTGGCAGATTAGCAAGTTAGGAGATTAAATTATGGCAGTTTTAGATCATGCAGCGCGAACAATCTTCTTAACTGAATTTGTTAAAGGGATGGCACTGACGCTGAAATATTTTTTCAAAAAGAAAGTGACGATAAATTACCCTCATGAGAAGGGCCCTCTTAGTCCCCGATTTCGAGGGGAGCACGCATTGCGCCGCTATGAGAATGGTGAAGAACGCTGCATCGCCTGTAAACTTTGTGAGGCAATTTGTCCCGCACAGGCGATTACGATTGAAGCTGACATAAAAGAAGACGGCTCACGCCGCACGACACGCTACGATATTGACATGACCAAATGTATCTACTGCGGCTTTTGCCAGGAAGCCTGTCCGGTGGAAGCAATCGTCGAAGGGCCAAATTTTGAATATTCGACCGAAACACGCGAAGAACTTCTATATGATAAGGAAAAACTTCTCGATAACGGGGATCGTTGGGAAAGCCAGCTTGCGCTTAACATCGAGCTTGATGCACCGTATCGATAAAGGGAAAAGGAAATGGTAACAGCTATAACTTTTTACATATTCGCCACCATTCTGGTGGGATCGGCAATAATGGTGGTTTTTAGCAAAAATCCTGTTCATTCTGTCCTGTTCCTGATCTTGGCATTTTTTAACGCGGCGGGTCTTTTTGTCCTTCTGGGCGCTGAATTCGTGGCGATGATTTTGGTGATCGTGTATGTGGGGGCCGTCGCGGTTATGTTCCTTTTCGTTGTGATGATGCTTGACATAAATTTCACAGAACTTCGAAAAGGGGTTCAGGATTATTTGCCTATTGGTCTATTGATCGGATTTATTCTTTTGGCGGAAATGGTCATCATCGCTGGTGGCTGGACCATGACAGACGGTATTGCAACGGCAATGACAACAGCAACACCGCCAGCGAGCGAAGTAACCAACACGGATGCAATCGGGCGCGTTTTATATACAGACTATATATTCCTGTTTCAGCTAGCAGGGTTAATTCTGCTGGTTGCGATGATCGGCGCAATCGTGCTGACGCACAGAAAACGTGACGGTGTGAAGAAACAAAATATCGGTGATCAGGTTCGCCGGCGTCGTTCTGATGCCTACGAAGCGGTCGATGTTAAACCGGGATCAGGAATTTAAGAGGAAGAGATAATGGAAATTGGAATTGAACACTATCTTACCGTAGCAGCCATGCTCTTTACGCTGGGTGTTTTTGGTATCTTCCTTAACAGAAAGAATGTGATTATCATTCTGCTTTCTGTGGAACTTATTTTATTATCGGTG
Organism: Alphaproteobacteria bacterium; assembly: GCA_030428615.1. Taxonomy (GTDB): domain Bacteria; phylum Pseudomonadota; class Alphaproteobacteria; order Sphingomonadales; family Emcibacteraceae; genus Pseudemcibacter. The sequence goes on along the minus strand of JAUIDN010000017.1, from coordinate 23,970 downwards.
AATATTAACCTTGTCGCCTTCTCATCTTATATGGGTGATTTGGTCGGGCAGGTATTTACCATGCTTATATTAACTGTTGCAGCCGCAGAGGCCTCGATCGGTTTAGCCATTCTGGTGGTTTATTTCCGAAACAGGGGATCAATTGCGGTTGAAGACATTCATCTGATGAAGGGATAATAATAAAATGTATCAGACTATTGTCTTCCTGCCTCTCGTTGCGTCGCTGATCGCCGGACTTTTTGGCCGACAGATCGGTGATCGTGGTGCACAGGTGGTAACATGTGGCGCATTAATTATATCGGCAGTATTATCATGGGTGGCTTTCTTTCAAATCGCGCTTGCACCGGGTGACCATGCCCTTAATGTGCAGGTCTTAAGCTGGATTGTATCTGGGGATTTTAATGTCAACTGGGCGTTCCAGATTGATACACTTACCGCTGTAATGCTTGTGGTTGTGAATACTGTTTCCTGTCTTGTGCATATTTATAGTGTCGGATATATGAGCCACGATCCGCATATTCCACGTTTCATGTCTTATTTATCGCTTTTCACCTTCGCGATGCTGATGCTGATTACATCGAATAATTTTGTTCAGATGTTCTTTGGCTGGGAAGGCGTGGGCCTTGCGTCCTATCTGTTGATTGGTTTTTGGTATAAAAAACCAAGCGCCTGTGCGGCGGCGATTAAAGCGTTTGTTGTAAACCGTGTTGGTGATTTTGGTTTTGCGCTGGGTATTTTCGCGATCTTTATGACCTTTGGCAGTGCCGATTTTTCTGTGGTATTTTCCGACGTCACATCCTATGCCGATCAATCGATCCATTTCATCGGTATGGAGTTGGATTTGCTGACAACAATTTGTATTTTGCTGTTTATTGGTGCAATGGGTAAATCTGCGCAGCTCGGGCTTCACACATGGCTTCCGGACGCGATGGAAGGTCCGACCCCGGTATCTGCACTTATCCATGCGGCGACAATGGTAACGGCTGGTGTATTCATGGTTGCACGCTGTTCGCCATTATTTGAATATGCGCCAGCAGCCCTTGAAGTCGTGTGTATCATTGGTGCGTCAACAGCGTTTTTTGCAGCAACGGTTGGCATGTCACAGTTTGATATCAAGCGTGTTATTGCCTATTCGACCTGCTCGCAGCTTGGTTATATGTTCTTTGCGCTTGGCGTCGGGGCGTACGGCGCCGCGATATTTCATCTTTTCACACACGCATTTTTTAAGGCGCTTTTATTCCTGGGATCAGGTTCGGTAATCCATGCAAGCTCGGATGAGCAGGATATGCGTAATATGGGTGGTTTGAGAACAAAGATTCCCGTGACATTCTGGATGATGACTATCGGGACGCTCGCGCTGACAGGCTTTCCTTTTTTCGCGGGGTATTATTCAAAAGACATGATTATTGAAGCGGCTTATGCCGCTCACACGGGTGTCGGCAGTTATGCGTTCGGACTTGGTGTTGCCGCAGCGCTTATGACATCCTTCTATTCATGGCGGCTCGTCTTTATGACTTTCTTTGGTGAAAGTCGCGCAAGCAAGGAAGTTCAGGATCACGTTCACGAAAGCCCGCAGGTTATGCTTATTCCGCTTTATGTTCTGGCGCTTGGTGCGGTAGTCGCCGGATATGTATTCAGCGGCTACTTTATTGGCGATCATTACGAAGATTTCTGGGCCGAATCATTGTTCCTTGCGGGCGAAAATGTTATGGAAGCGGCGCACCATGTACCAACGTGGGTAGTTGCGTCTCCGTTTATTGCGATGGTGGTCGGGTTTGTAACAGCGTGGTATTTCTATATAAAAGAACCGTCAATGCCAGGACGGTTCGTGGCGACATTCCGTTTTGCACACGCACTGAGCTTTAACAAATGGTACTTTGATGAGATTTACGACATTTTGTTTGTAAAATCCGCCATGAAGCTTGGTTATATTTTCTGGAAGCGCGGCGATGAAAACATCATTGATCGTTACGGCCCGGATGGCGTATCTGCCGCCGTGGTCAGGGTTGCTGAAAAATTCAAAGCGCTTCAAACTGGGTACTTGTATCATTACGCTTTTGCAATGCTGATTGGTCTTTCAGCCTTTGTAAGCTGGTTTGTGTTGGGAGGGCAGTAAGATGGAAAATTTCCCACTATTATCAGCGATCACATTTTTACCATTGCTTGGTGTCTTAATCATTCTAAGCATCAATGGTGAAAAGGAAATTGTCGAACGCAATGCGCGAAATGCGGCATTACTGACAACGGTTGCAACCTTCCTGTTCTCGCTCGTTCTTTGGTTCAGTTTCGATAAAACAACTGCGGGCTTTCAGTTCCATGAAGATGCTGAGTGGCTTGGCGGCGGGATCAAATATAATATGGGTATTGATGGTATATCCGTTTTATTTGTTCTGCTTACGACCTTTATCATGCCGATATGTATCCTGTGTGGTTGGAACACCATTAAGACGCGGGTCAAAGAATATATGATTGCCTTCCTGCTTCTGGAAACTTTCATGATTGGTGTGTTCTGTACACTTGACCTTGTTCTTTTCTATGTGTTCTTTGAGGCAGGTCTTATTCCCATGTTCCTGATTATCGGGGTGTGGGGCGGTGATAACCGTGTTTATGCCGCTTATAAACTGTTTTTATATACATTGCTTGGGTCGGTGTTGATGCTTGTGGCGATGCTCTATATGTATGGGCAGGCGGGAACGACATATATTCCGGACCTGATGAACTATGACTTTGATCCCCATGCGCAGATGTGGCTGTTCCTCGCATTTTTTGCCTCTTTCGCTGTAAAAATGCCCATGTGGCCGGTTCACACCTGGTTACCCGATGCCCACGTTCAGGCGCCAACGGCGGGGTCCGTGATTCTGGCCGGTATTTTGCTGAAAATGGGGGGGTATGGCTTCCTGCGTTTCTCACTGCCAATGTTCCCTGTCGCATCTGAGGAACTTGCCTGGCTCATCTATCTTCTGAGCTGCATCGCGATTATTTACACTTCGCTGGTGGCACTTCGTCAGACAGATATGAAAAAGCTGATTGCTTATTCATCTGTGGCCCATATGGGGTTCGTCACGATCGGTATTTTTGCGTTTAACATTCAGGGGATTGAAGGATCAATCATTGTTATGCTTGCGCATGGATTTGTTGCTTCCGCTCTCTTCCTGTGTGTCGGTGTTGTTTATGACCGTCTTCACACACGGGATATCGACCGTTACGGAGGCCTTGTAAACATTATGCCGCGATATGCGCTTGTGTTCATGTTTTTTACGATGGCGTCTGTCGGGCTTCCGGGCACAGCGAACTTCGTGGGTGAAGTGCTGGTGCTTGTCGGTATCTTCAAAGTTAGCACCTGGACCACCTTCTTTGCGCTGACCGGGGTCATTCTCGGCGCGGCTTATATGCTTTTTCTTTATCGCCGGGTTATGTTCGGAGAACTCACCAAGGATGATCTGAAAGCATTTCTTGATCTTGAAAAACGCGAAATTCTGATCTTTGCGCCGCTGATAATACTGACATTGTGGATGGGGGTTTATCCTTCGACATTTATGGATTTTATACATGTATCAGTTGATAACCTTGTCACGCAGCATGAAGCCTCAATGGCGACATACCATGCTGCTCTTGAAACAGTAACTGGAAATTAGGAGAGACATGATGAACGAAATATTCCCTAATCTTGCAGTTGCTTACGGTGAAATCTTCCTCGGGATTGGCGCGATGGCGCTGCTGATGATTGGCGTTTTCAAGAAGGACAGCGTTAATCTTGTAAGCTGGCTTTCTGCTATTTTCCTTGTTGTGGCGCTTTTTCTTACCGTTGCGGGTACGGGCGACGTAACCTATACATTTAACAATATGTTTGTCGCGGATAAATTTACAAATTTCATGAAAATTCTGGTGTTGGTCGCTGCGACGCTTGCCGTGATCATGAGCCGCGAATTTTTCAGACTGGAAGGCGACGACAGGTTTGAATTTCCTGTGCTCATGGTTCTTTCGACCCTTGGTATGATGGTTATGGTCAGTGCGAATGATCTGATGACGCTTTATATGGGGATTGAGCTTCAGAGCCTGGCGCTATACGTGCTCGCGGCTTTCAAACGTGACAGCGAACGGTCAACGGAAGCGGGACTTAAATATTTTGTCCTCGGTGCACTTTCATCGGGAATTCTGCTTTATGGCTGTTCGCTTGTGTATGGTTTCATTGGAAGCACAAATTTCTCCGCCATTTCGATGGCTGTATCAAATATGGGTGAGGGCGGTGCGCCGGTCGGTGCTATTGTCGGGCTTGTATTTGTGCTTGCCGGTTTGGCATTTAAGGTTTCCGCCGTTCCCTTTCACATGTGGACACCTGATGTCTATGAAGGCTCGCAAACGCCGGTCACGGCATTTTTTGCTGTTGCTCCAAAGGTTGCGGCGCTTGCGCTACTGTCCCGCACGCTTTATGTACCATTCGGTGAAATGAGCGCTTCCTGGGGTCAGGTCGTGATATTTATGTCCGTCGCGTCAATGATATTGGGATCGTTCGCAGCGATCATGCAAAGCAACATCAAGCGTCTGATGGCTTATAGTTCCATTGGTCATGTTGGTTTTGCACTTCTCGGTCTTATCGCCGGAAATGCCGAAGGGCTTCGTGGTGTGATGATTTATATGGCAATTTATCTTGTGATGAATGTCGGTATGTTCGTCTGCATTATGTGCATGCGCCGCAAGGAAGAAGGCATGGTCGAAGATATCAAGGAACTTTCCGGGCTTGGGCGAAACCACCCGGCGCTGGCTCTCGCAATAAGCATCTTTATGTTTTCACTCGCTGGTGTTCCACCGCTCGCCGGTTTCTTCGCGAAATGGTATGTCATTATTCCGATCGTCAATGCTGGTTATTTCACACTGGCAACGATAGCGGTTCTGGCCAGTGTGGTTGGTGCCTATTACTATATCCGCATTGTTAAAATAATGTATTTCGATGAACCGGTAGAGGAGTTCGTCGCGCAAAAATCATTCCCAATGAAGATCATCGCAACCTTGTCTGCAGTGCTCGTTCTGGCATTTATTGTGCCACAAATCTCAAGCCCCGTGCTTGACGGTGCAACGGCGGCCGCGCAAGGGTTGTCGCAAAAGTAACGTAATGGATGATCTAACAAAAATTAAATTGCCTGATGGTTTTGATCATCAGGCTTTTTTGTCGATAGACAGCACCAATAAGGAAGCTATCAGGAAAATTGAAGCGGGTGCGATGAGTGGTTTATGGATTACGGCGAGCGAACAGACCGGTGGTCGCGGTCGTGGGGGGCGCGAGTGGGTTTCAAAACCTGGAAATTTGTATTGCTCCCTTATTCAGGAAACGGACGGTGATATTCAAAAGTCATCTCAGCTTTCTTTTGTCGCCGCGCTTGCGGTACGGGATACGATAGCTTCATTTATAAATTCTGAAGATGTTAAATGCAAATGGCCCAATGATGTTTTGGTGTCAGGGATGAAAATATGCGGTATCCTGCTTGAAAGTTATCGTTCCGACAGGAAAAGTAAGAATTATATTATCATCGGTGTGGGTATAAATGTTGAACAAAACCCCGATTTGACAATATATGCGACGACACATTTAAACGAACAGGCAAATGATAATTTCAGCCATATTGATGTTTTCTCCATATTGGCACAAAAAATGTCTGAGTGGGTTTCAATATGGCAGAAACAGGGGTTTTCGGTGATCAGAAAAGCATGGCTTGATCACTGTAAGGGATTGGGGGAATTAATAACGGTAAGATTGCCAAATAAGCAATTGGTGGGACGATTTATTGACCTTGACGCCACTGGCGCGCTAATGTTGGATACGGATGGTGAAACAAAGCTTATTCATTCTGGTGATGTCTTTTTCACCAATTAGGAAAGTGAAAATTAAATGCTACTCGCGATTGATGCCGGCAATACCAATGTTGTATTTGCACTACATGATGAAAATAAAATCATTCACAAATGGCGTATATCCAGCGCTAACAGCCGAACGGCCGATGAATATATGGTCTGGTTGTCGCAACTTCTGAATTTTGAGGATCTTGACGCATCCGTCATAGATGGCGCCATAATCGCGACTGTAGTTCCCCAGACTTTATTTCCGCTTCAGCTATTGTGCAGACGATATTTTAAATGTGAAGCTCTGGTGGTTGGTGAAGACAATGTTAAGCTTGATGTCAAAATAAAACTGCCTAACCCGGCCGAGGTTGGCGCAGACCGTCTGGTAAATGCCGTTGCTGCGCATAAGCGGTATGGCGGTCCAATGGTTATTATTGATTTTGGGACCGCGACGACATTCGATGTCATTGATGAAAATGGTGATTATTTTGGCGGTGTTATTTCGCCAGGCGTCAACCTTTCGGTTGAAGCATTGAGCATGGCGGCGGCAAAATTGCCAAGGGTTGCGGTTGAAAAACCGGAAAAGGTGATTGGTAATAGCACTATTTCCGCTATTCAATCCGGCATTTTTTATGGTTATCTTTCGATGATTGAAGGTATGGTTGAGCGTATTACAAGTGAATTCGGCGTTCCCATGAAGGTACTGGCCACCGGTGGTCTTGCCCCATTATTTAGTGAAGCATCTGATGTTATTGAATATGTGGATCAGGAACTTACCACCTACGGTCTGTTTGAAATTTATACCGCTAATACTGAAAAGCGCTGATGGGGCAGGATTTTAAACAGCTTATATTCCTTCCTCTGGGTGGTTCCGGTGAAATCGGAATGAACCTCAATCTGTATTGCTATGATAATCAATGGATTATGGTTGATTGCGGCATCAGTTTTGCAGACGACTACCTGCCAGGAATTGATCTTATCATGCCCAATGTGGATTTTGTGGATGGTATTAGGGATGAATTGTTGGGGTTGGTTCTGACTCACGCGCATGAAGATCATATTGGCGCGGTTGCTCATCTTTGGCCACGCTTTAAATGTCCTATTTACGCAACGCCATTCACTGCGACTATCCTGAAATCAAAACTTAGTGATGCTGGGTTGATTGATCAGGCGGTCGTGCATGAGATCGGTTTGGGCGGGCGGTTTAACCTTGGCGATTTTGACATCGAATATGTCACATTAACCCATTCAATACCCGAACCAAACGCGCTTAACATAAAAACACCGCTTGGAACCATTTTTCATACGGGTGACTGGAAAATTGACCCGGCGCCGATTGTCGGTGAGGCGACAGATATAAAACGCCTGAAGGAAATTGGTGATGAAGGCGTGCTGGCAATTGTCTGTGACAGTACAAATGTTTTCAATAAAAAATCCTCCGGTTCTGAACTGGATGTACAAAAAAGCCTTATTGATCTTCTCCGTGATAAGGAGGGGGCTATCTTCTGTACGACATTTTCTTCAAATGTCGCACGTGTACGGACACTGGCGAAAGTTGCAACCGAAACCGGCAGGCATCTGTGTCTGATCGGTAGGTCCATGAAAAGGAACGTGGAAGCCGCAAAGGAAACCGGCTACCTGAATGACTTTCCACCAATTCTTGACGAAGAGGACGCATCGCACATCCCCCGTCATAAAATTCTTTATGTATGCACTGGTTGTCAGGGCGAAGCACGTGCGGCGCTGATGCGTGTTATTCTGGATAATAATAAACACATCCATATTGCCAAGGGCGATACAGTCGTCTTTTCATCAAAAATTATCCCGGGTAATGAACTCACAATTATGCGGGCACAAAATTTGCTGGTCGAAAAATCGGCGGAAATTATTACAGAAAAAGATGCTTTTGTTCATGTGTCCGGCCATCCTGGTCAGGAAGAATTAAAACAAATGTATGAATGGATAAGGCCGGAAATCGTTGTCCCAACGCATGGGGAGCCAAAACATTTGCAAAAGCAGGCCGAATTCGCACAGGAACTTGGCATAAAAAAAACAATCATACCAAGAAACGGTGCGGTGGTGAAACTTGCTCCCGAAAATATTGGAATTATAAACGAAGTGCCGAGCGGACGTCTGGCGCTTGATGGAGCGATGATTATTGATGATGATGATATGGCGATCATCGAACGCAGGCGTGTTTTGTTTAACGGCGCGTTGGTAATCCACGTTATATTCGATAATCTTGGGATTTTGATGGCGCCAATAGAAATAACCTGCATCGGGTTGCCGGAAGAACAAAATAACACTCTGGAAAAGGAGATTGATGATAAAATCCATATTGCAATAGAGCATGCTTCCAGAAAACATTTGTGTGATGACGATGTTATGAAGGAAATCATTAGAACAGCGGCAAGAAAAGCTGCAAAAAATTATACAGGTAAGGAAACCGGACCGGTGACGACGGTAAAAATAAGCAGGATTACGGATAAATGATAGAAAGATTAAATCATGTTGCGATTGCTGTTCATGACCTGGAGGCGGCAATTGAATTATACCGCGATGTTCTTGGCGCTGATGTCAGCGAGCCTGTTGATTTGCCGGAACATGGTGTGACAGTTTCTTTTGTGACGCTCGATAATACAAAAATTGAACTTCTTCATCCATTGGGAAATAATTCTCCGATAATGTCGTATTTAAATAAAAATGCCTCTGGCGGCATTCATCATTTGTGTTATGAAGTTAAGGATATTTTTAAAGCCCGCGACGATCTTTTAAAAAAAGGTATGAGAATATTGGGAACGAGCGAACCAAAACCCGGCGCACACGGCAAGCCCGTTCTGTTTCTCCACCCCAAGGATTTTTGCGGTACGCTTATTGAGCTAGAGCAGATATAGAAGGTTTAAGATGAATTTCATTGGATATAGTATTACTTTTTTTGTTTCCTGGTGGCTTTTTCTGTTTATGGTTTTACCGGTTGGTGTCACCACCCACAGCGAAACTGATGAGGAGACCAAGGACGGTATCGAAGTCGGGTCGCCTATTCATGCAAACATCAAGAAGAAAATGGTCATAACAACGATAATCACTGTGATATTTATGATCATCGTGTCCCTTGTTGATTATTTTGATCTTGTTCACATTAAGTGATTGATTTAAAATATTTTTTTGACACAAAAAAAGCAAGGTAAATACCTTGCTCTTCTTTTTTGGTGTAGTGATTTTTGACCAAAATCATTATTTTTTTATAATTAAGAGTTTCCTCACTCCCAAACTTGGGTCTCACTTACGGAAACAAATTTAACCATGAGCGCTCTGACTGTCACTCAAAAAGTGTATAAAATTGTAATATTTTTGTAACTTGTTGTATTTTTGCCACAACTTGATCTTACGGTACAATATCACGTACAATGGATACAGGAGAAAAAATGATGCGCGGTATGCTAACAGTTTTGATTTTACTCGGTTTTTTTTGGCCGGGCATTGTGTCGTTTTCGCAGGAAAGTGACAATGTCGAACGCATTGTTATTGTCACACCAGAGGATTGTTTATTGCTTGAGCAACATATTCCTGATGATGACGTTAACTATAAACCTGACGTTGATGTTCGGGGGAAGCCGACCGTTCCGGCAGAAGTTGAAAACACCAATGGTTTGCTTATTGGCGAGAATGGATACTCTTTCTACATGACCCATGATGCCCTGAAGGATAATGAAATCGCACAGAAATATGGCATTGACAATGCACAGGAAGGAAAGATTATCCTTGGACGGGTAACGGTAAAAGACGGCGATGTGCTATGGAACGGAACTTCCCTTAAAAACAGCCAAAGAAACAGCATTTATCTCCTTTGCAGTGATGAAAGAAGCAGAAAAAGACGACCCATCTTTAAAAGGTAATTGCAGTTAACCCCACCTTTGCTATAAAGCATCTATATCAATTTTTAATTCATACTTCTTTCAAGGTCTATTATGCGTCTTTCTAAACATTTTATCCCGACCATCAAGGAAAACCCGTCTGAGGCGCAAATCGTCTCTCATCGGCTGATGCTTCGCTCCGGAATGATCCGGCAATCCAGTGCAGGGATTTATATATGGTTGCCGACCGGACTTCGGGTAATGAATAAGATTGCTGATATTGTCCGCGAGGAACAAAACCGTGCAGGTGCGATAGAACTATTGATGCCAACTATTCAGCCAGCCGAACTTTGGCAGCAAAGCGGCCGTTATGATGCCTATGGCAAGGAGATGCTGCGCATCACCGACAGGCATGAGCGCGAAATGCTCTATGGTCCCACCAATGAGGAAATGATTACGGACCTGTTTAAAAACAGTATAAAAAGCTATAAGGACTTGCCGCTTAATCTTTATCATATTCAGTGGAAATTTCGTGATGAGGTTCGCCCGCGTTTCGGTATCATGCGGGGTCGGGAATTTCTCATGAAAGATAATTATTCATTTGATCTCGATTTTGAAGGCGCAAAAGAATCCTACAATAAAATGTATGTTGCCTATCTACGAACTTTTGCGCGTCTTGGGCTGATCGCGATCCCGGTTCGCGCGGACGCGGGGGCAATCGGTGGTGATCTTAGCCACGAATTTCAAATTCTTGCTGATACAGGTGAAAGCACACTTTACTATGACAAGGAAATCGAAAGTTTCGACCTTGATGACCTTACCGGTGATATTGACGACGAAACGGTCTCAAAATTGCAAAGCTATTATGCGATGGAAGAAGAAAAGCATGATGCTGAAAATTGCCCCGTAGCACCGGAAAATTTAAAAACGGCGAAGGGCATAGAGGTCGGGCACATATTTTATTTTGGCACCAAATATTCAGAAAGCATGGGCGCGAAGGTCGCTGGTCCTGATGGGAATGAGGTTACTGTTGAAATGGGCTCATACGGCATCGGGGTTTCCCGACTTGTCGGCGCACTCATTGAAGCAAATCATGATGAAAATGGCATCATATGGCCGGAATCGGTTGCTCCTTACAAGGTAGGTATTATTAATCTTCGCTTTAAGGATGAAAATTGCACGGCTGCTTGTGATGCACTATATGAAAAAATGCAAAATCTGGGCATAGAGGTTCTTTATGATGACCGTGACGCGGGCGCAGGTGCCAAGTTCGCTGATATGGATTTGATCGGTTTGCCATGGCAGGTTGTCGTGGGGCCAAAAGGGTTGGATAAAGGTGTCTACGAACTGAAAAACCGCCGCACAGGTGAGCGGGTAGAGCTTTCGGAAGAAGACCTTCTCGAAAAATTAGGATAATATATGTTCAGAAACTACGAGTGGAAGGTAGCGCTTAAATATTTAAGTATTAAGGGGCATGATGGCTTTGTTACAGTCATCGCATTATTTTCTCTTTTCGGTATATTTCTTGGTGTGGGGGCGCTTATCGTCACTATGTCTGTGATGGGCGGGTTTCGTGAAGAACTCCTTGGAAAAGTGATCGGTTTTAACGGCCATGTTCTCTATCAGCCCTTTGGTGGGAAGATGGAAAATTATGATGAGGCCGCAGCAAAACTAAGCACCGTGCAGAATGTCGTGCGGGTAAGACCGATACTAGAAGGACAGGCGCTGGCGATGATGGGTGAAAATGGCACATTCGCGCTTGTTCGTGGCATAAAACCGGAAGACCTGAGAACACAGAAACTGGTTTCATCGAATATTGTTACAGGGAGCCTTGATAAATTCGGTGACGGTGAAAATGATATTGTCATCGGGCAGCGGCTTGCCGAAAGATATGGCCTTGAGGTTGGTAGCGATCTGACCCTTATGTCTCCGCGCGGCAGGATCACCGCATTCGGTACTGTGCCGCGCATACAGCAGTTTACAGTGATCGCTATTTTTGAAGTCGGTGAATATAATTACGATTCCAATTACTTTTTTATACCGCTTGATCAGGCGCAGGTTTATTTCCAATATGGTGAACAGGTCGGGGCGTTGGAGGTTACCTTAACGCACGCCGATATGGTAGGCGCCACATATCCTGAGCTGTCACAACGTATTGTTGATGCCGGATTATCAGGCCGTATCATCGATTGGCAGCAATTAAACCAGGCATTTTTCAATGCGCTTCAGATTGAACGAAATGCAATGTTCATTATCCTGTCGCTCATCATTCTGGTGGCTGTATTTAACGTGATTTCGACGATGATAATGTTGGTAAAAAGCAAAACCCGCGATATAGCCGTGCTTCGAACGATGGGCGCATCCCGGTCATCAATCACACGGATATTTTTTATTATTGGCTCTAGCATTGGTATTTTAGGTACATTCCTTGGGGTCATTGGCGGTATATATCTTGCCAATCATCTTCAATGGGTTGCGGATTTAATCGAAGCGATGACCGGTGCAACCATTTGGGATGCTGAGACCCGCTTCATTAGTGAGATTCCGTCAAAAGTGGATAACGCAGAAGTCATCGCGGTAACAATTGTTGCGTTAACTCTTTCACTTCTGGCGACGATATTTCCAGCGTTACGTGCCGCGAATACGGATCCTGTAAAGGCATTGAAGTATGAGTAATATAATTGAGCTGAAGAATATTTATAAAAGCTTTTATCAGGGTGACCATCACCTTGAGATTTTAAAAGGGATTAATTTAAGCATCACAAACGGGGAGGTCGTTGCTCTTGTCGGCGCCTCCGGGGCCGGAAAGTCGACTTTGCTGCATATTATGGGACTTCTCGAAAGGTCGGATCAGGGCGATGTTATCATATCCGGCATACCCACTGATGTTTTAAATGATATAAAACGGACAAAAATTCGTCGGCTTGAAATTGGGTTTGTATACCAGTTTCATAACCTTCTACCCGAATTCAGCGCACTGGATAACGTGATCATTCCGCAACTGATTGCGGGAATTTCAAAACGTGACGCCAAAGAACGGGCGGAAGAATTGCTCAATAAAATGGGGCTTTCCGAAAGATTGACACACAGGCCCTCCGAACTTTCCGGGGGTGAACAGCAACGTGTTGCTATTGCCCGTGCGCTTGCGAACAGGCCGCGCCTGATTTTGGCGGATGAACCAACCGGTAACCTTGATGAAAATACCGGTAATGGGGTTATGGATATCCTTCTTTCGCTATCCAAGGAAGAAGGAATATCTGCACTAATCGCCACGCATAATAACAAGCTGGCACAAAGAATGGACCGCATCATAACGATCAAAGACGGCGTGATTGAAAACAGCATCTGATCTTCTGGTCTCCAGATATATTTACCCTGCTGGCCTATTTTAACAAAAAAGTGCATAATGGCCTAATTCGTAAACGACAGTAAAACGGGGAAATAGAAAGAAAGGGGAATACATGCTGGATATTGGAAATTTGAATTTTATCGCGATCTTGCTTGCGGCGGTGGCCAAATTTATGGTTGGCGGCTTGTGGTTTTCAAAAATGCTCTTTGGAGAACAGTGGCTAAAAGAATGCGGCCTTAAAGCTGAAGACCTGGGAAGCCCAAGAGATGCCATGATCATTGGTTTTGGCACATGTTTACTCGTTAGCTTTTCGTTTGCAGTGATTCTTCAGATTATGGCGCTTGATTTGCGATCTGCCATTGCGGTCGGGGTTATTACGGCTGTTGGGATTACATCGGCGCAAATCGGCCTTTCCTACGCATTTGAGGGTCGCTCACTTAAATTATTTTTGATCTATGCCACACAATGTGTTGCTGAATTTACGGTGGTCGTACTAATATTGAGCATGATGTGATTCACTAGATAAAGACTTTTATGCCAGACGAAAATCAATTCATCCACCTGAGACTGCATTCCGCCTATTCCTTGGCTGAAGGCGCGATGAAAACCAATGACATTATAAAGCAATGCATTGGCAACAGAATGCCTGCGGTGGCGATTACCGATACCAATAATATGTTTGGCGCGCTTGATGTTTCCATAAACCTTCCCGCGAAGGGCATTCAGCCAATTATCGGCTGTACGCTGGCGATCCGACATCAGAAGGCGGAGGATAACCTGAATCACAGACAGCCGGAACCGGGCTGGCTGGTCCTGCTTGCTCAAACGGAGATCGGATATAAAAATTTGATGGTTCTGGTCAGCAAAGCCCACCTTGAATCGGAGCCATCGGAAACACCACAAATTTCCATTGAAGAACTGGATGGTTACACGGGTGATGTCATTTGCCTTACCGGCGGATTTAATGGTCCGGTAGGAAAATACCTGCAGGACGGCGAAAACGAGAAGGCAGAAGAATGTCTTTGTTATTTAAAAAGTATTTTTGCCGATCGGCTCTATATGGAAATTTCCCGTCATGGGCTCACAGTAGAACACGAGCTTGAAGGCACTTTTATCGATTATGCCTATAAATATGATATTCCACTTGTTGCGACTAATCAGGTATTTTTTACAAAGCGTAAGATGTATGAGGCTCATGATGCGCTGCTTTGTATTGCCGGTGGAAATTATGTGGAACAAACGGATCGTCGGAAGGAAACACCGGAAAATTACTTCAAATCGGCGAAGGAAATGGCCGAATTGTTTGACGATATTCCGGAAGCGATCACAAACACGGTTGTGATCGCGCGCCGCTGCGCTTTCAAGGTACCGATAATTGATCCGATCCTGCCTAATTTTACCATTGATGAAAGTATGAACGAAGCGGACAGCCTGCGAAAGGTATCAACGGAAGGATTGGAAGAGCGTCTTGTTAAGCATGTATTTGGTGGTGAAACGGATGCAGAAAAGCGGCTTGAGCTGGGCAAGCCCTATATTGACCGCCTTGAATATGAACTCGACATAATCATTAAGATGGGGTTTCCCGGTTATTTTCTTATCGTTGCTGATTTTATACAATGGTCAAAAGATCATGACATTCCTGTTGGTCCGGGCAGGGGGTCAGGTGCAGGCTCCGTTGTCGCCTGGGCGCTTAAGATCACAGATCTGGACCCACTCAAATTTGGACTTCTTTTCGAACGCTTCTTAAATCCGGAACGTATTTCCATGCCTGACTTTGATATCGATTTCTGCCAGGATAAGCGGGAACAGGTCATTAGGTATGTCCAGGAGAAATATGGCCATGATCAGGTGGCACAAATCATCACCTTCGGAAAATTGCAGGCGAGGGCCGTGGTCCGAGACGTCGGGCGTGTGCTGCAAATGCCATACGGGCAAGTCGACCGTCTTTCCAAAATGATTCCAAGTAATCCGGCAAATCCGGTTACGCTATCGGAAGCGATTGAAGGCGAAAAAAGGCTGCGTGAGGAAATTAAAGGTGATCCCGGCACGGAGCGGCTTATAAATATTGCGCTTCAATTGGAGGGATTATTCCGTCACGCTTCAACACATGCCGCGGGCGTTGTTATCGGTGATAGACCTCTCGAACAACTGGTGCCTCTATACCGCGATCCGCGATCGGACATGCCGGTTACGCAATATAATATGAAATATGTTGAGCAGGCAGGGTTGGTGAAGTTCGACTTCCTTGGTTTGAAGACACTTACGGTTCTCAAAAAAGCAGTGGAAAACATTAAAGAGCGGAATGTCGAAATTGATATTGAAAATGTACCTCTTGATGACAAACCCTCTTTCGATCTTATGTGCAGCGGCAATACGGTTGGTGTATTCCAGTTGGAGAGTAGCGGGATGCAAAGCGTTCTTATGAACCTTAAGCCGGACATGTTTGAAGACATCATTGCGGTGGTCGCGCTCTACCGTCCGGGTCCAATGGATAATATCCCCCGTTATATCGCCTGTAAACACGGTGAAGAAGATCCGGATTATCTCCATCCACTGCTCGAAGAAATTCTTACTGAAACCTATGGCGTGATCATTTATCAGGAACAGGTAATGCAGATAGCGCAAATTCTCGCGGATTACACACTTGGTGACGCGGATATTTTGAGACGCGCGATGGGTAAAAAGATTGCATCTGAAATGGATGCGCAGCGCGCACGGTTTCAGGAGGGTGCAGATAAAAAGGGTGTTGATCCGAAGCAGGCCGCCGGTATTTTTGATCAGGTGGCTAAATTCGCTGGTTATGGCTTTAACAAAAGTCATGCAGCTGCATATGCACTCGTTTCTTATCATACGGCCTTTCTGAAAGCGAATTATACCGCTGAATTTATGGCAGCGATCATGACGCTTGACCTGACCAATACGGACAAGCTTCACATTTTTAAACAAGAACTTAATAATCTGAATATTCCAATTTTACCACCCGATATAAACAAATCACAGGTCGAATTTTCTGCCGAAGTCATCGAAGGCGAAAAAGATGAAGATAATATTGGTGGTGCTTTAAGTGATGGTAAGTTACGAGGGGTTCGGTACGGGCTTGCCGGATTAAAAAATGTTGGTGTGGCGGCCATGAGGTCGCTGGTTGATGAACGTACAGCAAATGGTGACTTCAGAGACATTGATGATTTCTGTAACCGGGTTGATACACGCCAAATTAACAAAAGAGCGCTCGAAAACCTGATTAAAGCAGGGGCATTTGACAGCATTAACCCCAACCGTGCGCAGCTGTATGCAGTGGTTGAAATGATGCTTCGGGAAATGAATCTGGCGACGCAGGAGCGTAATTCAAATCAGGTAAGCCTTTTTGGTGATCAGGTAGAAGAAAATGCAATCATATTGCCAGATATAAATGAATGGGATTTGATTGAGCGGTTGAAGTGTGAACAGGAAGCGGTTGGGTTTTATCTTTCAGCACATCCGCTTGATGCTTATAGCAGCGTACTCGAACGTCAGAAGGTTGTGCCAAGCACAGAAATTGAAGAACGGGCAATCGGAAAAGGTGGGGTGATCAAACTGGCTGGCACGATACAAGCCATTCGCCGTATGAAATCAAAACGCGGGAACCCTTATGCATTCTTAAGTTTGTCGGATGCATATGGTGGTTATGAAGTTACCCTATTCTCCGAACTTCTTGATGCTAAAGATGAGGTTCTGGCGAGTGGTAATTCTGTTATTATCAATGCGGAAGTTCGTCGCTCGGACGACGGAGCGCTCAGAATAACAGCGCAGGGGCTTGAAACAATTGATCAGGTCGCTCAAAGAACAGGAACCGGCCTGGATATATATTTGAACGATAACAATAACCTTGATGCGATTCATGAAATTCTCAAAGATCATAGAAATGGCCGTGGTCGTGTTACTTTCAAAATGAATATCAAACATGATGAATTTCCTAATTGTGATGTCGATATTGAACTCAGGGAACGTTATAAAATTTCTCCGGCGATTAGAAATGCGGTCGCGTCCCTAAAAGGCGTTATCGAAGCAAAAGAAATTTAAATGATCACGAATTCCGATCTAATCGATTCAGCCTCAATTCTTGTCATTCGGGATAATAGCAATACCGGAAAGCTTGAAGTTCTTATGGTGCGCCGCCATGATGATATTGATTTCGCAGGTGGAACCTATGTATTCCCCGGTGGCAAGGTTGACCCCGAAGATCTGAAAAATAAAGTACGTGTTCCTGGTTTTCCAGACGGATATAGCAAACTCATTGTGACGGCTGTTCGTGAAGTGTTTGAAGAATCACAGTTGATGATCGGTGATCCACATTTGATAAACCCGCATCTCGATGCTCTTATCAGCAATGAAATAACGGTTACCGACTTAATCGCCAATAATGGTGTGGAAAAATTTGTAGATTATGTAATCCCCTTCGCCCGCTGGATCACGCCCCGCATATTTCCCAAAAGATATGACACGCGTTTTTTTCTTGCTCGGGCCCCTGAAAATCAGATAGCGGTTCCCGATGATCACGAAATTGTAGATATAAAATGGGCCGAACCACTTGATTTTATTAGAGAAAACAAAGAAATCCTGATGTTTCCCACCATAATGAATTTAAAATTACTTGGTCAGGCGAATTCGGTTGATGAAGCGGTGGACTTCGCAAAGCGACGGAAAATTATGACCGTAGAGCCAAAAATAGTCGGTGGAAAAAGGGTAATTGACCCTGCTGCCGGATATGGTGAAATTGATCAGGAAAATATTCATCCGGGTGTTAAGGGTAATCCTAGGTAAAAAAGTAAAACTTTTTGCAAAAAAGCCTTGAAATCAGCGTCTTCAAAGTGTATTACGCGCTTACTTTCACATGCGGGTGTTTGTTAGTCCCCTACATACTGGGATCGACACACCGGTGTTCTTCGGAACTCAGAACCCGCAGAGGATTAACCGGAAAAGGAATTTTATTATGGCTATGCCTACATTTACTATGCGCGAGCTGTTGGAAGCTGGCGTTCACTTTGGACATCAAAAACATCGTTGGAACCCACGCATGGGTGATTATATCTTTGGTGTACGTAACAAAGTTCATATCATCAATCTTTCTATTACTGTGCCGCTTCTTCACCGTGCTCTCGAACAGGTTAGGGACGTGACAGCAGCAGGTGGACGTGTGTTGTTCGTTGGAACGAAACGTCAGGCTTCTGGGCCCATTGCCGAAGCAGCGAAGCGTTGTGGTCAATATTACGTGAACCATCGCTGGTTAGGTGGAATGCTTACGAACTGGGAAACTATTTCCAATTCTATCAAACGGCTTAATGTGCTTGATGAGAGCCTTTCAGGCGATCTGGCGGGCTTGACCAAGAAAGAAACGCTTCAAATGACACGCGAACGCGATAAACTTGAACGTTCACTTGGCGGTATCAAGGAAATGGGCGGTATTCCAAGCGCTATTTTTGTGATTGATACAAACAAAGAAGAACTCGCAATCGCAGAAGCGAAGAAGCTGGGTATACCGGTTGTCGCTATTCTGGATACAAACTGTAGCCCGGACGATATTGATTTCCCTATTCCTGGAAATGATGACGCAACACGTGCAATTGATCTTTACTGCAATCTGATTGCGGATGCGGTACTTGAAGGTATCCAGCAGGAATTAACCTCACATGGCGTTGATCTTGGTGAGCAGGAAGCACCGGTTGAAGAAATTCCTGTGGCAGAAGTCGCCGCCGAAGAAGAGGTGAAGGCTGAAGAAGCGCCTGCTGAGGAAGAGAAAAAGGAAGAAGCTGTTGCTGAAGAAGCACCAGCCGAAGAGAAAACAGAAGAAAAATCTTCATAATATTGAATTTTAAACAAGGATAGAATGATGGCTCAAATTACTGCCGCTCTTGTTAAGGAACTGCGTGATAAATCCGGCGCAGGTATGATGGATTGCAAAAAGGCTCTTGGTGAAACTGACGGCGATATTGAAGCTGCAATTGACTGGCTTCGCCAGAAAGGTATCGCGAAAGCGGAGAAAAAATCTGGTCGCGTCGCGGCAGAGGGACTTGTTGCTGTTGCGTCAAATGGTGCATCAGCCGTTGCAGTTGAAGTAAACTCGGAAACGGATTTTGTTGCTCGCAATGAACAATTTCAGTCTCTTGTGAAAGGCGTTGCTGAAGTTGCCCTTGCAAATGGTGGTGACTATGAAGCCACGAAAGCGGCAACCTATCCCGGAACCTCACACAGCGTCGAAGAAGAAATAACGGAAGCCGTTGGTACAATTGGTGAAAACATGAACTTCCGCCGCTCTGAGGGACTCTCTGTTTCAAATGGTGTTGTATCGACTTATATCCATAATGCTGCGGCGCCCGGACTTGGGAAGCTGGCTGTGCTCGTCGCGCTCGAATCAGACGCTGATGCGGGATTGCTTGAAGCGCTTGGCAAGCAGCTTGCGATGCACGTTGCTGCCACCAACCCACAATCAATGACGGTGGAGGAACTTTCTCCTGAAGCGGTTGAGCGTGAAAAAGCGGTTCTCATTGAACAGGCACGTGAAAGCGGAAAACCGGATAACATCATTGAAAAAATGATTGTTGGCCGTATGAATAAATTTTATCAGGAAGTGGTTTTTGTCGAGCAGACATTTGTAATTGATGGCGAGACGAAAATCAAAAAAGTGATTGAAAACGCTGCAAAAGACGCGGGTACAGATATTAAACTTGCAGGATATGTGAGACTGGAACTCGGCGAAGGTATTGAAAAAGAAGCAGATGACTTTGCTGCAGAAGTTGCCGCCGCTGTAAGCAGCTAGATAAATTTACTTTCGGGCTCAGATATGGATATTTATGTTTAAGTATCCGTATTTGGGCCCGAAGTCTATATGGCGTCTGAAAAGTTCAAAAACTTAATGGACATATGGAAAAAGCTGGCGCAAAGTACATACCGTAAATTCAGGAGAGAATATTAATGTCAAATGAACTTCAGTATAAACGAGTACTTTTAAAATTGTCTGGTGAAGCTCTGATGGGTGAACAGGATTATGGTATATCCCCGGATGTTGTTAAAAGAGTTGCTGAAGAAATAAAAACGGTTGTGGAAATGGGTATTCAGGTGTGCCTTGTCGTTGGTGCGGGCAATATTTTTCGTGGAATGACGGGCGTTGCAAGTGGTTTCGATAGAACGTCCGCCGATCATATGGGAATGCTTGCAACAGTTATGAACAGTCTGGCTATGCAAAATGCATTGGAAAATATAGGGATTGATACACGGGTCCAGTCCGCATTCCCAATAGCATCAGTTTGCGAACCTTACATCCGACGTAAGGCAATAAGGCATATGGAAAAAGGGCGTGTCGTCGTCTTTGCGGCAGGAACGGGCAATCCGTTCTTCACAACGGACAGTGCTGCGGCGCTCAGGGCCGCTGAAATGAATTGCGATGCGATCCTTAAGGGGACTCAGGTGGATGGCGTTTATAATGCTGATCCAAAACTTGACCCGCAAGCCGTAAAATATGATACTTTAAGTTATATGGATGTACTTAAAAATGACCTGAAGGTTATGGATGCGTCGGCAATATCGCTTGCTCGTGAGAATAATATTCCAATATTGGTGTTTTCGATCCACGAACATGGCAATTTTGCCAATGTTTTACAAGGGCATGGCCCGCATACAAAGATTTGTGATTGAGGTTTCATCTTTGTTAATCTTGGGGCAATGCTTTATACAGTATAAAAACAAGAAATCAGGAGTGATAACATGTCATCTGAACTGAGTCTCGCAGATATAAAACGCCGTATGAATGGGGCGGTTGAAAATTTAAAAAGTGAATTTAAAGGGCTTCGAACCGGGCGGGCATCTGTTAATTTGCTTGATCCCGTTGTCGTTGATGCTTATGGCGCTCAAATGCCGATAAATCAGGTTGGTACTGTTTCAACGCCGGAGCCAAGGTTAATAAGCGTACATGTATGGGATAAAGGGTTGGTTTCATCGGTTGAAAAAGCTATTCGAAACTCTGGAATTGGTTTAAATCCTGTCGTTGATGGTGATACCCTGCGGATTCCTATTCCGGAGCTTAATGAGGAACGCCGTATTGAACTTACTAAACTTGCTAAAAATTATTCTGAACAGTCAAAAGTAGCGGTTAGAAATGTCCGTCGTGACGGGATGGAAACCATAAAGCATATGGAAAAAGAAGGAAATATCAGTCAGGACGAGCAAAAGAATCTTGCTGACGATATACAGGAACTGACGGATACGATGATTAAGTCAATTGATGAGGTGACGGCTGCGAAAGAAGCCGAGATTATGCAGGTATAAATTTAATGTTGCTGGTTAGGGAAGGTAATAAGGCTGCGAGTCAAGACGATCAGGCCAGAAATCGCCTGAAGCACATTGCTATCATTATGGATGGGAATGGTCGTTGGGCCAAATCCCGTCGACTTCCAAAATTTGCCGGGCACAAGAAGGGAGCGGACGCGGTACGCGCCATCGTCGAAAAATGTGCCGACCTTGATGTAGATTTTCTTACCCTCTACGCTTTTTCATCGGAAAATTGGAACCGCCCTGTTGAAGAAGTAAACGATTTAATGGGGCTTTTGAAAATCTATCTCACCAAAGAGATAGAGGAATTGCATAAACAAAATATCCGAATCAATTTTATAGGCAGCCGGGAGCGGTTAAGTAAGAACATAATTGCACTGATTGATGAGGCAGAAGATAGAACACGTGATAATACCAAACTTCGATTGACGCTGGCGCTGAATTATGGTGGTCAGGAGGAAATCGTCAATGCGGCAAGAAATATAGCAAAAAAGGTAAAGGACGGAAACCTGGCGGTTGAAGAAATAAACGGAAAAATATTTTCTGAAAACCTTTATACCAATGACATGCCAGAACCGGATTTAATAATACGTACAAGCGGTGAGAAGCGCCTTAGTAACTTCATGCTTTGGCAGGCAGCATACGCCGAATTTGTATTTCAGGATGTGTTGTGGCCTGATTTTACAAAGGAAAGCCTATGTAATGCCATTGATGAATATTACAGACGAGACAGGCGATATGGCGCCAGACCTTAAGAAAAACAATCTTTTGACGCGTGTTCTGTCAGCACTGGTTATGCTTCCCATTGCAATTTATGTGATTTTAAACGGGGGTCTCGCCTATTTTATACTCGTAAGCCTGCTAACGGTACTTATCCTGTCGGAATGGAACGGCATTATTGAGGGAAAAACGTTGTCTGTTTTGGTGGTGGTTGAGGTTATATGCGCATTGCTTTTGTTGTTGTCCGTAAATTGGGGCAGTCCGTATTTATGGTTGTCACTTGCATGCAGCGTTGCATCAATTATTGCTGCGGCATATATGATTAAGGCAAAAATAATTTGGGCGCTTGTTGGATTTCTTTATGCGCTCGTGCCATCGGCATCATTTTTACTCATTAATGAAAATCACGGCGGTATTGTTGTTTTATGGATGATGATTTTAATTTGGTCGATGGATACAGGTGCATATTTTGCTGGCAAAAACATTGGTGGACCAAAAATGTCACCGAAAATAAGTCCGAATAAAACATGGTCAGGTCTAATCGGAGGCACGATTACAGCAATGATTTTCAGTGGCCTATATGCCTATTTTTTTAATGACGAAATTTACGCGTTATTCGAAAATGACACAATTCTGCTTTTATTGAGTGGTTTATTGGCGTTGCTAAGTCAGGTTGGAGATCTTGCGGAATCAGCAGTAAAAAGAAACTTTAACGTTAAAGATTCTGGGGCGATCATTCCGGGGCATGGTGGCGTTATGGATCGCGTGGACGGTGTTTTATTTGTTGCACCGGCTGTTCTTGTCATTTCGTATGCGTTAACGTCGGGTAATTAAAAAAGTTGTTGAAATGAATATAAATGTATCAGAAATAGATAACCTGAAATTGGCGAAAGCTGAAACAAAGAAGACGGTAACGATTCTTGGTTCGACAGGCTCAATCGGTTGCAATACACTTGATCTTATATCCCGTGACCCTCAAGATTACTCGATAAAAGCGCTGACCGCATATGAAAATGTGGATAAGCTGGCAAACCAAGCTATTCAATTTAATGCGGAAATGGCGGTTATTGCTGACGAGAGATTGTTATTTGATCTACAAAGTGCGTTGGCGGGAACAAATATTATGGTTGCTGCGGGTGCTAACGGTCTGGATGAAGCAGCGGACATGCCGGCAGATTGGGTCATGTCATCAATTGTCGGTGCCGCGGGCCTTAAACCAACTCTCACTGCGGTTCGAAGGGGGGCAACAATTGCGCTGGCGAACAAAGAGTGTCTTGTGTGTGCGGGCGATTTTATGATGGACCAGGTTCGGGAATACGGTGCGACGATCTTACCGGTCGATTCAGAGCATAATGCGATTTTTCAAATTTTTGACTTTGAAAAACCGGAAGCTGTTGAGAAAATTACGTTAACAGCATCCGGTGGACCTTTTTGGAATCTGGATGTTGATTTGATGGCTTCAATAACGCCGGAACAAGCCGTAAGACATCCCAACTGGTCGATGGGAGCGAAGATTTCTGTCGATAGTGCAACCATGATGAATAAGGGATTGGAGCTTATAGAAGCCTATTATCTATTTCCAATAGACAGGGATCAGCTCGACATTGTTATTCATCCGCAATCAATTATTCATAGTATGGTTTCCTATATAGACGGCTCGGTTCTTGCGCAACTGGGAACGCCGGATATGAGAACGCCGATATCTTATGCGCTTGGGTGGCCCGAACGAATGAGTACGCCTTCAAAAAAGCTGGACCTTACCGAAATCGGTTCACTGGATTTCATTAAACCCGATCGGGCACATTTTCCTTCGCTTAATATTACACGAGAAGTGTTGCAAAATGGTGGAAGTGCGCCTACTATCCTCAACGCTTCGAATGAAGTTGCTGTTTATGCTTTCCTTGAGGGGAA
>JAUIDN010000016.1 GCA_030428615.1 Alphaproteobacteria bacterium | reverse complement strand
TTGCGCACAGGCCGTTTTGCGGATCGTAAATCATCCGGTCAAGCACTGCTTCACCAAAACCCATCACGGCACCGCCTCGAAGCTGCTGCTCAAGACCTTTTGGATGCAGAACAGTACCACAATCAGCCACAGACTGATATTCGAGAATTTCGAATTTACCCGTATCCGTATCAAGTTCAATCATGCAATATCCTGTTGCCATACCCGGAACGCTACCTTCTTTATGAAGTTCGTCCTTCGCGACGCTAACAAGCCCCACGCCCTGCACATGCTGCAGAGCAGATTTTGTTACGTCGTTTAGATTATCAGGATACTCATGACCATCCCATTCACCACCAAGTTCAATTGCTTTGGTGCCGGCCTCAGCGAATGTCATGACTTTGGTGTCATCAGATGTGTTAAACACGGTTTCATTGGCAACATCATAGTCTTCGGGTGCACCACCAAGTTCCTGCGCAGCTAGCCTTTGAAGCATTTCTTTTGCTTTTGTTGCCGCGACGAAATTTGTTCTCGTGTTGGTGAATGTCGAGTTACTACCAAACTGTGCAAGTGTCCACGGAAGGCCTTGGCGGCTGTCACCGCGTAGAACCACTGTGTTTTCCCATGAACAGCCAAGAACTTCGGCAGCAGCACGACATGTACCCGCATAGGAGTAAGTACCAAGATTTCCGACGCCAGAGTGAACATAAAGCTTGCCGTCCGGACGGATCGAAATCAGACCGTCAAAGCCGTTAGAGCCGGCAGAGTGATAAGCACAACCAACTCCAACCCCGATTACTTTGGTGCCGTTACGTTGGCCACTCATTTGTTTCTTTTCTTCCCAGTTGAATTTCTCAGCACCCATTTTAAAGGCATCCTTGAGATACATACTGGTTACCGTGCTTTGTCGGTCTGTGAACTTAACATCCGCATCTGGCGCATTTAGATCGCGAATGGCGATACGGTCAATACCAAGTTCCTTTGCCGCTTTATCCATAAGGGGCTCGATAATACAGGCAATCTGGTTTTGTCCAGGTCCACGTTGAGACACATGCCATGGCTTATTTGTTACAACCGCCGCGCCACGGAACCGCATATTGGTTGGTGTGTAAATTAAGGCAACGGCGCCCGCAGCGGATGAATAGTCACCTGAACCGGCACTTGGGCCACTGCTTTGTACAATATATAGATCACAGGCCGTTACTTTACCCTTGGCATCAAAGCCCATTTTAACCTGGCCTTGAAAACCAGGGCGTGTTCCACCAAGGTGATATTCTTCGGCACGTGTAACGCGAAGCATCACCGGGCGTCCAATTTTCTTTGCCATGTAGGCGGTCATTCCCTGTACAGGGTAAGGTGAAGCTTTCGCTCCGAAACCACCACCGCAATATTCCGCTATATATACAATGTCATCTAGTGATACATTCATCATGCGCGCCAAACCTGGCATCATCCATGACTGGGATTGAGACGAACCATGGATAAAGCATTTTCCATTTTCCCAGTAGGATAGAACGCTACGTGGCTCAAGTGCCTGGTGGGTGGAGCTGGCGGTCACAAATGGCTCATCAATGATGAGTGCGGCATCAGCAAAAGCAGCATCGACATCACCAACTGTCCATTCAACTGGCGCTGCTCCCATAGGCAATCTTTCTTCACCTGCCTCTGCAAAATCACGAGCACTCCATTTTACCTCATGAAGGGGTGTTTCACCGCCGCCGGTGACGTTACCGCCATCCAGAGCATTTGGCCCGCCGGGATATAGGCTTTCCAACGGATCAAGCACAAATGGCTGAGGCTCATAAGAGATTTTGATTTTTTCAAGTGCTTCAGCGGCAATTGCTTCGGTTTCAGCCGCAATAGCGGCAATTGGCATGCCTAGCTGGCGAGGTTTGTTTGTTAGCATTGGGTAACTTGGTTCTTCTGACGGTGGAACGTCATCCGCGGTCAGAATGCCTATGACACCCGGCATGGCGAGTGCTTCAGAAGCATCGAAGCTGGTTACATTCGCGCTTGGCATCGGGCAAAGCAGCATTTTCATATAAACCATGCCGTCGACCTTGAAGTCTTCAGCGTATTTACCGGTCCCCATTACCTTTGAACGCACATCCTGCGGCGTAAAGTCTTTTCCTATTAGATTAAAAGCCATCTCTATGCACTCCCCGCTGCTTTAACAATCGCATTGATATAGTTGTTATAGGCACCGCAGCGACAAAGGTTCCCTGCAAGTGCGTGTCGTACTTCCTCACGCGTTGGATTTGGGTTTCTCTGAAGAAGAGCAACACCGGAAACTACTTGCCCGGGTGTGCAATAACCACATTGAGGTGCAAGCTCTTCGATCATCGCCTGCTGTACCGGGTGCAGTTCACCGTTTGCACCGCCGACACCTTCAACGGTCACAACGCTGGCTGTTCTGACAGAGTGTGTAAGCACGGAGCAGCTATTATGAGTAACGCCATCAATCATTACGGTACAAGCACCGCATGACCCTCGGTCACAGCCAAGTTTAGTGCCAGTTAAGCCAAGTTTATTGCGAAGCGTATGAGCAAGTGTTTCATTTGGCATAACATCGACATTACGAGACATGCCATTAACATTGATTGAGATCATCCGTTCCACCGAACCGGCGGCAGGTGATCCACCGCCGTCCGAGCCATCTGAACAACCGGACATGAGACCGGCAGCTCCGGCAACAGTACCGCAGGCGATTACGCCTTTGATGAAATGACGTCGTGAAACATCATCCCTTTCTGTGCCAAGAGGATCGTAGCGATCTGAACTGAATTTTTTTTGCATAAAATTGTGCTCCTCCACTTAGAAATTTCTTTACTTTTTGCAATATATTCAAGGGATAAAAAAATGCCCTAATCAACCTTATATACGCCAAAATCATTGAATTAGCATACAACAGGTTACAATTACGATGTTTCCATATCTCTTGAATATTTTTCTGTTTTTTCTTGAGATATTATTCGCCTCCCGTTATGAGGTAATGTAACTATATAACTTGAGGTCTGGTAAGTCTAGATGCAAAATACCGGGTATTAAAAAAAAGGCGCTGTTTATAGCGGATAATTACGAATGGAAGAAAATAAAGATCGTGTGATCCGACATAGTCTAATAAGTCGTGTTTTCCACTGGATTATGGCGGGGTGTATATTTACCTTGCTGGCTACTGGATTGCTGCCGGTTCTCGGTGTGAATTTTGAATGGGTTGAACCGCATTGGATAGCAGGTATCACCCTTACTGTTGCGGTGGTAATACATGTTGTTCGCTCGCTTTCGCC
Organism: Alphaproteobacteria bacterium; assembly: GCA_030428615.1. Lineage (GTDB taxonomy): Bacteria > Pseudomonadota > Alphaproteobacteria > Sphingomonadales > Emcibacteraceae > Pseudemcibacter. The sequence goes on along the minus strand of JAUIDN010000016.1, from coordinate 72,148 downwards.
AAAAAAAATCAAATCAATGTGGATTTCAATTTCAGATGTTAGGGAATTTATACAATCGGGTGGAAAGGTGAGGGGGGGGAAATTTTCGTTGGAGCAAAAATTAATGCATCATGGTATCACTTTGTTCAGCCTTGTGTCGCTGATTACCGGATGGATAATGCTGCTTAAAATCGATACACCCTTCTGGGAACGCGACCCTTTTATCTTTGATGCGGATACATGGGGTCTGATTTATGTGTTGCACGGATTTTCAACCTTGTTTTTTGTAAGCTCTATTATGTTGCATATTTACTTTTCACTTAGACCGGAAAAGTCACTTTATTTGCGGTCGATGTTTAAAGGCTGGCTGACCCGCAGCGAATATGAGGAAAACCACGATCCCGACCGCTGGGAAACCTAACGAGTTTAGAAAGAAAATCAATGAGTGAAAATAATAAAGAAAAACTACGCGTATCGATTAATGCAATTGAATCCGGATATGAGTTTATGCTGGCTTACGCCGCACAAGGGTTGGACATTGAACACAAGGGCGGCGGTGGCGGGCCATCAATTCGCGGATATCTTGAAGATATGAAGAATGGTCTGGAAACTATCGCAGATGATTTTGAGAATGTAATATATACGGAAGTGAAAAATGATGCTGCATTGTTTGCCGACTATGTTACGGTGCTTAGACAGGACGCGAGAAATTCATTGAAAGCAGTCTTGATGGTGATGGCTTTACCGTCAATCGGATCGCAGGTTATTGATAACCTGAACGCGTCCATACATATGAGAGCACTGCTTACGGATATATTTCTGCTCGATGAAGCGGTCCTGACGTTTTCAAAGAAATTGCAATAAGTTCGCCTTAATTTATTGATGTATTTGGCCTTTGGCTGAATTTTTGGAAAATTTGAAATGAAAGTTGTTTTATTAAAAACGGTCGTCATGGGCGCATTTGCCTGTGCGTTAAATACTGTCCCGGCGATTGCACAGTCCGAGACACAAGAGGATCTGTTTCAAAAATATCAGGCCATGGTCATTATAGAAGAAGCCAACCAACATTGCCCGCTTTTATCGCGCTTGGAAGCAGAAGTGTTAAATGGTCAGATCGTATTTGCGAATGACACATTTTCCGGGAAATTGGATGCCGTTGAAAAGTTCAAAAAAGAAGCCCGGATATTCGCCCGCCGGGCACCGTGTAATTCGGCGCAAATAATGAACCTTATTGGAATAGCGAGACAACATGCAAACGATTCAATGGTAAATCATATGCTGCTCGCGCGGCAGATACATCTGCTTGATGAGCAGGACAGGCAGGACGGTAAAATAGAAAGCGGATTACTTTTAGCACATATCAATGATGATGGTCGCGAGATGCTTGATAACCTTTATGAGGAAGTAAAGAGTAATTACCTGTCACAGGCAACCGTGGATGATTGGGAAACCTTCCAACAATCTGTTGTCGATGTAGCCGAGGAGAAAACGACTTTAAAGTTTTTAACTAACGAAAATTTGATGAAAGTCAGCGGTGTGAAAAACGTGGAAGGTGTGCAGGCAAGGGCGAATAATGCCGAGATTAAGTCCTACTATTATAATCTTGAAAAATCTGTCCGCGCTTTTGTGGAAGGGGCAAATGCTGAAAAGACAGGGTTTCCATATAGCAGGCCTGCCAACGACTTTACCAACTGGACGTCCTATCGACCACGTACCAGGGAAATTAATTGGGTACTATCCTACGAAGGATGCGGTGCGGGACTAATTTCAGAATGCACCTTATTTATAAGCGCTGGTGGCGATGTTGGACTCGCGTTGAAGGGGGATGTAAAAAAGGTGATGATGGAATTTCGTGCCCCCGATGATGAAGATTTGTACCGTGCCAACAAAGCGGTGGAAGGCCCAATCGGCAGCAATGAGCTGAATGAGCAAAATATGAACGATAATCTTCAGGCAATGCTCGGTTCTTCGGGTAAAAGAAATATCGAGGCAAGTTACAGCGCGGAAAATAAGCGGTTTTCGTCGCAAACAGGGGTAAAACCGGCGGACGGCACCAAGGTATTTATGTTCCCCGCAGGCACGTTGGATGAACTGGATAAATTAAAAAAGAACGATGTTGTTAAATTGACGGTTGAAGTGAACGAGGGAGACGATCATACTCAAAAGGAATATGTCATTCCGGTTCACAATTACCACCGTGCAAAAAATTGGGCATATTCAACGCAATAGAATGATAAGAGGGATAGACATGGGACATTTAAAGATATTGATAATTCTGCCAGTCGTTCTGGTGTTTGGATTGCAAAGCGCATTCGGACAGGGGCGTTACGCGACAAAACATACTGTTATGGCTGACGGACATCCAATGGCAGTGTGGGAAAAGTCGGTTGATAATCCAAAAGGTATCATTCTTCTTCATCATGGAAGGACCTGGAGTTCGTTACCAGATTTTGATTTACAGGTCGACGGTGAAGAACTTTCCCTGATGGACGGATTTAACGACCGCGGTTACAGCGTGTGGGCAATGGATGCCCGTGGATACGGTGAAACACCGCGTGATGAGACCGGTTGGAACACACCAAACAGGGCATCAAAAGATATTTCTATCGTTCTTGAGTGGCTGAGAGAGCGGACCGGCGAAAAAATACATCTTTGGGGCTGGTCGATGGGATCGATGTTAAGTCAGCTCACTGCACAGGTATTTCCAGAAAATATCAAGAGCCTTACTCTTTTTGGATATCCGCTCACTTTGGGGATGGTTTACCCAAGAGATGAACCGGAAAGTGCACCGCCACGTGAAGCAACAACAGCAGAAGCAGCCGCAAGCGATTTTGTTGTCCCGGGCGTTATCAGTCAAAAAGCGATTGATGAATATGTAAGGCATTCACTTGCCGCTGACCCGGTAAGAACGGATTGGCGGTACCAGCATCAGTATAATCAGCTTGATGCCTCAAAGGTTACAATGCCCGTCCTTCTTTTACAGGGCGAATTTGACCCGTTGGCACACACCGATATGCATGCTGCGGCCTTTGAAGCTTTTCCCAATGGGATGAAACAATGGGTGGTGTTGGATGATGGTGATCACGCCGCATTACTTGAAAGGGCGCGGGGGCAACTCATCGATGCATCAATTAACTTTGTCGAGTGGCTTGATAAATAGGATCACTGATAAACGAAATATAAGAGTGTTACACCCAATAACACCCTATATATAACAAATGGGGTCATGGTTGAACGCTCAAGCCACTTGAGCAATGCAGCAATCGCAACGAGCGCCGAGACAAAGGATAAACCGGTTCCCCATAACAGTTCGGTTATCGACGCACTGTTTGTGTCGGTATTAGTCGCATAATCAAGCAATTGCAGAGTTGCGGCAGCGAGAATGGTTGGGATTGACATCAACATTGAAAAACGTGCGGCGGCGGTCCTTGAAAACCCTAACCCCCGCGCGGCTGTCATTGTGATGCCGGAGCGGCTTGTTCCCGGGATAAGGGACAATACCTGCGCGAAGCCGATGATCAGGGCGTGGCCGTACCGTAATTCTGAGATATTAAGTTTAACCGGTGATTTCACATCATACCAATATAGCAGAATGCCGAATATAATAGATGTCCAGCCAATAACTTCGGTTGTTCTGAGCATGTCGGATATGTCGTACATTGATGCCAGGCCACCGAAAATGATCACTGGAATTGTTGACAAAATCACCGCCAGCATCAAATGCCGTTCTGGTTGATTATATTTCTTGCGGAGCATCAGCATTTGTCCAAATGCGTGAAACATCCGCCATACATCTTTGCGAAAATAAAGAATGACGGCGAGTAACGTTCCCACATGAACGCCTACGTCCATCATGACGCCCTGGTCGGGCCAATCTGTAAGTTCGGGTACTAAAATAAGGTGTCCGGACGAACTTATCGGCAAGAATTCAGTAATACCCTGAACAACGGCAAGGACGATGATTTGTAATATGGTCAATATGTTATTCCGTGATTTTTATGTAAGAGAGAACGGTTATTCATCTTTTATAACATCATTATGAAGAAGAAGTGCAATTCTCGCCATCCTTTTCATAGAGTTGACGGAAAGGGTTGATCCGGAGATGCCGTTTATTGGTTTATCCAATGTGTTCTTACCTGTAATGGATGCCCCGTAATATTGGGCGCGGTGCACTCTGTTCTGAACCTCATGACCGCGGGTTTCCCGATAGGTCAGAACACTAATATCCAATATTTTCCCATCTTCAACAACGACACCTGCGGTGATAGGCATTGTTCGTGCGACACTATCAAGGACCCAAAGTGTTCTGTTGTCTTTTCGCCAATACCGGTATCTTACTGGTGTGCTGTCGGCTCCATTGATAACCTGATTAATGTTGTCGCGAAGATCGCCGATAACCCAAACGGTTTCTTTTTTTGGTGTTTCGCCATCAAAAAAACTCTTAACATAATCACTGGTTTTATTATAAACGCGTTCTGCAGGTTTATATGTTCCCTGCGCATTGGCGGAAGCGATGCTGATGACCAGAAACATGATTATCTTGCTTGCTAGTTTCATTTTTTTCTCTGCTCTAGAATTGCACGCCAACTCCAAGATTAACGCGATTGTCATCTTTAGTTTGGTCAGCAAAATTGTCAATCTGGTAATCGGCTTTTAACGCAATATTTTCGTGCGGCCAGTAATTTATCCCAAATGTGGTTTGTTTGTTTGCTGTATCAATAATATTACCTGCATTATTATCAAAGTAACTGTAGCGAGTAAAGAAGCCAATCGCCTGATTGTTGCCAAAGGAATATTTGTATGATGGTTCAATATACCAACCTCTTTGTTTATTTCTTCCGATGAGTTCCGCTTCCATGCTATTTAATTTCCATTGTGCGTATAACGCTCGTAGACCAATTTGACTTGATTGTGATATCTGTCTGCGGATATCAGCATGCGTTTCGATTAATGTTGCAGATGTAGGGACGGATGACTGCGTCAAGTCATCCTGATACTGTATTGTTGCGGCCAGATTAACGCCGGCAATCGGCATCCATGACAAACGCCCTGTGAAGGCGGAATTTTTCCAACTCGCTTTACCAACTTTCTGGCGACCGCTGCGAATTAGGAAGGCATTACCACCTGTCGTCGGTGTTTCCAGACCGGAATGGACCATTGCATCATATTGAAAATTATCACCCACTTTCCCGGTGAACTTGATACCTGCTTCCCACCACGTGGAAGGGATAATATTTTTTTCTACCTCGTTCCTTTCAACCCCATAAAATGTGGGGGGTTCATGTGTTTCATTGAGTAATCCAACCGGAACCAGTTGTAATCCGATGGTTGTTGTGGTTTTTTCAGAAAGGTCAAATTCAACGAAAGCTTGTTCGAGTTCGACTTCACCGGGCTGTCCGTCGCCGGCAATTGAATGTTCAACCTCCAATTCACTGAAAAAACGCATGCGGTCATTAAATTCATGGCCAAGGAATAAGACAAAACGATGGAAGTCAATTTCGTCTTTTTCACCGCCGTTAAAGTGTAATTCCGCATATCCACCGAGTGAGGTTCCTGATGCCGAACCTTCGACGCCGGGACCGCTGTTTTCCTCAATGGCTAGGGCGGTTGCTTCCATCATCATTTCGGTTTCTTCGATCTTGACTTCTGTCTGTGCGACTTTTTCTTTTGTCTCGACAGCAATTTGTTCCGTTACACCAAGTTTTTCTTCGAGCCGTGAAATTTGTTCTTGCTGCTTTTTGATAATTTCCCACATTTCTTCGGAAGATGGCATCTCTTGCGCCCAGCCTGTATTGGGGTTAACGGCCATAATCGCAAGAATAGAACTCGTTACTTTTAATTGTGTGATATTCATTAAATTTCCAGTATTATCTTTCAAATTGAGGATGTTTATGTAAATATTTGCTCTGTTGCTTATGAGAATGATTCTCAATATTGTTGTTATTAATAATCATTCTTAATATTAATAACAACAATAAAATAACTTTATTTCAAACAGGTAAAATGCGAAATTAAGGGCTGGTAAAAATCATGAATAATCGTAGACGGTTGCTTAGTGTAGTCGCTTTATCCGGTGGTCTGGCATTGACCCCCCGAATTGTTCTGGCGAAGGATGAGAAAGCAAAAGTATACCAGTGGAATGGAATTGCGCTGGGTGCGGATGCTTCCATCCAGTTATATGCTGCTAGTGCGCACGAAGCAGAGAAAATATTAAATAACGCAACTCATATCATTCAAAAATATGAACGTTTATTCAGCCTTTATGACCAGAATTCAGAAACGTCCCGATTAAATAATAATGGATATCTCGAAAGCCCATCCGGTGATTTTGTCAAACTAACGCAAATAGCCGGGAAATTCGGGCAAGAAACCAATGGTGCTTTTGACATTACAATTCAGCCGCTGTGGGATTTATATAAAAATCAATTCAATACTGAAAGCGGCGGTGAGTTAAATGCAAAGATAGATCGTCTATTGCCAATTATTGGATATAAAAACATAAACGTAGCCGAAGATTACATTTCCTTTGCGAAAGAAGGAATGGCGGTAAGTTTTAACGGTATCGCGCAGGGTTTTATTACTGATAAGGTCACAGAATATTTAAAATCGGAGGGATATAAAAATGTTCTGGTGGATATTGGTGAATATAACGCAGCTGGCCCTCAGGCTGATGGACAGCCATGGCGCATTGGTCTGCTAAACCCGTTTGATGCAGTTTCCATCGCGGACGTAATCGAAATTAAAAATGGTGCGATCGCAACATCCGGGGGATACGGAAATCAGTTTGATCAAAGTGGTAACCATCATCATTTATTTAATCCGAAGACTGGCCAGAGCAGTAATTTATATGCTTCAGTCACGGTTAAGGCGAATGACGCGACAACGGCTGACGCGCTTTCAACGGCATTTTCAAATATGCAACTTTCTGAAATAGAACATATTGTGAAAACAAGGGGTGGAATTGAAGCCAGACTTACCGCTAATGACGGTAACATCTATAAAATAACTTCTTAATTTTGCTTTACATTCCGGACGCATTTTTCGATTTAAAGGGGATAGAATATAAAATAAAAAAGCAGGAAATCAGGTTCTCCTGCGTATAAAGAAAATATAAGGGATAAATAAATGGGGTCAGAAGAAAATTCCAAACCGCATGAGAATTCTTTTATGCAGGTTTTTCAGAAAGAGGGCGCTGCGTTCGTCTGGTCCTTTCTTTATTTCTTTTCGTTACTTACCGCATATTTTATTTTAAGGCCCATCCGGGATGCCATGGGTATTGCAAGCGGTATAGGGTTCTTACCCAATTTATTCACCTACACCTTTGTCGTTATGCTTGCGGTGATGCCCATATATGGCGCTTTGGTGGCGCGTTTCCCCCGTCGCAAATTAATTCCCTATATTTATGTGTTTTTTATCTTTAATCTCGTTTTATTCTGGTATTTTTTTTCCAATAATATTGCGATGGATATCGTTGCCCAGGTGTTCTTTGTCTGGCTGAGTGTCTTTAACGTTTTTGTAGTCTCCATATTCTGGAGCTTCATGGTCGACATATTCAAATCGGGCGATTCAAAAAAATTATTTGGCCTGATTGCGTCCGGAGGGACGATAGGGAGTATCGTTGGGCCGTTGATGGTAACCTTTTTCATTGATCAGGTCGGTACGGAAAGCCTGCTGCTTATTTCGGCAGCGATACTGATGTTTGCTGTCATATGTGTTTTGAGGCTGGTTGATTTGAGACATGAAGAAATAATTCATTCTGAAGATGTGCAGAAAGAAAGGGAACTCGAAGAGGAGAAAGCCATCGGTGGTGGCATTATGGCGGGTGTTACTGAGATTTTAAAATCCAGATATCTGATGGGGATAAGCGCACTTGTATTTTTGCTTTCGCTCACTGCTACGTTTGCATATTTTCAGCAAGGTACGCTTATCTATGAAGGATATCCCGATACTGAGGAACGGGTGAAGGTTTTTGCGCTTATTGAACGTTATGTATCAATCTTCGCGTTGATATTCCAAATGATTATTTCAGGCCCTGTTTTGTCACGCTTCGGCATAAAAACAGGGATTATATTATTGCCGATAATAACCACTCTGGGATTTGTCATGCTTTCCATTTCACCAACAATTGGCGTATTTATTATTTTTCAGGTCGCGCGGCGGGCAACAGAATATGGTATGTTTGTGCCATCCCGTGAGAATTTATTCAGCATTGTCAGTCGTGAGCAAAAATACAAATCCAAGAACTTTATTGATACCGCTGTCTTTAGGGGCGGGGATGTAATTAACGGATGGTTATATAATGGATTAAATTCTGTGATGGGGCTTTCAATTGCCGCGATCGCAATGATCGGCGTACCTTTGGCAATTGCTTGGGGTATACTTGGATGGAGTTTGGGTAAAAAACATGAGAAAGAAGAACTTGGCGCTTAAATATTGATGGAGGATAAAATGAACCATGAGAAAATGACAAGGAAAGAATTCCTGAAATTGACAGGTGCGGCAGCAGGTGCTGGCGTCATTGCGAGTAGCGGGCTGGGCAGTATCGCCAATGCGCAATCAAGTGATTTACTACATCGTCCAATCCATTCAACGGGTGAGATGATCCCGGCTGTTGGCCTCGGTACGGCGCTTGAATTCGGGGATTTAAGTGGTGATTTCAGTAAAAGAAAGGGAGCAATCGAAGCGCTTTTCAGGGAAGGTGGGTCCGTCATCGACACATCCCCCACCTATTCTGACGCGGAACAGATAGTTGGTCGGGCGCTTGATGAGCTTGGCGCCAGGGATAAATGTTTTCTTGCGACCAAAACAAGCATTAGGGGTAAGCAGGCGGGGATTGATCAAAACACTCAATCTTTTAAAGACCTGCGGACGAACAGTTTTGATTTGCTTCAGGTTCATAACCTACGGAACACGGATGCGCATCTTGATACGATAAATGGCCTGCGTGAAGAGGGTAAAGTCCGTTATGTCGGCATTACACATTTCAGAGAAAGCCAGAACGATGACGCGGTAAAGGTTATTGAAAATAACAAGATAGATTTTATTCAGTGCCAATATAACCTTCTTGATCGTTCGGTTGAGGAACGGGTTCTTCCGGCGGCACGAGAACACGGCGTTGCGGTGATGATCAATGTACCTTTCGCTCGGGGTGGGTTATTTGGCCCGACAGCTGGTGCGGGGCTCGAAATTCCTGAATGGTCGAAGGATTTCGGCGTTGATACCTGGGGTAAGTTTTTTCTCAAGTTCATTCTTGGCCATCCAGACATAACGGTCATTATTCCAGGTACCATCAATGATTACCATGTTGTTGATAACGTTGGAGCACTGAGGGGACGACTACCTACCCAGACGGAACGCCAGAGAATGGTTCAGTTCATAGAAGATTTATAATTAATCTTTTCATAAACATGGAAAAGCTATATTTTCAATTAAAGGCACAACAAACTGTTGTGTCTTTAATTTTTGCGGTCAGGATGTCTTATGGGAAGCGGGAAAAAATTCTCACTTTTTCTTGAAAATAATCAAACTCTTAAAAATAGCCAAGCTGCTTATTTTTATGAAGACCCGGCCTATATAATAGAGGCTAATGATGCAGGTGAAATTAGGGACGCATTAGATCGGATAAAAAAAGCACTTGATGAAAACTTTCACGTAGCCGGATGGATAAGTTATGAAGCAGGCCTGTATTTTGAAGAAAAATTAAAGCCTTATATGCCCGAAAAACCGGATGTCCCGTTTATTTACATGGGGGTGTTTGAACAACGTAAAGTAATTGACGCGACGAGTGCTGATAGCCACTGGAGAGCATTTGAAAATAAATCTTCATATAGTCTTGAGAAAATTGAGTTAAGTCAGGATGGGGGCTCTTATCAGAAATCATTTGATAAAATTAAGAACTATTTGAAATCAGGTGATATCTATCAGGTTAATTATACGCAAAAAGTCTCGTTTGATTTTGAAGGCTCGACGAAAGCGCTCTATGCCGATTTAAGAAATGCGCAGCAAGTGGAATATGCGGCTTTTTTTGAGACGGATGACTTCACCGTGCTTTCATTAAGTCCTGAATTGTTCATCAGGAAATCTGGAAATAAAATAACTACAAAACCAATGAAAGGCACGATCAAAAGAGGAAGAACACCCGATGAAGATGTGATTTTGTCAGAGGTCCTTTTAAAAAGTGAGAAGGAACGAGCAGAACATTTGATGATTGTAGATTTATTGCGCAATGATCTTTCAAAATTTGCAGTGCCATCTTCGGTAAATGTCAAGAGTTTATATGACGTTGAAAAATATCAAACACTTTTTACGATGACCTCGACCATTGTCGCGAAAGTTGAAGCAGGGCTTTCACCGGTGGATATACTGGTTTCGGTTTTTCCCTGCGGTTCTGTAACGGGTGCGCCAAAAATAAGAGCACAGCAAATAATAAGTGAACTCGAAAACCGTCAACGGGGAGTTTATACCGGGGCTATCGGGTATTTTACGCCTGAGGGTGATATGTGCTTCAGCGTGCCGATCAGAACAATTTCGATTAATCGTCACGGTAAAGCAGACTTGGGGGTTGGAGGCGCTATCGTCGCTGATTCTATTGCTGAAGATGAATATGATGAATGTAAGTTAAAGGCGAAATTCGTTACCGGGAAATACCCGAGATTTGACCTGATCGAAACAATGAAATGGACAAGCGATAAAGGTATTTTGGGGTTCGATCAACATATGAAGCGTCTCGCGCGCTCTGCTGATTACTTTTCATTTTTCTATGATGAAAAAAATATCAGAAAAGAACTCCTTGATCATGTAAAACATGTTTCAAAAACAACAGGTTGCGTTCAAAAAATCCGCCTGCTTCTGTCTAAATCTGGGAACACCTCCATTACTTCGGAAGGGGTCAATGAAGCAGCTTATGGGGAGGATGCGATTATCATTGTATCGGATAATTCCGTTAATAGCGAAGACGTTCACTTGTTTCACAAAACAACCCTTCGTGATTTTTACCAGAAGGAATTTGAGCGATATAAAGCAAATACAGATTGTTTGGATGTGTTGTTTAAAAATGAAAAAGGTCAGCTCACCGAAGGAAGTTATACCAATCTGTTTGTTGAAAAAAGCGGCATTTTTTACACGCCGCCTATCGAATGTGGTCTATTGGCAGGGATATACCGGCAATCAGTCCTGGAGGACCCAGACATTCTTTCTAAGGAAAAAATATTATATATCAATGATTTAATAGAAGCTGATCAAATTTACATATGTAATTCTGTGCGTGGCCTAATTCCTGTGAAATTAGCGGCTTCTGAGCCGATTTAGGCGGATTTCTCATATAATTTAGTTAAATTTTTAACAATTAATCTTTTAATTTCAATTATTTAGTTGAATTTTGCAGTTGCAATATTTTACGAAATATTAAGATATATCATGCATTATGGCAATGTTGGGTGATTTATCAGGGATTATGACTTCTCCCGGATCACATAGAGTAAACTAATAATCGGGGTAAGATTAATGCGTGTATTAGCAGTAACATCTCAAAAGGGTGGGTCAGGTAAAACGACCTTAAGCGGGCACTTGGCTGTGCAAGCGGAAATGGCGGGTGCAGGTCCCGTGGTTCTTGTGGATACAGACCCGCAAGGCAGCCTCACCGCATGGTGGAATGAAAGAGAAGAAGCAACGCCGGCATTTGCACAGACAAATGTGTCTAGGCTTCTTTCCGACCTTGATCAATTGCGTGAGCAGGGATTTAAGCTAGCTATTATCGATACCCCCCCAGCGATTACACTGGCGATACAGAGCGTCATTGCCGTTTCAGATCTGATTATTATCCCGACACGCCCCTCTCCACATGATTTGCGCGCCGCTGGGGCGACCGTTGAACTTGCGGATAGAAGTGATAAGCCGTTTATGTTTGTATTAAACGCTGCAACACCCCGCGCAAGAATAACCAGTGACGCGGCTATTGCGTTGTCTCAGCACGGTACGGTTTCACCATCCACAATTCATCAACGCACGGATTTTGCATCAAGTATGATTGATGGAAGAACTGTTATGGAAATTAATCCTAATGGCCGTTCAGCGAAAGAAGTGGCCGCTCTTTGGGAATATGTAAGTGACCGTTTGGAGAAAAATTTCAGAAGAATTGTATTTCAGCATCAGGCTCAGCAGCTAAGACGTGCCCCTGCCCAGACAACAGGTTTTGGCCGACGTCAGGCGGAAGGTTAACAGGAGTATAGTTATGAGTTCAGTAAAAAAAGAAGCACGGTTATCCGGTTTGTTGCTTGCGCGAAAAGGCGCGGCGCAACCCGCTCACACGGATCATAGGTTGACAGTTCATGCTGTTGACCCAATTGCAGCGACGGATAGCGCCCCGCTTCCGGCTAGAGAATTTTACGCGGAACACTCTGATACAAATATTCTGGTTGAGGCTGTAAAAGAAATAAACGATGTAACCAAGCGTCAATATAACGACGTATTAAATGCCGCAGCTAAAGAAAAAGCAGAGACGTCACGATCTGAAGAAAAGATCGTTATCAAAAACACAGACTCATATAAGAAAAAAGAGATAACACCGGAAAAGAATGATGCGCCGGCGAACAAGCGCATAGCAATGACACTGAGAATGGAGCATGAAGATCATCTGAAGCTAAGATTATATGCTGCTCATTCGCGAAAAAGTTGTCAGGAGATTATTTCGGATGCTTTGGAAAAATACTTATGTAAAGACGGAAAAGTATGTGGTTTGAGTGATTGTAACTGTCTTACAAAATAAAAAGACAATGACACAAAAGGTCTAAATGGAATTTATCATGATACATCACAACGGAAGCGACAATATGAAACTGAAAATAGGGCAACAATATAAATTTGGGTCGTTTATTGCATTGTTTCTATCACTCTTTCTGGCTGCTTGTTCAAATTCAAATATGAATAATCAGACAACTGCTGTTTATAAGCCGAGTGACAATAGAACACCGTTAGAAGCGGTGGAAGTTGGGGTAACGGACAATAGTTTCCTTACGTTGGCAATTGAAATGGCGGAGCAGGGAGATCATAATGCTGCCATCCCACTTTATCGACGGGCTCACAGATATGACAGCTCCAGTATAGAACCGTTGATTGGATTAGGTGAAAGCTTAAGCGCTATCGGTCAATATAACGATGCCAATGATGCTTTTCAGAAGGCAATGAGCAAGAATGGACAAAACGCGCGCGTTCTTAAAGGATTGGGTGCAAATTATCTGGCATTAAATCGCCCAACACGTGCACTTCCATTTTTACAGCAAGCTGTTCGTGTAAATCCGCGTGATGTTGATGCGATGAGCACATTGGCTCTGGCGCTTGATATGCAAGGTCATCGCGCTGCCTCTCTTGAGGTCTATAAGGACGGCCTAGCGGTCGATCCGGATAATTTAAAAATTCTCAATAATTATGGGCTTTCTCTGGCGCTTCAGTCACGCCATGATGAAGCTATTGAAATATTGAAACAAGCTGCGCAGCATCGTGATGCAGGGGCGGCTCACCGTCAGAACCTGGCGATGGCTTATGCTCTTTCGGGTAATGAAATAATGTCAGCCCGGTTGCTATCAATTGATAGCGGTCCCGATATTGCTAACGAAAACCTTAACTATTACCGCGTGCTGAGCAACATGCCGGCGGATGATCGATTTGAAGCCGTTCTCACTCAGTCAGGCAGTGACATGACGGATAAAACTGATGCGGCAAACGAAGTTTATAATAATGATGACGAGGAACTTACGCGAGCAATCACTGTAGCGCGTCTTGTGGAGGTGCCACCTGAGCCTATTGCAGCTGCGGAACCTGAGCCGGAACCAGAACCTGAACCTGAAGATGACACAGGTGTTCCTGCTTTGCTTGGGCCGGAAGGCTGGGCTTTGCAGATTGCGGCATACCGTACTAAGGAAGAATTACGCCCTGGTTGGGAAAAGTTGAAAGTTAAATATTTTGATATCATCGGTCATCTGACACCACGGCGTTCTGAAATTGATTTTGGTGACCGTGAAACTCAACCCAATGGATATTTTTACAGGCTTAACGCGGGGCCACTTACAAGCTATGAAGAAGCGCGAGTGGCCTGTCAGAAAATTCAGGAATTGGGAACGGACTGTTGGGTAAGGCCACCTGAAGTGGCCGAAGGTGACCTTCCGGAAACCGAGGAAGATAAGAGCATCGCGGACCAATTCAAATACCGCGAGGAACTACCGCCTCAACCTCAGGGTGAAGGCGTGTAGACGGATAATTCATGATTTGAAATTTCAACACTCCGCAATGAAAGTTGCGGAGTGTTTTTTTATGCGGCCTGAGCAGAATTTAAAATGGCGTAAATGGCGTCGCCGCTATCCGTGCCACGCAACTTTTCACAAATCGTCTGATCCCGTAACACGCGCGATACTTTTGCGAGTGCTTTCAGGTGCTCTGCACCAGCTCCTTCAGGAACAAGTAGTAAAAAGACGAGATCAACGGGTTGGTCATCGATAGCATCGTAATTGACCGGTTTATCAAGCTTGGCGAATATACCACAGATATTATCAATATCTGAAAAGCGACCATGTGGAATGGCAACGCCGTGTCCAACACCCGTTGAACCAAGTCTTTCGCGCTCCATGAGGACATTGGCGATTTCATATACGGGTTTGCCAATTTTGGTTTTTGCGATACTTCCCAATTCCTGCAGCAACTGTTTTTTACTTGTTGCTTTCAGCTTTGGGAAAATCGTGTCCATATTTATCAGATTTGAAATATCCATGTGGATAAAGTCTCTTCTTTTTATTTGGTTTATTTATGACACTTTTGGATCGATCCAGCCGATGTTACCATCAGGTCTTCTGTAAACGACATTGATTCCGCCGTGACCGCTGTTGCGGAACATCAATGTTTGCAGGTCTCCGAGGTCCAGTCTCATCACAGCGTCGCTGACGGTTACTTCCGGAATATCCATATTCATTTCGGCGATGATCACGGGCATACCTTCCGGTTCTACTTCTTTGTCGTCAGACACATCAAAGACGTTGTATTGAGCCTTATAAACAGCGTTCAGATCTTCTTTGCTGTTACTTCTTTCCTTGTGATGGTTTGTAATACGTCTTTTATAGCGACGAAGCCTTGTTTCAAGTTTGTCTGCAGCGGCATCAAACGCAGCATAAATATCAGTTTCTTCGGAACCTGACTGTAAGTAAATGCCGTGACCAATATGAATTTTGCAATCTGCCCGGTATAAATGAGCATTTTTTGACAGGGTGACGTCCCCTTCAATTGTATGACTGAAATATTTTTTCACACTTCCCTCAAGACGGGATTCGACATGCTCTCTTAATGAAGTGCCCACATCCAATTGTTTTCCAGTAACAGTAATTCTCATTTTAATTCAGATCCTATCTCAGACAGCTTAAATATTGTATGTGCCAAAACCTGCACGGATATAAGGTCGCGGGGATAATATGTCAAGTTTTCACAAAATTCCCGCATATATTAAAAAACCATACCTTAATGCGGCTGCATTTTTCCCCGTACTTTTGAGAGTTAACGCTATCTGTCAATTCACCCTCAAATTCGAATATTAAAGGACGGGGTTTTTCATTCTTCTTCGTATTATTGAAGACGGGATTTCTAAAGATTCTCTGTATTTTGCCACGGTTCTCCTTGCGATATCAATGCCTTCCGCCCTTATTATTTCCACTATTTTATCATCAGATAAAATCTTTTTCGGGTCTTCGTCATCGATCAGTTGTTTAATTTTATACTTAATTGATTTAGAGGAGTATTGATTGTCGCTATCCAATGATCCAATCGCATTCGTAAAGAAGAATTTCATCTCAAAAATTCCTCTGGGTGTTGAGATATATTTGTTGGCAGTCACGCGACTCACCGTACTTTCATGCATTTCTATGGCTTCTGCGATAGTCTTCAGATTTATTGGCGCCAGGTACTGAATGCCATCATCAAGAAATTTGCGCTGCAACCTTACCAGTTCGCTTGATACCTTCAGGATTGTACGGGCACGTTGATCAAGCGCGCGGACAAGCCAATTGGCTTTCGCAACGCAATCATCGATATATTCTCTATCTTCTTTTTTTGTTGTCTGGCTACCCACTTCATTTAAATAGCGATTGTTCATAAGCACCTTAGGTAGGCTCTCGCTATTAAGTTCCACAAACCATTGCCCTTTCGGCGTTTTTTTCACGTAAACATCTGGTATAACAGTGTAAACAATGTCTTCACCATATTCCAGACCAGGTTTCGGGTTGAGTGTCTTGATTTCCTCAACCATATCAAGAAAATCTTCTTTGCTGACCTTACAAAGTCGTCTTAATTCACTAAATTTTCGCTCGCCAAGCATTTCAAGATTGTCAAGGAATGTTGCCATGGCAGGATCATACCGATCTGCCTGAATTTGCTGTATTTTAAGACATTCTCCTAGGCTTCTGGCAAAAACACCAAGCGGTTCCAGAGTTTGTGCGATTTTAAAAATCCGATCTATATCTTCTTCATCGCAGCCGCACCTTTGAGCGATCAGTGATGTATCTTCATTAATATATCCGGCTTCATCCATCAAACCGATCAAATATTGAATGATGACTTTTTCATATGGTTCCGCTTGCAGGAATATAAGCTGTTCTTCAAGATGAGATTTTAACGATATAGGACCAGATTGTTTTTGTTCCGTGGAGTTTTCTGTGAAATCGAAATTGCCGGCACCACCAGTGATCATGTTACTACCGTTTAATCCCAAGTTCTGGCTTGGTATTGCACCTATATTGTCAGAAAAACTATTGTCGTCGTAAAGTTCTGCATAATCTGTATCTAATGGTGTGTCGTTGTCGCCAGATAATGGTGATTTTTCATTCAGGAAATCGTCAGAAGCTTTTACTTTTTGATCTTGGGAGTTACCAGCTTCATTGTCGCCGGACCGTTCAGATTGTTCTTCATTGTTTGCGCCACGTCGATCATCTGAATCCGATTTTTCATCATATTCGAGCAATGGGTTTTGGGCGATCTCTTCGGCAACAAATTCGACAAGTTCAGCGCTGGAGAGCTGCAACATCTTGATAGCCTGCTGTAGCTGGGGAGTAAGAACCAGCGACTGCGACTGTTTTATGTCAAGGCGTGGCGTTAATGCCATAAATTAACTTCCCTATAAACTAAAATTTTCACCCAGATAGACGCGCTTCACGTCTTCATTCTCCACTATTTCCTGCGGCGTTCCGGACATAAGCACCTGACCATCATGAATGATATAAGTGCGGTCAATGATGTCCAGCGTCTCGCGCACGTTATGATCTGTTATTAATACGCCGATATCCCTGTCTTTCAAATGGGATACCAGATTACGAATGTCAGCTATTGCAATAGGATCAATCCCGGCAAATGGTTCGTCCAGAAGCATGTATGATGGCCCTGAAGCAAGAGCGCGGGCGATCTCAGCGCGTCTTCGTTCACCACCAGACAGCGAAAGTGCGGGGGATTGCCGAATATGCTGTATAGCAAATTCATCAAGCAGACTTTCTAACTTTTCGGCTCTTTTTGTTGGATCAGGCTCGCAAATTTCAAGTACAGACCAAATATTTTCCTCTACGGTCATGCCGCGAAATATTGATGATTCTTGAGGAAGATAACCGATGCCAAGTCGAGCCCTTCTATACATGGGCATATGTGTAATATCATGGCCATCAAGCAGGATACGTCCGGAATCAGGTTTTACCAATCCGACCATGGTATAGAAACAAGTCGTTTTTCCCGCGCCATTTGGCCCAAGCAGCCCTACGACCTCTCCTTTCCTGATTTGCATCGATATACCTCTGAGAACCGTTTTTTTGCGGTATTTTTTTTCTACGGCGTCAACGACAAGGCCTTCGTCGAGTGAGGCGGGATGATTATCAGATTTAGAAAGTTGTATTATTTTTTCCATGTCGTCTATTTTACTCTGAAAGAGATTAACAATGTGTAAGTATCGTTTTTAATTTATTATTTCCAATTGGTTACGTTAATCACTGCTTGGTGGAGTAAATTGACCAGTTACCCGGTCGGTAGTTCCACCCTCGATGCGGCCACCATCCATTGTTATTTGTCCCGTTGTTAAGTTTAATTGCAGGCGGGGGCTTTTAATTTGGCCATCTGCGTTGGAAAGCTCCACATTACCACCGAGCGTAATTATTTTTTCTGCAAAATCATAGACGCCCCAAGTGCTCCGGATAGTTTCGGTTGGCGAGGTCATAACAACATTACCCGAAGCATCCAGTCGAGAAATGGAAGAAGAACTATCGTCTTCTCTGTCGTCATTATAAAACACTGTTATACGGTCGGAAACCAGTGACATGTCGGATTGTGTAACCACCACGTTACCAGTGAAAAGAGCAATATTTTCCTTTTGTTTCACTTCAAGACGGTCAGCGCTTATATCTACGGGATTTTCTACGTCGTGATCTTTTAAAGATGAAACCTGCGCCAGCGCTTCGGCGTTAGCAGTGGCTAAAGCAAGAAAAATTAACGATACAATTTTGTTTTTAAGATACATCAGGTGCTATTCCCTTCGACTTCTATCGCATCAGCATTGCTAAAAATATTTAATGGTTTATTCGGGTCAAAGCTGATTTTCACATTTCCGTCAAGTGTGATTACCTCGTCTTCGACGTTTGCGTTAAAGTTTTCTGCGCTGAACCGTCCGAAAGGAGCGACGCCGGTAACGCCGTTCTGGCCCTGCGCGATTTTTTCACCGATGAGGAACTTGGCTTCCGTAGACTTCAATAAAAACCCATTCTCCGACGTTATAGTTATTTCTCCATTCAACTCCATAATCTGTGTGTCGGTATTCAGTGAGCCGCTTTTAGAGAGAATTTCAATTGCATCACCAGTTGGCAACGACATCTGTGCGACAAGGTTAGTGAAAAAATAATTGGTAGTTTCGTGCTCTTCGCGATAGGCGGATTCGGCAGATATATTTACGGGATTATTATTTTGATCCACATCGACATAAGAAGGTTTGATCAGTTTTGCCTTTTCGTCACGCTGTTCAAGCCTGTCAATGGCGAGCGTAAAGCTGCTTTCACGAGAGACTAATATTGGATAGAGCACCAGAGATAAAAATGCTATCAGCGTTAAAGCAGGCACCATTTTTTTTAGTTGACCTGCCCTGTTTATCTGACGCTCATTTTCGTCGAAAGTGACCGTTTCATGGGAGTTAAGTATTTGATCAGAGTGGTTGTTCACTATATTCCGTATCCAATATTCTTCGTCATCAAACAATTCTGATATTGCCTTGCTAAGGGCTAATAGTGGCGAAATAATGGAGCGCCATGTGACTATATTCTAAATGTAATGCTTATGTGTGGCATCATCAAGGTAAAAGGAACGAATTTTGTTAGAACTTTTTTATTAAAGCGGATTGAAACGATCCGGATTTTTTTAATCGCTATGGGCAAAAATGTCTGTATTTTCCCACCCTTCCAGATCAAGCGAACACCGGGTCGGCAAAAATTTGAAACATTTTTGAGCAAGCTCTGCCCGTCCGGTTGTTTCAAGCATTTCGTCAAGCTTCGCTTTCAGTTTGTGCAGGTAATAAACATCTGACGCGGCATATTCAAGTTGTTCCGCGCTAAGGTCTTCCGCACTCCAGTTTGAGCTTTGTTGCTGTTTGGACATGTCAACCGATAACAGCTCCCGCGCAAGATCTTTCAATCCGTGACGGTCAGTATATGTCCTTACCAGTTTGGAGGCTATTTTTGTGCAATAGATCGGTGATACATCTGCACCGAGGTATTTTTTCAGGACAGCGACATCAAAGCGGGCAAAATGAAATATTTTAGTAAGATCAGGATCTTCAAGAAGTTTTTTGAGGTTAGGGGCGGTTTTTTGTCCGTTGGCGATTTGTACTAAATGTGCATCACCATCACCCGAAGAAAGTTGTACCAGACAAAGGCGGTCACGGTGAGGGTTTAATCCCATAGTTTCAGTATCAATTGCTACTGCGCCGTTAAATCTGATATTGTCGCTCAGGTCGCCTTTATGCAGCGTTATTGTCATGTCTTGTCCTGCGTGTTTTGACTTCGTGATACACTTATACCCTATTCATTAAAATTTAGAAATAAATTGTTGTGATATCCGTTAGGCGTCCTATATTCATTGATTTGCGGGGGCAGTTCTTCTATACTTTTTCCAAGTTAATATCAAAATATAAAACAGGGAGAAAATGAATGGGAATCCAAAAAGGGTTTAAGGGAATATTGCTGGGGTGTGTTCTTGCATCATCAATGATTGCAACGGTTAGCGCTCAGCAGGTGTTTGAAGGAACAAGTGCCGTCCCACCAGCTTTTGCAGGGCAGACAAGGGCACCACTCGCCCCGAAGAGCCCGAGATATGTTGTAAACGAATTTGTAACGGGTCTTAACCGACCATGGGCGATGGCGCATATGCCAGACGGAAATATGCTTGTAACAGAAGTGCCAGGCAGAATAAGGGTGGTTACTTCGGACGGGAATGTTTCGGATCCAATCGCCGGGATGCCGGCTGTTCGCGCATGGGGATCACGTGGACTAAACGATATTATCCTTGATCCGGACTTTGAAGATAACCGCATGATCTATTTTGCGTATCTGGCAGCACCGGATGGAGTGGAAAGCGATAATTCGGATGCCGCTTATCAAAAATCAAATGCTGAGCGGCAGGAGTGGAATGCGCTGTCGCGTGAAGAAAAAGCCGCAAACCCGTGGGGCATATGGCGAGTGGCGCGTGCAAAACTATCTAACGATAACGGAAGCATTTCTGATTTAAAAATACTGATTGATACAGTGCCTAGCCGAATGGCCTTCGATGACAGCGGTAAATTGCTGATCACTACCCAACGAAAAAGTCCTATGGGCGAGCCAAATCTGAAGGGCACGCTTGGTATGATTTTAAGATTGAATAAAGATGGTTCAGTGCCGGATGATAACCCATTTGTTGGCAATGACGATGTAAATGATATGGCTTATGTGATTGGTCTTAGAAATTCAAACGGCCTGTCGAAAAATCCGGAAACAGGTGAATTCTGGGCTGCGGATCAGGGTGGTGATGCCGGGGATGAAATAAATGTCATTCGCGCAGGTAAAGATTATGGCTGGCCATACGTATCATACGGTCGCATGGGCGGGACAAAACCGGTAGGCACAGGGCTTACCGTCAAGCCTGGTACTGAGCAGCCGATTTATTACTGGAGCCCCATATCCATGGCGCCTTCTTCCATGATGTTTTATAGTGGTGATATGTTTCCAGCATGGAAGGGAAATTTGTTTCTTACCGGACTTTCATCAATGCATATGTCGCGACTGGAATTATCCGGCGATCACGTGATCGGTGAAGAACGGCTTTTGGATGAGCCGGGACATCGCCTTCGTCATGTTAGTCAGGGAGCTGACGGTGCAATTTATGTCATTGAGGATATGCCAATGCCAAGAATATTAAAACTGACTGCGCCTGAACCAAGAAATTAATTGGTGTAACAAAACCATTTGAAATGCCCAGGGAATTCGTTTTTCCGGGCATTTTTTCTTATTGTTTGTGCTATTTGAAAATAACATTATGCTGTTTTAAAGGGAAAACGGTTCGCAAAGGTGTTAGGGCTAAATGGAAAAAACAACAATTGTTTTGGTTGTATTGGTGCTTTATCAGGGGCTGCTGATTGGCATTGGGTACTGGGCCTCAAAACGGGTGAAAAACGAAGATGATTATTTCCTTGGTGGCCGTCAGCTCGGGCCTATTGTCGCTGCACTCAGCTATTCGGCGAGTGCTTCATCCGCTTGGTCGTTACTGGGCATGAGCGGAGCGGCCTATACCCTTGGTTTGTCTTCAGTGTGGGTCGCTTTAGGATCTATAACAGGCGCTTTGATTGCATGGCTTTATGTGGCACCAAGGCTCGTTAAATATAGCCACGAAAATAATATTGTGACGATTGGTGACTTTCTGGGACTTCGGGTTGAAAGCCAATGGAAAAAACGGATCGTGAGTTTATCTGCAATTGTTATTCTTATTTCATTCGCTTTTTACGTTGCGGCGCAATTTCAGGGCGCGGGAAATACATTTTCATCAACATTTAACATAAGTATGGACAGCTCGATCATGTTGGGCGCGTTTATTATCATGGTCTACACGTTCATGGGTGGTTTTTGGGCCGTAAGTGTTACGGATGCCTTTCAAGGTGCACTCATGGTCGGTGCGGCTGTGTTATTGCCGGTTTTCGCCGTTGCGGAAATCGGGGGAATTTCCGCTCTTGTAAATGGACTTTCAAACCTTGGGCGGCCTGACCTGTTGAGTTTATCCGGTAAAAACATTGGGTTAGCGGCCTTTGGATTTGCATTCGGGTCACTTGCAATTGGCTTCGGCCCCATCGGACAGCCTCATCTGCTTGTGAGGTTTATGGCGCTTCGCGACGAAAAAGCAATGAGACAGGCCAGAATTCTTACCATGTTCTGGTATATAACCGTATTTACGGGGATGTTTGTTGTTGGACTCGCAGCAAATGTCCTCATTCCGAATTCGGAGTATGGTGCGGAATCAGTATTATTTCAATTAACCGGCATTGTTTTTTCACCTGTGGTCGGGGCAATTATTTTGGCGGCGGTTCTCTCGGCGATTATGTCAACGGCAGATAGCCAGTTACTGGTTGGGGCATCCAGTATTTCTTATGATTTGAAGCTTGGTCACGGGTATAAGGGTAAAGAAGTTTTTGTTTCACGGTTGTCCGTTGCTTTTCTCGTTGTCATGTCAGTGCTCATTTCGCTTTATCTGCCAGCAACAATTTTTGATAGAACTTTATTTGCATGGAATGCGTTGGGGGCCGCATTTGGGCCTACGGTGGTTATGACGCTGGCAGGTTGGCATTTAAATGGCAGGACGGTTTTTACGGCGGTCTTCGCGGGTTTTGTTACCGCTGTATTTTTGTCCCTGTTTCAGGATTCGCCTGGCGATGTAATTGAACGGACAATCCCTTTCATTGTTGGGTTTGCAATTATTTTTATCAGTCAGAGAAGGTCAGAAGATATTGAGTGAAATATTGTTCTGCATTGACAGAATGAATTTAAATGATAGTGCTAAACAGTAGGGAAAATAAGATGAGGGAACCATCATGAGTTTATCCGGTATTGATATTGGTATTTTTATTGCCTATGTGGTTGGTCTTATTTTGGTCGCGAGCCTCGTTTCAAGAGAAAAAGCCGGACATGAGAAAGATACCAAGGATTACTTTCTGGCCGGAAACACACTTACCTGGTGGGCGATTGGCGCTTCCTTGATAGCAGCCAATATATCAGCGGAACAAATTATCGGTATGTCTGGTTCCGGTTATGCCGTTGGCCTTGGGATAGCATCCTATGAATGGCTTGCCGCAATTATTTTAATGATTGTGGGAAAGTATTTCCTGCCGATATTTCTGAAGCATGGCATTTACACGATGCCGCAATATCTTGAGCGGCGTTACAATCATAACGTCAGGCTGGTGCTCGCTGTATTTTGGATAGGTGTTTATATTTTTGTCAATCTGACATCCGTCCTGTGGTTGGGTGCGCTTGCCATCAATACGGTTGCAGATGTGGATATTTTTTACGGTCTTGTCTTTCTTGGGGCCTTTGCTGCCGCTTATTCGCTTTATGGGGGCCTTAAGGCTGTTGCGTTTACTGATATCATTCAGGTGGTTTTACTTATTATCGGTGGGCTCTATCTTTCATACATCACATTAAGCATGATCGGCGGGGACAGCGGTTTGATTGATGGTTTTGTGACCTTGACGGAACAGGCACCACAAAAATTTGATATGATCTTATCCCCGGACAACCCATATTATAAAGACCTTCCGGGTATAACGGCTTTGGTGGGGGCCGTGTGGGTGTTGCATTTTGCATATTGGGGATTTAACCAGTATATTATTCAAAGAGCACTTGCCGCTAAGAGCATACAGGAAGCCCAGAAGGGAATTGCCTTTGCGGCAATTTTAAAGCTGATTATGCCAATCATTGTTGTGCTTCCGGGGATTGCAGCTTTCGTTCTCACGCCGGGTCTTGAAAATCCGGATCAGGCGTACCCGGAGCTGATGAAACTGATGCCTGCGGGGATGTTGGGTTTGGTGTTTGCAGCGCTTGTTGCGGCCATTGTATCGTCGCTGGGGTCCATGACCAACAGCATTTCAACGATTTTCACGATGGATATATATAGCTACTATAAACCTGATCAAAGCCAACATCATTATGTGATGGTCGGACGTATCGTAAGCTTTACGTCACTGATTGTTGCCATGATTTGCGCCAAGCCGCTCCTTGGTAATTTTGATCAGGCTTTTCAATATGTTCAGGAATTTACAAGCTTCTTTACACCGGGCATCGTCGTTATCTTCTTTCTTGGTATGTTCTGGAGCAGGACAACACCGTTTGGTGCGCTTGCAGCGGCAATAGGTTCATTTGTTTCATCACTTGCGTTTAAACTTCTTTGGCCGGCGCTGCCATTCCTTGACCGTATGAACTTTATTTTTGTCATATGTCTCGCGCTTGCTGTTGGTGCATCGCTTATGGTGGATGAAAAAAGTGAACAAGTACACCCGGTTGAAAAGGCAGATTTTCATACGACAAAGGGGTATAATCTGGTTGCAATTGCTGTTTTTATGGTTTTATCTGCCATTTATATAACCTGGTGGTAATCACGATATCTAGGGAAGTTTTTAAAAAATAAATATATTGAAATAGGATATGTAACCGATTACATTCGGGAATATGTTAACAAAGAGTGCGTTCAAATAATGCTCGATATCGTTATCTTTGGTGGCGTCGGTGATCTTTCATTGCGCAAACTTCTGCCGTCTCTTTATTATTTATTCAGAGACAAACAACTTTCATCCAAAACAAGAATCCTTTGCGTGTCACGATCACCTTTGGAAAGAGACGAATTTTTAAACAAGGTTGAAGAAAAACTAGTTTTTTTTCTGGGCGCGGACTTTAAAAAAGGCATTTGGAACCGGTTTGCACAAATATTGCTGTATGAAGATATAGATGTCTCAACGTCAAAGGATTGGCATAAGTTGGTCACGTTTCTGTCCGTTGAAGATAGCGAGAAGGATATTCTTTACTATCTTTCGGTGACACCAGCTTTATTCTCACCAATCTGTGAACATTTAAAGGAAAATGGTTTAAACCCGCCCTTTTCAAGGGTTGTTGTTGAAAAGCCGCTTGGGGAAGATTTTGAAAGTGCGAAAGATATTGGTCGCATATTAGCAAGTTGTTTTAAAGAAGATCAGATTTACAGAATTGATCATTATCTGGGTAAGGAAGCGGTGCAGAATATATTGCATCTTCGGTTCAGTAATCATTTGATGGAGACTGTCTGGAGTAAAGATCATATCGAACGTGTGGATATTACCGTCTCGGAGACAGTCGGGGTTGAGGGGCGGGCCCGATTTCTTGATCGGATAGGGACGCTCAGGGATATGGTGCAAAACCACTTGATGCAGCTTTTAAGTTACATAACGCTTGAAGCACCAAAAAGCCTTAATGCAGATGATATCCGTGATCAGAAAATTAAGGTTATCAGGGCGCTTAGACCGATTGATGCCGCAAATGTTGCTGAAAGTACCATAAAAGCTCAATATACAAGTGGAGAGGTGGAGGGCATTAAGGTTCCGGGTTATCAGGATGAGCTAAGACAGCAACCTTACGAAGTTGAAGGTGCGGGTGAAACATTTGTTGCACTCAAAGTACATATCGATAACCCACGGTGGGCAGGTGTACCATTTTATCTGAAAACCGGAAAAAGAATGGAATGTCGTCTTGCGGAAATAAGAATTACCTTTAAGCCGCCCGCCAGCAATATTTATTCTGAAACGGACAGTAATCAATTGACGATCCAGATTCAACCCGAACTCACTGTGTCAATCAATTTGCTTATGAAGCAGTTGATGGGAACTGATGCACAGCTGATTAGCCATAAAAATCAGATGAATTTAAATAACAGAGACGGTGATAAAACGAGAATGCCGGAAGCGTATGAAAGACTGTTACGGGAAATTATTAAAGGTAATCAGACCTACTTCGTTAGAGGTGATGAGATACTGGCATCCTGGAAATGGATTGATAGTATTCGTAATGCCTGGGACGTAACAGGGCAGGAAATGTTAACCTATAAAGCTGGCTCCATGGGCCCTTCACTGGATTAAGGTGAGCATGGTAACAATAAATAAATATAAATTTAAAAGCCGCGAAGACCTTTTTGATCAATTACTGGCAGATGTGCTCGGGCAACTCGGCTCGGGTGTGGAAAAAAGAGGCGTAGCATCGATGCTTCTATCCGGCGGGTCCACCCCGGGAATCCTCTACGAAAAAATGTCACAATCGGAATTTGACTGGAAAAATGTGGTGTTTGCCCCAACCGATGAGCGGTGGGTAGCTCCTGATGATCCGCAAAGCAATGAAAAATTAATTCGCAGCAGACTTCTGAGGAATAATGCCGTAAATGCCGGTTATGTAAGTTTGAAATCAAATGATCCTGACCCCGTCACCGGGCAGTCTCAGGTGGAGGAAAGAATAAAGAAAATACCGTTGCCATTTGATATCGTTTTATTGGGCATGGGAGAAGATGGCCATGTCGCGTCATTATTTCCGGGCCTAAGGGATACGAACATTGCACTTGATGACAGTTACCCGAATTTGTGTCGTGGCGTCCGACGTGAAGGTGAGGAAATTGACCGGATAACGATGACATTGAAATGTTTGTTGTGTGCCGAACAGATTTTTTTGTTATTTTATGGTAAGAAAAAATTTGAAGTTTTCGAAAAAGCCATCATTATGAAAGATAGAACCCTGCCTGTGAGCTATGTGCTACATCAGAATGATGTGCCAGTAAGCCTATATTGGGCAGAGTAAGAGATCGTTTAACACCAATAATTTTAGCGGCGGGTTTGATTGTTGATGCCGTTAAAAATAGGGAATAGACTTAAATATATGACCGAGGAATTTTTAGTCGCTGATATCGGGGGGACCAATGTCCGTTTTGCTGTTGCCGTTATTAATGAAGACAGTGAAATCAAGCTAGAGAACCTGTCTGTGCTGCCAACAGAAAATTGGCTTTACCTTGAAGACGCGGTGATGGATTACATGAAACATGTGGGCCTTAAACCGTCACGGGCCGCGATTGCCTTCGCGGGCCCGGTTAATAATGACGACGTTTCAATGACGAACGGGACCTGGCAATTCAAACAGTCGGAGCTTGCGCCGTTCCTGAAGATGGAAGAAGTAAAAGTGCTTAATGATTTTTGCGCAAAAGCCTGCTCATTACCGCTTTTACGGACCGATCAGCTGCTGCAGATTGGTGGCGGTGAAATTGAAGAACGGGGCAACAAAATTGTTGTGGGTCCAGGGACCGGCATTGGTATTGGGGCGTTGGTATCCGTCGGGGACAAATGGAAAGCCGTGGCCAGTGAAGGAGGGCATATTGGTTTTGCCCCCGGTGGCGATTTGGAAAAGGAAATTGCTAACGTTCTAAGCGATGATTATTATCGCCTTTCAATTGAGGATCTGGCATCCGGCCGCGGTCTTAGTAATATTTATTATGCGCTTGGCATCATAAATGGCAGGAATAATTTAAAGCTCGACCCCGCTGAAATAAACGAAAAAGCAACCAACGATAATGACCCGGATTGCATTCAGACATTAAAGGTTTTTTCAGGCATGCTGGGGAGCTACGCAAGCGATATGGCGGGTACTTTTAATGCGACTGGTGGCGTCTATTTGGCTGGCGGCGTTTTGCCGAAGATAAAGGACTATTTTTTGAATAGCGCTTTCAGGGCGAAATTTGAAGAAAATGAAAAACTGCCCTTTGTGAAAGAAATACAAACAAATTTAATCACGGAAGACCAACCGGCATTATTTGGCGCTGCTGGATATTATTCCGGCATGTTTTTGTGATTTTTCTCTTGTAGTTAACCAGACCGCGTCAGCGACTGGCGAGTTTTAATAACATGATATTGCGAAATTCTGTTGGGTGGCTTTCAGCCTGCAATGCGATAAACCCATCTCGTATTGGTGTGCCGTCTTCGTATGGATGGGCGGGTTGTTCTTCGTCCGAAGCGTCGGCAATCGGCTTGCTATACTCCATGACCAATTCACCATTAATATACTGGCGGATGATTTCGTCCCCCTTTACTTCAAGCTCTGCGGTAACCCATTGATCGCCATGATATGTTTGTGATGTTGAATCAATGCAATGTTCCTTTTCAAGCTTTCCATTTATTGTAATGTGCGTGCCGGGTGTACATACATTGCCAGTGTGACGTTCCTTCCCATCATTCAATCCGCCTAAAAGCTGGAATTCCAGTGAGACCGGCCAGCCATGATTTTTCTTCATGCTTTCGGGTGACTGCGTATGAAACATTATGCCATTATTCCTCTCCCCCCAGTCGGGGCCGCCTTTTATCTGATTGCCGATAAAACGATATTCAAGGCGTAATTTGTAATGGGATAGTTTTTCTTTATAAAAAATATGGCCGTATTCACCGTGAAATTCGTCATATTCGTCATAATTTACCGACAAAACACCGTCTTTCGCACGAAATGTGTTCTTGTAATTGAACCCCAGATCTGACCCACTGAATTTGACCGTCCAACCATTTAGATTTTCGCCATTAAAGATGGAAACCCATTTTTCATCATCTGTTTTATCAGAGCAGGATTGAACAAAGATGAGAGAGGTTATTAGGATTAAATTACGGATCATTTCTTGCTCTCCCGGTGCTATTGCGAATGACAAGTTCAAAAGGCAGATAGATATTTTTATTTTCCGGTTCTGTACCGTTCATTAATTCAAAAAGCATTGTCATTGCGTTTGTGCCAAATTCCTCGGCGGGCTGTGATATTGTTGTTAGCGGTGGGTCACAAAATTCTGCAAAATTTATATCATCAAACCCGGAAATAGATATATCGCCCGGAACATTTAAGCCCATTTTTTTTGTTTGCCGAATAGCACCAATTGCCATTTCATCATTCATACAAAATATGGCGCTGGGCGGGTTTTCTTTTTCCAATAACTCAACCGCCGCCATCGCACCGGAATGAATTGAATAATCACCATACATTCTGTTTGAAGGACTATATTCAAGACCGGCATTTTCCAATGCCTTCTTTAATCCACGGAGCCGGTCATTGGTTATGGTGCTGTTTTCGGGGCCGGAAATCACACCGATATTCTTATGTCCCAGCGATATAAGATGGTTTGCCATTTTTTCCGCAGCCGCGATATTGTCAAGCTGAACTGTCGGCATGTCGGTACCACGTACACAGTCGCACGCGTTAACGATGGGGGCCGAGCGGTCATTTTTATCTTCAAAAGGAATATGGCAATCGAGCTGTATAATCCCATCCGCTTGCGATGTTTTGACCATGTTGGCATATGTGATTTCCCGATCACGAAGTCCTTGCGTATCACCCAGAAGGACGGCGTAACCCATTTTTTGTGCCGATTGTTCAATACCGCGGATAACGCGCGAAAAAAAAGGGTTCGCAATATCCGGCACAAGGACGACAACGGTGGACGACTTTCTTGTCCTGAAATTACGGGCAAGAATATCAGGTTTATAGTTTGTTTTTTCAATTGCTTCCTGGACAATTTGTCTGGTTTTTTCAGAAACTTTGTCAGGTTTGCTTAAGGTCCGTGACACTGTTGCAACAGAAACACCAGCTATTCTCGATACATCACGAATGGTTGCCATAATTTAAGCCCTGATTACATATGGATTGATTTTTTTATGACGTGAGGCGGCATATTACACAAGGAATAATCCCTTGCCAATTAAAATGTAATTGATTACATTTTTATCTCTTAGGGAGAAAGTACAGGGATTTTTTATGTCGGAACAAAAGCGTAACGCAAGCCGCAGAATAAAGATGGGCATGATAGGCGGTGGGCCGGGTTCGTTCATTGGTGAGGTACACAGAATGGCGGCGCGGCTTGATAATCAGATAGAGCTGGTTTGCGGCTCTTTCAGTAGTGATTATGAAAAATCCAGGCAGACGGGCGAAGATCTGTTTTTAAACCCAGAAAGAATATACGAAAATTTTGAACAGATGATGCAGGAAGAAGTAAAACTCCCGGTCGGTGAGCGTATGGACTTCGTTTCGATCGTCACACCAAATCACCTTCATTTTCCGCCTGCGGCGGCGGCCCTTGAGCATGGTTTTCATGTGATGAGCGATAAACCCGCGACACTTGATCTGACCGAAGCAAAAGCCTTGCGTGATATGGTTAAGGGAAGCGGTCTTCTTTATGGTTTAACCCATACCTATCTGGGGTACCCGATGGTTAAGCAGGCTCGGGCGATGGTAAAGAACGGTGACCTTGGTGAGATTAGAAAAATACTTGTTGAATACCCGCAAGGCTGGCTCAGTCAATTGGAAGAAAGCACGGGTGAAAATAAGCAGGCAGAGTGGCGTACAGACCCCAAAAGGTCGGGAATAAGTGGTGCATTCGGTGACATAGGCACCCACGCGCACAATATGGCTGAATATATATCCAGTCTCACTATGACGGAGGTTTGTGCGGATCTGAATATATATGTAAAGGGTCGTTTACTTGATGATGACGGTTCAATTTTATTCAGAATGGAAAACGGGGCTAGCGGTGCACTAACAGCAAGTCAAATTTGTGCAGGGGAAGAAAATGCCCTTAAAATAAAAATTTACGGTGAAAAAGGGGGGCTTGAATGGGAACAGATGAAACCGTTCGAACTTATTCATAAGCCTTATGAATCAGCAATGCAGATTTATACGGCAGGCATAGATAAAAATAATTTATCTGCGGAGGCATACAGTGCCTGCAGGCTTCCGGCGGGTCATCCAGAGGGGTATTTGGAGGCATTCGCAAATCTTTACACCGGTTTTGCAGAAGCAATTCGTGCCTTTGATGGTCAATACCTTGGGCATGACCTTATCGGTATTGAAGAAGGGGTTCGTGGTATGGCCTTTGTTGATGCCGTGGTGAAAAATAGCAATAGTGATCAGAAATGGACGAAAATTGAGCTTTAAGGATTATTTACAATGAAACAGATTAAGGGGCCGGCAATTTTTCTCGCTCAATTTATTTCCGATAAGGCGCCGTTTAACAGCTTTCAATCTATCGTGAATTGGGCGGCGTCAATTGGTTATATAGGTGTTCAGGTGCCGACGTGGGATCCATCCATTTTTGATCTGAAAAAAGCGGCTGAGAGCCAGGATTATTGTGATGAGTTAAAATCAATCTGTTCGAAATCGGGTGTGGAAATTACGGAACTTTCCACTCATCTTCAGGGGCAGCTCGTTGCATGTCATCCTGCCTATGACACTCTTTTTAACGATTTCGGGCCGGATTTTGCCAAAGACGATCATAAAGCCAAACAAAAATGGGCGACCGAGCAACTGATGCTTGCTGCTAAAGCCAGTAAGAATTTGGGGTTGACTGCGCATGTGACATTTCCCGGCGCATTGTTGTGGCATACGGTATACCCGTGGCCGCAACGACCAAAAGGATTGGTTGAAGCGGGATTTGAGGAACTTGCACGGCGGTGGAAACCGATCCTTAATGCGTTCGATGAAGTGGGGGTTGACGTTTGCTATGAAATCCACCCGGGGGAAGACCTTCATGATGGTGTGACATTTGAGCGGTTTTTAAAAGCTGTTGATGGCCACCCGCGTGCCAATATATTATATGATCCAAGCCATTTGATTTTGCAGGGAATGGATTATGTGGATTTCATCCATATTTATCATGAACGCATCAAAATGTTGCATGTTAAAGATGCAGAGTTGAATTGTACTGGCCGCAGTGGTGTTTACGGCGGTTATCAGGATTGGATTGATCGACCGGGGCGTTTTCGTTCGCTTGGGGATGGCCAGGTAGATTTTAAGGCAATATTCAGTGCGCTGACCCAGCATGATTTTGATGGTTGGGCGGTTGTCGAATGGGAATGCTGTATGAAGCATCCGGAAGACGGCGCAAAAGAGGGCGCGCGCTTTGTATCCGAACATATTATTCGCCCAAGCGAATATAGCTTTGATGATTTTGCGGGTGGAAATGCTGATAAAAGTCTGCTTAATAAATTGATTGGGGTTTAAGAATGACAGGATATCAGGAACTTAACAGGCGAGCGCTTCTCAAAAATGTTGCTATTATGACTGGAGGGGCACTTTCCGCAAACGTTATATCGGGCGTTATGTCCGGCGCCTTTGCACAAGCGGGTATTAATGTTGATAATCCTGTCTTTAGCGACGCAGAGCTTCAATTGGTTGCGGAAATGGCACAAATGATTATTCCGGATACCGATACGCCGGGGGCAAAAGCGGCTTTTGTCCATGATTACATCCATGCCATCGTGGGAGATTGGTATCATGATGATGAACGTGAAAACTTCATGAAGGGATTGAGAGCTGTGGACAGTGGTTTCCTGACCGGATCAGAAGAAAATCGCACGGCGATCCTCACCAAATTGGATTTGCAGGAACGGGTTTATGAGAATCAAAAAACTTTTTTTGAAGAATTTAAAGAACTTACTTTAGTTGGTTATTTCTCTTCGCAAATTGGGGCGCAGGAGGAACTTCGTTACGAACAATACCCGGGGCCGTATCAGGGGTGTGTGCCGTTTGAACAAGTTGGCAGGACGTGGGCAACATGATGGACAGGTTAAGAAAAATTGAACCAGAATTTGATGTGATCGTTGTGGGGTCGGGTATTTCCGGCGGTTGGGCAGCAAAGGAATTTTGCGAAAAAGGAATGAAAACGCTTGTTATTGAGCGCGGCCGTCACATTGAGCATGGTGAAGATTATATCGGGGAAAATAAAGATCCCTGGGAAATGAAGTTTCGCGACGATGTTGACCGCAAACTGGCCGATAAGCGTTATCCTATTCAAAAACGTTGTTACGCGTTTAAAGACAGCACGAAACATTTTTTTGCCGATGATGTTGATCACCCATATTCAAAGGAGGAAGGCACCAATTTTGAATGGGTTAAGGGTTTTCATTTGGGAGGAAGGTCACTTCTATGGCATCGGCAGAGTTACCGTTGGAGCGCGATGGATTTTGAAAGTAACAAGCGGGATGGATACGGCGTTGACTGGCCGATCCGTTATGACGATTTAAAGCCGTGGTATGATTACGTAGAAGAATTTGTTGGTGTGAGCGGCACAACAGAAGGATTAGACCAACTGCCCGATGGTGTGTTTCTGCCTCCCATCGGGTTTAACTGTGCCGAAGGTGAATTTGCAAAACGGGTCAAGAAAACGTTCAATGACCGGGTTCTTATTCCCGGCCGCTGCGCCCATTTAACGGAACCACAACCGATACATACGGATCTGGGTCGTGGAACATGTCAGTCACGCAATCAATGTCAGCGTGGGTGTTCGCTCGGGGCATATTTTTCCAGCCAGTCTGCTACCCTTCCGGCGGCAAATTTAACGGGAAATCTGAATATTATTACTGACAGCATTGTCCATAGCATCATTTATGATGATAACAGTGAGAAGGCGACCGGCGTTCGCGTGATTAACAGCCAAACGAAAGAAACGCGGTCTTTTACGGCGAAAGTTATTTTTCTTTGCGCCTCAACGCTCGGAACAACGCAGATACTTCTGAATTCCACCAACGAGCGTTTTCAGAATGGTTTTGCAAACGATAGTGATGCGGTAGGTCGTTATCTTATGGATCATCTTTGCTTTGCAGGGGCGACCGGGGAAATAGACGGTTTTCAGGATCATTATTATATCGGACGTAAACCCAACAGCATTTATATGCCGCGATTTACGAACCTTGAACAAGACGAGGAAGAGTTTGTACGCGGTTTTGCCTATCAGGGCAGTGGGCGTCGCAAGGGATGGAAAGACCGCGTCGGTGAAAAAGGATTCGGTGCAGCGTTTAAGGAAAGTTTTAAAACGCCAGGTGTCTGGGAAATAAACCTTGAAGGATACGGCGAGATGTTACCTGACGCGAATAATCGGGCTACCCTTCATAAAACAAAAAAAGACCAGTGGGGGCTTCCGCAACTTCATATTGATGCAAAGTTCGGCGAGAATGACAAAAAAATTCGCAAGGCGATGATGGAAACGGCTGGTGAAATTATGAAAAAGGCTGGCTTGCAAAATGTTAAAATCTGGAACACTGACGATTCATTAGGATTGGGTATTCATGAAATGGGGACGGCGCGCATGGGACGTGACCCAAAAACATCCGTGCTCAACGGGTTTAATCAGTGTCATGATGTGAGTAATGTATTCATAACCGATGGGTCAGCTATGGCATCATCTGCTTGTCAGAACCCGTCTCTCACGTATATGGCGCTCACCGCGCGGGCCGTGGATTTTGCCGCCAGACAGATGAAGGAAAACAAACTTTAAATGGAAAATATCATGTCTTACTTAACAAGAAGAACATTTGTAACAACCGCGCTGGCCGCAGGCTTCACTGGGGTGTGTGGTTCAATAAATGCTTTAGCGGCAGCAAAAAACATCGATGAAGCGGGTAGGTTAAAGGATATTTCCGTCCAGCTTTATACGGTTCGCCGACTGATGCGGGAGAATTTTGAGAAAACCATCGCTGACGTGGCGAAAGTCGGTTATTCCCAGGTTGAATTTGCCGGCTATTATGACCGTAGTGCTAAAGAAGTTAGAAATATTCTTGACCGGAACGGTATAAGTTCGCCATCGACGCATGTCGGTCTTAATCTTGTGCAGGGCGACAGTTTAAAATCACTTATTGAATTTGCAAAGATAGTTGGTCATGAATATCTGATTGTTCCTTTTCTGGAACCGGAACAGCGTGAAACGCTGGATCAATATAAGAAGCTCACCGAGAAATTTAACAAAATCGGCGAGGAATGCAAAAAAGCAGACCTGAAGTTTGCCTATCATAATCATGAGTTTGAATTTAAACCGATTGATGGGGTTGTGCCGCTGGATATTATGTTGAATGAAAGTGATGCGGATCTGTTTAATATCCAGATGGATTTATATTGGGCGATTGATGGTGGGGCTAAACCAATTGATTATTTTAAACGTTACCCCGGTCGGTTCCCGCTTTGTCATGTTAAGGATATGACAAAAGACGGCCAGATGGTCGATGTTGGGCAAGGGGAGGTCGATTTTGCCGCAATATTTGCCCACAGCGAACTGGCGGGGCTTGAATATTATGTTGTTGAACATGATCAACCAGAAAACCCTCTTGAAAGCATCAGCAACAGTTATGAAACACTCAGAAATATGAAGATCGGATGATATATCGGCCAAAATGTTTGCCGATGATATGAAAAAGGAATGAAGATGGACAGAAGACGATTTATAAAAACGGCCGCAGGACTAGGACTTACAGGTTTGAGCGGGATGGCAGGATTGCTCCCGGTAAATGCAGCGCCGGGCCGAATTAGCAATTATGGCGTTCAGCTTTATACCATTCGTCATCTGCTCGCGGAAAACATGCAGCGCACGCTGGCTCAGGTGGCGGAAATCGGGTTTAAGGAAGTTGAAGGTATCCTGAATCTGGGCGGCAATGCTAAAGATTTCAGAGCAGCGTTGGACCAGAACGGATTAACCTGCGTTTCCCGCCACGTTGATCCTATTCAGTTGGAGGTGGAAACTTTTAAAACATATCTTGAAGACGCCCATACGATCGGCCAGAAATATATGATTATGGGCTGGATACCACCGGAAGATCGCGTCCGGCTGGACCAGTATAAATCACTGATCGAAAAATTGAATGTTGCCAGCCATATGTGCAGGGATGCCGGGATTCAGTTCGGTTATCACCACCATGATTTTGAATTTGTGGAACTTGAAGGACAGATGCCTTACGAGTTGATTTTTGATCAGACAGATCCTGATTTGATGAAAATAGAAATGGATTTTTACTGGATGGCTTTTGCCAACAAGGACCCGTTTGAATTATTTGACCGCTATCCGGGGCGTTTTCCCATGTGCCATCTAAAAGATATGGATGAAAATAAATGGTTTGCCGATGTTGGCAAGGGCACAATTGATTTTGAAAGAAACCTAAGTCGAATAGAACAAGCGGGATTTGAACATTTTTTTGTAGAACATGATGAACCGGAAGACCCGCTTGAAACAATCCGATATGGCCTGGAAACAGTAAAAAAACTAAAAATTAGCTAGTTGATAATATTAAGGAATACGAACGATGGTAAATAAGGTTGTCGAAATGAGTACCATGAAGGGTAACCCCAGCGTCGTCATCGTAACCCTTAATAGACCGGAAAGTTTTAATTCAATCACTGTTGATGTGCTTGACGGGCTGATGAACGCAGCAGAGAAAATCGCTGCGAATAGCGAATTTAGAGCTGTGATATTGACCGGTCAAGGGGGCTATTTTTCAAGCGGAGCGGATTTTTCATTATTTTCGTCGGCGATGAATGAAACGGATACGCCGAAAGCGCGGATCATTGGGGCCAAAGGTGCCAACGTTTGTAAGGCATGGGAATCGTTGCCGCAATTGACAATCGCTGCAATTGAAGGCGGGGTTGTTGGTGGGGCGCTTGCTATTGCCATGGCATGTGATTGGCGGGTGATGGCAAAAGATTCTTATGCTTATGTTCCTGAGGTGAAAATGGGTGTCAATTTCGGATGGGGTGCGCTTCCGCGCCTTACGGCATTGATCGGGGCGCCGAAGGCAAAATTGATGTCTATTTTGTGTCGTAAACATGGTGCCGGGGAATGTGCCGAATGGGGACTTGCCGATTATGTTAGCGAAAAGGGACATGCAATAAAGAAAGCGATGGAAATAGCTGACGAAGTATCAGCATTTCCCGGTTTGCCGGTTCAGCTTATAAAGAGAGGGGTTAACGTGAGTGCGAATGCGCTTGCCGCTGCGTCCGGTTATGCCGATCTTGAAGATTTGCTTCTGTGTATGAGGGACGGGGAAGCAACAAAATATCGGATGGAAACGATTGGTAAAATTCAGAGAAAGGGAAAATGATAAATGGGAGATTATGAGCAAACATTATTGCTCGGTGATTTTCTTGATCAGAAAGTAGCGGATCATCCGGACCGTGCAGTTTTCTATTCGCGGGGAAGGACATGTACCTACCGGGAATTTGCGGACGACGTTGACCGCTGCGCGAAAGCGTTACTCGCAGAAGGTATGCAGCAAGGCGACTGTATCGCTGTTCTTTCATCCCCCCGCACCGAAGTGTTTGTGACTTTTTTTGCAGCGGCGCGGCTTGGCCTTTTGTGGCTTGGCATCAATCCAAAATATCAGATCAGGGAAATTCGCCACACTATGTCAGATGCGAAGCCAAAATTGTTTTTTGGTATTGAAAGTCTGGAGAACCGTGATTACACCGACGAGGTTAGTCTGGTGCGTGACGAATTTTCGAATATTCAGAAATTTATCGGCTTCGACGGGAATTCACCATACGATATTTCATTTGAGGACTGGATGGGGCGAATGTCCTGTTCAAGTACTGAATATGATGCGGCGAAGTCTTCAGTCAAAAACACTGCTGATACCATGCTGATTTATACGTCGGGATCGAGTGGCGTCCCAAAAGGTGTTTTGTTGCCGCAAAAAGCAATTTTGAAACGGGCGATTATTGAATGGGATGTTTTTCCCATCAGTCCTTATCCAAGGGTGATGTGCCCTTTGCCGATTACACATGTGGGTGGGATCATTGTCCTTCCGCTCTATTCAATGGCAGGTGGTGGCAGTACAATATTGATGGAAACATTTGATCTTGACGAATATGTGGAAAACCTTGTCAGCGGAAAAGTAAATATGCTCGGCGCTGTGCCAGCGATGCATATGCTCATGCTTCGTCACCCGAAATTTAAATTCGAATTGCTGGATAAAATTGATTGGTTGTTGTGGTCAGGCGCAAAGATGCCGGATGAAGCCGTTAAGGTTTTTTATGGTGCAGGGTGCAGGTTAGGTTCAACATATGGAACGACTGAAAGTAGTGCATCGGTTACATTCGCAACGAAAGACACGGCTTCTCTTGAGGTAATGACCAATACTATCGGCAGAGCGGTACCGGAGGGAGAGGTGCGGATCGCCAACGGTGACAAGTTATGTGATATCGGTGAGACAGGCGAGATACAAATCAGACCGGAATACTCACTTTCCGGATATCTTAATAATCCTGAAGCGACCAGGGCAGCTTTTACAAATGACGGGTGGTACCGCACTGGCGATCTTGGTAATATTCGCGCGGATGGGAACATCGAATTTACGAGTAGAATGAGCGAGATGTTTGTGTCCGGCGGCTATAATGTATACCCGCTTGAGGTTGAGCAGGCCATGGAAGCACATGAAGCTGTTGTATTATGTGCCGTTATTGAAGTTCCGGACGCTGTTTATGGTGAAGTGGGGTGGGCTTATATCATACCAAAACCGGGCGTAGAAATTAATGCCGATGACTTGAAGGAATTCGCTTACAGTCAAATGGCGAATTATAAAGTGCCACGAAGGTATTTTATTAAATCACAACTACCGATGTTGCCGATCGGGAAGATAGACAAAGTGGTGCTCAAAAAAATGGCACAAGAGGAGGTTGACACCTAATGTACAAAGTGGATGTGGGCGTGCCTTTAAGGCAGCTTGTCAGTGATATTATAGAATGCCGGAAGAATGGTGATATGCAGGGAATACTTAATCTCCTTGATCAAATGACGCAGGATCCGGGCGCGATTATGGATGCGATGCCGAATTTCGATACGGATGAAGTATTGTTATATGTTGATGATGATGTCACCGTATATTATGTGGCAACAACACCAAATATCCAATATCCACCACATGAGCATGGCATGATTGCGATTTCGGCGCTGTATAAAGGCACGGAAACCCATATTTTTTATGATCCGGACGGTGAAAATGTGAAAGAACGCAGCCGGGTGACCTTTGAGGCGCCCGCCGTTATCGATATGGATATTGATTGCATGCACGCCATTTGTACCGGTGATGATGAACCAAACCAGAGCCTCCATTTCTATCTGGGCGATCTTGAAACACAACGGCGGCGATTATGGAATATCGACGGGAGTGACCCGCGGCAATATGTCCATCAGGATTATCTGGACAGTGCTAAAGAGTTTTAATTAAGTCATGTCACTGGAACGGGAAATATCCACTTGGAATGCCAAAGACATGGATACCATCTTATCCATATATTCCCGGTACAAAGATCAAAATAATTTTATCGACAATCTGATCGGATTTTTGAAAATGAAACCGCCCCAGAGGGGGGCAAGTTGGTTGCTGAAAAAATATGTCAGCGATGGTGGACGTTTGAGCGAACAACAGACGAATTTGCTGTTGTCCCGAATGAGTGAATTTGACCATTGGGAAACAAAGCTGCATTTTTTACAATGCCTGCCCACACTTATCATCCCAACGAAGTTCAAAGAAACGGTTTACCGGTTTTTGATGGAGGGTACCCAGTCGGAAATAAATTTTGTGCGGGCATGGTCATATGGTGGGTTAATAGAATTTTCAGAACAATATACAGAATATCGTGACAGCGTATTGAATGTTTTGAAAACAGCGTTGCAGAATGAAAGCGCTTCCGTTAAAGCGAGAGTGCGCCAAGCTTCCAAAAAATATGAATATTGGCGCGAGAGTTTCAGTTAATATATTGATAATAAAAGAGTAATTTTGAATTACTAAAAAATTAGTAATTAATGCTTGACTCCTAATATAAACTCCTAAATTATTAGTAATTAAAATTAAAAGGACCCTGTTTATGGCGAGAAAACAATCATCCACATTAACCGAAGCCGAGAACCGCATCATGGAAGTCTTATGGCAAAAGGGCGAGGCGAGTGTCCAACAGGTGGTTGATATATTATCAGCTGAAAGAAAACAGGCCTATACGACGATCCAGACTTTTCTCGGGATTTTGAAGGACAAAGGGTTCGTCAAAACACGCAAGGAAGGGCGGGCGTTTTTGTATAGTCCGATATTAAGCAGGGCTCAAGCGCGAACGCAGGCGCTAAAACATTTAGTTGGCAGTGCATTTGGTGGTTCCACCTCTGCGCTTGCGCAACATTTGCTGAACGATAGTGATATCGACGAGCAGGAAATTCTCGCATTGGAACAGGCGATAGAGGCGGCGATACAGACTAAGGAGGAAGACAATGGATAATTTTGGAACGCTTATGGGGCACAATATATGGCAGAGTGTTATTGTTTTCGCCATCGTCTTTGCGATATTAAAATTGGTTGAAGTCTCTAGCGCGGAAGAGCGTTCCTGGAGTTGGAGCGCGACATTATTTGCTCTTGCGCTTCTGCCGATGGCGGCTTTTTTGCCGGGTCACGGCTTTAAATGGGAACGGGAACCGGTCAACGTGGAAGTCGTGCCGATTGACGCTAAAGTATCTGTTGTCACAATGGAAAAAATGAAGCCAATGGATAAGGTCAAAGCAAAAGCAAAGTTTGAAACATCCGACGCGCTAAGTTTACCTGACAAGGAAGAATTGCTTAAGTTGTTTCTTATCCTTTGGTCTTTAGGGACCGGAATTGCTTTTCTCCGGCTTGGATATGCCAGCTATAACGCTTACAAACTGCGCCACTCAGCCTATCCTTTTGCCGGGGTAGACGGTAATTGCTGGCCGGAGGACGTGGAAATTGCTGTCAGCGACGAAATTGTAAGCCCGATTGTTATTGGTATATTTAAGCCACTCATTCTGGTGCCCCGTGAATTTGCATATGATATGGACGATGATGAATTAATGCCGCTTCTTTATCACGAGCTTGCACATGTCAATAGACATGACAATATCCTGCATTTCGTTGAACGATTAATTCTTGCGATTTATTGGTGGAATCCGGTCATGCACATCATTGCCGGACGGATTGCCGAAGAGCGTGAACTGGCCTGTGATGACAGGGCGGCAAAGAAATGCGGTGACAATTTAACCTATGCAAAATCGCTGCTGAAAGGCGCCCGTAAATTAATGGGAGAAAAGAAAGAAATCCTCGGGCTGGCGGTTTTAAGAAGAGAAAGTGTTTTAAGCAAACGAGTGAAAAGGATGACGGTGTCTTCTGCGCTGGAGGATCTTGATATCAGACGTTTTATCAAAAACCTATCAATGGTTTTTATGGTCATAATGGCGACCGTTCTTTTAACGCCGCGCATTGCAATTGGTCAGGTTGAATTTGATAAGAGCGAATTGAATTCAGTCGAAATGAGCAAAGATGGGGTATTTCTTGAAGTTGAATGGCGGGGAAATATAGAATTTGATGAATATGAAACGCGTGTCATCGGATTGGATAATGATGGTTACTTTTCTGTAATTACGGAACAGGATGGGAGCAGCCGCAAGCTGATCGTCACATCAGGTGATAATGGCGTGGAAACACGGTATCTGGTTAATGGTCAGGACCATGTCTTAGACGAAGTCGTTACGGCCTGGCAGGCAGATAGTATTAAACAAGCCATTCGGCTTTCCGGGATTAATGCCGAAGACAGGGTAGACCGTATTTATTCTGTAGGTGGAGTAAAAGCGGTTTTGGATGAAATCGCATTGCTTCATAGCGATTATGCGCTTCGTCTTCATACTGAAGCCCTTGTGGAGATTTATCAGCTTGAACAGGATGAAATCAAAAGACTTATTGCACTTATTGATAAAATGGAGAGTGATTATGAAAAAAATATTGCTCTCACGTCAATTGCTGATGAACAGGACCTTGACGGGGAAACGGTCGAATTACTCGCGAATGCCGTTGTACCGAGCAGCGGCGGGAATAATTATAATTCGGATATTCAATTGATTTCAGAAGCGGAACTAGACCTTATTGAACAGGAAATTCAGGAAGAAATTAAAAATATTCCAAGCGAGGAAGATTTTGAAAAAATGAGGGGGGAAATAGAACGGGAGATGGAAAATTTTCCGACGGCCGAAGAACTTGCCCGTATGCGAGAGGAAGCACTCGCCAACCTGCCCACGGAAGAGGAATTGAAACGTATCCGTGAAGATGCGCTTGCAGATATGCCGACAGGCGAAGAATTGGAGCAAATCCAAAAAGAAGCAATGGACCATATGCTAACCAGAGAAGAGTTGGAGAAAATTCGTCTGCAGGCTATTGAGAGCATACCAAGTGCTGAGGAGCTTGAGAAAATCCGCCGCGACGTGATTGAAAATATGCTGACTGAAGAAGATATAGAACGCATCAGAGCAGAGACGAGAGAAGCACTTAAAAATTTACCAACCAAAGAAGAAATTGAGAAAATCAAAAAAGAAGTACGTGATAGTTTAAGTGTTAGACTGAAAGTGCGAGAAGCAGAGGAAGTATCTGTCAATGCCGTCTCCGACAGCGATGTCGACATTGATAACAGGTAATCCTCTGTGGATAAAAAAATCTTTAAGTCAGCGATTATATTTTTCTTTACCTTTACGCAACTGGCATGTGCGGAAGTAACCGATACAAACCGTTTCGAAATTCTGATGACTTCCGTCACCGACGATTATGCCATTGTTACTGCAGAAATTTATGTTAAAAATGGCCGCCTTTTTTCGGGCTCAGGTGGTTCATATGACTGGAAACGGGGTTGGGCGGATTTTGTTAAAGACTTTCAGGCATCTGCTATTGATGGCAGGCAGGTGAATGTTTCACAGCAAGGAGAAAGTTTTGATAGTTTCTGGTATCTGACGTTGGATGATGATCCGGTTAACGGCGTTGTGAAAGTAAGTTATAAAATTGATATGGTATATGCCAAGACCGATTGGAGTTTTGGAAACGAACAAGCGGGAAAGATATATAAACAAGGACTGTTTTCCGTTACCAAACCATTCTTTCTATCCACGGGGGTAGATAGACCAACGGAAATTACCTTTGATGTACCGAATGATTGGCAGATTGTTTGTCCCTGGCAGATCAAGTTTGGGCACCAGAATACTTTTATCGCCGATAACTGGGAAGTTCTAAACAATAATGCTATTGCGTTGGGTGTTTTTGAAAGTGTGAAAACCACGTCTAGCGGTTTTGATCTAGAGATTGCCTTATTTGGTGATTTTTCGTCGGCGCCCTCGCTTATTACTGAAACAATAGAAAATGTGCTCCCGGTTTATCTGGAATTATTCCCGGATACGCCGTCTGAAAAATACCTGATGTTTTATTTGAGTGGCTCGTCCGAGGATGCGGAAGCGTTTAGAAATGGCGCAGCCTTTACAACAAGTCTTGCGCTTTCATCGGATAATCGAATTTTCTGGGCGGATTTTCTGGCTCACGAGCTGTTCCATTTCTGGAATGGTATCCGTATCCAAGCCAACGAACGTTGGCAGGGAAACTGGTTTTCCAAAGGCTTTACGGATTATTACGCAAATTTAGTGCTGGTTAATCGTGGCTTTCTAAGTGAAGAATGGTTCACACGCAGGATGGAAAATATTTTTGGGAATTATCTTTGGTTCACCTATTCAGACGTTTTTGAAGGATTGAGCGTGCGGGATGCGGGAAAAGAAAAGGGTCGCAATCGTTTTGGTATTTATGACGCGGGATGGGCGTTGGCATTTGCGCTTGACCATGAAATCAGTTTGCGTACAGGGGGTGAGAAAACATTGGATGACGCAATGACAGCGATCTATGAACGATACGGGAAAACAGGTGAACGTTATGAAATCGATGCATTAATTGATTTGATGTCACAATCGACAGGCGTTGATCTGGAGCTATTTTTTGATAAATATCTGAAAACCAGAACGCCTTTGCCACTTGCTGAAATTATGAAATTATTTGGTTTTAAAAGTTTTTCAAACGCTTACGCCAATGAATTTTATCTGATTAAAAATGACGAAGCGGACGACGAGGCCGTTTCAGCCTGGCGAAATTTGATCACTCAACGATTTCCCGATAAGCGCAATTAATTGTTAAAGACACTGGACGAGAGACCAGAAAACCGTATAAAACAGTCGTGAAGATTTTTACAGCTGGAGGCGGATTATGAGCGGTGAATTGGTGACAATTTTTGGTGGTTCAGGATTTATCGGTAAAACCCTGGTGGAGCATTTGGCCAAGGCCGGATACCGGGTTCGTGTTGCGGTTCGCAGACCTAATAATGCTTTATTCCTAAAACCATTAGGAGAACTTGGACAAGTGCAGTTGGCGCAAGCCAATGTGAGGAACCGCGCCTCCGTTGAAGCTGCTGTTAAGGGCGCTGATATTGTCATAAATTTGGTAAGTGTTTTGTATGAAAGTGGCTCGCAAACGTTTGAAAAACTGCATGTTGGTGCCGCAGGCCTGATTGCTGAAGTTTCAAAAGCATCAGGGGTA
Organism: Alphaproteobacteria bacterium; assembly: GCA_030428615.1. Taxonomy (GTDB): domain Bacteria; phylum Pseudomonadota; class Alphaproteobacteria; order Sphingomonadales; family Emcibacteraceae; genus Pseudemcibacter. The sequence goes on along the minus strand of JAUIDN010000016.1, from coordinate 27,924 downwards.
AAGAAACTTATTCAGATATCATCAATTGGTGCAGACGAAGAATCAGCATCAAAATATGCCAGGACCAAAGCGCGAGGGGAAAAACTGGTAAAAGAAAATTTTCCGGAGGCGACAATCATGCGGTTAAGCGTTGTTTTCGGTCCGGATGACAGTTTTTTCAATAAATTTGGTGCGATGGCGAAGTCGTTTATTGCGCTCCCGGTTGTTTGTGGGGAAAGTAAAATGCAGCCGGTTTATGTCGGCGATGTCGCAGACGCTATTTTAAACGTGATGACAAATGACAGTGCCGCTGGGAAATTATACGAAATTGGCGGTCCAAAGGTTTATACTTTTAAAGAGTTGCTTGAATTTGTGAATAAAGTGACTGAACAGAATGTGCAGCTTATTTCTATTCCGCGTCCGCTCGCATATTTTCAAGCATTTTTTCTGGGAATGTTGCCAAATCCGATCGTGACGATCGACCAGCTTCGATTGTTGGAAAAAGATAATATACCAACGGGTGAGCAACCCGGATTAAACGAACTTGGGGTGGAGGCGACGCCTGTTGAAGCTGTTGTGCCAAATTACCTCATTCATTTTAGACCAGCAGGTCAGTTTAAAATCGCGTCTTAATACCCATTTGGATTCTTTGACTGCCAGTTCCAGGCATCGCGGACCATATCATCCAGATTTCTTGACGCTTTCCAGCCAAGTCCCTTGTTGGCGCGGCTCGGGTTCGCATAGCAGCTTGCGATGTCGCCTTCGCGCCGTGGCGCGATTTTATAAGGGATTTTTATTTCGTTCACTTTTTCAAAAGCATGTACCGCATCCAGCACACTGTAACCATTACCAGTACCAAGATTGTATGTCACGAGCCCCGGGTTATCATTTAATTTATCAAGCGCTTTAAGATGTCCTTCGGCGAGATCAATCACATGGATATAATCCCTGACCCCGGTGCCATCATGGGTATCATAATTATTTCCAAAAACGGATAATTCATCCAGTTTGCCACTGGCAACCTGCGATATATAGGGCATAAGGTTATTGGGAACCCCTTTTGGATCCTCCCCGATCAGTCCGCTTTCATGGGCACCAACCGGGTTGAAATATCTTAATCGTGCAATGTTCCATGAAGGATCTGATTTATAAAGATCCTCAAGCATTTGTTCGATCATTAATTTTGATGTTCCATACGGATTGGTTGTGCCGCCGGTTGGAAAATCTTCTGTGATCGGGACGCTTACCGGATCACCATATACTGTTGCGGACGAACTGAATACCAATGTTTTCACATTTGCTTTATTCATGGCATTACATAGGATTGCGGTGCCGCCCACGTTGTTATCATAATATTCAATCGGTTTTTTTGTGCTTTCGCCGACAGCCTTCAGACCAGCGAAATGGATAACAGAATGAAAATTATTTTGGGTAAATAAATGATCAAGAGCCTCCTTGTCACGAATGTCTATTTCATGAAAACCAACATTATTGATACCGGTGATGTTTTTTACTCTTTCAAGTGATGTTGTGGACGAATTTGAAAGATTGTCGATAACAGTTACCTGGTGTCCGGCTTCAAGCAGCAGCAATACAGTGTGGCTTCCAATATATCCGGTTCCACCCGTGACCAAGATATTCATGTTTGATTCCCGATTAAGTTATTTTGACCTATGCTACAAAATATATATTAATGAAGTCTTTGTATATCACAGTTTATCACGGAAAATTAACTTGCCTGAAGTGTTTAAAAAGGTGTAAGTCAGGAAAATGATTTTTCGAAAAATTTGGCAGGCCTTTGCCGCCGTTATTATTATCTTTTTTTCAACATCAGGCAGCAACCTGGCGGAAACTGTTCGTACTGATCTTTCAGAAATTGAAATGCGTGCCGATCATGTTGAAATTGCACCCGGCAATAATTTTTACATCGTCATAGAATTAACGCCGAATGTAGGATGGCATGCTTACTGGGAAAACCCGGGTGATGCAGGATTAAAGCTAACCATGGATTGGAAGTTGCCGGACGGCGTGACCGTTGGAGGTTTGCAGTTTCCCAGCCCTCACTTGATTCCATTCGAAGAAATTGTTTCCTATGGTTATGACGGGAAAGTCACGATCATTGCTGAAGCCAGTATCGACGAAAATGTTGATGTGTCGGCTGTTGATATAGGTGGTGACGCTTTCTGGCTTGTGTGTTCCGATGCCCTGTGTGTGCCGCAAGAGACGGAAATCAGCTTTTCACTCCCTGTCGGGGAGCAGAAAATAGACCAAAGGGTTTCTGCGATTGTCGAAGCGGCGAAGGATGATATGCCGACATCGGTAGACTGGAAAAGCAGCTTTTATACTGACGGTGAAAATTTCCACGTAAAAACCGAACTGCCGGAACAATATGTGGTGATCGAAAGTGCTTATCTTTTTCCACATACTGAAGGAATGATGGAAAATGTTTATCAGCAGGATCTTTCGTTTGTAGATGGTGATATCACCGGCCGATTTAAAAATGCCTACGGTTATGTTGATAACGACCATTTTAATTTTGTGCTCAGTTTCAGGACGGGTGAAGGTGATGAATTATCATTTTCAATACGTGCAGAAAAGTCGTCGGTGCCGATACTTGAAACCGTGAAGCAAGATAATGTGTCAAATGGTCCGATGGCCAGTGAGCTCGGACTTCTGGCCGCGCTTGGCTTTGCCTTCTTGGGCGGGATTATCTTGAACCTTATGCCATGTGTTTTTCCAATTTTGAGTTTGAAAGCCATGAGTGTTGCAGCTCTTTCCAGTAAAGATGTCAAAGAAGCTAAAATAAGCGGACTTCTCTATACTGCGGGTGTCATGATTTGCTTTAGCCTTATTGGGGCGTTGGTGAATGTATTTTCTGTCGGGTGGGGCTTTCAGATGCAGATCCCATTGGTGAACTTTCTTCTTGGATTGTTGATGGTAACGATTGGGCTTAATCTTTTGGGGGTGTTTGAATTTGGCGGATCATTCATTGGTGTTGGGCAGCGCGTAACTGAAAGTGATGGAACGAAAACCGGTAATCGCCGGGCAACTTTTTTCACCGGATTCCTGGCGGTGGTGGTGGCGACGCCATGCACGGCACCGTTCATGGCGAGTGCGCTTGGCTTTGCATTTATTAATGGCGGTCTTATTGGCATGCTGATTTTTCTTGCATTGGGGTTCGGCTTGGCATTTCCCTATTTGTTGATTTGTTATGTGCCGCAATTAAGGGACGTGCTTCCGCTTCCGGGCGCCTGGATGGAAACCATGAAAAATATACTGGGGTTTCCCATGCTCGCGACGGCGCTTTGGCTATTCTGGATCATGGGCAATCAATTAGGCGTTAATGCCATGACAGTGTCGGTGATTGCCAGCCTGCTTCTTGCAATTGCGCTTTGGAGTATTTCCAGACAGGGAATATTCTTCAGGGTGCTTATTTTTATCTCCTTTATCGGGATTGCATATGCCGGGTATTATCTCAACAATGCTCCAATAGAAAACAGTTCAGAATTAGCAGAAGACGGCGGGTTAAATGCTGTGCCATTTACTTCAACCGAGCTAGGCCGTTTGTTGGACCAGGGAGAGCCTGTTTTTGTGTATTTCACTGCGGACTGGTGTGTGACCTGTAAACTTAATGAACGGGTAGCGTTGTCGCAGGAAAGTGTCCATAAAGCCTTTGAGCAAAAAAATATAACGGTGATGGCTGGTGACTGGACCAATCAAAACCCTGATATAACACAGACGTTGCAAAGTTATGGTAGGATTGGTGTGCCCCTGTACCTTTATTTTCCTTCGGGACGGAAAATCGAATACCCTGATATATTGCCACAGATACTCACTCCGGACACCGTAATTAACGCGCTCTAGCCATCAAGCCCAGCGTTTATTTCGCGCACTTCTTCAATCAATTCCTTTAAATCATCAAGGGTTGTTTTTGGGTTTATGATAACGCAGCGCAGCCATCTTGCATTTTTATATTCTGTCGTTGAGATGTAAAATTTTCCGTCCTTTAGGAGTTTTTTTCTGATTTCCAACTGACGAGCATCGTTTTTTCCAATGCGAAAACATAAAATGCATGTTTCCGGTGTAACAGGGCATTCAATGTCATCCAGGCCACTAATGTAATTGGCCGCGTCGACGGCAAGTTTTGTTCTGCTGCTTATATAGTCGGCCAATCCTTCTTCGCCCATTGCGGCGATGGCCATGAACATTTTTAAGCCAAGTCCGGATTTTGTGCATTCAACGGTCCGCATAATCTGATCAACGCCGGGCTGCTCCTTTTCATGGGCAAGGTAACTCGCTTCCTGTGAAAAGGCGTGATCAAGATGTCGATGATCTTTGAGAAGAACAGAGGCACAGACAACCGGCGTCCTAAACATTTTGTGTGCGTCCCATATTACGCTGTCGGCGCTTTCGATGCCTTTGACAAGATATCTGTATTCTTCACATACGATGGCGCCGGCACCGTGGGCTGCGTCGACATGAAACCAGATGCCATAATCCCTACAAATCGCTCCTATTTGCTCTAGGGGATCATAAAGCCCTGCAGCGGTACCGCAGGCATTGCCAACAATGGCCATGATTTTCTTACCATCAGCGTGCAGCTTTTCTATCAGGGTGGGGACTTCGTCCGGAAGCACTCTTCCGTCTTCATCTGCGGGCATTGAAATACAATTTTTTTCCCCAAGCCCAATCATTGCAACTGTACGCTTCAATGAATAATGGGACTGTTCTGGTACAAGAACAACAATATTGCCTGGGTTTCCGTCACGCCAGATATTTGGGAACGTCGCGCTCCTTGCGGCGATCATGGCTGTCAGGTTGGCCAGCGATCCTCCATGCGTCATAACGCCGCCGCCATAAGGGGTGTCATTGTCGATATTTTTACCTCCCGGAATTGGGGAAGGGTGCCACCCAATTTTTTCTAGCATCCAATTAATCATGAAATATTCAATGGCGGTGGCGCCGGGCCCCATTTCGTAAATGGCCATTGCGTTGTTGGTGACGGCGTCAATGAGCGAACCAAGGGACCCGGTCATATGAGGGATACTTACCTGATGCGCCATGTAATGACGGTGATGCAGTTTTGTAGCAGTCTTCAGATACTCCTTCGCGAAGGTTTGCAGGTTTTTTCCCTCCAAACGGCCATCTTCTATAAGGGACTTTAGGTTCAAGTCTTTAATAATTTCTGCCATGGGTGGTTGATAGATAACGCGGGTGTTACTATTATCACATTCATCAAGATATTTTGAAAGCGCGTCAATCACGATTGGTGCATTATGATCGAAATTATCCTTACTCATTTTTTCTCTTTTTTCTCTTTGTGCCAGTCAGGTTTTATAATCCTAATCTTCTCCCGATAGCATTTCAACAGATATGAAAGTAACACAAACAGATTTTTCCTTCGCTGTTTAGGCGCGGCAAACTTGCTTGATTTATATCAATGACCCTTTGATTTTTATGTAGTAGTTGTTTTTAATCACAGGGAGTGTAAATGTATGAATGGCAAGAGTATGGATCCGGGTACTTGTCAAAAAGCAAGCTTAATGAACCGCATGATTTGCAGTTGCGGTAAGCTGACCCAAGAATTAAATCGTCGGCTGAGGCAAGAATTTTCATTGTCTCTTCCGAAATATGACGTGCTCCAGGCAATTGATTGCGCAGAAAATAATGAAATCACCATGAGCGACCTGTCTCGCGAATTGTTTGTTTCAAATGCCAATATGACAGGGATGATTTCCCGGTTACAGTCTGAAAATTTAATCGAGAAAAAAATATTGCCGTCTGACCGTCGTATCTGTAGCGTTAGACTTACCGATGAAGGACGTCAAAAATTACATGAGGCATCCGAGAAACATGATATATGGATCCGGGAGTTTATGTCCGATATTAATGAGGACCAATTGGATAATCTGAATGATTTTCTTGATAAAATTGACAGATGATCAGGAACGCTTTGGGTTAAAATAAATGGCTCTATTGAAGCCATTCAATATTACTCCGTCAAATCATCCCAGAGTTCTTTGACTTTATTTAGGAAGCCTGACGATTCCGGACTTACATTATCACCACATTCTTTTGCAAAAGAACGGAGAAGTTCTTTTTGTTTTTTATTCAGGTTTACAGGCGTTTCAACTTGGGCTTCAATGATCATATCGCCAAAAGTGTTTCTGTTTAAGATAGGCATGCCTTTTCCGGGAATTTTGAACCTTTTACCGGTTGGAGTGCCTTGAGTTATTTTCACTTCGGTTTTCTTTCCACCGACGGTTGGAACCTCAATCGTGCCCCCTAGCGTCGCGGTCGTCATCGGTATTGGAACCTGGCAGTAAACAGTTCCGCCATCACGTTCAAAAATCGGATGATATTCTATATCAATAAAGATATATAAATCTCCGTTTTGTCCGCCCCGTGCGCCAGTTTTTCCTTCACCTGAAAGTCGGATGCGCGTTCCTGCCTCCACGCCAGCGGGAATTTTCACATCCAGAGTTTTTTCTTTTTTCTTTTTGCCGCTTCCATGACAGGATTCGCATGGGTTTTCAATAACAAGGCCCTGTCCATGGCATGTCGGGCAGGTTCTTTCAACCATGAAGAACCCTTGTTGTGTTCTTACCTTGCCGACGCCGTTACAGGTGCCACAGGCACTTGGCTTTGTCCCGTCTTTTGCACCGCTGCCGTCGCAAACGTCACATGGAACTTCGGTGGGAATAGTTATTTTTTCAGATTTGCCGCGAAACGCATCTTCAAGGGTAATACTTAAATTATATCTTAAATCGCTTCCGCGACGTGCGGCATTGGGGTCTCTGCGGCGGCCGCCACCCATACCAAAAAGGTCTTCAAATATATCTGAGAAGCCGGATGTTTCAAAACCGTGAAAACCGCCGCCGCCGCCCATACCGCCATTTTCAAAAGCGCTATGGCCGAACTGGTCATAAGCCGCTCTTTTTTGATCATCTTTCAGGATGTCATAAGCTTCACTGACCTCTTTGAATTTTGACTCTGCATTGGTGTCACCGGGGTTTCGGTCGGGATGATATTGCATGGCGAGCTTACGATAAGCTGACTTAAGTGTGGATGCATCCGCACTTTTGCTAACCCCCAACATTTCGTAATAACACTGTTTCGACATGTCCCTACCTAAAGGTCTTTTTTATAACAATTGCGCCACTTGAAATTGAAGCAGCGCAATTGTTGTTTCGATTAACAAAATGAATTGCGATTATTTTTTATCTTCGTCAACTTCTTCGAAATCCGCATCGACAATATCATCGTCGTCTTCCGTTTCTGTTGCTTCTGCGTCTGCTGCACCAGCATCGCCCGAACCGGCCTGATCTTTATAAATCACTTCACCAAGCTTCATGGCGGATTGTTCAAGTGTTTCAGTTGCTGCATTAATCGCATCAACATCCTCACCCTCAATCGCATCTTTTACTGCTTTTACAGCATCCTCGATTGCGGTTTTATCTTCTTCACCAAGTTTATCACCGTGTTCCTTAAGCTGTCCTTCAACGGTGTGTGCAAGAGATTCACCTTTATTTTTAGCATCAACAAGCGCCCGACGTTTTTTGTCTTCTTCGGCGTTGGCTTCGGCCTGTTTGATCATTTCATCAATGTCTTCTTCACTTAGACCACCTGATGCCTGGATACGGATATTTTGCTCCTTACCGGTGCCTTTGTCTTTCGCTGATACATTTACGATACCGTTTGCATCAATATCGAAGATGACTTCAATCTGCGGAACACCGCGAGGGGCAGCAGGAATGCCAACAAGGTCAAACTGTCCAAGTAACTTATTATCTGCGGCCATTTCACGTTCACCCTGGAACACTCTAATGGTAACCGCTGACTGATTGTCTTCAGCTGTTGAGAAAGTCTGAGACTTTTTGGTCGGAATTGTTGTGTTGCGATCAATCAATCGTGTGAACGCGCCACCAAGTGTTTCAATGCCAAGTGATAGTGGAGTTACGTCAAGAAGAAGTACGTCTTTAACATCACCCTGAAGTACGCCCGCCTGAATAGCAGCGCCCATGGCGACAACCTCATCCGGGTTAACGCCCTTATGTGGTTCTTTACCGAAAAATTCTTTAACGGTTTCGATCACTTTTGGCATGCGGGTCATACCCCCGACAAGCACGACTTCATCAATTTCGGAAGCTTTAACACCAGCGTCTTTAAGAGCGGCCTGACAAGGTTTCACTGTACGTTTCAGCAAATCGTCTACAAGTGTTTCAAGTTTCGCACGTGTCAGCTTTAAGGTTAGATGTTTTGGACCTGATGCGTCAGCTGTAATAAATGGAAGGTTTATTTCGGTTTGTGTCGCTGATGAAAGCTCGATTTTCGCTTTTTCTGCAGCTTCTTTCAAACGTTGAAGCGCCATTTTGTCACCACGAAGGTCAATACCATTTTCCTTCTTGAACTCATCAGCAAGATATTCAACAAGACGCATATCGAAATCTTCACCACCAAGGAATGTGTCACCGTTGGTTGATTTCACCTCAAATACGCCGTCACCGATTTCAAGAATTGAAACATCAAAGGTACCACCACCAAGGTCATAAACAGCGATGGTTTTACCGTCTTCTTTATCAAGGCCATATGCAAGCGCAGCTGCGGTGGGCTCATTGATGATGCGCAATACTTCAAGTCCGGCAATCTTACCGGCATCTTTGGTAGCCTGACGCTGTGCATCATTAAAGTAAGCAGGCACAGTGATAACCGCCTGAGTTACAGGCTCGCCAAGATATTGTTCAGCTGTTTCTTTCATTTTTTGCAGAATGAGTGCTGAAATTTGAGACGGGCTCATTTTTTCGCCGCGTGTTTCCACCCATGCATCGTTGCTGTCTGATTTAACGATCTTATAAGGCACCATTTCAATATCTTTTTTGGTGGCAGGATCATCAAATGAGCGTCCGATCAGACGCTTGATCGCAAATAATGTGTTTTCTGCGTTTGTCACGGCCTGACGTTTTGCAGCCTGACCAACAAGTTTTTCACCATCTTCTAAGAAAGCAACCATTGAAGGTGTCGTACGACCACCTTCTGCGTTTTCAATAACTTTAGGTTTCGAACCGTCCATGATTGATACACATGAATTGGTTGTTCCTAAATCAATGCCAATAACTTTTGCCATATTGTCCTCGTTCTTTTTAAATCACCGATGTAACGTCATTTATGCCCGTGACAGCGGTATTATCAATTAATATATTTTAGCGTTTTTTACGCTTGTCTCATGGAGCTTATATAGGGGCATTTTTGATGACTGCAAGGTTTTTCTGGGAAGTTTTTTGATTTTTTAAAGAATGCCATAATTTTATTATGGAATAAGGCATCACGATCAATAAACACTTTATATTTATAAACAGGTTTGAACATTATAGTCGGAAAAATTGGCAACGCAGCCATAGCCAAGGATAAAGAAGAAAGATGGTTTGAATAAGCCATCCTTCTTCTCCGATGTTTTTTATGCCTTTGTATCGACGCCTTCGTGGCTTTTATTCGGCCCGCCTTTGGATACACCGACCATAGCAGGACGTAACAGTCTATCTTTAATTTTGTATCCTATTTGCATTACCTGTACAACGGTGCCACTTGGGTCATCTGTTTCTGCTTCAAACATTGCCTGGTGGTGGTTGTGATCAAAAGCTTCACCCTTGGGATCAATTTTATTAATTCCATGCCGCTCGAATATATTATGAAGTTCCCTATCGGTCATGCGAACCCCTTCAATCAGATTTTTGACACTATCAGGAAGATCTGTATCTTCCGGGATAGACTCAAGCGCTCTGGTAAGACTGTCGCCAATCGCAAGCATATCCTTGGCAAAGCTGGTTACTGCGTAGTTGGCGGCGTCCGCCTTTTCTTTCTCTGAGCGTCGGCGGACATTTTCTGTTTCAGCAACAGCGCGCAGAAGCTTGTCGCGCAGGTCATTAATTTCTGCTTCGGCAACACTTAACGGTGTTACTTCTTCGTTCCCGGCCTCCGCATTTGCGTTGGCAGTATCGTCTGGTGAGATCTTGTCCACAAGTTCTTCGTCCGATGTTTGTTGCGGGTTTTTGTTTTTCTTTTCTTTATTTTCAGTCATTAGAGTATTTTTCCAATAATTTTTGCCGTGTAATCAACCATTGGGATGATACGCGCGTAGTTTAGTCGGGTTGGGCCGATCACGCCGATCACCCCAAGTAAATTGTTTTTCTCATCCATATATGGTGCAGCGATAACAGAAGATCCAGAAAGAGAAAAGAGATTATTTTCCGAACCGATGAAGATTCTCACTCCCTCAGCCTCTTTGGCGAGGCCAAGAAGTTCAATTAAATCTTTTTTCCGTTCGAGGTCGCTAAATAAGATTCTAATACGTTCTAAATCCTCTTTCGCTTCCAAGTCTTCCAGTAAATTCGCCTGCCCCCTTACGATGAGGGATTCTCGCGTTAGCCTATTTGAATCTTTGAGCGCACCGCTCCACACCGCCAGACCTTGTTCAACCATGCTTCGTGTCAGGTCGTCCAGCTCTGCTTCATGTATGCTGATTTCTTTTTCAATTTGTTTGCTTGCTTCCTCGAAACTATGCCCAAGTAGTTTTGAGTTGATATAGTTTGCAGCCTGTATCAGTGCGGATGCTGTTATCCCTGGGGGTAAATTAATTACTCGGTTTTCCACATCATCGCCTTCACTTACCATGACCACGAGGGCCCGGTCGGTTGCGATCTGGACGAATTCTATATGCTTAAGCGGTTTGTCTTTTTTCGGCGCTATCACCATACTTGCGCAATTTGAAAGTCCGGAAAGCATGCTCGTTGCCTGGACTAAGACTTCATTTATGTTCTGTCCATTGTTTTTGCATCTGATTTCTATTTCATTTCTTTCTTTTTTTGTCAGATTGCCAATTTCGAGCATTCCATCAACAAACAACCTTAGTCCGATTTCCGTAGGGATTCTTCCTGCTGATGTATAGGGCGAATAGATCAGGCCGCTTTCTTCAAGGTCTGCCATGACATTGCGAATGGATGCAGGCGAAAGCCGGACCGGCATCTTGCTGGAAAGTGTAGCCGAGCCGACAGGTTCACCTGTCATTATGTAGGTGTCCACAATTTGGCGGAAAATATCCCGCGATCTTTCATTCAATATATTCATCATTCTTCTCAACGCTAATGTAGGTACGGTTTTGTGACAGGTCAACGGTAACCAATTAAAATTCTATTCTCTATTTTGTAGAAAAGAATTAGATAAGGCTGTAAAAGAGTGACAAACTTAATAGTAAAAATGGAGAATTGGTATGCGACCATCCGGCCGTAGTGCAGATCAGATGCGTGAAGTTTCAATGGAACTGGGATTTTCAAAATATGCGGAAGGATCGTGTCTGGTAAAATTCGGCGATACCCATGTGTTATGTACCGCCACATTAGAGGACAAAGCGCCACCGTTCCTTCGTGGTACCGGAAAAGGGTGGGTAACTGGGGAATATGGGATGTTGCCCCGTTCTACCCATGGCCGTATGCCAAGGGAAGCTGCCAAGGGCAAACAGTCTGGCCGTACCCAGGAAATCCAGAGGCTCGTCGGGCGCTCTCTTAGGGCAGCGGTTGATATGAATAAGCTGGGTGAATGCCAGATACGGGTTGATTGCGACGTTATACAAGCGGACGGCGGGACAAGAACAGCGTCTATTTCCGGTGGGTATGTGGCTCTTTATCAATGTTTACAGAAAATGGCTGCAGACGATTTGATAAAAGATATCCCGATACTTCATGAGGTGGCGGCCATTTCGTGCGGTGTTTATAAGGGGCAACCGATCCTGGATTTGGATTATGATGAGGACAGCAGCGCGGAAACAGATGCCAACTTCGTTATGACGGGACAGGGAAATATAATTGAAGTGCAGGGTACAGCGGAAGAAAAGCCGTTCACTGAAGAAGAATTGATGCGAATGATGCGATTAGCCAGAATAGGTGTCGATAAAATAACCAAATTACAGAGAGAAACGTTGGGAATTTAGTGATCAATGTCACGCAGGTTTGACGAGAAAAAGCTGGTTGTAGCCAGCCATAATAAAGGCAAAGTCAAAGAAATAAAAGAACTGCTGGAGCCGTTTGGTGTAGAAGTGCTTTCGTCAGAAGAGCTGAACCTTTCGGAGCCAGTAGAGGACGGTGATACATTTATCGCCAATGCAGAGATAAAAGCGAAAAGCGCTACGGATGAATCCGGTTATGTTTCTCTCGCTGATGATAGTGGTCTTGTGGTGCCGTCACTGGGTGGTGCACCGGGTATTCATTCGGCGCGCTATGCCTATAACCCTTGGAAAGAAGAGCGTGATTTTAACTATGCGATGGGCAAGTTGAATCTCGAAATCGGAGACAGGGACCGCAAAGCATATTTTACCTGCGCTCTTTCACTTGCTTGGCCGGACGGGCATGTTGAAACATTTGAGGGCAGGGTACATGGGTCCCTTGTTTGGCCGACAAGAGGGGATAAAGGTTTCGGGTACGACCCAATGTTTGTTGCGGACGGCTATGAAGAAACCTTTGGTGAAATGGAACCGGAAGCAAAGCATGCAATCAGCCACAGGGCGGTTGCGTTTAAGAAACTGATTGATGCCTGCTTTAGACAATAACAAAATATCCATATATGTTCATTGGCCGTTCTGCCTTTCCAAGTGCCCTTACTGTGATTTTAACAGTCATGTACGTGAAAACATGCATGAAGGAAGGATGGTGGAAGCACTCCTTCGTGAGATTGATTATTATGCTTCTTTAGCGGGACACAGGAAAGTCAGAAGTATTTTTTTCGGTGGTGGGACACCCTCTCTGATGGCCGCCTCAACGGTGGAGGCTGTGATAAACAGAATATCGGAAAAATTCAATTTACCTGAAACAGCGGAAATAACATTGGAAGCAAATCCAACCAGCGTTGAAGCCGGAAAGTTTGCTGATTTTGCCCATGCCGGTGTTAATCGCGTATCGCTTGGCATACAGGCATTGAATGATAAAGATCTTAAGGCCCTTGGGCGTGAGCATTCGGTTACGGAGGCGATTGCTGCGATTGACCTGTCGCAGAAATATTTTAGTCGGTCCAATTTTGATCTGATTTATGCCCGAATGGGACAAAGTCTGAAGAGTTGGGAAGAAGAACTGAAGCAGGCGATTAATATGGCAAATGGTCATTTGTCGCTTTATCAACTAACTATTGAAATGGGGACGCCCTTCTTTGGGCTTTGGCGTTCTGGAAAATTACCGCTGCCTGATGAACGGTTGGCGGCTGATATGTATGATATCACCAATAATATATGTGCAGATGCAGGATACCAAGCATATGAAATTTCAAATTATGCGGTAAACGGTCAGCAAAGCCTTCATAATCTGACCTATTGGCAGTATCAGGATTATATTGGGATTGGACCCGGCGCGCATGGCAGGATAACAGTTAATAAACGGACCTTTGCCACTGAACAAAACAAGAAGCCTGAAACCTGGCTCAAAGCCGTCTTGTCGAACGGGAATGCCACAAAGGTAATGACATCGCTTGATCAACGGACAATGGCGGAAGAAATGATTATGATGGGCTTGAGATTAAATGCTGGGATTAAAGGCAGTGATTTTGAGAAAAGAATAGGTGCCCCATTAAAGAATTTTATTGTTGAGGATCAACTGGATTTATTGACAGCTCAAGGTTTCGTTTCGGCAGATTATCCAGATCCTCTTCGATTGACAGCGTCGGGGCGTCCCCTTCTAAACCAAATACTGGGTCGTATTTTGGTTTAAAATCAATCGGTATTTCAACATAAAGGGGGCGTTCATTTTCAACGAATGATTTGGGTGCGGGATCAATCTTAACAAACGCATCTGTTGTCACTTCGTAAACGGCGAGGCCTCTTTCCACCAATCCACTACGGTGGAACCGGAATATACCATCAAGCCCGGCAAAACCATCAGGATTGGTCATAATGCGATTGGAAAATGTTGGTGCGCGTTGTGTCCGGACAATATTGGCAACCAATGCCATCGCGTCATAACCCAAAGTAACTAGACGCGGCGGTGTTCTTCCAAAAGCCTGTTCATAACGTGCAATAAACTCGATGGCGAGGTCGTCTTCGGGTGCCGCAAACCATCCGCCTTGCAGTTGAGGTTCGTTAAAAAGCATCGGATCATGCCATAGTCCGGTACCAAGGACCTTTACTTTAGTAAGATCTATTTCATAATAGGATAGCAGAGGTGCCAGTGAGCTAAGCATGGAACCTCCTTCCGGAAGGAGAATTGCATCGAAATTCACGTCACCCAATGCTTCCATATTTCTGATTTCATTGATGAATTCCTGGCCCATATCGTCATTTCGACCAAGTGAGCGCAGGAAGCGCATTTCTTCCCGGAATTCCTGACGGCGGTAGTCATAATTCGCAATTCTCTTTACCGGATCATCAAGCAGGGTTCCGTCGCTTGGATAGATCTCCAGAGCGACAAGGTCGTTGAATTGTGATGCGACCAGTGGTTCAAGGACACTCATAACCCGGCCCCCATAAAGAGTGTCGGGTATAAGGGCTGCAAATTTCTCATATCGTTGGCTGGATGCATATTTTATAACCCTTCCGACCTGCTCTTCCGGTCGGAAGCTCAATAGATATACACCGTCACCCGCAACATCATGATCCGTTGAAAAACCGATCATTTTTATGCCCGCTTCTTTCGCAATGGGTTGGGCGGCCTTAATATTTTCAGAAAAAAGAGGACCAATTATAATATCAACTTCCAGATCAACCAGCTCATTTATAGCGCGAATTGTCCCGTCGGGTGTTCCCCGTGTATCAACAGGGATCATTTGCAGTCGCTTGTCTTTAGCGTCAAACAACGCAAGTGTTGCTGCGTTCATCAATGCCTGTCCGACTTCGGCGGTATCTCCGCTCAATGGAAGCATTACACCAATATTGATTTTCAATCGGGCGGGTCGGTTATCAACTTCAAACGTTTCTTCTTCGTCGTCGGTGATCAGAAGACTGGTTGGGGGTGCGCGCTGGATGATATCCTCATCGCCAGGGGCGGGAGGTGCATCACGTACCAGCGTATCACCGTCTCCACCTTCCGGACCACAGGCCGCCAGAAGCAGAAGAGGAGCAACAATAGAGGCGACTTTGGCCAGTTTTTTGAGCAGCAATATATGTGATCCTATTTTCATTGCATTTTCAATTATTAATTAGTTATACCAAAGGAATTCCATTAGGCTAGACCCCAATTATGGCAATGGTGTGGAAAAATAAAGGAATAATGAAAATAAAAGGTAAAAATTCAATCAGTAGCGGTCTATACGTAACGGCGACACCCATTGGAAACCTTGGTGATATTAGTATACGTGCGCTCGAATTGCTCCAATCGGCGGACCTGATTGCCTGTGAAGATAAGCGTGTAAGCGGTAAGTTATTATCTCATTACGACATCAAGAAGCCTATGATTTCATATCACGATCATAATGCCAATGAAGTCATGCCAAAATTAATTGACGCGCTAAAGGCGGGAAAAATTATCGCACTCATCAGCGACGCGGGTACGCCGTTGATTTCGGACCCGGGGTATAAGCTTGTAAATGCTTGTCAGAATGAAAATATACCTGTGATAAGCCTTCCCGGTGCAAGCGCAATTTTATGTGCGTTAACGAGTGCCGGGATGCCAACGGATAATTTTCTGTTTTGTGGGTTTTTGCCACCTAAAACTGTGGCACGTCAGAAAGAAATCAGGAAATTTGAAAATATCGGCGTAACGCTGGTTTATTACGAGTCAGCGAAAAGGCTTCTTTCCTGCCTCAAGGATATTAAAGAAGTTCTGGGCAATCGGCAGGTTGCTGTGTGCCGTGAGCTCACCAAATTATATGAGGAAATAAGAAAAGACAGCTTGGAAAATCTGATAAAGCACTATGAAAATAGCGCAACACCAAAGGGGGAAATTGTACTTGTCGTTGCTCCGCCAGCGAAAGTGGGTGGAATGGTTGATGATCTTGATAGTGCATTGAAAGAAGCACTTAAAAAATTGACGGTGAAGGAAGCGGTTGCCGCCGTTACATATATGACGGGCCGCAAACGTAAAGAAGTATATAAACGTGCGTTAGAACTCGCGGATCATGAATAAGTCCCCAAGAAAAAAAGCCTATAGGAAGGGTCATATTGGTGAATTTATTGCCTGTTTTTTGTTGATTATAAAGGGGTACTCAATCAAGGAACGCAGATATAAAACTCCAGTGGGTGAGATTGACATCATCGCCAAAAGAGGCAGGGCAATCATATTTTGCGAGGTAAAGGTGCGCAAAGATTATGTAACGGCTATCGAATCAATAACGGTCAAACAAAGAGAGCGTATTTCACGGGCGGCACAATACTATATGTCTTGCTTGAAAACCGGCCCTAAAAACAATAAGATAGATAACTTAATATATAGATGCGATATGATATTGATCCTTCCCTGGCGATGGCCGGTACATATTGAAAATGCGTGGTAGATATGATCCCTACATTAGACAAACAAATCGAATTTTTAAAAAATGTTGGCGTGTCCGAAGAAGAAGATATTGATCTTGCGGAAACGGCGCTTACGCTAGCGAGCCTGGACCGTCCGGGTGTTTCGTTACAAAAATATCATCACCATCTTGAAATCCTAAAACTCGATACCGAAAATGAAGCGCACGATAGCACCACTGCGGAAGAACGTGCAAATGCGCTGATCGAGGTGATGTGGAACCGGCACGAATATAAGGGCGATGATCAATTTTATGATGATCTCCAGAATGCTAATCTCATGTCCGTAATAGACCGTCGACTTGGCCTTCCCATAAGTCTGGGCATTCTATACCTTCATGCGGCACATTCCCAGGGTTGGAATGCGGAAGGTGTCAATTTCCCTGCTCATTTTCTGGTTCGTGTTTTTGGCGAAAATGATCAGGTTATTTTGGACCCGTTCCACAAGGGGAGAATTCTAAATGCTCACGATCTCCGAGAACTTGTTGGTACTATATCCGGCGGGAAAATGGACCTTGAACAATGGCATCACGCGCCCCTTGGAAAAAGGGATATTCTCGTTCGACTGCTGAACAATATTAAAATAAGATGCCTCAATGTAAATGACTTTGATTTGGCCATGAACGCAATTAAAAGGACTATTTATATTGACCCCGCAAAAATCGTGCATAAATATGAGCTTGGCATGTTGCAAATTCACACAAAGAATGTCGAGGAAGGAAAGCAAAACCTGCTGGATTGTCTTGATTACATGGATGCTAACATGGATAGCAATGACGAAGAAATGCGAAAGCAGATACTTACGACGTTAAAGGAAATGCGCGCCTATAATAAACCAAATGTATTTGAATTGATAAAGGGTGATTTTGATGGCGATATTGATAAAGGTAAATAAGGAATGAGTTTAAAAATAGCGCTTCAAATGGATCCCATTGAAGGTATAGATATTAATGGTGACAGTACTTTCGCCATGGGGCTTGAGGCACAGGAACGTGGTTACAAACTTTACCATTATCTTGTTGATGATATGTCATACATTAATGGCAAGGTAAGAGCGCACGCTAAGCCACTCGAACTTAGGCGCGAAAAAGGAAATTATTTTACATTCGGTGAAAGCCGCCATGTGGATCTGGGGGAAGAAATTGATGTAATTCTGATGCGTCAGGACCCGCCGTTTCATATGGGATACATAACAGCGACCCATATACTGGAACATATCCATCCCAAAACTTTGGTTGTTAATGATCCCGCGTCGGTTCGAAACGCGCCGGAGAAAATGTTTCTGACCCGTTTTCCAGAGTTAATGCCACCTACATTAATTACATCAAATGCAGACGATGTTCGGGCATTTCGTAAAGAATATAAAGATATTGTCGTCAAACCGCTCTATGGAAATGGTGGCGCGGGTGTCTTCAGAATTAAAGAAGATGACCAGAACCTCGCCAGCCTGATTGAAATGTACCAGGAATTTTACACCGAGCCCTTCGTTGTACAAAAATATCTTTCCGATGTGCGAAAGGGGGATAAGCGCATTATACTTGTTGATGGGGAAGCGGTGGGTGCGATTAACCGTGTTCCGGATGAAGGTGAAATAAGATCGAATATGCATGTCGGCGGTGAGGCGCGTAAAACAATCCTTACACCTCGCGAACATGAAATTTGTGAAACGATTGGTCCGGTTCTGAAAGAACAGGGCCAAATATTTGTTGGTATTGATGTTATCGGTAATTATCTGACCGAGATCAACGTGACATCACCGACAGGCATCCAGGAAATCAAACGCTTTGACGGCGTTGATATTGCATCACTTATTTGGGATGCGATTGAAAGAAAGCTTTAACAAAAAACCCCGACTAAGTCGGGGTTTTTAAGTTTGTTATCTTTCTCTGAACGATGTTGAGACAGCATTTCTTATCGGCCTCATCAGATAAGCCATTAGGGTTTTTTCGCCGGTTTTTATATCCGCTACTAAAGTCATTCCCGGGGTTATCCGGTTGGCTGCGGAATCTGCTCCCACATAATTCTGCGGGAGTTCGATGTATCCTTTGAAGTAAGCGTTACCCTGCTCATCAAGGAATGATGATGCGGATACGTTTGTTAGCTGGGCTTCAATCCCGCCATAAAGTGCATAGTTGTAGGTATCCACCTTCAATAGTACTTCGCTGCCATTTTCGACATGGCCAACGTCACGAGGTGAGATGCGAACCTCTGCGATAAGGGCGTCACCATTAGGGACAATTTGCGCAACCATGTCACCCGGAGGGATAACACTAGCGTATGCCCTGTATTTTAGTCCCTTTACAATGCCATCCACCGGCGAAAGAATATTAAGACGGGCAACTTTATCATTCAGGCGTTTTAGCTCCGATTGCAGCTGAACGCTTTCTTCGATCATTTGTCCCAGCTGGTCCAATGCTTCTGAATTAAGCCTTTCGCGAAGTTGTGTCAGATTTCCTTCTGCTTCGTTGATATTGGCGACAACACCGATTTTTTGTTCAACGGCAGTGTCATATGCCCCTTTGGCAGCAACATACTCGCCCTGAATTTCCAGAAGCTTTATCTTTGAGCCGAGGCCTTTTTCCGTCAGCTCTTCACGAATTTGCAGTTCCTCACCAACGATATTCATTGCTTGCAGCAAGGATGCTTCCTGCTGTTCAAGTACCGATAGCCGGTTTCTTGAGTTGGCAATTTTTGAAAGATACACGCTTTCCTGAGCAGTTCTTGATTCTTTTTGCTGGTTTAGGATTTTTTCCTGATCCAGGGCGATCACAGGATATTCATCTTCATAATCCGAAAAGTCAGCCTTTTCACCGAGTGCGAAGTCACGAAGTCTCCTCATTTGCATATCCAGAGAAACATAACGTGCTTTTGTTCGGTTTAGCTCTGACATTGTAGAGGTTGATTCAAGTCTGATAAGGGGCTGCCCTTTTTTAACGACATCGCCGTCTTTAACCAATACTTCTTCGACGATACCACCCTCAAGATGCTGAACGGGTTGAACAGATGTTGAAGGCACGACCTCTCCCGGTGCCACACTTGTTTCATTCAATGTAGCGACACACGATCCAAGGATACACACGACGACAATTCCAAAAATAACGCGAATGGTGCTGATCGCAGATTTTGGCGGGCCGGATTCTTCAAGCAGGGTCGCACGCGACAAGAACTTTGCGTAATATTGAGTTGGCTTTTTCGTGTCGCCAATGATTGATCCCAAGGCTTTTTTTGTCTTGTTTACTGCCAGGGCTTTCGAACCTTCAGTATTTTCATCAGGTGTTATTGCATTTTCAGTAGTCATTATACACGGTTCCCATTTTCTACTTGAGGCGTTTGGGTGTCAGGTGCTGGGTAGAGTTCTTCTGGTGTTGTCAGATTAACTACCATTCCATTTTCCATTGAAAGGACTTTGTCACACAATTTTATATGGCTTGGGCGATGCGAAACCATAATAATTGTACATGTCCCTTTTAATTTTCTTAGTGAATCGATGAAGGCCTTATCAGCGTCAAAATCGAGCGTTTGACCGGGTTCATCAAGAAGCAGTATTGGCGCTTTCTTCAGATAAGCCCGAGCCAGATTTAAACGTTGCTTAAATCCGGAAGGCATACCGTGAACGGTTTGATCACCAATTCGCGTTTCAAGGCCGTCGGGCAATTGTTCCACATCCGCTGAAAGATTGGCAAGTTCGCAAGCCTCATTAAGTTCATCATCCGTGGCAGTAGGGTGAGAAAGGCGCATGTTTTGCGCTATAGTCCCATGGAAAAAGCGTGATTCCTGAGGAACATAGGCAATATTCTGCCGTAAAGTCAGTGGATTGATCTGGCGGATATCCATGCCATCGACGATTACCTGGCCAGCCTGGTTTTGATACATGGCAAGAATGACTTTTAGGATAGTTGATTTTCCGGATGCGTTTGGCCCGATGATGGCCATCATTTCATTTGGCTGAATTTCGAAACTTGTTCCAAGGAGAGCAGGTTCACTGCCCTGACGGTAACGGAAGCTGACGCGATCAAACAAAATATGCCCCACAAATTCCCGTTGGCTTATATTATCCGGATTCGGATTAATTTCCGTTTTCAGCTTCATGAGAGTATTTATCTGTTTAATACTGCTTAGTGTATATTCCAGCCTTGTGAGTGTAAGGAATAAATTCTGCAGTGGTGATAAAACCCTCCAAATCAACGCCATTGTCGCAATCATCGCACCTATGGTCATTTCACCCTCAATAACCTTTAACACGCCAAATCCAATGGTGGCCACGCCAGACCCCAGCATGATTGCCTGCGCCAGACTTTGAAGCAGGAAAGATACCTGGGACGATCTGAATTGGGCATAAGCTGTTTCCGCTGACAAATCTCTGTAGCGTTGAATCCAGGATTCTTCAGAAGCAGTTTGCTTGATTGTTCTTAAATTGGTTAGTGTTTCCACAAGAAAACCATGTCTTTTCGCCCGCGCACGGGTTGATTTGGTGACGCGTCTTTTTGTGGCGGGAATCATTATGGCGGCTATGACCAAGAATACAAGCATCATCACAACTGGGATAAGGGCAAGGAAGCCCCCTAATGCAGCGATAACAGCGATGAAAATAAAGACGAACGGAAGCTCGAGTATCACATTGATCAGTGTGCTTGAAAATAATCCCTTGATTACGTCAAATTCCTTTAACCGTGAAACCTGTGTACCAATCGGTGCGGATTCTGTCATTATTGAGGGTAACCCGAGCAGCTTTTCAAAAGTCGCCGTAGCGACAATATTTTCCACCCTGGCCCCAATATAGGCCACGAACTTTGATCTGTGCAGCCTTAATGCAACTTCGCAAAGGATGGCAAAGCTAATTCCCAGAACCAGATAGATCAGTGTTTTACCAGATTGAGAAGGGATCACCTGATCATAGACGGTCATAATAAAAAGCGGAACAAGAAGCGCAAAGACATTGAGTAGGAACGTCATCCATAACAGTTCTTTGATTTCTTTCTTGAATCTCAGAAATAAATCAGAAATCCAGTTGTCTGACGGGGCTTCTTCGGTTTCTTTATTGGTTTGAGAAGCGTGTTTTGATGAAAGGAAATAAGCATCTCCGGTCATTTCACTGTCATCAAGATAGACTTCTGATTTTAACTCACTGTCAAATACCTTGATCCCGTTGTCATCTTTGGAAAGAAGAACATATGGCTTGCCATCGCTGTTTGTATAAAGACATGGGAAAAGTCGGGGGTCAACGGTGTTTAAATCAACACCTTCTACAGGATCGGTTTTATAATGCAGGTTCGCCAGTGTGTTTCTGAATTCAGTAAGAGTAAGCGTGTCGGCGAAATGCGGCAGTGCTTCAAACAGATAACGTGTCTGCCCGCGCCATCCCAATGCCTGAAGTAAGGGTAGCATACAGGCGGCAAATGATGACGTTGCCTTAAATGAACCGATTTCACCCGTTGTAAGGGCATGTTCAAACTGATCGGCCTTTGCGATGATCAAGCGGCTTCCGGTTTTAGCCATTGGGCAATTCCCCTTGATTTTTTGAGGAAGTATTTTCAATCAGTTCCCCGTTCTTCAGATCGTAATGCCGGTCGGCAAGTTTAAGAAGAGATGGTCGAAAACTTACGAGGACGATCGTGCATTTGCCCTTTAATTTTTCCATAAGTCCTTTCAGATCTTCGTCGGCGTTGCTGTCCAAACCTGAATTTGCCTCGTCGAACAGGATAACATCGGGATTTGAAGCCAAAGCCCGGACAATTGCGATCCGCTGAACTATACCTGCAGGTAATTCATTTTGTGATGCGTCGCCAACCATGGTTTCAAAACCTTCCGGCATACGCACTAAGATCTGACTTAAGTCCATATGCTCCGCTGCTTTCATTACGGCATCGATTTTCTCATCACCCTGAAACATTGTTAGGTTGTCAAGGATGGTGCCCTGAAACATAACCGGCTGGCTCGGGAGATACGCGATACGGCTACGAATACTGTTTGTGCTGTATTTTTTGGGGTTTTCCCCATTTATCAGCAATTCGCCTGAAGTCGGAATGATACCGCCCATCATGGCCCACAGGAGGGTTGATTTACCACTGCTATTGCCGCCACGAATTCCTATAATGTCACCGTGGTTCACTTTAAGATTGATATTATTTAACGCAAAATCATCGTCATCATTATATTTGAAATTAAAGTTTTTAAGTTCGATCGTATCAATTCGGTCGATTTCTTCTGTTTCTTCCGTGCGTTCCTGACCAATATGATCAATGGTTGTCAGCTTATCATGGGCAATTTGAATATGTTGGAATCTTGTCCATATGCCCAGTGCTCGAAGAAGGGGTTGAACGGTTCTGCCGGCAAGTAATATGCTCGCGGCGAGTGCACCGAGCGTTATGTCATTGTTAACAACCATCCAACTTCCGACACTGGCTACCGCCACCATCGTTATCTGGGAGAAAGTTGTGCCGATCCCCTGAGCGAGGCTGTTTAAATAAATCACGTTGTAGCTTGATTTAGAGCAATTCTCCATAAGCTTTTCATAACGACGGTCCATAAGGCTTTCCATTGCCATGCTCTTCACGGAATGAACGCCGCGAAGCACTTCGATAATGAAACTATATTTGCGATCTTCCCAAAGAGCGTCGTCCTCAATCGCATCACGCAGATAAAGACCCAGTTTGAAAGCTATCCAGCCTAGTAGTACCAGAAGTATTATCGGTACAACAATAAGTGCGCCGCCAATATACCAAAGAACCCCAAGGAAAAGCAGAACGAATGGCAGATCCATTATCGCCATACTGGCTTGACTACCATAGAAGTCCCGAATTGCGTCGATTGCGTTGAGGCGATCCAACTGTTCACCGGATGCTACGGCTTCCAGTTCGCTCAAATTTCCCCGGACGATATGACTTATGGCATTACAGCCCGTATCGTGCTCATATTGTGCGCCGATCCAACCGACGAGATACGATCTCGCGGTGCGTAAAAGGACATCCATGAATAATACAATTAGAAGACCGATAATAAGCATACTGAGTGTATTTAAGGCTTGATTCGGGATCAGGCGGTCATACACCTGAAGCAATACCATTGGTAATGCCAGTGATAATAAATTTATCACGAACGATGATAGAATAATATCTGTCCTGAAAACCGGTTTTAACCCATCCCTTATTTGCTCAACAGTATCTTGTGAAAAATTATTTTTACTTTGTATCATAAACCGTTTCTTTTAACTGTCTTTTTGAATTATATTAACCATAAATATTAACCATAACAATTTATTTATATCGTTATAGACAAGTTTATTTTTACATCAACAAGAACGATAAAATTTTAGTAGTTTATGATTGCTAATACACATTTGTTGAATTTTGGTTAACCGGAACAAAAGTTATTTAAATAACTTGTAAAATAAAGGGTTAAGTTAATCTTAATATTTTGTTTAATTTTATTGGATAAGCTCAATTCTGACACAGTTATGTATATTGTTAAGGGCATATTAACCATTTGTAGAAACCATTTGTTCACCCCTTTTTGATATAACGGACAACGGTTTATTGCGTCGAGCGCGCAATAAGATGTATTGTAGTATAAAATTTTGATA
This sequence comes from Alphaproteobacteria bacterium, assembly GCA_030428615.1. Lineage (GTDB taxonomy): Bacteria > Pseudomonadota > Alphaproteobacteria > Sphingomonadales > Emcibacteraceae > Pseudemcibacter. Next base: position 3,892 of record JAUIDN010000016.1, on the reverse strand, counting down.
TAATTTAAGTTATATTGATCAAGTTTAGTCGGAGTTATCAAATGGCTGATAAAGGGCCTATGACCAATAAGAATAAATCTGTTTCAACGGAAGAGAATGATCCTATTTTGCAGGGGATTGATCGGGTCCAGAATAAGAATGAGATAGATAGCCGTCTTTCACCAGAAACGCAGCAGGGTAATGAAGATACCCATACCAAATCCAATATTCATTTGGGTGGACGCGACGGTGAAGGCATTGCGACCGGTCAAGAGGAAGAAAAAACAAGCGTACAGCCACAGTCTTTGGATGCAATAAGTCCGGGCGGGCGGTCATATCCGGTGCCTGACGGTGGAACAATAGAGCCATCGGGGGATGGATTTGCACCAACAGGTTTTCAGAGATCGACGGAAGATGCATTCCAATCTTCGGGTCGTGCGACACCACAGGTGGATATCGAAGAGGTAGCGGAAAATCAACCAGACGTTAATCAGCTGGAGGGTGTTTCTGCCCCGAATGCAGCTGGAATTACTCCATTGACGGATGCCCTTTCAGAACTTGAAAATGCTTTATTGCCGGAAGATGAAAACGGGGCCCCTGAAACAAGGGCTGTTGATCTTGGTTCGACGGATGAGGATACATCAAGGAGCTTTTCTGTTGAAGATTTGCTTTCCAATGCAACAGATCCTGATGGGGACGAATTAATAATAGGTGATGTTTCGATCAATCCGGATTTTGGTACAATTATTGATAATGGTGACGGAACATACACATTTGAGCCGGCACCAGATTTTAACGGTAATGATTTGCCAATATCCTATACAATCTCTGACGGTAGTGCGACTATACCCGGTACAGCGATCATAGATGTACTTCCCGTCAACGACCCACCTTCATCAGAGGATAATATTGCCGTCATTGATGAGGATAGTTCTTATATATTTTCTTTAGATGATTTTGCCTTCAGCGATATTGAAGGCGACAATTTTGATCACATCACGATTGTGGATTTGCCTGCCAATGGCACGCTGTCTTTTGACGGCAGCCCGGTTAATCCCGGGGATACGATTCCCTCAACCGACCTTGGGCTACTTGTCTTTACACCGGACGCAAATGAAAATGGTGATGATTACGCTACATTTAATTTTACCGTAAACGACGGAGCCGTTGATAGCGAGCCGTACACCTTTAGCATTGATGTAACATCTATAAACGATTTGCCAGTTTCTGCAGATGACGCAGCCGTTATTGAAGAGGACAGTTCCTATACTTTCGGACTCGATGATTTTGCGTTCAGCGATATTGAAGGCGACAATTTTGATCACATCACGATTGTGGATTTGCCTGCCAATGGCACGCTGTCTTTTGACGGCAACCCGGTCAATCCCGGGGATACGATTCCCTCAACCGACCTTGGGCTACTTGTCTTTACACCGGACGCAAATGAAAATGGTGATGACTATGCTACGTTTGATTTTACCGTAAATGATGGCACGGATGACAGCGCGCAATATACATTCAGCATAGATGTAACACCCGTTAATGACCCGCCGGCGTCGGAAGATAATGAAATTACAATCGCTGAGGACGGTACGCATGGGTTTTCATTAGCCGATTTTGCTTTCACCGATGTGGACGGCGATAATCTTGACCATATTACAATAACGGAACTGCCGGCAAATGGCGATCTAACTCTTTTTGGTAATCCGGTTGTGGCAGGTGATGACATCGCAGCGGGCGATATTGTAAACTTGCTCTTCACACCCGGAGCGGACGCAAGCGGTGAAAATTACGGTGATTTTAAGTTTACGGTAAATGACGGGACATCGGATAGTATTGAGTATGACTTTTCCATTGATGTGACGGCGGTGGCCGATACACCGGACCTTTGCCTGCTCAGTGAAATGCCGGAAACCAGTGGACTTTATGATATTTCTGCCGGTGGTATCGTGACAATAAGCGCGACATATTACGCGGCGATCGCGGATGTGGCGTTGTTTGAAAACACTCACGGATACTATGTTGCGGACAGCGACGGAAACCCGATCGGCGGCGCTATTATTCAGGACAACGTGAAAGAGGGTGGTAATTTTGATATTTCGTTTAATACAGCCGATTACCCCGGCGGTGTCACTCTGGGCTTCTTTGTGATTCCAGATGGTGATACGCAGAATTTGACACTTGAAGACGGTGATCCTGTCACTTTTGATTTGATTGACGGTAAATGGACACCATTTTTGGGCGGTGTAGCATTAAATGGCGCTCCGTCATTTTCCCCTTATTTCAGTGCAGATGAATCCTTACCGGCATTTTTCAGTGATCCTGCGTTAAACGCGGATAATTATGATCATTTGGTTGATAATCCGACACTTGGAAATCAAAACTGGGAAGATCTGGTAAATGGCGGTGACGGCGATTATACCGACCTTAACGCACAAATTACTGTGACGCTTCAGACATGTGATGATCTCGAAGCACAAGGGCTTGAAGGTACATTGATCGGTTTGCCGGATATCTTGACGGGACTTAATGATACCGATGGGTCCGAAAGTTTGTTGGTGACTATTTCAAATATTCCTGAAGGCGTGACATTAAGCGATGATCAAGGTAACGAATTTACGGCTACCGACGTTGATAATGAAGTGGATGTAACCGGTTGGAACCTTGACGCGTTAAGCGTATTTTCACCCGACGGCCAGGACGATTTTGTTGTTCAGGTAACATCAACAGCGACGGAAGCAAGTAATAGTGATGAGGCAACGGCGACAAGAAACATAAGTGTGGATATTCTCCATGCTCCGGAAACTGCGCTGGTTGATCTCGGGAGTACGCCGGAAGACACTGGAATAACGTTTTCTTCGGCGGACTTGCTGTTAAACGCAAGTGATGAGGACGGCGATGCGCTCTCCATTTCAAATGTAGCTATTGATCCCGCATTTGGCACCATCACGGATAATGGTGACAATACTTATACCTTTAATCCGACAGCTGATTTTAACGGTAACGACCTGCCGATCACATATGATATTACCGATGGTCTTGTTACCATCAACGGAAACGCGATTGTTGATGTTGCACCGGTAAATGATGCGCCGCTTACGCAGAATGCACTGATATCGACAATAGAAGACCTGAATTACGTTTTTGACGAAGATAATGATATTCCATTCGCTATTGGGGATTTCGCTTTCGACGATGTGGATGGCGATACACTTGATCATATTACTATTGTTGATCTCCCAGAAGAGGGGACATTGTTGCTTAACGGCACCCCCGTTGCGCCAGGAACCGATATTCCGGTAGCGGATATTGAACAACTCGTATTTGCTCCGGATCCGGACGAAAATGGGGAAGATTACGCCAGTTTTAATTTCACGGTAAATGACGGTGAAATGGACAGTGAACAAAAAACCATTACCATCGATGTAACGCCGGTTAATGATGCGCCGACGAGTGCTGATCAGGAAGTAACAACTGATGAAGATACTGATTATGTCTTTTCGGAAGGTGACTTTGCATTTAATGATATTGATACCGCGAATATGGACCATATCACGATCATTGATTTACCGACCAATGGCACGCTGTCTTTTGACGGTAGCCCGGTTAACCCCGGAGATACGATTCCGTCGACCGACCTTGGGCTACTTGTTTTTACACCGGACGAAAATGAAAATGGTGATGATTATGCCGCATTCAATTTTACAGTGAATGATGGCGAACTGGACAGCGATCCGCAAACCATTACCATTAACGTGGCCGATATCAACGATGGTCCTGTGGCTCAGGACGACAGCAACAGCGGTGACGAGGATACCCAGCAGACGGGGAATGTTCTGAGCAACGACGGTGATGTCGATGGCACCATTACGGTGAAGGATACCGGCACCTTTGAAACCGCGAACGGCTCGAT
>JAUIDN010000039.1 GCA_030428615.1 Alphaproteobacteria bacterium | reverse complement strand
AGGGCGGATGAGGGAATTAAAAAGATCGCTTAGTTTTTGGGATGTATTCGCCCTTGCTTTAGGCCAGGTCATCGGATCGGGCATTATGGTTCTTGTCGGGATCGGCATTCAATTTACGGCTTACGCCGTGCCACTTGCGTTTATATTATCGTCCATTTTGTCAGTAATAAAACAGTTACCCTTGGTATTTATGGGCTCTGCCATGCCCGCGACTGGTGGTCTTTATGTCTACTGTAAGCGTGTGTTGGGCCCGAAAGTCGGTTTCTTTTATCTTGCCGTTCTCCTTATTACACATATTCTGATTGCTTTATTTGCGCTCGGGTTTGCGGAATATGCAGCGGCCCTGGTTCCTGATTTGAACATTAAATATGTCGCGCTAGGTATTCTGTTGGTTTTTTATCTGGTTAATCTGGTTGGGGTTAGACCCGCTGCTATCGTGCAGAAATTTATGATTGTGTTTCTGCTCACCGGTTTATGCTCCCTGATCTTTTTCGGCATTCTGGAAGTCGACTACAGTAATTTTGCTGATCAGGAAAAGCTGTTCCCGGATGGTTGGTATGGTTTTGCGCTTGCGTGCGTTGTGATGTCATTTGCCACGGGCGGGGCACAATATGTGTCCGAACTTGGTGGTGAAATGAAAAATCCGCATCGCGATCTGCCAAGGGCGATTGTATTCAGCACGTTGATTGCGGCCTTTCTCTTTGCGCTCGTTTCAATTGTTGCGGTTGGCATCCTGCCGATTGAGCAAACGGCAGGAGCAACATTATCTGATGTGGCGAAGGAAATACTGCCAGCCCCGATATACACTGCGTTCATTGTTGGGGCCGGACTTTTTGCGCTCGCAACAAGTATAAATTCAACATTCTCCTGGGCCACAAAATCCGTTCTTATCGCCTGTGATGACGGTTGGCTGCCAAAAGGAATTGCTGTCGTCAACAAGCGATTTAACACGCCGCATATACTACTTACCTTACTATTATTATTGGGATCTGCACCAATTCTCGCGGGAAAAGATCTTCGCTATATCATCATGCTCGGTAGCGGGCTGGTGTTTATTTACGATATGGTGCCGCTTGTTGCGGCCTTTCAGCTTTCAAAAAAATTACCGGAAGTATTCGCCGGCGCCTATTGGAAGCTCTCTGAGAGAACGTTGAAAACAATCTGTGTGACAGGGCTTTTAATACTGTTTGGTCAGTTTCTCATTTCTTTCTCTGATATCGATAGAACGGGATGGGTTTTGATTGGCAGTTATCTCATATTTGTTATTTCTTATATAAACATTCGTGCGCGAAAAATACTTCCTGAAGTTCAGACATCCGCTGATTCAGCCTGATTTAGTAATTCAAAAATTTGTTCTGCGTCCCTAATAAGCTGATTGTTAGAGCTGTTATTGGAAATAACAAAATCTGATGTGCTTTTAATATGTTCGATATGTTTGAAATATGATGGCCGGACAAAATTCATATACTGATCGATAACGCTTTCCAGGGTTCTGCCCCGTTCCGCGATATCCCTTTTGATCCGCCTCATTAATGCGAGATCAAGATCAACATCCACAAATACACTGAAATCGCTTTCCTCAGCCAGAACAGCGCCTGTGAAGAGCCCATCGACAATGATCAGGTCGGATGCGGATACGGTTTCATATCCCGCCCTTTGGCTGACCGTAAAATCATATATTGGCACGTCAGCAGAGCCAACATTTTTAATTGTCTTTAGATGTTTTTTTAACAGATTGGTATCAAGTGCAGCCGGATCATCAAAATTGAAAAATCCGTTCTTTTCCATCTGTTCTTCTTTACTCAGATAATATCGGTCCAGACTTAACAGCAGGCCGCCACTGCTTTGGCTGAGCATATGTTCCGCTAGGGTTGATTTTCCCGAGCCGCTCGCCCCTGAAATTGTGATTATTTTCATGCTTAACGCTCGCTTGCTGGAATATCTTTTGCCAAATTGCTGAAAGCCGTTATTTCATTTTTGGTATATTTCGTGTGTATTCTTTTCGTGGAGGCCGGGTGAGATTTCAGACTGACACCATCATGCCTTGCTGTCTTGGGGCGAACGGGTCTTTTTTCAAACCCGCCCCCGCAATTGGGGCAAACATTCATCAAAATATTATCCACACATTCACGGCAAAATGTACACTCATACGTGCAGATGCAGGCGTCGTCGGAATTGGGCGGTAAATCCTTATCGCAAAGCTCACAGTTTGGTCTTAATTCTAACATTTATTTTCCCTGCCAATGTCAAAAAACACTAATCGCCAGGTATGTTCCTGTCAACATCGCTTGCTCTTGCGATCATTTTATGACTATTTATTCTACGGAAAAATCTTTCGGGAGCTATAAAATGATTAAAATCGCAAAAACATTTTTGTTGTTATTCACCTTGATGTTTGTAACAGCGTCCATGGCGCAGGAACGTGTTCTGAAAGATGTATTGGATGAACCGGCCGTAATGAAAGGATTAAATGATATTGAGGGTCACCAGCAGGACGCCGCCCAGCTTCTGGTGAAAATCGGTGGTATCATATCTCCCTCCGGAGAAGAACATGAAAGAGCGCGGGCCATTGCGCAGGAAATGAGGGACATTGGTCTTTCTGAAGTGCGTGTGAATGACGCACCCAATGTAATTGGGACGATAAAAGGCCGCTCTGGTAAAGCGTTAATATTCGTTTCTACCCTTGATGATCTGAAAACGGTTGCCGATAACCAGAGGGCCGCAGGCGTGCCACCGCGGGTGGCGGGTGATCGGGTTGTCGGCCCTGGAACAAACACGTCTTTAACATCTGTGGCGTTACTTTCGGCGGCAAAGGCGCTTATCGAAAATGGATTTAAACCCGAACATGATATAGTTTTTGCAGGTGTCGCCGAAGAGGAAACGGGGCTTCGCGGAATGAAGCATTTATATGCTGAATATAAAGATCGCGCTATTGGTTTTGTAGATGTTCTGGGCGAAGGAAACAGTATTAGTTATGGTGCGTTAGGCATTCATTGGTGGCGGGTAAATGCTTTTGGACCGGCTGGCCACACACTTAATGGCGGCGTCCCTAACATTAATCAGGCAATAGGTCGCGCCGTTGATCGAATTTTACAGATTCCGGAACCGCAAATATACAGTGACCGCCGAACACGATTAAATATTGCTGTGCTTAACAGTGGTTCCGTGTTTAACCATAAACCGGAAACCGGGTGGTTTTCACTTGATGTCCGGTCTCTTGATCTGGTTCACATTCAGACAATGGAAGCAAAGGTGAGAAAGATACTGGAAGATGTAACAGATGAGCTTGGCCTAAAATTTGAAATGGAGGTCGTTTCTGATACACCGCCGGGTCAAATTGAAGGTGCATTAAATTCTTCCCTCGTGCAAACCTCAAAAGCCATTTCAAATTATCTGGGTAATGATCCGCGACTATCAAATGCGGGATCAGCAAACCTGAATGTGCCAATAGCAGGCGGGACACTTGCGATAGGTATTGGAAGCTCAAGAGGGGGGCGTAGAGGTTTTCCGGACGAATGGGCCGATATTCAAACAATGGTTCGTACAGCGAAAAATGTATTTCTGACCGCCGTTACGATTGGAAACGCAGAGGCGAAATAGAATATTATTAAAATAATCAGGCGGGTATAAATTTATACCCACCTGATCACAAAAAGCTTATGGCATCACGCCGACAAAACGATCATTGAGCCATAAATGAACCCAGATACTCGCACCGTAACCGAGCGCAATAACAGGCGTCCATTTAAGATGACCGAAGAAGGTGTATTTCCCACGGGATTGGCCCATAAGTGCAATACCAGCGGCGGAGCCGATGGAAAGCATGCTGCCACCAACACCGGCAGTCAGCGTCACAAGCAACCATTGGGCAGTATCCATAGTGAGTTCCATTTGAAGAACAGCCACCATTACCGGTATGTTATCGACGATAGCGGACAGGAACCCGACCATTATATTGGCGAATGTTGGACCCATTTCTATATACATATAATTGGATGCCAGCGCCAGATATCCAATAAAGCCAAGACCACCGACACACATGATGACGCCAAAGAAGAACAGGAGCGTATCCCACTCGGCACGGGCGATTTCACGGAAGCTGTCAAATCTACGGGTATCACCAATTTCACCCACGCCCATATTTTCGCCGGGCATTCCTACCCGCGTTTTCTCATGTGTTCTCTGCAGGTAATGTCCAAATAATTTCAGATAGGCAAGGCCCACCATCATACCCAGGAACGGCGGAATATGAAGAAAGCTGTGAAATGATACAGCCGTCGCAATCGTAAGGCCGAAAAGGGCGATTATTCTTTTTGCGCCACGCTGCATTACAATGGTTTCTTCTTCTTCCACTTTTGGAGTTTCGTTACTGACCGCAAAAGACATAATAGTCGCCGGGATAACATAATTAACCACGGAAGGAACAAACAGGTTAAAGAATGTCCAGAATTCAACGACCCCTGTTTGCCATACCATAAGCGTTGTAATGTCACCAAACGGGCTAAATGCACCACCTGCATTGGCGGCAATGACAATGTTCACGAAACCTATACCGATGAATTTGTTATTATCCCGCCCAACAGCCATAATAACGGCGCACATAACAAGTGCCGTTGTCAGGTTATCAATGATTGGTGACAGGAAGAAGCTCATTATACCGGTCACCCAAAATAGCTGCCGATAACTGAAATTATGTTTCACAAGCCAGACCCGAAGCGCATCGAAAACTCCACGTTCATTCATTGAATTCACGTAGGTCATTGCCGCAAGCAGGAATAAGAAAAGCTCTCCAAATTCAATAAGAAGATGTTTGATTGCTTCTTCTGTCGCGTGGGAAGGGTCGCTCATATATTGAAAAGCGATTATGAGCCAGATTATCCCGGCACCGAAGATGACGGGGATTGATTTTTTTAAATGAAGATATTCTTCGGCAATCACCAAAGAATACGACAAGACAAAAACGATAACGGCGGCGTATCCCACCCAGTGCATCGTAAGATCCATTTTGTTTTCCTTTTAAAACTTTTAAAGGGGTCGGCTTATCTGTTCGACCCGGATTATATACGCATCTTGTTTATAATGCGATTTAATAACTATTTTTATACTTGAAAATGTGACGAACAGCAAAGTTCGTTATCAATTAAACGATGGGGGGTTCGTCTGGCAAATACTGCCGTTCAGGGGGAATGGAACGGAGATCATTCAACAAATGATCGGATCTGAAAGTTTGTTCTGAATTTAAGCCCAGAACGTCAAATACGATTTTTTCTTCTGCTTCGGCTTTTTCAACGGCTTCAGCAAAAAGATATCCGGTAAAATCTTTTTGAGGGTCATTCTTTTGTTGTGCGCTACGTTGTTGGGATTGTTTACTTTCCTTATTTGTAAATTCCACAGAATTTGCTGCCGGAACGAAACTAATCGCCGAAATTGAAATAAGCATCCATAAAACAACAAATTTATGCATCGGATGTGCATTTTCCCTCATATTATTTTCATATTCCCCTTCCATATGGGATTGATTATTCAAACTTCAAGTATCCGAACGTCGATTATTTATGTTTTATGTGCCCACTAATCGTATCCACAAAAAACATGTTTTCATTTATTCGTCCGTTTTAGTCAACTTTTTGTGTACTTGAGAGCATATCCTGTAGTAATTAGCGTTCTTTGGTGGAATTACTTACGTATTTGGATCATAATTCCGCTCATCAATAGGTTTGACTAAGGTTATAGAAAAATGAAACGAGACACAGGACAGAATAAAGATATTACGGATAAATGGCGGCTTCAGACAAAGCTTGTTCGCGGTGGTACGTACCGGAGTGAACTTGGCGAAACAAGTGAAAGCATGTTCATGACATCCGGGTATGCTTATGACTGTGCGGAAGATGCGGCTGCTCGTTTTGAAGGCGAGCAGGATGGCTATACATATTCGCGTCTTCGCAATCCAACCTGTGCAATGTTTGAAGATAGAATGGCGCTTATTGAAGGTGCGGAGTCCGCACGCTCAACAGCAACTGGAATGGCGGCAATGACCTCGGCAATGCTTTCAATTGTAAAAGCCGGTGATCACGTGGTCTCAAGTAAAACATTATTCGGGTCATGCCGGGTGTTCATTGAAAATATATTACCAAAGTTTGGAGTGGCATCGACCCTTGTGGATGGCGACGACAATAACGCATGGAAGGACGCGATCCAGCCAAATACAACGGCGATATTTCTGGAATCACCTGCTAACCCAACATTGGATGTGGTAGATATTCAGTTTGTGTGTGATTTGGCAAAAGAAAATGGCGTCACGGTTGTCGTTGATAACGTTTTTGCGACGCCATTACTGCAAAAACCCATGAAGTACGGCGCAGATATCGTCATTTATTCATCAACAAAACATATTGATGGTCAAGGTCGGTGTCTTGGTGGCTGCATTCTTACCAGCGAAGAAATTATGGAAGAGACCATTTTACCCTATATCCGACATACCGGGCCGAATTTAAGTCCGTTTAACGCCTGGGTAATGCTTAAGGGTATGGAAACAATGGATCTTCGCATTGAAAAAATGTGCAGTAACGCTGCGAAAGTGGCGGACGGTCTTATTGATATGGGTGTCTTTGCATCGGTCAATTATCCCGGTCGTCCGGAATTCAGGCAGCACGAGTTGGCGATGAAACAAATGTCAGCGGGCGGATCTGTAGTAACGGTTTTTGTCCCGGAAGGACGGGAGCAGGCATTTAAATTTTTAAATGCGTTGGAAGTTACGGATATTTCAAATAATATAGGGGATGCGAAAAGCCTGATGACACATCCGGCAAGCACGACCCACAAAGCGGTTGAGGAAAGTGCGAGATTGGATATGGGTATTACTGAAAGTATGCTCAGGCTTTCAGTTGGTCTCGAACATGTCGATGATTTACTGGAAGATTTCGCAAGAGCGGCCAGAGTTGCCGGATTATAAAATGTCTATGTGAGCAAGGGTTATGGACGAAAAAAAAACATATAAATCCATTACGAATGACATTGGTGTATCAGTAGAGCCGTTTTATCTTGACCAGGAATCCGAACCGGAAGATGGTCATTATGTTTGGGGATACCAAATTCAGATAGAAAATCACGGTAAAAATACGGTGCAGCTTGAACGCAGACACTGGTTCATTACTGATGGAAACGGTCAAACTCATGAAGTCGAAGGTGAAGGTGTCGTTGGGGAACAACCAATACTGGAACCGGGTGACGCTTTTGAATATACAAGTGGGGCGCCGCTTACAACATCTTCCGGTTTTATGGTCGGCAAATACAAAATGAAAGCGAAGGACGGGCATTATTTCGATGTTGAAATACCGGCGTTCTCGCTTGATATACCCTCAGATGACAGGCAGGTTCACTAATATGACTAATAATTCTAGTACTAAACCATCCATCCAGGAAGCCGAAGAGGCGGTTCGAACGCTGCTCAGGTACGCGGGGGAGGACCCAAACCGCGAAGGTCTTTTGGACACACCGAAACGTGTAGTGAGGTCATATGACGAATTTTACAGGGGTTATAACGAAGATCCGCACGAAATTTTGTCGCGTACTTTTGAGGAAGTAAGCGGTTACGATGAAATGGTCGTATTAAGGGACATTCCCTTTGAAAGCCATTGTGAACACCATATGGCGCCGATTATTGGTCGCGCTCATGTTGGGTATCTTCCAAAAGATAAAGTGGTTGGCATCAGCAAGCTTGCGCGTGTTGTTGAAACATATGCTAAGCGATTGCAGGTACAGGAAAAAATGACAGCCGAAATTGCTGATTGTATTCAGCAGATTTTGGAACCATTTGGCGTGGGTGTTGTTATTCAGGCAACTCATGAATGCATGAGCACAAGAGGCGTCCACAAACATGGTGTTTCGATGGTTACAAGCCGCATGGTAGGCGCTTTTAGAAAAGATGAAAAAACCCGAAGGGAATTTCTGGCCGTAGTCGGGCCAATAGATTCATTACGCGGTTAGCAAATGAAGGAGGGGCGATAAGTTTGATAGATTTTCGTCCAATCTGGATGGTGTCGGGGATATTCCTGCTCATTATCGGGTTTGGTATGTTACTTCCGGTCGCTGTTGATTTGGCTGTATCAAACCCTGATTGGCAGGTATTTGCCCTTATTTCCGGTATTGTTGTCTTTTTCGGCAGCAGTTTGTATCTTAGCAACCGCGGCGATCATGATGAATTCACCGTGCAGCAGGCCTTCTTGCTGACTTTTGTTTCATGGCTTCTGATGCCCGCGTTTGGGGCACTCCCATTTGTTTTTTCTGAGCTCTCCTTAAGTTATACGGACGCTTATTTCGAAGCGATGTCTGGAATTTCGACGACGGGATCCACCGTTATCACCGGACTTGACGGGGCACCGCCAGGAATACTTTTATGGCGGTCGATGCTTCAGTGGTTTGGCGGTGTTGGTATTATCGTTATGGCAGTTGCAATTCTGCCGATCCTTCAGATCGGGGGAATGCAGCTCTTTAAAATTGAAAGCTTTGATGTTTCCGATAAAATGCTGCCTCGCGCTACCCAGCTTGCATCCGCGCTTTCGCTGCTTTATGTGGGTTTAACCATCATATGTGCGGTTACATTCTGGCTTGCGGGAATGAGCCCATTTGAAGCCGTATGTCATTCCTTTACCACGATTGCAACGGGTGGTTTTTCAACATCTGACGGTTCGATTGGTCATTTTGACAGCGCATTGATAGACTATACAGTTACCTTTTTCATGATAGTCGGCAGCTTGCCTTTTTTATTATATTTAAGGGTTTTGCGCGGACAGAAGGGTGGCTTTTATCATGATTCACAAGTGAGATGGTTTCTGGCGCTGGTACTTTTGTTGATTGTGTTAATGACGCTATGGGTATGGAGCGAGGAAATTTATGATTTTGAAGAAGCGGTTAGATATTCGACTTTTAATGTCGTTTCCATCTTAACCGGAACCGGATATGCGACGACGGACTATAGCACCTGGGGTGCGCTTCCCATCCTTGTTTTTTTCTTCATAATGTTTATTGGCGGCTGTGCCGGTTCGACATCGTGTGGGATAAAGATTTTCCGTTTCCAGGTGTTGACGTCAATGTGCGCCGCTCATTTCAAAAAACTGCTTCGTCCAAGTGGCATTTTTATCCCGCGGTATAATGGCGCTCCTATTGATGAAAGTGTTACCGGATCGGTCCTTTCATATTTGTTTTTATTTGTTGTTTGTTTTGTCATTCTTGCTCTTTGTTTGACGCTTACCGGCCTGGATTTTGTGACGGCAGTGTCGGGTGCGGGCACGGCCATGGCAAATGTTGGTCCCGCGCTTGGCCCAATCATCGGTCCGTCCGGCACATTTCAGGAACTTCCGGATGTTTCCAAATGGCTTCTTACTTTCGGAATGTTACTCGGTCGTCTGGAACTATTTGCCGTACTTGTGCTGTTTTCACCAAGATTCTGGTCACAGTAAGGCTTGCAGTAGGTAGCTTTTTGTATGGTTACGGCCTTGGGGGCCACGGGTTTTCAGGCATATCAAAACGGGGCTCACCTAATAGTGGACTTGAAAGTACATACATACCATGATTGGTAAAAAGCCAAAAAAGATTACGGTCATATTCCACGTATACGCCATGGCTTAAATTACCCATTGCAAAGTCCGGCACACGTTTTTCATCGAATCTGGGCACGAAATAAGCTGCGATCTCAGGGTTTTTAGGGTCTGATACATCGAACACCTGCAATCCCGCATTATAGAAATTAAAGGGCAGAATGCCTTCTCGTGATACGCCGGGTTGTGTATAGTATCCGGTACGTTTTGGCCCGAAGCTGCCACCACGCTGACAAAAATCGGTAAATGGTGCGTCGACGGGGGCAGCAGGTCTGGGCAAAACGCCTATTTTCTTCGGATTTTCGGGATCGTTCACGTCTATAATATGAACATTTTTGTAAGGTTCCCAACAATCGTTATTAAGTGGGTAACCCGGAATAGTAGATCAAACCACTGGAATTATATTGACTA
>JAUIDN010000015.1 GCA_030428615.1 Alphaproteobacteria bacterium | reverse complement strand
CTGGAAGATGAATGGGGTCAGATATGGCGTCCAGCTCCTACACCACCGGGGGCTCTGGATTGGAATACACTGATCAATGTTAAAATTAAGAAAAAATCGGTTGGTGACCCCTATTACGATATTCCCATTATCACACCGGAGTTACGTGAGCTAGACGGAAAAACCGTAAAGCTTAATGGATATATGGTACCGCTTGAACCAACAGAAACGCAAAGTTATTTCATCCTTATGGCTTATCCTCACGCCTGTCCATTTCATATACCAGGTGGGCTTGGTGGATTTGTAGAAGTACAAGCCGATTTCCCTGTTCAATTTACCTATGACCCCATATTAATTGAAGGCCATTTTAGACTTCTTACGGATTTTTCAGAAGGAATCTTCTACCAGATTAGTGCCGCACGTGCTGTTGAATAACTCTGTTCCAATTGATTTTTAGCCACACTCTGACCTTAAACGAGTGACTCGAAGAACCATAGAGAACCTTTACTACACAGGTTGCAAACAGGATTGAGCAACACGAATTTACGACAAGAGACAGATTAGTCTGCGAGAGTATTGAACTTCCGCGAACTCGGATCATAAGCGACATTCTGGCTGTCAAACGCCCGCCCGATCAAACCGTTTTCAATGAGCGCTTTCGCATTGCCACTGCAAATTTGCCTTTATTGTGTCGATATGCATATTTATGATCTTATGCGTTTAAACAAGGTTGGGTGATTCATGACAGACATTAATGAAAAACGAAATATTGATTCGATGCTTCTGGCCCTGCTCAGGACGGAGCTTGCCAACAGACGTACATTGCTCGCCTATACCAAAACCGCTCTTGGAACCGGGATTACAGCCCTCGGGCTTTTGAAATTTTCGGAAGAGCAGTCGTTATTTGAACTTGTCGGCATGGTCATGATCCCCCTATCGTTTATTATTTTGGCCTTTGGTGTTGTGGATTTCATGATCACCAGGAAAAAAATTAAAACCGAAAAAGAGGATGCCCAAGTTTAGACCAGACATTGGCAGTAAAGTTTTCGTGAATTTGCAATTTATTTCTTTTCGGGTACTCTATTTACTGGTCGGGTAACATATGCAAAATAGATACAGGGATAAGACATGAACATTGAAACAAAAATTAAAATACCGGAAGAAGCCTTTGATTGGTATGACGCCTATGCCCACGGCATGATGGGTCGTCGCGAATTTATGGACCGCTTGTCATCGATTGCGGTTGGGGGCCTGACAGTTGCAATGCTGACAAGCGCCTTAATACCGAATTATGCAATGGCCGAACAGGTTTCGTTCAACGACGAAGATATCAAGGCGACATACGCCACATTCCCTTCACCGGATGGTCATGGGGAAGGGCGCGGCTATCTTGTGCAGCCAAGCGCATTGCAGGATGGCGACACGGCCCCCGCAGTTTTGGTTGTGCATGAAAACAGGGGGCTTAACCCTTATGTTAAGGATGTGGCACGTCGCCTCGCGAAGGCGGGGTATTTGGCTTTTGCACCGGATGCATTGCATCCGCTTGGCGGTTATCCGGGAAATGACGATGAGGGGCGCTCAATGCAAAGCAGTCTGGATCGTGCAAAAATCGAAGCTGATTTCATCGCCGCGGCGCGCTTTTTGAAAAATCATGCCCGGTCCAGTGGCAAGCTCGGTGTTGTTGGCTTTTGTTTCGGCGGTTACGTCAGCAATTTTCTTGCCGCCAGCCTGCCGGATATTATTGACGCGGCAGTCCCATTTTACGGAACCCCCGCGCGCAACGATATTGTCGGGAACGTCAAGGGGCCGTTGATGGTTCAACTGGCCGAGCTGGACGAACGCGTAAACGCCAGCTGGCAGCCTTATGAAGAAGTGCTGAAGGCAAACGGCGCCACCTATGAGATGCATATGTATCCGGGGACGCGTCATGGCTTCCATAATGACAGCACCGGACGTTATGACGAAGAAATGGCAACATTGGCGTGGGATCGAACCCTTCAGTTTTTCGACAAACATTTAAAAGGGTAATATTGGCCACGTGCTGTTTTATGTTAAATTTATGATTAAAGCCTCGCTCTTGACGGAGCGGGGCTTTTTTTAATAGTGCAGATGATGGTTTTGTCCCCACTGTCGGATTAAGTAAACAATATCCCCAAACGGAAATATCCCCAGATAATATGCCAGATTAAGTAGAACAGAAGCCTGAACAGAAACATGGCAACAAAGTCATATCGTTTGAAAATGAGCAACTCAAAAAAATTAATCAGGTATATATTTATGCCGGTCAAAATAACCCACTGAAGCGAATAGGCCCCCAAAGTGCGCATGTCCAGCATGTGGTATATCGGTTCCAATAAAGCAACGACGGCAATAACAATCCAAATAAATTTTTCTTGTGATTTCTGTGGCGGGATCAATTTCAACATCAGCAGAAGCGCCGTCAGCGGCAAAATATGAAAAATAATTTGTACCAGAAAATTGATTGACGGATAGAACATCAGTGAATTTGGAAACGGTATATTCATATCCGCCGGAAGCATAACTTTCAGATCGATCAGGATTGCGTTAATGCTTAAAAAAAACGCCAATGCAAGATACCGCCACAGGCTTTTCCAACGCTCCGGTTTGTAAATCATAAACCAACCCTTCGATTGCAGCAATGTTGCCGCCATGACGCCCGCCACACCAATCACCATATAGACCAGCCAGAGGTTAACCTCGCCGAAGAAACGTTGAAAAAAAACAAGATCGCCGGACAGGTATGCCAGCCCCGGTGCTCCCAAGGCCAGTGTTGATATAACAGCGATTCCGGGGTATTTTTTCGCTAATGGTATTTTCATGATTTGACCTACACAGTTCGGCTCGTCAGGAGATGTTTAGGGCACGTTCAAGTTTTATCTTATGTTTTTTAATCAGACGATAAAGGCGGGGCTTTGTTAATTGTAATAAGTCCGCCGTTTTAGTGACATTATGGTTCGTAGCCTGTAACGCTTTTGAAATAAGGTTCTTTTCCATCTCAGCAAAGGTGCAGATATTGATTGATTGCTCTGCTTTGCCCTTGGAAGGATCTGAATTTAGAATTGGCGGTACCGGTAATTCCGGCCCTTCATTGATAATTTCATCATCCGAAAAATTGACCATACGTTCGATAATGTTTTGGAGTTCCCTGACGTTTCCCGGCCAGCCGTATGCCTCCAGCTTTTTGAGAACAGTTTCTGCTATTCTCTTAGTTGGTTTATTCAAGAGAGATGCATATCGCTTAATATAATGTTGGGCCAGCAGCCTGATGTCCCCCTCTCGTTCACGCAGCGCGGGGATAGCAATTTCAATGACATTGATACGGTAATACAAATCTTCGCGGAACCGTCCTTCCATAACAAGCTTACGTGCCTCTTTATTCATCGCGGCTATGATACGAACGTCTACCGAGATAGGCTCTGCTCCTCCAATGCGGGTTATCTCTCTTTCCTGAAGCACCCTTAACAATTTCGCCTGCACATCCAGCGGCATTTCCGAAATCTCATCAAGAAAAATAGTCCCACCCGACGCAATTTCAAATTTTCCTGGACGTCCCGATTTGTGAGCTCCCGTAAAACTGCCGGCGACGTAACCAAATAACTCCGCTTCAATGAGGTCACGGGGCAATGCGGCGCAATTAACCGCGACGAAGGGTCTGTTCGCGCGCTGACTTGCAAGGTGAATTCCCTGGGCAAACAATTCTTTTCCCGTTCCGCTTTCTCCGGAAATCAGGATATTGGAAATCCCGGTCGCTGCTCTTCTTGCTTTTTCCAATGTGAGCATCATGGAGGGGGATTGGCCAATAACATCATCAAAAGAAAAATGTGCCTGATTGCCCCCGAATTTTTGAGCAACTTTGGCTACTTGTTCAAATTCTCTGAATGTGTTTACAACAGACAACACCTTTCCACTTCCGTCTTTTATGGGAACGGCTGTATCAATTAAGTGTAAATTGATATTTTCACTTTTTATGCGGACTTCCTCATCCGTATATCCGATACCGGTTTCGAAAACAGGATTCATAACAGGTTCAAAGCCAATGGTTTTTGAGAGCTCCTGACCGACCGCTTTTTCGGGATCAACTTTAAATACAAGCCCTGCGGGCCTGTTCATATATTCTATAATGCCCTCTCTGCTTACGACCATTGTGCAGTCCTTCATTGCATCGGCAATTGCTTTTTGTTCCGCGACCCGCCTTAGCAGTTCAATTTTTGAAGCATCAATCTGTAATATAGCTTCCAGGAGCATGGCCGATAAGGCTGTTACCGCCTGAGAGTTGCTTATTTCCTCATTAGCTTTGGTAAATAGGGATAGGCTACCCAGCAGGTTCCCACTTTGATCCAATAGGGGATAGGCTATTATTATAATGTCATGTAAAGCTTTAACGGTGTGTTCAAAGCCTTTGGTAATCATGGGCTCGCGGTCCCGCAGACATAAATCTATGGCATTGGTACCTGCAAAATTCTCCTTAAAGGACAACCCATTCCGCCATCCATTGCGTGCTAAATCACGCATTATGATTTCGCCGCCATCAAATGCGCTTAATATGCCGTCAGCATCTACCAATGCGCAGGCACTTTCATCCGGATTGCCAATGATTGACCGAAGTTTTGGACCAATTTGTCGTAGTGATTTCGTTAAACCATCGGGTGTGGACGGTGCATTATTCTTAGAAGGATAAGAGAAAATAGAAACGGGTTTGAAGCCATTATTTCTTAGCCTGCTCCATGACCTTGCGACCGGGTTAGAAACTTCTTTCAACGAAGAAATATCATCGGTGGAGGAGAAAAAGCCTCTCTGTAATTTTTCGAGGGTCATTATATTGTCCAATACATAATGTAATATAAATAACAATATGTATCGATATGTTTCAAGCAATATCATTTAAATGTTGGTGCGCTTTCGAGGCTGACTGCGCACCAACATTAATGAGTGTGCTTGTTTATATTAATTCAGCGTTTTCAGGATTTATCCTGAGATGGCATACTTGATCGCATCATCTAAAATTGATAAGCCGAGTTCAATTTCATCGTCTGATACCGTGATTGGCGGTGCAATGCGAAATACACCGCCCATACCGGGTAATTTCACGATATTCATGTTTAAACCAAGCTCCATGGCTTTATCAGTTATTTTTTCACCAAGCTTAACTGATGGTTTCTTTGATATTTTATCCTCAACTATTTCCATACCCAGAAGTAGGCCGCGCCCCCGAACATCCCCCACGCAATCATATTTGTTTTGCAGCTCCTGCAATCCTTTTTTAAGCTTCGTCCCGGCGACTGCTGCGCGATCAGCAAGTTTATCCCGCAAAATAATATCGATAACCGTAAGCCCAACAGCGGCGGGCAGCGGGTCCGACGTGTGTGTTGTTAAAAAGAGATATCCTCTCTCATGACATTTCTCCTCTATTTCCGCTGTTGTTAAAACCGCGGACAATGGGAGGCCCGCGCCTAAGGTTTTTGATAAGGTTAGAAAGTCGGGCACAATATTGTCTCTTGAAAAAGCAAACATTTCACCCGTACGACCAAGGCCGGTTTGGGCCTCGTCCATCACCAAAAGCATTCCCCTTTTCTCGCAATGTTGTTTAAGTGCGGCAAGGTACCCTTTCGGCAATTCCAGAATGCCGCCCGAACTTAAAATTGGTTCGGCGATGAAAGCTGCTAAATTACCTGTCGATTGGCGGTCAATAAGATCAAAGCCGTAATCAAGTTCTTCCTGCCAATCGTAAAATTCATGATTACCGAATGTGGGGCGATATAAATTAGGAGCCATAATGGCCATGCTGCCAACATTCATCGGCCCATAACCTTTTCTGCCCGCGCTGTACGTGGCAGAGGCGGCTGCACCGGTCATGCCATGCCATGACTGGGCAAACCCAACCACTTCATAACCTCCCGTATAAAGGCGTGCCATTTTAAGTGCGGCTTCATTGGATTCCGCGCCGGTACTTAGTAAAAGAACCCTGTCGAGAGGCTCTGGCGCCAAAGACGTTAACGCTTCCGCGAGATCCAATACAGGGGTTGATAACATCCCGCTAAAAAGGTGATCCAGCTTCCCGATCGCTTCCCTGACGGTTTCCACTATCTCCGGATGGGAATGTCCAAGTATAGAGCTCATTTGCCCCGAGGTAAAATCAAGCACTCGCCTTCCTTCCCGGTCGTATACAAATGCTCCGGAAGCATGATCAGCAAAAAATGAGGAAAATTCACCTCCATACCGAATAAGTGTTGAAGCGGCACGCCCTAATAATTCATCCTGTTTCAAAATAACCCTCCTCTAAAAAATTTCATAAAATATCATTTCTGGTTCTGGGCAATTAACAATTCAATTAACCCATTGTCGGTTTTCGATAACCTTCACGTATATCAGCAATGATTGTGCCAATTCGTAGAGGGTGCGAATGAATAAATTTTATGTTTTAAAAACAAATAGTTATGTTTTAAGGATGGTTTTAATCTAAAACACTGTAATGAAATATTCCGGAATGTTTTGTGTCATATATTATACAATGAAATTAAAATTTGCGATCAGCCAGATATCTGAGCGTGTCTTTCTCAACTCTGTTCAGGAAATTTAAATATTCTACCTGCTCCTTGTGGCTCAGGAAATTATAGACGACGGCCAGATGCTCATCTTCTTCGTTCAGGACACTTTCGACCTGCTCCTTAATCACCGACACGTGATCACAGAGCGCATTGACCTTGTCAACCGGCGTATTTTCCTGCTTTAGCTTTTCGTAAAGGGGAATGTCCCCGTAAATATTGAAATCAATCGGCGACAGTTCATTAAAGTGATGGTCTATTTTTTCGTTTATCATTATCGGTGTATCGGAGTTTCGTTCTATACGGTTTGATAAAGCTGGATATAATTCCCGCAGGTATCATCGAATGTGGCGACTTTAACATCCCCCAATTCCTGCGGCGAAGATTTAAAATTAACCCCTGATGCCATGAGCCGTTGATATTCAGCATCTATATCATCAACATAAAGTGCAGTTGCTGGAATACCTTTTTCATATATGTCCGCTTGGTAAGCTTTTACACTTGGCAGGCTTCTGGGTTCGAGAACAAGTTCTATGTCATCGTCCGTGTTGCCCACGGTAAGCCACCGGAATTCGCCAAGCGGTATATCCTGTTTAATTGTGAACCCCACTTTTCCCGTATAAAAACTGGCGGCTTTTTCCTGATCGTCGACAAATATACTGCTTAATTTGATTTTTATCATGTTGATACCCTGCCTTATGCATATGTTGTTAATCCAATCTAATCCGGCAATGGTGCATTATAGCTTGCTTTTCACGTTGCGGCCAGTCTCGCATTTCGGGTTTAAATGGCGTCTGCCTAAAAAAACATTGCCCCGAGGGCAAAACTTTCATTGATCCGACCTTTTTTTTGAATTTATGCTCATCCCGTGTTTAACAAAGTCACAGGGAATTATGATGAATAGAAAACTATCTCAAAGTCGCAGAAATTTTATAAAAACCGCTGGGTTTACAACAATTGCCGCCGCATCCGGGTTGGGAGGGCAGATAGGTTTCGCACAATCAACAGGCAGACGAAGCTCATTTGACCAGGAATATAACCGCATTGGTGTTAATAGTATCAAATGGGATGCGGCAATAAAGCGTTATGGCCGGGACAAGATAAAGCAACCCATGGGGATTGCCGATATGGATTTTAAGGTCCACCCCGCTATTACGACGGCCATAAAAAAACGCGCGGAATATGAAATTTATGGCTATGAAACCGTTGATGATGGTTATTACCAATCTATTATTGACTGGAATAAGGAACGTTATGGGCTCGATCTTAAAAAAGAATGGATCAGAAATTCATCCGCATTAAAACCGGGTATTGTGTCTGCACTAAGAGGGCTTAATCCGGTTAAAGGAAAAGTCATTCTGCAAACGCCCACATATAGCGGCTTTCGTGGTGCGATCAATCAAGCCGGAATGACCATTGAAATGAATCCAATGAAAAAAGTTAATGGCCGTTGGCATATGGATCTGGAAGATCTGGAAAACAGACTGGATTATCAGACAAAATGCCTCATTCTCTGCAATCCGAATAATCCGTCCGGCGAATGCTGGTCTGCGGATGAACTTCGTGCGCTCGGTGATGTCTGCATGCGCCATGGCGTGACAATTCTATCCGATGAAATCTGGTGCGATTTTGTGCGTGATGGAGGCAGGTATACGCCATACGCATCCATCGGTGAAAAATATGCAAACACAAGCATTACTTTTAAATCAGTCAGTAAATCCTTCAATCAGGCCAGTCTCAAGGTTGCCTATTTCTTTACAAGGAACGAAGACCTGATGAACGCAACCATGATTGGTGGCGGGCACGAAACCGGGACCAATGTGTTTGGCCAGATCGCGGCGGAAGCCGCCTACCGGGAAGGGGCACAGTGGCTTAATGATGTGAATGCTTACCTTGATGAAAATTTCGCTTATCTTGTTGACTACATAAACAGGCCGGGTGAAATGCCGGGAATTAAATATTCAAGACCGGAAGGAACCTATGTCGCCTGGCTGGATTGCAATGGTCTCAAGGAAAAAATTGCCACGCCTGATCATGTCAGGGCGCTTCATGATAAATGGAAAGCGGAAGGAAATCACAGGCGCGTCACGCCGGAAATGGTCATGGGCGAATGGTTTGTAGAAAATACAGGGGTTCAATTAAATGCTGGCGATAGCTATGGTATTGGTGCTGAAGGGTTCATGCGGATGAATATTACCGTTCCCCGGCATCAGTTAAAGGCGGCGCTAGAAAGTATCAATACTGCGCTAAAGGCTTTGTGAGCATTTCTTGATTTATTTCTCGGTGCAATTTACACTGGATATCAATGCAATATCAGGAGAAATTTTACTTGCCGGAAGGAAGAAACTATCTGCAAATTGCTGATCATTTGGTCAACTCTGTAAGAGAAGGGGTGCTGAAACCGGGTGATCAGCTTCCCCCTCAAAGGGAATTTGCCTACGAAGAAAAGATCGCCCCCTCAACGGCATCTCGCGTTTATGCGGAACTGGTAAAGCGCGGTGTGGCCATTGGGGAAGTAGGCAGGGGCACATTCATCAGGGCTTTTGACAATCGTGCACCCGAATTGGGGGAGCCGGCAAAAGAGCCAATCAACATGCAGCTGAATTTTTCGGTTTTGGACGGGCAGGCGTCAGATATGGTCCCTGGGTTTAAGCATTTGTCACGGGCGGATGTGCTCGAAAAATCAATGATGCCGGTAGGGGCGAGGGGTGATTACGAGGGTCGTGAGATTGCGGCATCGCTTCTTAAGTTTGATAACTGGATGCCGGATCCCGATAACATTTTATTTTCTGGCGGTGGCCGGCAGGGTATTGCTGCCGCGATAACCAGCGTTGCGTCACCTGGGGATCGGATTGGTATTGAGTATATGACCTATCCCGTAGTGCGGGGGATCGCGGAGCGCATGGGCATCACGTTGGTTCCCATTGAAATGGATGATGAGGGAATCCGTGTTGATAAGCTCGGGCAGGAACATACCAAAGCAAAGCTAAAAGCTGTTTATGTTCAACCAACACTCCATAATCCGTTTGGCATAACCATGAGCGAGGAAAGACGAAAAGAGCTCATCAGATACGCAATTGAAAATGACATTTTTATCATTGAGGATGTTGTCTATGCCTTTTTGAAGAACGGTGAACCCCTTGGTCGACTGGCGCCGGATCACACCATCACCGTTGAAAGCTTGTCCAAAAGATTATCCCCGGGGCTTAACTTTGGTTTTGTTGTTTGTCCAAAAAAACTGCAAGAGAATTTTATTACCTCGCTTCACACGGGCGGATGGGTCACATCCGGTGTGTCTTATTCAACCTGCCTCAGGTGGATATCTGACGGCACCGTTGCAAAATATGAACACTCAAGGCGAAAGCAGGCAATGGAACGGCAGCAAATTGCTCTTGAAATTCTTGATGGTTTTGAAATCAAAACGGATCCGGTTTCTTATCATCTGTGGATGGTTTTGCCTAATGACTGGCGCGCGGAAGGTTTTTGTGCGCAGGCGGCTGCGCGTGGTGTTGCGATCTCGCCAGCAAGCGTTTTTTCCGTGGCTCAGGGAAGTGCGTCAAACGCGATTAGAATTGCCCTCGCACCGCCATCGGACGATGAATTGATCACCGGATTAGAAATCATCAAAAACCTCGCGTTGACCGATCAAGCTGATAACCTGATCGGGCAAGAATAATCTTTTTCTATTTGACATTATTTTACGGAAGCCATATTAATTGACCAATTGGTCAATTAAACAAATCTCATGATGGGGATATCAGGTGAATGCGCCCGCAACTTGGAAAAGATAAAATTATAAATGCCGCCTTGACATTATTCGCGGAGCATGGCTTTCACAAAACTTCCATCAGTCAAATTGCCAAAGAGGCGGGCGTCTCCAAAGGTCTTACCTATAATTATTATAAAAGTAAGGATGAGCTTCTTTTTGCGATCATTGATCATGCCAGTGAAGGGATGATTGAAATTGCGGAAAAGCTGGTCAGCGATGCTGGCTATCAAACGACTTTGCTTAACTTTCTTGATGACTACTTCCATTTTCTTCTTTCCAACAAGAAATTTTTGTCCCTGCAACTCGGACTTTTGTTTCAACCGGACTTAAGAAAACTGGTCAGGCCAAAGCTTCAGGCGCGTTCATTACGCCTTTTCAAGGTGACGAAAACCATGTTTCAGCGCTCCCGGGTGTTTAATCCGGATCAATCAGCAAAACGTTTTATGTCCGAGCTTGATGGAATTGCGCTTCATTATCTTTTTGTGTTTGACGATTATCCGCTGGAAGAAATGGTTAAACAGCTTTTTAATAACTATAAAAACCTCGGAAAATAATGTCTTTCTATTTTAAAAAAACGGAGGCGTGTCATACTGCGTCACTTCGAGCTGAATATCTGGGTAATCTTCTATCGCCACGTGATGGTATGTGGGAAGCTTTTGTTGATATAGCCGATCACTATTTAATTTCGTACGACGATGATGAAGTCGGATATTTTGTCATAAATGGCGAAGATTATCTACTTCAGTTTTATGTGCGGGATAAGATAAGAGCACAAAAAATTTACGCGTGTGCAATTACATATTTGGGGATAAAGGGAGCCTATCCTGAAACTACTGAGCAGGAGTTTCTTTCATTGTCGCTTGATCATCATAATGCACTTGCCGTGAATGCCGTGAAATATTATTGTCCGAATAAGTTGATCATCAAACCGGCTTTTTTTTTAAAGGGCGCAACGTTCAAATTAGTCATACCTGATGAACACAAGAAAGCAGTAGACTTTGCCCATAGCACCCTAGGAGCAGACAAAGTTTGGCTGAGGGGCTATTACAGAGATCGGATAAAGCGAAATGAATTGTTCGGCCTATGGCAGGACGGAGAATTAATAGCGATGGGGGAATGCCGGTTAAGTCAACATTTCGAAAACATTGCTGATCTTGGAATGATTGTCGGTGAGGAATATAGAGGTCGCAAAATTGCACAAAATATCCTTCGTGCATTGATCAATCGATGTCGAGAGCGGCAATTGAATCCGATTTGTTCAACCGAAAAGAATAATATCCTGGCACAGAAAGCGATATTGAATTCGGGCTTTATACCCTCTGGCCATAACCTTAGAATTGATTTCTGATATATATTTTTTCAAAAAAATATTAATGGATGCATTTCTTTTTTCAGTGATATAAAGTCTCCTTAGTTAATTTCCGAAGGACCAAAATGAACAATCTGCATATAATATCGCTTGAGAGTTTAGCGCTCGCGTTTATTCCTGTTGCGGTTGTTCTGGTAATCCTGTTTAGATGGCATAGCGATGGTAAGGAAGGGCTGCGCGGCATTTCCCGCATGCTGGTGCAGCTTCTTATCGTCGGGTATTTCCTGACATTTCTGTTTGATGTTGAAAGTGGCTGGATCGTGCTTGGTGTTCTTTCCGTGATGCTTCTCGTTTCCAGCTGGATATCGCTTCGGACGGTCAAGGTGAGCCGAAAAAAACTCTACCCGGTTGCCCTGGTTTCAATTTTTGTAGGTGGCGGTTTTGTGTTGCTGTTCATTACACAAGGTGTGCTTGGCCTCGATCCTTGGTATGAACCGCGCTATCTCATACCGTTAGGGGGGATGATTTTCTCCAGCTCAATGAACAGTATCAGCCTTGCGGCGGAAAGAGTTCGTGCCGAAACGAAACGCGGCGTCGAATATGAAAAGGCAAGAAGCATTGCGCTCCGGGCATCTCTTATCCCGATCGTGAACGCACTGTTTGGTGTGGGGCTCGTATCTTTGCCCGGGATGATGACCGGTCAGATACTATCCGGTGTATCGCCGTTAATCGCTGTCCGGTACCAGATTATGGTAATGTGCATGCTTTTCTCGGCGTCTGGTATGTCTGCGGCCTTTTTCCTAGGTCTGATGAAATCTCATCTGAAATCGGTTGAATAAGACTGTAAATAGGACATTGTCGTTTAAAATTGGCTATGTTAGGATTTTGTCGGGAGTTTGGAAATTGCCATTTTGAATGACAGTTGACAACATGAAACAAATATCTGGTTTTCAATTGCGCGGAAATAGACGAACATTATTTCTCGCTATTATTATTATTTTAAATTTCTCTGCCTCCGGTTTTGCCCAATCACCCGAAGAAAACGCGAAGAACCTGCATCCCAAAAGGTTTGATTACCCCTGGGATGTTAAAGTTTTTGACCTTCCGGTATCAAAAAACGGCGTTTCATATCGACTGTATGTGCGTCCACCCATTGAACCGCCAGAAGAAGGGCATAAGCCTTCTGTCTTCTATTTTCTGGATCCCCTTGCGTTATTCACACCGTCGGCAGCAATGAGTTATAATTACGAATATTTTCATTATATTCCCAGCGCCTATTATGTCGGAATTGGGTATCAGGATGAGGCTGACGGTCGCTGGAAGGAAGAAAACCGTACTCGAGATTATACACCAACCGCTTTCACACCGCCCGATGAGAACCATTATCTGGCAAGCAACCCGGTTGATTATGAAAATTCGGGTGGTGCGGACGCTTTTCTGAAAGTTGTTGAAGAAGAAATAATCCCTTTTATTGAAGCAAAATATGATGTCGATCCGCAAGATCGGGTATTGATTGGTAAGTCAATGAGCGGACTAGCGGCGGCATATGCCGCGATGACAAAACCCGGATTGTTCAAAAGATATCTGATTGTTAGCCCGTCAATATGGTGGGATGATTTCCTATATCCGCGAATGGAACGTTCTATCATGCGAACAGTCGAAAAAACGAAAGATACTGAATATCCTTTTGAGACTAGAATTTATTTCGCTGTGGGTGATGCCGAAGAACGTATGAGTTTGGTAACGGACGTTTACGTATTGTTTAACGCTTTGCAAAGGCGTTTTAATCCCAATCTGAAATTAAACATCGAAGTCCTGTCGGATGAGCTGCATGAAGGGATATACCCCAACGCATTCATGCGCGGTATTGTAGGGCTTTACGCGGACGAGGAGGGAAGGCGCGCATCCGCGTCAAAGCTTAAGTGGAATTGATGGTCAGTCGAGCCGCCGCACCTTAAGGTTTCTGAACCAGACCGGGTCTGTATGATCCTGAAGTCCCAGATGTCCGATATTGCTTTTGCCGAACCCGGGCCATGTCGCGAATTTGCTGTCTGCAATCAATGCTGCCCAGTTATCATCCCACATCGTTGTTTCAATTACTTTTTCGCCGTTTTGCCATTGTTGTAACGTGTTGCCTTTTACAACAATCAGTACCTCATTCCATTCGCCAACGGGTCGGACATTTTCCACACGACTTTCCATCAGGTCATAAAGATCGCCTGCACGGTGCTGTTTAAAGGCACCGTCCGGATGTCCATCGTTATCCAATACCTGCATTTCCGGTGCTGTTTCGTACGGAAATTCATAAGCATCACTTTCAACGACATGATAAAAAATACCGCTGTTTGAACCTGGTGCAACCTTCCATTCAAGTGAAAATTCAAACTCGCTATATTGCTCACGTGAAATAAGATCACCATTTGTACCGCCCGCATCGGGGTTGAAATAAATGGCCTCATCGTCAATGACCCAATTCGTCGGTGCATCTTCCATGTTATAGCCGCGCCAGTTTGCATTGATATCTTTGCCATTGAAGAGCAGTTGCCAACCATCTGCTTTTTGCGTTTCAGTAAGGGCATTGTTTTGCGCCATATTTTCTTCCTGTGACCCACAGGATGCCAGAAGTGCGGCTCCCAGTATGACTGTTATTATTTTCTTTATCATCAAAAATGCTCCTTTAAACTGAAGCTGCAATATAATCTGCTATGCTCTCAATTTGATCCATCGTCACGTAAATATGTGGACAAAGCCGTGCCCGTAAAACATCTTCGCGACCACCAATGGCACCGGATATCCGGTATTTGTCATAAATTGTTTTGGCCGCTTTCGGGGCATCAGTGTTCGAAATCAGCGCTACAAGTATGCCGCTGTTTAATCCATCCGCTTGCTCCGTCAGGAAGCGGATGTTAGGCACCTTTTTACTTAGCCGGTCCCGCAAATTATTTGCCAGATAGTTGATCCGCGCTTTAATGCGGTCCTGTCCGATCATTTGGTGAAATTCAACCGCACGACCGAGTGCCCAAAGCCGCCCATCGTCGCGCTGGCCAAGGCTTTCATATTTTTGCGCACCGTTTGCTTTTGATCTTTCCCATCCGACAGTGACGATGTTTGGCCACAAGTTTGCCTGTGCGCTGCGCTTTACATAAATGAAGCTTGCTTCGCGCGGACCAAGAATCCATTTCTGCCCGCTGGATGTATAAAAATCACATCCCATATCATGAAGATCGATATCCATATATCCGAAGGTCTGCGCGCCATCAACAAGGCACTGTGCACCGTGCGCATGCGCCAGCTCAGTAAGCTTCTTACCCGGTAAAGTCGTGCCCGTCTGGTTTGATACATGGCTGAACGCGAGCACTTTTGTGTTGCTGTTAATGGCCGCTTCAAACGGTGCCATAAGGTCGGCTTCCGTATTAAGTGTTTCTGCGGTGGATACTGTAACAACCTTAAAGCCAAGTCGCTCTGCCCTTTGGTGCCAGGCAATATTGTTGCACGGATGATTTTGATCCCAAATAAGAACTTCATCATCCGGTCCAAGATCAAGGCCGTTAATCACGGTATTATTAGCTTCGGATGTGTTTCTGACAAACCCGATCTCGTCGGCGTCCGCGCCCAGAAACCCTGCGATAAATTCACGCGATTTTTGTGTAAGATCGCCGTATTTGGCGCGATTTTGAAAAGAACAATTTGCTTCCATATCGCGAGTATGCTCAATCACCGTCTCATGGACAATTTTTGGTGTTGGTGTCATGTTTGCGGCATTCATCATGATCAGGTCTTTTTCGATAATGAATTCGCTTTGGATAGCTTTCCAGAAATCTTCATTATCCGTCATAAGACCGTTTGCGCCTGCAATTGCATCCTGCATATTTTGTGCGGCCAAAGCAATATTCGTCGATCCGGACAGAAAAAGCGCGCTCATCCCTGCTGACGCGCCGACACTTTTAAGAAAAAGTCTTCTTGAACTGCTCATGTTTTATCTCCCACGATTATTTCCCGTATATTTGAACTATATTCTACTCTTTCGGGCTTGGGATAAGCAACGATTATATTCCAATCCCGATTTTTAACGTCTTGATTTAGAATCCTTTCCATGCGAGCCTGAAGAAATAAAGACCAACCATTAAAGGATTAACCGATGAAAAAATTAAATTTGGTTTTGCTTCTTGGTGCATTGGCGATGACAAACAGTGTTTTTGCACAGGATCAAAAACCACGTGCGCGTGACATTGGGCTGGATGTAGGCACCATTCCGACGGGGAAATATAATGCCATAACAGATGTTGATGGTGTTAAAGTAGGGCATCATACAGTTAACATCGGCGATGATATTAGGACAGGCATAACAGCTATTATTCCGTCGGATCACGATATGTATCGCCATCCGATCCCTGCATGGATACATTCCGGCAATGGGTATGGTAAGCTGATTGGGGAAACCCAGGTTAGGGAATTTGGTGAAATTGAAACGCCAATAATTCTTGGATGTACTCTTTGTGTATGGACGGCGGCTGAAGCTTTGAAGGATTGGTCGCTTGCCAAACCCGGCGAAGGACAACATACGATCAACCCGATTGTCGGGGAAACCAATGACAGCCGCGTTAATAACATGTGGTCACCGGATAGTGCAAAAGCAGAATACACAATCGCTGCATTGGAAGCCGCAAAAACAGGCCCGGTGGAAGAAGGTAGCGTTGGGGCCGGTCGTGGTACTCAGGCTTTCGGCTGGAAGGGGGGTATTGGTACGAGTTCCCGTGTTCTGCCCGATAGCCTTGGGGGCTATACTGTTGGTGTTCTGGTACAAACCAATTTTGGTGGTGATTTGAATATTAATGGTGCGCCTGTGGGGCGCGAACTTGGTCAATATTCCTATAAAGATCAGCTTGAAGAAGCTCGTCGTGGCGATACGCCGATGGATGGGGGGTCAATGATGATGGTGGTAGCGACGGATGCCCCCATTTTGTCACGTAACCTTGACCGACTGGCCAAGCGGGCGATGATGGGGATTGCGCGCACGGGATCGGTGGCAAACAATAGTTCCGGTGATTATGTAATTGCGTTTTCGACAAATGAAGATGTTAGGCGCATAAGAGGTGCCAGAGACCCAATTCCAACCAAAACGCTCAGCAATACGGCCATGTCCCCATTGTTTCAGGCTGTGGTGGAAGCCATTCAGGAATCCGTTTATAACGCAATGTTAAAAGCAGAAACCGTGAGCAGCAGCAGGGGGACGTTGCACGCAATCGATGTTAAAAAGGTGAAAGAAATAATTGAAAAATATAATGTTACAGATTTTGACGAAAAATTGTCCCCCGGAAAAGTAAAGTGAAATAACCATGACAAAAACCAAGGGTACTGATCAGTTTATCGAAATCGCCAGGGCGAGTGCTCGCCTTAGGAAGGTAGTTACACCAACACCGCTTCTGAAAAGCACTTCACTCAGTAAGGGCGGCGCAGAAGTGTATTTTAAAATGGAAAACCTCAATCCAAGCGGGTCATTTAAATTACGCGGTGCGGCCAATAAAATTCTGTCCATGTCGGAAGAAGAACGTAAAAAAGGTCTGGTGACGGCGTCGACGGGAAATCATGGTGCGGGGATTGGTTTTATGTGCCAAAAAACCGGCACCAGAGGAACTGTATTTGCTCCGAGCGACGTATCCAAAGCGAAGTATGATGGCATGATTGCTTATGGCCTTGAGGTTATAAAAACTGATGGGGATCCCATCAATGGCGAAATAGCGGCACGTAAATACGCGGCAGACAATAACATACCATTTGTATCTCCCTATAATGATATCCATATTGTTGGTGGGCAGGGGACGATCGGTTTTGAACTTTTTTCAGAAATACCGGACCTGGATGCAGTATTTATATCACTTGGCGGTGGCGGCCTGACATCCGGTGTTGCAATTGCCATGGCTAATCTGTCGCCGGATACGAATATAATTGCCTGCTCTGCGGCGAATTCAAATGTTATGATGCGAAGCATTGCTGCTGGCGAAGTTTTGGATATACCCTCTACACCGACATTATCTGACGGGACCGCTGGCGGCGTTGAAATGGGTACGGTAACATATGAGTATTGCCGGGATTATGTTGACGAATTTATTGATGTGACGGAACAACAATTAATTGACGGACTGAATATTTTCATTGAAGATACCAACACTATTGGTGAAGGTGCAGTCGGCGTTGCAGTTGCGGGTTATTTGAAGCAAATCGAAAAATGGGCGGGTAAAAAAGTCGCCATCATTGCCTGCGGTGGGAATATTTCCAAAAAAACTTTAAAAGAAATTCTCTGAAAACTTGAGAATAAATATTGACTATCTGATCAATATATTTTATTTAACCACATAGTTAATAACTAATTGGTTAAATAAAAATGAATAATGAACAACTGGACTTGACTTTTTCTGCACTCGCAGATTCCACACGTCGCGGCATACTTGAACAACTTGCAAACGGGCAGGCCACAGTAGGGGAATTAGCGCAACCATACGATATGAGTATGGCTGCAATATCAAAACATCTTAAGGTTCTTGAGAAAGCCGGATTGATATCCCGCCACAAGGAGGCACAATGGCGGCGGTGCAAACTTGA
Organism: Alphaproteobacteria bacterium; assembly: GCA_030428615.1. Classification (GTDB taxonomy): domain Bacteria; phylum Pseudomonadota; class Alphaproteobacteria; order Sphingomonadales; family Emcibacteraceae; genus Pseudemcibacter. The sequence continues at coordinate 62,905 of JAUIDN010000015.1, read as the reverse complement.
AGCGGCACCACTTGGTGGTGCTGCGGCCTGGGTGCAGAAATATAAGAAATTCTGGAATCAACAACTGGATCAACTTGATGAATATTTAAATAAAGGAGATGAAAATGAGCGACATAAGAAGAATTGACAACCCATTTGTGGTAAAAGTATCTCGCGAATTTAATACCACCCGGGAAAGGGTATTTGATGCGTGGCTTGATGGTGACAATATTGGAAAATGGCTATTTGCGAGTTCCGATGGAGTTGTAAAAGAAGTCTCCTGTGATCCCCGTGTCGGTGGCGGATTTGTTGTTGCCGACCAGCGTGGTGATGAGCTCGCACGTCATGTTGCAACCTACCATGAAATTGACCGGCCACAAAGGCTCGTTTTCAGTTACTATTTCGACGCTGGAGAAGAAAAAGTAACTTCAAATGTGTATATCGATTTTTCTGAAACAGAGAAGGGGTGCATTTTATCGCTTACCCATGAAATGGATGATATCTATGCGGAATATGAGGAAAGTGCAATACAGGGGTGGAATATGATACTTGCCGGCCTAGCAAAAACCATAGCCTGACTAGTGGCGGGTTGCTTCGGGTCGCTGGCTTTCCCGGTTTTCAATCGCGGCGGCGGCATCACCGTAAATGCGCCCCTCCAGTGATAGCTCGAGAAAACGTATATAGTCTTCTTTATGGGTAATTTTCTCTTTCGCCATGTCAATCACGTCAAGCTGTGTTGTTGCCGAAAGGTTATATTTACTAATCAGACTAAGCATCTCCTGACTTATTTTTTCAAGTTCTTTGCGAATATTATTTATTGTAAGCTCGTCTGGTTTAAGCATGTTCTTGTTCCTGCAATTATGTAAGCAATTATTAATATTTAACGCCTAACTTCAATGATTATAGGATTGTTTTTTTGTATCTATAACGAGGGGTGTAATAACATGTTGTTATATAAGTATTTTTTATGTAAACTGCAACTGTTTTTATATCGATAAATTTGAATCCGAAAGCATTTTTCTGGAGTAAAAGAAATCGTTGAAATTGATCAGTTAGATGGAAATGTAGATGAGCGCGGTCGTAGTAGCGAAGTTTTGCGCGACCAGCTAAAAATGCTTTTCTCACACATCGTTGCCAATACCCTAGGCAGCATGGCCATCATCGCTGTTTATTTTTGGGTGTTTAATGATCATTTTACGGGCGGTCTACAATATTTCTGGCTTTTCGTTTTATCGACACTACTTGTCATCAGATTGTTTTTTTACAATCGTTTTATTAAATATGGAATGCGTTCTAATCCCTATAAATGGTTGATTTTTTACAGCATATTAATGTTTGTCATAGGTGTAACCTGGGGTGGGGTTGTACTCATTCCATTGGAACCGTTTGATAGCGACCTCATTTCTTTGACTGTCATAACGCTATTGTTGGGGCTTGCAGCTATTTCATCGATCAGCAGTGCCGCTCATCCGTTGGCTATGTGGGCTTTTCTCGTGCCGATTGGCTGTTTTTCGTCTATTTATGTGATTAATTCGCCGATTGAAGAATATAGCCTGATCGTGGGTGTCGGCGCTTTTGCTTTTTGTATCGTCGCAGGTTTTGTTGGCCACACATTACATAAGATGATCACGAACGCCTTGTTTCTGCAAAATAGAAACACTTCTCTCATGGATGAAGTTGTCCAGATCGCCAAACAAAACCAGAAATCCTACGAAGGTTTTCAGACGTTGTTGGATAATCTGGGTGCTGGCGCCGCGATGTTTGATAAAAACCACAAAATAGTGTCGTGGAATAAGTCATTCGAAAATATATTTAATATCCCGACGGGACTTATCAAGCGAGGAATGAGCCTTACTGAAACAATAAGAAAAGTCGTGAAACAATCCTGGCAGAATAATATAGATGTTAATCACGCCGCAGATGTCCATATAAAGGAACTGCTTTCAGAAAAAGAAGGCAGGGAAATGGTTAAGCTGGTGTTGGCAGACGGGCGAAACCTCTATAGTAAAGTCATGAAAATCAGCGATGATCAGATCGTCCTGAACTATACAGATGTCACCTCGCTTGAGCAGGCGAGAGCTGACGATATTATCCACGTGTTGCAGCATGATAATCTTACGGGACTTCCCAATCAGGTTCTCCACAAGAAGGAAGTCAGAAAACGTATCATTGAAATGAGAAAAGCGGAAACATCCGTGACTGACGACAAGCAGCCGCCATTTATGGGATTGATCCATTTTGGTCTCAACTCCCTTAATGAAATATATGAATTTCTGGGGCTGAGCGCCGGTGATCAGGTCGTGACTGAAGTGGCTGAACGTTGTAAGTCGTTCCTGAGTGACGAAGCCTACCTGTCGCATATCGCCTATGACGAATTTCATATCATAACGGCGCAAGAAAAAACGATTGAGGAAGTGATCGTGCTTGTTGAGGATTTGATGAAAGTGGTCAGTGAGCCGATTGAAATTGCTGGAAACTCAATTACCATGACTTCGTCCGCAGGGATAAGCGTTTATCCCGAACATGCGGAAAAGGAAGATATTCTGAACAGAAATGCGAAGATTGCCTTCAACAAGGCCAAGCTGCCAAATCAGGAAAACATTGTTGTTTATGATCAGGGTATGCATTCGGAAATAATGCAGCGCTCCAACATGGTGTTTGATATTCGGGAGAGCATAAATAAAAGCCAGTTTTCACTTCATTATCAGCCACAGATTGACATCAAAAGCAAAAATATTTTGGGTGTGGAAGCGTTGCTACGGTGGCAACACCCGGACAAGGGCTGGATTTCGCCCGGGGATTTTATTCCGCTCGCCGAGCACACCAAGCAGATTATCCCCCTGACGGAGCAGTTTTTGCCGGAAGCCTGCGAACAGGCGAAGAAGTGGCAGGATCAGAACCTACCAACGATAAAAATGTCTGTTAATATTTCACCGTTTCATTTTCACGAGAAGGGGTTTACCCGGTTTGTTCGTGACTGCCTTGAAAATGCCAAGCTCGACCCGGCGTTTCTCAATCTTGAAATCACAGAAGGCGTCATCATGAGCCAAACGGAGGAAATAATAAGAATTCTCCATGATCTATCCGAAATGGGCGTACAGCTTTCGATTGATGATTTCGGAACCGGTTTTTCATCACTTTCCTACTTAAGAAATCTGCCGGTGGATAAGCTGAAAATTGATCAGGCCTTCATTAAGGATATGAGCGGCGATGAAAGTGCGCTTTCGCTTGTGGAAGCGGTCATTCGTCTGGGGCACAGCTTTAATCTGAGCGTCATCGCTGAAGGCGTTGAAACAGAAGAACAGCTTAACAAACTTCAATCCATGAACTGCGATCAGGCGCAGGGATATTTCATCAAACGTCCGGAAAAGGGCGACGTGATTACAGAATGGATTAAGGAAAAATACACATAATTCAGCCATTTTTTTGTTTTATTGACAAGAATAGCGGTTTGCTCATATAAAATATTCAAATCCGCTTAGACAATAAAAATCAACAAAATTATGGGCCTCAATATGTTTAAAAAAATCCTAAGTATATTTTCAGTATTTTCATTACTTTCAATAAGTAACGTATTGGCGCAGAGCGGCATTCTGCCCGATGTCCCCGAAGGGGCCGAGGCTCTGTCTCTAAGCGGTGAAGTGCTGACAATGCCTGACCCGACCAATGAAACTGTGATCGATAATCTCGAAAATACCCGCTATAAATATATGGATTATCCGATGGATCCAAATAACGTGATCTGGTATGGTCGTCGGCTCGCATATGCTGGTGACTTTCGTGAAGCGATCAAGATTTTTTCAGAAGGAATGCTCGATAGTCCGAATGATCCAAGGTTTTATCGTCACCGCGGTCATCGTTATATCACCATACGTGAATTTGACCGCGCCATTGCAGATCTTGAAAAAGCAGCGGAACTGATTAAGGGTAAGCCAAATGTGTCGGAGCCGGACGGTGCCCCCAACGAATTTAACATTCCCGTAAGTACACTTCACGGAAACATATATTACCATCTGGGGCTTGCCTATTATCTAAAGCATGATTTTGAAAATGCGAAAAGGGTTTACGACCTTGACCATAGCGTTGCGCGCAATGATGATAATCGCGTATCAATAGCGCACTGGCGTTATATGATCCGCCGCCGCATGGGCGAAAGCCATGATCAGGCAAAACATGTCCTGGATGAAATTAACAAGGACATGAAAATTCTTGAAAATCATACCTATCACAAATTGGACCTGTTTTATAAGGGTGAGCTAAGCGAAGCAGAAATTTCAGAAGGTATTGATCTGGAGGATTCTGCGGACGCCGCAACGGCATATGGGCTTGCGAACTGGTATTTTTATAACGGTGATGAAGCCAAAGCAAAAGAAATGATGCAAAAAATGCTAAAAGCGAAATCATGGGGTTCCTTTGGCTATATTGCTGCAGAAGCTGATCTTGCGGCAATGAACTGATTTTCGGAATGCTTGACCTTTCCTCAATGTCGGAACATATGCCCGCGTTTATTGATGGGTTTATTATTACCGCAGAGGTCAGCATAATTTCGATATTAGGAAGCTTCCTGATCGGCTTGGTTTTTGCGCTTATGCGTGTTTCTGATAACCACATCTTCAGGACCATTTCATACTGGTATGTTGATCTGTTCAGAAATATTCCCTTCATCGTGCTTATCTTTTTCGCTTATTACGGTTTACCGGAAGTAGGTGTCTATATTGATGCTTTCTGGACCGGTTGCCTGACCCTAAGCGTCGCAGTCGGTGCCTATGCAGCCGAAACAATCAGAGCGGGCATCCTTAATGTCGACAAAGGTATTATTGAAGCCGCTAAATCATTTGGTTTTTCAAAATTGAAAATCTACCGTAAAATAATTCTGCCGATCGCCCTGACAACATCTGTCCGGCCACTGGGCTCGGTGTTCATTAACCTGATACTGACGACATCCATTTTATCGGCGATCACACTTGGCGAATTAACGGGTGCCAGCAAAATAATAGCATCCACCACGTTCCGGCCATTCGAAGTATACGTTTTCCTTGTTTTCTTTTATGGGATACTCACCTTTGCACTATCCGGCGTGATCGCAATCTGGCATCGTCATTTAAACAAGTATAATGAAGCGAATTAATCATGTATGGCGAACAGGGATTTACTGCTTATGATTTTGTACTTTGGGCCGAAGGGCTCGGTGTCTCTGTCGGCATATTTCTGGCATCGTCTGTGTTTGGTCTGGCGATCGGAATTTTAATTGGGCTGACGCGTTATTATAAGGTACCTGTTCTTGGGAAGCTATTAATGATGATCAGCGAATTTTTGAAGAACTCTCCCGTTCTTGTGCAATTATTTCTCGTATATTTTGGCATTCCGGCTCTTCTCGAAATTGATATAACTCCCATACAGGCCGCGATCATAACCCTTACCGGTAATACGGCAGCTTTCGGGGCGGTAATTGTGATATCATCAGTTGAAGCGATTGATACTAAACAGCTTGAAGCCGCCCGCAGTTTCGCGATGGACGAATGGTTGATACTCAAAAAAATTATTTATCCACAAAGCGTGGCGATTGCAATACCGCTTGTGGTGGGATTGGCAATAAACCAGCTACAGGTGACTTCGTTAATATCGGTGATCGGGGTTGTGGACCTCACGCGAGTCGGTGATATCGTAAACCAGAGAACGTTTGAGCCCTTCATCGTCTGGCCGATAATAGGGGGGACATATTTTATTCTTGCCAAACTGCTTGGCCTTCTTGGTGCCAGGCTCGAAAAGAAATTTAGTGCCTATAGATATCAGGCAGGTATATAAGAGCATGCAATGATAGAAATTGACAAACTATGCAAGAATTTTGGCGACCTTGAGGTCTTAAAGGGAATTGATCTTACCATTCGCCCGGGTGAAGTTATGTCAATTTTAGGGGGAAGTGGTTCTGGCAAAAGTACTCTGTTGCGCTGTATCAACGGCCTGGAAGAAATCACAAGTGGTAAAATCATTGTTGACGGCCTTGATGTGTCGCGTAAATCGGAATTGCGGGAAGTCAGAAAAAAATGCTCAATGGTATTTCAGCAATTTGATCTCTATCCCCACCTTACGGTCAGTGAAAATATAACTCTTGCCCCGATTTCCGTTCTTGATCTTGAAAAATCAGAAGCCGAAAAGAAAGCTGAAGAATTACTTGAAAGCGTTGGCCTTACTGATCGCTCCCATTACTATCCGGCACAGTTATCCGGCGGTCAGAAACAACGGGTGGGGATATGCCGCGCCCTTGCCATGTCACCTGATTATCTTTTGCTTGATGAAGTGACAAGCTCACTGGATCCAGAAATGACAGCGGAAGTTCTTGATATTCTGAAAAAACTTGCGGGTCAGGGCATAACCATGATTTCGGTCACACATGAAATTGAATTTGCACGCGAAATTTCTGACAGAATAGTATTTCTGGATGATGGCAAGATATTAAATGATCTTCCAACCAGTGAATTTTTCGATGAAAATGGCGGACTTTCTGATCCCCGCATTGCAAAATTTTTATCAAAAATGTCCGGCAGGTAAATCACCTTTGACCGCGGAAGTCGAATGTGACAATATGCAAATCATGGGAAAAATATAATATGGACAGACGTAAATTCTTAATGTCATCAGCGGCCCTTGCAACCACGACAATGGGGGGCGCCAAGGCAATGTCGCAGGTGATCAGATCGTCCACTAACAAAGAGAATAATATGATCTTACTTGCAAATGCCACAGGCTGGCCCGGGATTAACGTCGCAGCGGACAAATTAAAAGAAGGTCTCTACGGCATTGATGCCATGATTGAAGGCATCAACCTTGTTGAAGCGGAACCGACGGTTAGAAGTGTCGGTCTTGGTGGCTGGCCAAATCTGCTGGGGACAATGGAGTTTGATGGCGGTGTAATGGATGGCACGACACGTGAAGTAGGGGCGGTTGGCGCGCTGAAAAGAACCTATCACGCTGCGCAGGTTGCTCGCGCCGTAATGCAGAAATTAAATCACGTTATGGTAACGGGTGATGGTGCGGACCGGCTCGCGGCTGAAATCGGTTTGCCTGAAGTGAATACCCTGCTCGAAAATTCCCGTGAAGTCTGGGAAGCAAAAATAAAAGAAATACTGAGCCTGGATGAATTTGAAAAATTTCCGGATATCCCGCTTGCACCTCTGAATTCAGCCATTACCGACCCGGAAAAAGTGCGTGATACAACCGTTTTTATGTGTAAAGACGTGAATGCGGGTATCCACGCAGCGACCAGTACATCCGGATGGGGGTGGAAATATCCCGGCCGTTTAGGTGATAGCCCCATAGCGGGCGCCGGTTTTTATGCTGACAGCAGATATGGTGCTGCCGCCTGTACGCATACAGGTGAAATGGCCGTTCGGGCCAGCACCTCCCGATCAATCATTATGGCGATGAAATTGGGATATTCGCTGGATGACGCCGTTAAATTTGCCGTCGAAGAAGTCGCGGAACTCAAAGAAGGCTTCATCGCCGGACTTGTCATTCATGCGATTGATAACAAGGGTGGTCATAAGGTGGTTTCATATAATCTTGAAAAACCGGGTAAATACTGGCTTTGGAAACCAAGCATGGCCGAACCAGAACTTCGGGAAAGTGAAATGGTGTAGGACGATGCGAACTATAATGCGAATCTTGTTAATACCCATTTTTTTTCTCTTTAGTGGCTTTAGTCTGGCTCAGGCGAATATAATTGATGACGTTAAAGAGCGTGGTTACCTTAAGGTTGGCATTTCGCTCGGTGGTATGCCCATGGGCGGGCGTGACGCGCGTAACCAGCCTGTCGGGTATGACTATGAAGTCGCCAAGCTTCTCGCCAAAAAACTTGGCGTGGAATTACAGGTTACGGATGTATATGGTGATGCACGCGTCAGTCTGCTGGTTTCCGGTCAGTTGGATTTGGTAATCGGTAATATGACGGTGACAGATGCACGGGCGGAAGTGGTGGATTTTACCGACCCTTATTTCAAGACCGGGCTTCGCATCATTTATCAAAAAGGGCAGAATATAAAAACACTGGATGATCTGGCCGGTAAAAAGGTGGTGGCTGGCCGGGGTACAAGTGGCGCCATTTTTATTGCTGAAAATGTGCCGGATGCAGAACTGGTTTATACTGAAAATTTTGCCCCCAACGGGGTTTTACTGCTTAGACAGCGCCGCGTCGATGCAGGAATAGAAGATAGCTCAATGGCTGATTATTTTGCCAGCCAGATCGGAAGCCTTGAAATCTTGCCGGGCATATTTGTGAGTGGTGATGTCGCGATGGGTGTCAAAAAAGGTCAGCCCGAATATCTTGAATATCTGAATGATTTTATTGCCGAATATATTAACTCGGGCGAATATGAAAAAAACATCAAAAGATGGTGGGGCGAAGACGCTGAGATCCCCAATCTGAGCAAGTAACAGGTATGAAGAAAATAACCTTCGAAGTATGTGTGGATACCATAAAAGGCGCTGTTGATGCGGTAAACAACGGCGCCGACCGTTTGGAACTATGTGATGCATTGGGGATCGGGGGCACGACACCATCAGCAGGGTTGATGAAGGCGGCATCAAGACTTGGAAAACCGATCTATGTTATGATCCGGCCGCGCGGTGGTGATTTCATTTTCAATTTTGAAGATATGGATGTGATGATGCACGATATTGACCGCGCGCGTGAATATGGTATGGCCGGGATCGTTGTCGGCATGACCCACGAAAACGGGGCTTTGGATTATCCGAAACTGAAAAAACTTATTGATCATGCGGATGGAATGGGTGTGACCCTTCACCGCGCGTTTGATGTTACCCCGGATACATCAGAAGCACTTGAACAGGCAATTGACCTTGGAATCGAACGCATACTCACCTCCGGTCAGAAAGAAACGGCTATTGAAGGCGCACTGAAAATAAAGAATGTAATTGATCAGGCGGCCGGGCGAATATCCATCATGCCGTGCTCTAAAATAAATCCGCCAAATGTGGAAGCGCTATTTAAAATATTCTCTGTTAGTGAAATTCACTCATCCTGCCGGACATTGGTTGCCAGCCCATATGCAAAGAACGCTCCCTCCATGGCACCAGGGGATGATTTCTCGCGGCATATTACAGACCCGGTAAAGGTTAAGGCGCTCGCTGATTACTTGAGTAAAATATAGGGAATAAAAATATGAAAAAATTGATAGCTGTAATTTTTGTGTTTTGTTGTTTTTCGAATGCGTATTCGCAGTCCCATCTGCTGCCGGACGTACCCGAAGGGGCGCAAGCGGTATCCCTGTTTGGAAAATCGCTGACGATGCCTGCACCCAGTCAGAAACTGCTTGATAATCTTGCGGCAGCAAAAGCAAAATACGACGTTGACCCGGATAATGCAGACAATATCATCTGGTATGGACGTCGTGTCGCCTATACGGGTGATTTCCGCCGTGCCATCCTGATCTTTTCTGAAGGTATTCGCAAACATCCGACCGATGCACGTATGTACCGCCACCGCGGTCACCGCTACATCACCATTCGTGAATTTGACCGCGCGATTGAGGATTTCGAAATTGCAGTGAGCCTTATTAAGGGAGAACAGGATAAAATAGAACCGGACGGGGCACCAAACCCGGCGGGTATACCGGTCACCAGCACACACAGCAATATATATTACCACCTTGGTTTAGCTTACTATTTGAAACATGATTTTGAAAATTCATTGCGGGTCTATAAAATGGGACGTGATTTGAATTTAAATGATGATAACACGGCATCCACCACACATTGGATTTACATGAATTTGAGGCGGCTTGGTCGCGACGTCGAAGCGAAAGCAGCACTTGATTATGTTGATGCCGATATGAATATCATTGAAGTTCATAACTACCATAAACTTGATATGTTTTATAAGGGTGAGGTGCCGGAGGAAGAAGTCTTAAACGCAGACCCGAATATTCCGGCGGGAGCCAGCATTACATATGGTGTTGCGAACTGGTTTCTTTATAATGGTGATGAAGAACGCGCATATGACCTTATGGAAAAATTCATAAAAACAAATTCGTGGGGTTCATTCGGTTTTATTGCGGCCGAAGTTGACCTTAAAATGAGAAAATAAAATTAAAATAAAAAAAGGGAGCTGAAATGAAATATAAATTTTTGATGATCGCGGCTGCGGCGATGTTGGCTTCGTGTTCCGGAGAAAATACGGACACAGAAGAAGCGGTGAGCGGTCAGGAAGACAGTGCGAGCGCAGAAATGGCGGCAACCCCAAAACTGTTTGCCGATGTGCCTGAAGGGGCACAGGCAATGTCGCTTCTGGGTAAACCGCTTTACCCGCGTGAGCCAAGCCAGGCGCTACTCGATAATCTTGCAGCGGCGAAAGCAGATTATGATGCTGATCCAATGAACGCGGATAATATCATCTGGTATGGTCGCCGTGTTGCCTACACTGGTGATTATCGCCGCGCCATCGAAATATTTACTGAAGGTATTCAGAAATTTCCCGAAGACGCGCGCATGTACCGCCACCGTGGCCATCGGTATATCAGCATCCGTGAACTTGATCGTGCTGTTGCCGATTATGAAATGGCTGAAAAGCTTATTCAGGGAACAGAAGATAAGATCGAACCCGATGGGGCACCAAACCCGCAAGGTATTTTCCTGACCAGTACCCATAGCAACATTTATTACCATTTGGGCCTTTCATATTATCTGAAGCAGGATTACGAAAAAGCGCTCGCGGCTTTTCAGGCGGGGCAGGACCTTGGTTTAAATGATGATAATATTGTCTCCACTGCGCACTGGATATATATGATCCTTCGTCGTTTGGGTCGCGATGAAGAAGCACAGGCCTCGGTCGCTAATATCCACAAGGATATGACAATCATTGAAAACATGTCATATCATAATCTGACACTGATGTATAAAGGCGACATTCCGCCGGAAGACCTGGTTAATATTGACCCCAATGACCCCAGCGGTGCGGCTGTTGCCTATGGTGTGGCGAACTGGTTCCTTTATAATGGTGATGAGGAAAGGGCATATGATCTGATGGAGCGTTTCATGGAAACAGATAGTTGGAGTGCCTTTGGTTTTATCGCCGCAGAGGTAGATTTAAGTTTAAGGTAGATCATGAAATATAAATCAGCAAATGACGTAAAACGGCTACTTTCCGGAAACGAGGAAGCTGCATTCATTGATGTGCGTGAAAATGCCGACTATGGCCACGGGCATCCTTTTTTCGTATCTCACGTTCCCTATAGCATTCTTGAAGCCAGAATAGGTCTTTTTGTTCCCCGACCGACGACGAGGACAATTCTGATTGATAACGGTGATGGGGTTTCGGAAAAAGCGGCCCAAAGGCTTGAAGAACTCGGATATGACAATGTTATTGTCCTTAAGGATGGTGTTACAGCGTGGAAAGAAGCGGGGTATGCCCTTTATGAAGGGATAAGCGCGCCTTCCAAATCATTCGGTGAGGTTGTCGAACATGAATTGGGAACCACCTCCATAACCGCAGAACAACTGAAAGCGCGTATGGACGCGGGTGATGATAATTTCATACTGCTTGATGGCCGTACGCCGGAAGAATATCGGCGAATGACCATTCCGTCGTCCACATCATGTCCGAATGCGGAACTCAGTTTGAGGTATAGAGCCATGCTGGATAATCCGGATGCGGATATCATTGTTAATTGTGCCGGTCGGACAAGAAGCCTGATCGGTGCGCAGTCGTTGAATATTCTGGGTCTTCCCAATAAAATTTACGCCCTTGAAAATGGTACCATGGGCTGGCGGCTTGCCGGACTGGAACTTGAATATGGCGCCAGCAGATCCTATCCGGATGAACTTTCGGACGATGTTGTTGCCGCAGCACGCGCGAAAGCTGACCAGCTTATAGAGGATTATGATATCTCCGTTATTGATAGGGAAACTCTGTCAAAATGGGATGATGATGAGAACAGAACCACCTTTAAATTTGATATCAGAACACGCGAAGAATATGAAGCAGGCCACCCCGATGGCTTCAGGCATGCGCCGGGCGGTCAGCTTGTTCAGGCTACGGACCAGTGGTTTGCAACCCGCAATGCCCGCATTGTGATTTATGATAATCACCGTATCCGGGGGGTAATGACCGTGATCTGGTTGCGCGGGATGGGGCATGAAGCCGTGTTGCTTGATGAGAGCACGGTGAAGGAACTTGTAAAAATTGATGAAATTGAAATCGACGTTTCCGGCCTGATCCTGATCGATTCCAATGAGCTGAAAAATAAAATGGCGGGCGATGTCACAATTGTTGATATAAGATCAAGCGAAGATTATCGAAACGCCCATATCGATGGTGCTGTCTGGTCCATAAGGCCGAAGCTCGACCAGATTGTCGTCAAAGGGAATATCATTGTCATTGCATCTGAATTGCTCACAGCGACTTATGCGCTCAAAGACCTCGGCGGCAAGGGGGCCATATCCCTGACGGAGCCCGACGACTGGAAAGCGGCCGGGATCAAAACTGTCTCAACGCCGGATGATCCGCCCGATGAGGACCGGATTGATTTTCTTTTTCATACCCATGCCCGCCATAGCGGCAACATGGAACATGCCCGCGAATATCTGCGCTGGGAAACGGGCCTTCTTGATCAGATGGACGAGCAGGAAAAAAGCACTCTAAACCCTCTAAAACCCTAAAGCGGCCAGACCAGTGCAATCATCGGCAGGGCAACGATTGTAATAATGATCTCAAGCGGCAGTCCCATGCGCCAGTAATCGCCAAACCGGTATCCGCCCGGCCCCATGATCAGGGCATTGTTTTTGTGCCCGATCGGAGTGAGAAACGCGCAGGACGAAGACACCGCTACCGCCATCAGGAAACTGTCCGGGTTGGCGCCCAAACTATTTGCCATGCTGACCGCAATGGGCGCCATCATCACCGCTGTTGCCACATTATTCATAAGGTCGGATAGGGTCATAGTGACAACAAAAAGCACCGAGAGTACGACAAAGGCTGAATAGCCTTCCGAAAGGTTAAGTATCCCCGCCGCAATAAGGTCCGTCGTTCCCGTGGTTTCAAGCGCACCGCCAATCGGGATCATTGATCCCACAAGAATAATCACTGGCCAATCAATGGTGTTATAAAGATCTCGTAGCGGAATGATGGCAAACAACACCATGCCAAGGGCGGCAATGGCCAATGAAATAGTAAGACTGGTCAGCCCCGTTGCTGCCGCACCAATCGCTCCGGCAAGTAGTAATATGGCGATCCCCGCATGGCGGCGTTTCCCCATATTAAAGCCCCGGCCCGCCAGTGGTAGCAGTCCAAGCCTGTCCATCGATTTTGACATACTATCGCTATCCCCTTGCAGCAAAAGCACGTCTCCCGCTTTAAATATCAATTTATGAAGTTCGTGGTTTATATTCTGTCCCTGGCGTGAAACACCCAGAAGATTAAGCGCTGAGCGCGACTTTAACCGGATTTCACCGATTTTTCGCCCGATGACCCGGCTGTCCGCAGAAACCACCGCCTCCTGAAGGGAGACATCATCATTTGAAAATAATGACTTGTCATAGTCGCCACCCTTAATTTCAAGTCCCAGTTTATGCGCGAAACTATCCAGTTCCTTGGGGCCTGCTTTCATGATCAGAATATCTTTTTCCTTGATAACCCGCGTCCGGCTTAAACGAAGGATGCGTTTGCCGCCACGAATAAGACCCGCGATACGAACGTCACAGCTATCGGCAATATCGTCAATGTCCTTTACTTTCTGCCCGATCGCTGCCGACCCCTCCGCAACGACACATTCCGCGACATAATCATCAATATCGTAAAGCTCGTCTGTGGCGGTTTTGGCTTGCCTGTCCTTTGGCAGGAAACGCCATCCCACAAGGCCAAGAAAAATAACCCCGACAAAAGCCACAACAACACCCACGGGTGAGAAATCAAACATGGAAAACGGCTCCCCGGCGACAGTTTCCCGGTAATGGGCGATCACGATATTCGGTGGTGTGCCGATCAAGGTGATTAAACCACCAAGTATCGACCCGAATGAAAGCGGCATAAGCAAAAGCGCGGGTGATCTCTTAGCCTTTTTTGCGCTGTCAATGGTTGCCGGCATCAGAAGCGCAAGCGCCGCCACATTATTCATGAGTGCTGATAATATTGCCGAAAAGCTGGCCATGACAGATATCTGCAAAAACAGACTTTTTAATGGTGGCACGACGATATGCGCAATTCTGTCAATTACCCCCGCGACGGCCAGCCCGCTGCTGATGACAAGAACCGCCGCAACCGTTATCACAGCGGGATGTGAAAATCCGTTAAATGCATTATCCGGCGTAATAACCCCTGAAAGCACACTGACCATTAAAGCACTGAAAGCAACGACATCATACCGCCATCGCCCCCAGAGAAAAAAGATGAATACCCCCACCAGAATTATGATAATGCTGTACTGATCATTGGTCAAAGCGTCTTCCCCTTGTTATTTTGTGGCTTAAAATTCGTATAAATATCTATAATTTTCCGGAAATAATGCTAGGGTACTATCCATAAAAATAAAACCAAAAATATGGGGACGGGAAAAAAAAGACGATGGTCGAAAAATATTCAATGCTCTTTTTGTATCTTGTAGTGTTGATTTTACTGAGCCTTGTGGCTTCGAAACGCATCCGAAATATTAAAGACTATGTGACCGGTAATAAAACACTCGGGTTCTGGGTTGCCGCCTTTTCTGCGCAGGCAACGGGCGAAAGCGCGTGGTTGCTTCTTGGTGTAACCGGTATGGGGGCAATGGTCGGGTTTAGCGCTTACTGGGTGGTGGTCGGTGAAATGTTTGGTGTGGCTGTGGCGTGGTTTCTGATGGCGGAACGCTATAAAAAACTAACGGATCACTATGACAGTATCACCATGACGGATTACCTCGTCAGCCGTTTTCGCACCAACACACACACTTTACGGCTGGTTGCGTCCGTTTCTCTCGCGATATTTATTCTGATCTATATAAGCGCGCAAATTGACGCGACGGGCTCCGCATTCGAACGTTTCCTGGCATGGGATTATCACATGGGTGCGGTTGTCGGATTTTTAATTGTTGTCATCTACAGCGTGATAGGCGGCTTCATTGCTGTCGCCTGGACGGATATGTTTCAGGGGGCCGTTATGGTGGTCAGCCTGGTTGCTTTGCCGCTCGTGGCTTACCTTATGTTGGGGCCGAATGACCATGTATATGAAACATTGCACAGCATTGATCCCGGTCTTGTAAATATATGGGGTAATGGTGGCTTCACACCGATGAATTTTGCCATCGTACTGGGTATGATGCTTATCGGGTTAGGGTTTTTAGGCTCCCCACAGGTGTTTGCCCGCTTCCTTGCTATTAAGGACCTTGAAGAAATAAAACGTGGCCGGTGGGTTGCGCTTGGTTTTACATTTTTGGTTGATGCTTCCGCCGTGAGCATCGGTGTCCTTGGACGTTACCTGTTTATAGAAGCCGGAGATGACCCTGCCGCAACTCTTGGAAATGGAGCGCAGAATGTCCTGCCGACGCTGGTTGAATATGTGTTTCCATTGTTTCTGGTGGGGCTTTATGTTGCCGCTGTATTATCCGCCATCATGTCAACGGTGTCATCATTGTTGATCGTTGCTGCCGGTTCAATTACCCATGACATTTATCGCAAAATGTTTAATGCCGAACTGGACGGGGAAAAATCGGCGCAGCTTTCTCGTTGGCTAACGATTTTTTTCGCTGTGTTCGCCCTTGGAATTGCTCTTATCGTGTCCTTCGTATCGCCAACACGGACTATATTCTGGTTTGTCATTTTTGGCTGGTCCGGAATCGCGGCAACATTTTGCCCTATGGTGATTATGTCTTTATTCTGGAAAGGATTCACAGCACGTGGCGCCATTGCTGCCATGATCGCCGGGTTTTCGATGACAATTCTGGCGAAGTTTGTGTTTTCTGAAATGGATGGTATTGGTGGTTACTTTGTCGCTATGGAAACCATGCCACCCGCTTTTTTATTTTCTTTTGTTGTTGGCTATATAGTGAGTATTATGAAACCGGACGCAGCACTGGCAAACAAATATAATAATGATTTGCAAATGATTGATAATAGGGAGAACAAAAATGGATAGAAGAAAATTTATGCAAACGACTGCGGCGCTGGCGGGCATGTCGATTGCGGCAAAAACCGTGGCCGCGAATGCGCAGATGTCAATGGATAAGGACAGTGAAGCATACTGGAAAACCATCATGGCGCAGTATAAGGTCACAGACGAATTCATTAATTTAAATGCTGGACACTGGGGAATTATGTCCGAACCCGTGCGCGAAGCATTTGCAAAACATTCCGAATTTATTAATGCCTATAGCTCTTTTTATGTGGGCCATGGCAAGGCGGCTATACCAAGTGCGCGTAATTTTTACGTTGAACGCGGTGAAATACTTGAAATGATCGCTGCAAAGCTCGGCGTGAGAAGTGATGAAGTTGTATTTACCCGCGGAGCAACGGAATCTATGCAGCTCCTGATAAGCGGATATAACAAGATTGAACCGGGTGACACGGTACTTTACGCGGACGCGGCCTATTACAGCATGGCTGCGGAAATGCGTCATCTTAAGGTTCATAGAAAAGCGAATGTCGTTGAATTGAAGATGCCGGATCCGGCGTCTTATGAAAATACAATTGGCCTTTTTGAACAGGCATTAAAGGACAACCCGAAAACCAAACTCATATTGCTGACACATATGGCTAACAGAACGGGCGTTGTTCTTCCGGTAAAGGAAATATCGGCAATGGCGCGCAACCATGGTGCTGATGTTATTGTTGATATGGCTCACTCCTGGGGACAGATGGACTTTGATTTTGTTGATCAGGGCGTCGATTTCGCTGGCTTTAATCTGCATAAATGGATTGGTGCTCCCCTCGGTGTCGGGATTATGTATATCAAGAAAAACCGGATGTTGGATATTGATACGAAAAGCAGTAAGGGACCGCCCGGAAATGATGATATTAATAACCGTGTGCAGACAGGCACGATGAATCTGGCGGCGGTGATGTCTGTTAGGGATGCATTGAATTTTGTCGATGCCATTGGCATTAAAGCGATTGATAAACGATTCAGGGCGCTTCGCCATCGTTGGGTGAAAGAATTTATTGATGATGATCGGGTTGATATATTGAGCCCGGAAGACCCACGCATGCATTGCGGCCTCACGTCATTTCGGATTAACGCGCACAAAGACGCTGCTGCGCTTGGCAGGCAGCTCTTGGCCGATTATGCTATTAATACAGCGGCGATCCCGCAGTTAAATGGTATACGGGTATCACCGGGACTGTATAGCTCCTTGGAAGATATGGATGCATTAGCAGCAGCAATAAAAGATATCGTAAACAAAATGGGATAATGAAAATGGATAGACGCCAGTTTCTCACAACTACAGCAGCGCTTGCAACAGCGTCGATGGTTGGTACACCAATGATAAGTCTCGCGCAGCAGTCACGTGCTGCGGATGATGAAAATTTTTGGCAGATCGTAAGAAATCAGTATGATGTGACAGATGAAATTACGAACCTTGAGGCGGGCTACTGGGGGATTATGTCCATTCCGGTTACACAGGCTTATATTCAAAACACCCATTTTGTGAACCAGAATAGTTCATACTACGCGAGGCGTCATTACCGGCAGGATTATGACAAAATTATTGATCGGCTTGCCCGTAAGCTTGGCGTAGGAAACGACGAAATTGTCCTGACGCGCAACGCGACAGAAGCTCTGCAAAGTCTTATCAACGGCTATAACAAACTTGAACCGGGCGATACGGTGATATACGCGGACCTTGATTATGGCAGTATGCAATCGGAAATGCGTTATCTGAAAACATATCGCGGCGTCAATGTTGTTGCAATTGCCATTCCCGAGCCCGCATCATATGAAAATGTCATAGCGGCATATGAAAAGGCGCTCGATGATCATCCCAAATGTAAAATGATGCTCATGACACATGTTAGCAATCGTACGGGGTTGATTACTCCTGTGAAGGAAGTGGTGAAAATGGCCAAGTCCCGTGGTGTTGATGTCATTCTTGATGCGGCGCATTCCTGGGGACAGTTTGACTTCGATTTTCAGGATCTTGATGTGGATTTTGCCGGATTTAATCTACATAAATGGATAGGCGTGCCGATTGGGGTAGGCATGTTATATATTCGAAAAAATAGAGTTCTTGATATTGATCCGCTTCGCGGTGAAGCGGCGCCGGATAACGACAATGTCCGTACCCGGGTACATACCGGCACTATGAACTTCGCATCTGTACTTACCATTCCGGATGCACTTGATTTTGGCGAAAATATCGGGATTAAAAATATCGAAAAACGTTTTCGCGCATTAAGAAACCAATGGGTGGATAAAGTAATTGATAATGAAAATATTGAAATCCTGACGCCGCAGGATGAACGCATGTATGCTGCGATCACGTCGTTTAGAATTAAAGGCAAAACCAGTAATCAGGAAAACAGGGATTTGGTGAAACTTCTGACGGATAAGTATGGAATATTTACCGTGGCAAATGGTGGTATCAGTAATGGTGCCGGTATTCGCGTAAGTCCCGCACTTTATAATTCGCGTGAAGATGCTGATAAACTTGCAAACGCGTTAAATGATATAACGGGGTGAACCATAAAATTAACGGAAGGTTTGTAAATTTATAGTATCATGCGATTTTAAAATATTCTACTTTATATACCTTCGTGAGCAGGAAGTGATACCGTCATGACGCAATCTGCACGTAATAATCTGTTTTTATCGATTGGTTTTGCAATATTGACGGCGATATCTGCTCAAATATCAATACCGATAGAGCCGGTTCCTTTGACGTTGCAGACGGTTGCGATATTTCTGATCGCGCTGGTATTACCGTTGAAATATGCTCTTTTATCAATAATTTTCTATATTTTAATGGGGCTCGTCGGGTTGCCCGTGTTTGCCAACGGCAGATCCGGAATAAGTGTTCTCACAGGACCGACAGCTGGCTTCATATTCGGTTTTCCCGTTGTTGCCATCGTTTTATCGTATTTAACGCGGGACATCAGATTTAACATAAAAGAAATGGGGACGGTTGCGCTTTATTGGCGTGTTGCGTGGTCTTGCGCAATTGCATCAATAATGTTGCAGGTAATGGGCATGTTATGGGGCAAAGCCCACATTGGTGTAACATGGCCAGAGATCGTTGAACTCTGGTTGGCGCCATTTTATCTCGATATGATCATTAAAATATTTCTTGTTACCGTGATTGCGGTGCAAATTTGGAAACAACGCGCGGGCCGTCAATGAGATTTCTCAGTCGGGTAAAATCAGTATTGCTCTTAAATCATTTATGTTTGTTCCGGTGGGGCCAGTAACAATCAGGTCATCAAGTGTTTTGAATGCGGTATAACTGTCATTGTTTTCCAAGACCGTATGGGCGTCAATCCCACTTTTTTCCAGTCGATCCAACGTGTCTGGTCGGATTATTGCGCCGGCATTGTCCTCGCTCCCGTCAATTCCGTCAGTATCTGCGGCGATAGCAAAGATATTCTCTCTGCCCTCAAGGGAAATGGCCAGACTTAACAGATATTCGCTGTTCCTGCCTCCTTTTCCGTTTCCGCTTACATTTACCGTTGCTTCTCCCCCGGAATAAATGAGTGTTGGTTCGGTGATACTGATGTGTTTTGCGATCAACGCATGTTCCTGTCCCATTTCTCGCGCATCGTCGGTTAACTCTCCCAGATTAATGAAGTTAACACCTTGTTTCCGGCAATATTCACCAAGCTTCTCCAACGCTGCGTATGCGGATGCAATGATAACGTAGTCATCATCATAACGGGTATTTTTGACAGTTTCAGAAACCGGATTTTCCAGCCATTCTATCACTGATTTTGATGCCTCAATGGAATAGTCATTTAATATCTGTAACGCCTGCCCGGAAGTGGTCGGATCGGCGACGGTTGGACCAGATGCGATAACCGCAGGATCATCGCCAACCACGTCCGAAATGGCATAGGTAACCAGCTTGGCCGGGTAAATTAATTCTGCAAGTCGCCCGCCCTTAATGGCTGACAAATGTTTTCGCACACAATTTATTTCATCAATCGACGCGCCGGATTGCAGGAGCGCTTTATTAATGAACTGTTTTTCCGATAAATCGATTGGATGTGCTGGAAGACATAAAAGCGAAGACCCACCCCCAGACAGGAGAACATGGACACTGCCTGTGTTATCGATATTTTCGGCAAATGATTTTATCTTTTTTGCAGCTTTCACTGAATTTAGATCGGGAGTAGGGTGGGCCGCTTCAATCACCTGTATTGTATGACACGGCGTCGAATGACCGTAGGGCGTAACAACAATTCCACTTACCTCGCCCTGCCACTGGTCTTCAAAAGCGGTTGCCATTCTCGCGGCCGCTTTGCCCGCGCCAATGACAAATGCTTTTCCGGTATTTTGCGACGGTAGATATGTTGACAAAGCCTTCTTCGGGTCGGCTGTTTCAATTACGTATTCAAGGCAGCTTTTTAAAAATTTTTCAGGGTTGATATCCATGTCTCACTATAA
Source organism: Alphaproteobacteria bacterium (assembly GCA_030428615.1). Taxonomy (GTDB): domain Bacteria; phylum Pseudomonadota; class Alphaproteobacteria; order Sphingomonadales; family Emcibacteraceae; genus Pseudemcibacter. The sequence goes on along the minus strand of JAUIDN010000015.1, from coordinate 42,354 downwards.
CATGCTATCCGCAAAAAATAAGGCGCCTGTTTATAGCGCCTTATAAAAAACTTTTATTGTTTATTCATCTTCTGGATAAAGAAGTTTATCCAGACACACAACAACATATTTTGTCATCGCGTCGTCGACTTTTGATTGGCTTGCGCCTTTCCAGGCGTTTTTGGCTTGCTCGTAGGATGGAAAAATTCCCACTGTGTCCAATTGTTTGGTGTCGATAAAATTTGTCGTACGAGGATCCGACACTTTGCCGCCGAATACCAAAAATAATTGACCGTCACTCATGGTTTGTTAGTCCCTTTTTTATTTGATTGTTTTTTTATGACGCGGTTTCTGTTTCGGCGACAACAATACCGTCAATAATATCCTGCATATATTTGTTGAGACCGCCGACACCACTGCTACTGATCCGCGCTGTAAAATCATCACGTTGTGTTGCTACAAGGCTAATACCTTCAATCTTAACATCAATGATCTTATAGTTGCCATCTTTGTTGCTTCTTACCCGCCAATCCACATCAAGCGCTTTGTCGCCATCGCTATAGGCTTTGGTGCGGATAAAAATGTCCGACTTTGCATGGGGGGTTACCTGATCAATAACTATTTTGGTTGTATCAAGTTTTCTCAGACGCGAGGAATTCACTGTCAGAATAAATTCTGGAAACAGGTTAAAATATTCGGAAAGCTCTTCCTTTGTTGCCTTTTTACGGTGCCGGCTGAGGGTGATACGTGCGATATAATCAACCGCAAAAGCGTCGTTCAGGATATCTCGATATTCGTTGAATGCCTGGTCGTTCGTCAGATTTTTATTGTTCAGAACAGCAATCGCTCTTTCCGAAAAGGCTTCGATAAATTCCCGTGCTTTTTGCTGTTCAGCAGGGTCGGTATTGTCGGCAAAGGCATTACCGCCAAAAATAAGCATAGCTAGAAATAATGTCACCGTGATAAAGCCAAAGAAGGCCTTTCTCATCACAGAAGCCGCTACGTCCGCCGGAACGGCGATCACTGCTGCTTTATTTTCTCTGGCGTTTTCCATGCTTTTAACCTTTATTCAATAGATATGTTGCGAAGTATGCACAATAACTATGATTAATTTGTTAACATTCAAGACCAAGCGTCAATCTTTCAGTGTCTTTAAATAAGCAATTACGTCTTCGCGGTCTTGTTCTTTTTTAAATCCGGCGAAAACCATTTTACCTCTTTTGACAACATCTCTTGGCTTAAGAAGGTATGCATCAAGTGTTGCATCGTCCCAGGTAAGATCCGCTTCAATAATACCCTTGGAATATTTGTAGTCTTCAAATTGTGCAGCTTTTCTACCGTATATACCAAATAGATTTGGTCCGATTTTTGCTTTATCACCTTTTGCGAATGTGTGGCATATTTTACACTTTTTGTTAAATATCGAAGCACCTTCAGCAGCATCGCCCTCCGCAGAAGCATTCAACGGGAATAGTACACTTGTCATCAGTAAAACAGCTATAACTTTCACAACACTTTTCATTTTATGTCCCTTTTATTACCTTAACGTTTTCTCGCCATGCCATAGCAAAAAAAACAACTCTCTACAAATCAAATCGTCTCAGAACGGCTAAAAACTAGTATTTTATTCATGATAATTAATGACAATTTTATGCGGCAGAATTGTGACCTTTTAGCACTGGAAAATTGGGGTCGAATAAAGATAATGAAAACAACATGTTATAACGTATCATTATTGTTAAAGTTGTGATCCGGCCTGCAAGCAGACCTGAATTAACGAGTGTTTAACTTTTTACCTTCAATATAGAGGGAATTCGAACGGCAAATTTTTGCGTTGGATTCGTTTTATACGAAAGAAACGTTTATTAAAGGCACATATATATATGAGTGAAAACCTTAATAGTTCTGATGTCGCGCGACTGTTGTCTGAACCAACCATGGAAAATCGCGCAGAAGCCGCGCAAAAAGTGAGCGCGCAGTTTACGGTCGGCAACCTCAGCGACGAAGAAAGAAAAATCGCTGAAGACATCTTTAACATTATGGTGAAGGATGCAGAAATCAGGGTTCGCGAAGCGCTATCTGAAAGCCTTAAAAATTCTGACAATATTCCACATGACATTGCTGTAGCACTTGCCAACGACGTTAAGGAAGTTTCCATACCGATGTTGGAATTTTCCGAAGTGCTTACGGATGAGGATCTCACTGAAATTATAAAAAGCCAGGATGCTGATACGCAACAGGCCATTGCATCAAGAGCAACTGTATCAGCGACCCTTGCGGATCAAATCGTTGAAAATAGCATAGATTCAGATGTTGTTGCGACACTTGTGAAGAACGAAGGTGCGGCGCTGGAAGAAGCCACAATGGATAAGGTGCTCGATAAATACGGTGAAGATGAAACTGTGAATGTTCCGCTGGCAAACAGAGCGCAGTTGCCAATTAAGGTGGCGGAGCGCCTTGTGAACCTTGTATCAGAGCAAGTAAGGGATCATCTGGTTACACATCATGAAATGTCGCCTAATACCGTTATGGACCTGTTCTTAAATGCACGGGAACGTGCGACAGCAAATCTTATACATGATGGTGATGATGAATTGGATTTTGCAGGCTTAGTTGACCAATTATATGAAAATGGCCGATTAACGGAAACACTCGTTTTCAGGGCTCTCTGCCTTGGTGATGTTATCTTCTTCGAATTGGCTTTGGCTAAATGTGCGGATGTACCGATTGGAAACGCTTATAGACTTATCCATGATCGTGGCGATCTTGGTCTTAAAGCGGTTTATGAAAAATGTGGGTTTTCGTCCGACTTGTTGCCAGTTGTAAAGGTGGCAATTGATGTTGCAAAGGAAATGACATCTTCTGCAGCCGAAGATCCATTGAGGTATAAAAGCCGCATGGTAGAGAGAATTCTGACACGATGCGAAAAAACCGTTGACGCGGAAAGTTTCGAGTATTTTATAACTCAGATTGTTGGTTCGGAAGCGGCCTGACAAAGACTGGTTAGCTTAGAATATTTGGTAACCACAATGCAATAGCCGGAAATATCATAACCAAAATCAATCCGATTATTTGAATAATAATATAAGGAATAACTCCCTTATAAATATCCTGCATCTTGATTTCTTTTGGCGCTACTCCTTTCATGTAAAATAGTGCGAAACCAAATGGAGGTGTCAGGAACGACGTCTGCAAATTAATGGCGACCAACACGGCAAACCAAGGCAATATCTGTGCCGTATCAACATGTCCGCTTAAATCAAGTCCATTCAGGATAGGAGCAAAAATTGGCAGAACGATTAATGTTATTTCTATCCAGTCAAAGAAGAATCCAAGCAAAAAGACGATGATCATCAAAAGCCCAATGATGATCCATGAGCCGTTGTCAAAGCCGTTCATAAAATTGATAATTAAATCGTCACCGCCCAGTGAGCGGAAGACGTAAGAAAATGCAGTAGCACCAACAAATATGCCAAATATCATACCACATGTTTTTATTGTTCCATCGCACATGCCCCACATTTTTGATAATGACATTCTTTTTTTCGATATGGCCAGAAGCAATGCCCCAAACGCGCCAACTCCCGCCGCTTCAGTAGGGGTGGCAAAGCCGGCGAATATGGACCCAAGAACCAGACCAATTAACAATACGGCAGGTAAAAAGCCCCTAAGTATAACTTTCACTAGATCGGTATTTATTGCACTGTCTTCAGTTGGGGACTGGTGATGATTTCTATTAACCACAAAAATGTAAATCAGATAAAGGACGGCTAACATAAGTCCCGGAATAAGGGCGGTCATAAACAAATCAGTAACGGATATTGAAAGTAGGTCGCCCATTATTACAAGCATAATACTCGGCGGAATAAGAATCCCGAGCGTGCCGGCCGCTGCAATTGTCCCGCTCGAAAAGGATTTGTCATAATCGGCAGCGAGCATTGCCGGAAACGCCATAAGCGATATCATGACAACACTTGCACCAATGATACCGGTTGTAGCAGCCATAATGGTCCCGAGTAATGTTACCGACATTGCCAAACCACCAGGTGTGCGCTTAGTAATGATTTGAAGGCTATTCAGAAGTTCTTTCGCAATACCACTTCGTTCAAGGATAAGTCCCATAAATACAAACATGGGAATGGCGATAAGCACCATATTTTCAACAACGCCGCCAAAAATACGTGAATTTATCAGGAAAAATTCCTTAAAGTTAAAAACATCCAGCCCCATGCCGATAAACCCAAAGTATAATCCAATACCCCCGAGAACAAAAGCAACCGGATATCCTGAAAAAAGGAAAATAGCCAACGTCGGAAACATCATAAGAGGCAATAATTCGACAAGTCCGTTCATTCGTTTTCCTTATGGTGAAGAAGAACCGAGAACGCTGAAAGTCCTAACAACAAAAAACCAATTGGTAACGCAGATTTTATGATCCAACGAAAATGAAGCCCATCTGCCGTAGCTGACATCTCGTTGGCAACATAGGCTTTAGCAGTGAAATCAATGCCAAAATAAATTACAACGGCGCAATATGGGACCAGAAAAAATACACAGCCGCAGACTTCAATAAGCCTATTTGTTTTTTCTGAGAACCGCTCTCTAAATAAATCAACCCGAACATGAGCATCTTCCATATAGGTAAAACCAAGACATAGAAGAAATAAAGCACCGTGAAAATGCCATTCAAGCTCTTGCAGAGTAACTGAGTTCATATTCATAAATCGTCTGCCAATGACATCAAATAAGATAGTCATCATCAGGGCCAAAAGAAAAAACCGCCCTAGATAAGATGTCCCCTTTAACAGGGTATCAACGATCCGCTTTAATATAACCTAGTTCTTTCCATGTTTTATAGGATTGCCTGAAATTCTCGAGTGATTGCCATGCCCGTTTGAAATCGGGGTCTTTGGCGGCTTCATCCCTGGCTACCTCAATCCATGCAGCCTCAAATGCATCTAACATTTCATCTGGCCATTTGTGGAATATGGTTCCACCCTCTTTAAGCTTATTAATGGCTTCAGCCTGAAGCGCTTCCCCTTCGGCGATGCCGAAGCGCATATTGTCACCACAGGTTACATTAATTTGCGCTTTTTGCAGGTTAGAAAGGTCGTTCCATTTGTCAAGATTGATCATAAGCTCAAAAAAGGTCGACTGCTGATGCCATCCCGGAAAATAATAATGCGTGGCTAATTTATCAAACCCCAACCGTTGATCGACCGCAGGTACTGAAAATTCCGTCGCGTCAATTGCGCCAAGCTCAAGTGCCGTGAATATATCCCCGGTGGCAAGAAGTTGTGTTGATACGCCCAGTTTGCTCATTACACGCGCACCTAAACCGAAGAAACGCATTCGTAACCCCTTTAAATCTTCAAGTGACTTAATTTCGTGCTTAAACCATCCTGATGCTTCGGGCGGGCTGATGCCGCAAATGATACTATGGATATTATGCCTGTGATAAATATCTTCATATATTTCCTGCCCGCCGCCATTATAATACCAGGCCATATATTCAGCGCTGTCTGGTCCGAAGGGAATAGCGGCAAATGTTTGCAGCGCGGGGACTTTTCCGCTCCAAAAGCCAGGGGAAGACCAAGCACTATCAAGAGCCCCGTAGGATACGGCGTCAAAAGTCTCCAAAGGGGGGACAAGAGCGCCGGGTTCAAAAAATTTGAATTTAATATTTCCACCGGAAATAATATCAATTTGTTCCTCAAATCTTTTTGCCATGCTACCCAATATAATAAGTGAGCTTGGGTAGGTGCTTGCAAGTTTAAGGTTCACAGGCTTATTTGGATCAGTGTTATTTTCCGTCTGGTCAATATTGCTTCCGCATGCTGCGATGACAAGGATCATTGCGCAGCATATTATTTCTTTTATTCTATTGATCATTATGACCTGAGTTGTCCGGTTGCCTCTGCAAGTGCAAAATACACTTTACCAATATCTGATGTCAGTAGAGTTTCGCGGTAAACATTTTCCGTGGATTCGGAAAATGTTGCAAGCAATTCTTCGAATATATTGATGAAACTGTCGACGTTTTTTCTGAAATCACTGTTGCTTGTGTATTGGTCCTTGATTTCAGCAATCGTATTTTTCCCAATATGTTTCTTTATTTTGCGAATAAAAAGGTTCTTATCGCCTTCAAGATATTTATTCCAGATATCTTTTGGAATCTCTCCTTCTAGATAGCCGCTGATATCTATGGCCTCTGTCTGCAGTTTTTGCATTATTTGCGCGGATATTTTTGAAAATTTGTCAGAATTAATTTGTTTCAAACGATTTTCGATAGCGTTTGCATTAATGGCTAGACTCTGACTGGAAAGCTGGATTGCATTTATCATTTGCTGATATTTTTCGGCATTTTTGTCCAACGCCTGGTTTGTTTCTTCAACGGCCTCAACGGCACTGGTAGAAGCAATTTGAATGCTATCGGTGCTGCGTAATAGTTCGCTCGAAATTCGTCTGATGTTTTCTTCGGACGCTGTCAGCGTTTTTTCTGTTGTTTTTTCCAGGTTTGAGAGGTCAGCTATCAAAGTCTCGATTTTTTTCATGGCTTCGACATGCTCAAGTCCGACATTATTCGCTGTGGCGAGCCATTCTTGAATGATTTCGGTCGTTTCTTTTTCCCGGTTTAGAATATTATCATTGGCTTGTCTGCTGGCATTTTGTATTTCCAGAATACTGTTTTTGCTTCGATTTTGAACTTCAGCAATCTGGTTCGTTAGTTCTGAAGTTTGAGAAATTACACTTTCGATGACCTTTTGGCCGTGCGCACCAAGGTTTGTGGAGTTTTTCTTAATCTTGTCAATCGCAATCGTCATGCCATCTTCAATGACAGAAATGCATGAGAGCATATTGTGGTGCTGTTTCTTAAGCTCATTTTCAGTTTCAATCATTTTGTTCTGGAAGCTTTCGGCATAACTTTCGAGCGACTGGTATTCTTCCTGAATGAGGGTCGTGCGGTCAATCATATTAATGCGCGTATCGGCAAGTGATTTTTCAATATGGCCTGATTGGTTGTCAACGGATGAAATAACCTCGTCGAGCATGTTTTCTGTTTCAATCCTGTTTTTGTGGATTAATTCGCTCACCCTTGTCAGGTTTTCATCAATTAACCCCTCAATACTTGAATTCCTGCGGTCGATATCTTCTTCGATTGCCTGGAGGTGAATTGAAATGTTTTCGCCAAGCGAAGAAGCTTTTTCGGAGAGCGCATCTGTTACCTCATCCAGATTATGTTTAATATTGCTTTCAAGATCATTTGAAATGCGGTGCATGTCATTCGCTTTTTCAACAAAAAATTCACTCGCTTCCGCTATGTTTATTTTTCCTCTCTGTGTTGCTTCGTCAATGGACCGCTCCATCAGTCGGGTTTGATCCTCAATGGCCTGTCCGCTTGCGGTGATATCAATCACAGATTTTTCTGCTATTTTCGATAATTCTTCAGATTGCTTCTTAATAGTTACAGTAATTTTTTCGCTGGTTTTTGAGGATTGGTTGCTTAAATCACCAACTGTCTTTGCCTGTTTTTCAAGTTTTTCACAAATTGAACTTACTTCATCCATCATTGATGTCATAAAGTTGTTGAGCACAGCTCTTCTTTCGTCGAAGCCGTCGATAATTTCGCTTAAATGATGATAGGAGTGATTTGACTGGTCCGTAATATCGTCCGATATTTTTGACAGACGTTCACCAAGCGTTCCCAAATGATCCTCAATCTGTTTCGCGCGGTTATCAAGGGTTTTATTCTGGAAAATAATTTCGTTATTCAAAAACTCGGAATGCTTTTTTGTAGCCTCATTAGTGCTTAACGTCTCGTCACGATATTGTTTAAGTTGCCGGGTTATATTTTCACTGTGCTTTTCAATGTCCGTTGCAAGTGATTTTATTGCATCACGTTCGTTAGAGAGATTATTTTTTATAATAGCGGATTTTTCATCGGCATCGATAGTTGCCTTGAAAAGTTGGTCAATTTGTTCTTTAAAACCTTCTTCAAGACTTTTAAAACGTTTAGCGGCGACATCTCCCGCATCATCAATTTTTTTGATTTCGCTTTTAAGGTTTTCAATTACCTTGACAATTCTTTCCTGAGTTATTTCAACAGGATTTAGCAACTGTTCCAGACCGTTTTCCAGAGAGCGATAGTTTTCTTCAATAGGGTTCATACGGATCAGGACGAGACAAAGAACCCAAAGCAAAATAAGCGGTAAAATAGCAACAGATACAATGGTGGATATTTCAACAAGTGAAATATTTGACATTCCAAACCCGGCATTAACTGCTATATAAGCGAGGAAAGATATCCATGTAATGCTCAATACAGATGCTACCGCAATGGGCCAGTTGCTTTTTAACTTCGACAACAAGGTTTTACTCTTCTCGGTATTTGTATTGGAATGTTTTAACGATGAAGGGTGCGCGGTAACCACCTGTCTGGTTTTAGCGTTTTTCTTGTCACTCATTTCACTCATCCATCATTTAATACTTAACTTGTTTCATTGTATCAGGGCTATAGGTGTATCGCAAGGGTGCGATGTGTTAGCAGCTCCCGACTTATAACGTTCAAATGTTTATTATATGATTAAAAAGTAACGAAAAATATTTTTTAAACATTATTCATATTTTATTTACCATAATAGGTTTTTATAGGCCTAATAAATGATAATTAATTGAAACCTTGGGATAAATCAGGACGGGGATTTTTATGAGCGGCATAGATTTAAGTCGTATTAGTGTATTGGTTGTTGAAGACAGTCCTTTCATTCGATCACTGATCGTAAACAGCATCAGAATACTGGGCGTGCAATCGGTTAAGTCCGTAGATGACGGCGCGGAAGCGATAGAATTTTTGAAACTTGTGGATCAAAGTCCTATGAAAGCCGGAATGATGTCCGTCGATATTATTATTTGCGATTGGGAAATGAGCCCGGTTAACGGGCTTATGTTGCTTCGTTGGATCAGAAGGCACAAGGATTCAAAAGACAGATTTAAGCCGTTCGTAATGATTACCGGATATTCGGAACCAAAACGGGTTCAGGAAGCCCGCGAAATGGGCGTCACTGAATTTATGTCAAAACCGTTCTCTGTTAACGCTCTTGCGGATAAATTAAAATCGGTAATATTTAAGCCTCGGCAATTCGTTCATACGAACTCTTATTTTGGACCGGACCGACGTCGGCAGGAAATACCATTTAATGGTGAAGATCGGCGAAAATTAACCTATGACAGTCCGGAAGTGGAGATCGTCAATGTCTAAGCAAGGTGTGAAAGTTCGTTTTTACAGGATTAAAAATCGATTGAAGGAAAAAACAGCGGGTCTTGGATCAACGGCAGGTTTGGAAATCGATTTTGACGAAGATTTATTATCGGAAGCGGAAGAAGCACTAAATGAGATGGCGGAAGAATATCCTGACTGGGTGATGTCGATCATTGACGAACTTTTTGAAGTACATCGCCGCTGTGTTGATGATGAAGTTAACAGAAAAAGTTATTTTGAGCGCATCAATTCAATAGCGCACGATATGAAGGGGCAGGGCGGTACCTTTGGTTACCAGCTAATCACCGACTTTGCGGAGGGGCTTTATAATTTTACGGCGAAGGGGTCCGGCGTTTCAGATAGCCATGTGGAAATTATTAAAGCTCATATCGACGCCATGCGTGTTGTAATTCGTGACCGAATTGAAGGTGATGGTGGTGAAATCGGTAAAGAACTTAAAAAAGGTCTTGAGCTTTCGGTGCAGAAATACAGCGCTAAAAAGTGACCTATTTGAGCTTTTTTTGATACCATTTCTCAAATTCCGGTGCTTTTTCTATCATGAAATCAGACCAATTTTCATTTTCATTTTTTGCAAAAATTCTTGCGTTCTGACGCCAAATAGGAATTTCTTCTCCAAAAGACCACCATGCGTGACCATTAGAAAAAAACCAGGACTTTGTTCCAGCGAAGGCGGCTTGATGAATTGGTGAAGACGAAGGACCAATTACTAAATCTAACGATTTCATCATCGCGGTGGTTCCAGCAAAATCATCCTTAAGATCTAAATCTTTAAAGTTATGGATTGTAATACCGGTTTTTGCCTTGAATTCAGCTAGTTCTTCAGCACAATCACCATACTGGATATTGATAAAATTAATTTTTTTATCTCTCATTATTGGTTCCCATTCTTGCAATCCGGCATAGTTGCGGGAGCGTTTTGCTTTCCTGTTACCACTTCGCCATGATATGCCTACGGAAATTTTTTGGGGCAATGTTTCCAGTCTTTTTTTCCATTTCTTAATTTCTTGTTTGTTTGGTTTGAGAATAGGCTCTGAGTTCGGTTGGATTTTATCGTAATCATCCCAAAAATGCAGCGGGAGGTCCCCGGCTAGACATTGATAATCATAATCACTGATATTGAGGCCATGCGTCATGAATATTCTGTAATCGAGTTCCGTATTTACGACGTAGTATGTAGCCCCAACTTTTGCATATGGAAAACTTGATTGAAAGAGGTCAACCAAGCGTTCTTCGCACGAAAAAGCAACTTCCTCTGCGACATTTGCGAGTTCATCGTAAAGCCAAGTAAATAATATTTCGTCACCAATTCCCTGCTCACCGTATACAAGGATTTTTTTGCCGGTCAAATCTTCGCCATGCCAATATGGCACTTTGTTGTGTTGCAAGGTGGCTTTGATCTCCTTTGGCCCAGGACGTAATTGATAATATTCCCAGCCTTCTTTTAGTTTTTTTGCTTTCAACTTTAAGCCAGATAAAAATAATTTTGGATCTTTCAGATTTGGGCTTAATCGTATAGCCTCGTTAGCTGCATTTTCAGCATCTTCTATCCGTCCCACTGAGACATAAGCGGGTGCTATGTTGTTCAGTGCTTGTACGTTCTGAGGATTGAGTTGCAGGCATTGTTCATAAAATACGATTGCTTCGCCGGGACCGTCCCGAAATGCCACTGTTGAGGCAAGTGTGTTCCATAAAAGATCGTTGTCCGGGAAAATTGGGATTATATCTTGTAAATAAGCGATTGCTTCATCTATTTTACCATCCTCGCGTAATGCTGACGCATAGTTGCTGTAACCAATGGCTTCATTTGGCCTAAGCTCGATGTATTTTTGATGGAATTTGGCCGCTAAATCAAAAAATTCCATCTTTAGCGCTGCGTTGCCAAGAACTGAACATATATTTGCATCTTTGGGGCTTCTTTTTAAAGCGTGAGCCATCAAATTCAAGGCTGCGGTCTGATTGCCTTTTTTAAATAGGCAGTCTGCTACTATGGTTAGAAGATTGTGATCTGAATCATCATACTGCCATGCGGAGGTAAGGTACCTTAGAGCTTCGGTATAATCTTGGTTTTTGTATAATGATTGTCCTTTTTTCAACAGTTTTACAAATTGGGTTTTATTTTTTGGTGGCGGTATTAAGTTTGTATTTTGATCAGTCATTTTTTAACCTATTAAACGGGCGTTCCATTTATAATACTGTAATTATTAATTGATTATAAAATAATTTGCCTTTTTTTAGATTATATTAACCATTTAATTGTGAAATAGTAAATCACTGTTTATTATCATTTCCAAAGATAATAAATTTAGGAAAGAGAAAGTATAATGGCGCTTAAATTATCGCTGAAGCCAGGGGAGAAGTTTGTTGTTAATGGAGCTGTCATTGTAAATGGTGACCGAAGATCAACTCTCGTATTGCAGAATAAAGCTTCTTTACTTCGGGAAAAGGATATTTTGCCGGCGGAAGAAGTGGATACGCCGGTAAAACACGTTTATTTTCCGATCATGCTTATGTATATGGATCCTGCGGGTTTTAAAAAATATCATGAACAATTCGTGCTCCGGATGACAGAATTTATGGGGGTGGTTGAAGACCCCGAAACAAAATTGCTCTGCGTTGCCATAAGCAAAGACGTAATGGACGGTGAATTTTATAAAGCGCTTATGAAATGTAAAAAATTATTTGATTATGAAAATTCGAGATTAGCATATGACCCTTAATGCATACGAAAATGCAAGAAAAACCACAGAAAGCCATCAGCAAACCGAATACCGGCTATTTGTTGACGTGACAAGAGCACTTATGGATGCAAAGGATTGTGTTAAGACAGATCCAAAGCTGCACGATGCGCTTCACTGGAACCGACGCATGTGGTCAACATTTGCTACAGATTGCGCAATAGAGGGAAATAAGCTCCCCAAGATGCTCAGGGCGCAGATTATTTCACTTTCAATATGGGTCGGAAAACACAGCTCAAAAATAATTCGCGAGAATGAAGATATTCAGGCGCTCATTGATGTCAATAAAAGTGTTATGGAGGGGCTCGCGATGCAGGAAAGAAATGCTGCGCAAGCAGCTACGCAGAATCCACCCCAGAATCAAGCAGTGAATAGCCAGAATTTCTCTTCAAATCAGCCAAAACCAAGCACATCGATAAAAGTATAAAATGATTAATTTTTGTTAACTATATTATTTTTTTCATTGTAACTTATTATAATATATGGTTTATTACGTTTGTTAATGGAAAGGTTAACCCTGTTAACTTTTTGTTAAGACGCATCACCTAGATTTGTGATGTTAGTAAGTGTCAGAAAGACATATTTGTTAACATATTAACTGGCCGAATAAATCGGCTCTAACTTGGAGCAAAATGCTCCGTAACATACTCTAGAATGGAGAATATATTATGGGTTTTTCCGTAAATACTAATGCTGGTGCTCTCGTTGCACTGCAAAATCTGAATAAAACAAATGCATCATTAAATGTAGTTCAAGGTCGTATTAATACTGGTCTCAAAGTGTCCGGTGCTAAGGACGACGCGTCTATCTTTGCGATTGCGCAAAAGCAGCGTGCAGAGCTTGGTGGCCTAAGTGCTGTTAAAGCAAGTCTCGACCGTGCGACTGGTGCTCTTGATGTTGCGATTGCGGGTGCAGAAGCTGTTTCTGACCTTCTGATCCAGTTAAAAGAGAAAGCTGTTGCAGCGAAAGATGCAGGTAATGATACTGCTTCACGCGCATTGCTTGATAACGATTATCAGCAGCTCGTGTCTCAGATTGATACAATCGTAAGTAACGCTGAATTTAACGGTAGAAATTCGCTTAACGGCACAGATGATGTTGTTGCGATTGTTAATTCTGATGCTTCAAGTAATATTTCCATCGCTGCTCAAAGCTTGAGTGCGGGCTCACTTGGAATCGCCGGCGCTATTACGTCAGCAGCTGGTGCTTCATCTGAGCTAGCAGCTATTGATACAGCGATTGCAACAGTTAATACTTCACTATCGGCACTAGGTGCTGGTGCGAAACGTGTTGAGATTGTTGGATCATTCATTGAGAAGCTATCTGACGCTATCGAAGTTGGTATTGGTAACCTTGTGGATGCCGATCTGGCTCGTGAAAGTGCGAACTTACAGTCGTTGCAGGTGAAACAGCAGCTCGGCTTGCAAGCCTTGTCTATTGCGAACCAGGCACCTGGAACAGTGCTCTCACTCTTCCGATAGTAGGTTATTTGAAATTTGGTGGAACCTTGATTTGGTTCCACCAAAATCAAAGCAATTAGTTGCTAGAAAAGAAAAGAGGATATTATGGTTGATGGAATTAACACATATGGTGCAGGGGCGTCTGCGGCTGGTGTTATTCAGGAAGCGGCTACCCCTCAAAAGAGAGAAGGTGGCACTGCCACTGATAATACTAGAGTTAGTCAGAAAGAGACTAAGGCGGTACAGTCCGAAACCATAAATAAACTACTTAAGCGAGAGGCAAAGGATAGTAGTGATTTTGTCAGTCAGGCAGAAGCAATTCTGAATAAAGCACTTTCGCTCAAATCTGCAAGTACCAAATTGAGTATTGATGTTGATGATGAATCCGGTTTATTCGTATATAAAGGGGTGGATAAGCAATCAGGTGAGGTCGTTTCACAGTTTCCGGCAGAGGAAATTTTGGCCCTGATCGCTTATTATCGTGAAGCCGAAGGTATTGTTGTCGACGAAAAAGTTTAAAATCGTCAGAATGAAATCAGTAAGTGTTATTGTTTAAAAAAACCTGTATGCGCGAATGGCATACAGGCTTTTTTAAAATATTATTGAAAAAAGGGCAAAATGCTCGGAAGTTATTATCTCAGAATGGAGATTTAAGTGGACTTTTCGGTAAACACAAATGCTGGTGCACTTGTCGCGTTACAAAACCTGAATAAAACAAACCGTTCATTAAATGTGGCACAAACCCGCATTAACACAGGTTTGAAAGTTTCTGGCGCAAAAGATAACGCTGCCATTTTTTCCATTGCCCAAAAACAACGCGCCGAATTAGCGGGATATACTGCCGTGAAGGGTAGCTTGAACCGCGCAATTGGTGCCACTGATGTCGCCATCGCGGGTGCGGAGGCCGTATCTGATCTCCTTATTCGAATGAAAGAAATAACAATAGTCGCCAAAGATGCCGGAAATGATGATGCATCGCGCGCTATACTTGATCTGGAGTTCAGCCAGCTTGCCCAACAGACATCCACTATTGTTGAAAGTGCTGAATTCAATGGCCGAAATACGTTGAAAGCAGATGACATTGTCGCCATTACAAGCCCTGATGGTGACAGTTCCTCAGCAATCACAATTTCAGCTTCAACCATTGATACTCAAGCGGCTTTTCTGGATCTGCTCTTTTCCATTGATACAGAAGCGAATGCAAATGCCGCTTTAGCCGCGGTGGATGGCATGATTAGCACCCTTGAAGGGGTTCTCGCCAAACTTGGGGCTGGCGCAAAGAGGCTTGAAACAGCATTGAGTTTCGCGCAAAAAATATCTGATACCATAGAAACCGGTATCGGTAATCTTGTTGATGCGGATCTGGCTCGCGAGGCCGCAAACCTGCAAGCCTTGCAGGTTAAACAGCAACTGGGGCTACAGGCGCTTTCGATTGCAAACCAGGCGCCTCAATCAATTCTTTCTCTATTTAATTAAACGATACTATCAGGACCGCCGTTTAAACAAATAAAGCTCAGAGTGAAAATTATCTACTGTCCGATATCCATATGGAAAAACGTTAGAGTCGATAAGTGAATATCCTGGAAGCATTCTGGCATAGTCTTTAGCTAAAATAGGATTTTCAACACCGACATTTGATTTTGATGTTTTTTTCTGTTTGCCTTCACGCATATTGCGCAGAAGTATCCATTTTGTATTGAGGCGACGAACATGTTTGAAATAGTTTTCAACGACAACCGGCTCCATTTCCTGAAATGAAATAAAATTCACAAATAAATCTACTTGTCCTCTTAATTTTTCAATTTGCCACGAACATAGAACCGACATTGAAGGTAGGGTGCTGATATTGATTTCATCCAGTTCCTTTGTTTTGTTGTAGGTAGTAACGTTTTCTTTTCCTAAAACCTCAGTGAGATAATATTGCGCGGCGAAACTAGTGGGCGGGATATCGATGTCTATATATTTGATGCCCGGGACGCCACTTTGGGCAAGTATTTCGCCTAACGTGCCAAAGCCACCGCCAACTTCCAACACTGTTTTCGGCGTTTCCGGTCCAATATGTCTCTTAAGAAAGCAAAGTCCCAAGAGATAGTTCAGCGCAGACCGGCTGAAAAATCTGTTTTCGAATTCGAAATGTTCAATTGGATTACCCACCTTACTTTCCGAAAATGTGTGAAGGTAAGGTTTATGCGATTGCTCATCGGAACCAAGAAGGACCCTATAATCAGCGAGTGCAGTTTCATATCCACTGAAAAACCGACTTAGTGCTAATGATTGTTTTGTATTTTCTGGTTGGTGGGATTTAAATATAGCTTCTAATAACTCCGGCGAAAAACCGTTTCCTGGTGCTCCGTATGTAGGAACGAAGAAATTTAGGGGCATTTCTAATGAGCGAAAATTTTCAATTCCGTTTTCACTGAAATCCGCTACCATTTTACTGGAAGCATCTGCCCAGAAAGATGTCGGGCGATATAGCTCATTTTGCTTTTCCATATCTTCTCGAGCTTCAAATAGCTCTTTCATATCGGCCATCTAAACCACCTTAAATCTACGTAAGTGAATGACTTTCGATTGTAGCAAGATTCTTTGACAATGCTAGCGCTTAATGCCATGCTTGAATTGAAAACGATGGCTTTGGAGCAGTATTGCTGATGAAGATATATTTCCGTCCCGAAATTAATGAAGCGTATGGAATGGGACATATAAGGCGGTGCATTCTTTTGGCCGATCAATTGCGCAATACGGGGAATATTGCTTGTTTTCTTATCGAGGAAGGAAATGAAAAAGCCTGCCAGCTGGTAACAGATGCCGGATTTGAATTTTTCGACTTACCAAGTGAATTAATGCTGAAGGATGAGGTTTCATTTTATCCAGAAGACTGCATGACCATTTTATTAGATTTATTTCATGCAGGCAGACTTGGAAGCGAGCAGGAAATAAATGATTATCTGTCTCGCCTAGATGATCAAAGGATTAAAGCAGTATTTATAGATGCGCTATTCAATGAAGCATTCAGGGATGACAATTGTCCACGTATCCCGATACTTATTCAGCCTTATTATGGTGCCGAACAGGATATTGAGCCAAACACAGATCATTGGCTCAGAGGTGTCGACTACGCTGTTATGGATAAACAATTCCATCAAGTCAGCAAAAAAACAATAAAAAATAAAGCTGAAAATCTTCTTTTAACTTTTGGTGGCTCAGACCCACAGGGCATTACGACAAATGTAATGGAAGCATTTTCGGAAGATGATCTGAATTTAAATATAAGAGTGGTCCTAGGGCCATTTTTTTCTGACGGCTTGATTGGTAAGGCAAAGAAAATAGCGAAAAAGAGCAGCAGCGCTTTTGAGATAATTGGCCCGCAAGAAACTATGGTTGAACAGTACGGATGGGCGGATATTGTAATTGGAGCATCGAGCTTGTCACGTTATGAATTTGCCGCAATGGGACTGCCAACAATATTTACTTCGATTTATAAAGAGCACATAAAGTCGAGCAAAATATTTGCATCGATGGGATCGTCTATATACCTTGGGTATTATAAGGATATCTGTAAAAAGGATTGGCGGACATCCGTTAGTGAATTAAAAGATAACAAAGAATTAAGAACGCGAATGTCTCGTATCGGCCAAAAAAAAGTTGATGGTAAAGGGGCGGCAAGAATAATAAATGAAATTCTTAGGATTTTAGACAGTGATTAAAACTATAAATATTGCCGGACGGGAAATTGGGCCTACCAAGCCGCCCTATATTATTGCTGAAGTGTCTGGAAACCACAATGGTGATATTAACCGGGCGATAGACCTAATTCGTATTGCAAATGAATGTGGTGCTGATGCCGTAAAGCTTCAAACATACACTGCGGATAGCTTGACGATTAACACAGATCGGGAAGAATTTACGTTGAAAGCAGGCACTTGGAAGGGCCGTAATCTGTATCAATTATATACGGAGGCACACACTCCATGGGAATGGTTTCCTGTTCTCTACGAGGAAGCCAGAAAAACGGGTATTACAATTTTCAGTTCTCCTTTCGATCAGGATGCAGTTGACTTATTAGAAAACCTAAAAAGCCCTGCATATAAAATAGCGTCAAATGAGATTCTTGATTTTGCGCTCGTGAAGAGGGTCGTGGAGACCCGAAAACCGATTATCCTTTCAACGGGGACTGCATATAAAACAGATGTGGCAGATGTGCTTGATTTTATAAAGGAAAATGGTGGTAGAGACGTCGCCGTTCTTCATTGTGTGAGTGCTTATCCGGCGCCGGCCTGCGATAGTAATTTGAGAACCATGGATGACATTGCAAACAGTTTTGATGTTGTTTGCGGCCTCTCTGATCATACGCTCGGGACAGCAACAGCAGTTGCTGCAGTTGCTCGTGGTGCTTCCATCATCGAAAAACATATTACACTTTCACGGGATGATGGGGGGCCGGATTCAAGTTTTTCCCTGGAGCCAGATGATTTAAAGTCACTTTGTCGCGATGTTAAAGATGCATGGAATTCCATCGGCGGAGTTTTGTATGGTGGTGAAACAGACCTTCAGAAAAAGAATATTTTTACACGGCAATATTGGTCGATTGTTGAAATTCAGGAGGGGGAGATTCTTACACCAGACAATATAAAAAGTATTAGAGGGCCCTCAGATTCTGGTGGAATTTCGGCTAGATACTATTCAGACCTATTTGGGAAAAGGGCGCAAACAAAAATAAAGAAACACAGTCCTATAACGGCATCTGATTTAGTTTCAGATTAAACTCCACTGATTTCTTCCAAAACTCTGTGAGTTATTTCGGCGCGTTTCCAGTCATTCGGCGTGTCTATATCCTGTACACGATAGTTTGGAATAATTAAAGGTAGGCAATTACAATCAAATATGTCCTTGTTTCCCAATATTGCCTCTTTTCGTGCCCAGCAAATTTGTCCCGCATCATGGTATGCTTCTTCCAAATCCTGTGACCGGGTTAAAAAATGATTTGGATCAAACATTTTTAGTGTTTTTTGAGTTGATATTTTAAGAGCCCTTTGGATCGGAAATGGGAATGTAGTTACGCCTAGTACGTAATCTGCGCTATCTGTTTTTTGCAGCATGTTGTAGCCCGTTGTGATATCTTCAGGTTGGACAAAGGGCGCTGTTGCAAACAGCGTACAAATAAATTTAAGATCAGCCCCGGTACTTTCCAGCGACTCAATAGTATGAATAAGGACCTGTCGCATTGGTGTAAAGTCGTCAGACAGTTCGGCGGGCCTTATAAACGGGGCTTCCGCTCCATATTTTTTACTGATTTCAGCTATCTCGGTATCATCAGTTGAGACAATTATTTTATCGAAAAGTTCGGTATCCTTTGCTGCTTCAATTGCATAAGAGATAATTGGTTTACCACGAAATTTTTTGATATTTTTACCAGGGATCCTTTTGCTGCCGCCCCTAGCCGGTATAATTGCAATTTTCATCACCATTCCTCTGAAAAACTTTTTGATTAGGCTATAATGGCTCTCGGCAAACAGCAATGAGAAAATCATTTTGGGCTGTCATCAGGCCTTCTGTAATTTGGCCAACTTCAACGTCAGCAAAATGGCGTTCCATGAAATACTTTAAATATTTTTTACTATCAAAATAAAAATATTCTTCACCGTTGCGAAAATCGTAATTTGAAACTCGGTAGCGATTATTATCCAATTGTTCCGCTTTTTGGAATATGTCGTGCTTTGGTCCGGTTGTATAAATAATAATCGAACCACCATCATTTAATACTCGTTTATATTCCGCGAGCGCTTTATCAATATCTTCTCTACAATTTTCATAATGGAGAACAGAAATGGAAAGTATGATGTCAAACATACTGTCATCAAATGGCAGGTTCATATTTTGACCAACCCGAATATCGGCATCAATGCCCCTTTGTTTTAGTTCCGTGGAGACTTGGGTTGTTATTTCTTCTGAAATCTCGGTGCCATAGCCATTCCATCCCCGGTAAATAAACGGCAGGAGGTTGTTGCCAAAACCACAACCCACATCAAGAACATTGCCTTGATTTTTTAGTTCAATTTTTCGTTTCAGATAGTTTCCAAAAACTGTTTTTATCACAGGTTCACAGGGCCAAAGAGGGTGATCCTGTTTTTCCCGGACTTGAAAAAAATTCTCCCATATATCTTTACTGTGCTTTTTTACCATGTTGGTTCCCATATATAATATACTTTTATAGCATATTTTCCAGCAACCAATTCAACGCTATGGTTTGCTTATTTTCTTCTAATTGCCTAAAGGGTTTTATTGCACCCATACCGTCCGCAATTCCATAAATCATTCTCGGGTTATTAATATCATCAAGTATGATGTCACCTTCTTCGCCTAATACACCACCGGAAACAAAGTTTAGGCCATTTTTATGTATTCTGCCCGCTTTGTATTTAATTCGTTCTCTGGAATTCACGAGGCTGGCAACAAGCCAGATCAAGCATTCGGAAAGGTCTAGCCGAACGAGTTCTATATTTTTTGCTTTTGCGTGTTCTAAAACATCTTGTTCTACGGCTGAATTTTCAGCTAAAAGCAAAGTACCACCGATTTTCAACTTCATAAGGTCATCGCTATTAAATCGACGATCACAAAAAAGGGCGATCCCCAGATCCGCGTTTTCATCTTC
Source organism: Alphaproteobacteria bacterium (assembly GCA_030428615.1). Classification (GTDB taxonomy): domain Bacteria; phylum Pseudomonadota; class Alphaproteobacteria; order Sphingomonadales; family Emcibacteraceae; genus Pseudemcibacter. Next base: position 22,248 of record JAUIDN010000015.1, on the reverse strand, counting down.
CAATTTGGTGATATGACTTAGTCGGCTTTTCATTAACAAAGAAATTGAACTTCCGGGATGAGGAAAATAACAACTTTGAATGTCACTCCTGACGCGGATAAAGTTTTCAATTGCTTGTAAACTCAATAGCATATCATCGTAAATTATAATATTTTCCTGATACGCAGCAGCTTCGGGAAGTTTGATGGGTCTGTCTACGAAAACCTGCATTGAAATATTTGAAATTTCCTGAAATATTTTTCGATCACTTTCCTCGTCAACGCTTTCAATATGGCCAATATTGAATCCACTACCAACTCTTATCGGTGCGACGTAAATATCTTCTGATTTTGACGTCCGAGATCGCGAAACTGTTAATATAGGTGTTGTTTCTGTTTTAGATGCCGTTTCATTTAGTGCCTTTAACAAATCAGGAATGTTTTCGGGCTGCCTTGTTTTCCAGTTTCTTCCGTCTGTGGATGATTTTCTAACCGTACTCTTTTTCCTGTTTTTGGCCGTTGCTTTTTTTGCTGCTTCAGCAGCAGAGTCTTTGGTGACGTGGGAGCCGCCTTCTTTACCTAAGGTCAGGATTGTGTCGAAACAGGATACGTTTTCTACTTTACTTGCTTGCGTGACAATACTCTGAAAGCCCGAATGAAAATATGTCAATCCTGAAGCTAGTTCTTCAATCCGAAGGCCTTTATCTATTGGCAAAAGGGGCGCGACAATTTCTTCGGCGATTATCATTAACTGTCGTGTATCGATATTGCCCAGATCATATCCTTCACGGGCAAAAAGATTGGCTATAATTTCTGTTGCCGGGTTACCCGCGCTTCTACCCATCCCCCTCAATGTTGCGTCGATTACGGTAGCACCTGCTTCAACTGCTGCCAAGCAATTTGCTTCCGCGAGCCGCATATTGTTATGACCGTGAAAACCTATTCCTATTCTAACCTTTTCTTTAGTTGATCTCACGTACTCAGATACTTGATTAGGCGTCATTCCACCAGCGCTATCGACTATGCACACAGTGTCAGCACCCATTTGCTCAATAAAACCACAATTTCTTGCAAATTCTTCGGGAGGAACCATGTAGCTTTTCATAAGGTTACATGAAACGTTCAATCCAAACTTTTTGGACTGCTCTATTGCTTCTTCGGCTTTATTAAATTCATCACTATTGATCCCAATTCTGATGAAGTCCAGGCCATCATCCACACACTCTTTAATGGATTCGATCTCTGCGATCCCGGGAATATAGAAAACGCCAATTTTACTTTGCCCTGATACGGCCTCCACTGCGGATTTGATGTAAGTAGAATCTGATTCCCTTGCCTTGCCGAGACCTTTTTTTTGGGCACCCACGCCCAGACCATGACCCACCTCAATTAACTCGATACCAGAGGATGAAAGAGCCCTTGAGATAACAAAACAATCTTCAGCACTAAACTGATAGTTAATTACATAGCTGCCATCCCGAACAGTGCAATCCAGTATTGATATTTTACTCATGGTCATATCCTTTGTGTTGAATTGTTTGCAAGATGGTCCTGAATGAAATTAGTTAATTTTTCTATCCGGTCGGCGTGATAGTCAGGAGTGACCCAAAGGTTTACGATTTCATTTTCCAACTTCAGTGCGGTTGGAAAGTCACTTCTGGCCGTTTTAGGTGCTTTAGATGAAGAAAACCAATCAACAACACATGGGTACCAGGTGGAGGCATCAAAACCATTATCTCTGATCATTTTTACCAATCCGTCTCTTATGTTTTCGGGTACTGTAAATGTATATCGCCATACAACTCCTGAACTGACTTTCGATAGTGTGCGTATCATAGAGACATCGCACAGATGTTTTTTATATATTTCAGCAGTATTATTCCGCTGATTAACTATATTTTCAAGGAGGGGTAAATTTTTTAATAATTTATTAGGTAGTTCCTCCGATATATTTTTAAAATATAGTGGTTTAAATATTTCCGGGAACATATGAAAAAACCTATAAAATTGAGGATCTGTCCGCCCGGCGTTCCAGATTGGATAAAACAGGTTGCTGTAAGTACATGATAATGATCCGGGGTCTTCCTCTTTTACTTTGAACAATTGCTTTTTTACATTTTCAGCAATGTCTGCATCGTCAGTTAGGACAGCTCCTCCGTTTCCCAACTCAAGTATCTTGGTATGGCCGAACGAAAAAACAGATACCTGACCTTTTGATCCTAACAGCTTTCCGGTTTCATCTTTTCCTCCCATGGCTTGGCATACATCTTCCACAAGTAAAGCATTATAATTCGAGCAGATTTGGCCTAATCTGTCGATGTCTATTGGAATTCCATAGAGGTGAACTGCCAAAACGGCACCTACTTCTTCGTCACTTTCTAATATTTCCTGCACCTTACAAATATCCAAATTTCCTGTTTTCGAAACATCGCAAAATACAGGTGTTTTTCCTGCATAAAGAACACTAAAAATTGGTGATAAGCACAAAGTGGCAGGTACAATTACCTTACTCCGTTCTGGGGATAGGCAAGAAAAAATAGCCCATAACGCGGTCGCAGCCCGCCCGCATAAAATGGCATGTTGGCGCCCGAAATAATTTGATAATTCTTTTTCAGCGAGTTTTATGTCTGCCATAATTCCTACTTTGTTAAAGTAATTCCTCCATTTTCACAAATTGCAGCGATTTACCCATTTCCTGTGCGATATGTATAATATTCCTTAAGTTCTTACTTACTGTTTCCGGATTAAATGATAGGAGGGGGTGTGTTGTTTCGTCTGAGTCCGTAAAAAATTTATCAACGATCTCAAAAGGATGTGTGATACTTATGAGTGTATTATGCTGCGAAAAAAAAGTCCTTATCCCATCATCTATAACATTTTTATGAAACGAAAGATTGACATATCTTGCAATTGGATCCTTGTCGTATGAAACTTGAGTTTCTACTGTATTCATAGGAAATTCTATAAAATTTCGTTCGGGTTTTCCGGGAACCTTGTAATTTTCAATAGACGGGTGATAAGGGACGTTGGGTGTATTGCGCCAGTCAATATTTTTTTCTTTATCCACTCTGTAGCGGCCAGGCATCGCAGAAGAACCTGCTTTAATGCCAAGTTTCTCTATAATATCCAGAAGCTGATTTGTACAATATGATTCACCAAACCGAACAAAACTAAAACGATAACCCAATTTTTCATATGCATGCTGACTATCTGTTAAATCTTTCTTCAAACATTCAGTGTTTGTTTCCTGAATCCAATTTCCGTTATATTTTTTATATAGATGCGTGTGCCATTGTATATCATCACCAGCCTTAAGTCTGTCAGACCACCATTTATCATACTTGGCCAGTAAATACGCATGATTGCCGTATTGTGATTTAATTTGACCATCACAGCGAACAAACCAGGTAATTGGTATATGAATATCGAACTCCCGACTGATTTTCTCTATTTGCTCTATTAACAAAGGCATTCCCAAATCAAGACCTTCCCATCCAAGGATTGTTTTGTCATATGCATTTTTTTGATTACTCAAATTTCCAAAATAATAATCACTATCCGTATCAACGGTGACAGCCAATTTTATAACATCTTGATTTTTTATGATTTTATCCATTTCAAACTATCTCGAAATTAATTAATTTATCAGCAAAATTTGCTGCGGAAACGGCTTCATCCCGACTTTCAGCAAACGCGATTACATGCCCAATCCGGTCAGCTCCACAAGTCAGGTCGTTTATCTTATCACCCGGCTTGACGTAAATTTTTAAATCATAAATATTTGCGATCTCTCGTGCTTTATCTAAACCTTCTATGGATTTCAATATACCGCTATGTCCACTGAAAAATTTGATACACGCGCCTTTATATTTTAGAGGAGGAGTTATATCTATCTTATCCCCTTTAATTTGTTTAAATTGCAGTTTCACGGGGTCGATGCCGGTAGCATATGGTATCATTTCGGTGTAAACATTAAATCCTGGCCCCCTAGCGGCTAACTCGACAATATTTACTTCTCCATTCGAGCCAACTATTAATTCAGCATGGATTGGCGTATTGTCAAGTGTAAGTGCTGAAACTGCTTTTGAAATAATTTGTTTAGCTTTATTTAACACGGGTGTGGGTTGATTGCTGGGAAAAATAACTGATGTATCAAGAAAATAGGGAGCTGGAGTGCGTGTTTTATCTGAAAAAGATAGCACAACAAATGTACCATTTACAATAAATCCATCAACGGCAATTTCCGCGCCGGCCATAAATTCTTCGATGATGACTTTTCCACTATTAGAATGCCGTAGTGCATTAGCTACACTATTTTTTATTCCTTCCGGGGTTTCGACGCAAGAAACCCCCTTTGAACCCGATGAATCGACCGGTTTTACAACAACAGGGAATTTTAATGATTGGGTTTTTGTTAAAGGGTTATCGTGCTTTGAAGCGACCACAAAATCAGGGCCAGGAATTCCAGATTTTAGGAATGCCTTCCGCATAATTGATTTATCAGTCGCGGCTAATACCTGATCTGGCGTAAGACCGTCAAAACCTATCGCTTTGTTTACGGCTGCTACAGTAGGTAAACAGATTTCGCTTGAGACACTGATTGCGGCTTTGGCGTTTGTTTGACGAGCAATTTTAATAATTTCACTATGTTGGGTGATGTCCGCGTGGATACCTTTATCGGCAATTGATAAACCTTCCGCATTTGGGTCGCCATCAACAGCTACCGTATAGAAACCAAACTTTTTGGCAATTTTAATTCCTTTTATCTGCGCTGGCCCGGCTCCAATAATTAGCACGGTTTCAATATTATTTTTTTCGTTCAATTTAATTTGGTTCCGTATTGCGATAGTTCAAAAATATGCGCACATTACATGCGTAAATATGAATATAAACTTATACTAAGTAGTCAAAAAAGTATAATAACATTATACACTTAAAGCATTTTAATACAACTTCAATAAACTCTGTCCAAGCCCCAAAGTGGGATATCTACCGATTTGCGTTTTCTGTTCTATTAAGTATTTTTTTTCATTATAGGATTCAATTGATAAATTTATCGTTAAAGAAAATTAACCATTAATCTTTTGTCAACCACACGAGCATAATATAAGGTAATTTTATTTTTAAGAGGGATTTAATAAAGATGAGAAACTTTGAAGCCGACCTGTCATTTCTGGATGGGGCCTCTGTACTGATTACTGGTGGTACGGGATCTTTTGGCAAGCAACTCACCAAGAAGTTTCTCGACGATGTGAGACTAAAACGCTGTATTATATTTTCTCGCGACGAACTTAAGCAGTATGAGATGGATCAGATGTTTCGAGGTCATCCTAATTTTGGTTGCCTAAGATTTTTTATTGGTGATGTTCGTGATCAGAAAAGATTGACGATGGCATTAAGAGGGGTTGATTATGTTGTTCATGCGGCGGCTCTGAAACATGTGCCGATTGCGGAGTATAATCCATTTGAGTGCATCAAAACCAATGTGTTGGGTGCGGAAAATGTTGCAGCGGCATCAATCGCCAGCGGCGTGAAAAAAGTTGTCGCATTATCAACAGATAAGGCGGCAAGCCCGATTAATTTATATGGTGCATCCAAACTTGCTTCAGATAAAATCTTTGTTGCGGCCAATAATCTGGCTGGTGCGCAGGATTTTGGTTGCTCCGTTGTGCGTTACGGAAATGTCTTGGGGTCTCGCGGCTCGGTGGTTCCTTTTTTCAAAAATTTGCTGGAACAGGGCACGGATCATTTACCAATTACGGATATGAGGATGACACGATTTTGGATCACTCTTGAGCAGGGTGTTAATTTTGTGCTCAGCAGCCTTAAAATGATGCAGGGTGGCGAAATTTATATTCCCAAAATACCGAGCATGAAAATTACGGATATGGCAAGGAACCTGGCGCCCGACCTACCTATGAAAGAAGTCGGGATTCGTCCAGGTGAAAAACTTCATGAAATTATGATCACTAAAGATGACGGTCGTCAGACTGTTGAGCTTGATGATCGTTATGTGATCAAGCCCCAGTTTACATACTGGAACGACAAGACCTATAAGGCAATGGGGGCGAGGCTTATTGAGGATGAGTTTGAATATACTAGTGACAAAAATACCGAATGGCTTGATGACGAAAGCTTTCAGGATTTGCTCACAAAAATATAACAAATTGGATAATCTAAGATAAAGATCAGAAGGCTGACGGGGCGTGTCAACCTTCTGTCTTTCGTCAGAATGCCCTTTATGATTATGTATGCTTAACCACCAAAGAGATTCAGAATTGATTGTGGAGCCGCGTTGGCAATAGATAATGCCTGAACGCCCAGTTGCTGTTTTACCTGAAGGGCTTGCAGTCGCGCGCTCTCTCGGGCGAGGTCAGCGTCAACGAGATTACCAATACCTACTTCAATCGTATCGGAAATTTTTGTTGCAAATACTCGCTGCGCTTCCATGGTTTTACCACCCGCACCAAGTCGTGTGAGAACGGCATTAACGAATGCGAGCGAAGTTTCAACATCGACGACAGCAGATTCAGCCGTTGCAAGTGTTGAGATCGTCTGACCAGCAGTGATTGTAATATTTGAACTGCCCAATGTTAACGATTCATGATTGATGGTAATTTTTTGTACCGCATCCGGGCTGGTGATCGCTACGATAACATCACTGCCGCCATCAATAAGATTTGTGCCGTTAAATTCGGCATTGGCGGTAATTGTTGTGATCTGGTCGCGAAGGGCTTCAAAGTCCTGTGCAAGTGCGGTTCTACTGTCCGCACCAAGACCGGCATCAGCAGCAGCAACGGCTTTTTCCTTCATTTCAATTAGCAGATCTGAAATCGAACCGGCCGCAGCCAACGCAATGTCAATGGTACTGATTGAACGATCAAGGCTTTGTTTAACGGCATTATACCCTCTGAGATCCGCTCTAAGTTGCTGCGCGATAGAGTAGACAGCTGCGTTATCCTTGGCGCTTGAAATTGCAAGACCGGTATTAATTCTTGTCTGGACACCATCCAAACTTTTGGTTGTACTGTTCAAATTTTGTAGCGCACTTAATGCGCTGGCATTTGTATTAACTGAAAAGCCCATTTTTGCTCTCCTTTATGGTTTTCATTCTGACAAAATAGATACTTCTTCGAATATCTACATAGTTATTAAGCAATAAGCATGCCAACTTTTAATTCTTCTAACACATTGATATTAAATGATAAATAAATTTAATGAGTGTCCTTCAATATATAGAAGGAAAAAGATTCCGAAGACATGGGAAATGATTGCAGTGTTGTTTTTTCTGACTCATAGGTTGTAGTCACATTTTAAAAAATATCCCCCTTGAATTATGCAATCTAAGGGGGATTAAAATCGTAAGTAATAGTGAGGAAATTTTGTTTTTATATTGTCTCGTTTATTGCGAGAGAGGTTGTTTTATTATTAATCGACGTGGGGGATATTTTTGCGTCGCGCCCATATTTGCTGTTTGAGCCGTTCTGGTTGGCGACTTCAATGCTGATTTCTTGAATCATTCGTTCCGAAAGATTTTTTTTGGCCTTAATAAAGCGGTGATGTTTTTCGAGCGTCAATTGAAATTCACGGCTTTCTTTTTTAAGTCGTCTTACAATTTCGCCACTGCCAGCAGAAGCCAGTCCACCATTTATTTTAATATTGTTCAGCTCCTTCTGGTAGGATGCCGACAGAATATTTTTTCTTTTTTGAAATTTTTTGATCTCAAATGGTCGTTGAGTTTTGAGGCAATCCATTTCTTCATTAAGTATCGCCGTCAGATCTTTGGTGATTTCAATCAGATTGATAACCGGTGTTTCCTGTGAATTTGTTTTCTGCATTATTTTGCTACCTCCTGGCTCTTCAGAATTTCTCTGTAAATCGCGTCGGATAGTCCGACGCCACCTTTACTTGTGACGGCTTTTCCAAGCTGTTCATTCATCAGATCGCGGTAAATTTCTTCACTTTGACCACCACCAAAAGGACCATCAGTCTTAACCCCAACCGACATACTCTTTAGCATTTGAGAAATAAAAATAGCTTCAAATTCATCAGCGGCGTGTCTTGCGCTAATTTCTCGGGCGGTTTTGGGTTCACCCGGTATCTCAGGTCTTATTTGATTGGGTTTTTCCTGAAGGACACCAGCCTGTAATTGTGAATAATTCATATCCATTTTACATCACCTCAATGTCGGCGTGTAAGGCACCGGACACTTTTAATGCTTGTAATATTGCAATCATATCTCTTGGATTAATGCCAAGGGCATTAAGTCCGTCTACCAAATCCTGTAAATTTACGCCGGATTCAAGAATGGCGAATTTCTTTCCGGTATCGTCTTCTATTTCGACTTCGGTCCTTGGGACCACTTGCGTTTGACCACCTTGCGCAAAGGGTTGTGGTTGGGAAACCTGCGGTGTTTCGGTAACACGTATCGTTAGGTTCCCTTGCGCTATAGCAACTTCACTTACTTTAACTTCTTTACCTATCACAATGATTCCGGAACGTTCGTCCACAACGACCTTTGCTCTTTGGTCTGGGTCAACACTGAGTTGTTCTATGTCTGTCAGGAACGAAAACATATTGCCCGCGTAATTTTGAGGCACAGATACTTCTATTGTTGCAGGGTCAAGCGGCTGCGCTACATTCTGTCCCATGAAATCGTTGATAGTGGAAGTAATGCGTCGAGCTGTTGTAAAGTCCGGACTTCTTAGTGAAAGATTCAAGCTGTCATTATTATTGAGTGCATAATGAAGTTCCCGTTCCACAAGGGCACCATTTGGAATGCGACCAGCGGTTGGAACTCCTTGGGTTATAGTTTCCGCACCTCCACCCGCTGTAAAGCCTGAAATTTGCAAAGATCCCTGCGCTACGGCGTAAACTTCACCATCCGCACCGAACAACGGGGTCACAATCAATGTACCACCGCGTAAATCCTGAGCATCTCCGATAGAGCTTATAGCGACGTCAACGCGCGACCCCACCCTTGAAAATGCACTTAAACTCGCGGTAACCATAACGGCGGCGGTATTGACAGATTTCATTTGCGCACCGCGGGTGTTAACTCCCATGCGTTCCAACATGGAAATCATACTTTGTTGTGTAAAAGGTGAGTTTCTAAGTGTATCTCCTGTACCATTCAGGCCGACGACCAGGCCGTATCCAACCAATTGGTTTTCGCGGACACCTTCGAAGGAAACCAGGTCTTTGATGCGCGATTCACCGAAGGATGTTTGAGCCGACAGTGTCAGAAATACTCCATAGATTGAGACAACTATAGAGGCTTTCAAGTATGAAGCAATTTTTCGAGGCATTCTGCTGATAATACTGGATTGTGACAACATTTCTTTTCCACATAAAATTTATCAATATTAATTCACCTTACCTCTATGCGAAAAACGTGCCAACTATCAATCAAAACCAAAGATCTGTAAGTTGTTGATATTAAGTGTATATTTAATAATAATATCTAAGGCATGTTGAGATGGTCTTTTATATGGAAAGAAATTGCCCATTGATGGGGAATCGATTGCCGGGTTGATTTTATTATTAAAAAACCATTTTAAGTTCATATGTTTTTACAAATTTCTATGGTATGCTTTTTGATTGTTGTTATGTTTAAATTAATATCAGATTGCATAAATGTTCGTATGAGATTGAATTATGAAAGTTAAAGGGCCAGGTCGAGTTACCACCGGCAGGATAGAGCGCACAAAGGGAAAAAAGACTGCGGATAAAGCAGCTTTTGAAAAGGCGCTGGATATTGATGAAAGTCAGCCATCAAATGCGATGAGCGGGACTGCGCCAATTACATCCGTAAACAGTCTGCTTTCTTTGCAGGAAATGCCAACAGCAACCGAGGCGCGCTCAAAGGGGATTAAACAAGCAGAGGGGCTGATCGAACACCTGGAGGCGATTCGGCACGGATTGTTACTTGGTCAAATTTCCAAAAAACGGCTGCAGGACATTGTAAAAGCGCTTGAAATACAACGGGAAAAAAATCTGGACCCGGAGCTTGTACAGATTATCAACGATATAGAATTGCGAGCTAAAATCGAACTCGCAAAATTAGAAGTTATGGGATAATGCGGCCTATATTTTCTGTAAAAAAATCTTCATGGGTAACTTTAATAAAAGAACTTGAATTTTCTACATGACTTAAGTAGGTTGTCACCACTTTTGTAACCATATATTAAGTTGAGGTAACAATGTCAGTGGAATTACCAGATGGATACGAACCTTCTGAAAAAGAAGAGTTTATGAATGACCAACAGTTGGAGTATTTCCGCCGCAAACTCGTTGAATGGAAAGAATCTATAATAAATGATTCTCGCGAGACACTATCACATCTTCAGGAAGACAGCCTTAAAGAACCGGATATAGCGGACCGTGCATCCGCAGAAACCGATTGGTCGGTTGAACTGAGAACACGTGACCGTCAACGCAAACTTATTACAAAAATTGATGCGGCGATTAAAAGAATAGAAGATAAAGAATATGGCTATTGTGAAGTAAGTGGCGAACCCATCAGTTTAAAGCGCTTACAGGCTAGGCCTATTGCGACGATGACTATTGAATCGCAGGAAAAACACGAAAATTATGAAAAAGTCCATAGAGACACATAAATATTAGAAAACAAATTTTTTGAAAATTTAAAAATAAAAGGGCTGTGACTTTTTGTCACAGCCCTTTTTGATTGTGCAGGAACAATGGTTATAGATTAATTTTCTCTAACCGGACACAATACGTTTAAAATGGGAACAGAATGTCAAATAGCTGGCTACCGTAGCGCGCCTGCTGAACATCGGTCAATTGACCGCGACCACCATATGAAATCCGGGCCTCTGCAATCTGTGTGTGCTCAATAGTATTAGTGGAGCTGATATCTTCCGGGCGAACAACCCCCATAATGGTCATCTCCCTAACTTCAAAATTAACCCGCACTTCCTGTTTTCCTTGAATGACCATATTTCCATTCGGAAGTTTTTGTGTCACCACTGCGGCTACGGTGAAACTAATTGTTTCACTTCGGTCGACGGTTCCGGAACCGGTGTTTGATGATGAAGTAGATGTGTTGACCAAGTCGCCTGGTGTCAAACTGTTAGGGATTACTGTTTCCAAACCGAGCATTTTATTAAGGTTGACATCTTCCGCGTTATTCCGTGTTCGGGTGGTTGCATTATCAATTGATGCTTTGTCATTAATTGTAATATTCACGGTCAGAATATCCCCAATTTTTGCGGCGCGCGCATCCTTGAAAAAATATCGTGAGCCTGTACGCCACAAACTATTGCTTTGATGTTCAACATATACCGCTGGGGTTGGTTGGACACCAATGGGGTGGACCTGAGCAATTTGAGGAACCACTCTCTCATTTTCAATTGGCGCTAAATCGGGCGCTTGCCCTATATCCCCAATTTTTCCAATCGTGCCGCACCCTGATAAGGTGACTGATAAGAAGCCGATGATGATAGAATTCGATCTTATGTGTTTCATAACTGTTCCTTTTTATGAATTATGGGTTAAGCAGCGCGAGACTGCTGGCACCTGCATTAACTTCAACCAAATTTGGGCCGAGAACTACTGCTGAGACTATTTTTTGTGATGCGTTATTCTGAACTTGGATAACATCACCTTTCCCACCATTTTCCACAGCTTTACCTAGTGTCGATAAGCTGATTTTTTCCGTATTAAAATTTATTTTTACGAGTGATCCCCGTTTTACGAGTATCGGGCGATTTACCTCGTTCAAGCGAATTGGATTGCCTTCCTTAATCAGACTGCGCGGTGTCATACCAACCAGTTTGTCACTGTTGCGTACAATATTTCGGTTTATCTGATTATCGGGGAGTGTTGCCCATTCGATATCTGATGCAGTAATAATATCGCCGCGCCTGATTGTTCTTGCCAGGGTGGGTATTTTTGTTACCCGGATCGTACGACCATTTACTGTGTGCAGCGTTTCTCCACCCTGACCGGTAGGGGCCGCGATCAAAGCGGAAAATTTGTCACTGTTTCTATCCAGGGAAATGTTTCTGATTGTGAGGTCGGAAACGTCGAACCCGTTAGGCAGATGGATTGTCCCGTTTCTGTTATAAAACCGTACATCAAGATTTTGGTCGGTATGGTAAAGATTTTTTAATTTCGCCGCGAGCTGATCTCTCAAATCCGGATAACCAATTACAGTACTAATGCGGCTTATAACCACATTTTTTACCCCGGCGCTGTTTCTCCAACGCACGTTATGTGCGCGTGTCAGCTTTAAAATTAATCTCGCCGGGATTAGTAATTTTTGTCCCGGGTCCGGAGCATTCCCGACGACCAGGTCTTGTTTTTCGGTTAAGTCGGTAAACAGATCATTGAGCGTTATCACGGTATCATCTACGACAGAGGCGGGTTTGAGTTCCGGTAATATATCCTGAGCATTTGCAGCAGAGTACAAAATACTCAGATATAAAATGACTGCAGCTTTAATTAACCTGTTTTTCATGATCCTACCTCAAATTTGATGTTACACTTAACATTTCATCGGCGGTACTGATCACCTTTGAATTCATTTCATAGGCGCGTTGTGCCGCAATAAGTTGTGTGATTTCAGCAACTGAATTTACGTTTGATCGTTCCAGATAGCCCTGCACGATGGCGCCAAAACCGGGCGTGTTCGGTGCCCCAATTACGGCAGAACCTGAAGCGGGTGTTTCCAGCAATAAATTATCCCCCATTGCCTGAAGACCTGCGTTGTTTGGGAATGTTACGACCTCGAACTGCCCCACATTTTGTGGTTCAAGCTGCCCTTCGATATTAACAAGAACTTCACCGTTTGCGTTGATTGAAATATCGATCGCTTCCTGGGGGATGGTAATGCCGGGACTTACTGTGTAGCCTTCGGATGTCACAATTTGACCCTGGGGGCTTAACTGGAATGATCCTGCACGCGTGTATGAATCCTCTCCGTTGGGAAGTTGAACTCTGAAATATCCTTTACCATTTATTGCAATATCGAGTGGTGTGTCGGAATTAACGAGTTCTCCTTGCGAGGTAACGCGATATACACCGGCCGTTCGAACACCAACACCAATTTGAATGCCGGTCGGTACAATTGTGCCGGCATCGGAGGATGCAGCACCCGCGCGTTCAATATTTTGATATAGCAGGTCCTGAAACTCTGCACGCTGGCGTTTATATGCCGTCGTATTCATGTTAGCGATATTGTTGGAAATGACCTCAACATTCAGTTGCTGGGCGAGCATTCCGGTGGCTGCGATACTAAGAGCTTTCATGAGCTACTCCTTTGTTTTATTCACTTAATTAAAAAACTAATTTAAGAGAATTTTGTAATTGAATTAATGGCTTGTGATGAAGTCTGTTGCACCTGATCGATTAAGTTCGCTGTTTGGGCATATGCTCGACTAAGGTGGATCATGTTTGTTACTTCAAGAACAGCCGATACATTAGATGTTTCTAACATACCTTGAGACATTCTAAAGTTATCGGAGGGTACGGGTACTTCTTCTGCAGAATAAAGATTGTCACCAATTTTTTTCAAAGCGCCGTAATTCTCAAATTCAAGAACAGCGATCTTTCCAATCTGGCCGATTTCTTTAGCTGATACCGTACCATCCTCCGCGACTTTAAAGCCGTCGGAATTTGGTGGAAATTCAATAGGGGCATCGCCATCGTCAAGAATTTCGTGGCCATCACTTGTGATCAGGGTGTTGTTGGTTGATAATGCAAAATGGCCGTTTCTGGTATAGGCGATATCACCGTTTGTTTTTCTTACCTTAAACATTCCTTCACCTTCAAGCGCTACGTCAAGCACATTACCGGTGGTCAAAAGCTCGCCGTTGGTCATCTGTCGGGCGATTCCCACTTCCTGTACAAATGAGACTTTTTTGAATGATTGAGGTAATGAACCCCCAATATCGCTGAGATATTCATTGAACATGATGCTTTCCCGCTTGTAGGCGGTGGTATTCATGTTAGCGATATTGTTGGCAATAATATCCATCTGGCGCTCCATGGCGACCTGATGGGATAGGCTTACTAATATTTTCGTGTCCATCTAACGGTCCTTCTGTCCATTTCGATTGTTCCTGCCAAGCTAGATGCATAAACTGTGCCATAAATGCAAAACTCTTATTTATCAATAGTTTATAAAATTTTTAGGTCGAATTGGGAACAAAAATGGCAGAGTTTGCCGAGCATTTTTTTCCATTTTGCCTATAAATGTTTTATGTTTTTCTCTGGAAAAACAGAGGAAATCTATATCAGTGTTTTATTTTCTTCTTATTGCATCTTTGATATGGTAATTATAAAAAATTAACCATAACCGGAATTGAAATTACTAACGAAATCTTAACTTTACGGGATTAACATCGGACGGGAAAAAACAGATTTTAAATATGGCAGGAAAAATTTGACCGATGAGTGATGAAGCAAATCAGGATGAAACAAGCGACGCTGAGCTTGAAGAAGGTTTAGAGAAGAAAAAATTTAGCGGTAAGAAGATGATATTGATCATCGTACCCGTATTGTTGCTGTTAGTCGGGGGCGGGGCTGCCTACATGTTTATGGGCGGCGAAGAACACTCTGAGGAAGTCGCGCTCGACGAACATGGTAATCCGGTGGTGCCGCTGGATGAAAATGCGGAAGTAACAGAGCTGTTGTTCTATGATATTGAACCGATGCTTGTAAATTTGACCTCTGCGGGTGGTAAATCGGCCTATCTGAAACTTTCGGTAACACTTGAAGTTGATAAACAAAGCTCATTTGAGGAACTTGAAGTTAACCTGCCGCGAATTATTGATAATTTTCAGGTTTACCTTCGTGAGTTAAGGTTGGAAGATATAAACGGTTCTGCAGGAATGTTCCGTTTAAAGGAAGAATTGTTAATCAGGGTGAATGAAACTATTTATCCCACGCGTGTTAATGATGTATTATTTAAAGAAATGCTGATCAACGGATGATCTTTTAATGTCAGACGAAGAAGAAATTGATGATGATGCAGTTGCTGCCGAATGGGCAGCGATGGCTGAAGCTGATGACGAAGGTGACGGGGGCGACGAAGGACCGGAATCAGATGATATGGCCGCGGCGATGGGCATTGACCGCGTGCTTGATCAGGGTGAAATTGATAGTCTTCTGGGATTTGACGGCGACGATGATGGTGAAGGAACCAAAACCGGTGTTCAGGCACTTATAAACAGTGGCCTGGTTGCATACGAGCGTCTACCTATGCTTGATATCATTTTTGATCGTTATGTAAGGATGATGTCGACTTCATTGCGTAATTTTACCTCGGATAATTTCGAGGTTTCGATTGACAGTATGACGTCAATAAGGTTTGGCGATTATCTGAATTCAATCCCGTTGCCCGCGATGCTCGCCGTATTTGAGGCGAAGGAGTGGGAAAATCACGGGTTGATCACCATCGACAGTAATATGATTTATTCGGTTGTTGACGCGCTTCTTGGTGGGCGTCGTGGCAACGCTCCCATGCGTATTGAAGGGCGACCCTACACAACTATTGAACATACCCTGGTTGGTGAAATGTTAAATGTCATGCTGAACGACCTCTGCGGAGCGTTTGAGCCGCTAAGTCCGGTTAAATTTGAACTTGACCGAATGGAGACAAACCCGCGTTTTGCCACTATCGCTCAATCCAGCAACGCTGCGCTTCTGATTAAAATGCGCGCAGATATGGCGGATAGGGGTGGGAAAATGGAACTGGTTCTGCCCTATGCAACGATTGAGCCTATTCGGGAACTTCTATTACAGCGCTATATGGGGGAAAAATTTGGTCGCGACAGTATTTGGGAATCCCATCTTGCGTATGAAATTCTGATGACTGACGTTGAACTGGATGCGGTGCTTGACGAACAAAAAATGACGCTTGGTGAAGTAATGGAATTTGAAGTGGGGCAGACACTGATGCTTAACGTTGGTCAGGATGCTGATATTGATGTGAGGTGTTCCGGTGTATCAATGTTAAAAGGGAAAACCGGAATGGTCGGACGCTATAAAGCGGTCAGGGTAGAACGGATTTTAACCACAGAAGAAAGAATAGGATGATTTATTCGGCTAATAATATAATTGATCTGGCGATTTTGGTCATGCTTTTGGTCATGATTGTCTATTGTATTATTCTGAACAGGCGACTTAAGGCATTTAGAAATATTAAGCAGGAAATGGCAGATATTATTAACCAGCTTAACGCATCAACAAGCCATGCTCAAAAATCAATTGTCGAATTTAAGAACATTGTTTTTGAAGAAGAAAAAAAACTCGTGGAGAAATTGAACGAAGCCGCGAAAATGGCCGATGAGCTTGACATGATCAATCAGACAGGCTCAAACCTTGCTGATCGGATTGAAAAGGGATTAACGGGTAATAATTCAGCAGCTACAGAAGAAAATCTGGCTGTTGTAAAAGAACAAAAAAGTTCGGGTGATAGAATTTCACTTTCTGAATTGGACAAAGAAGAAAGCACTGTTGAAGGTGCAGGTGACCTGAGAGAAAGTTTAAGGAACGTCAGATGAAATCAAAACTTCAAATATTTCCCCTTATGATAATTGCAATAGTTGTTGTTTTTGGATTTAAATCATATGATTTTGCAGTCGGCCTCGGAGTTGATGAACAGGCAGATTCTGTCGCAAGACGATTGAATGATATTGCAAGTGCAGCCGGGCAGGAATCTGAAATGATCGCGGATGAGGCTGAGAATGCCATTGCCGATTCAGCGCCCGCGGGCATTGAACAAAGTGGACTCCCTTATACCGGTGAAGAAATCCAGTTACTACAAAGGCTTGCTGAAAGAAGGGAGGAACTTGACCAACGTGAACGTGATATGGCTGTTCGTGAAAATCTTCTGAAAGCGACGGAAAATGGTATAGATAAAAAAATTGAAAGTTTAAAAAGTATTGAAGCACAAATAAGAGCCCTGATTGAACAGCATGATGAGCAGGAACGTGCGCAGATTGAAAGCCTTGTTAAAACATATTCCGCTATGAAGCCAAAGGACGCAGCGAGTATTTTTAATACGTTGGAAATGGATATTTTGATCTCAATTATTGAAAAAATGACGCCTAAAAAAGCGGCTGAAGTTCTGTCGAAAATGAATACCGCAAATGCGAACCAGATCACGGTTGAGTTGGCGACGCGAAAAAAATTACCAAATATAGAAGGTTAGGTGCCAATATATTATCTACTAAGGCCGTTAATTTAACGTGGTCCGGCACGACTATTTAACCGCTTTTTAATATATATTCCGTATCTTTCTAGTCAGTTAGCACCCTCCCGGGTGCAATTTTGTTTTTTTGGAGAGTGATAATGCACAATAACATTGCGACTATCGAAGATCGCATCGAGAACGTGAAAGAGAACTTTGAAGGTGGAATTTCACTGGAAGATGTTTCCAATGTGGTCTCGGAAGTGATGAGTAGCATTAATGGTGACGTTCCTGTTGATAGTTTGCATCTAAAGGATGAACTGAAAGAACTCCTCTCCTATATTGACCAGGCGAAAGCAGAGATTTCCGCCTTAAGGCCAAAAGAATACAGCACCAATAAAATTCCTGAAGCGTCCAATGAACTGGAAGCAATTGTGCAGGAAACGGAAGGAGCCGCTGAAAAAATTATGGATGCAGCGGATGAAATTGGTGAATTGGCAGAAAAATGCGATGAAGAGGTTTCTCAAAAGCTGGTGGAGATATCAACCAATCTTTTTGAAGCGTCAGGATTTCAGGATATAACAGGACAGCGCATCACAAAGGTTGTTACAACGCTCTCACATCTTGAAGACAAGCTTTCAGCACTTGCTGAAGCAATCGGCGACAATGATGTTGATCAAAAAGCCGAAGGTGAAGGCGATTCCGACAAAGATTATGAAACAATGTCAAATGAAGAATTTCTAAATGGTCCGCAACTTGAAGAAGAGGCGCAGGACCAGGCGGCAATAGATGCTTTGTTTGATGATTTCTAGTCTGTGACAAGTGATTGAATTAATTAAAAGCTTTGTATAGATTAGATTTAGTCACAGTTATGGTTAATTTTTTAAATAATGGCACATGATACGCAACATACTTTTATCGAAAACGCTCCGGGCGAAAAAAAACCGGGGGGCGATACTACAAGCTTATTTGTATCATTGTATTTAATAATTTTAGCGTTCTTCATGGTATTGAATTCGATTTCAAACCAATCACAAACCAAAGTAAAATCGGCAACGGACAGTGTAACAAGGGCTTTTGATAACCCGTTTGCGCCAGATGCGGATTTTATTGACGTGACGGAGGGAGAAAACTCACAGCTTCCAAATGATGAATTTTATGAGCAGCTTCAGGGCGTTTTCGCATCTTTAATTGGGTTTGAAGGTAAATTTCCGTCACAGGGTGGAAATACAATCCGGGTCGAATTCGCACAAAGTAACATTTATGAGGAGCAAAGCAGTGAATTTCGACCTGATCAGGAAGCATTTTTCGTTCAACTCGCAAATTTTTTGAATAACGAAGGTTTCGGTACCGTCCGCGAAATAGAATATATTATTTATACGGGGGATGATTTTCCGGCAGGACCGCAATACTGGAATGATGTACAAATTTTGAGATCTGGCGCCATTATTCAGAAACTAACCGGGATGGGAGTTCGTGAAGATCAGCTCTCCATTGGCGTTTTTCCGGGACCGGAAGATCTATTGAAAATTTCTTTTTTTATTAGGGATGAGGTGGCATCGCGTCAGGATTTACAAGATGCTGATCGCAGTGGCCTGGGTGAACAATCCGTTCCAATGCCGGGAAGGAATTTTTGATGGCAGAGGAAGCATTAGTAGAAGAAACAAAAAGTGACCCGAACAGCTGGATGATTATCTTTGCTGATTTGCTGGCTCTTCTTCTTACTTTTTTTGTGCTTATGTTTTCCATGAGTTCGGTTCAGGTTCAGCAGTGGCAGGCGATGATAACGTCGTTAAGTGAAAACCTAAACCCCGAAAGGGCGATGATACAGGATATTGATTGGAATAAAATAGATGAAGCCCTTGTTTTCGAAGAAACGGCTTTAAGTCTTGATTACCTGAAAAATATTTTTGAGGAAAAACTTTCCCACGATCCCATTTTAACGAGAAGTACTGTTACAGTTCTGGATGACCGGTTGGCGATCTCGTTACCTGCGGATCTAATTTTTGAACTTGGTCAGGCCGAACTAGCTCCGGATGCGAGAAGTGCGATGCTTGAGCTTGGAGAGGCGCTAAGGTCGATAGACAATGAAGTCATGGTGGTCGGCCATTCGGACCTTGAGCCGATCAGCGGTAGGTTTTATCCTACTAATTGGGAGCTTTCTCTTGTGCGGGCATTATCAATTTCAAAGCTCATAAAATCCGGCGGATACAGAGGGAAAATAGAGGCATTCGGAAATGGATCCTCCCGTTTTGGTGATCTGGATGACAGTATTCCTCTGGATCAGCGCTACCATTTGGCCAGGCGGGTTGATGTAATTGTCTTACAGAAGAAAAAAGAATAAATATTGATGATGAGCGTAAAAATTTCCATATCAGAATATGTTCTGGCCATAGCGATCGCTCTCATTTCCTTTTGCGCGTCGACTGCTTTCGCGCAGCAGGCAATTACGGTGCGCTCAGGCGATCATCCGACCTACAGCCGGGTTGTGTTTGATTGGCCACGAAATGTTGCCTATGTGGCTGAATTAGCAGGTGACAAGTTGGAAATTACATTTTCAGCGAACGCTATTCCTGATTTTTCTGCAGTAAGATCGAATGATCCAGCTTATTTATCCAATCCGGTCTATGTTGAAGAAGGCGGGAATCTAAAGGTCACTTTTGATGCGACGCGCCCAGGACGTGTCCGCCATTTTAGGTCAGGTACAAAAGTAGTGGTTGATTTGATGGTCGGGGAAGGGGCCCAACCAACAGAAAATGTGGTGGCGAATGATGCTGAGGATGTTGTTGAAGAAACTGCACCAGAAGAAGTGGCAGATACCGATTCCGATACACCACAGCCGCAAATTATGGCTTCCCGTGCAGAAACAGATGGCGACCTGACGATACAGGGACGGTCAAACAATGATGTTTTTACAATAGATTACATCTGGGACGTAGATGTAAAAGCATCGGCGTTTATTCGGGCCGGTACTTTATGGGTTGTATTCGACAAATATACGGTGGCAAATCATAACGAACTCGGTGGCGTATTTAACGATCGCCTGATGTCTGCCTCACAACTTGACGAAAAAAGCCAGACGGTCCTTACATACGCCATCGACCCCAATCAAAACGCCCGTATGATTAAAATGACAAATGGTTGGCAGCTCTCCTTAAGGTCAAATGTTGCTGTACCACAATTGCCGATCGAGATAGGTCATCAAAGCATAAGCAGCGTCGGTGAAAATATATTTCTTATGGCCAATGAACTTGGAAATGTGATCAATGTGCAGGACCCGTATATTGGCGATAACCTTACTATTGTGACGGCTGGTCAATCATCACAGGGGGTGGCGGAACAGAACAATTATACCGAATTTAACATATTAAAATCCGCGCAGGGTATCGCGCTTCAACTGATAGCGGATGATATATTTGTAACCAGACATGAAACGGGTGTTTCGGTTTCCGGGCAGAACGGGCTAGCGGTTTCAAAAAGCAGTGTTCCTATCCTGCGGGAGGCACTACCGGCAGCTAAGGACGGTACGGAAATGTCGGCGCCGCAGTTGTTGCTGGATTTCGCCAAGTGGCAAACTGGCCCGTTGCCGGAAGAGGGGTATTTGAAAAATAGACAGGAACTGCTGTATCAGCTTTCCACCACAACAGAAGGTGATCGCAACGAGGCAAGATGGAATCTGGCAACTTTTGATCTAGCCAATAGCAACGCCGCAGAAGCATTTGGGATTCTTCAGTTAATGGCGGAAAGTGAACCGGGTCTGGTTGAAAACCCGTCCTTTAGAGCGGTATCGGCGGTCGCTAATATCAAATTGCGTCGATTTGACGAAGCAATTGATCTGTTGACGCACAAAACACTCGTTGCCGAACTGGATGCGCTTTTATGGCGCTCTCTCGCCTATGAAGCAAAGGGCGAGCATCAAAAAGCAATGGATGATTTTAATCTCGGGGTTGATGTTCTTTCACTACAAACCAATGATGACAGGGCAGAATTTTTATTTTCTTCTCTGCGGGCGGGGAGTGCACTCGGCAACATAGAATATATGAATAACCAGATTAATGGCATGAGTAATCTGGTCCTCAACGCGAAACAACTCATTGAACTGGATTACTGGCGCGGCAGAATGGCAGAGCAGTATGGTGACGAGGTGCTTGCGGCGGAGCAATATGAAAAGGTGATAACGGCTGGTGTGCGCTATCCCGCTGCGCTTGCAAAAGTGGCGCGAGTGAATCAACAAATTCGACTTGGCGAGATTGATGAGATGCAGGCAATTGACGAACTGGAAAAATTACGCTTTGCATGGCGGGGGGATGATTTCGAACTGGATTTATTAAAACAGCTTGGCCAGCTTTACGTTGATGAGCACGAATATCGCGAAGGGCTTGCGACGCTTCGGCAAGCGGCAACTTATTTCCCCAGATCGCCAAAAACAAGTGACCTTACGCGGCAAATGTCGAATATTTACAATGACCTGTTTTTAAACGGCGGCGCGGACAGTATGGCGCCTTTGAAGGCAATGGCGCTCTTTCTCGAATTTCGTGAACTAACGCCGCTTGGAACGGATGGCGATACGATGTCCAGAAATCTGGCGAGCAGGATGGTGACTGTTGATCTTTTGGATGATGCCGCCGAATTACTGGAATATCAGGTTGAATACAGGTTGCAAGGTGTTGCCCGGGCAGACATCGCAAGTGATCTTGCCAAAATTTATGTGATGAATAAGGAACCGGATAAAGCATTGCAAATACTGCGCTCTACAAGACAATCTCAAGTCCCCGAGGATATTGAATTTGAGCGGCGCATGATTGAAATCCGCGCACTCGTTGAACTTGGTCAAAATGAAGAAGCGGAAGTGATGCTGGAAGGCGTCAATAACGAAGTGGCCGAGAATTTGAGGTCAGATATCTACTGGAATAGCGAGGACTGGGAGCGCGTTGTAAGCCATGGTTATCAGCGGCTTGGTCAGCGCTGGCAGGATAGCATGGAGCTTACCAATGATGAGCGTAAACAGGTCCTGCGTATAGCGGTTGCCCTGGCACTGGATGAAAACACAGCAGGACTTGAAAGCCTGCGCAGTCAGTATATCAGTCATATGGAAAACGGCATGTTTGC
>JAUIDN010000038.1 GCA_030428615.1 Alphaproteobacteria bacterium | reverse complement strand
GCAGCGCTTTTGATAAGTGGTGCTGAAAACGTAATGGCGCAGGAAAGCCTGTTCGGCGAGCCAGCGACACAGGAGGATATTGATAAAAATTTCTTTTCCGTTTTTCCGGACGGTGAAAACCTGCCCGATGGGCAGGGGACAGCGGCTGAAGGGGCGGAGCTGTTTGAATATCAATGCACTATTTGTCACGGCACGCCGCAGGAACGGGGATTAAATGATGTCCTGTTTGGCGGCCACGGTACCATTGGTACGGATCATGCGCTTGCAACCGTGGGCAGCTATTGGCCATACGCAACAACGGTGTTTAATTATGTTCGCCGCGCTATGCCCTTTACGGCGCCAATGTCCATGACCAACAGCGAATATTATGCGATTACCGCCTATCTTCTGCACGAGAATGGCATCATCGGTGAAACAGACGTGATCAATAAGGAAACACTTCCCAAAATTGTCATGCCTAACCGCGACGGGTTTATTAACGCTTACCCGGAAGTGCCGGAAGAGTTTCGCACCAAAAACGAATAGGTGTCTAAAGGTATTGCGACAATCAGATCAACAAGATCAACGTCAATGATTTTGGCCCTGTTGATTCCTAAACTGTTTATATAAGTTGTTCATCTGGTTCAGGCCTAAAGTCGTATATTTCATGTCCAATTAGGGTCTTCATATTCTTCCACGAATGTTATTTCATTCTATTTCGAGCCATTTATCTCAAGCAGACTCTGCTTTTTCAATTTCCTCCTTTATCACACGTATTGTTTTTAGAATGTCATCTATATCTATTATTTTTTTTTGAGACATTAATTTCGCATATTCACCGTGATTCTTGCTTTCCAATGCACTGCTTTCAGAAATTTTCTCAATATACTCTCTATCTTCTTTTTTGCCTGATAAAGCTTCAACCACTACAAAATAGTTCTCAGTGCCGCTATGAGTTTTTCCAATTGTTAAATTACAGCTTTTTAAACAATAATACATTTTAGTAAATCGGCTGTTAGATAAATCAAGATCAGATAAATCAATATTTTCTTCTTTTTCTATAAGCTCCTTAACTTCCTGCAGTTTATTGACAATATTGAACCTTTCTCTTCTATGCTCGTGTAGTTTACTATAAGCACCTTCAATATCTTCAAAAATATCTAGTCCAGGAATCTTATCTTTCTCCTCATCTTTCTCTCGAACATGATCAACACCGTGACCACTTTGTTGGTTGGTAAGTTCATCGTGACCATATACCCAGTGAATTAAAACTGCTTCTACCGCCAGAGCTTCCTTCTTAGTTTTCCATCTTCCAATTACTCTTCGAATAACCTCGTCTCCACGCGCCTCGATATCTCTTATTTTTTGTATTTTTTTTGAATTGTCCTGATTATTTTTTTCACCTTTTCCGTGTTGATTTAATCTAAAGTCCTGCCCTTGGCCAACATAAAAGGTTTTGCCCGTCTCTGGATCCGCTAGTTCGTACACATAATAGTCATACATCTATTTTTTTCCTTTCCTCTTAATTATAGTAAAAACACTAATTTATATTAGTATCTTTGTTAAGTGAGGTGCCCTAGTTTGTCGTGCACGTCGGATTTTTCAGTTTTATTTGTTTTCCAAAATCAACTGGTGAAAAAAATCATTTATTGCCGTATTTTTCAGCTTTTAGAAGGATTCAAAAAAACTGAATTTGTCCTACCAAGAATCTTTATGAGTGGCGTAGACTTTTTCCTAATCCGCCGCTGCTATAAGAAGCCCGAAAATGCTTTTTTATAATTTTGAAGTGACATCGTATTATGATTTCCCCCAATCAATTTTTATTCGGATAAAGCTTTTAAAGCTTACACCATAATGCCTATAAAGCAAAATCCATTACCCGTCAAAATTATCAATTTCGATCTCCGGCAGGTTTCCTGCCGGGGTAAATCCTAATATCTTGCCGTAAAATACCAGCTCACTTTCAAGACTATGGATAATGTTCTCTTTCTTTCCAAATCCGTGATATTCGCCTTCGTACGGATAATAAGCTACCGGTACGCCCTTTTCCCGAAGGGCGGTGACAATCAGTTCCGATTGGTTGGGTGGGACCACGGGATCAAGCAGTCCCTGAAACACGATCAGCGGACTTTTAAAACCGTCAAGCGAATTGATCGGTGAACGGGCCTTATAAATTTCCATATCTTCCGGGTAACGCCCGATCAGGCTATCCAGATAGCGGCTTTCATATTTATGGGTATCGCGGGCAAGGACCTCAAGATCACTGATGCCGTAATAATTGGCCCCGGCGGCGAAAATATCCGTCTGACTTAGGGCGACAAGAACACTATATCCACCGGCGCTGCCACCCCGGATCAACAATTTGTCCGGATCGGCAAGCCCCTGTTCAATCAGATAATCAAGTGCCGCTTTTGTATCATCGATGTCAACGACGCCCCATTGCCCACGCAGTCTTTCGCGGTAGGCACGGCCATATCCGGTGCTGCCACCATAATTAATGTCAATGATCGCAAAGCCCCGTGATGTCCAGAACTGGTTTCCGGCACTGAATGCGGAACTGGTGGCCCCGGTCGGGCCGCCATGAAGGCGCACAATAGTTGGCGGAAGTGTTCCTTCAGGGGCCATAAAATCGGGGTTTTTCGGCGCATAATAAAAGGCGTGGGTTGGCTCCCCCTTTAAATTCGGGAAGGTGATGGCTTCAGGTTCTGAAATATAGGCGGTATCAACAATCGGTTCCTGCGATTTTTTGATTGTGATGAATTCGCCGTCCCGATATTCGGCGATTTCCGATGCAGACGTGGTCGTCGCGCCAATCAGATAGGTTTTATTGCCGTTTGAATAAACCTTTGAAATACTGACATAAGGCGTTTCAATTTCATTGACCGCGCCGGTTGTCAGGTTCACGGTTGCAAGATGCGATGTGCCGCCGGATTCGTATTTTGCGATAATTTCCACGTCACTTAAAAATGCCCAGCTATGGGCACCAAGGGCACCGGATTTTCCGAATTCCACCTCTTTCCGGGTCAGAGAACCCGGTTCACCGTCTTCATATTTCTGAAAATTCCACCAGCCGATGGGGTCGGAAATATAATAAAGCGTGCCATCGGCATTCCATCTTGGCTCCTGCACGGAAAGGCTGTCGCGTTCAACGATTGTTTTTGTGCCGGAAAGGCTGCCCTGATCCGTGACCGTTGCCATCCACATTTTGGTATCGTCCCAGTTCATATTGGGATGATCCCATGTAATCCACACCAATGTATCGCCCATCGGGTTAAGGGCGGGACTTGAAACAAAATCGGTCCCGGAAAAAAGCGTTCTTACCTTGCCGCTGCCGTTAAGCGATACTGACACAAGTGTGTTGACCGGCTCACCGTCGTGGCTGTGGTCTTCCTGCACGCAGATAAGTTGGTTATGTGAAGCATCCATAATGCAATCGGCATATCGGTATCCCTCTGTCGTCAGGGCTTCCGGCGTGCTGCCCGGCGTAAGACGGTAAAATTTCTGGTCACTATGGTTTGAAAAATATATCACCCCGTCCCAGACGTTATAGGATCCGCCGCCATATTCATGTACGCGGGTACGGCTGCTGAACCCTTCGGGGATTGCGTCGCTTATATTTCCTTCGGCGTCGCGCTTTACGATAACGCGGCGGCCCCCTTCATCGGGTCGGCTTTCGATCCAGTAAAGGTCATCACCATCAAGACGCACACTTCGAAGCCCCACGGCATTTCGTGTGGTCAGTTCCGCTGTAATGGGCGATTCCCACGCGCCATATGGTGCTTCGGTTTTATTGTCACCACACGCGGTCAGCAACGTTATTGAAAGACAGGCAACAGAGAATTTTTTAAGCATCGTTCCACCAGTATTTTTATATTTGCCCAAAGGCCAATTTTTATTTTAACAAAGGATAGTGCGCCCGCGCAAAAAATTAAAGTGAATTTGATGACATATGGATTATAGTAGGCAAAAAAAGGGGAAGATAATGAAAAAGATATTTTTAAACTTACTTTTGATATTAACACCATTTGCAGTACAGGCGGAAAATCAGCTTTCGCCGGATGATATCCGCGCGGAAGTGGACCGGATCAAATTAACCGCACTGGATACGTTTAAGGAATATCTTGCGATCCCCAATGACGGACATATGCATGACGATATCGCCATGCTTGCGGATTGGGTTCAAAATGCGTTTGAAAGCCGCGGTTTTGACGTTTCCCGATTGGCGGAACCGGAAAATCCGCTGATTTATGCAAAACGCATGGTGCCGGGGGTGACAAAAACCATGCTTGTTTATCTTCAGGCGGACGGTCAACCCGTTGATCCGGCCGCATGGTATCAGCAAAACCCTTATGGTGCCGTACTTCGTGCGTCCGACACCGGGGTCTGGGAAAATGGTAAATGGCGCGATATCCCGTGGGACAGTCTTAAGGGGGATATCAACTCCGACTGGCGCATTTATGCGCGCTCTGCATCGGATTCGAAAGGGCCGAACACGCAATTTTTAATGGCGCTTGATGTGCTTGAAAATCTGGGTGTGACGACCGATTTTAATTTAAAAGTCGTGGTTGATACCGAAGAAGAACTTTCAAGCCCCCATCTGCCGCAGGCGGTGATGGATAACCGCGATGAACTGGCGTCAGACTTTCTGATGATTTTTGATGGCCCGCCACACCGCAGCGGTGGCCCGACATTGAATTTCGGAGCCCGCGGTATTGCGACACTTACCCTGACGACCTTTGGTCCGAAAGTCGCGCAGCACAGTGGCCATTTCGGCAATTATGCGCCAAACCCGGCCCTGCATCTTTCCCGTATTCTTGCCAGCATGAAATCCGCCGACGGGCGGGTGACCATACCGGGTTTTTATGACGGCGTTGAAATTTCACCGGACGTAAAGGAAATTTTGGACGACGTGCCCAATGACGAGCCCGCAATCCAAAGAAATATGGGCTTCAGCATCCCCGATAAGGTCGCGGAAAGCCTTGAGCTTTCCATTCAATATCCGTCCCTTAACATTCGCGGGATGAACAGCGCCTGGGTCGGCAAACAGGTCCGCACCATCATCCCGCCGACCGCAACAGCGGAAATTGACATCCGGCTGGTGAAGGAAAGCGACCCTGAATATCTGATCGACCTTATCCGTGATCACATCGAAAATGAAGGATACACGGTGATTGACCATGCGCCGACGGACGCTGAACGAATGAAACAGAAACGTTACGTGCAGCTTAATTATGAAATTTCGTATCCCGCGTTTCGGACCGATTTTGACAGCCTTGCCGGAACATTTGCCAAAAGCGCGCTTGTTCATTTAAATGGTGAAACGCCGATCATGCTACGCACCATGGGCGGGTCAATCCCGATTTCCCCGTTCGTTGATACGCTGGATATTCCCGCGCTGGCGGTGCCGACCGTTAACCCGGATAATAACCAGCACAGCCCCAACGAAAATATCCGCGTCGGCAATTTCATCGACGGCATCGCAACGATTGCTGCGGTGTTGGCGGAGAAAGTGGAGTGAGTGTAATAACACTTAACTCGATAATTCAAGCGGGACGGCGGTGGTGTATTTGACCTGGGTTACGGCGAAATGCGAATTGACCTCGCTGACCATCGGCAGACGCAGTAATTTTTGCCGCAGGAACCGTTCGTAGGACTGCATATTTTCGGTGACAATCCGAAGCAGAAAATCCATTGACCCGCTGATAGTGTAACATTCGGTGACTTCGTCAAATTTGGTCACTTCCGCTTCGAATTCCTCAAGCGCGTCTTCCTGAATGTGGCTCAGTTTCACATTGGCAAAGGCGATGATGTTTAGCCCCAGTGCCTTGGTATCAAGTATCCCGACGCGGCGGGTAATAATGCCCGTTTCTTCCAGCCGTTTGATACGTCGCCAGCAGGGTGCAGAAGAAAGCCCGACCATATCCGCAAGCTCGGCATTGGTGATGCTCGCGTCTTTTTGGATAGCGTCCAATATTTTTTTGTCTATGTCGCTTAATTCAATAAGCATAAATTTATCCATTTTTATTAAATAAAAGAAATATTATTGCGCACTATAGAAATTTTAGCGAAAAAAAGAAAGGTAATTTTGCAAAAAATATGCTAAATTATGCCGTTAAATAAATTTGTCAATATCGGAGAATATGGCAATGGGTATCAATATTTCCCTGAATGATAAATATGAACTGGCCGAAGGTCGCGCCTACATGACGGCGATACAGGCGCTGGTGCGTATCCCGCTGGTGCAGCGCTGGCGCGATAATGCGGCGGGGCTTAATACGGCCGGGTTTATTTCCGGTTATCGCGGCTCCCCCCTTGGTCATTACGATTCTGAATTGCGTAAGGCAAAAAAATATCTCCGCGACGAAAATATCTATTTTGAGGAAGGCATAAACGAAGAACTTGGTGCTACGGCCGTATGGGGCACGCAGCAGGTCAATATGTATGAAGGCGCCAAATATGATGGTGTTTTTGGTATCTGGTACGGCAAGGGACCGGGTGTCGACAGAAGCGGCGATGTGCTGCGCCATGCCAATGCGGCGGGAACGTCGCCGCACGGGGGTGTGCTTGCCATTGCCGGGGATGATCACGCCTGTAAATCATCGACCATTCCCCATCAATCGGACCACAGTTTTTATTCCACCATGCTGCCGATGTTATACCCGGCCAATATGCAGGAATTTGTTGAATATGGTCTTCTGGGAATTGCCATGTCGCGTTACAGTGGGTGTTGGACGGCGTTTAAGGTCACGTCGGATACTGCCGAAAGTACGGGTGTTGTCGATTTAAACCGTGAAGGCCGCAAAATATTTGTCCCCGGGGACGATGAATTTGAAATGCCGGAAGGCGGCGTTCACATCCGTCCGCATGATGTCTGGCGTGATCAGGATTTCCGGCTTCAGCGGTATAAGCTTTTTGCCGCGCTGGCGTTTGCCAAGAAAAATAAAATTGACCGGCTTGTCTGGAACAGCAGCAAGCCGCGTTTTGGCATCATCACCAGCGGAAAAACATATGGTGATGTGCGTCAGGCGCTTTATGAGCTTGGCATCGACAGGCATGTCGCGGAGAAAATAGGCCTTAAATTGTTCAAGGTTGGGATGCCATGGCCGCTTGAGCCGGAAGGCATGCGTGATTTCTGCGAAGGGCTTGATGAAATCCTGATTGTTGAGGAAAAACGGGAACTGATTGAAAATCAGCTGAAACAGCAGCTTTTTAACTGGCATGCGGACAAGCGCCCGGTTGTGGTTGGGAAATATGACGAAAAGGGCAAATGGCTGCTTCCGCCGGAAAATGAACTTTCCGTCGGGTTGATTACCCATGTGATTGCGGATCGGATTTCACATTTTTACAGCAGTGACATGGTCGAATTCGCCCGAAATTATTTTAACCGCCGCGAAAAAATGCAATCGGAATATCAATCTCCGCTTCTCAGAAAACCATATTTCTGTTCCGGTTGCCCGCATAATACATCCACCAAGGTACCGGAAGGAAGCCGCGCGACCGCAGGGATCGGTTGCCATATCATGGCAATGTGGATGGACCGAAACACCGACACATTCACCCAGATGGGCGGCGAAGGTGTTCCCTGGATTGGTCAGGCGCCCTTTACCGATGAAAAGCATATATTTACCAACCTTGGTGATGGCACCTATCAGCATTCCGGCATTCTTGCCATTCGTGCGTCAATCGCTGCGAAGGTGAATATTACCTATAAAATTCTTTATAACGACGCCGTGGCCATGACCGGCGGTCAGCCGGTGGAAGGCGGGCTTACCGTTCCCATGATCGCGCAGCAGATGCGCGGTGAAGGGGTCAAAAAAATATGGATACTGACCGAAGACATGTCACGCTATGAAAACCGCGGTGATATCCCGGCGGATATTCCGATCCTGCCGCGTGATCAGATGAATGCCATACAGCTTGAAGCACGTGAGACGGAAGGATGCACAATCATCATCTATGATCAGACATGCGCCGCCGAAAAACGCCGTCGCCGCAAGCGCGGCACCTATCCCGATCCGGACCGCCGCGTTTTTATCAATGACGCGGTATGTGAAGGATGCGGGGATTGTTCCGTCAAATCAAACTGCGTATCGGTTGAGCCGCTTGAAACCGAATATGACCGCAAGCGCACCATAAACCAATCAAGTTGTAACAAGGATTACAGCTGTGTGAATGGCTTCTGCCCTTCATTTGTCAGTGTGATCGGCGGGGAGCTTAAAAAGCCGCAAGTTACCGGGCTTGATGAACTTGTTGAAAATATTCCAATGCCGAATGTTGCGACGGTGGATACTGAATATAACATTCTTGTGACCGGTGTTGGCGGTACGGGTGTGCTGACCATCGGCGGCATTCTTGGTATGGCCGCACATATCGATGGCCTGGCCAGTAATCTGCTTGATATGACGGGGCTTGCGCAAAAGGGCGGTGCCGTACTCAGCCATGTTCGTTTGGGTAAGGAAATTGATATCCTGCGCACGCCGCATATCATGACGGGGTGTACGGACCTGCTCATTGCATGCGATCTTGTGGTCGCGGCAAGCCCGACGGCCATTGAATGCGTTAGAAGTGACCGTGCGAAAGCGGTAATCAACACTCATAATTTCCCGGTATCGGCATTTGTTGAAAACAACAAGATCGATTTTCAGCAGGAAAATTTAAAACGTGCCCTTGAAGCACATACCCTAGAAAGTGACCGTCACTACGTCGAAGCAACGGAACTGGCAACGCTGCTTCTGGGGGACGGGATTGCCACAAATGTATTCATGATGGGGTATGCTTGGCAGAAGGGACTTATTCCGCTTTCGTTCGCCGCGATTGACCGAGCGATTGAACTAAACGGTGTTGCTGTTGATGCCAATAAAAAAACATTCGCATGTGGCCGTCTGGCGGCACAGGACATGGCAAAATTGCGTGCATTTGTGAAACCCTATCTGAGTGCCGCATCCGATGATGAAATTTCAACAAACCCGATTGATATTGTTGAAAAACGGGCCAATATGTTGACCGAATATCAAAACCCTGCTTATAGCCGAAAATATCTTGACCTTTTGGATAAGGTAAAAACCTACGATAAGGGTGATATTTATGCTGCGGTGGCAAAAAGCTATCATAAGCTTCTTGCCTATAAAGACGAATATGAAGTTGCGCGGCTGTATACCGATGGTGATTTTCTTAAAAAACTTGGCGCGCAGTTTGACGGAAAATACAAGCTGAAATTTCACATGGCCCCGCCCATTTTTGAAAAACGCGATAAAGCAACCGGTGAAATCAGGAAAAGGGAATTTGGCCCGTGGATGATGGGGGCTTTCAAGCTTCTTTCCAAAATGAAATTTTTACGGGGAACCGCGTTTGATATTTTCGGATATTCCGCAGAACGTAAAATGGAACGGAAACTGATCGGTGAATATGAGGAACTTGTGCAATTAGTGCTCGACAAATTAAAAAAAGACAATTATCAGATGTGCCGTGAAATTCTGGAGCTTCCGTTATCCTATAAAGGGTACGGACATGTGAAAGAAAAAAATATTCGCCTTGGCAAAGAAAAACAGGAAAAATTATTGGCAGAACTTGACGTTAAGTCAAACTTGAAAGAAGCCTCTTAAGAAACAAAGAAAAGAATAATGATGGAAAAGAATCAGTTTCGGGGGCACGAGCGGCTCGCCTATTTTCATGATAAGGAAAGTGGTCTTAAAACCTTCATCGCGGTGCACGATACGTCACTGGGGCCTGCTGCGGGCGGGTGCCGGATGTGGCCCTATGATAATGAAATGGACGCCCTTAATGATGCGCTTCGCCTCTCCCGCGGGATGAGCTATAAAAACGCCATGGCGGGACTTCCTCTTGGCGGGGGTAAAGCTGTCATTATGGCTGATGCCCAAACCGACAAAACTGAAGACCTGTTTAAGGCATTCGGTCGCTGTGTCGAAAGCCTTGGCGGAAAATATATAACAGCGGAAGATGTTGGCATGACCGAACAGGACATGATCACGATCGCCACGGAAACAAGCCACGTGGCGGGGCTTCCCCATGGGGACCATGCCAGCGGTGACCCGTCCCCGTTTACTGCAAAAGGCATTTACCGAGGTATTCAGGCTTCGGTGAAATATAAACTGGGCAAAGATAACCTTGAAGGATTGACCGTTGCTGTGCAGGGGGTTGGCCATGTCGGCATGTATCTGTGCGAATATCTCCATAAGGATGGTGTGAACCTTATTGTCAGTGACATTGTTCAGGAAAGTCTTGACCAGGCGGTCGAAAGATTTGATGCTGCAATCGTGCTCCCCGATGAAATATTATCGGTAAAGGCCGACGTGTTATCGCCATGTGCGCTCGGGGCGGTTATCAATGATGAAACGATCCCGCATTTAAACGTGCCTATTATTGCTGGTGGTGCCAATAATCAGCTTGCCAGCGACAGTCACGGTGTACGTCTGATGGATAAGGACATTTTATTTGCCCCGGATTATGTGATCAACGCCGGTGGGATCATAAATGTGTCCGGCGAGGCAACGGGCGATTATGACGTGAACTGGGTCAATGAGAAAGTTGATAATATATATAATACCCTTATTCATATTTACGAGCGTGCAGATGCTGAAGACCGGCCGACCAATATTGTTGCCGATGAAATGGCCGAAGAAATCATTGAGCGGGCGATGCAGTTAAAAAGAGCTGCTGTTTAAGTTACGATCTGATCTGATTCAGGACCGCCTGAAATAGAGGGCTGTCCTTTTTATTCAAATCCAACACGATG
>JAUIDN010000037.1 GCA_030428615.1 Alphaproteobacteria bacterium | reverse complement strand
TTCAGATGCTTAAGAGTGAAAGTAAACGCCTTATTGCAGCACTGGAAGGCAGTTACAAGGATAAGACGTCGATCAACGGTCTCAAGATTAAATATAACAACGTACTTGGTTATTTTGTTGAGGTTACAGCACTTCATGCCGATAAATTGATGACGGCACCCCTTAATGAAGAATTTATTCACAGACAAACCCTTGCCAATGTTGTTCGTTTTAACTCGCCGGAACTTGCCGATCTTGCAGGAAAAATCGGACAGGCGGCGGACAGGGCTTTATCGCTTGAGCATGAACTGTTTGAAAAGCTTGTTCAGAAAGTCATGATCCGGTGGGACGAGATCATTAAAGCATCTTCGGCTCTGGCCATGCTTGACGTCGGCGCGGCACTTGCGGAGCTTGCCGTTGAGAATAATTACACCCGCCCGGTGGTTGATGACAGTCTGGCATTTGAAATTGAAGGCGGGCGCCATCCTGTGGTGGAAGAATCCATCAAAAGAAATCTCGAAGGAAAATTTGTCGCCAATGATTGTGACCTCGGTGAAGGCACTCGGCTCTGGCTTATTACCGGGCCAAATATGGCGGGTAAAAGTACCTTTTTAAGGCAAAATGCCTTGATCGCGATCCTTGCGCAAATGGGCAGTTTTGTGCCGGCGAGAAAAGCGCATATAGGAACCGTTGACCGCTTGTTCAGCCGTGTCGGGGCGTCTGATGATTTGGCGCGGGGCAGGTCCACGTTCATGGTTGAAATGGTTGAAACGGCAGCGATCCTCAATCAATCTTCCGAAAGATCACTTGTTATACTTGATGAAATCGGGCGCGGGACAGCCACATATGATGGTCTTTCTATTGCATGGGCCGCGGTCGAGCATCTTCACGAAGTGAACAAGGCGCGTGGCTTATTTGCGACACATTATCATGAGATGACAGCACTTGCGACTAAACTTGATTATTTGGCCCTTTATTACATGAAGGTCAAAGAATGGGAGGGAGAAGTGATTTTTTTGCATGAAGTTGCCGCTGGCTCCGCTGATAGGTCATATGGTATTCAGGTTGCCAAGCTAGCCGGGCTTCCGAAAGTGGTTGTTGAACGCGCGACACAGGTACTCCACAATCTTGAACAGGGGGGAGCAGATGGACAGGGAGTGGCACAGGGCCAAAAAATGCAATCGCTGAGTGACGAATTGCCTTTATTTTCAGCAGTACAGAAAAAAATAACAACATCAGACAATACGCCATCGGAAATTGAACTCGCTCTGGACGAAATAAGGCCGGATGAACTAAGCCCAAGGGAAGCACTGGAATTGCTCTATAAACTCAAAGATTTGAAATCATAATTTTATGATCAAGATAAAAAACCATAGTGCTATTTTCAACAGAAGGGATCAGGCAAAGAAGCTTGCATCCCTTAAGGAAAAATACCGTCCTGATCAGATACGGGCGCCATTTCTGGAATTCATGAAAAGCGCTTATGAAAAAGGTTTTCAAAATATAAAAAAACGTGCCGATAAGGGTGAGACGGGTGTTAATCTGGCTAATGCTCAAAGCTTTTTGACCGATGAAGTCATACATATGATTTATGAAGTTGTTACAGGCTATGTCTATTATCTGCCTAATCCGACCCAAAGTGAGAAATTGTGCCTTACTGCTTTTGGTGGTTACGGGAGACAGGAAATGGCTCCTTATTCTGACATCGATCTTTTATTTATTTTACCCTACAAAAAAACGGCCTGGAGCGAAACGGTTGTTGAATATATGCTTTACCTGCTTTGGGATATGGGCCTTGATGTCGGCCATGCTGTCAGGACCATTAATGAAAGCATAAGGCTCTGCCGTGAGGATCTCACCATTAAGACCTCACTCCTTGAGATGCGCTATATTTGGGGTGAGAAGGCGCTTTTTGATGAGTTGATATCAAAGTATGACAAGAAGATTGTCGCGGGTAATGCGCCGGAATTTACCGAACAGAAATTGAAGGAGCGTGATGATCGGCATAAAAGGCTTGGCGATTCAAGATATGTGGTTGAGCCGAATTTAAAAGAAGGCAAAGGCGGCCTTCGCGACCTTCATACATTATTCTGGATCGCAAAATTTATTTACAAAGTCCATAGGGTGAGCGAAGTCGTTGCAAAAGGTGTTTTCTCTGACGAAGAATACAAAGAATTCCAAAGGGCAGAGGATTTCCTGTGGGCGGTCAGGTTTCACTTGCATTATGAAGCTGGCAGGGCCGAGGAAAGAATTACATTTGATGTTCAAAAAATTCTTGCGGAGAAGCTTGGTTACGCGGACCGGCCAAATATGTCGGGTGTTGAGCGTTTTATGAAGCATTTCTTTCTGATAGCAAAGGATGTTGGTGATCTAACGCGGATATTTTGCGCCTATCTTGAGGAAAAACACAAACGAACGCCACCGTTAAAACTGGCCAGTTTTTCTTTTAGATCAAAATATGCAGATGGTTTTCCGATTGAGGGTGGTAGGTTAAGCATTAAAAACGAAGCGACACTGGAAAAAGACCCTGTAAAGATGATCGAGATATTTAGAGTGGCGCAAAAATATGGTCTGGATGTTCACCCTCGTGCGCTCAGAATAATTAGACAAAATTTACGTCTGATTAAGGGACGCACACGAAATAACCCGCAGGCGAATGAACTTTTTCTTGAAATTTTGACTTATAAAGATGGCCCAGGTTTTGCGTTACGCTTAATGAATGAAGTCGGTGTTCTTGGAAGGTTTGTGCCGGATTTTGGCCGTGTGGTCGCGCAAATGCAATATGATATGTATCATGTCTACACAGTCGATGAACATACAATTCGCGCAATAGAACTGACGTCCGAGGTTGAAAGGGGCATTCTTGCAGAAGAACACCCGCTTGCGAATGAGATTATCCATAAGGTTCTCTCCCGGCGGGTTCTTTACCTGGCCGTGTTTTTACACGACATCGCAAAAGGCCGTAAAGGTGACCATTCGGTACTTGGGGAGGAAGTTGCGCATAAACTATGCCCAAGATTTGGGCTGACACCAGCCGAAACGGAATCTGTCGCGTGGCTTGTTAGGTGGCATCTTCTCATGACTTTGTCCGCGTTCAAGAGAGATTTGAATGATCCCAAGACAATATCGGATTTTGCCGGACAGGTTCAAAGTCCCGAGCGGTTGAGATTGCTCCTGGTTCTAACGGTCGTTGATATTCGCGCCGTCGGACCGAAAGTATGGAACGGTTGGAAAGGTCAATTACTTCGTGATTTATATAGTCGCTCTGAAGAGTATCTTTTGGGTGGACAGATCAAGTATGAAAATAATTTTCAGGTTGAGAGCATAAAGGCGGAATTAAGGGAAGCACTTGGGGAATGGGATGACGAACAATTTAACGAATATGTGGCTCGTTTTTACAATACTTATTGGCAGGCCGTACCCACAGAAGATTTAGTAAGAAATGCTTTGATGATTGATATGGCTGATAAATTCAAGGATAAATTTACAGTCAATATTCATATTGACGAGTTTCAGAATATTTCCGAACTCAGTATTTATGCAAAAGATACGCCGGGGTTATTTGCGCGCCTTACCGGTGCCATCGCGTTAAGCGGAGCGTCCATTCAGGATGCAAAGATTTTTACAACGAAAGATGGAAAGGCGCTGGATACATTTCGAATTCAGGATGCGGACGGTGCTTTATTTAATCAGAAAGAAAAGCTTGATAAGCTCGAAAAAAATATTCGAGCTACTCTTGAAGGAACGTTGAAACCGAGGGAAATATTTGATCGAAGGCGTGTAAAGAAAAGACGCACGGATGTGTTTAAGGTTGAACCACGTGTATTGTTTGATAATAAGGCCAGCAATAGCCGTACGGTCATAGAAATTAATGGACGGGACCGCATTGGATACCTGTTTGACCTATCGCAAATTCTGGCTGATCTAAAGATATCAATAAATTCGGCTCACGTTGCAACATATGGCGAGCGTGCAATTACGGTTTTCTTTGTTCGCGATTCATTTGGCCACAAAATTATAAATGAAAAGAAAATGGCTCAAATTGAACAAAAAATGATGGAAATCCTGACGGAGGAAGAATAGGAATGTCGGTATTAAAAGCGACTGCGATTTTTGGCAGTTTCACGATGATAAGCCGCGTTCTGGGGTTTATCCGGGATATCCTGATGGCGGCAGTTCTGGGGGCTGGCGCTGTGACCGATTGTTTTGTAGTGGCTTTCAAATTGCCAAATTTCTTCAGACGGCTTTTTGCTGAGGGGGCGTTCAGTGCATCTTTTGTCCCGATTTTTTCGGCGACACTTGAAAAAGATGGTAGGGAGGAAGCAATTAATTTTGCTGAAGAGGCATTTGCCTGTCTTGCGATCACTTTGTTTTTATTTGTGGGGCTTATCGAAATATTCATGCCTGTTCTGGTTTTTGCGATGGCAAATGGCTTTGTGGGCGATGAAGCCAAATTTTCGCTGGCGGTGACACTGACCCGATATACATTCCCTTTTATTTTGTTTGTATCACTTGTCTCACTGCTGGCAGGGGTGCTGAATTCATTGGGGAAGTTTGCTGAAACTGCCGCCGCGCCAATTATATTAAATTTGTGTTTGATATCGGCTCTTGCACTAACCGCAAACATGATGGAAACCCCCGCTCATACCTTGGCAATAGCGGTTAGTATTGCGGGCTGTATCCAACTTATTTTTCTTTACCGCGCATGCCATAAAGCAGGATACCGGATCAGGTTCAGATTTCCAAAATTAACGCCAAAGGTTAAAAAGCTTTTAATTGTGATGGGGCCAGCCGCCCTTGGCGCCGGTGTTATCCAGCTTAATTTGCTTCTGGATATGATTATTGCGTCGCATCTGCCGGATGCATCGATGTCATATCTGTATTATGCTGACCGGCTAAACCAGCTTCCTGTTGGTGTTATTGGTGTTGCCATAGGCACGGTCCTTCTGCCTTTTTTATCCAGAAGTATTGCCGCGGGAGATGAGCAGCAGGTGGCAAAAAGCCAAAATCAGGCAATCGAAATGGGTCTGTTCTTCACAATTCCCGCTGCTGTTGCATTTGTCATTGTTCCAGACGATCTTATCCATGTTCTACTTGAACGCAGTAATTTTTCTGCGGAAGCAACCTTGCAGACGTCGATGACGCTCGCTGCCTACGCAGCGGGCCTTCCGGCATATGTTCTTGCAAAAGTTTTTGTCCCCGGGTACTTCGCTAGGAATGATACAAAAACGCCCCTTAAATTTGCCATTGTAGCACTTGTTGTAAATGTCACCTTGAATTTGATCCTGATGCAGTACTTGGCGCATGTGGGACTTGCTTTGGCGACAGCCATTTCCGCCTGGGTTAATGTTGCCATGCTTTCGGGCGGTCTTGTATACCGTGGTCATTACAGATTTGAAAAGCAGATATTGGTGCGCCTTGCGAAATACATTCTA
This sequence comes from Alphaproteobacteria bacterium, assembly GCA_030428615.1. Lineage (GTDB taxonomy): Bacteria > Pseudomonadota > Alphaproteobacteria > Sphingomonadales > Emcibacteraceae > Pseudemcibacter. The sequence goes on along the minus strand of JAUIDN010000037.1, from coordinate 6,000 downwards.
TGCAGCGTCATAATGGGGTGTGTGGTCTGGTTGGTGCAGCAGAAAGTGAGGTTTCTTATTGAAGGAGGGGCGGCGGAACAGGTGGCGGGCCTGCTTATACTGGTGTTTAGTGGCCTGTTCGTCTATCTGGCAGCCACATTCGCGACCAAGACAGTAAAAAGGGATGAACTTCGTGCTTTATTCTCAAAGTGATAGTTGACCGATCTGCAATTAATCGTCATATAAAGACGATATTTGAAATAAGATAGGATATGTCCAAAATATCTTTAAGGAATGATGATGACAAATTTCAAACAACGTGTTTTTTCCGGAGTTCAGCCTTCAGGAAATTTGACGCTGGGTAATTATCTGGGGGCGATTAAAAACTGGGTAGAATTGCAAGACAGTTACGAAACAATATTTTGTGTGGTTGATCTTCATGCGATTACAACGTGGCAGGAACCGGATGTCTTGAGAAAAGCGACACGGGAAGTGGCAGCCGGTATGATTGCCAGTGGGGTTGATCCTAAAAAGAGCATCATCTTCAATCAAAGCCAAGTTCCGGCGCATGCCGAACTTGCATGGATATTTAATTGTGTTGCGCGCATGGGTTGGCTTAATCGCATGACCCAGTTCAAGGAAAAAGCAGGCAAAAACAGGGAACGAGCAAGCGTCGGTTTATATGTTTATCCTGATCTGATGGCTGCGGATATTTTAGCTTATAAGGCGACTCATGTACCTGTTGGCGCGGATCAGAAACAGCACTTGGAACTTACGCGTGATATTGCGCAAAAATTTAACAATGATTACGGTGTGGAGTTCTTCCCCGAAGTTGAGCCACTGATATTTGGTGCTGCGACACGGGTTATGTCTCTGCGTGACGGTAACGCGAAAATGTCCAAATCAGATCCGTCTGAAAATAGCCGAATAAATCTGACGGATGACAGGGATTTAATTGCAAGAAAAATACGTAAGGCAAGAACTGATAGCGAACCGCTACCAGGTAGTTTTGATGATCTTGAAGGGCGTGCGGAAGCGAAAAACCTTATTAATATATTTGCCGCGTTGAGCAACAGAGATGTCAGTGAAATTTGCACTGAATATGAAGGAAAAGGGTTCGCCGATTTTAAAAGCGATCTTGCAGATTTGAGCGTTTCGGTTCTGGGGCCAATTACAGAAGAAATGAGCCGGTTGATGGATGACGAGGCATATTTGGATAGTATTCTGAGAGATGGTGTTGAAGCAGCAGATAAACTTGCGGCTCCCATACTCGCAGAAGTTCATGAAATTGTAGGTTTCCTAAGGCCCTGATTATGCCATAATGATGGTATATATTTTGAGCTAGGGAATGTTTGAATTTTGTAAGGTTAAAAGGTAGGGTAAAAATATGAGTCGAACTTATAAAATTATTATTACTTTGCTGGCGATTGGGTTTCTTGCGTCATGTACACAGTCCATCCGCAGTAATGTAACGCGTTTTCACCAGCTTCCGCGGCCAAACGGTGAAAAAATTGTCATTGTGCCAATGAATAAGGCATATAATGGAAGTCTGGAATTCGCAAATTATGCCACCCTTGTCGGAAACGCGCTTGGTAGTCATGGCTACGTTCCTGCAGATGGTGATGAAGCAGATTTAATTGTGGAACTGGACTACGGTGTTGTTGAGGGACAGAAAACGGTTCGCGTGTCTCCCGGTGTGGGTGCTTTTGGCTATTATGGCGGCTATTATAGTCACTATTTCAACCCGTATTTCCCTTACAGAAATCCGTATTTTTATGGAAGCAGGTTTTATGGTTACCCATATGGTTATGGAGGGTTTTACGATCCGTTCGGATATTATCCGCTTGGATATGGCCCATCTGTGCGGACTTACGCAAATTATAATCGTTATCTGAAAATGGTAATTAGACCAAATAAAGATGGCGCATTGAACCTGTATGAGGGTGAAGTGAAAAGCACTGGTAGAAACAGTAACCTGCATGAAGTTATGCCGTATATGGTACAGGCGCTCTTTACTAATTTCCCCGGTGAAAGCGGCGCGTCCGAACGAGTGTCGGTAGAGATACCGGAAAATTGAAATCGCTCTTTTGGGGGTTGAAAGTTATCTCGAAAAGCGCCATCTGTATATAAATTAGCAACGTGCGGGATAAGCTATGTGGGAAACCATTAAGGATATTGGCTACTGGTTAAGAGAAACCATAAGCTGGACTGTTGTAAAGCGTTTGATTTACGGCTTAATTGTCCTTCTTCTTCTCTATTATCCTGTCGGAATGTTTCTAATTCATAAAGTCGACTCTAACCCGGATTTCGGGTTTCAAAACTCATCTCGTGGCAGTAACGCTGTTGCTGTTAGTATCGCATTGATTGACCGAGAGGTTAACCAGAATGGATGGGTATCGAATGACCCTATATTTAAGCCTGGCGCATTCTTGGACAACATGGCGAATTACCAAACGGGGATAATTTCAGCGATAGCGAGGTTCAGCTATGAACTCGTCGATCAGTTGGGGCGGACGCGCGGGTCAAGCGTTGTTGATCCCGATCTTCAGGAAGTTTCCGGACTTTTACAATATTCAGGTGAGATATGGTGGTGGAATCCATCCACATCTTTAATGCCCGTGGCGACATCGGAACAACAATATAATAAAGCGATGGAACAGCTTATTGTCTATAATGAGCGTCTGGCAAGGGGGGCCGCAGTGTTTGAAAAACGGTCGGATAATCTTCTGGCTACCCTTGACCGTATTTCTCTTGATCTTGGATCCTCATCTGCGAGCATCGATAACTACGTGAAAGATGGCTTTGGATGTGTGCTGGACTTCGGCGCAGATGATCTCTTTTTTAAGATAAAAGGGCAGGCTTATGCCTACCGGCTTATTTTAAAGGGACTCCGTAGGGATTTTTCAGAATTAATTACCACGCGGGATATAGAGAGCAGCTGGAACGAAATGGAGACTTCGTTTGATTCGATTATTGCGATGGATCCGATGATCATTTCCAATTGTGCAGTGGATGGGTTGCTGTTTCAAAACCATCTTACATCGGAAGGTTTTTATCTGCTCCGTGCCAGAACGCAGCTTAAAGAAATCACCAATATATTGCTCAAGTAATAAAATCTTGCCAATATGATCAATAGAATGGCACTATTGCATTCCTAAAATGAATATGGGATAGATTATCTATCACGGGATAGAAAAGGGATTTGAGTATGTCCGAGCAGGACAATAAATGGAAATTTTTGATAATTGCCGATGAAACGCCGGAATTCGCGAAGGTTCTGCGGCTTGCGAGCAAAAGGGCGGAAAAAATAGGTGGTAGCATATTGATGCTGCGTATTATTCCGCCAGCAGATTTTCAGCATTGGACATCAGTAAAAGACCTGATGGAAGAAGAAGCGATGACAGAAGCCCAGGAACAGGTCGATCAATATGCCCGTGAAATTAAACGGATTTCCGGCCTAGACGCCGAAATTGTCATCCGCAAGGGAAAGCCGGAAGAAGTAATCTCGGAAATAATTGCTGAGGATCACGATATTCACCTGCTCGTACTCGGTGCAGATGTGGATAGTGATCCCGGACCGCTGATTCGCAGTTTCAGGGAAGTGCTTCTTAACATGCTGCATATGCCCGTACTTGTTGTGCCAGGGAATATGACGGACGAAGAACTGGATAAATTCGCCTAAAATTTAATATATTAAACTTGATTATTGAGACGTTCGCACCTATTTAAGATGTATATTTAAATAGACAGGAAAAAGCATGTTTATTCAGACAGAACAGACGCCAAACCCCTCAACACTGAAATTCATACCCGGTGAAGTGGTTCTTGAAGAAGGCACTATGTTTTTCGAGAGTAAGGAAAAAGCAGATGTGTCGCCCCTCGCACAGGTTCTGTTTGAAATTGATGGTGTGTCGGCTGTTTTTTTGGGTGCTGACTTTATCACGGTTGAAAACACTGGAAAAGACTGGGATGAGCTAAAACCAGCCATTCTTGGCACTATAATGGAACATTTCACCGCTGGCTTGCCAGTGGTGACGGGCGAATCGATAGCAGAAATAGCCGATGATGATGCGGATCCGGAGATTGTTGCACAAATTAATGAACTTCTTGATACCAGGGTTCGCCCCGCTGTTGCGCGTGATGGGGGCGATATTACCTATCATGGGTTTCGGGATGGTATCGTTTATTTGAGGATGCAAGGCGCATGCTCAGGATGCCCAAGTTCAACAGCCACTCTCAAATACGGTATTCAGAATCTGCTTAAACACTATATTCCTGAAGTGGAAAGTGTTGAGCCGGTGGAATAATTATTTCACTTCATCCAGATTAAAAAAAGGCATTCCAAACCAGTACCATCGGTTATCGGGTCCCGGCATGGTGCAGTTTATTCTGTGGCGGCCCCTGGGGAAGGGCGTATCAAAGCGTATTTCTATACGGTTATTGCCAATCCTGTTAACTTTGGCAGGTTCGCTCATGTGCGACGGAAAGCAGCTCATAGCGCCAAGCCCTTCTATCGTTTCATCGACGGTGAACCCAACCGCGGGAGGATTCGTTTCAAGACTTGCTGAACGGGGTAAAACATCCCGAACCTTCAGAGCACGCGAATTTACGATCAGTTTGAAGCGATCAATATCGGCATAGTTTTCGTTAAAGGCAAATCGCGGCAAGGTCATAATGTTATTTTTACTGTCAAGGGTGCTTGAATATTGTGCGAAGGCGGCCTGATAATTTTTTGACGAGATCGCCTGAATTAAAGTATCGGAATATTCACCATACGGGTAAGCGAAGATATCCGGGACATAGCCCAACTCTTGTTCGTAAATAGTGTCGGCAACTTGAAGGTCGGCTAAGGCATCGCTCGCGCTTATTTCCGTCATATGTGCGTGTGCGTGACCGTGATGGCCAATTTCAACGAGCGGTTCAGCATCCAGTTCTCTTATCTGGTCCCAAGTCATGGAGCTCTCATTCTGGTCATTAACCGATTCTGTAGAAATGAAAAGCGTGAACGGCAAATTGGCTGCTTTAAATCTTGGCCATGCTTTCTCAAAAACGGATAGATATCCGTCGTCAATAGTGATAGCGATTGTTCTTGGGGGCAACTTACTCCCTTTTTTCATGGCATCTATAATCGTTCTGAGCGGGACTATATTGTAAATATCTTTACTCAGTTCCTCGATATGCTGGTCGATTTGTTCCAGTGTAACGTTAGTGGTGGGAAAATTTCCTTCACCAAATCGGTGATACATGATAATGACCGCACTGTCCTCATCTTGTGCGAATGCCAAAGTGGGGTATATTGAAACAAATGAACAGACTAGAAAAAAAAGTGCGATGAATTTCTTCAATATATTCCCTCAAGGTATGATCGGTAGCAAACTATTGATTTTTCAGAATGGACTATAACAGAAAAAAATTCAGAATATTACAAAAAATATTAAATACGATTTAGCGAATTAGATGGCAAATATACTGGCGTTAGATACAACATTAGGGGCATGTTCCGCAGCAATTGTGAAAAACGGCGAGCCAATAGAATGTAAAAAGGAAATAAGGGCCCGAGGACACGTGGAGCGCCTTTTGCCGATGACAGACGAACTATTTCAGAAATCAGATATCTCATTAAATAATATGGACTACATTGCCGTTACAATTGGTCCGGGAACCTTCGCGGGGGTTCGTGTCGGTGTTTCTGCCGCTAAAGGAATGGCACTTGCGTTAGATGTGCCGGTTATACCTGTGACAACGCTTGAAGTGCTGGCATTTGAATTTGCACAGAAAAACACCGGTTTCGCGGGCAAAATAGCGGTGACAATTGATGCCCGAAGAGGGGAGATATATAGCCAGTCCTACGCGGTTAAATCTGGAATGATTAATGCGCTGAACGAGGCGGTGGCTCTACCCATTGAGCAGGTCACTACTGCGTTGGCGGAAGGTGTCAGTGAAATCATCGGCAGTGGCGGTGCTTTTTTAAACGGAACAAATATTAATATTCATGAAGGGTATGATTACCCCGACGCATTA
>JAUIDN010000002.1 GCA_030428615.1 Alphaproteobacteria bacterium | reverse complement strand
GCACCAAAATAAATCCAATGCAATTGAGCCCTTAAAAAAACATAAACAACGTTATGATAAACATTCGCTGCCTACATTTCTCTTCCAATATCAACAATTTCAATGAACAAAAATAAACCAACACAATAAAATAACCCTGACCAGTCAATTAAACTCATTCGTCAAACTGACTAATAAAAGTCGCTCTAAAATGTCGGTGAAGCGCGTTATACGGTGAGAAATCTTACTTGTAAACAATAAAAAGTAAAAAAATTTCATTTTTATGAAGGTTAAAGATAAAGGTCCCAAAAATTCGCCCGATAATCAGTTTTAAAAGACAGGATTTAAAAAATTTTAACATTGATTTGCTAGAAAAGCGGTTATAAACAAGGCTTATAAGTTCCTTGGATTATTATTTTGTCTTTTTTAGGCCAAAATTAGGTATTAAGAGCGTTGCACGATTAATTTCAATCTGACTTATAAGGAATTCATCATCAAGTACTACATTCTGCATATATATAGAGAGTATAAACGCCAGATTTATGGTGCTGGTATTTTTTTATGCGGGCTGATTCTCGGCCTGAGCAATATGGTTTTTACTGATGTCTCCACCGAAGATGCCTTTAGCGCGTCCGATGAAACGAACCTTGTGGCCGAAACCCATACCGACGAACAGGAAATCCAGGGCGCGCCGGAAGAAGGTTTTATGTTAGAGGATCCTATCGGCCTTTCCGTGACAGACTCTACACTGGAAAGTGACATCGGCAGTCAATTGATGCAGGAGATTCGGATAAAGCGGGGGCAAGGGATGATGGATGCGATGCTTGAAAGCGGGGCAGAAAGAAGAGACGCCTATAACGCAATAGAAACATTAAGTGATCATTTCAACGTCAGAAGAATACAGGCGGGGCAGGTGATAAATGTCTCTTTTACACCTAGTGGTGTTTTAAGCCGAATTGAGCTTCAAAAAGATTTTGACCACATGATCGTCGTTGAACGTGAAAAGGATGATTATGTAGGGAAGGTTGAACAATTACCAAGCCAGATCATAACCCGCCATGCGTCCGGTATTATTGATGACAGTTTATTCCTTGCTGCACAAAGACAGGGGCTGCCACAAATTGTGATCGTCGACCTGATTCGTATATTCAGTTACGATGTCGATTTCCAGCGCGAAATCAGAAAAGGCGACCAGTTTGAAATTTTTTATGAAAGAAAACTGTCCGAGGACGGAAGACGCGTGCAGGAGGGTAATATACTTTTTGCGAAACTTATCCTGAGCGGAAAAGAAATCAGTCTTTATAGGCACACTCCCGATGGTAAGGATTTTGCAGATTATTTTCACGAAGATGGGCAAAGCTCAAAGAGAGCGTTGATGAAAACACCCATTGAAGGGGCACGACTGTCTTCGTATTACGGTAACCGTAAACACCCGGTGCTCGGGTATAACAGAATGCATAAAGGCATTGATTTCTCCGCACCGACCGGGACGCCGATTATGGCAGCCGGAGACGGTGTTATTGAAAGAGCGAGCTGGTACGGTAGTTTTGGAAATTATGTTCGTATTCGCCACAATGGAACTTACAAAACAATATACGCGCATATGAGCAAATATGGCCGGGGCATCAAGAAGGGCGCCCGGGTCCGCCAGGGACAGATCATCGGTTATGTCGGGGCGACCGGCCGCGTAACGGGAAGACATCTGCACTATGAAGTTTACATGAACGGGACACAGGTTGACCCACTGCGGTTAAAAATCCCGTCCGGCATTAAATTAGAGAATGAACAGCTTGAAGAATTTCAGCTTGCAATGATGAGTACAAACCAACTGATTGCTCAAACCAAATCACATATTCTGCTCACCCGGGACATTACCGAACCAGAAAATTATGTAACTGTCAGCCCATAATGATATTTGAGGCGCTTCATCATTTAACCCACCCCGCGCCGCGCTATGTCAAGAAACTGGGTTATTTGCGGGAAGCGATCGCCATTGAGGCGCGGTATAAGAGGTGCGCCCATCATTGGCTTGCACACCTTAATAAATGTAAGCAATTAATTATCGATGCAGCTGCCACCCTTGAGGAAAATGCAAGAATATTGATTGTCGGCTCAGGTGGCCTTCACGATGTTCCCGTTGAAATACTTTCACTGCGCGGTTTTGAAATTGAATGTGTCGACATTGTCCATCTTTCGAAGGTACAAAAAAAATATCCTTACATTCAATTTACTGAGCTGGATGTAACCGGTATTTCTGAAGCGCTCTATCAACAAAGAAGTAAAAGCCAATTCAAACCCCACTCCTTTGAATCGAACTGGAAGCCCGCAAAAACACCGGATCTGATTATTTCGTTAAACCTGCTGTCGCAGCTACCGATCATGCCGATGGCTTTTGCAAAGCATCATCAGATAGCGCTACCTAAAGAGTTTGAATTTCATATTCATAAGGCACATGTGGAGTGGCTTAAGGAAATATGTCCAAACATAGTGATTATTACCGATATTGAGAGACGCTATTTTTATAAAGGTGATCATATCAAATCAACCCGCACCTTTAATGAGGGAAAAACCAACCTCATTGGCCCTCCACAGGAGCAATGGATATGGAACATTGCCCCCGTGGGAGAAGCCGATAAGGAAATCGGAATTGAGCATGTGGTCGGAGCCTGGTTTATGAATCCCTAAACCGTCAACTCGATACCATTCGCGCCCGCCGTAACATGAACGGTATCACCGTCTTTAACCTCACCGCTTAAGATCATATTGGCCAGACCGTCCTGTACGTGCTGCTGTATGACACGTTTGAGCGGTCTAGCGCCGTAAACAGGGTCATAACCGGCATGTGCAAGCCAGTCTTTGGCGCTTTGATCCAGGTCGAGTTTAATTTTGCGATCAATAAGTCTTTTTTCGAGCCGCTCCAGCTGAATATCGACAATTGCGTGCATGTGTTTTTCGGAAAGACGATGGAACAGGGTGATTTCATCAAGCCGGTTTATAAATTCCGGCCTAAACGAACTACGAACCACTTCCATCACTTCATCACGAACTGTATCGACATCTTCATCTGATCCGAGCTTTGCAATAATATCACTTCCAAGGTTACTTGTCAGAATAATCAGAACATTGCTGAAATCCACGGTACGGCCCTGACCATCCGTCAGGCGGCCATCATCAAGCACCTGAAGCAGAATATTAAAGACATCGCCGTGGGCTTTTTCAACTTCGTCAAAAAGGACCACCTGATAAGGTCTGCGGCGAACGGCTTCAGTGAGAACCCCGCCTTCCTCATAACCGACATAGCCGGGAGGCGCCCCAATCAAACGGGCAACCGCATGTTTTTCCATAAATTCGGACATATCAATGCGCACCATTGCCGTTTCATCGTCAAAGAGATACTCGGCCAGCGCCTTGGTTAGTTCCGTTTTACCCACACCTGTCGGACCCAGGAAAAGGAACGAGCCAATAGGCCTGCTTTCTTCCTGAAGGCCCGCGCGGGCGCGCCTTACGGCCGCCGAAACCGCCTTAACGGCTTCATCCTGCCCGATCACTCGGCGTCCAATATTTTCTTCCATGCTCAAAAGTTTTTCACGTTCCCCTTCAAGCATTTTTGAAATCGGAATTCCTGTCCATCGGCTGATAACAGCGGCAATATCCGCTTCGCTCACTTCTTCCTTAAGCAAATGGTTTTCGGAAACATCCTTGTCCGTAACTGTTTTTAGTTTTTCTTCCAGTTCCGGAATTTCGCCGTAAGTTAGTTCGCCTGCGCGCGCCAGGTTACCCTGCCGCTGCGCCTGTTCAAGCTCAACCCGTGCGGCATCAAGGCGTTCCTTGATTTTCTGATCACCCTGAATACGGTCCTTTTCCGCCTGCCACTGCGCGGTGAGGGAGGCAGATTTTTCTTCCAGCTCGCTAAGCTCTTTATCAAGTACTTTTAAGCGGTCTTTAGAGCCTTCGTCTTTTTCTTTTTTAAGGGCTTCCCGCTCGATTTTAAGTTGAATGATCCGCCGGTCCAGTTCGTCCAGCTCACTGGGTTTACTGTCCACTTCCATTTTGATTTTTGACGCTGCTTCATCCATGAGGTCAATGGCCTTGTCCGGCAGAAAACGGTCATTAATATATCTGTTTGAAAGTGTTGCGGCGGCAACAAGCGCACTGTCCTTAATGCGAATACCGTGGTGAAGTTCGTATTTTTCCTTTAGACCCCGCAAAATTGAGATTGTGTCTTCAACGGTTGGCTCTCCGATCAGAACAGGTTGAAAACGCCTTTCAAGCGCAGCATCTTTCTCAACATATTTGCGGTATTCATTAAGGGTCGTTGCGCCGATACAATGGAGCTCTCCGCGCGCAAGCGCTGGCTTCAACAGATTAGAAGCATCCATTGATCCTTCTGATGCGCCCGCGCCGACAATCGTATGCAATTCATCTATGAAAAGAATAATTTGACCATTTGCCGCAGATACTTCCTGCAATACGGCTTTCAGCCTTTCTTCAAACTCACCTCGATATTTTGCACCAGCCACCAAGGCGCCCATATCAAGGGACATAATACGTTTCTGACTTAAACTGTTAGGCACATCACCGTTCGTTATGCGCAGAGCCAGACCTTCGGCGATGGCCGTTTTGCCCACACCCGGCTCCCCGATAAGGACCGGGTTGTTTTTGGTTCTGCGGGAAAGCACCTGAATAGTGCGGCGAATTTCTTCGTCGCGCCCAATAACAGGATCGAGTTTTCCTTCTTTCGCCGCTTCCGTAAGGTCGCGGGCATATTTATTCAATGCATCATAGCCTTCTTCAGCATTCGGTGAATTAGCCGCACGCCCTTTCCTGATTTCGTTAATCGCATTATTTAAATTTTGCGCCGTCAGGCCCGCTTTCTTTAAAATATCGGCCGACTTGCTCCCGGAAAGAAGTGTGAGTCCAAGGAGCATTCTTTCAGCGGTTACATATTCATCTCCCGCTTTTTTTGCAAGATCCTGTACACTTTCAAAAAGCTTTGCTGTCTGCGGATCCATATAAAGCTGGCCCGCACCACTACCTTCAACTTTGGGATAACTGTCAAGTTCCTTTTCGATATTAACCAACGCCGTTTTCGCATCCGCACCGGCAGCGGCCATCAAATTTGAACAAAGGCCTTCGTTATCTTCTAGCAGTATCTTTAAAATATGCTCAGGCGCAAATCGCTGATGGCCCTCTCGCAGGGCGAGGCTCTGAGCGGATTGAATGAACCCTTTGGTTCGGTCTGTAAATTTTTCAAAATCCATTTAAAACTCCAGAAACACTGATGTTATAATTTAATTATAAACAACATATAATGTTGCATTTGAGCAACACAAGGGGGTGCCTGCACAATTCTGTTTACTGGAAATATTGTGGTGAATTAAAAGCCCGTTGATTCTATTGCACGACGTCTTCTTTTACTTTTCTTGGTTTTCTGGTTCTTTTTGGTTTTTCCGCATCCGCTACGTCCACGACTACATCAAGGGGCAGCTCCGGCGCATTCTCAACACGTTTCTTTTTCGGATTGCTCTTTTTACTCTTCTTATGCTTTTCGGGCTTTATTTGCGTATCATCATTTCCTTCAACAGTATGAAGAATTTCGCTAACGCTGTCCTCGCCATCCAGAATAGGAACAATATTTGATTGGTTCTCCGCTGCTTCCTGACGCTTGCGTTCTTTTTCCTGTTCCCGCTCAATTTCTTTCGCGGCTTCCGCCGCCGCAAATTCGGAATAAAGTGTATAATAATGATGGGCATATTGCCCATACGCTTCTGAAGAGGTGCGGTCTTTGGTTCGATGATCATGCGCCAACGCCTTATATTTATCGTAAAGCTGTTTCACATTTCCACGAATTTTCCCAGCTGGACCATTACTGTCCACTTGCTTGGTCGCTGTAAGCGGCTGTTGCTGAACCTGTTTACCCGACGATCCGCGGCGACCATTTCGACCCCCCTGGTTTCTGCCTCGGTTCATTTTATTGTTTTGTCGTCCCGGTTTATTATTTTGCCGGGGCTTTTGATTTGAGCTCATAAAATATCTTATTACATTAGTAGGGCTTATATTGAGAAAACGACCTCAGAGATCAATTCTGTCTCAAGCACGGTTAAATTTAAGAATTTCGGAGTTATATCGCTGATTTTATCTTTCAGCACCCACGCTATTTTTTGCGTGCCTTGACTTTAACGTGCAAACTCCAAAAAGCCAAGAGGCTTTTTATTTTTTCTCTCTATATTATTATTTTTCAAATATCAAACACCTGTCCCGGTGTCCCAGATCCTGATAAAGTGAACTATTATTAAACCCGGCAGAAGTGAATATTTCCTTAACATCTTCCGCTTGTTTATAACCAATTTCAACAATGATTTTCCCTCCTGTCTTTAAAAACGGGCCAATTGTTGCTGAAATCTTCCTGTAATCATTAAGGCCGTCCTCCCCTGCAAATAACGCGATACCCGGTTCATGATCTTTCACTTCCGGGGAAAGATCTTCTATCTCCCGCGTTCCTATATAGGGGGGGTTTGATATGATAATATCAAACCTATCATTTAAACTCAAACTTGATGTCCAGTTTCCCTGCCTAAGTTCGGCTCTGTCTGCAAGATTTAAATTTTCAGCATTTGTTTCAGCGACCTTTAAGGCATCCGGCGATATATCTATGCCCACACCGATCGCATTGGGAAGCTCATTAAGCAATGTAAGCAACAAACACCCCGAACCCGTCCCCAGGTCAAGAATTTTTATAGCGCTTTGCTCATTACTGATATTTTTTAACGCGGCCTCTATCAGAGTTTCGCTATCCGGGCGGGGAGTTAATACATCTGAAGTCACTTTAAACGTAAGACTCCAGAATTCTTTTTTCCCGAATATCTGTGAGATCGGCACCCTGGCGCATCGCTGTTCGACCATATGCATGAGCGCCAGCGTCTGATCATCACTTATGACTTTATCTTTTTCCAGGGCATAGTCCACCGGAGAAATATCAAGAGCCTGCATCATAAGAAGGCGCGCATCCAGCTTCGCTTCCGTTACCGCTGCTTTTTTCAGCCTCTCCTCTACTTCTTCTTTTATTGTTTGAAGCGTTCTCACTTAATCTTCCATGGCCGCCAACTTCGCGGCCTGGTCTTCGGTAATCAGGGCGGTAATCACTTCTTCCAGCCCTTCCCCTGCAAGTATCTGATCAAGCTTATAGAGCGTTAAATTAATCCGGTGGTCGGTCATACGCCCCTGCGGGAAATTATAGGTTCTGATACGTGCGGAGCGATCCCCCGATCCGATTTGATCTTTGCGGTCTGCTGATCGCTCGGCGTCGCGGGCTTCTTTTTCAGCGGCGTACACACGAGACATAAGAACCTTCATTGCCTTTGCTTTATTTTTATGTTGGGATTTTTCATCCTGCTGCTGCACAGTTATACCTGTCGGGATATGAACAATGCGCACAGCACTGTCCGTTGTATTCACAGATTGTCCGCCGGGACCGCTGGCGCGGAAGATATCTATCCGAAGGTCTTTTTCATCAAGTTTTATATCAATTTCTTCAACTTCCGGCATAACCGCAACTGTTGCCGCCGATGTATGGATGCGGCCTTGCGTTTCCGTCTCGGGCACCCTCTGCACACGATGACCGCCTGCTTCGTATTTAAGCTTGGCGAATGCACCGGGTCCACTTACCGAAATTATGACTTCTTTAAATCCACCCGCATCACTTGTTGAGGAACTCACTGTTTCGAACCGCCATCCCTGTGTGGCGGCATATTTCTGGTACATTCGGTAAAGGTCTCCGACAAATAACGCTGCTTCGTCGCCACCCGTGCCCGCACGAATTTCAAGCATCGCATTTTTTTCGTCATCAACATCCTTGGGCAGCAACATCAACTGAACCTGATGCTCCATTTCCGGAATTTTTTCCTTAAGAGCCAGCAGTTCAGATTCTGCAAGCTCTTTCATTTCGGCATCCGTATCGCCTGAAGCAATCATTTCATCAAGGTCCTGCATTTCGGATATGGCATCCATATATTCTTTGGCTTTTCCCACAACCGGGGTAAGATCACTATATTCACGTGAAATTTTTACAAAATCATCGGACGATAAATCTTCCCCACCTGACATTAAATGTTCAAGTTCCTGATGGCGTGTGATGAACTGCTCTAACCTTTCGCGCGGAATCATTGATTTGTCCCCTTAAGATAAGCGCTTAATTCAGCCAGTTCGATTTCTTTCTGTGTCCCCTGATCCAGATTTTTAACCATAGCCACACCGCGGGAGAGTTCTTCATCACCAAGAAGAACGGCGTAAACCGCATTTTGTTTGTTCGCCCGCTTCATACGTTTGCCAACATTACCGCGATATGCCATGTCGACAATAATGCCGTCCGCCCGCAAGTCATGGGCCATTTTCATTGCCGGAGCCTGCGCCGCTTCTCCTACAGGTGTAATCACAACGGGCCGCTGCGGATTTTTTAAAATATCTTCCGAGATCAGCTCCGCGAGCCGTTCCATGCCCGCTGCCCATCCGATGCCCGCAGTTTGCGGCCCCCCCATCATTTCCATAAGACCGTCATAACGACCACCGGCAAGAACCGTACCCTGCGCACCAAGCTGGTCGGTCGTAAACTCAAACGCGGTATGACAGTAATAATCCAGCCCCCTCACAAGTCGGTCGTTAATTTTATATTTAATCCCAATATCTTCAATACCGCCAATGACATCAGCAAAGAACTTTTTTGTACTATCATTATAATAATCGCCGATACGTGGTGCATTTTCGACAAGAAGGCGGTCCCCTTCGTCTTTACTATCCAGGATACGCAAGGGGTTTTTTTCAAGCCGCTTCAGACTGTCTTCACTGAGCTTCGATTTATGGCCCGCAAAATAGTTAACAAGTGCGTCTCGGTAAGCAACGCGGCTTTCCGGATCCCCCAGACTATTAAGCTCAAGCGTTATGTGCGCCCCGATCCCAAGCGCGTTTAGCAGATCGGATGCGAGTGCCAATACCTCAATATCAGCTTGCGGTTCGGGCACCCCAATTATTTCAACATCCATTTGGTGAAATTGGCGCATTCTGCCTTTTTGCGGTCTTTCATAACGAAAAATTGGGCCGTAGCTGTAAAATTTACAGGGGCTTGACTGCTGCAATCCATTTGACATAAATGCACGGGCGATACCGGCTGTATATTCCGGGCGCAGTGTAACCTGCTCACCACCGCGATCTTCAAAGGTATACATTTCTTTGGTCACGACATCTGACGTATCACCAAGCGTTCTTTTAAAGGTTTCTGTAAACTCGAAAATCGGCGTGTCTATTTCCTCATGGCAGTATCTTTCTGCCACCTGTTTGAATATTTCGTAAATTGTACGAAAACGAATAGCTTTATCGCCTAAAATATCGTGCGTTCCACGTACCGGTTGGAGCCGCGCCACTCTATCTCTCCCAAATTTCGCTATGATGCTTTTTGATTTTGTTTATTTGCTTCAAGTTCGGCCGCTTTTGCCTCAACAAGCTCCACAATATGGTCAACAATTCCGTCATCGTCAATCTTATGATCGGTTATACCATTCAAATATACCATATGGTTGCCGTTCCCGCCGCCCGTAAGGCCAATATCCGTTTCTTTCGCTTCGCCGGGCCCGTTTACCACACAGCCGATAATACTAAGGCTAAGTGGTGTTGAAATATGCTCAAGCCTTTTTTCAAGCGTCTCCACTGTTTTAATCACCGGGTAGGCCTGACGCGCACAGGAAGGACAGGAAACAATCCTGACGCCGCGGTGGCGCAGGTCAAGACTTTTCAACATATCAAAACCCACTTTAATTTCTTCAACCGGGTCGGCGGAAAGCGATACCCTGATTGTATCACCAATCCCCGACCAGAGAAGCATGCCCATCCCAATGGAGGATTTCACCGTGCCCGCACGCAGACCGCCTGCTTCCGTCACACCAATATGCAATGGATAATCACAGGCATCCGCCAGTCCCTGATAAGCTGCAACAGCCAAAAACACGTCCGATGCTTTGACACTTATTTTAAATTCAAAGAAATCGTTATCTTCCAAAATTCTGGCATGTTCCAACGCACTTTCCACCATCGCGTCGGGGCAGGGCTCGCCATATTTTTCAAGAAGGTGTTTTTCAAGCGATCCCGCATTCACACCGATCCTCATGGAACAATTGTGGTCTTTAGCCGCCTGTACCACTTCCCTGACGCGTTCTGCACTTCCTATATTGCCGGGATTTATCCGCAGGCATGCCGCGCCCGCCTGAGCGGCTTCAATCCCGCGTTTGTAATGAAAATGGATATCGGCCACAATCGGCACGGACACATTGTCAATAATTTCTCTCAGCGCTTTCGTGGACCCTTCATCAGGGCAGGAAACACGGACAATGTCTGCGCCCGCATTTTCAAGGGCATGTATCTGTTCAATAGTTGCCTTGACATCTGTCG
This sequence comes from Alphaproteobacteria bacterium, assembly GCA_030428615.1. Classification (GTDB taxonomy): domain Bacteria; phylum Pseudomonadota; class Alphaproteobacteria; order Sphingomonadales; family Emcibacteraceae; genus Pseudemcibacter. The sequence continues at coordinate 367,044 of JAUIDN010000002.1, read as the reverse complement.
TCAACGTATTGGTCATAGACTGCACCGTGATCGGAGCATCACCACCAACAGGGATATCGCCCACCATTATCTGTCGGCAATCGCGGCGAATAATATCGCGGTAAGGTCGGAGACTCATTTTAAAATCCAGACATCAAAACACAGAGTAGATTAATTTCCCCCCTTAATACCAAGGAGGGCTGCATTTTGGAACAGTTTTTATGAAAACGTGAAAATTATTAATGAAGCATCGAAAGCTCAAGCAGTTCTTCCTGCTCTAATTTTATACTTTCGATGATTTCACCTTCGCGGCCAAGAGCAACAGACGACGTACCATCAACATAAACGGACAATCCCGCTGCATTATTTGTCATCAGACTTAAGCCTTCATCAGCCGGCGCAATCAGATCCTCACCCTTTGCAAGGATTTTCTCAACCCGGATGGAGCCTTCCTGATCAGAAAGGCGCACCCAGACATCCTGTGTCGCTTTGAGCCGGACTTCGTCCGAAGAAATGGCCACCGCTTCCTGCGCTTCAGGAGGGGCAGGTGCATTTATGTTTGTTTCCATGGAGCGATTATTTGTTGATGGCGCCACATCACCGGCTTCTTCCGCCTTAAAATTATGGAAACCGGTCCAAACACCCGCCAGAATAACAACGCATAATGTTGCGACGCCCGCCATACTTTTCAGCGGTAATTTATTATAGTTTTCCGCTTCCGGAAATGCGAGAACCACACATTCCTTTGATCCCGCATATTCCATCTCATATCTGGACACCACTTCTTTGGTATCCATTCCCAGGTATGACGCGTAATTCTTCAGAAAACCTGTTGCATAACAGGAAGAGGGAAAAGACGCGAAATCACCCTGCTCAAGCGCTTCAAGTAAATATGGCTTGATACACAGTTCTTCGGCGATAATATTCAGGTCTCTTACTTTATGCGCTTGTCGCGCCTGCTTTAACATCTTTCCGACACTTACTTCGGTCGCATTAGATTTAATATCTGTACTAATCGAGTTCACTTTAATAATTCCCAGCTTTTTGACATCCACATTTATAAATTATTTTTATTTGCAGACGTTTGCCCGTTTTTTCATTTATCAAATAATCAGTTATCGTTAAAAAATATGGTTAACAATTTTCCTGTTAAGCCATCATTATTGCCCAATAAGATTATAATTTCGTAAACGAAACTAACTTTTTATTTTCAACCTGTTAAACGAACAAAATTAACAATTTCCCCTAGGTCTTGGAAGTCAACATTATATTAATGCAAAGAGTCAACAAAAAAGCGCAACTTGCGGTAAATATGGGGGTTTTCGGCTTGAATCGCTATATTTTGACGCCGTGGTCATGTGCGAAAGCCTTTAAGTCAGACCTTATGCTATGGTCAGAACGACTCAGAAGCTGATCAACATAAGGGACAAGTTCCGATAAATTTAAGCTCCTGATCATCATTTTTACGGGGCCAACAGCCGACGGCGCAATTGATAACCTGCGAAAGCCGATCGCGATTAACGCCAGCGCGCCAATGGTTCGTCCACCAATTTCACCACATAGGGTCAATGGCACATTTGCGGCGGCACATTTATCAACAATGAAACGAAGCATATTAAGTGACGGCGGTGACAGAATATCATACCGATTACTCAGTTTGGGGTTTTCCCGATCACTGGCATAAAAGAACTGCATCAGGTCATTACTGCCGATCGAGATAAAATCAACAAGCGGCAGCAAATCATCCAATTGCCAGACCAAGCTCGGCACTTCCAGCATAGTCCCCACTTTGATATCCTTGGGCAGGGGTCTATTATTTTTTTTATGACGTTCAAGTTCTTTGTCCAATATTGATCTGGCCAGCTTGAATTCACTGACATTCGTGATCATGGGAAACATAACGTTTAATGTCGTTCCCGCCGCCGCCGTGATCAGAGCACGCAGCTGATAACGAAGAAGCGCGGGCCGGTCCAGCGCAATCCTGATGGCCCGCCATCCCAATGCGGGGTTTTCCTCATTATCTCGTTTGAGAAATGAAACTTCCTTGTCTCCACCAATATCCAGTGTTCTGAAGGTTACCGGCTTGCCATCTGCCGCATCAATTATAGACTTATAAAATTCCGCCTGTGGATGAATTCTCGGCAATGTCTTGCTGATCATGAATTGAAATTCGGTACGGAATAGGCCAACACCCTTCGCACCCGTGCGGTGCATTCCTTCAATATCCATCTCAAGACCACCATTGACGACCAACTCAATTTCAACACCATCTTTGGTAACGACAGGTTTGTCCCGCATATTGTCATATCGCGCGAGAAGCTTGGCCCGCGCCGAAATTGTATCACGATATGTTTCAATAATTTCCGGGGGCGGATCAATAAAGATTTCTCCTTCAAGCCCCTGTACAATGATCGACACGCCTTCATCCACTTCGAGAAGGTTTCCCTTTAGCTGGCCAATCATTGGTATGCCGAGTGCGCGTGCAACAATAGCAACGTGCGACGTCGGCGACCCTTCCTGCAACACAACCGCCTTTAATTTATCCCTGTCATATTCAAGAAGCTCGGCTGGCCCCATATTATTTGACACAACAACGGCATTTTCCGGCAGTGTTTTCGTCGCCGCTGTACCGACCTTGCCCATAAGATGACGGATAAGCCGGTTTGCCAGATCATCAAGATCGCTGAGCCGCTCCCGCAAATAAGGGTCTTCTGTCTTCATCATTTTAGAACGGTTTTCGATCTGGATTTTTTCCACGGCAGCTTCTGCAGTAAGGCCGCTTTCAATCGCCGTTTCTATTTTTAACCGCCAGCCTTTATCCTGAGCAAAAAGTTTATAGACATCGAGTATCTCACGGTGCTCACCATGGTGAAGAATATCCTCCGCGGACATAATTTCATCTATTTGCCTGAGAAGATTTCTGAACCCCTTATCAAGACGCTTTAACTGACGCTCATAATCTTCGGACAAATGCTGGGTTACTTCGACCTTGGGTTCATGCATAACCACCACGCCTTCGGCGAGGCCCTCTGCAAAAACCATCCCCTCATATCGTGATATGACCCCATGTTCAGAATCTTCATCATTTTGATCGTGCGCGGTGATCAGGTCACCACTGACTACGAGTTCTGCAAGGACCATTGCAATCGTCTGAAGCGCTTCTTCCTCTTCTTCGGAATAATGTCGGCTCGCCTGATTTTGTACAACCAGTACGCCAACAACTTTTCCCATCCTGAGAATGGGAACCGCCATCATTGATTTATAGATTTCTTCCCCTGTTTCCGGGCGGTAGGCAAATTTAGGGTGGTCCTGTGCATTGCTCAGGTTCAGGGAAGACCCCGTTGCCGCGACAAGACCAACCAGTCCTTCACCAACATGAAGCCGCGTTTGGTGAACCGCTTCTGATTTAAGCCCTTCAGTCGCAAAAAGTTCCAGAATGTCATCACCACGAATAAAATAGGCAGAGCACACCTCCGCTACCATATTACTGGCAACAAGTTGCACAACACGATTGAGGCGTTCTTCCGCATCGTCCGCGCTGGCCATAATTTCATGTAGCTGCCTCATCATAATGCGAGGTGCATTCTTAATGGGGGTCACAATATCCTCCCTAATACACTTAATCCCCGTAAAAGGTTTAAGCTAATTGATCCGCTGCCTGTTCTATCAGATTCGCGATAATTTCTGAAACCGGCTGAATGGATTTAACCATTCCGACACTCTGGCCCGCCATGACGGAACCATTTTCAACATCACCTTCAATAACAGCCCGACGTAGGGCACCCGCCCAATAATGCTCGATTTCAAGCTGCGCCGCTTCCATTTCAAGCTCCCCCGCCTGATATTTTTCGATAACTTCGCGCTGAACATCCATAAATTCAACCGATGCCGCGTTTTTAAGTGCGCGCACCGGAATAACAGGAAAACGCTTATCGATTTGAACGGACGTAACGGCATCACGGGCATTGCTGCGTAGAAATAGTTTTTTGAAATTCTCATGTGCAATTGATTCTTCCGCACAAACGAACATTGTCCCCAACTGACATCCGGACGCCCCCATCTGCAGATAGGATGCCATAACCTCACCACGGCCGATACCCCCTGCAACAAAAACAGGCACTTCCTTGATATGCGGTAATATTTCCTGTGCCAGTACGGATGTGGAAACCGGGCCAATATGTCCGCCTGCTTCGGACCCTTCAACCACCAGAGCGTCAACCCCGCTTCGGATCAGTTTTTTGGCCAGAATTAACGCCGGCGAGAAGCAAATAACCTTCGCACCGCCCTCTTTAATTCGCTTGATCGACTCCCCAGAGGGAATACCGCCTGCCAGAACAATAAATTTAACATTCTGCTCTAACGTGGCGTCTATCAATTTCTCGATATCCGGATGCATTGTAATTAAATTCACGCCAAAAGGTTTCTTTGTTTTCGCATGGGTCTCCGCAATAACCCCTGACAGAAGATCCGGCGTCATGCTCCCGCAGGCTATTACACCAAACCCGCCAGCGTTTGAGAGGGCGCTGACCAGATTACTTTCTGAAAGCCAGCTCATTGCGCCGCCGAGAATAGCATAATCCGTGCCCAGAAAATCTGTGCCCTTTTTCCAAAGCTGGTCCAGTTTCTTTCGCCCCATTGCGTTCATTTTATTTCGCCTTTTTTGTTATTCGCCGTCCAGACCATATGCAGTATGCAGGGCCCTTACCGCGAGTTCCGTATATTCCGCTTCTATCAAAACGCTAATTTTAATTTCAGATGTTGATATGACCTGAATGTTAATTCCTTTATCCGCCAACGTCTTAAACATTGTTGCTGCCACCCCCGCGTGAGAACGCATTCCAACACCAATAACAGAAATTTTCACGACATTGCTGTCGGTTATAAGATTTTCAAATTCTATATTGCCCGCCTCATTGAGCGTTTTTTCGGTCTTTTCAAGGTCCGTTTCGGTCACCGTAAAGGTCAGATCGGTTTTTCTGCCATCTTCGGTTTCGTTCTGAATAATCATATCCACATTGATGTTTGCATCCGCAAGCAATGTGAATATATCGCTTGCAATACCCGGCTTGTTTTTTACACCGACCAATGTTACCTGTGCTTCATTTTTGGCATAGGCTATGCCGCTTACAACTTGATTTTCCACAATCTCATCCTCATCAACAACCATCGTTCCGGGTTTGTCCGTAAAACTTGATAATACTTGCACACGAACTTTATGGTTCATGGCCATAGCGACGGAGCGGGTCTGTAAAACCTTCGCTCCCAGCGATGCCATCTCCAGCATTTCCTCATAGGTGATTTTATCCAGTTTTCTCGCCTTCGGGACTATACGGGGATCGGTTGTATAAACCCCTTCAACATCAGTATAAATATCACACCTGTCCGCTTTTATTGCCGCAGCCAATGCCACGGCAGATGTATCAGACCCTCCGCGGCCCAATGTCGTAATTCTATTATCTTCAGAAATCCCCTGAAAACCCGCCATCACGCAAACAACACCATCTTCCATACGCTCAATGATGCCATCGGTTCCAATCTCCTCTATTCTGGCCGCACTGTGTACCTGATTAGTCTTAAAGGGAATTTGCCACCCGAGCCAGGAACGGGCAGGAACACCAATATCCTGAAGCGCAATGGCCAGCAGGCCGGAAGTAATTTGTTCTCCCGCCGAAACGACAGTATCATATTCGCGGGCGTCATGAAACGGCGACATTTCCTCAACCCAGCCAATAAGCTGGTCCGTGGTTCCGGCCATCGCTGAAACAAAAACGGAAACCTGGTTTCCATTTTCAACTTCTTTTTTAACGCGCTCCGCCACATTACGGATGCGACCAATGTCAGCAACAGAGGTTCCGCCAAATTTCATAACTATTCGCGACATTAAACTTCTCGTATTGTGCTAATGCAAAATTAATAATTTAAACTGCGCAATACATATATGCTTATCGGTGCTTGAAGCAAGTCTCGACTTGTATATATTATGGATTTACAGTTTTTTTTCGACATTGAGAAGCAGATGAACTCCGAAAACACTACAGCACACGCCAAATCCGTTAACCCCGATGAAATATCACATTTTTCATCAATGGCGGAGACGTGGTGGGACCCGAAAGGGCCGTTTAAGCCCCTTCATCAGCTCAATCCTACGCGAATCGATTTTATCAAAACACAGATATGCACGCATTTTGATTTGGATAAAAATGCAGAAAGACCTTTGTCCGGATTAAGAATCCTGGATATTGGCTGCGGGGGCGGTCTGCTTTCAGAACCAATGGCCCGATTAGGAGCCGATGTGGTCGGGGCGGACGCCTCAGAAAAAAATATAAAAACCGCCCGCATTCATGCGGAGCAAATGGACCTGGATATTGATTACCGGCATATTACCGCAGAGGAACTCGCAGACGCAGGAGAGAAATTTGACGTGATCCTCAATATGGAGGTGATTGAGCACGTCGCTGATATTGGTTCATTTCTTGACGCATGCCACCAGTTATTAAAGGATGATGGGTGCACGACGCTTTCCACCATAAACAGAAATCTAAAATCCTGGGCGATGGCAATCGCCGGCGCTGAATATATATTAAGGTGGCTGCCTGTCGGAACACACGATTGGAACAAATTCCTAAAACCATCGGAACTTGCCGCACATGCTCTGCATAGCGGCTTTTCAATCACATGCGTAAACGGCATGGTATTTAATCCGCTCTCTTCCACGTGGTCCCTTGATGAACATGACTTTTCGGTAAATTACGTGGCCCTAGCCACCAAATCAAATAATGGATAGGGCCCGCGAAAAACAGGCCATGCGCATTTGGGGGCCGGGCGGGGAAAAAACCGAAGTTAGACCACTTGCCAGTGAAGTGCCGATCGTTTTGGAATATAATTGTGTAACCTTTGCCGTTATGATGGCATCGGAAACTGATCTGATTGATTTTGCCTATGGGTTTAGCCTTACGGAACAGATTATTGAAAAACCCGACGACATTATTTATGCGCAGATAAAAGATGCGCCCAAAGGTAAAGTCGCGGCCATTGAAATTAACGCACACGCCTTCCATAAACTTGAGAAATATAATCGTACCCTATCGGGCAGAACCGGATGCGGACTTTGCGGGGTTGATAAGCTGGAACAGGCGATAAAACCGCTAAGCAAAGTTGTCTCAGATCTTACAATAAAAGCGGCGGCCGTCCATGAGGCGATGATGAATATTAAAAAATATCAGCATCTTAACAAGGAAACCGGCGCATTACATGCCGCCGCCTTTATCGACCAAAATGGGGAAATGATCGCCATCCGCGAAGATGTCGGGCGGCACAATGCCCTTGATAAGCTGATCGGTCATTTGATACAAAATGAAATTGATCCGTCCAAAGGTGCCGCCCTTATCACCAGCAGATGCAGTTTTGAAATGGTACAAAAATGTGCGCTCGCCGGCATACCCATCATAGCCGCAGTATCGGCCACCACCGGGCTTGCAGTAGAGCTTGCCGAACAGGCCGGTATCAGCGTTATTGCCTTTGCGCGTAAAGATGGGATCAATATCGTAACGGATACTGAAAAACGCATTTTATAGATCAATTATTCTGTCCGAAGTATCTTCTCTGCAACGGCGAGATCATCATCCGTATTAATATTGAAAAAAGGGTCTGGATCATGGTCCCAGCTGACAAAGGTGACGGATTGACTTTCTACCCAATCCATCATTTTATAGTTACGCCTGTCGATCCGGTCCCTTAAATCGGCCAATACCGAGAGATCCCATAACCCAAGGACAGGATGCTTACGGCCACCCGACTGGGCGATGGATATCGGGTTTTCACTTTGAACAGTAAGCTTGGCGACAAAATCAGTCGGGATAAACGGTGCATCCCCCGCAACAGTTAAGACCTTATCGAACCCATGTGTCTTCGCATAAAGAAGCGCAGTGAATAAACCGCCCATGGGGCCAATGGGGCCACTATCAGCAAAAATGTCGTCTTCTATAATCTGAAGGTCCGTTTGATCCGAAAAGGAAGTATTATTGGTATTCAGAACCAGCTGACCGACCTGCGGGCTAAGACGCTCCACAATATGATCGAGTATTCTTTTGGAGCCTACTTTTAAAAGAACCTTATCCTGCCCCCCCATTCGGCGGGCGCGGCCCCCCGCCAGTATAACACCAAGAATTGAGGTATTATTCCGATCCTCTGACACCATCGAAAAATTAACTGTCTAACTTATCCGGCCCCGGCACCGGCAAAATTTCAATACCTTCTTCGATAAGCTCTTCAGTTTCACGAATTGTGGTTTCGCCGTAAATACCACGTTTCTCGCCTTCGCCGTAATGAATTTTTCGCGCTTCATCGGCGAAATTTTTGCCCACATATTCGCAGGACTTTTCAACCTGGCGGCGGAACTTCGCCATTACATTGTGCATATGTTCCAGGGCGCGTTTTACATCTTCCGAACTGACATCATTTGTAGATTCTGAATGTGCGCTGACCATAACCCTGTGGTCGGGATGATCATCGGAGGAATGAGCGGTCGAAAAGTCGTCCCCGTTACTTTTCCCTTTGGTAGCGATATTGGGCGCCATCAGCGACTTTGAAATTTTCGTACATCCACACAGCGGACATTCCACAAGATCACCGCTTACCTGTTTTTCATAAGCCTCATTATTTTGAAACCATGCTTCAAAAACGTGACCATCACTGCATTTAATATCAAATAAAATCATAATATTATCAATCTATTTACCAAATTTGTTAACCATAAGGCCAACTTTTTACCTTGGGACAACTAATTACTTAAACGCTTGTATAGCAATATTTTTGTCGTGGGTCAAAGACGCAATTTGTTTTCTTGTGTCGGTCACTTTATTCATGTCTATCTCAACAACGGTGGTTCCCGTTTCTTCTCCGCCGTCCCCAAGTATGTTGCCCCACGGATCAACCACAAGTGAATGGCCATATGTCTTCCTGCCATTTGTATGATCGCCCACCTGCGCCGGGGCAAATATAAAGGCACCATTTTCGATGGCTCTCGCCTTCAGCAAAGTATGCCAATGGGCCATACCGGTGGTATAGGTAAAGGCCGATGGTACGGTAATCATAGTCGCGCCCGCCTGGGCAAGCATTCTGTATAGATAGGGAAAACGAAGATCATAGCAGATGCTTAAGCCAACTTTCCCCCACGGAAGTGATGCTATTACCGCTTCTTCTCCTGCCTGATACGCATTGGATTCCCTATACGCCTTGTCTCCTGGAATATCCACATCAAACATATGTATCTTATCATAGGTTGCTATTTTCTTTCCGGTTGGAGAAAAAAGAAAACTTCTGTTTGCGGCCTTTCGTCCCTTTTTTATGGCGATTGAACCAATTAACAACCAGATCTCAAGCTCCTTAGCCAACTTTGCAAAATATGGCCACGAAGTATCCTCACGCTCGACAGTAATTTTTTTCATTACCTGTCTGGTACCAAAATCGAGCAACGTTGTCATTTCCGGCGTCAGGACAAAATCAGCGCCTTTTGACGCCGCATCGCGGATTAGCGCTTCTGCCTGTGCGATATTGTCCTCAATAACATCGTTTGAGGTCATCTGAACGAGGCCAACTTTAAATGTGTCTTTTGATTTTACCATTCTTCAGGTTACCACGAATAACATCGAAATGTCATCAGGACGGATTTTGATTTAACAGCGCATCAAGATGGCCCGCGCGATCAAGCATGGATAAATCGTCACTTCCGCCGATGTGGTCACCATTGATAAAAATCTGCGGCACCGTGTTTGCGCCACCGGTACGTTTTCTCATATCAGACATATATTCGTCTTTCGACCAGATATTATATTCGGTAAACTCACTTCCCTTTGAGGTAAGCAATTGCTTTGCACGGGTACAATATCCACATCCGGGGCGGGTATAAATAACAACTTCAGCCATATCAAACTTCCAATCGGGTTTTCACATTCACTGATATATAGTTTTTAGAAATCCCTTTTCAATGCTTAAATACTTAATTTGGATTTTGCGGTGAGATTACCCGAAATACGGTGAGCACGTATACTTCTGCCGCGCCCGCCTTTTTTATGGCCTTAGCGCAATTTTCAACCGTGGCGCCGGTTGTGTAAACATCATCAATTAAAAGGATTTTTTTGCCCCGGGCTAACTTTTGATAATGCGGGCCAACTTTAAACGCGCCCCTTACATTCACAGCGCGTTTGTTTAGATTTCCTTCCTGCGGCGGTGTATTCTTTGTGCGGACCAGAAACTCCGGTGCATGGTCCACATCAAGTTTTTTTGACAGGGCGCGCGAAAGCAACGCCGACTGATTATACCGTCGGTGAAGAAGTCGTTTTTTATGTAACGGAACCGGAACGATATAATCGACGCCCGGGAAAATATCGGCCCCGGCCTGGCGTAACAGTTTGACAAAATAATCAAGATATTCAAGCCGGTCATTATGTTTGAACCCGATAATCATTTTGCGGCTTTCATCATCATAACGAAGCGCGGAGGCGGCTCTTTCAAATGAGCGTGATAAAACCTGACATTGCCCGCAGAGGCTTTCGCCAAGGGCATGATAGTTCAATGATAAATCGGGTTCAAACGGATATCCGCAGCATCTACATTTCGGATCCGAAATGAAATGCAGCTTTTTCCAGCAATCCGGGCATATATTGTGAGCCTGATCAACACGGCAATCGCAATTAAGACATTTGGGCGGCAGAATAAGGTCCAGAATAACTTGGCCAAGGGAATAGAATCCGAATTTTAATTGATTAGCCCCCCATTTTTTCATTTGCCGCTTTTCCCGTTACTCTAAAAATGCCATATAGTGATTATGACGCAAAAAGAGAATGAGAAAAAGCCTCAATTCCGATCGGCACCACAAGAAGCGGATATTTTTAACCGGCGCACCATCCGGTTAAGACGCGACCTGATTGCAAGCCGTTTCGACCACCACGATTTCCTTGTAACCGAAATAAGCAAGCGTCTCGTCGATAACCTTAAAGACATTAAGCGTACTTTTAACACTGTTTTAGACATAAACCTGTCCGACACACAGATCAAAAGTATGTTTAATAACGGACTGGTTATAAATCAGGACCTGTCTTCCCGGATGCTCACCCGCAAAAAAGGCCTTTCCGTGCAGGCGGATGAGGAATATTTTCCCTTTAAGAACAAAAGCTTCGATCTTATTTTAAGTTGTCTTACACTACATTGGATTAACGATTTACCCGGCAGCTTAAGCCAAATTCTACACAGCTTAAAACCAGACGGGCTTTTTCTGGCTGCTTTAATCGGTGGAGAAACATTACGCGAACTGCGCAATGCGTTAATGAAAGCGGACATAGACATCAGAGGCGGGATCAGTCCCCATGTTTCACCTTTTGTCGATGTCCGTGACGCCGGAACTTTAATGCAGCGGGCAGGTTTTGCCCTTCCGGTGGTTAGCACCGAACGCATTATCGTGACATATCCGGATGCCTTCGCCCTGATGAAGGAGTTAAAGGCAATGGGGGAAAATAATGGTCTTTTAAAACGTGATAAGGGCCTTTCGTCAAAACGCCTTATGATGAAAGCAGCGGAATATTATCACGATATTTATGGTGATGAGGGTGGGCGAATACCCGCAACCTTCGATATACTTTATCTCCAGGGATGGGCACCACATGAAAACCAGCAAAAACCTTTAAAACCCGGAAGCGCCGGAATGTCCCTTAAAGATGCGCTGGGCGCAATGCCGCCAAAATCATAAAAAATCACGGATCATGGCAATTAACGGTTCGTCCGCGGGCGGCATAGAATATTTTTTGAGGTCTTCTATTTTCACCCACTTTAAATTTTGACCTTCTTTTGCCTGAACAAAGCCGTCCCATTTGCGACAGAGAAAAACAGGCATCAGCAAATGAAAATCATCATAGGTGTGAGATGCAAATGTAAATGCTGCCAGACATGCTTCTGTTGTATCAATCCCCAATTCTTCCTTGAGTTCGCGAATTAAGGCGCGCTCGGGCGTTTCACCTTCTTCAACCTTGCCACCCGGAAATTCCCAAAGCCCTGCCATGCTTTTTCCTTCCGGACGCTGGGCAATTAATATTCGCCCATCTATATCGACCATTACCACTGCCGAAACGGTCACAAGCTTTACGGGGCCGGAGGGTCGCCCGCCGGGCGGATCAGCGCAAAATTCACTCATCCCGTATCTCTGCCATCAATGTTTAAAACATAATATTCACTGCACCCGGCACCGTGGCCGCGGCGGGCATAGTTAGCCGGGGGTAACCCTTTATGACGAAAACCAACTTTTTCAAGCACTTTTCGCGAGCCAACATTCTGATTGGCCGTCTGCGCCACCAGTTTTTTGATGGTCCCTTCCTGTTTCAGCCAGTTAATCACCGCCGTCAGAAATTCCGTCGCAAACCCTTTCGCCCAGAAACCCCGCCCGAGCCAATACCCAATCTCACATTCCTCACTTTTGGCGGAAAATATTTTTAAGCCGCCCATATGCCGCTCTGTTATTTTGTCAATTATTGAAAAACAGATTTGATCGCCCTCCTGAAAGTTGGCTTTGGCCTCATTAATAAACGCTTCTCCCGCCGGACGGCTATAGGGAAAGGGAATATTGGTTGAAAGCCAACGGGTCACATCCCAGTCGCCTAAAATTTCAACATGGTCGTCAAGGTCAGTTTCATTATAAGCTCTCAGGATTAATCGATCCGTTTCTATTCGCAAGTCCGGTTTCATCACTAACTTCTATAATCCGCATTTATGCTTATATAATCGTGGGTCAGATCACATGTCCACACCGTCGCTTTTCCGGTACCGATTGCCACATCAACGTCGATATCAATTTCCTGACCTTTCAAGTGAGTCGTACAAAGCTCCTCATCATACCCTTCCACACCCATCCCATGCTCAGTTACTTTCTGGCCCCCAATATAAATTTGAAGATTGTCCCGGTCTGCTTCTTCTCCGGCTTTACCCACTGCCATAACAATTCGCCCCCAGTTGGCATCTTCACCAGCGATTGCTGTTTTCACCAGCGGTGAATTGGCGATACTCATGGCAATTTTTTTTGCCGCTGCATTATGTTCCGCACCCGAAACGTTAATGGTGATAAATTTTGTTGCCCCTTCACCGTCCCTGACGATCTGGTGTGCCAACTCAAGCATCAGGTCAGCCAACTTTTCCTTAAAGTCGTCCAATTCCGGATCATTTACATCGCTTATCCTGTTTTTGGCACCGGTTGCAAACAGAAGAACCGTATCTGACGTCGATGTGTCACTATCCACGGTAATGGAATTGAACGATTTATCCGTTGTATCGCTGAGAATGTCCTGCAGTACATTTTGCTCAATCGCGGCATCGGTAAATATAAACCCCAGCATCGTCGCCATGTCGGGCGCAATCATCCCGGATCCTTTGGTAATGCCGTTAATGGTGACTTCCTGCCCCCCTATTTTCGCTGACCGCGTTGCAATCTTCGGAAATGTATCGGTTGTCAGAATGGCTTTCGCCGCCGCCTGCCAAAGATTCGGGGCCAAAGCACCCGCCACACGTGCAACATGCTGGTTAATCAAATTGGCGTCCAGCACCTGTCCGATCACCCCCGTTGACGCCACATATATCTGGTCATTTTCGCAGGACAGATTTTCCGAAACAGATGCAATAGTTGACGCCATTGCATCATCGCCCGCCTTACCTGTAAAGGCATTTGCATTTCCCGCATTTACCAATAGCGCTTTGGCTGGCTTCTTGGTGGACATTATGTCCCGGCACCACCCAACGGGCGCGGAAAAACATTTTGACTTCGTAAATACGCCGCCAACCGTTGCCCCTTCCGGGAAAGACACCAGTAATAAATCATCCCGGTCTTTATATTTCATAGCCGTCGCCGCAGTACCAAGACGTATGCCTTTAATTATGGGGAGCTTGGGAAAATGATCCGGTGCCAATGGGGAACGCTTATTCATCTATCTGGTCGCTTTACTTCAACGTTTTTAATGACAGTCCACGTTATAAGCCGCGTTTGGAAGAATTGTCCACATTTTCTCTTAAAAATATCAATTATATAGCCATCTATCATTGACAGAGGGCGTCTACGCTCTTATTTGTGCTACTCTATATATGTAATTAATTTTTGAATTCCGGCCTTTAACTGTAAACAGGACGGACTTCACAAAAAAGGCGCAGAAACAATTTGCCGCCGCGATAGGAAAAAATAATGCTGGGAATGGGTAAACTTGCCAGAAAGCTCTTTGGTACAGCGAATGACCGTTATCTAAAAAATCTGGAACCGCGCATAAAAGCCATAAACGCATTAGAGCCCGAAATTCAGGCGTTATCCGATGAAGAATTAGCAAACAAGACCGTAGAATTCAGGGAACGGCTGAAAAACGGTGAAGCACTCGACAATCTTTTGGTTGAAGCCTTTGCCGTTGTCCGTGAAGCCGCCGTCAGAACCCTTGGGCAGCGTCATTATGATGTTCAGCTGATCGGTGGTATTGTTCTTCACGAAGGTAAAATTTCTGAAATGAAAACAGGTGAAGGTAAGACGCTTGTTTCCACCCTTGCAGGTTATCTGAACGCCTTGCCGGGAAGAGGGGTTCATATTGTTACCGTCAATGATTATCTGGCCACCCGAGATTCAGAATGGATGGGACAGATATATCGGTTTCTTGGCATGACCGTGGGATGCGTCATCCCGAATTTGCCCGATGAAAACAGAAAACAGGCCTATGCCTGTGATGTTACATACGCCACAAACAATGAACTTGGTTTTGATTATCTTCGCGATAACATGAAATTTCACCCCGATGCGATGGCCCAAAGAGACCCCGTTTTTGCCATCGTCGATGAGGTGGACAGCATTTTAATTGATGAGGCGAGAACACCGCTTATCATATCTGGCCCAACCGAAGACAAATCGGAGCTTTATGTCTCCATCAATAAAATCATTCCGGAACTTGTCCCCGAAGATTATGACGTGGATGAAAAAACAAGAAGCATTTCACTGACCGAAGACGGCATGGAGCATCTGGAGCAGGTGTTAAAGAAAGCCGGTCTGATAGAAACAGATAATTTATATGATTATGGAAATGTAGCTGTCGTTCATCATGTCAATCAGGCTTTAAGAGCACATAAGCTTTTTCAGGCAGAAAAAGATTATATCGTCAAAGGTGGTGACATCATCCTGATCGACGAATTTACCGGTCGGATGATGGATGGAAGACGACTTTCTGATGGTCTTCATCAGGCAATTGAAGCGAAGGAAGGCGTAGACATCCGTTCCGAAAATCAGACGCTTGCGTCCGTAACGTTTCAGAATTATTTCCGGCTTTATGAAAAGTTGGCCGGAATGACCGGTACGGCGGCAACAGAAGCCTCGGAATTTGCGGACATTTACGGCCTGGAAGTGATTGAAATTCCCACCAATATTGATGTTGCCCGTATTGATGACCATGACGAAATATACCGAACTGCAGAAGAAAAATTTGCCGCAATCGTCGACAGAATCGAAGAATGTTATAAAACCCGACAGCCGATCCTTGTCGGTACCGTCAGTATTGAGAAATCAGAATATCTTGCTGCTTTGCTTAAAAAACGCAAAATCCCCCATAATGTGCTGAACGCAAAATTTCACGAGGAAGAAGCCTATATCGTCAGTCAGGCCGGGCGGGAAGGCGCCGTTACCATCGCAACCAACATGGCCGGCCGCGGAACTGATATTCAGCTCGGCGGGAATATTGACATGCGCATCGAACGTGAAATTACTGAAGAAGATGAAGCCGCGCGCCAAAAGCATATTGAAAAAATCATCGAAGAAGTCGCAGAAGAGAAAAGAAAAGTCATCGAACTGGGTGGGCTGTTTGTTCTGGGAACAGAGCGCCACGAAAGTCGCCGCATTGATAATCAGCTTCGCGGACGGTCCGGTCGACAGGGTGATCCGGGCTATTCGAAATTCTACTTAAGCATGGAAGATGACCTGATGCGAATATTCGGCGGCGAACGAATGGACAGCTGGATGCAAAAGCTTGGCTTCGAAGAGGGTGAATCACTTACACATCCATGGCTTAACCGGGCCGTCGAAAAATCGCAGGAAAAAGTTGAAACCCGAAACTACGATATCCGTAAAAACCTGCTTAAGTTTGACAACGTCATGAACGATCAGCGTAAAGCAATTTACGAGCAGCGCCGTGAAGTCATGACCGAAGATAATCTGGAAGAAACAATCGCCGATATGCGGGAGCATCTGGTAGAAGACCTTGTCGCCCGCCATATCCCCGCACGGAGCTACCCGGAAGATTGGGATGTAAACGGCCTTTCTATTGAAGC
The DNA here is from genome assembly GCA_030428615.1 of Alphaproteobacteria bacterium. Classification (GTDB taxonomy): domain Bacteria; phylum Pseudomonadota; class Alphaproteobacteria; order Sphingomonadales; family Emcibacteraceae; genus Pseudemcibacter. Next base: position 350,742 of record JAUIDN010000002.1, on the reverse strand, counting down.
GAAGCGCATCTTCACACAGGATTTCGGACTAGAAGAGTGGGCGCAGGAAGAAGGCATTGACCGCGATACTTTCGAAGACCGTCTCGTTGAGGCCGCCGACCATTTCATGGCAAAACGAAGTGCAGAAATCGGCCCCGAAGTCATGAGACAACTTGAGCGGACAATTCTGCTCCAATCCATTGACAGTCACTGGAAAGAACATTTGGCGCAACTTGATCACCTTCGTCAGGTTATTCAACTAAGATCCTATGGGCAGCGAAACCCGCTTGACGAATATAAAACGGAAGCATTTTCAATGTTTGAAAATATGCTTACAAATACACGTGAAAATGTGGCGCTTCTATTAGCGCATGTGCAAATAAGACGCGAAGAAGAGCTCCCCGACCTTGACGAACCGGATCGCGGCCAAATGAGAGAGAGCCATCCCGGCACATCCGGACCAAGACCGGCCGCCACCGGAAACCCCGCAGAGTGGAAGAACACCCCCCGCAATGCCGAATGTCCGTGCGGAAGCGGCAAGAAATATAAACACTGCCACGGTCTGGTTATGCCGAAAGTAGGTCGAAACGACCCGTGTCCTTGCGGTAGCGGCAAAAAATACAAGCATTGCCACGGTGCTATTTAGGTGAAAGATATTCCGAGCTTAAATTAAGTCGGCTTAAAGACCCACATTACCCATATTCAGGAATTTTTCCCGTCTGAGCTCCATAATTTTATCCGAGCTGATAGCAGAAAATTCAAGAAGGGCATTATCGATCGCTTTTCGAACGGACTTCATCGTTTTTTCGTGATCGCGGTGCGCACCGCCGATCGGCTCCGGTATCACTTCATCAATCACTTCAAGTTTTAAAAGGTCCTGTGCCGTTATTTTCAGAGCGTTTGCCGCGTCCTCAGCTTTTTCACTGGTGCGCCATAAAATAGAAGCACAGCCTTCGGGGGAAATAACACTATAAACCGCGTGTTCCATCATCAACACTTTATTCCCTACCGCAAGCGCCACCGCACCACCGGATCCACCCTCACCAACAATTACACTGATTAAGGGTACTTTTACGTCAAGGCAGGCTTCTGTGGATCGCGCAATGGCTTCCGCCTGACCGCGTTCCTCTGCACCAATACCGGGGTAGGCCCCTGCCGTATCAACGAAAGTGACAATAGGAATTTTAAACTGGTCCGCAAGATGAAACAACCTCACCGCTTTGCGAAATCCTTCCGGCCTCGCCATACCGAAATTATGCTTAATACGGCTTTCCGTATCATTGCCTTTTTCATGGCCAACCACCATAACAGACTGGCCGTTAAATCTTCCGATCCCACCAATAATAGCCTGATCATCAGAAAAATTACGATCTCCGGAGAGCTCCATAAAGTCTGTGAATAAATTGCTTATATAGTCAGAAAGATGAGGCCTGTCCGGATGACGAGCCACCTTGATTTTTTCCCACGATGTCAGCTTGGCATAAGTCGACCGTAACAATTTATCGAGCTTATTCTCAAGCCGGTCCACTTCTTCAGCGATATTGATTTCATCACCGCTTTCCAAGCTCTTCATATCGCGAATTCTGCTTTCAAGCTCGGCAATAGATTTTTCAAAATCTAAATATGTTTGCATCTAATATAACTTCACTATTATTGTTTGCAAAAAAGCCCTTATACCCCCTGCCGGCATAAAAGGCGACTAAAAAAACCCGGCCATCCCTATAATTGGTCTATTTTACAAGCGGGTGTTTGCTCTGTACCAGCGATTTCAGCCTTTCCTCCAGTACATGAGTATATATCTGTGTTGTGCTTATATCGGCATGTCCCAGCATTTTTTGAACCGCCCTTAAATCGGCACCGTTGGAAAGCAGATGTGTGGCAAATGCATGCCTTACTACATGTGGGGATAATGTCTTGGGGGAAATACCGACTTCGTTCCCCATCTCTTTCAGAAGCTGTGCAAAACGGTGGCGCGTTAAATGTCCCAGTTTTCCACGCGACGGAAACAGCCATTTTTGAGGCGGCTTGTATTTCAATCTTCCCTTGTTATCCCGGTCCGTATTCATGCATTCTATGTACCGGTCAACCGCCGCAAGCGCTCTTTCGCTTAAGGGAACCAGCCTTTCTTTGTCGCCTTTGCCGCGAACATAAATATAGGGCTCACCACTTCGAAATACGGAAGCCGGCAAGCTCACCAGCTCCGAAACACGCAGACCCGTCGCGTATAACAGCTCAAGCAACGCCCAAAGCCTTATATCTGGTAATTTTTCATTTCGTTCCGCTTTTTGTTTCGCCGCACTCAGAAGCTTTGAAACATCTTCCTCACTCAGAAGTTTGGGTAATGAGCGGCCAATATTCGGGCTGTCCAGGTCAAGTGCCGGATTGTCTTCTCTTATACCTTCAGCAAAAAGAAACTTGAAAAACTGCCTTAGACAGGAAAGCTTTCTTGCCGCCGTCGTTGCCGCAAATTTATTTTTTTCAAGCAGCCCAAGGTATCGCCTCAAATCGTCCCGACTTGCCACACACAGGATGTCACCTGACACTTTGGGAACAGATGAGATAAACTGTTCAAGATCGCGACGATAGGATTCGATGGTGTTTATCGACGCCGCTCTTTCGGTGAGAATCATTTCAAGAAATAATTCTATAAGGTGTTGATCTTTCATCAGAAATCATTTGTAACAAGAGCTTCAATAGCCACTTTACGCGCCTCTTTTTCCATACCGAAGCTTCTTAACATGCGTATGATCGTGCTGATCCCCGATGGATCAAGACTTCCCGGCCCGTCTTTCCCCATGGCGATCAGGCCGAGGATAATTGATTGCGCCTGCTTATTTTCCCCAACTGATTTTATCATCTCACGCCAAACGGCAAGTGGTATTGAGCGAACCTTATTCGAACGGTTCTCAGTTATGAGCTCTTCCCATTTGATATCGGAAACCGGATAGTCAAATGCTTCCGCCGCCGCGTAAAACAGAGCCGCTTTACTGTCCCTGTTTTCAGGCGCCAGAACCATCTGTCCATTCCACCACAGATCAAGAATATTTTCTGACCACGGTATTTCGCCCCTGTCTGTCGCCAGGATAATGAGTGGCCAGACATTTATTAGCGCGCGTGTTGCTTCAGCATCCCCACTGGCGGCGTTTCTTCGGACAAAATTATACCACTCAACGGCGCGATCAGTTTCGCCCGCCAGAATGAGCCCTCTGGCAATATGATGCGCATGATTAAATAATCTTGAGGCTGGAGTGAGTGACTTAAGCGTATCAACGTTCAATGCTGCTTTTCTAGGAAGGTCATTATTTTCCAGCGCCCGTTTCCAAATCGCTTCAAGTACCTGTGCTTTCTCAAAATCATTCGTTTGTTTTGACGCTGCCTGATAAAGAAGCGCATCCGCAACCGGACGAGCGTCATATTCCGCCATCCTTACCGCATTATTATATTCCGTATCGGTAAATTCCCGCAGGCCGTATATGTTTCTTAAAAGTTCCGCCGAAACCCCACCGGATTCATAACTTTTTACCGCAGCCTGAAATCTATTTTCCGGTGGCATGTTCGGATTGATAACCAGTGCACTGGTAATGAGCGGCGAGCTGTTTTCAATCAGGTCAGCGTCAATCGTCTGATCCAGAAGAGAAAGTATGGTGTAGTTCAGTGGCTCTAAGGATGTAAGGCCCCTGCTAAGAAACGAACCGCGCGTTTCAGGGTTTTCCATTAATCTGCCAAGAAGGTCTGAAAAAACAAAATCGATATTTCCTTGCTCATTCAGCATATCAATTGCAATCTGTGCGCCTTGGTTATTTCCTTCAAGGATACGGCAGAATGCCACCATTTTAAGCCAGAATATATTTTCAGTATCCGGTTCAGTTTCAGTCTGCGCGCTGAAGCGGTTAATTTGTGTCTCTCGCTCGGTCGACGCTCGTCGCGCATCCTGTGTCATTTGGCAGGCCCCGATCAAGTCCCCGCCCAACATAAGAATTTCGGCGTTCTGCTGTTCCGGTTCCATCGTGCCTTCAGGCAAGTTCTGGATATAGCTTACTAAATCCACGAGGTTGCCCCGCTCTATAAGCTTCTTTAAACGCAAATTTATAAACGCCTTTAACAGTTTTTCATCAAACGCCGCCGGCTGATCACGCCGCACATTTTCATCTTCTTCCCCCGAAAATAAAGAAGATTGCTGTTCTTCGAGCAACGGTTCACCCGTCGGAGCGGTTGCCACCGCCAATAATAATTTTCGTGCAATATCATCCATCACGGGAGAGGTCGACGGTAAATTAAGCGCTCCAAGCAGCTTTTCAATTTTTTCAAATTCTGATGGTTGCCATATGGTTTTTGCCAGACCGCTTTCACGTTGACCGATTGTCCCATAGGCCGAGCCATCACCGTTATCTAATTCAGAAACAACAACCAATTCATCCTCTGGTACAAGAACCTCACCAGTCTGAACATCTGAATTTTGCGGATTTTGACTTAGACGCTCTTCGGCGGCCTGCGCTATTTCTTCATCGCTTGGAAAATAGGGGCCCGGTACTCCCGCAGGAAACAAAATGGATTTTGGTTGATCCTCTGCTTCCGTCATTTCAGGCATTACCCTTGTTTGTGCCAAAGCGTGCGGCACCATAGTATTTAAAAGGCAGGCGCCCAGTACAAAACTTAACGCTGTCCTTCCAAGGAACTTCCGATCAACACCGCTGGACAATAATATGGTCATGGTCATTCCATTAAAGGCCGAAATCAATTCGGGAACGCATCATCAGGAAGCGTTTTTTCCACACGCTGGGAGGGCGCCGGGATATCTGCTGTCATAAGGTAGATTCCCGCACCAACAACAGAGAGCAGGATTAAAATAATCAGGATTAGCCATAATTTTGCCATTGGTATATTTACCTCAGTAATATTATAAAAAGAACTTTATAGAATAACGCGTCATATTAACGGTGTTTTCAAGCGACGTAAAGCTTGCGAAAAAATATGTTTATTTCATGGCTAAACAGCGTAAAGATATGTAAATAGAAGATATAATGAATAATCTGAAAAGAAAAAGAAAAAAAAGCCTTTCGCCGCGCCTAAGATACCCGTTAAGAAAAAGCATTTCTCTTGTTGGGTTAATGGGCAGTGGCAAATCGACCATCGGCATTCGGCTGGCCCGCCGATTACATTTAAATTTTGTTGATAGCGACCATGAAATAGAGGTTGCAGCCGGCCATACAGTAACGGAAATATTTGAAAAATTCGGCGAAGAGGATTTCCGAAAAGGCGAACGCCGGGTTATCAACAGGCTTATCAGCGATAAAAACAAAATTGTTCTTGGAACCGGTGGGGGCGCTTTTATGGATCCAAAAACCCGTGGTCGGCTGAAACGGCAGACGATCGTCATCTGGCTTAAGGTTGATGTCGATCTTCTTGTTGAGCGGACATCAAAAAGGGATACTCGCCCACTGTTGAAAAAAGGAAACCCAAAAAAGATTCTTCAAAAACTGACCGAAGAAAGATACCCCATATATGAAGAAGCCCATATAACAGTCGAAAGCGGGCAGGGTCCCCACGACAAGGTTGTGAATGATATTATATGGAAACTGAACAAATATCTTGCTATTGAAAAGAAAAAGTACCAAAAGCGCATGGCGCGGAAAAAAGCGCGCCTGACCAAAGAAAGCAAAAGCGCGGGCGAAGAAAATGATGCAGAAAACGACAGTTGATCTTGGAAACCGGAGCTATGATATTCTTATTGATGAGAATATCATTGATAATGCGGCCGATTACATTGTTCCTTTACTGAAAAGAGCAAAAACTGTGATCATCACAGATGAAAATGTTGCTCGGCATCAGCTTTCGCGACTGGAACACAATTTCAGTGAAAATAACCTTGAGTATGACACCATTATTCTCCCTGCCGGGGAGGCAACCAAGTCCTTTGAACAGCTGGAAGAACTGCTTGATAAACTGCTTTCCTTAAGGCTTGAACGCACTGACATGATCATCGCCTTTGGCGGTGGCGTGATCGGCGATCTGGTCGGTTTTGCCGCGAGTATCTATTTGCGCGGTATTGATTTTATACAGATTCCGACCACGTTGCTTGCTCAGGTCGACAGTTCCGTCGGCGGCAAAACGGGCATTAACAGCAGACACGGTAAAAACCTGATCGGGGCTTTTCATCAGCCGCGCCTTGTATTGATTGATGTTACCACCCTTGAAACTCTGGACCCACGGCATATTATTGCCGGGTATGCGGAGATTGTAAAATATGGGCTGATAAATGACGACGCTTTTTTCGCTTGGCTTGAACAAAACGGCGAAGCCCTGATAGAGGGTGACAGAAATTTAAGATCACAGGCCATCAGGAAAAGCTGCGCGGCAAAAGCCACCGTTGTCGCAGATGACGAACGAGAAACCGGTGCGAGAGCCCTATTGAACCTTGGACATACTTTTGGCCATGCTCTTGAAGCAGAAAATGGTTACAACGACACTCTTTTTCACGGTGAAGCCGTCGCCATGGGAATTATTCTCGCCTTTAAGCTTTCAGCAAAAACCGGCCTATGCCCGCATGATGACGTTGACCGCGTGGTCAAACATTTTCAAAAAACTTCAGCAAAGCAAATCTCGTCATTCAATTTTAATGTCGAAAATCTGCTAAATCACATGAAGGGTGATAAAAAAATGTCTGGCGGAAAGTTAACTTTTGTTGTTGCTTCCGGCATCGGAAAATCTTTTCTTTCAAAGAATGTTAACATGGATGATGTAAGGTCCGTGCTCGAAGGCGCACTTAAGGAATGAATTATACGCTTATGGAAGCTGAACTGGTAGCGGCAATTGTCGTCATTATTTTTCTGATCGTGTTTTCGGGCTTTTTTTCCGGCTCGGAAACAAGTTTGACGGCAACTTCTGCATCAAACATGCATAAAATGTCCAAAGAAGGGGATAAGCGGGCCAGCCTGGTTGAAAAATTAATCTCTGACCCGGAAAGCCTGATTGGTGCTATTCTGCTTGGCAATAACCTGGTTAATATTCTGGCGTCTTCGTTGGCAACTTATATATTTTTATCCCTATTTGGCGAAATTGGTGTTGTTTATGCAACATTTGTGATGACAGCAATTGTATTAATTTTCGCAGAAGTGATGCCCAAAACATATGCCATTTCAAACCCGGAAAGAATGGCGTTGAAGGTAGCGCCGCTGATAAATATATGTGTGATTTTATTTTCGCCTGTTGTTAGGCTTATTCAAATTGTTGCCCGTCATACACTAAGGCTTCTTGGTATTAAAGCGGCGGACAATCAACGTGTATTAAGCCCTCATGATGAAATTCGCGGCGCTATAGATCTGCAGGCGCACGAAGGCGGTATTGTAAAAGAGCATAAAGACATGCTCGCCGGTATACTTGATCTTGATGAAATCAGCCTTGAAGATGTCATGGTCCACCGCAAAAATGTCGAAACCATAAATGCGCAGGATAATATCGATGATATATTCCAGCAGATCGTAGCCAGCCCCTATACGCGCCTTCCGATGTGGGAAGAAAACCAGGACAACATCATCGGTGTTGTTCATGCCAAGGATGTTTTAAGAGTGACCCGGAAAAGTTACGGCGATCTTGACCACAAGATTTTAAGGGAAATCGCAATACCACCGTGGTTTGTGCCGGAAACCACCAGTTTGCGTGAGCAGCTCAAAATGTTTCTTGCGAAAAAGGCTCACTTCGCACTGGTGGTTGACGAATATGGCGCATTAATGGGGGTTATCACGCTTGAAGATATCCTCGAAGAAATTGTCGGTGATATCACCGATGAACATGACACGCATAATAACGGTGTCACCCTTTTAAAATCCGGCGCCGTCATCGCAGATGGGGGAACACCAATACGAGATTTAAACCGGCAGTTTAATTGGAATTTGAACGACGATGAAGCCATAACCATCGCTGGTTATGTCATTGATCAGGCAGAAATAATCCCATTACCTGGCCAAATATTTGATATTAACGGCTTTAAACTTGAAATTTTGAAACGAAAAAGAAACCAGATAACACTGGTAAAAATATTCCCGCCATTTGATGATCAGGACTGATCCTTTTTCTTAATAATTTCAAGCATTTTCCTGATTTTTTTATCATCCATATCGCGGATGTCACGATTGAGCAAATTGACAAGTTCCGTCGCTTCTGCGCTTAGTCCCGATGTATCAACGACCATGCGCGGGTGAGATAACCGGGCAAGGTTTTCAAGTTCTTCCGCTTCATCCCAAATGATATTAAAAAAACTGATTATTTGCTGGATCAGTGCCCAGGACGGTCGTCCGCGATGGCCATGTTCCAGCGCAGAAAGATATGCCGGACTGATCGCGAGTTTTTTTGCCATCTGTTTCTGGCTAATCCCTCTAGCTTTTCTAAGTTCCCGTACTTTTTCGCCAAATGGTGTCATGAAGACCTCTTTAAAACCACATATAGTGCACCCGCACCGCCATCCTGACTGCGGGCTTCCTGAAACGAAACGATTAAATGGCGCATCGCAGAACCTGAAAGCCACATCGGCACTTCACGCCTTAATACACCGCGATTATTTTCAAATTCCGAAAACCTGTAATGATCAAAATCCGTTTTCGGCCCGCCTTTTCCCGTCACCACCAGAATAACCCTTTTACCGCTTTGTTGTGCGCGCTCCAGATAACGGTGAAGCTTCTGGTGGGCTTGCACACAGGTCATGCCATGAAGATCTATTTTTCCGTCAATTTTCACCTTCCCCTGCCGGAGCTTTCTACCCCAGTTACTATCCCTGTCCTTCAAACTCTCCTGATTGGTGAGGTTTGGTTGTATCGTTTTTTTAAAACCTTCCTTTTTAGGTATCTTAATCTCATAGGAACCGGCGCTCTCTTTTATTTTCGATGGCTCACCGTCAGCATTTATCGCCTCAACGTCACGGGTATAAAGTTTCCATAACCTCTTTTCCTGATCACTGAGTATCCTTTTTGCCATCAGGTTTCACTTTCGGAAATGGGGAAAATTTCAGCTATAACGGCGTTTGGCACCAAAATATAATATGTCCCAACATCTTTCATTGGCCCCGCTTTCAGTTCAGCTGCATCACCAATGCCCCAATAAACATCTCCACGAATTTCGCCCTTGATCGCACCGCCCGTATCCTGTGCAATTACCAACCTGTCCAAACTTGGCAGGAGAGCGACCTCGCCACTTGGTGTTCCAATTTCTTTATATGTCTCCAGCCAGAGCGGCACGCCAAGCGGAATGAATGACCTGTCTACCGCGAGTGAGCGCCCGGGTGTTAATCCAACCCCCAGACTGCCAATCGGCTTATCATTTTCCCTTTCCTGAAAAAAAACATAAGACGGGTTTTTCCACATCAGATCATCTGATTGCTCTGGGTTTTCAGCCATCCAGTCCAATATCGCCTGCAATGACATATCTTCAGGATCAACATCACCACTTTGTATAAGATATTGTCCAATTGCCCTGTAGGGCCGACCATTTCTTTGCGCATAACCAAGATGCACCACGTCACCATTTTCAAGTTCAATAAATCCCGAACCCTGTATTTGAAGAAAGAACGTTTCCTCACGTTTTCTCAGCCAGACCAGCTCCAGATCCTTATCTTCCAACGCCCCTTGGTCGATCTGCTTTCGGTCTTTGTAAGGAATAAATTTATTGTCTTTAATTTCACCAACAATTGAACGCCCGACCAGGCTTTGATCAAAATCACCCAGATTTATTGTTTGCAGGTCGCTTGGCACCATATAAAGGGGAGCATTATATTCTTCGCTTCGCTCCCGTGACCCTTTGTAAAGGGGAGCATAATAGCCGGTGAATAAACCCGGCTCTTCACGGGTGAAACTCAACGGAGTAAAGTTGATTTCAAAAAATTTTCTGGCGGCAATCGGATCTATTTCCAGTGCCGCCCGACATGTCGGTTTCCAGAAAGCGGCGGTCCCGAAATCGTTGAGTTTTCTGTCATCCGGATAATTTAAAAGCCGCTCACAGGAAATCTGAAACGCTTCTAGCGCCGCCGCGTGGTTATCACCCTGCCAATTTTCAAAATCATCGAAATTCATCTGAGTATATTTTAGCGGGACCTGTTCCGGCACAGGTTTGAGAAGCAGATATACAGCGGTAATAAAAATTCCTAATAATAAGGCAACCGCTGAATATCTTGTCATATTTCATAAATTCCTAGACTGGTAAAATTTACTCGCTACCGGTAGAAACAAGCGTCCAGTTCGGATCACCGCGACGGACATCCCGGCAAAATGTCCAGACATCCACCACGGGCGTTACATTTTCCTCATCCCCCTGAACAAGGTTTCCATCCTTATCCTTGATGGCAATTGTCATGTGTCCGCGGTAACGCAATGTGAGCTCCGCCATGGAGCCATCAATGCTGGCATCTTCAAGTTCTATTTTTTCAATATCATCTATTCTATTGTGGAATTGATGCCCCTGTTCCTTCATATCATTGATCGCTTCTTCAAACTCGCTATAAACATCCCGGCTTAAAAAAGTACGCAGCGTTTTCAGATCGCCTTCCCAAAAAGCGTTTAGAATCATACCATAAGCATATTCGGCACCATCAATAAAATCCGGAAGCGTAAAACTTCGATCAAAGCTTCTGATTTTCTCAAGCGTGTCATAAAAAGGGGAGGATTTTGGAACACCAATTTCCTTGCTTTCATCAACACGCGACTGAAACTCACTTTTTTCCGGTTTGCCACCCTTAATTGGAATGACATTATCCGCAGCAGGGCCATGATCCGATTTATTATCATCAAACCGGCTATCGCTTCGATCCTCGTCTTTGCCGTCATAGCCGTCTTTTCTGCCTAGCGTTCTGCGCAACTGCAAAATAATAAAACCGGCGACAAAAGCCATCACGATTAAAAACAGATTGTCAGAATCTTGCATCATTTTTTCCTAGTTAAGCTTTCTTACTCACCATCCCTTGGCGTTCATAAGATTTAATACTATATTAGATAGAACATGATGTATATAAAATGAACCCATATTTCAATACTCTGGACCGTTAATGCCGTTATTATTTTTAGCCACCATCATTATGGTGCCGTATCTTGAATTTCTCGTTTTTGTTGAAGTCGCTGACGAGATCGGAGGACTCACCGCGTTGATGCTTACAATTCTGACTGCCGTTCTTGGTATTTTTATCATCCGGCAGGAAGGTATTCAGGTGCTTGCAAATCTGAAAAATACCGTTGATCGGGGCGAAAGCCCTGTTTCAGAACTAATACACGGGTTCTTTCTTGCGATCGCCGGGTTTTTCTTTCTTTTACCGGGGTTTATTACAGATTCCATCGCAATCCTGCTGGCAATTGCGCCGATAAGAGCCATGCTTGGCAATATGATGGTCAAAGCCGGCAAGCGAAATTATGAAAACCGGCCAAGGTCTTCATTTTCGGGTGGTATAATTATTGATGGGGAATATAAAGAAACTGAAGAAGACAAACCAAAAGAAATTGACGATATTGAAAAAGACAAAGATTAGCCGCCATGAACAGTAAAAAATAAGAAAATAACCCAACTTTTAAAATAGAATAACTTGTACAGAACATAAAACCATGTTAGCAGACGGGGTAATTTTACGTACATATATTAGGAATGGACGAAATGTCAGATAATACAGATCAAAATGAAATTTCAAACGAAGCAAATGCAGATGAGGTTCAAATCAGCATTCTAGGCCAATATATAAAAGACCTTTCATTTGAAAACCCGACACCAGCACAAACCATACAGAAGCTGGCCAACGAAAAACCAACTATGAACATCAACGTAAATCTGAACGCACAACAGGTTGGCGACGACGTTTACGAAGTTGACCTGAAACTTACTGCCACCGCCAAAACCGGCGATGAAACTGCTTTCGTGGCGGAACTGCTTTATTCCGGTCTGTTCGGCATCAAGAACCTTCCTGAAGATCAATTACAACCATTTTTAATGGTTGAAGCGCCGCGTCAGACATTCCCATTTGCACGTCGTATTCTCGCTGACGTGACGCGCGACGGTGGCTTCCCGCCGTTAATGCTGGAACCAATTGATTTTACTGGTCTTTACCACCAGCAGATTGCCGCAGCACGCGAAAAAGCGGCGGAAGACGATGATATCGTCGTAAATTGATCTTGAATTAAATATGATGAATAAAGGGTCCGTTTCAGGGCCCTTTTTTTATTACAGCATTAAATCACCAGAGGGAGTTTTCAATATCCTTGATAAAAGCTTCATGGCGACGCAATTCTTCTTCACTGGCAAAATGCGGTCGAGGGTCACGATATATTTTTTCCTGAATTTGCGCTTCCTTGATAGCCCCCCCCTTATTATCATCGGATACAAGTCCAAAGCCGGTTTGACGCCCACCCATAAGTTCAAGATAAACATCCGCAAGCAATTCTGCGTCCAGCAACGCCCCGTGTTTCACCCTGTTGGAATTATCAATGGAAAATCTTTTACAAAGTGCATCGAGAGTATTATTGGCGCCGGGAAACTTTCTTCTTGAAATGGCGAGCGTATCAACGGACCGGCTGGTCGGGTAGGGTGAAAACCCAAGGTTCTCCATCTCCCAATTGATAAATTTCATATCAAACTCGGCGTTATGCGCCACAAGATTCATATCACCGCAAAAGTCTCTGAATTCACCTACAATCTCAGCAAATGTCGGTTTGTCTTTTAAAAATTCTTCTGTCAGGCCATGGACCTGCACCGCAGCGGTCGGCACATTCCGTTCAGGGTTTATATAAACATGATAAACTTCACCTGTGGGGATATAATCGTCCACAACAACGCATCCTATTTCGACAACGCGGTCTCCGTTAAACGGGTCAAGCCCAGTCGTTTCTGTATCAAACACAACTTCACGCATGATCAATAGTCCCTAATTTTTTCCAGTATTTCACTCACCTGTTTTTCAGCATAATCCAATCCCTGGTCGGTTTGAATGATAAAGTCGGCTTTTGCTCTTTTTTCCTGATCCGGCATTTGTCTGGCGAGAATATCCAGAAATTTTTGTTCTGTCATACCGGGCCGTTTGAGCACCCGTTCTTTTTGAATTTCATAGGGTGCTGAAACAACAACAATATAATCTACGTCGTCTTCATAACCCTTTTCAAACAGCAGCGGGATATCAAATAAAACGATGTCTGATTTTTGTTGTTCGACAAATTCCGCTCTGATTTTCATCACCATCGGATGCAATATCTTCTCTAGTTTGTTTAGTGATTCTCTATTTGAAAATACGCGCGCTCCCAGTTTTTGCCGGTCAATTTCATTGCCGGCTCGTACCCCTGGGAATTCATTTTCAACCTGCTCAACGGCATTGCCCCCCGGCCCAAGAAGCTTATGAACGGCTGCATCACTATCAAAAACAGGGACACCAAGCTTTTCAAATATTTTTGCAGTTTCTGTTTTGCCCATGCCAATGGATCCGGTGAGCCCAATGGTCTTCATTTTAAGACCTCAAGTAAATATTCCCGCAGTTCATCATCAACTTCGGGGGTTATACCGAACCACGCCTTAAACCCAGGTACCGCCTGATGAAGCAGCATCCCAAGCCCGTCGACGACTGGGTTACCCCTCTCTTTTGCCTGCCTTAGCAAATCTGTCTCAAGCGGGGTATAAACGATATCATAAACTACTGCTTTAACGGGTAAGCGGTCCAGATTAATGATAAGAGGGGGTTGCCCCGCCATACCAAGTGTGGTCACATTAACGAGAAGCGCACACCCGATGAGCTCTTTTTCCTTTTCCCCCCAGGGAATAATTTTTATGCGTTTATCGCCAAGTTCAACGGCAAGCGACTTTGCGCGTTCCAGTGTTCTGTTACACAGACGAATTTCAGGAACACCGTCATCAAGCAGACTGATTATCACGGCGCGCGCAGCGCCGCCCGCGCCGATAATGACGACCGGCCCGTTTTGCGCCCTCCATCCTGGTGCTGAATTTTTAAGATGTGTTAAAAAACCGTGGCCATCCGTATTTGTGCCAACCATTTTTTTACTTTCATCAAAATAAACCGTATTAATTGCACCAATTCTTCTTGCCAGATTATCAACATGGTCGACAAGGCCCAATGCCCGCTCCTTATGGGGAACAGTAAGGTTCACACCACGAATGTTTTTTTCATCCATAGAATTAAAAAATATCGCCAACTCATCGGGCTTTACATGAAAAGCGCGGTAATCACCATTGATAGCATATTTTTTCAACCAAAATCCGTGAAGCCGTGGTGACAGGCTGTGGGAAACAGGGTCGCCAACCACACCCGCTATTATCTGTTGTTCCTTATCCATCAATTTTTTTTAATTCTCTCAATTTTTGTAATAGTGGCAAAAGCGGCAATCCAAGAATAGCATGATAATCACCTTCAATTTTGGAAAAAAGGGTAATCCCCTTTTCTTCCAGAAAATAAGCTCCTACCGAATGTAATAATGCATCACCCGCTGTCTTTATATAATTTTTCAAAAATCTATCAGAAAAATTTGTCATGGTCAGCTCTGGTTTCTCAGTATAACACCAGATCCTATTTCCATTTTCAACCAAGGCAAGTGACGTGACTAACACGTGGGTTTTTCCACGAAAAAACTTAAGATGCTCCTCTGCTTCCGCCAATGATTGCGCTTTGTCAAACGCCTTGTTTTCGCAGACCAAAACCTGATCCGCACCAATAACCAGATCACCCGGATACTTCTTTGAGACGGCGAGTGCTTTTTCCAATGCCAGCCGTTCTGCCACTTTAGTATAGTCAGCACCCGTCGCAGATATGCCTGATTTTATTGCTGCTTCGTCAACACCCGATCCCACCGCATTTATCTTAATGTTGGCGGCCCTCAACATGTTTTCTCTGGATTTACTTTTGGATGCGAGAATCAATCCCATGATTTACGCTGACGCTGACTTTTCTTCATCATATTTATTTTTCAGATTTATAATCGCTACCGATGTTTCTTCAATAGAACGACGGGTTACATCAACCGTCGGCCACCCCATTTTACTGAAAAGTCTCCTTGCCTGCTTCACCTCTTCTTTGACGAGTTCTTCATCAACATAATCTGTTGTCTTGTTTTCCTTTAACATCAGAAGCCTATTACGGCGGATCTGCACAAGCCGATCAACGCTATTTACAAGACCGACAATAAATTTATCCTTGCACTGCTCAAGCTCTGCGGGGAGCGGGCAGCCAGGAACAATAGGAATATTCGCCGCCTTATACCCCCGGTTTGCCAAATAAATACAGGTCGGCGTTTTTGAGGTCCGTGAGACACCAACCAGGATTATATCCGCTTCCTGAAGATTATCGGCAATCTGCCCGTCGTCATGTGCAAGCGTATATTGGATAGCATCAATACGTTCGAAATACTTATCGTCCATTTGATGCTGTAACCCTGGTCTTTCGGTTGGGGTTTCACCAAGATGTCTACCAAGTTCGCGAATAATACCGTGAAGAACCGGTATACACGGCCAATTATGATTCTTACAGGCATCAATCAGCACCTTTTCAATTTCATGATCCACCAACGTAAACATAACAATACCTGGGTTTTCTTCCATTTCGGCGATAAGCCGTTCCATATGGCGGGCTGTTCTGATCATCGGCCAGTAGTGTTTGATCGGCTCTATACCGGGAAACTGAACAAGGGATGCCTTTGCAACCTGTTCCAGAGTATCACCGGTCGAATCTGAAACAAGGTGAAGATGTACTTTCGTCATATACTTTTTTCCGTCACTTCATTCGAATAACCTGAATAGTGGGGATAAGTAGCTATTTTTCTTAAATGCTTGTTATTTGTTAAGGTCATTCTATTTTAATACTTTTGTTTTTCTATTGTGTATAAAAAATATTCTACAGAATTAATAATTTAGAGTATCTGATAATAATTCTGTTCTTTTTTTCTGTCTCATTATATGTATATGCTTAATTTCTGGTAAGTTATCGTTTTTCTCAAACTATACTCGGTTATCGAAAGAAGTGTTGATAAAATTTTGGATAAGCTGTGCATAACAAATAATCCACGATACTCACAGGACCAACTAACCACTACAATATTTATATATAAATATAATATAAGTAATGTTTTCGGTGTATAACTTTTAAGACCTAAAATTATGAGCAATAAAAAACTTTTTATCCAAACTTTAAAAGGCGAAAAAACGGAGCGGGTACCTTTCTGGTTCATGCGGCAGGCAGGACGCTATCTTCCGGAATATATGGCCCTAAGAAAAGAGGCCGGGTCATTTCTTGACCTTTGTTATAATCCAGATTTCGCAACCGAAGTTACGTTACAACCGATCAGACGGTTTAAGATGGACGCTGCCATTCTTTTTTCGGATATTCTTGTCATTCCGCACGCGCTTGGACAGGATTTGGCATTCAAAACAGGAGAAGGTCCTGTATTAACACCGGTTAATAATCTGGATAAGCTACAGAAATTATCAATGGATAAGCTTCATGATCACTTAAGTCCGGTGTACCAAACAGTATCTAATCTATCAAAAGCGCTTCCAGAAAATGTCGCATTAATTGGATTTGCGGGAGCGCCCTGGACCGTTGCGACTTACATGGTCAATGGTCGTGGTTCCAAGGATCAGGCTGAGACCCGATTAATGGCTTATCAGGACCGGGAAACATTCACTAAAATAATTAATCTTCTTGTTATATCAACATCCGAATATCTTATTCGACAGGTCGATAATGGTGCAGAAGCCCTACAGATTTTTGACAGTTGGTCGGGAACACTGCCGGCAGATGAATTTATAAAATGGTGTGTCGAGCCGGTCAAAAAAATCGTTGAAAATATCCGCGCCGTCCACCCCGACGTACCGATCATCGGTTTTCCAAAAGGGGCAGGGGCAAAAATAAAGAATTTTGTCAAGAAGACAGGCGTAAGTGCCGTTAGCATTGATACGTCCACTTCAACCACATGGGTTAAAAATGTGATTCAACCCCTTTGCCCCGTACAGGGCAACCTGGACCCCTTGTTGCTGGTAAGTGGTGGTAAGCCCCTTGAAAAAGCAGTTTATCACATTCTTGAACATCTAAAAGACGGCTCACACGTATTTAATCTAGGACATGGGATCATTCCACAGACTCCACCGGAAAATGTGAAACTGGTCTCAGATATTATTTTAAATTACAGAAGATAGATTATGAGCAAGAAAACAGCCGTTATCATGTTTAACCTGGGGGGGCCGGACAATCTGGATGCGGTAAAACCGTTTTTATTCAATTTGTTTTATGATCCCGCGATCATAACGGTTCCAAATCCGTTAAGATGGATGATTGCCAAAACCATTTCGCGCCAGCGCGCACCAATCGCCCGTAATATTTACCGAGAGATCGGCAATAAATCCCCGATTTTAGAGGAAACGGAAAAGCAGAAAAAGAAACTGGAACAAACGCTTAACGATCTGAATCAAGATGATTTTAAGTGTTTTGTGTTCATGCGCTATTGGCACCCGTTTGCGCATGAAATAGTAGGTGACGTAAAAAAATTTGATCCTGATGAAATTATATTACTGCCCCTTTATCCCCAATATAGCGTGACAACCACGGGAACGGGTCTGATAGAATGGAATAAATGTGCTAAAAAAAGTGGTCTCACAACACCATATCGAGTGGTGAAAGATTATCCCGACCATGATTTTTTCGTTTGTACCATTGCCGATATGATCTGTGAAAAATTAGCCTTAATTGAAAATC
Organism: Alphaproteobacteria bacterium; assembly: GCA_030428615.1. GTDB lineage: Bacteria > Pseudomonadota > Alphaproteobacteria > Sphingomonadales > Emcibacteraceae > Pseudemcibacter. The sequence continues at coordinate 333,059 of JAUIDN010000002.1, read as the reverse complement.
CAAAGGAATACAGACTGCTTCTTTCGGCACATGGACTACCCAAAAAAACTATTGAAGCTGGAGATCCATACCAGATGCAGGTTGAACAAACCTGTGCAGCCCTAATGGATAAATTAAAAGACGAACACCTTGACCATGTCGTTTGCTATCAAAGCAGGGTTGGCCCGCTCGAATGGATCGGCCCTTCTACGGAAGATGAAATTGAAAGAGCGGCAGAAGACGGTAAAAATATAATTATGGTTCCGGTCGCTTTTGTTTCCGAACATTCAGAAACCCTTGTTGAGCTTGATATTGAATATAAAGAACTTGCGGATGAAAATGGGATCAAGGATTATGTTCGTGTTAATACGGTTCAGGATCGGGACAGGTTTATAGAAGGGCTGGCGAAACTTGTATTGGAACACAGGATAAAAGATGAGTGACGCATTGATCGGTTTTTTTCAGGAATATTATTACTGGCTGTTGTCTTTTCATATTATTTCGGTGATCAGCTGGATGGCAGGTATGTTTTATCTGCCACGATTGTTTGTTTATCACACTCGACTTGACGCCGGGTCCGATGCTTCTGAAATGTTCAAGGAAATGGAGCGCAAATTAATGCGTATCATTATTAATCCGGCAATGACAGCAACATGGATTTTCGGATTGGCATTATCGTTTGGGCAGGATAGCTGGCATGCGGGCGGTTGGTTTTATATCAAGTTTGCTGCGGTATTGATATTATCTGGCTTTCACGGATATTTATCGCGTTGGCGTAAGGCGTTTGAGCGCAATGAAAACAAACATAATGAAAAATTCTTTCGAATGGTTAATGAAATCCCGACAATATTGATGATGGTCATCGTATTTATGGTATTTCTAAAACCTTTTTCATAAGATAAGAAAGACCTTTGCTATTTTAAAAAAATCGAGTATCATTCTGTTCAAATCTATCGTCTGATACGATTTATCTTCCATTTTTTTAATCAACTTCTTGAAATTCTATAAAAAAATATATCAAATCTTCACAACACATCTGGAAATACACCATGAATTTATTGGACCTTAAAAAGAAAGCCCCTGCGGAGCTTTTGGACCTAGCCGAAGAAAATGACGTCGAAAACGCAAGCAATATGCGAAAGCAGGAATTGATGTTTGCGATATTGAAGGCTCTTGCCGCGAGAAATGAGGAAATATCCGGTGGTGGTGTTGTCGAAGTATTGCAGGATGGTTTTGGTTTCTTAAGATCACCGGAATCAAATTATTTGCCGGGCCCCGATGATATATACGTAAGCCCAAGCCAGATAAAACGTTTTGGTCTTCGTACCGGGGATACGGTTGAAGGGTTAATCCGGGCGCCGAAAGATGGTGAACGGTATTTCGCTTTGCTTAAAGTATCAACGGTAAATTATAAGGATCCTGACGCCGGTAAACATAAGGTTCATTTCGATAGTCTTACACCGCTTCACCCGGACAGGAAATTTAAACTGGATCGGGTGGACCCGACTCTCAAGGATAAGTCAACACGGGTTATTGATCTTGTTGCCCCGATCGGTTTTGGCCAGCGTGCTGTGATTGTGGCACCGCCTCGAACCGGTAAAACCGTTCTGATGCAAAACATTGCTCATGCCATAAAGGAAAATCATCCTGATGTGATTTTGATCGTTCTTCTGATTGATGAACGTCCTGAAGAAGTGACAGACATGAGAAGGTCCGTTAAAGGGGAAGTTGTAAGTTCAACCTTTGATGAACCGGCCAGTCGGCATGTTCAAGTTGCTGAAATGGTTATAGAAAAAGCGAAAAGACTTGTTGAAAACAAATATGATGTTGTCATTCTTCTTGATAGTATCACTCGACTAGCGCGTGCATATAACACCGTTATACCAAGCTCCGGTAAAGTACTTACCGGTGGTGTGGATGCCAATGCCCTTCAACGCCCGAAACGTTTTTTTGGTGCCGCCCGAAATGTCGAGGAAGGGGGATCATTAACGATCATCGCGACCGCATTGATTGATACGGGTAGCCGTATGGATGAAGTGATCTTTGAAGAATTTAAAGGCACGGGTAACTCTGAAATTGTCCTTGACCGTAAAGTCAGTGATAAACGCATTTTCCCCGCTATTGATATTACAAAATCGGGTACCCGCAAGGAAGAATTGCTGCTTGATGCTGGGACGCTTGCAAAAATGTATGTCCTGCGCCGTATACTCATGCCGATGGGGTCAGTAGATGCGATTGAGTTCTTGATTAACAAGCTTAAAGATTCGAAGGATAACGAGGAATTTTATAACTCCATGAATAATTGATTAATGGTTTATCGAAAGGGCCCGCAAAACGGGCCCTTTTTTTATTGATAGCATTTTTCAATTTTCTCTGCTTTAATCGAAGAAAAGGAATAACAGAGGGATCGATTACATATGACCAGTACAGAACACCGTGAGCCGAGTTTTATAGATGCATTAATACCGGTTGTTTGTCTCATCAGTATGCTCGGGCTTTCTGTATATCTTTATGGTGATGGGTCATCAAGTGGTGCGAACCAGATCGCACTTATAATGGCCGGGGGTATCGCGCTTATCATCGGGGTCAAAAATGGTCATAATTGGCGCGAAATAGAAAAAGCAATATCACAAGGGATAGCTAATACCTTTGGGGCAATCCTCATTTTAATGGCTGTTGGGATGCTGATTGGTTCCTGGATTCTCGCCGGTACTGTTCCGGCGATGATTTACTATGGACTTCAAATCATCAACCCGAATATTTTCTATTTTACGGCCTGTATTTTAAGTGCAATTGCCGCCATCAGTATTGGAAGCAGTTGGACCGTTGCCAGTACAATTGGTATTGGTCTTATGGGTATTGCGTCAGGGCTTGGTTTATCGCTGGAAATGACAGCGGGGGCAATTATATCAGGGGCTTATTTTGGCGATAAGATGTCGCCGCTGTCTGATACAACAAATCTGGCGCCGGCGGTTGCAGGAACGGATTTATTCACGCATATACGCCATATGACCTGGACAACAATTCCGTCTATTTCCATTGCGATTATACTTTATCTTATTATTGGCCTGACCAGTGATATTAACTCTGACAATATCGATTTGAGCGCACAGTTAAATCTGATTCGGGAAAACTTTGATATCGGCATATATCTACTGCTTCCATTGGTGGTTGTGTTTGTTCTTGCTGTGAAGAAGAACCCAGCCTTTCCAACCTTGGTCATCGGTACTTTAGCCGGTGTGGTGATGGCTTTGATCTTTCAACCCGATGTGATCACTAAATTGGCACAGACAAATGACAGCAACGAAATTATCGCGCTTCTTGATGGCATATGGACTGCCCTTTTTGCCGGGTATTCTGCTGATACCGGTGATATGGCGATGGATGAGCTGCTAACACAGGGTGGTATGGCGGGAATGCTTAACACAATCTGGCTTATCATGTGTGCGATTACCTTCGGATCGATAATGGAAAAACTGGGCCTTCTTAAAAGATTGGTTGTCGGGCTGATTGGCATGGCTCAGTCGACCGGGTCCCTTATTCTTGTTACAGCTTTAACGTGTATTGGTGTGAATATTCTGGCCGCGGATCAGTATATTGCGATTGTGTTGCCGGGTCGCATGTACAGACTTGAATTTAAAAGACGGAATCTGGCGGCAAAAAATCTGTCCCGTGCGTTGGAAGATACCGGAACCGTGACATCGGTTCTTGTTCCGTGGAACACATGCGGGGCATTCTTCTCGAGCACTCTCGGTATTGCGACATTCGCTTATGCCCCTTACTGTTTCTTCAATTTGATCAGCCCCGTGGTTTCCGTATTATACGGGATGTATAATATTAAAATTGCACCAATTGTCGAAGAAGAGGTTCTGGCTGAGTAGGGCTAAGTCCTAAAAAGGAAATCTTAGATTACCCCCTGCTTCTTCCAAGTCTAAAAGGAACTGTTTTGTCTTCACCCCTTCGCCGCCGGAAAAACCGGTAAGTTTTCCATCTTTACCCATGACACGGTGGCAGGGGATGATAATCGGGATGGGATTTAATCCGCAGGCAAGACCGACCGCCCGTGCATGTGAATTTAACCGATCGGAAATTTCACCATAGGTTAAAATATTACCATAAGGAATTTCGAGCATAATATTCCAGACGTCTTTCTGAAATTTAGTGCCATGAGGGTTCAGGGGTAAATCGAATTGGGGATTGTCCCCGTCGAAATATTGATCAAGTAATTTTTTCGCATGTAGCAATAATTCATTTTCTTCCTGAAATGGTGACCACCCCCAATCGAGTGAAACGATTTTTCCTTCTTCTTCACTGATGGTAAGATCGCCGACGGGGCTATGAACCGATAGTTGTGACATTAAATTTTTAACACCTTTTATTAGAAAAAATGACCGTTAAATTATTTGTCTTTTTAGCCTGTGGATAACTAAATAATATATTTAAAATCAATGGGTTATAAAAAGACAACTTCATAAATTGCAAAAAACAAGAACGCTACAGCGGCCTTCATATTATCATTGCCGTATAATGTGACCTTCTTCGCGATTTGAGAGTCCTTCTTTTTTGTTGGTTTTATCTATCCGACTGAGTTATAGCATAGGGCAATATTGAAGACTAACTTTTTAAAAATATGGTAAAATCATATGACCATTTTTGCGTTATCAAGTGGAAAAGGACGAGCCGGCGTTGGCGTTATTCGTCTGTCCGGGCCGGATGTGAAATCAGCCGTTCTTTTGCTGACACAAAATAAGAATTATCCTAAGCCCAGACAAGCGACCTTGAGTTGGTTTTATGATCCGGTGTCGGGGGAGAAGATAGATAAAGGGCTGGTGATTTTTTTTCCCTCGCCAAATAGTTTTACCGGTGAAGATGTTGCCGAATTCCATATTCATGGGGGGTATGCCGTTGTGGCAGGTTTTTTAGAGGCTCTCTCAAAAATCAAAAATCTGCGAAGTGCCGAAGCCGGTGAATTTACACGGCGGGCGTTTGATAACGGAAAAATGGATCTTACCGCAGCGGAAGGTTTGGCCGATCTGATTAATGCGGAAACGGAGGGCCAGCGCCGACAGGCTTTACGACAAATGGGGGGTGATCTTGCTGCTCTTTATGAAGGATGGCGCGCCGAAATTATCGGTGCCATGGCTTATCTGGAAGCGGACATTGATTTTTCTGATGAAGAAATACCGGAGGATGTGACCGACCGTATCCATCCTATAATTTCAAAGCTCCGTCGTGAAATAAATGAACATCTTGCCGATAACCATCGGGGAGAACGTTTACGGCATGGCCTTCAAGTGGTGATTTTAGGTGCACCCAACGCGGGTAAATCTACGCTACTTAATTATTTGTCCAAACGTGATGTGGCTATTGTTTCTGACGTAGCGGGAACTACCAGAGATTTGCTTGAAGTCCATTTGAACCTTTCCGGTTTTCCTGTGAATATTGTCGATACGGCCGGTATCAGAAGTAGCGGCGATGCAATTGAACGTGAAGGAATAAAAAGAGCAGAAGCAAAAGCGCGAGAAGCGGATTTGAAAATTGTTATCATCGATAACAGTGAGAATACAGATATTTTAGCTGAACTTGATCATCATATTGACGAAAATACGATGATTTTATTTAATAAATGTGACCTGCCTACCGCGATAGATGATGCAATAAGGCCTTCTAATTCGATCGGCAGTTGGCCGATATCGGCGAAAACAGGGAAGGGGCTTGGCGATTTTATGAAAGCATTTGAAGCGGAGGTTGAAAAGCGCATGGACCTCACCGAAACCCCATCCATTACAAGAACACGACATAGGGCGGGGTTGTCTTCGGCGCTTGACCATCTTGAGCGTTTCCTTCAGGCGGATCATTTTGAACTTGAAATTCTCAGCGAAGATCTTCGCATGGCGGCAAGGGAAATAGGAAAAATTACCGGCCACGTTGATGTTGAAGATGTTCTCGAAAAGATATTTAATGAATTTTGTATCGGCAAATAGCAGGGAAAAATGCTTTAAAGTGTTTCACGTGAAACATATATAGGCCGATATTGGGAAAATTTCTAAAATAGGCGCTAATTCCGCTTTGACATTACGAAAGCTAATCCTTAGAGTCCGGCTTACTTTTTAACGGACCTGCAAAGTAATTTGATGACGTATTTTGATGTGATTGTAATAGGGGGTGGGCATGCGGGCTGTGAAGCGGCCGCAGCTTCTGCACGGCTTGGCGCGAATACGCTCCTGGTGACGCATAAGAAAGAAACCATCGGTGAAATGTCATGCAATCCGGCCATTGGTGGTCTGGGTAAGGGGCATCTGGTCAGAGAAATCGACGCGCTTGACGGGGTTATGGGGCGTGTTGCTGATGCGTCCGGTATTCAGTTTCGTATGCTCAATAGACGCAAAGGGCCGGCAGTACGCGGCCCCAGGTGCCAATCGGACAGATCCTTATATCGTCAAAATATGCAGGAAATACTGTCTGATTACCCAAATCTTTCCATCAGGGAAAGCGCCGTTGAGGATCTTATTTTCGAAGAAAATGATAATCGTCTGTCGGGAGTGGTGACCGGAAGCGGTGAAATAATTAAATGCTCAAAAGTCATCCTGACCACGGGAACATTTTTACGGGGGATGATCCATATTGGTGATCAAAGGACACCCGCTGGCAGAAAGTCAATCCGCAGTGAGAATGAACCACCGGCATTGGGGCTTTCAGATACGCTGGAACGATTTGGTTTTACGTTAGCGCGGCTGAAAACGGGCACCCCGGCGCGGCTTAACGGGAAAACCATAAATTGGCAGCAATGTGATGTTCAGCCGGGTGACACACCGCCGGTGCCATTTTCCTTTATGAATAAAGGGATTAACGTTCCGCAGATCGATTGCCATATCACTTATACAAATGAAAAAACCCATCAGATAATTCTCGACAATCTCCATAGGTCGGCCATGTATTCCGGGCATATAGAGGGGACGGGACCAAGATATTGTCCGTCCATTGAAGATAAAGTGGTGCGGTTTAAAGATAAAAGCTCGCATCAGATATTTCTGGAACCGGAAGGGCTGGATACGGATACCGTCTATCCTAACGGGATTTCAACATCACTTCCCGTCGATGTTCAGGAAGCTTATGTACGGTCAATCGCCGGACTAGAAAATGTTGAAATACTACAGCCGGGTTATGCCATTGAATATGACTACGTCAATCCGCAGGAACTGCTCGCGACGCTCGAAACAAAAAAGATAAAGGGTCTCTACCTCGCCGGGCAAATCAATGGCACCACCGGATACGAGGAGGCGGCGGCACAGGGTTTAATGGCAGGCATCAATGCCGCACGGTCCGCTGGGGGCCAGGATATATTCCTCCTTGATAGGGCGGACGCCTATATCGGAGTGATGATCGATGACCTCGTTACAAAGGGTACAAAAGAACCGTATCGGATGTTTACGTCCCGTGCGGAGTATAGATTAAAACTGCGTGCCGATAATGCGGATCAAAGATTGACGGGACTGGGTATTGAGCTCGGGCTGGTCGGCAGTGAACGTAAAGGGGCATTTGAAAAAAAGATGGCTCTGTTGTCATCGCATGGGAAAAAGATGGACGAACTATCCATCAGCCCCAACGAAGCGGCAAAATACGGTTTGAAAATAAATAAAGACGGCGTTAAGAGGTCCGCCAAAACATTATTGTCTTATCCGTCAGTCGCCTTTGATCAGATCACGGATATTTGGCCGGACTTAAAGGAAATCCCGGAAGATATTATTGAGCAGCTGGTGATTGATGCGACTTACAGCGGTTATCTTGAGAGGCAGGAAGCCGACATTCTCGCGTTTCGAAAGGATGAAAAACTACTGCTTTCGCCGGATCTTGATTATAACACTATCGGTGGTCTTTCCAACGAAGTACGGGAAAAGCTTGATCGCGCCAAGCCAGCAACCCTTGGGGCGGCAGCGAGGATATCCGGAGTGACACCAGCGGCTCTCACCGCGCTTCTTCGTCATGTCAAAAGAAAAGACAAGAAAGCAAGCGCCTGATGACCAGTATTATGACGCCTGATGAATTCAAAAAAAGTACCGATGTTTCACGTGAAACACTGGAGAAGCTAAAAATTTATTCAGAAATGCTGAAAAAATGGCAGAAATCAATAAATCTGGTCAGTAGCAGTACATTAGAAGATATGTGGCGGCGGCATTTTTATGATAGCGCGCAATTGATGGACTATATAAAACCCGGCGATAGCGATCTTTCGATACTTGATTTTGGAAGTGGTGCCGGTTTTCCGGGATTGGTTCTTTCGGTCCTTGGGGCCGGGAAGGTGCATCTTGTGGAAAGCGTCGGCAAAAAATGTTCCTTTATGAAGCAGGTTATACAAAATACCGGTTGTGATGCGGTTGTACATAATGAAAGGATCGAGAATTTGACACCATTTCCTGTCGATCTGATTACTTCAAGGGCATGCGCAGACCTTGATAAATTACTCGGTTTTAGCCACAGGTTTATTGGCCCGAAAACGAGATGTCTTTTTCTTAAGGGCGAAAAGGCAGATGCCGAAATTCTTGATGCTTCAAAAAAATGGGGTTTTAAGGTAAAAAAATACACAAGTAAAAGCGAAGAATCAGGTATGATCCTTTCTCTAAGTGAAATAAAGGGTTACTAATCAAATAAATAATAAATGAGGATGGAGTTTATCCACAATGTTATCCACAGAGTCATCTGCGGCAAATCGTCAGCCGGAAATTATTGCCGTTGCCAACCAGAAGGGCGGCGTTGGGAAAACCACCACCACAATTAATCTTGCAACCGCTCTTGCGGCGACCAAAAAGAATGTTTTGATCATCGATATGGACCCACAGGGTAACGCAAGCACTGGACTAGGCCGGGAACGCAATGATCGCGCCCACAGCAGTTATGAAGTAATCATGGGGGAGGTTTCTTTGGAGGAGGCAATTGTCAAGACCATTGTACCAAAACTGGATCTTGTCCCCTCGACCATTGATCTTACGGGAGCGGAACTCGAACTTGTGGATGCGGAACAGCGTACATTTAGGTTGCGGCGTGCTTTCCGTGACCCGGTACTCGAAAATTATGATTATGTTTTGATCGATTGTCCGCCGTCACTTAATCTTCTGACATTAAATACCCTGGCGGCGGCTCATTCAGTACTTGTGCCCCTGCAATGCGAATTTTTTGCGCTTGAAGGGTTAAGCCTTCTGCTGCAAACGATTGAAACCGTAAAAGCAAACTTTAATCCCAGTCTGGAAATCGGTGGGATTATTTTGACAATGTTTGACGCCCGCAATAATTTATCCGAGCAGGTCGCGACGGATGTAAGAAATTATTTAGGTGACAAGGTTTTTAAAACGGTTATCCCGCGGAATGTCAGGGTATCGGAGGCACCATCCCATGGTAAACCTGTTCTACTTTATGATTTGGCCTGCGCCGGCAGCAGGGCTTATCTGGAGTTGGCGGCAGAGCTGCTTAAGAGAAGAAGAAGGCCAAAGGCTGCTTAACTAAAATAGTTATTTAAAATCAAGGACTTAATAGTAAATGGCTCAAAATAAAACAGAGAATAAAGCTCCAAGGAAAGCCGCCGCCCCGAAAATGGGTTTGGGTAGGGGGCTATCATCACTTATGAATACCCGTGAAGCATCCTATGATGATGTGAAGGCAGTGTCTGAAAAAGGTGAAAGTCCGAAATCTGCCAGAGAACTGCCGATAGAGTTTCTGGTGCCCAATAGTTACCAGCCGCGAATTTATTTTGATGATGATAAAGCCAATGAACTCGTTGAGTCCGTAAAAACCAAAGGTATTATCCAACCGTTACTTGTACGCCCCAAAGGACCCGATGAGTATGAGATTGTCGCTGGTGAGCGCCGATGGCGCGCGGCACAGGCCGCTGGTCTTTATCATGTGCCGGTCGTTATTAAGAAAATGTCCGATGAAGAGGCGCTGGAAATAGCTATTATTGAAAATATTCAGCGTCATGACCTTAACCCGATTGAGGAAGCGCTTGGATTTCAAAGACTGATGGATGAATTTTCGCACACACAAAATGCGCTCGCCAAAGCCGTTGGAAAAAGCCGAAGCCATATTGCTAATATGTTGCGGCTTCTGTCGTTGCCGGGCGGGGTTCAAAAATTGATGCGTGATGGCCAGTTAAGTATGGGGCACGCGCGTGCGTTAATAACGGCGGAGGATCCGGAGGCTCTGGCAAAGATGGTGGTGCGCGATGGCTTAAGCGTTCGTCAGACGGAGCAACTCGCAAAGTCAAAAAAAGAAGGTGGAGATAAAAACAAAACGGGCGGTCCCGGTAAGGCATCACAAAAAGATGCGGATATGGAAGCGTTTGAAAATGAGCTTTCCGCAGCGGTTGGTTTAAAGATAGAACTCGAGTCTTCTGGCGGCGAGGCGGGGGTCCTCAAGATTCACTATAAAACCCTTGAACAACTGGACGATATTTGCACAAAACTTAATAATGATTCTTAATAAGTTGGTTGTTTTTCAATAATTTAGTAAAAAAGACTAAATTAGTCTTATTTATGTTGACAAATCCGTTCAACGACACCATGTAATAGTCGAAATGTGAGCGATTATTCGGAGGGTGTTCGATGATTAAATTATCAAATCTAGCAGATTATGCCGTCGTATTGATGAGCACAATCGCCGCGCGCCCGGACGATATCCACACGGCATCAAGTCTTAATGCGGAAACAAGGGTGCCGCAACCAACGGTGAGTAAAATCCTTGGTAAGATGGCTAAAGCGAACTTGCTTACCTCGCATCGCGGAATCGGTGGTGGATTTTCCATGAATAATGAAAAAGAAGATATTTCGATCGCCGATATTGTAGAAGCGGTGGACGGGCCAGTGCAATTGACAAACTGTCTGAGTGTTGAAGATACTTGCTGTGATTATGAACCCGTCTGCATGACTAAAAGCAAATGGGATAAAATAAACCAGGCCGTTTATGAAGCACTTAATAATGTGTCGCTTTCAGAAATGGTAACGAAGCCCTATGACTTTTTTCCCAAATCGGAAGAAGAAACGATAACCGGGGCTAAAAGCTAAGGAGTGCGAAATGGTCAGCACAGTGGAGACCAGACAAACAGTTGAAAAAGTGTCGGGTGATTATAAATACGGATTTATAACCGACATTGAAATGGTAAAGGCCCCAAAGGGGCTGAATGAAGATGTTATCCGATTTATCTCTGCGAAAAAAGAGGAACCGGAATGGCTTCTTGATTGGCGGCTGAAAGCCTATCGTCACTGGCTCACGATGGAAGAACCGGAATGGGCAATGCTTGACTATAAAAAACCGGATTTTCAGGACATATATTATTATGCGGCACCAAAATCTTCGGATGACAGGCCAAAAAGTCTTGATGAAGTTGATCCGGAGCTGCTCAGAACTTATGAAAAACTTGGTATATCCCTGCAGGAACAGGAAGTTCTTGCCGGTGTGGCGGTGGATGTTGTTTTTGACAGTGTATCCGTTGCAACAACCTTCCGCGAAACGCTGAAGGAAAAAGGGGTTATTTTTTGCTCAATTTCCGAAGCGGCAAGGGATTATCCGGACCTTATGAGAAAATATCTTGGCTCTGTGGTGCCGGCAGCGGATAATTTCTACGCCGCGCTCAACAGTGCCGTATTTACGGATGGTACGTTTGTCTATATTCCAAAAGGGGTTCGATGCCCAATGGAATTAAGTACCTATTTCAGGATCAATGAAGCAAACACCGGTCAATTTGAAAGAACACTTATCATTGCTGATGATGAATCGTATGTCTCTTACCTTGAAGGATGCACCGCACCAATGCGGGATGAAAATCAATTGCACGCGGCGGTGGTTGAATTGATAGCACTTGAAGAGGCGGAAATAAAATATTCGACGGTCCAAAATTGGTATCCGGGGGACAAGGACGGAAAAGGCGGAATTTATAATTTTGTCACCAAGCGTGCGGCTTGTCGCGGTACGAATTCCAAAGTTTCCTGGACACAGGTGGAGACGGGGTCCGCCATCACCTGGAAATACCCAAGCTGCATATTGCAGGGGGATGGATCTGTTGGTGAATTTTATTCTGTGGCAATCACCAACAATTTCCAGCAAGCCGATACCGGCACAAAAATGATCCATATTGGTAAAGACACTTCCAGCACGATAATTTCAAAAGGGATATCGGCCGGCAAGGCGCAGAATGTTTATCGCGGGCTGGTAAAAGTTATGCCGAACGCGGAAAATACACGCAACTTTACCCAGTGTGACAGTTTGCTGATCGGCGACGAATGTGGGGCGCACACTGTCCCCTATATAGAAGTGAAAAATCCAACGGCCCAGATTGAGCACGAAGCAACAACATCAAAAATCAGTGATGAACAGCTTTTTTACTGCCTTCAACGCGGGCTTGATGTTGAGGAATCGGTGTCACTTATTGTCAACGGGTTTTGCAAGGAAGTAATGCAGCAACTGCCAATGGAATTCGCGGTTGAGGCGCAGAAATTATTAGGAATTAGTTTGGAAGGAAGTGTTGGCTAAGCCAACGGGAACGAAAAAATGTTAGAAATCAAAAACTTACATGTCGAAGTCGGCGGAAAAGAAATTCTAAAAGGCTTGAACCTTACCATTAATGCCGGGGAGGTTCATGCTATCATGGGCCCGAATGGTGCCGGTAAATCAACATTATCATATGCTATTTGTGGGAAAGAAGGTTATGAAATAACCGAAGGGTCCATAACTTTCAAGGGTAAGAATTTTCTTGAACTTGAAGCTAATGAACGCGCGGCGGAAGGCGTCTTCCTGGGTTTTCAATACCCTGTAGAAATACCCGGTGTATCCAATATGAACTTCTTGAAGGCCGCTATTAATTCTATCCGGAAGTATCGCGGTGAAGAGGAGATGGCGGCGGTGGATTTTCTGAAACTCATTCGCGCCAAAGCGGCCGAACTTGAAATGGACCCGGAAATGCTGAAGCGTGCTGTGAATGTCGGTTTTTCCGGGGGGGAAAAGAAACGAAATGAAATGGTGCAAATGGCCATGCTTGATCCGGTTTTTGCGGTACTTGATGAAACGGACAGCGGTCTTGATATTGATGCACTTCGAATTGTTGCCGATGGTATCAATAGAATGCGCAGCCCTGAAAAGGCGATATTGGTGATCACCCATTACCAGCGGTTGCTGGATTATGTGATACCGGATTTCGTCCATGTGCTTTCAGATGGCAGGATTGTGAAGTCAGGTGATAAAAGTCTGGCTCACGTCCTTGAAAAAGACGGGTATGCCGGTCTCGGTATTGATGAGAGTGCGGCATAAGGCTGATTGATATGACTGAAAAAAATCATTTTGAAGGAAAACCATATGCGGACCGGTTCAGGTCCGAACAGGCCGCTCTGCCAAATTCCGATATCCAATGGTTAAATGACCTTCGTGCCACGTCGATTGAGCGGTATGAAGCAGTCGGATTGCCCGGACCAAAAGTAGAGGAATGGAAATATACCAATTTGTCTGCGCTGAAATCTGAAATTTATAGAACCTCCAAGCCGTCGGTAGGCGATAATGAAAAGAATATCGATGAAATAACACTCAATGAAATATCAGGGTCAAAAGTCGTTTTTGTAAATGGATACTTTGATCAGAACCGTTCAAATATTATTGAAAGTCCGGGGATAAAAATTTCCAGCCTGAATGACTATGTGAAAAGTAATCCGGAAGATGCAAAGACATTATTCGAAAATAATCGCAGCAAAGAAAGCCTTCAAAACCTGAATTTGGCGCTTATGACCGGGGGTTATATTATTGAAGTTGATGAAGTTACAAAGTTGGCTGAGCCAATTCAGATCATTCATGTGGCCACGGATACGGCTGAATCTAACTCATTAAGAACACGGAACTTTATTTCACTTGCGGAAAATAGTGGTGCTCAAATCATTGAAAGGTTTCACGGTGAAAATGAAGTAAACTACTGGCGTCAGAATGTAACCAGAGTTCAATTGGCCGATGGTGCGGCACTTGATATTTTACAAACGCAAACTGAAGGTAACGGCGCCATCCATATGAGTGAAACAGATATTCGGCTCGCGGCAGATGCCAGCCTGAAGCATTATTCACTTAATCTTGGCGGAAAAATCAGCCGCACGGAAATCAAGCCAACTTTGAATGGAAAGCATGGCAATGTTGAACTACGTGGTGCGTTTTTGGCCCGCGACGGGGCCGCACATGATGTCATGACACACATGAAACATATGGTTCCTGAATGCGAAAGTGACCAGGTCTATCGCGGTGTCTTGGATAAGGGGGGAAAGACCGCCTTTCAGGGTAAGGTATATGTCGCCAAAGATGCTCAATTGACCAACGCAGATCAATCAAATAAAAATTTGCTTCTTGACCGAAACGCCGAAGCCAACAGCAAACCGGAACTGCTCATTTATGCAGATGACGTTAAATGTTCGCATGGCGCAACTGTCGGGGAACTCGATCAGGAAGCTCTTTTCTATTTGAATGCGAGAGGGCTTGATAACAGGGACGCGAAAGCGCTTTTGGTTGAGGCGTTTATTGCAGAGGTTTTTGAAGAGCTTTCGATTGAGCCGGTTAAAGAAAACTACCTTGGACTGGCAAGGGCATGGCTGAAAGCGGCGGTGTAATCATGGGTAACGTGACGCATAATTACAATGTCGAGGCAATCCGGAGCGAATTTCCCATATTTGAGCAAAAAATATACGGAAAACCGCTCACATTTCTGGATAGTGCTGCTTCCGCGCAAAAACCGCAGAAAGTGATTGATGCCATCAATGACTGCTACGCCAATGAATATTCAAATATTCATCGTGGCGGTTATTTCCTGTCTCAGGCTTTAACCGCAAAATATGAAGCGGCGCGTGAAACTGTCCGCGATCACATTGGCGCGAAATCTTCCAAGGAAATCATTTTTGTCCGCGGTGCAACAGAAGCCATTAATCTGGTCGCTCAAAGCTGGGGTCGGAAATTTCTGAAGGGCGGCGATGAAATTATACTGAGTCAGATGGAGCATCATTCAAATATCGTGCCCTGGCAAATACTGCGGGAAGAAAAAGATATAATCCTTACCGTCAGTCCAATTGATGACAAGGGTAATTTCCTGCTGAATGAATACGAGAAACTTTTAAGTGAAAAGACGAAACTGGTTGCGATAACCCATGTATCAAATGCTCTTGGAACGATTACGCCGATCCGGGAAATCATAAAGTTGGCCCATAATGCAGGAGCGAGGGTACTGGTTGACGGGTGTCAGGCTTTGCCGCACGGCAACGTAAATGTGGTTGATCTGGACGCTGATTTTTATGTTTTTTCCGGCCATAAAATGTACGGTCCCACTGGCGTGGGCATCCTTTACGGTAAACAGGAACTGCTTGACGTCATGCCGCCGTATCAGGGCGGTGGAGATATGATCAGGTCTGTCACATTTGAAAAGACGACTTTCAATAACCTTCCCCATAAATTTGAAGCAGGGACCCCGCATATCGCGGGCGGTATCGGTTTTGCAGCAGCAATTGAGTATATGTGCGCGATAGGACTTGATAATATTCATCGTCATGAAAAGAAACTTCTGGATTATGCCTTGGAAAAGGTAAAGGAGGTTGATGGTTTCGAGCTTCGTGGTCAGGCCGATGATATGGCCGGTATTATTTCATTCACCATGAAGGCAGCGCATCCACATGATATCGGAACCATTCTTGATCAGGACGGTATTGCGATCCGAACAGGGCATCATTGCGCCCAGCCGATTATGGATTTTATGGATATTCCAGCGACGGCGCGGGCATCATTTGGATTATATAACACCAAAGAAGACATTGACCGTTTCGTGGCAGGGCTTCATAAAGTGAACAGGATTTTTGCGTAGAATTAAGGATGATAAAATGAGCTTTCTAGATGGGTTTTTAAATCAGAAACCGGAAGACAAGGAAAACGAGAAATCGTCTGAACCCACCTCAAAATCGCGCGGCGAACCGATTTCGGAAGAGCAAAAGCAAAATTTGCAGCATTTGGCCGCGGAAAAACTGCGGGAAATTTATGATCCGGAAATACCCGTTAATATCTATGAATTGGGGTTGATATACGATATCGATGTGAATGATTATGCAGATATTGTTGTAACGATGACGCTCACGTCGCCGCATTGCCCGGTCGCCGAATCAATGCCGGGCGAAGTGGAATACAGAGTTCGGGAGATAGAAGGCGTTGGCGATGTTCAGGTTGCTCTTGTGTGGGAACCGCCATGGGACATGTCAATGATGAGCGAAGCCGCCCGCCTTGAAATGGGCTTCATGTAATTATAATTTTTCAATGCGGGATCTGATCCTGTCAAAGAGCTCAGGTACCGTATGAAGATGTTCTTTTTCCGCTTCAAGGATCGCGTTGAAGGCGCGTTTTTTCACATCAATTAAATTAAACCTGTCTTCGATATCTTCTGACTTTGCCTGTAGATATAGAAAATCAATCAGGCGTTCGGCCCCGTTTAAACGGCCCCACAAATAATCATTTTCCCGGTCGCGGCGGCTGAAAAATGCCCCAAAGCTTCTCATAGCGGTGCCTTTTAACGGCATTTCAAGAGGGTCCGATTTCAGACATAGTTCGTCATTTGGGCTTATCCGGTTAACAAGCATTTCATTAAATTCACCAGAAGATTTTGCCCCCATAATTGAAAAAGTAATAACGTCCCAGAATGCGAACCCCAGATAACTGGTGATTAAATTCTGTTTGAAAGTATCATTCCATGAATTGTTTAACTGATTGGCGATGACACTATCACTGTCCGAGCGAATTTTATCCAATCCGATAACCGGATGAAGTATTTCAAGAATTTCGACTATTTGCGTCTGGTGTGCGTCCAGATGGGCAATGTTTTTAAGGCACTTCACGTCATCTGTGAGGGGAAAATCGATAACCCTGAGTACGTGCCTTTTAATTAAAGTTATCTGTTCGGGCGAAAGAAGATCGAGCGTACGCGAATGCTTTATTTCCTCCAAAACCTTGTAAAGAGCCATTTTACAGTCGTCAAGTTCATGAACATGGGCGGGATATTTGGCATACTGGCTATTGAGCTCCTGAATGAGAAACTGAATGCGACGTTTTTGATAATCGACATCGAAATGTAAAATGAACGTGACCCAATAAGGTAATGTACTCAGGCTGGTTGTGGTTTTGATAAAGGCGCTGGTCCAATAGAGAAGGCCTGTTTGTTTCCGGTTGTCCTGATCCCCGTAGAGCAGGCTTTCTCCCTGGGAATCTTTAAGAACCCAACATTGAAACAGGGAAAAAAGTCGTCTTCTTTCAATACCGCTCGGGGGTAGGTCGCAGATATCCGCCAAGGTTTTTGTCATACTGGCGACTGTGCTGCGTATTTTTAGCCGGGCATAAGCCTCGTATGAATAACCCGCCTCCTTGACGGCACGTGCGCTTGCAAGGTTCCGCCACTCTGCCAGTTGTTCGGGGGTTGTCTTTTTTGCCAGCGTTTTCGGTGAAACTTCATAGACAAGCTTCTGCACGCTGGGTTTTACAGAATCGACGACCGCCTTTATCGTGCTGACTTTCTGGTTATGTTCATGAATTTCCTGAAGATCATCATGCATAGGCTCGTTCATTGGGATATCCGACATGGCCCCTTTAAGGGTATTCAGCATCGCCGGTGGCGCACCTGCTGCTTTACCCTTTAATTTTTCCGGGTTGGGGTCGATATATATAATTCTTCTGTCCACTTCGCGAAATGCGGGCCGGTTATGGATCGCATTTATGGCCTTATCGAAAGGTTTATTGTTTAAAATACTCCCATCAAGAAAAGATGTAAGTTCAGGGTTTACACCGGCAAGATGATACTCCCGGAAGTTGTTTTTGATAAATTCTTCTTTTTTAACCCAACTTGATCCGCGCTCTTTAAAAAAATGGTCCACTTCCCGAATTTGTGCCGGCGGAAACGCGCCGGGAAAGCATGATGTTGCCCGTGCAGCAAAACTTAAAGAGGCCAGATCAGTATCGTCAAAATCGCTTTCAATAACGGACTGTTCGTCCTCCGTTGATTTTTTGAAATAACTGAATTTTAAATTGTGACGATGTTCGAGTTCGGTAATCTGCGGGGGATCATTGAGAAGAATGGAACGTTTATAGCCGTAAAAATCGGTAAGGGTCACGAACAACTCCAGCCGGTGACCGCGGGGCAAAAGAGAATGATAGGTAACAGTACCCATTGCTTTTAAACCGTTATATACAAGCTCCAGCAAGTGTTTTCCGTCAAACGGGGGCTTCAGATCCCATATATTAAGCAGAGCGGGTAGTTTTTCTTTCACCTTGGTGCTTAAATTTCCTTTTCCGAGAAATTTCCCACTTAATATATTGATCAATGGGCGGGTAAGAAGTTTTTCCCATTTGCTGGCTCTTTTGCGCGTTCCTTTTAATTTATCGACGTCAGCTTCAATAAGCCAGTGATGACGAAGATGGTCAAAGTTCAGATCATGGGCAATGGCGCGTCCAAGAAATACGCTATTCATTCCCCCTGCGGATGCTCCGGCAATGGTGTCAATAATAACCCTAAGGTCAAGTTCAGGCGCAAAGTCTTTTAAAATATCGAAATAAACAAGTTCGGTATCTGGTATGTCGGTTACATTTTCATTGGGATAAGTGTATTTCTCCCGCGATGGATCATTGGGGTCGGGACTTGCGTGAATTGCTTTTGACGCACGGGCCAGTTTCAATATTTCCTTGCTGACACCATGAATATATATTGCCAGTGAAACCCCGCCGAAACAGACAAGCGCTAATCTTAATTCCTTTTCTCTCATGTTTTTTTCTTATCCTCTATTTTGGGATATTTTTGGAAAGGGGATATGATTAATTCAATGAAATTTAACGGTTTTTCATAACCAAACTCCGGAAGTCCTTGTCGCATTTGCGGATAATCGAAAGTTGGCTTGTCAAGGTAAGTGGAAAATATTTTATCCCAGATGCAAAGATTGAAGCCGAAATTGCTGTTTGTTTCCCGCACAATTTCCGAATGGTGAATCCAGTGAAGCTCAGGAGTGATGATAATCCGGCGTAATATTGTCTCCATCCAGCGGGGAAGTTTCAAATTGCTGTGATTAAAAAGAGCCAACCCATTCAGCAGTATTTCAAAAACAATTACCGCCGCAACCGGTATGCCCATGATAAGGACAAAAAGCATCTTGATAAGCATTGAAATGACAATTTCTATCGGATGAAACCGGATGGCGGAGGTAACATCAAGCCCGAGTTCGGTATGATGCATGCGGTGGAGCCGCCAAAGCATCGGTACCTTGTGCATCATCACGTGCTGAGCATAAATCAGGACATCAAGGAGCAGTAGCGACAGGACAAAACTGACCCAGTAATTGACTGTGATCAGATTAAAAAGACCAATGCCATTTTCACGGGCATAGCTTGCAACCCCAACGGCGAGTATGGGAAACAATATTCGTAAGGTTATGGTATCAACAATGACGATTGAAATGTTGGTAACCCATTGTTTTGCGCGGCTTATTTGGCGGCTGGCCAGAGGCGCTATAAGTTCGGCGACCGCCAGCAAAACAAGTAACCCTATAAATACCGAAAGTCTGATCGTTTGTTCGTTGTTAATTAAAAAATCCATTTTTATAAAATGCCTTAAAAATCCGAAGCGATCCCTTTATTTTCCCAATCACCATACCGTATAGGATCAGGACCTTCACGACCACCAATTTCCTTGGGCGATTGCAAGGGCTTTTGCTCTTCGGTTATGGTTTCGTGATCGGCTTTATCCGCGACGTTTTTGTCAGCTTTGTCATTGCCCATCCGTGAAATCCTTTATAATTGACATAATAACTTTTGGCATAAAATTACGGTAAACATACAATACTCTAATGAGAAAAGAAATCTACTCCTTGGCAAATCATGATCACTATGTTACTGCCCTTTTTAGGCGATGGGAATTCACATGAACAAAAACATGAATAGCAGGGAAATTAGCTTTCTTGTACTAAAGAAAGTACTTGATGACGGTGCAACGCTTGAGGGCGCGATTGAAAAATATTCTCGTAGCATTTCCGACGAAGACAGGGGTTTTATAAGGCATCTTACCACCACAACAATAAGACGTCTGGGACAACTTGATAAAATAATAAACCATTGTACCAAAACGAAACTTGGCAATACACAAATGGCTATCAGACATGTTTTAAGGTTGGGTATTTGCCAATTATTATTCATGGAGGTTCCGGCATATGCGGCGGTGGATACATCGGTCCAATTGGTTGAAAAAAGGATCTCAAAAAAACTTCAGTATTTAAAAAAGACAGTAAACGCGGTCTTACGTCATATTGATCGCGACAGAGAAGCACTGCTGAAAAAATTTGGTAACACCAGATTAAATTTCCCCCAATGGATTCTGCAAAGCTGGGACGCGCGATTTGGTCAGGCAAACGTAAAAGAAATCTTGGTTCAGATTTTAAAAGAAGCGCCACTGGATATATGCTTAAAGCCTACTGAAGACAGTGAAAACTGGGCCGAATCACTAAATGGGTATGTAATGCCGGATGGTGGTGTGCGGATCGCCAAAGCAGGAAAAATAACGTCGCTTGCGGGATATGACGATGGCAAATGGTGGGTTCAGGATTTTGCGGCTCGCATACCCGCGACGCTGCTTGGTGCCAAAGAGGGTGATGAAGTGCTTGACCTGTGTGCGGCACCGGGGGGTAAAGCTGCGCAGTCAGCATCATTGGGGGCAAAAGTGACGGCCGTGGATATTTCGGAAAGTCGTCTTTCAAGACTTAGACAAAATATGTTACGGTTAAATTTGCAGATCGACGTCGTGACGTCAGACGTACTTCTTTATAATCCGCAGAAACGTTATGATTTTATCCTTCTTGATGCCCCATGTTCATCAACAGGGACTATTCGCAGGCATCCGGAAATCCTATATACACGCGGTTCAAATGATGTAAAAGAGTTGTCTATATTACAGAAAAAAATGCTTGATCACGCCGCCTCACTGTTGAATGAGGGGGGCACGTTAATTTATTGTGTATGTTCAATGCAGCCTGAAGAGGGACCGGATCAGATTAAAGCTTTACTGGAACGGAATGGCTCGTTAAAACGAAAAGAGATTAAAAAGAATGAATTGCCGGGTATTGAGCAGGCGATTTTAAAGACGGGCGATGTTCAAACATTGCCTTATTATATAGAAGATGGGATGGATGGTTTCTTTATCTCCCGTCTTGTGAAAATTTAGATCTGAAAATTTAAAGGTCAATATATGACATCACATATTAAAATAGCGCCATCAATCCTTTCAGCGGATTTTTCACGTTTGGGGGAGGAGGTCTCAGCCATTACGGCCGCCGGGGCTGATTATATTCATGTTGATGTTATGGATGGCCATTTCGTTCCCAATATTACCATTGGGCCTGACGTGGTGAAGGCGATCCGTCCCTATAGCGATAAAATTTTTGATGTTCATTTGATGATCTCACCGGTTGATACGTATATTCAGGCATTTGCCGATGCCGGTTCTGATATCATAACCGTACACGCAGAAGCGACACCACATTTTCACCGTACTTTGCAATTAATCAAATCACTGGGCAAAAAGGCAGGTATCTCACTTAATCCGGGAACGCCCGTGAATATGATTGAAAATGTGATGGATCTCGTGGACCTGGTTCTGATCATGAGCGTAAACCCGGGTTTCGGCGGGCAGAAATTTATCCCGGCCGCGATTGATAAAATCGGGCAGGTAAGAAACATGATCGCAAAAGAAGGCCGTGAAATCGATTTGCAGGTAGACGGCGGTATAAACCTGCAAACAGCGCAAAGCGTAATTGATGCCGGTGCGGATGTGCTGGTCGCGGGTACGGCGACATTTACCGGAGGACCCGACCAGTATGCCACCAATATCAAGGCGCTCCGTGGCGCATAGTTTGCTTGGGAGTTATGGTAATAACCATTATATTTTTTTCATAAAATTATGATAGGGTGTTGGTTTGAGTGCCCGTACCAGTGGAGATAGAATTGTAGATGGCCCAGTTACGCCGAAATCCGGTAGCTTCAAGCGGCAAGAAGATGCAAAATCCCATCGCAAAAGCAATGGGCAGAGCAAAGCACAGCAGTTTTTATCATGAATTGAGCCTGCGGGGGAAACATCCGCTCAGGCTTCTCGGCACGCCACAGGATATTTGGCCGGGATCAGTAACCGCGGGGACCCAGATTGTCAGCGGCAAAATGGTTGGCGGTGGGTATATCCTTGAAAACCCGAAAAGTGATCAGAACAGCTGGTCTGCAGACGATCTCTGGCAGGCACCGGATTTAAACAAAAGGTGGCTTGAACATATTCATTCATTCAGCTGGCTAAAAGACCTTAATCAGGCAGTAGACCAGAATAATGCCCGAAAAAGAGCAGAAGAACTCATAGAAAGCTGGATTAATCACCACACCCAATGGGGCGAAATATCATGGCGAGCGGATATTGTTGGTGAACGTGTCACAAACTGGCTCATATATACGCCGCTTATTATGGATACGGATGATGTGATTTACAGAGGGCGCGTCCTTGATATCATGGCGCGCAGCGCCCGCCATCTGATGAAAATGTCCTCAAATTTTCCGGACGGGCCGGACGGGTTGAAAGCTATCATTGGTCTTGTGCTGTCCGGTCTTTATATTCCTTATGGTGAGGCGTGGTTTAAAGAGGGAACATCACTGTTGAAATTTGCTCTCAGCCGGGAAATTCTCGCGGATGGAGGAATAAGAAGCAGAAACCCGCAGGAACTGCTCCATCTTTTCATGAATCTGGTTTTACTCAGAGAGGCGTATTCGGATGTCAGTCAAAATGTGCCGTTGGAACTTAAAAACGCTATCAGAAGAATGGCATCAAACCTGAAAACGGTTACGCAGGGGGACGGTAAATTACCGCTGTTCAATGGCGTGATAATTCAAAACCATGAAGATATCTATGCGACCCTTCTTAAGGTAAATCAGGCAGATGCGGAGCAGGCGAAGCTCGACCAGTGTGGGTTTGCCCGAATTGAAAAAGGTAAAAGCCTGATCATCATGGATGCCGGGCCACCTGCGGAACTGGAATTAAGTGCGCAATGTCACAGCGGGACACATTCCTTCGAATTTAGCCGCGGCACAGAACGCTTTATTGTCAATTGTGGCGATGCGTCATTCGTCCTGAATATGGAAAATCAGAATCTCGCGAAAATGTCCCGAAGCACCGATGCTCATTCAACATTAATTCTTAATCACTTGAACAGCAGCGAAATTAGGGATGATGGGCTGATCGGTGCGGGTGTGACCAAAACATCAAGCACCCGTTTTGAGGAACGTGGGCATATATTATTCGAATCTGAGCATGACGGCTATGTGGAGCAATATAATTATCTCCATAAACGCTTGATATACATGAATGATAGCGGTGAAGATATCCGCGGTGAAGATATAATTGAACAAAGCAGCCCAAATAGGCATGCTGACCTGGCGACGTTTGATATCAGGTTTCACCTCCATCCCAATGTATCGGTGGATGTGGACAATGACGACAATATCGTACGGATCAAACTGCCGGGTGGAGAAACCTGGTTATTCCGCCAGCGCGGTGCAAAACTCTCACTGGAAGACAGTATTTATTTTGGCAATGCCGGCAAGATTTCACCCACCAAACAAATTGTCCTCTCGGGTAAAACGGGCGGTGCATTAACAACCATATTGTGGTCATTGAAACTGGATTGATGATGGCCATTAGACCTTGCGTATTTTTCGAAAATATACTACCACGCGCGAGGGAACATTTTATAATTTTTATGAACGAGATAATTGATGAGCGAACCGACTTTAATACCGATCAAAAGGGCCCTTCTGTCCGTTTCCGATAAAACAGGACTTGTCGAATTTGGGAAATTTCTAAATGACCAGGGTGTGGAAATTCTTTCCACCGGCGGGTCAGCAAAAACGCTTGCGGATGCGGGTATTCCGGTGAAGGAAGTTGCCGATTATACCGGTTTTCCTGAAATGATGGATGGTCGTGTCAAAACGCTACATCCTAAAATACATGGCGGGCTCCTTGCGCTTCGTAATGATGATGATCATGTCGCCTCAATGAACGAGCACGGCATTGGTGCGGTCGATCTTTTAGTTGTCAATTTATACCCCTTTGAAGAAACGGTGGAAAAAGGGGCCGATTTCGCTACATGTATTGAAAATATCGATATTGGCGGCCCGGCGATGATCAGAAGCGCGTCAAAAAACCATGCTTTTGTCACGGTGGTTGTGGACGTCGCTGATTATGATGACGTCAAAGCGTCAATTAACGAAAATAATGGTGCGACAACGTATGAACTTCGTAAAAAGTTGGCTTCAAAGGCGTTTGCACGTACGGGGGCCTATGATGCGGCGATTTCCGCCTGGTTTGCAGCGCAATTGGGGGATAGTTACCCGGACCGGTTAAATATTACTGCTACTAAAAGACAGACATTAAGGTACGGTGAAAACCCGCATCAGGCTGCGGCTTTTTACGTCACACGTAGCGCGGACCCGCGCAAAGGGATCGCCACCGCAAGACAACTTCAGGGAAAAGAATTAAGTTACAATAACTTAAACGATACTGATGCCGCATTTGAATTGGTTAGCGAATTTGACCCGACGGAAGGTCCGGCCGTCGCCATCATAAAGCATGCTAATCCTTGCGGAGTGGCACGCGGGGAGAGTTATATTGAGGCGTATAACAAAGCGCTTCTCTGTGATCAGACAAGTGCCTTTGGCGGTATCATCGCGTTAAATGGGAAGCTTGACGGTGAGACGGCCGCGGAAATCTCCAAAATATTTACAGAAGTCGTCATTGCAACGGATGCTGACGAAGAAGCGCTTGAAATAATGGCGGCAAAGAAAAATTTACGTCTGCTTCTGACGGGCGGAATTGCGAACCCGAAAAGCACCGGACAGACCATCCGCACAGTGGCGGGCGGGTATCTTGTACAGGACAGGGACAATGGAATAGTAACGTTAGACGACTTGAAAGTGGTCACAAAACGCAAACCGTCCGATCAGGAACTTGAAGATATGCTTTTTGCTTTCACTGTGTGTAAGCATGTGAAATCAAATGCGATTATTTATGTGAAGGATAGGGCAACAGTCGGGATTGGTGCGGGTCAGATGAGCCGTGTTGACAGTTCAAGAACGGCCGCGCGAAAAGCCATTGATGCCAGTGAAGCGGCTGGCCTTCCTTATACAATGACAGAAGGATCAGTGGTTGCCTCGGATGCGTTTTTCCCCTTTGCGGACGGACTTCTAAGTGCAGCGGAAGCGGGCGTAACGGCGGTGATCCAGCCGGGCGGTTCAATTCGTGACGACGAAATTATAGCGGCGGCGGATGAACAGGGTCTCGCGATGGTGTTGACGGGCATGCGTCATTTCAGACATTAACTTTGATGTCTAGGAGGAGCAACTGATCTGTAGATTACGCCCCCATTCGGGGGGCTCCTTCGCATAGTCGTCATATTCCGGCTGTTCATCATAGGGGCGTTTCAGAACGTTATATAATGTGTGAAGGTCGTTATGATAACCAATTTCGGACTGCTGGATGGCAATTTGCGCGAGGTAGTTTCTCAGGATATATTTGGGATTAACGCGGCGCATTGATTTTTTACGTTTGACGTCATCGGACTTTTCCATGAGAAGACGGTTTTTGTAGCGTTTGAGCCACGGCTCAAACGCGTCCGCACAACTTCTACTCATTGTAAAAGACGACATCGTATCATCACTTTGAAAATTGCTTAATGCGCGAAAAAATAGCGTATAATCAACGCCATACCCTTCCATAAGATCCAGTAAATCATCATAAAGCGCTTTGTCATCGGGCCCATTTTCCGTCAATCCGAGTTTTTCTATCATCAACGCGTGATATCTGTTTAAAAAGCGATCCTGATAAGTATCAAGGGCACCTTTGACCACATTTTTTGACGTCAGCGGGGACAATGCCTGCGCAAGCGCCTGCACATTCCAGTGGCCGATCAACGGCTGCCTGTTGAAGGCATAGCGGCCACGATCATCAGAATGATTACAGATATAATAGGGATCATATTGTTCCATGAAACCGTAAGGTCCGTAATCGAATGTCTGGCCGATAATCGACATATTATCAGTGTTCATCACACCATGGGCGAAGCCAAAAGCCTGCCACTGCGCAATGAGTGACGCTGTTTTTTCCGCCGCGAGTAAAAGAAGTGCATCATACTTGTTTTCAGCATTTTCGGCTTCGGGAAAGTGATTTTCAATGGTGTAATCACAAAGCTCTTTTAATTCATTATGCTGTTCGGTGTAGAAAAAATACTCGAACGAACCAAATCGGATATGGCTTTCGCTATAACGCATCAGCATTGATGCTTTTTCAATCGTTTCACGGCGGACGGGTTCCACGCTCGTACTCACGCCGAGAGCCCGGGTTGTGGGAATGCCGAGATGGTGAAGCGCTTCGCTCGCCAGAAATTCGCGGATGCAGGATCGCAGGACCGCGCGCCCGTCACCCATTCTCGAAAAAGGCGTTTTACCGGCGCCTTTCAGGTGCAAATCAACAAGCGATCCGCTCTTTGAAATCACCTGTCCGATAAGCAGGCCACGGCCATCACCAAGCTGTGGGCTATAGCCGCCAAACTGGTGCCCGGAATAAACCATAGCAAGTGGTTCCGATCCGGCAGGGATACGGTTTCCGCTAAAGAATTCAATGAGATCCTGATTTGAAATGTTGTCTAGGCCAATTTCTTCAAGGGCGTCTTTGTTGACGATGACAAGCTCGGGGTCAGGGAGCGGATCAGGCATTAATGGCACGGAAAACTTATCGCCAAGCCGGGCATATCTGTTATCAAATTTAAGTGTCATCAATTAATCCTTGTGGGACACCGCCGATTATCAGCAGTATCCCATAAGGTTATATTAAATATGTAAACTAATCTACAATCACATTCCGGATTTGTCGTGCTGCAAAGCCCATTTTTGTGACATTCAGGTTTCCGGCATTCTGGAAATCCTGTAGCAATTTCCGGACGCGCTCCGTAGCGGATTTATTATCGGCTATCCATTTTTCGGCGGAAATAAGACAATCTTTATCCTTGCAGCCATTCAGGGCGCTACGGGTCAGGATTTTTTGCTGGTCCTGAAGATCGCCTAATATGCTGTTTACCGCCAGACGATCCCAATGGTCGCCTGTTTCAACCATTTCCGCCTGACTTCTGAGCCAGTCAAAACCAAGCTCTTCACCAAACATAAAGTAAGCCGCGGCCACCTGAGTGACATCAAGATTTAGTTCCTTGGCAACCTGCACCATATCACAAGCGGCTGTTTTAATATCAAGGCTCGCGATATGCTGCGCCAGCGCTTCATCGACATTCTGTTCCAAATACATATTTTTCTTACTGGAGATACTTTCTTCCGACACTGTTTCAACAACAGTATTCATCAGGAACAGCTCGGTAATGCCGGGTTTATAATTATCAATAATTTTCTGTATTGGCTGCTTGCTGTCGGTATTATTCAAAAACCAGATGGTTTGACGGCGGGCAAATTCCTCAACATCCATCAACATCAGAATTTGAATAGTCGCGGGGGCAATATAATCAAGCTTTTCGATTTGATCCCAGAGATTGTCAAGCTCGAATACTTCGCTTGCGATGATGGCGGCCCTGGCAATCTCTGCACCGCTTGCACCGGTTTCTTCCTTGATGGCTTGAATGCCGCCGCGGTTGACAATATCGTTACACAGGACTTTTGCAATAATCTGTTTCCTGAGCTGATGATTTCTCATTTCCTTTTTGTATTTTTCGCTCAATCTTTTGGGGAAAGACTTGAACAGGAATTTTTCGAGATAAGGATCATCGAGAATATTACTTTCCATCAAACTGTCAAACAGGGACATTTTTGCGTAAGCAATAAGGACGGAATTTTCCGGTCGTGTCAGACCGAGGGATTTTTCCCCTCGTTCAAGAAGCTCTTCATCGTTCGGAAGAAATTCAAGCTCGCGATCAAGGTTTGCGGACTTCTCCAGTTCGTCGAGATAACGTTCGAAACTATCGAGCTGGCGAATACTGCTTGTTTTTGCAAGACTGATTGCCTGCGTCTGTAAATAATTGTCCCGTAAAACAATTTCGGCAACATCGTCGGTCATTGCTTCCAGGAGGGCATCCCGTTGCTTTTTCGTCATTTTACCTTCGGCGACAATGCTATTGAGCAGAATTTTGATGTTTACTTCATTATCAGAACAATCAACACCCGCCGAATTGTCCACAGCATCGGTGTTCATCATACCGCCCTTCAGACAATATTCAATTCGGCCCAGCTGCGTACAGCCAAGGTTTCCACCTTCGCCGACCACCTTGCAGTTAAGTTCCTTACCATTGATGCGGATCGCATCATTGGCACGGTCCCCGACCGCTAGATTACTTTCAGATTCCGATTTAACATAGGTCCCAATGCCACCAAACCATAAAAGGTCAACATGTGATTTAAGGATCGTACGAATAAGGTCGTTTGGTGTGGTCGTCTTGACGTCTTCTTCAAAACCAAACAATTCTTTTATTTCCGGCGTCAGACCAATCGATTTCAGGCTACGGCTGAAAACACCCCCGCCTTTGGAAATCAGCTTTTTATTATAGTCTTCCCAACTTGACCGCGGCAGATCAAACATACGTTTTCGTTCCGCATATGATTTGGCGGGGTCGGGGTCGGGGTCAATGAAAATATCGCGGTGGTCAAAGGCGGCGACAAGTTTAACCGCTTCCGAGCAAAGAAGCCCGTTGCCAAAAACATCCCCTGACATATCGCCGATACCGGCAACGGTTATATTGTCTTTTTGCACATCAATGCCATGCTCACGAAAATGGCGTTGTACACTGACCCAGGCGCCACGCGCAGTAATGCCCATTTTCTTATGGTCATAGCCGACGGATCCGCCGGATGCGAACGCATCATCAAGCCAGAACCCATAGTCATGCGCAAGTCCGTTTGCAATATCAGAAAAAGTGGCCGTTCCTTTATCCGCTGCCACGACAAGGTACGGATCGTCGCCGTCCTGCCGGATAACATCTTTTGGCGGGATAACATTTCCTTCTTTCAGGTTGTCGGTAATGTCAAGCAGGCCTGAAATAAAGGATTTATAGCAATTGATGCCTTCCTCAAGAAATTCTTCACGGCTTGGGTTGGCGGGCATCTGCTTTGGTACAAAACCGCCCTTGGCCCCGACGGGCACAATAACCGTATTTTTTACCTGCTGCGCTTTCACCAGACCAAGAATTTCCGTGCGGTAATCTTCTTTTCTGTCAGACCACCTCAAGCCGCCGCGCGCCACCGGACCGGAGCGCAGATGCACACCTTCGAACCGCGGTGAATAGACAAATATCTCCGCATATGGTCTTGGTTTGGGGGCTTCTTCAACATCGGCACTTTTTATCTTGATCGAAATATATGGTTTTTCTTTCCCTGAAGCATCATGCTGATAGAAGTTTGTACGTAGCGAACTGCTGATCACGTTCAGATAATTGCGAAGCATCCGGTCCTGATCAAGGCTGTCTACCTGTGAAAGCAGTGAATTGATATTTTTGATAATTTTGTCTTCTTCCGCTTTGCGGTCAACATCATCGGTGACTTCAAGCGAGAATTTAATTTCGAATAGCTCAGCGAGCAATTTCGACACATCAACATATTGGGTGAGCGTATCCTGCATATAAGTTTCACTATATGAGCTGCCCAGCTGGCGTAGATATTTGCTGTAAATTCTTAATATAAGCGCATGCTTATATGTCATGTGAGCCTTAAGGACCAATTTGTTGAAACCGTCATTATCAACAGAATTTTGCCAGACGGCAATCAGGGCCTGTTCCATTTGATCTTTTAAAACACTTAATTCAAAAGTTTTTCCTGACGGATCTTCCAGATAGAAATCATGAATACTATGGACAATTTTTTCTTCTTTTTCTTCGGTAATAACCTCAAAGGCATATTCCTCAATAACGCGAAGGCCCATATTTTCAAGCATTGGCAAACAATCGCTGAGCGCGATGGTATTGCGGCTGGTGTATATTTTCAGACGGACAACATGGTCGGCATCTTCTGGATGACGGTAAAAATTAAACCCGATATTATTATTTGTCGGTAATTGCTCAAGCTTATCCACATCGATCGCGGCAAAGCGCGGGTCAAAATTTTCCTGATAAGCGGACAAGAATGATTTGGCATATTTGCGGTAAAGCTGCGTTGCGGTTTCTTCACCGTGACGATCAACAAGAACTTCATGAAAATAATCGGTCCAGCTCTGTGCAACCTTGGAAATGCGGTCATTGATTGCTTCAGGGGCCGGGTTTCGGACTTGTCCTGGTTTCGTCCTAATAATAAAGTGCCAGCGGGCAATTCTTTCATTGCTGAGCTGTGCATAGCGGGACGACAATTCACCGTTAAATTCTTCGCAAAGAATTTTTTCGATTTTTGACCGCAATATGGAATTATAAAGATCCCTTGGTACAAATACGAGGGCGGATACAAATCTTTCAAATTTGTCTTTACGAACGAATGCCCTGCATTGCGGGCGCAGGTTAAGATGAAGGATGCCGATGGACGTTTGAAAAAGCGGCTCTTCTTCTATTTGAAATAGCTCATCCCTGGGCAGCGTTTCCAAAATGTGGAAAAGTGCTTTACCGTTGTGGCTGTTATAATTGAAGCCTGAACGTTCAACCACGGATTTAACCTTACGGTCAAGATAAGGAATATTTTGTGCGCGCTCATTATAACTGTCTGATGTGAACAGACCGACGAACCGGGTTTCGCTTATCACTTTTCCGGCTTTATCGAATTTTTTGAAACCGACATAGTCAAGATGCACCACCCGATGCACCATCGATTTGACATTGGCCTTGGTGATCAGCATGATTTTATCCTGAGCCATGAAGTCCTCGATTTCCGGGGAAATCGCGACAAGCCCGTCCGGGCCGCGCAGAACATGAATCTCAGGGTTCCTTAGAATGCCATATCCCTTTCCGGTGGTTGGCTTCTTTTGGTTGGAATGGTCATATTCCCTGTAGCCTAGAAACGTAAAATTGTTTTCGGTTAACCATTTAAGGAAGGCCTGACTTTCCTTGACCTCGGTACGTGAGACAGATTTAGGTGCGAGATCAAGATTCTTTGATGTTTCTTCTACCTTTTTGAGAATTGGTTTCCAGTCCTCAACGGAATCATGGATGAAATCAGTGACTTGTTTAAGTTTGTCACTAAGTGCATTTATTTCTTCCTGATTGCTCATGGCGGTGATTTCAATATGCATCACCGATTCGGCTATTTTCTTTCCGCCCTTAGCGGTTATTTTTCCATTGTCATCTCTTGTGTTCCGGAGCACGGGATGAATAAGCATATGAAGTGTGTTTCCATCCTCAAGCAGGTTCGAAGTAATCGAATCAATTAAGAACGGCATATCTTTCGTCAGGATCTGGATAATGGTGTGCGATGATGTCCAGCCATGTTCTTCAAGTGTGGGGTTAAATATGCGTATTTTTGATCGCGGCTGATTATATTCTGCGATAAATTTCCAGTTGCTTAAAGCGATAGCGTAAAGTTCGTCTAACCTGAGGCTTAAATCTTCAGGAGAGGCATTTTTATAAAAATTGGTTACAAACTCGACAAATCCCGCCCCAAGCGAAGACTTCATATTTTCTTTTGTATAGTCAATGATGGAATCGAGGCGAATTTCTTTTTGAGACCAGCTGCTCACGGCGTTTTCCTTCTATTATAGAAATTATTCTTATATATAATTTTATTATAATTGTAAGGGGTTTAAGAAATAGTTTATTTACGACCATTTAGATTGCCCTTGATAAAAGCGGCCCGTTTTAAAATAGGGTCTATTTTTGTGTACTTTTCATCAAGTATTTTCAGCACATTGATATCATGACCATCACGTTTCGCGAGCAATAAGCAAAATTCGTCTATGTTGTTTCCGACGATCACTTTTTTTAACCGGAAACTGACTATTGGGGCCATCTCACGAAGGATTTCCCGTGCTTCTTCCACGGACTTGGTTTTTCGTGCCATGACATTCCCGGACGCACCGTGCTTTCGGATGACTCGCATTTCTTTTACGCAGCCCTTAATCCCGCCAGGGAAATTCTTTATAAAATCATGGAATTCGCTGACGGCCACATCCATATAACGGGCGATCCCAAGGGCCGCCGAATATTCCGTAAGCCGTGTTTTGTCATAATCCTTGCCGAGGCATATTTTCAACATCGGTGTAAATGGAGCCCTGCTTTGAATTTTAAGGTCCGCTTCTTCTACCAATGCATGATACGCTTCCGGTGATCGTTCGCATGTTTCGTGGAACTCATAAATTGCAGTCAGAATATTATAGAGGGAATCACGGCTTCGGTTGTGGTTGGCGTCTTCTTTTTTGATATAGCCAACGATCTGCTTATGGGTTTCCTGCAACTCCTTAAGGGATTGTTCATAATCGGTGGTGTCGGGCTCCGTTATTGCCTCACTCTCTTCGGCATCTGCAACAGGGGCTTCTTCAACTTCGGTAGCGGTTGCTGTTTCGTTTGCATCAGAGGGTCTCGCATCCTCTTCCTGATGATCTTGTGTTTCGTCTGTTTCTGGAGATGTTTTTTGTTCCGGACCAACTAATTCGTTCACGATATCGTCTTCGAATGATGTGATATTCTCTGTTTCCATGAAAATATCATCATCTGTTATTTCAAGTTCTTGTGTCGATTCTTCGTCTTCTACAGCCTCGACATCTGATGATATCTCCTTCGCTTTGTCCTCACGTGTATTTGGTTCACCTTTCTTTTCAGGCTCAAGTACTTCTGTTTCATCCAGTGAAGCTTCAGGTTTTTCAATGTCACGCTCTTCATTTTCAGCACTGCCGACTATGAAGCCTTCGTTGTGGTGTGTTTCTTCCGTTAAAGGGGCACCGGTATTGCCAAGCTCGGGTTCTGCACTCGAAAGACCAATTCCAATGTCATCAATGTTTCCGGCAATAGGCGCATCATCTTCAATTACTTGTTTTCGGCCAAACCCCGGTGCCATTAACGCCATGGCCCTCTCGATCACGCTGCCTCTTTTTTTTGTTTTCTCCCGTTCAGCCAGAGGATTCATAACGACTTTTGCGTCCGCGGGGGAAGGCTCTGATGTTTCGGGGGTATTACCTATTTGTTTGTCGGGTGATCCCGCCTCGACATCTTTATCTTCTATTGTGTCGTCCTTTGAAATGATTACATCACCAGAAATTTCGGTCGGTAGATCTTCGGCAATATCGCTTTCTTCGGTTTGTTCGACGCGATCAGCTGAATCCTGATAATTCGGCGTTTCAAATTCTGCCCCTTCCGGGACTTCATCATCGCTATCTTCCTTTACTTCTTCCGGATGTGCAGCGGCCGGTTCATCCGGCTGCTGAACCGGTGTTTCATCTTCAAAGGTTAAATCTTCGTTTGTTTCGGCCAGCTCACGCTCCATAAAGACGTCCAGATCCACGTCTTCACTGACTTCTACGTCTATATTATGAACGTCATCATCCACTTCAACGCTTTCAAAGGATACTGCAGTCTCTTTTTCGCCATCACCTTCATGCTCTTCGCGCTCCATTTCCCTCGACGTTTCTGAATAGTCTTCTTCATCGGAAGCGAATTCGGTGGGGGCGGCATCCAATTCTTCCACGTAATTCGAGGGTTCCGAATCACTGTGAGTCTCATCAATGGAAAGGTCTTCAGCCAATTCAATATTTTCATCTTCCGATTTGAAAGGCTCTGACAGCTCGTGAAATTCCTCCACGGGTTCCTCAACATCGTCAGTCTCAACACCGTGGGTGTCTGCGTGGGTTGCGGCTAATTCTTCGGGCTCTTCATTTTCAAGTCCGTCAGATACTTCGTCCGCCAAATCTTCTGTAGCCGGTTCGGCATCAATCAAATCATCAGAAACAGAATCTTCCGGGCTTTCTATTTCTTCGTTACCGGTTTCCGCTATGTCTAAATCTTGTTTTTCGTTTTTCTCGGCAAGTTTTTCTTTTGCTTGTTGTTCACGCTGATAGGCTAGATCAAATTTTCTTTCAGAAATGATGCTTTGCATCAATTCCTCGATCGAAAGATCATCATCATCGTCTTTCACGCGGCTTCTGATGTTATCTTCTGTCGACGTTTCGTCGGTTTCTTCCAGATGTTCATCCACATACTCATCCGGTGCGTCTTCTGTCGCTACGTCTGTTTCATAGTCTTCGGGCTCGGGGGATAATTCCAAATTAACATCGTCACCGGCCTCTTGCGGGCCGGGTGTGACGACCATTTCCGGTTCTTCGCTTACTTCGATTATAAGGTCTTCTGATGTCTCATCCTCAAAAACGATATCCCCTTCATCTATTGCGTCCGACACATCTTCTTTGTCGTCTTCGCTAATTGACTGTTCGGGTTCAGGTATTTTGTTTTCTTCCAAAAGCTCATTTGCTAGGAGCGCGTCCGCATTTTCTTCTGCTATTTCTTCAGCAAGTTCCAGAGAGTCTTCCGGCGTTGTACCAGTGTCATCAACACCGACGGATAGGTCTTCATTCTTGGATTCAGCTTCGGGATAATTCTCACGGGTGAGCTCCTGTTCGACTATGTCACCGAAGGACGGTGTGCCTTCCTCAACATCTGAAGATGCTTCTATTGCTTCGTCTGGCTGAAGAACATCCTCTATAGGGTCAGAAATATCAGCTTCTACGATCTCATCTTGTGTAAGCTGGTCAACAAGCACCATTTCAACATCTTCTTCAACCTCTTCCTCCGACGCTTCTTCCAGTGAGATGTCATCTTCGGTTGAGGATGTTTCACTGCTTGAGAGATCTTTTTCTGTTTCTACTTCCTCATCTACTGGATCTATCGGCGCAATCTCGTCCAAAATCAGTTCGTCTTCTGCGGTCTCAAGTTCACTTACTTCTTCTAATGACTGTTTTGTCCCCTTCTCCGGGTAGGCGGAAGGATCGGGAATAA
The DNA here is from genome assembly GCA_030428615.1 of Alphaproteobacteria bacterium. Taxonomy (GTDB): domain Bacteria; phylum Pseudomonadota; class Alphaproteobacteria; order Sphingomonadales; family Emcibacteraceae; genus Pseudemcibacter. Next base: position 298,098 of record JAUIDN010000002.1, on the reverse strand, counting down.
AAATTTTGTGCTTTAATTTTGGATTGTTATCCTCATCGACGGAAAGCGGCGTTGCCCCTTCGGCAGTCCCTTCGATAGCGGGCTCCTCTGTGACGGGTGCATCTGCTTCATCATCGGCACTATTTCCTGAAATATCTTCTTTGGAGTTCGCTTCCGCTATATTAAATTCATTTTGATTTTCGTCTTCTTCTGCTAAAACTTCTGCAAAATCCGATGTCACTTCATTGGCCGATATGTCCTGTTGGGTGTCTTCTATGGCATCTGTGCTTTCTGTAATTTCCACTTCGGCCATATCCATTTCGACTTCTTGGATATTTTCTTCTTCAACCTCGAAATTTTCAGCCTCCGGGGCCTCCTCGGGATCCCGGGCAACATTCCCGGTCTCAGGAAACGTGTCCTCGTTTGTCAGTACGGGGTATTCGTCGCCGATTTCATCATCCTGCTCGGCGGATTGAAGAAGTTCCTCAATTGTTGCTTTCGATATATCTACTTCATCAGGCCGCTCTACCGATGGGTCTACGTCATGTTTGCCGTCTTCCTGAATCTGTTCTTCGTCACTTCGAACGTCATCTGGCACGTCCTCTTGCACTTGAACGTCATCATCTTCACCTTCATCTTCAAAGACCAGTTCAGCATCAATGTTGTCTTCGTTGAAACCAACTTCTTCTGCGACAATCTCTTCCTCCAGGGGGTCTTCAGCGGCCGTCTCAGGATCAGGTTGTTCTTCCAATGAAACGCCGGTCTTGTCTTCGCGCCCGGCAGCGATGTTTTTCATAAGCTCTTCGATAGTTGGCTTGCCGTCATCCAGAGTAACGTCTTTTTCAAGAATCCAGCGGACACCACCAAGGATAAAATTGATGTTTTTGTTGTCATCACTGAAGGGCAGTAATATTCCCCGATAAAGGGCTTTTTCGCCGTCGCGATTGACAAATTCGGCCTCAAATGCGATCGGGACGCGGTTGGCAAGAACTTCCTGATAATGATCCGTAATGCGGCTCAACATTGTTCTTCGCGGCACACTGCTGACGGGCATATTGGAAAGGTCTGCCTCAAGGTCTTCCTGAAGCTCCTGTCCGATCACCTGAAAAGTTGGCCGATCCTGACCATTTCTTAAATCAAGCAGGACAAGATTTTTCTTGAAGGGGGCAATTTCCTCGCGGTTCATATCCTTGAGCGCGGGCAGGCTGTTTTCACCAGCAAGTTTTTCCCAATATTCATATAGACAAAATGTAATGCGACGTTCTTGATTCAAATTTTCCACTACGCTCATATTTAATGTACCGCTAAACCTTTATTCCCTAACCGATTGAATTTGACCGAAAAGTTCCGATCAAATTGACAGGCCAACTTTAACATTAACTATATTAAAAGAATATTTAAAAAAACAACATTTGTGCTAACACCCTGCAATATAAGGTGAAATAATTTTGGTAAATTTGTTGTTTAATAGACAACTTTAAAAAGAATCGGAAGAAGGTTATTTTCGGCCAATTTTTTGAACGGGCTTAATCAAGAAAAACAAAGCGAAATGGAAATCTTAAGACAACAATGTCAAAGGCAACTTTATAACACAGGATAACTTTTTTCGAAAATTTGACGAAACAGCATTTTAAAGCAGGCTAAATCACGAATATCCCTACCACAATATAAACAAAGAAAGTGGCAATGCCACCGACAAGCGCATACGGTAATTGTGTCCGCACATGATCCAGTAAACTGCATCCGGACGCGACAGACGATATCATTGTGGTGTCTGAGATCGGTGAACAATGATCTCCGAATACGCCGCCGCCCAGAATAGCGGATATGACGAATGCGGGGGGTAGTCCAAGCATTTGGATAAGTGGAACCCCGATCGGGATCATGAGGGCGAATGTTCCCCAGGACGTCCCCGTGGTAAACGCCATAAGTGATGATGCCAGAAACAGCATCGGCACGATCATGATCATCGGCAGGTTGTCACCCGCCATACCGGCGACAAAAGCTCCGGTGCCAAGCACCTTGAGACTTGCGCCCAAAGCAAGGGACAGAAGAACGATACTGACCAGCTGGAGTAGCTCGTTCATTCCCTTAAACCCGATTTCAACAAGTTGCATATGATTGAAGCGTCCGGTGGATATCATCATCACATAGGCCACGATACAGGATATGATTGTCGCGTATAAAATAGATTTGGATCCGTCCCCGCTTCTTATTTCACCGCCCCCGGTCCAATACATAAAGATGAATATCAGGCTGATCAGGGTAAAAAGCGGGACAATCATAAACCGTGCTTTGCTGCCCGGAAACTCCTCAAGCCCGCTTTGAGCAATTTCCATCTGTTTTCTTTCCTCACATTCCTTCATTGGGCCGTGGGTTTTGTCGGCAACGATTGTATAAAGAACGATCGCAAGTGCGATCCAGGCATAGAAATTATAAAAAATTGTCCCGATCAGGGTTGTTTCCGCGTTTTCAAGTCCATTTGCATTTAAATTGGCCAGAACAACCGCGCCCCAGCCGTTAATGAGAATAAGGATACACACCGGCGCGCTTGTGCTGTCAATTACATAAGCAAGCCGCTCACGGCTCATGCCAAACTTTTCATAGAGCCCGCGGGAGACGATCCCCGCCGTAATCACGCTAAGGTTTGATTCCACAAAAAGCACAATACCAATTACAAAAGACATTAACCCCGCCTGTTTTTTTGTTTTGGTAACGCCTTTGTTGATAAGCAGTTCCACAAGGGCCGTTACACCGCCGGAATGCCTCAGGTAAGCGATAAGGCAGCCAATAATAAGCGAGAACATCAGCACCCGTGTGCTATCGGCACTTGAAAAAACATTGACGACCCTCTCGATGGTTTCAAGGGGGGCCATCATAACCACGCCATTCTCCGATCCGATCAGAAGCAGCAGTTCAGACGTGAAAATACCGGCGATCAGGGCGAGTATGACTTCCTTTCGCCAAAGCACAATTCCAATCGCAACAACTTGTGGTAAGATGGTTAACCAACCCATTTTCCGCCCTTTATAATTATTTGTTAATTCTTATTTTTTTCGAGTATGGTGATGAAAATAGATAATTGCAAGAATTCTTATGGAGGGGAAATATGAAACACTTCGCAGCATTTCTGATATTGGCGCTACTTTTCGTTCAGCCAACTTTTGCGCAAGAATATAAACTTCTGACGCCGTCGGCGATTGTTGATGTTGCCGCCGGTACCGTTATAGAAGACCAACAGGTCCTTGTCAGAGAGAATAAAATTCTGGCCGTCGGTAAAAACCTGATAAAAGAAAACGGCCTTTCCGCGGATCAGGTGGAAATGATTGATTTGGCAGGGCTGACTTTAATGCCCGGTTTGATCGACGCGCATAGCCATATTCTGCTTCATCCCTATAACGAAACGAGCTGGAATGATCAGGTATTGTTGGAAAGTCGTGCCGAACGTGTTGCGCGGGGTGTCGGACATCTTAAAGCGACTTTGGATGCGGGCTTTACGTCTTTAAGAGACCTGGGCAGCGAAGGCGCAGGATATGCCGATGTAGGCCTCAAGACTGCCTTAAAAAAAGGTGTGATTGTCGGGCCAAGATTAATCGTCGCGGGCCGGGCCATTGTCGCCACGGGAAGTTACGGCCCGAAAGGGTTTGATCTTTCGCATGATCTCACCCTTGGGGCCGAACCTGCCGATGGTGATGACCTTATCCGTGTTACGCGAGACCAAATGGGTAAGGGCGCCGATATTGTCAAGGTTTATGCCGATTATCGCTGGGGACCAAACGGGGAAGCCCGGCCAACATTTAGTCTTGAAGAATTTAAAGCCATTGTTGAGACCGCGGCCAGCAGCGGCAGACGCGTCGTGGCCCACTCCGCCACCGCGGAAGGGATGCGACGTGCCACCCTGGCCGGCGTTCAGTCGATTGAACATGGGGACAGCGGAACAGAAGAAATCTTCAAACTTATGAAAGAACATAATGTTGTCTTTTGTCCGACCCTCGCTGTAACAGAAGCCAACGCCCAATATAGAGGCTGGAAAAAAGGGGTTGATCCCATTCCCGTGGGGGTGCAAAGAAAGCATGACGCCATGACGTCAGCCATGAAAGCCGGGGTTACCATATGCAATGGCAGTGACGTTGGCCCCTACACCCACGGAGACAACTTGCGGGAACTTTTATTACTTCACGAATATGGCCTGAGCACCCTAAAAACGTTACAGGCAGCGACAATGGTGGCGGGAAAACTGATGAATACAATTGACCCTCTTGGCGAAGTAAAGGCCGGGTATCTGGCAGACCTCATCGCCGTTTCGGGCAATCCGCTGGAGAATCTTGGTGTGCTGAAAGCGCCCGGGATGATCATGGTCAATGGCGCTTTATATAAGAGACCGGAATAAAGAAACGGCAAGGCGATCTATCAACCATTTGAGCTAACTATTCTTTTTACTTGGCCCATATTATAATATAAGTTTCAAAACGTATTAGCGGAAACTCCGCATTTGTTGCCGGTTTCGGCAGGTTTAGAGGGAAAAATGTCCGATCCATATAAACATGCCGGTGAGGCGGGTGAATATATTGACAGCTATTATTCAAGAACCCTTGATAAAAAAGGCGGGTTTGATGAACTTGATGATGATATTTCGGCATCGGTTTGTGTGATCGGCGGGGGCATGGCCGGGGTGGCGACCGCAACAAGCCTCGTCGAAAAGAGCGACAAACCGGTCCTGATAGAAGCCAACCGGATCGGTTGGGGCGCATCGGGCCGTAATGGCAGTTTTGTAAGCCCCGGATATTCAAGGGGGGCCCACTCCATCGTCAAAAAGGTTGGTAAAAGTCATGCCAGAGAACTTTTTGAACTGACCAACGAGGCCATGGCCATCATCAATCGCCGTATCGGTGATCATGAAAAGGAATTAAAACAAAATGTTCCGGGCCTGCTGAATATTTCATGGTTTAATGAAAGAAATGTTGTTGAGCAGAATGTCGCCTTTCTAAATGACGTCATGAATGTTGACTATGAATTTTGGCCGCGTGAAAAAATAAGGGACTATTACCTGTCCAAACATTATTTTGACGGCTATATGAAACCAAACGGGTTTCAGCTACATTCCCTGAACTACACTCGTCATTCGGCAAGACTGGCGGAAAATGGCGGCGCAAGAATATTTGAAAAATCGCCGGTAACCGGGATTGTGAAACAGACAAATGGCTGGAAAGTCTCCACTGATAAGGGGTCCGTCACGGCTGACCGGGTCGTTGTTTGCTGCAGTGCTTATATTGGCGGTCTTAATTTCAGGCTCGCGAGCGCGACATTGCCCGTCGCAACCTATATTTTATTAACGGAGCCTCTTGGTGCGCGTTTACAAGATGCCATTCGCGGCCCCTGGGGCGTGAGCGATAACCGGTTTTCCTCCAATTACTACCGCACATTTGAAGATAAAAGCCTTTTTTGGGGCGGGCGGGTTTCGATGTTTAACCCAACCGGCGAACGCCTTGAAAAAATCATGATGGACGATCTGCTGCTGGTCTATCCACAGCTTAAAGGGATCAAACCTCAAGTCGCATGGGGCGGTTTCATGGGCTATCCCGCTCATAAAATGCCGCAGATCGGGGAACTTGAGCCGGGATTTTGGTATGCGCAGGGCTTTGGCGGGTCGGGCATGACACCGACGGTTGCGGGCGGTGAAATTGTCGCCGATGCCATCGTTAACGGGGATGAGCGCTATAAGCTGTTTAAGCCATTTGGTCTTCAATATGCCGGAAAGCCATTTGGGCCAGTCGTCGCGCAAGCGGCTTACTGGCTGTTTCAGCTTCAGGACGCTTATAAGGAATGGCGCCTGAACAACTGATTATCTGGACACAAATCTATAGGACGCCGCTTCCATTTCTTTAATGTTGGCAAACGGGCGTTCCGGTGACAAATACCCCTCAAGGAACTTATAAATATCAAAACGCGCTTGCCGCGCCACTTTGTGATCCATTCGGGCAAAGTTGTGCCCGCCGGGAATATCTTCAAATTCCTTATAGGTAAAATCCTTTCCATCCGCCTTCAACGACTTAACAAGATGACGAATTTCCAGAATATTGACGTCATCATCATTGGTGTTGCCATATACCATTAAAGGCGTCTGAAGTTTATGGGTATTCCACGCCGGCGAGCGCGCGATATATTCCTCATGATTTTCAAAAGCCGACTCTCCTATATGATAGTCATTTTCGTATAATTCACGGTAACCTTGGGTTTTATACCCCATCCGGGCGACAAGATCGCTGACCGGCACGTCGGCAAAGCCAACTTTGTAGGCATCTGGATATTCAAACAAATTCATCAATGTGATCAGACCGCCATGACTATGCCCCATGATCCCGACGCGATTTTCATCAACGATGGCATAATTTTCAACCATATAATCGCGGGCGGCTTTGGCGTCTGCGACTTCTTTGCCGCCATAATCAATGCTTTCATAAAACCGTTTACCGTATCCGGTGCTGCCGCGATAATCGGGGGCAATGACAATATATTGCTGCGCCATGAGCTCACGGTAAAGTTGGCCATTTTCAACGTTAAAGTTGGCGTGAACGCCCTGATGTGGAAACACAAGCAGCGGATATTTTTTGTTCGGGTCCAGATCTTTGGGGAAAAACACATAAGAAGTGAAAGTCAGCGGATTGGTAAGCGAAAGGGGGTTTTGCTCACCATCCCCTGAAAAATCATGATCTTTTCCAAGTGGCGGGCCGGTCATGCGCACCCGTTCAATATAGGCCACATCACCCATGATGTTGTGCATCATAATGTCTGATATACCTTTATTGACACGATTGAATGAATGGCGCAGGTCGCTGATCTGATCCTTCAGGGAGGCTACTTGTTCTTTAAGGTCATCCGTTTCATCCGCGTATGTTGCCGTAAATGACGTCATGACGGCAACCACAAGGATCATCAATTTCTTTAATAAATTCATATAGCTATCCCCTTTATATGTTAATCTCCCGCCGTTTTTAGCAGTACACGGCCATAAGTTGGCTCGGACGATTTTGGCGCTGTGTCTGTCACGTGCCCGTTGACAATGACATAATCAAACCCGGTGGGTTCTGCATAAATATCGGTCCATGTGGTATTTGCCTTCACATTTTCAATATCCATTACCAGAATGTCCGCCCCCATCCCTTCCTTTATCAGTCCGCGGGTCTGAATATCGAATATTTTGGCGGTCTGGCCGGTCATTTTATTAATCGCCAGCTCAAGGCTCAAAACCTTATCGCGCACAACATATTCTTCGATGACTTTCGGGAATGACCCAAAGGAGCGTGGATGGCGCATCGTTGGGCTTCCGTCCGTTGAAATTGATACGTCCGGTGCCGTGATAAAGGCGTCCTGTGTTTCTTTTGTCATGATAAAGTGGGCTGTGGCGGGACCATTATGGCCGTAATCAATGATCACATCTTCCGGTGCTTTTCCGGTAATTTCTGAAATCTCCGCCACAGTTTTCCCGGAATATTCACCGGATGAAACCAGAATGGCACCCGGTCCGTTGCGGCGAATTATCTTCGCTCTGAGAAATTCCTGAAATTCTGCGCGTCGATTGGCAACGGCATCATTAAATTCATATTCACGTTTTGCCCATTCAGGATAAAGGTAGCTCATATCCCCGAAACTCGCCAGGTATGGATAAACGTCTGCGGTAATGTCAACGCCGTTTGCACGGGCTTCTCTGATTTGCTCCAGAACCGCTTCTCCCTGTTCACGTGTTTTGCCGTAGACAACTTTAATATGGGAGGCGTTGACCCGGGCGTATTTTCCCTGCTCAATAAGTTCGGCGATTGATGCATGTACCTGATCATCATCTTCGTTTCTGACATGGCTGGAAATAAGACCATCAGTGGCCCCCACTACCTTGGCAAGACCGGCCATTTCTTCCTGATCAGCATAGCGACCGGGCACATATTCAAGTCCGGTATTGAGGCCGTAAGCACCTGCGGCCATGCCATCAACCAGCAGGGCTTCCATTTTGGACTGTTCCTCCGGTGAAATTTTGTCTTTTTCACCGCCGCCGGAAAGGCTTCTTATGGATCCATGCCCTACAAGGGTTGCGACATTGGGGCCGGTGCCCTGACGGTTCACGGCATCAATCCAATCGCGAAAAGAAATGTCACTGTTATATCCCGGGTTACCACCATCCTGTCCTAGCACAACGGTTGTGATGCCCTGACGAAGGAAGCTGCGAAGCATGTCATTGTCTTCCTGCAACGGATCACCATGAGAATGGGCATCTATAAAACCGGGCGAGACAACTTTCCCGGTTGCATCAAGTGACTGATTTGTAATAACTTTTGACGAATCCACATCACCAACGAAGGCAATTTTATCACCGCTGACCAATACATCCCCTTTAAAGGCGGCGTCTCCGGAGCCATCGACAATCGTGCCGCCGGATATGTATAGGTCATAAGTAATCGAATAATCAGGTCCTGTCTCTGCCGTCATGTCTGCTGATGGTTCGTCGGAAGAGCAGCCCATCAAAAGGGACACAATCAGCAACGCACACAATTTATAAAAAATATTCATGTAAGTATCTCCGCAATTTTTCGCTAAGCTAGCATAGCGAATTCAAAACACCAAGGCTTAGAAAAGTCGCGCGGATAAAAAGAGCACGAAAATAACTGTATGAGTCCACCCATAGTGCAGGATCAAGAATTTCATTTTAAGGTTTTATTGGAATGATATTACGTTACTATGAAGAAAAATGAGGGAGAATTAAAGTTGGAAGTCACCGAATATGGTATTATTTCTATTGTTCCAATAATATTGACGCTTGGGATTGCCGTATGGGCACAGAATGTGATTATAGGCCTTTTTACCGGTGTCTTTGTCGGCGTTGTTATTTTAAATGGGTTTGATCCGGTCGAAACATTAAGCCGGATGGTATCTGATTATTTTGTTCCGCAAATGCTATCCCCGAGTCAAGCGGGGATACTGGTTTTGATGTGTTTCATCGGGGGGCTTGTCGCGCTTATGGAAAAATCCGGTGGTGCGGTAGCCTTCGCAACCAAAATGACCAACGTGATAACCAACCGGTTCAAAGCGCAAATAGCCACCTGGATGACGGGTATCATGATTTTCTTTTCTGATCTTGGGACCCCTTTGATTGTCGGCCCGATATACCGCCCCATAACCGACAAGCTGAAAATATCACGGGTAAAGCTTGCCTGGATTGTTGACACCACTGCTTCACCGGTCGCTGTTCTGATCCCCTTTATTGGATGGGGGGTTTATTCGATGGGATTGATTGAAGGGGAATTTCTGGAAATAGGCCGCGACGAAAACAGCTTTGATGCTTATGTAGCGGCAATCCCGTTTCAATTTTATTCATTATTTGCCATTCTAATGGTGCCGCTTGTCGCGATTTCCGGATACGAATTCGGACCGATGGCGCGGGCCGAGCTTCGTGCCCAAACGGGAGAAGGCGTTGTCGATGACAGCGGTATGGAAGTATCGGACAATATGTCTCACCCGAAAGCGAAGCCGGTATTTGTGTGGTTGCCGCTTCTTGTCATGGTGGGGGTTTTGTTTTACCTGCTTGTCCCGCTTGGGTTTCCTTTAAATTCTGTACCATCACTGGCGTTTCGGGGGGCATTATCAAGCGCCTATTTCTTTTCTTCCATGACGTTGATCGCGCTGCTGATGGCATATGGCGTTAAAAGTTTCAAGGAAAGCATGGTGATTTATTTTGGCGGCGTCAGCAAAATGACAAGCGTTTTGATCATTCTTGTTCTTGCTTGGTCGCTCAGTTCGGTGGGCAAAAACCTTGGCACCGCAGAGTATATCATTTCACTGGCGCAGGGTAATTTTGCACCTTTTCTTGTGCCGGTTGTGGCGTTCCTGTTTGGCGCGGTTATGTCTTTTGCCACCGGTTCATCATGGGGGACTTATGCGATTATGATGCCTTTGATTATTGCGGTGGCGGATGCTCTTGGTGCGCCGATGCATGTTTCAATTGGCGCGGTGCTTTCCGGCGGGATGTTCGGGGATCATTGCTCCCCCATTTCCGATACGACGATCCTGTCCGCATCAGGCGCGGGATGCAGTCAGTTTGACCATGTCAGAACTCAGCTCCCTTACGAACTTTTTAATGGTTCTGTTTGCATTGTATCCTACATCATTGCGGGGCTTACCGGTAACAGTTTCGTATTTATCCCCGGGATGATTTTAATCGGTGTGGGGCTTTATATGCTCAATAAGATTGCGGGTGTAAAAATACCGAATGTGGCTAGCTAGCGTTTTGCTGGCTTAATTTCGCATCTTCCCATAGCGTAGAAAGCGCGTGGATTAGATTACGCCTCGTTGCCGCGAGATAAAGTGAATTATCAGGGAGCGTTTCAATCAGCAAATCATGCGCGGTGCCAAGATTATGATAAGGCATTTGCGGGAAAAGATGGTGGGTTGCATGATATCTAAGGCCGACCGGCGCCCAAAACGGTGACAGGATGCCACCTGTTACATCAACACTGTCCAGAAACTGGTCAGGCACAGACATTTTTCTGTCACCCGGGTTGCGGTAAGCATGCGCCCCAAGGGTTCTAAGGCTGTTCATAATAAAAATGAATACGGTGATCATATACCAGACAACGGCTACTTTAAAAGGCAGCACGCCAAAATAAATAAGCAGTACCGCCACCCAGCTATAAAGGGTGGCGAGCACTTCCTGAAGACGCCAGTATTTACCATCAAGCTTTGTTGGTGGTGGTCTTCGGTAGCTAAGATCAATAGTAAGTGAAGATGCCCGCTCCCACGCGTATTTGGCCAACCCTTTATGAAGCCACGAAATGGGGGTCAGAATTAAAAAGCGCCCTAAAAAAAGAAGTGGGATCAAAAGAGACAGGAAAACGTAAGCAATTATCTTCCATGGCTCCTCAGCGCCGAACGGTAAATATTCACCGTCTTCCCGGGTGCCATAAGTATCGCGGCGATGATGATCATTATGAACACCATAATAAGTGAATGACGGGATAAGCAGCGGCAATCCGCCAACGGCATTCCAGAATGCAATGAAGAATTTGAAGGTACCTTTTTTCAAATGCACAATTTCGTGGATAAAAATGCCAACCCGGTAAAGCGAAAACGCACTGACAACAAACGCGGCGATATTAAGGGGCGAAAAATTTTCTGTCACAACAACAAGATAAAACCCACCCCATCCAAGGATGAGATTAAGCAAAAGATCAGCCCAATAGATATACGCTTTTGGTTTCATTAAATGAGCAACCAGGGCACGCGCTTCCTTTAAGGGAAAGTCCTGGCTGTTTTCCGGTGCAGGCATTCATTTCTCCGATAAAACATCCTGTGATGTTTTTTCTAACATACTCTCTATGTTTGTTTTTGACACAAATCAATATTCAATTGTAAAAATATCATTTATTGTGGAATTAGGTAAAATAAGAAAAAGACAGAATTATGGATATTTATGACAGGTTAATCTCAGGATACCGGGAATTTAAAGCAAATTATTTGGGTGAAGAAAACAGGGAATGGCTTAAGGTGGCCGGCGAAAAGCAGGACCCGAAAGTAATGATGGTCGCCTGTAGTGACAGTCGTGTACATCCTGCTATACTTACCCGCACGGCGCTCGGCGAACTTTTCATGGTGCGAAATGTTGCAAATGTGGTTCCCCCATTTGAAGAAGGGGGCGGTGACAGTACCTATCATGGTACCAGTGCCGCCATTGAATTTGCGGTCAACCATCTTCAGGTGGAACATATCATTGTTATGGGACACAGCGGCTGCGGCGGTATTGGGGCGCTTATGGACAAGTCGATAACCGAAGACACAAAGGGTTACAGTTTTATCAGGCCTTGGATGAAGATTGTTGAAGAAGCCCGTGAATTTAGCGAACTTGAAGAAGTAAGTATGAGCAGGGAATCAAAAATTGCAACCTGCGAAAAAAGGGCGATACTGATATCATTGAATAACCTTGTCAGCTTCCCATGGGTGAAAGATGCGGTAAAAGGGGGTAAATTGCAGCTTCATGGCTGGTATTTTGATATTAAAAGCGGCGTTCTTAGTGAATATAAACACGGCGCAGAAAAATTTGAGGAAATAAAGTGACCGACGGTTTGGATAATTTCACCCGAAAACAGCAGCAAGCGTTGGAGATCCTTCCCGTTTTGAAGGGGCTATCGGAAAAAACATTGCATGATTTATTTAAGGGTTCTTCGATTGACGTGCATAAGAAATCGAAAGACCTGTTTATGGAAGGGGAACACCCAAATCACCTGCACATGATCATCGATGGATGGGTTAAGCTCTATAAAATCAATTCAAGCGGTGAGGAGACCATCGTTCAGATGCTCTCAAAGGGTGACATGGTTGCTGAATCCGCTGTGTTTCTCAACGCGCCATTTCCCATCAGCGCACAGGTCGCCAAAGAAGCGGAAATTCTTTCAATCCCGTCTTCCGGTGTTCGAAATGTGATCAGTTCGGATAATAATTTTGCGGTAAATTTACTTTCCGCCATGTCGCAGCACTCACAGCACCTTATTCAGGGCGTAGAGAGTATAAGACTTAAATCCGCTACTGAAAGGGTCGGGTGGTTTTTATTAAAACTGCTTCTGGAACAGGGAAGAGTGCCGGATATGGTTGAACTTCCCTACGACAAATCCCTGATCGCATCCTACCTTGATATGAAGCCGGAAACATTTTCCCGAACACTGAAAAAATTCAAACAAAAAGGGTTTGAGATCAGAAAGGACGCTGTGATCCTGCCGCAGGTGAAAGCATTGTGTGGTTTTTGTGACTCCGATGCGGCCGGTATGTGTTCCCGCCATGGAACACCGGATTGTCCGAATCCGGACTGTATTTCAAGCAAGGATGAAATAATACTCTACGACTGATTACTGGGCCGTCCATTTTATCTGATCAAACTCACCGCATTTCGGGCAGATCGGCTTATAATGGTCTGCGGGGCTTTGGCAAGCAGAACATCTCCAATGACTGTCCGGGGTGGCCTTTTCCGCCCGTTCCCGTAGCTTGTCGGCGGCGGCCCGGTCCTTTTTTTGTTTTTCTTCCAGCAAAGCCAGAAGATGATATGTTGTTTTCGTCGCTTTTTTATTGTTGACCAGGTTTTCAAGTGCGCGGTGGGCTTCGGGCCAATGTCCGGCGTTAATCGCGGCTTTGGCAAGCAAATGGGCACTTTCCGGAAAGTCAGGCGACTGACCGGCGATTTTTTTAAGTCGTCTATATGCCTCACTGCTGCTTTCCAGGGGATAAAGTTCTTCCAGGGTTTCGGCCAGTTCGTTATTTGGTGCATGTGTCCACACGGATGCAATGGCCTTTTCCGCAGACTTCTTATCATCTTTTTCAATATAAGAACGCGCCGCAGACAGCGCCGCCGGTGCAAAATATGCGTCATTCTTTAATGCCGACTTTAACAGCGTCAGACTTTCTGATCTTTTTCCTGCGGCTCTTTCTTCCAATGCCAGACAGTAATCGATCACGGCTTTATAATGTTTCACCTCTGCCGGGGAGAAGGCATTCTTTGTTTTTGCAGCTTCCTGTAGCGACTTATCCGCCGCGCGCCAGTCGCTCGTCCGTGCGGATAGAAGAAAATCAAGTCTGAGCAAAAATGCATTTTTTGGATGGGTTACAAGCATTTTCTTGACGAGCGGTTTTGCGGCTACCCAGTCTTTTTGCGCAAGCAGGCCATCAAGACGCTGTTTTTCCACCCAGACGGAACTTTCCAAAGATGCCTCAAGCATATTGAGATAGGGATTTTTTACTTCACCAAGCTGACTGTTCGCACGGGCAAGAAGCCTTAATATATTATGATCATCCCCTAACCGGGATTTGGCCCGCAATCCAAGCTTAATGGCTTCCTTATAGTCACCAAGCGCATATGCTGACCACGCCAAGTCAAGTTCCCTGTCTGCTTTTGCCCTCTTTGCGGCAAGTCTTTTGGGGCTGTTGAAAAAATCGACTATATTCAACCATTTGAGCAGTCGCAGGATGCCCCATAATAACATCGAATAGACCAGCGCAAGAAATATCATGGTTGCAAGCGAAAAGCGGGCTTCCCAATCCTGCCATGTAATAAGAACCTGCCCCGGATTTGATGAGACCCAATAGGCACATAGGCCGATAAACAGCGCGACAAATATATAAATTGTAAACCTGATCATAATTGCGCCTCAGCCGGAACCTCTGGCGTGGCGGGAGCGTCTACCAGATAGCTTTCCGCCACCTCCGTTTCCAGGTCATAAATTGCATCCTCGCTTTGCAGCCACCTTTCAAGTGCGCTTCTCCAATCGGCAAGTAGCTGTTGCATCTCGGCAGGCAAGGTTTCCATTAAATCAATAATCGGCCTTAAATCCCGGCTCGACAGCCAGCGTTCTATGCGGGCAATCAGGCTGTCTAACCCTTCGTCGGCGGGTGAAAATTGATCCGTTCTGCGAACGGTAATCATGTTTTTGATACTGTTTAACGTATTTTGCCACCAGGACGCATTTTCATCGATACCCTCAGCACCAAGAAGGGTAGGAAGCAGTTGATCAAACTGTCTGGATAACTGATCAGGCGTTGGAATGCCCATCGCTGAACTCTGCGAAAGATAATCCAGGGCTTCGGTTATTTTCAAATTTTCCGTGAGGGACGTTTTGGAAACAAGATTGCGCAGTGCCCCAAGCTCGGCCTGATAGGGCTGGCCCGAAAGCAATTTCCGCTTTAATTCGCCGACCTTCAAATTGACCAGGATACCGCTATTATCCTTCGCGGCTATTTTTTCAACACTTTCAAGACGACTTTCAATATTGGACAGTTTATCCGAAAAGGACGCGTTTTCGTTTTGAAGCGCCTGGCGTTCCTTTTCCGCCTGCGCGGCATCAATCATATTTTTGCTCAACGGAATGAATGAAGCTTCAAGTTGGCTCATCCGACTTAAAAGCATGTCAATTCGGCCAGATTGCGATGTATCCTGGGGGCTGCTACTGGCAATTTCACGGGTTTCCGTCGGGATTGCGTCCATACGTTCTTCCAGCAGTTTCAGGCGTTCTTCGATGTCAGCACCAAGTGTGGTTGGGCCGGCCGAAGAAAGTTGTCCCAGACTGAATTCCAATGCGGTTAGTTTCTGCGAGAGGGCATCAATTTCCAATTGCTGATTATTCATTTCCGCGTTTACTGCGGCAAGCCCCGACGGGTCATTTTCACCAATCCAGTTTGCCACGAAGGGAAGCCGTTCCTTGAGAACAGGCATAAAATAAATAGCGGCGGCTGCTCCAACGAAAAAGATAACAAAGACAATTAGAACGCGCTTCGACCAGTTTGAGGGAGCGGGTTTCTTTTTAAGCTCAGATTTCGCCGTGTTTTTATTGGCGGCTTCCGATGGCTTTTTGGGGGAAGCGTCGGTCTTTGATGCTTCATCTTTTATCGGGTTATCATTTTCTGTCATTTTGACGTTCCTTAAAGATCAATATCGATCAATTTAAAAAGGGCCGATTGGTTTGGTGATTTTGCCGTTAGAATCCTTTTCCATCTTAACGGGGTCACGACGGCTTCTGTCGCCGGGCTCATGCAAAGTGCGGTAACGCCCTCTAATGTTTCCTCCATACCGGCCTTTTTTATCAACTCTTTAAATATAAGCGCGCTTCTCGGTGAATAAAAGGGGATATAATCAATCTGTCCCTGTTTTAACAGCAACAACATTTCCTGATCAGCGTTTTCGGCGGCTTTTGCTTTATAAATTATCCTGACATCAACATGAAATTGCGCGCGGCCTAGATCTTCGTCAATTGATCCTGCGACGTCAGACCCGGATAAATATAGCAATCGGCCGTCTTTGGGATCAATTGTCGATTTAATTGTTTCAGACAACTTTTCCACGTTTCCGGCGGCGCTGATAATGTCTTTAAATCCAGCATCTTGTGCGGTTTTTGCCGTTTTATCACCAACCGCAAATACCATGATGGTTTTTGCCGTTCTTGGATAATCATAGGCGCGGATGGCATTCGGACTGGTGAAGATGAGGGCCTGATATCCGCTAAAGTCAATAGGCTTCGTCTCTTGCGACGCAATGAACATCAAAGGGTGTATATGAACGATATGATCTTGATGGCGAAGTTGTCCCGCGGTACTTTCGCTATCGATTAACGGTCGGGTCAGCAGGAAGCGCATTTTAGTCGCTGTCCCAGTTCATGGCCGATTTTTTCAGGATTGTTTTCGTCTCCGCTTATACTGTCAGAGCGGTCATTTGTTCCATCTTCATCCAGCACCCGTCCCCGCAGTGTCAGAATGCCGTCCTTTAAGCTTGCAAGCCCGGCTATTGGTGTACGGCAGGAACCGTCAAGCTCATGCAGCATGGCGCGTTCAGCACGCACGGTTAATTCTGTCTCGCGGTGATTGAGCGGCGCAAGCAGGGTCTTCATCGTTTCATTGTTACGGGCGACCTCAATCGTTATGGCGCCCTGCGCTACCGCAGGAAGCAGATCGCGGGTGTCAATCGGAAAAACACGCGGGTCCTCTATTTGCAGGCGATTAAGCCCCGCCATTGCCAGAAAGGTTGCGTCAGCGACCCTTTCATCCAGTTTTCTTAATCGTGTCTGGACATTGCCGCGAAAATTAATGATTTTGAGATCCGGGCGTATGGCCAGGGCCTGCGCCTTTCGACGTAGCGAAGACGTGCCAACGGTTGCTCCTTGCGGCAGGTCATTTATTGAGGACGCCGCGCTTGATAGAAACGCATCTCGGACATCCTCCCGCTCCAGATAGCAGGCAAGTTCCAGCCCTTCAGGCAGTTTTGTCGGCATGTCTTTAAGGGAATGTACGGCAATATCAATGGCGCCTTTAAGAAGCGCGTCTTCAATTTCTTCGGTAAAAAGACCTTTGCCGCCAATCTCACTGAGATTTCGGTCCTGAACCCGATCGCCACGTGTTGACATAACATTTATTGCTATATTGTCTTCATTTAAATGTGCATGGCGTTCAATCAACAGCCCTTTAACTTCATAGGCCTGAGCAAGGGCAAGTTTGCTGCCGCGGGTGCCGATGATCAGATTAAATTTTTGTCTTTCCATACTGTAACTTGCACCTTTTGCGTCCAAATGTTAGAGCGTGTGTTATTAATTTTGATTTATGTTATAAGGTTTAATGGAAATCGCATGGTGAGGCCAGCAAAGATAGTAAAAAATTAATGATTACGACACAGAAACGAAATAATCCAACAGTAATAATGGGCATAGAAAGCAGCTGTGATGAAACCGCCGTTGCGATTGTTTCGAATGACAAAAAAATACTTTCAAATATTATCCTGACGCAACTTGAAGAACATATGCCTTATGGCGGGGTGGTACCCGAAATAGCGGCACGGTCACATATCGACCATCTGAACCGTTTGGTGCGCAGGGCACTCAGTGAAGCGAAGATCGGATTTGACGACATTTCTGCGATTGCCGTTACATCCGGCCCAGGGCTTATTGGCGGCGTAATGGTGGGGCTGATGACCGCGAAAGCAATGGCATATGCCCGTGGGTTGCCGCTTATCAGTGTAAACCATCTCGAAGGCCATGCGCTTTCAATACGTCTGACAGAAGAGATCTCTTTTCCCTATCTGCTCCTGCTTGTTTCAGGCGGGCATTGCCAGTTACTGGTTGTAAAGGGGGTTGGCGATTATGAAAGGCTTGGCACAACAATTGATGATGCCGCCGGTGAAGCGTTTGATAAAACGGCCAAAATTCTGGGGCTTGGTTACCCCGGCGGCCCCGCCGTTGAGAAGGCGGCTGCTCAAGGTGATCCGAACCGCTTTAAATTTCCAAGACCACTTAAAGGAAAACCGGGCAGTAATTTTTCATTTTCGGGATTAAAAACGGCGGTGCTTCGTGCCCGTGATCAGTTGTCGGCAGAGCAGGACGGTAAGCTTAAAAGACAGGATATTTGCGACCTTGCGGCGAGCTTCCAGAAGGCATTGACAGATGCCATTCTGGACAGGGTTCAAAACGCAATGGATTATTATCTTGAAAATTACCAGAATAAAAACAAAATGTTGGTCATCGCGGGTGGCGTTGCTGCAAATAGTTCTATAAAAGAACAATTAGAAGGGCTTTGCGATAAACGAGGATTTGAATTAAAAGCGCCGCCGATGAACCTTTGCACCGATAATGGCGCGATGATTGCGTGGGTCGGTGTTGAAAAGTTTGAGGGGCAGCAATTTTCGGGATTGGATACAGGGGCTGTTGCAAGATGGCCGCTTGATCCTGATGCCACCCCGGCGATTGGGGCTGGTGCGAAGGCTTAAAAACCATGTAATGACGGGTAGTAAATGGAAGAAAATATGTCAGAAGAGGATAAAACAGAAGCTCCAAAAATAGGGGTTGTTGGCGCAGGCGCCTGGGGTACGGCATTGGCACAACTTTCAATAAAAGCCGGAAATGATGTCATTCTTTGGGCGCGTGAAGAAGAAGTTGTAAATTCAATCAACGAACGACATGAGAATGAAAGTTTCCTGCCGGGTATAAAATTACCCGAAAATCTTAAGGCAACATCGGATTTGTCTGATATGGCGGACAAGGACTATATTTTTATGGTTGTTCCGGCCCAGTTTGTCAGATCCGTCTTGCTTGAAATGAAGAAACATATTTCGGAAAAAACGGCGCTGGTATTATGCGCAAAAGGAATGGAACAGTCGTCGGGAAAGATATTGACAGAAGTTGTCTCTGAAATTATGCCGAAATCTCCGCTCGTTGTGCTTTCCGGCCCGACTTTCGCACGGGAAGTAGCCGAAGGCAGGCCTTCAGCAGTGACAATTGCCTCAAAATATCAACGGGTCACCCAGAAGCTTTCGGATGCCATAGGACAGCCGACATTCAGACCTTATGCATCCAGGGATGTTATCGGCGCGGAAATTGGCGGGGCTCTTAAAAATGTATTTGCCATCGCTTGCGGGATCACAGCAGGTAGAAATATGGGGGATAATGCCAGAGCGGCCCTTATTACAAGAAGTCTTTCGGAAATGGTTCGTTTCGGTGAAATCTATGGCGCAGAACGTACAACCATGATGGGCCTTTGCGGGCTGGGAGATCTGATTTTGACATGTTCTTCGCCGCAATCCAGAAATATGTCCCTTGGGATTGCCATTGGTCAGGGAAAATCGGTTGAGGAACTGATGCATGGCCGCAAAACGGTTGCGGAAGGTTATTATACAAGCGCAGTGTTGGCCAAAATTTGCCGCGAAGAGAAAATTGATCTGCCGATTGTTATGGCAGTGAATGATATTCTTCATGAAGGTAAGGATGTAGATACTGTCATAACCGATCTGCTCAACAGACCATTTGTTTCAGAAATATAGAAAAGGAATAAAAATGCATTACATAATTACAGCGTTTGACAAGGAAAACAGCCTGGATCTCAGAATGAGCGTAAGGCCCGATCATCTCGCGTATGCTGCAGAAAAGGGAATAACGGTCCTCGCCGGGCCACTGCTTACGGAAGGAGATGACCCGAAGCCCAAAGGCAGCATGATCATCGTTGAAGTTGACAGCCGGGAAGAAGCAGAGGACTTCGCAAAAAATGATCCCTATAACAAAGCAGGATTATTTGACAAGGTAACCGTCCGCCGCTGGATGGGCGCGATCGGTCCGTGGCTACCAGCAAGCGACTAATATCAAGTGACTAATATATTAAGACTGAGCGAAATTGGGGTCGCGCTAAAAGCGGGCGATATTCTTTGTCTTGTCGATGATATAAAAGACGGGGAAGCAAAGGAGTTTTCCTATCGTTCCGGTAGCGATATCCACGATATATTTATTCAGCGGAAAGAAGATAACATATATGCCTATGTCAATGTCTGCCCCCACGCAGGGACCCCGCTGAATATGGAAGAAGGCCAGTTTCTTGAAAAAACCGGTAGTTATTTTATGTGTCATACACATGGAGCTTTATTTCAATTATCGGACGGCCTGTGTGTAGCGGGCCCCTGTAATGGCGCAAAGCTGAGAGCGGTTGAAATTGAAATTAAAAACGGAAAAATATTAGTTGTCTGAGACTATAAAGCGTCCAACCCTATGTAACGGTCCTACTGATGCGGCGGTGACGGTTATATTGGCCCATGGTGCGGGCGCGCCTATGGACACGGACTTCATGAATTTTTTCGCTGAAAAGTTGGCTTCATCCGGCATACGGGTTATCCGGTTTGAATTTCCCTATATGGCCCTGAGGCGTGAAGGTCATGGAAAACGTCCGCCAAATGGCCAGAAAATATTACTGACGTCATGGCGTCAAATCATCAATGACAATAGAAAAGGAAGTAAAAGTCGCCTTTTTATCGGTGGTAAATCCATGGGAGGAAGAATGGCTTCGATGATTGCGGATGAAATGGCGGTTGATGGACTAATTTGTCTTGGATATCCATTTTATGCTCCCGGCAAGATGGACAACCCGCGGATCGAACATCTTCGTGAAATCAGGACACCAACGCTTATTTTACAGGGAGAAAGAGATCCCATGGGCACAAGGGAAATTGTTGGACGGTTTTCACTGTCATCAAACATTACGATAAATTGGCTTGCGGACGGCAATCATGATCTGGCGCCAAGAAAAAAATCCGGGCTAACGCATCAAGGTCATCTTAAACAGGCACTGAAATCTATTTCACATTTTATCAGATCAACACAGAAAAATTAGGCCAATAATGTAAAATTAAGAGTTGATTTTAACTTTTTCGCAGGATATGACTGTTCGTTAATTATATATAAAGAAATCTTTATATAATGTGTTGAGATAAAGACCTCTATGCAGGAGCAGAAAATTGAGCAGAAAAAATTACCTATTTACAAGTGAATCAGTGTCCGAAGGGCATCCCGATAAAGTGTCGGACAGAATTTCAGATTCTATTGTCGACAAATTTTTGGAGCTTGAACCTGAATCCCGTGTTGCTGTGGAAACACTGACCACTACAAATAGGGTGGTTCTAGCGGGTGAAGTGCGGGGTCCCGAAAGCATTACCAAAGATGTAATGGAACAGTCCGCACGCGATGCTGTGCGCAATATTGGCTATGAGCAGGAAGGGTTTCACTGGAAACATATGGATGTTGAAGTCCATGTCCATGAACAATCTTCCGACATTGCCATGGGGGTTGATGCATCCGGAAATAAAGATGAAGGTGCGGGCGATCAGGGTATTATGTTCGGTTATGCAACGAATGAAACTGAACAATTGATGCCGGCCACACTGCAATATTCACACAGTATACTTAAATCTATGGCGGAAGCCCGCCATAGCGGGGAAGCAAGCGAGCTTGGCCCGGATTCTAAAAGCCAGGTAACATTGAGATATGAAAACGGAAAACCGGTGCAGGCGACATCTGTTGTTGTGTCAACACAGCATGGCGCGAATGTCAGCCAGGAACGTATTCGTGAAATTGTCATACAGCACATCGAAAAAAATCTGCCTGAAGGATGGATGCCACCGGAAGAAGAGCTTTATATAAATCCTACAGGGCAATTCATAATCGGCGGACCGGATGGCGACGCGGGTCTTACGGGCCGAAAAATTATTGTTGATACTTATGGCGGCGCTGCTCAGCATGGCGGTGGTGCTTTCTCAGGAAAAGATCCGACAAAAGTGGATCGTTCGGCCGCGTATGTAACAAGATATCTGGCAAAAAATGTTGTCGCTGCGGGTCTGGCGGATCGCTGTACCATTCAACTTGCTTATGCAATCGGCGTTTCAAAACCATTGTCACTTTATGTCGACTTTCACCAAACAGGCAATGTTGATCCGGCAAAACTGGAAAAAGTACTTGCGGAAGTGATGGATCTCAGCCCAAGAGGAATTCGCGAACATCTTGGCCTTAACAGGCCCATTTACGAACGAACCGCCGCATACGGGCATTTCGGCAGGGAGCCGGAAGCCGATGGTGGGTTCTCATGGGAAAAAACCGATCTGGTGGACGCGCTTAAAGCTGAATTCTGATATTGACCAGAGGTCATTGAAAAATCATATTGTGGATATGAAGAATCTGGAAAACATCAGGGGCAGCCGCGTTTATGGGCGGCGGCAGGGAAAGCCGCTACGAAAAGCGAGCCAGGACCGACTGGATAAATATTTTCCAAAATTAAACATATTCGTTAAGCCAACAGAAATGATCGACCCTTTCGTTCTGTTTGATGAAAAGCCGGATGATATCTGGCTGGAAATAGGGTTCGGCAAAGGTGAGCATCTGGTGGCGCAGGCCATTGCTCACCCCAATGTTGGTTTTATCGGCTGTGAGCCCTTTTTAAATGGGGTTTCAGGGTTAATTGATCATATTGATCGAGAAAAAATTGAAAATGTTCGGTTTTTTATGGATGATGCCCGTCTGTTGATGGATGCGCTGCCAGACCGGTCATTATCACGCGCATTTATTTTGTTTCCTGATCCCTGGAGAAAAAAAAGACACTATAAACGTCGCGTCGTAAGCCCGGGAAATGTAGCCGTTCTCTCCAGGTTACTTAAAGACGATGCAGAACTTCGCATTGCCACGGATCATCACGATTATTGTCGGTGGATTCTGGCTAGGTTATTGGAAAATAACGACTTTGACTGGAAAAATGATCATCCGGATGATTGGCATAAAAGACCGGCTGACTGGCCTGAAACCCGTTATGAAATAAAAGCGCTAAAGGCGGGCCGTAAGAGCGCCTATATGACATTTGTCAGAAAGCGGCGCCCCTAGAAAAACAAGGGTAAAATAAAGCTCTTGAAGTTCGATAAAATTGCTCTATATATATAGGCATCCGAATCACTTAAAATTTTTATTTTTTGGTGCGGGCAAGTGTTTCACTGGCCTGCCACTTTGTTTGTAATAAATAGATTTTTGGAAATTGAACTGAGATGTCGTCAGCGCTGACAGATAAAATAGCGACACTTATTGAACCCACTATTGAAGGGTTGGGATATGAGCTTGTCCGCGTGCAGTTGTTCAGCTCACCAACGGGTGGGCCGTCAACACTGCAGGTGATGGCAGAAGCAGAAGATGGTACCATGACTGTTGAAGCTTGTGCGAAAATAAGTCGTGAAATATCGGTAATACTGGATGTAGAAGATCCAATCGATAGCGAATATGTTTTGGAGGTTAGCTCGCCGGGGCTTGATCGACCACTAACCCGGCTGAAGGATTTTGTAAATTACGCTGGTTTTGAAGCGAAAGTAGAAATGAAAAAAACAGTGGATAGCCGGAAACGGTATCGTGGTAAATTGTTGGGTACAGAGGATGAGTTAATTTTACTGGATGTGGAAGGCGAGCTTTATAAGCTCAATTTTAACGGCATCCAAAAAGCAAAATTGGTAATGACTGACGAGTTGATGGCAGCAGCAGGCGCTAAACCATCATGAGTGAAGTGATTATAAGATTAAGAATGATGTTAGGGGCCAAGGAGAGGCACCGTAAAAATACTGGAGCATTAAGGTTATGACAGCAGTAAGCGCAAATAGATTAGAACTATTGCAAATTTCCGATGCGGTAGCGCGCGAAAAAAATATCGACAAGGAAATTGTTTTGGGCGCGATGGAAGAAGCAATTCAGAAAGCAGCGCGGTCCCGATACGGTATGGAAAATGAGATTAAGGCCCATATTGATCGTAAAACCGGCGACATAAAGCTTTATCGCGTTCTCGAAGTTGTGGAAAATGTGGAAAACCATTCGACGGAAATCACTGTTGAGGACGCGGGCCAATTTAAGGAAGACGCGGCTATTGGTGATATACTGGCGGATGAACTACCCGCAATTGACTTTGGCCGCGTCGCTGCGCAGACTGCGAAACAAGTGATTGTTCAAAAAGTGCGTGAAGCAGAACGTGCCCGCCAATATGAAGAATATAAAGATAAAATTGGTGATTTGATCAATGGCGTGGTGAAACGCGTTGAATATGGCAATGTAATTGTTGATCTTGGGTCTGCCGAAGCAATTATAAGGCGTGATCAACTTATCCCGCGGGAACATGTCCGAACTGGTGAACGTGTTCGCGCCATCATCCTTGATGTGAGAGAAGAGCCGCGCGGCCCGCAAATATTTCTTTCCCGAAGCCATCCGGATTTCATGGCAAAACTTTTTGCAGGAGAGGTTCCGGAAATTTACGACGGTGTCATCGGCATCGTTGGCGTAAGCCGTGATCCTGGCAGCCGGGCAAAAATTGCGGTGACCAGTAATGACCCAAGTATTGACCCGGTTGGTGCCTGCGTTGGTATGCGGGGTAGCCGTGTTCAAGCGGTGGTAGAGGAACTTCAGGGTGAAAAAATTGATATTATCCAATGGTCGCCTGATCCGGCGACCTATATTATTCGGGCACTTGCACCGGCCAATGTTTCTAAAGTTGTTATTGATGAAGACGCGAGACGGATGGATGTTGTTGTTGGTGAAGATCAGCTTAGTCTGGCAATTGGGCGTCGCGGGCAAAATGTGCGCCTGGCGTCCCAGCTGACTGGCTGGCAGGTTGATATTATGACCGAAGCGGACGAATCGGAACGTCGTCAGGCGGAATATAAGGAACGCAGCGAACTATTTATAAATGCCCTTGACGTTGATGAGACGCTTGCATTGCTGCTCGTAGGTGAAGGTTTTAGAAATCTTGAAGAAGTCGCTTATGTTGCGCCGGATGAATTCGCAGGCATCGAAGGGTTTGATATGGCTCTTGTCGAGGAACTGCAGTCACGTGCCCGTGAAGCACTTGGGTCAATTGCCGAAGAAGCGGAAGTCAAAAGAAAAGAACTTGGTGTGGAAGATGAGCTTGCGACAATTGAAGGCTTAACACCGCCAATGCTGGTTACACTTGGCGAGGCAGGCATCAAGACGCTTGATGATCTGGGAGACCTTGCCGGTGATGAGCTGACAAGCTCTGAAGATGGCATTCTTCGTGAGTATGACCTTTCAACGGATCAGGCGAATGAAATCATTATGGCAGCGCGGGCGCATTGGTTCGAAGATGAAGAAGCAGAAGGAGAGGCCGAGGAAATTGCTCCTGAAGCCGTGGAATAGGATGATGTGTTGTGACCAAAGAAAAGCGAATAAGAAAGTGTTTGGTCACGGGCCAAAGTTTGCCCGCTCATAAATTAGTGCGATTTGTCTGCGCGCCGGATGGCGTTATAATTCCGGATGTCGCAGCTAAATTACCCGGTCGGGGTTGCTGGATTACGGCGGATAGAGATATTTTGAAGGAAGCCATCAGGAGCAAGCGACTTTTGCATGCGGGCCGAGCTTTGTTGAAAAAGGAAACTGAAAATAAGACCGTTAAGATAACAGACGGTCTTTTGGATCAAATAGAAGACCTGCTGCGTAAGCGCTGTTTGGATTACATAGGCCTCGCCAATAGAGCCGGAAACATCATTTCGGGCTATGAAAAAGTAAGGGCGATGCTGAAAAGTGGTAAGACAGATATTTTAATTACCGCAAGCGATGGTGCGGAAAATGGGCGCAGCAAAATGTGTCAAGGGCTTGATAATTTGCGAGTAATCGATATGTTTGCCCGTGAAGAACTTAGTAAAGCCGTTGGGCTTGAGAATGCGGTGCACCTGGCACTTTTGCCGGGCGGTATTAAAACAAGTTTATTGCGTGAGATATCCCGTTATAAACACTGTAGAAAAAAGTTATAAAATAAAGCCATTTTTCCTTTTTTATGTTAAAAGGTTAAATTGGTTTTTAAGGCGATAAAAGAATGAGCGACGAAAAAAATAAAAAAACACCGTTATCGACGTCTGGACGTAAAACACTTCAGATGAAACCTCCCGGCGCGTTTGGTGTGGGCGGCAATGCGAACGGTGTTGTGGTTCAGCACAAGAAGAAAAAACTTGTGATGCCGGGTCAGAAACCAAGCATTGAGAAAACAGCGGCGAAACCGAAATCAATCATAAAGACACCATTTGATTCTGGTAAAAGCACACGATTGGCGAAACCGGTTGAAGAAGAATTATCTTCAGGGGGTCTTTCTGAAAGTGAGCGTGAAAAACGTGCAAAGGTTCTTGAAAAAGCTCAAAAGGACAATGAAGAAAAAGCAAAACGAGCAGCAGAAGAAGCAAAACGCAGAGCTGTAGAGCAAGCGGCAAATGCGGAAAGGCTTGCAAAAGAAGAGGCTGAAAAGAAAAATAGGCCAAAAGCAGAACCAGAGAAACATAGCAAGGTAGAGATAGATGAAGAAAAACGTCTGGCGGATCTTGAGCTAAAGAGAGAACGCGAGGAAGAGGCTGCCCGAATTGCCGATGCAGAAGCTGCTGCAGCAAAATTGGCTGCGGGTCAGCCAGTTAAGGCCAAGGAGCCGGTGAAGAAAATTGTTGAGAAAGAAGCCACTCCTAAACGTCCAGAGGTTAAAAAAGGACGTGTGGACGAAAGCCGACGTAGAAGCGGTCGACTAACGGTTACACAAGCTCTTTCAGGGAACATAGAACGTCAGCGCAGTTTGGCATCGCTAAAGCGTAAGAGAGCCAAGGAGAAAAGGCAAAGTGGCCTTCTGGAGCCAGCAAAGAAAGTGTATCGCGAAGTTGTCGTTCCGGACAGTATCACCGTTGCTGAACTTGCCAGCAGAATGACTGAAAAAACAAACGATGTGATCCGTGCCCTGATGAAAATGGGTGTAATGGCTTCGGCCAGTGAAGAAATTGATCACGATGTTGTGGAACTAATTGTTGAAGAATTTGGTCATAAGCTAAAACGAATTAGCGCCTCGGATGTGGAACTCGACCTTTCCGGGCCGGAAGATGCGGAAGAAGATTTGTTGCCACGAGCACCTGTTGTTACCGTTATGGGCCACGTTGATCATGGTAAGACATCTATTTTGGATGCGCTTCGTAAATCAAGCGTCACCAAAGGAGAAGCGGGCGGGATTACCCAGCATATTGGTGCTTATCAGGTTAAAGTTGCCAGTGGAGATAAAATCACGTTTCTTGATACACCGGGCCATGCTGCGTTTACAGCCATGCGCGCGCGCGGCGCCCAGGTGACTGATATTGTGGTGCTTGTTGTGGCTGCGGATGATGGCATTATGCCGCAGACCATTGAAGCGATTAGCCATGCGAAATCGGCTGAAGTCCCGATTGTTGTCGCCATAAATAAAATGGATGCCCCGGGAGCCAACGCAATGAAAGTGCGTCAGGACCTGTTGCAACATGAGGTTTTTGTTGAAAGCATGGGCGGTGAGGTTCTTGATATTGAAGTGTCTGCCAAGGAAGGAACGGGCCTTGATAAACTTGAGGAAGCAATCCTTCTACAGGCTGAACTTAGTGATCTGAACGCCAACCCGAACCGCACAGCCAAAGGCGTCGTGGTGGAGGCGAAACTTGATAAAGGGCGTGGTGCCGTCGCAACCGTGATCGTTCAAAACGGCACCCTGAAAGTGGGTGACGTTGTTGTGGCTGGCACGGCTTGGGGACGTGCACGTGCACTTGTTGACGACCGCGGATCGCAGGTAAAGGAAGCCGGGCCTTCCATGCCTGTAGAAATACTTGGCCTTGATAGTGCGCCAGGCGCGGGGGATGATTTTGTTGTGGTGGACGATGAAGCCAAAGCGCGAAGCGTGGTTGATTTCAGGCTTAATCAGATTAAAGATGATAAGAATAAAATACCGGCAGCAAGTCTTGAAAATATGTTCGACAAGCTCAAAGAAGCCGAAATTTCAACGGTTCCGATATTGTTGAAAGCTGATGTGCAGGGTTCCGTCGGTGCGATTGTGGCGTCTTTGGAGCAACTGAACACAGACGAAGTGAAATGTAAAATCGTTCATAGCGGTGTTGGGGGCATCAATGAAACGGACGTTGGCCTTGCCCTTGCGACGGGCGCACCGATAATTGGTTTCAATGTGCGCGCGAGCCGTAATGCGGCCGACTTGGCAGGCAAAGAAGGTGTTGAAATTCGTTATTACTCAATTATCTATGATTTGATTGATGATATCAAAGCTGTGATGTCAGGAATGCTCGCACCCGAAATCAAGGAAACCATTATCGGTACAGCCGAGGTGCTTGATATCTTTAATGCCGGTAAGGGAAAAGCGGCGGGTTGTCTGGTAACCAGTGGTGTTATAAGGCAAGGTGCAAAGGCAAGATTGCTTCGTGATGACACTGTTGTATATGAGGGTGATCTTGGGTCGTTGCGCCGCTTTAAAGATGCTGTCAAGGAAGTGGAAAGTGGTGTCGAATGCGGGATGAATTTCGAAAGTTATAATGATATGAAGGTTGGCGATGTTATCGAGTGTTACGAGGTTCAGGAAATCGAACGCAACCTTTAAAGATTCTAAATGATAGGTTTACCGGCTTCCCTATAAAAACGGGGAGCCGTTTTGCTTTTCAAGGATAAATATAATGTCTAAGTCCAGATTTAATAACGAAAGTGGCCCGAGCCACCGTGTCCTGAGGGTTGGTGAAAATATACGTCATGCGATTTCCGATATACTTTCGCGGGGCGAGATTCGTGACCCGGCGCTTGACGATGTATCCATTACCGTAACCGAGGTGCGTGTCAGCCCTGATTTAAGAAACGCAACCGTCTTTGTGATGCCGCTTGGGGGCATAAATGAAAAAGAGGTGGTTGACGGGCTTAACGCAAACAGTAAATTTATTCGTGGGCAACTTTCTAAAATGGTGCGTATGAAATATCTGCCAAATTTGAAATTTACATCTGATTACAGTTTTGGGGAGGCCGATCATATTGAAGCGTTGCTTGCCAGTGCTCATGTTGCGCAGGATCTGAACAAAGATGAAAATGAATAGTGCCGATGGCAAGAAGACGAAAAGGTATTAAAATAGATGGCTGGATTGCAATTGATAAGCCATATGATATGGGCTCGACCAAGGTTGTCGGAAAATGCCGATATCTCACCAAAGCGCAAAAAGTGGGCCATGCAGGAACACTTGATCCGCTTGCAACAGGTGTCTTGCCAATAGCATTTGGCGAAGCTACAAAAACCATACCGTTTATTATGGATGCGCGTAAAACCTACCAATTTACGGTAAATTGGGGAGAAAGTCGGACAACGGATGATTTGGAAGGCACTGTGCTTCAAACCAGCGAAACCAGGCCGGATGAAAAGGGCATATTGGAGCAAATAAAGCATTTTAGTGGCCGTATCATGCAGAAGCCGCCCGCGTATAGTGCCGTAAAGATCGGTGGTAAACGAGCATATGACCTGGCAAGATCAGGAGAAGATTTTGTTATTAAGGAGAGAGAAGTTGAGATAAATGATCTCAGGCTCCTGAGCGTGGAAAGAGATCACGCTACCTTCGAAATGGAATGCTCAAAAGGCACGTATGTAAGGTCGGTTGGTCGGGATTTAGCGGCTAGATTAGGTACTTTTGGTTACATTTCAATGCTCAGGCGAACGAAAGTAGGAGCATTTGATTTATCCAGTACGATTTCACTGGTAAAGCTTGAAGAATTAGTACATAGTGCGCCGCTTGAAGAGTGGATTCTAAACATTGTGACCGTGCTGGACGACATCTTGGCACTGGCCGTAACGAAAGAACAAGCAGACCTTCTCAAACATGGCGGTTTTTTACCGCGTGAATATTTGACGGAAAGCTTACCAGCTTCAAGCCCGGCTGAACTTACTGTGAGAGCCATGGAAGGTGATAAGTTGATCGCCCTATGTGAGCTGGACAGCGGTTACATTAAACCGGTGCGTGTTTTTAATTTATGACTTAAATAAAGGAGTTATCGATGTCGATTACTGCAGAAAAAAAGCAGGAACTTATTAAAGAGTATGCCGTCAAGGATGGCGATACAGGTTCCCCGGAAGTTCAGGTTGCTATTCTAACACACAGGATTGTGCAACTCACAGAACACTTTAAAACACATAAGAAAGATAATCACTCGCGTCGCGGGCTTTTGATGCTTGTCAATAAAAGACGCAAGCTTCTTGACTATCTGAAAAGTAAAGACGAAGGCCGTTATCAAGCTTTGATTAAAAGCTTGGGGCTACGTAAGTAAGAAAATATGAATGTATGACCATAGGGGTTATGCAAAGGCTTTTTGATGTGTGGGTTCGGGGATGGGCCCTGAACCCACGTTTCAAAAAATAAAGCCGATCAATAAGTTGGAAATATAAATGTTTAATATACATAAAAAAGAAATTACCTGGGGCGGTCGTCCGCTGGTAATCGAAACAGGGCATATTGCCCGCCAGGCGGCAGGGGCCGTTATGGTAACATACGGAGAAACGT
This sequence comes from Alphaproteobacteria bacterium, assembly GCA_030428615.1. Taxonomy (GTDB): domain Bacteria; phylum Pseudomonadota; class Alphaproteobacteria; order Sphingomonadales; family Emcibacteraceae; genus Pseudemcibacter. The sequence continues at coordinate 267,971 of JAUIDN010000002.1, read as the reverse complement.
CAGTATTTACAGCGGTAACAGCCGCTAAAAACGCAAAAGCTGGTATTGATTTCTTCCCACTAACAGTTAATTATCAAGAAAAAGCATATTCCGCCGGTAAAATACCTGGCGGTTTTTTTAAACGTGAAGGACGTCCAAGCGAAGAAGAGACACTGATTTGTCGTCTTATTGACCGTCCGATCCGTCCGCTTTTTGTATCAAGTTTTAAAAACGAAACACAAGTGGTGGCGACAGTAATGAGCCACGATCTCGAAAATAATCCTGATATTGTGGCAATCGTTGGAACAAGTGCTGCGCTTACATTATCAGGGCTGCCGTTTATGGGGCCGATAGCCGCTGCGCGCGTTGGATATATAGACGGCGAATATGTGCTGAACCCGACAGGAGAGGAACTGGAAAAATCAGAACTTGATCTTGTCGTCGCGGGCACACGCGATGCTGTACTTATGGTTGAATCACAGGCAAACGAGCTTTCCGAAGAAGTAATGCTTGATGCCGTGATGTTCGGCCATGCAGAAATGCAGGTGGTTATTGATGCAATCATCGAACTTGCCGAGCAAGCTGCGAATGATCCATGGGAACTTCCGGAAAAAGAAGACCACAGCGACCTTATTGCAGAAATCAAGGCAATGGCTGAGAAGGGGCTTCGCGATGCTTACGGGGAAACTGATAAGCAGGAACGTGTCGGAAAAATTTCTGAGGTGAAGGAAGCGGTTAAAGCAAAATTCGTTGAAGAAGGTGACGATCAGAAGGAAATTCTCGTTGGTGGCATACTCAAGAATATCGAAAAGGACATTGTTCGTGGCGATATCATCAAAACCGGAAAACGGATTGACGGACGTGCACTTGATACGGTTCGCCAAGTGGTTGGCGAAGTGAATATTCTGCCGCGCACACATGGCTCTGCTTTGTTCACTCGTGGTGAAACGCAATCGATTTGTGTTACGACATTGGGTACTGCTGATGATGAGCAATTCATTGATGCGCTGACGGGCACAACCAAGCGCAGCTTCATGCTCCACTATAACTTTCCACCATATTCTGTTGGTGAAGTAGGACGCATGGGGTTCACCGGACGTCGTGAGATTGGCCATGGCAAATTGGCGTGGCGCGCAGTGCATGCCGTGTTGCCGTCGAAGGAAGAATTTCCATATACCATTCGTGTTGTGTCGGAAATTACTGAATCCAACGGGTCGTCTTCAATGGCAACTGTTTGTGGTGCCTCATTGTCAATGATGGATGCCGGTGTTCCGATCAAACGCCCGGTATCCGGTATTGCGATGGGCCTTATCAAGGAAGGCGATGATTACGCCGTTCTTTCCGATATTCTGGGTGATGAAGATCATCTGGGTGATATGGATTTCAAGGTTGCTGGTACTACCGAAGGGATAACCTCACTTCAGATGGATATCAAAATTACAGGTATCACCAAAGACATTATGGAAGTGGCCCTTAATCAGGCAAAAGGTGGCCGCGCGACAATACTTGAAGCGATGAACAAAGCGCTTGATGGAGCTCGCGAAGAAATGAGCCAGCACGCGCCGCGTATTGAAACATTACAGGTCAAGAAAGACAAAATTCGTGAAATTATCGGTACAGGCGGTAAAGTAATTCGTGAAATTTGTGAAGTAACAGGCGCCAAGGTTGATATTGATGACGATGGTGTTGTCAATGTTTCATCGCCTGACGGTGCCGCCATCAAAGCGGCAATGGACTGGATTAACGGAATTGTTGCAGAGCCGGAGGTTGGAAAAACCTACGAAGGTAAAGTTGTTAAAACCGTTGATTTTGGTGCTTTTGTAAACTTCCTTGGCAGTAAAGATGGTCTTGTTCATATCAGCGAACTTGCAAACGAGCGTGTTAAACAGGTGACTGATGTTGTAAAAGAAGGCGAAATCGTTAAAGTTAAGGTTCTTGGCATTGATGACCGCGGCAAGGTACGCCTCAGTATGAAGGCCGTCACCAATGGTGAGGCTAAGGAAGACGAAGAAGCCGAAAACGACGGCGATTAAGGCTCGCTCGCGTAGTATAGTGTAGCCGGGTGTGTGCGCGAGACGCAAACGTCCGGCTCGCAAACGTAGGTTTGCGGCAAAGGAATAATATGAAAGCGTTAGAATCATTAAATATTTCAGGAAGCGATGTTCTTCCTCTTGTTGAAGGCGGGAAAGGAATTTCCGCCACAAACGGCGCAAGTGCAGGAGCGTGGGCGGCGGCAGGGGGCGTTGGGACGGTATCGTGCGTAAATGCTGATAATTTTGATGAAGAAGGCAATGTTATTCCACAAATATATCATGGAAAAACACGCATTGAAAGACATGCGGAACTTATCCAGTATGGTATTGATGGAGGTATTCGCCAGGTAAAAGACGCCCATGATATCGCTGGCGGAAAAGGACGTATCCATATCAACGTTTTGTGGGAAATGGGTGGTGCTGAACCAGTGCTGGAAGGGGTTCTCAATGAAACAAAGGGATTGGTTCACGGCATAACCTGCGGTGCGGGAATGCCGTATAAGCTTGCGGAAATTGCCGCAAATCATAAAGTATTTTTCCATCCAATTATATCATCGGCCCGCGCTTTCGGCATTTTGTGGAAGCGGGCTTATAAAAATTACGGCGAATGGCTGGGCGGGGTTGTTTATGAAGACCCGTGGCTGGCCGGGGGTCATAACGGCCTTTCGAATGCGGAAGACCCACGTGTCCCGCAGGACCCGTATCCACGTGTTGTCGCCTTGAGAGCAATGATGAATAAATTCGGGTTGGAAAATGTGCCGATATTAATGGCGGGTGGCGTATGGTACCTGCGTGATTGGGAGCATTGGCTTGATAACCCTGAAATTGGCTTGATCGCATTCCAGTTTGGTACGAGACCCCTGCTTACAATAGAGAGCCCAATCCCACAGGGATGGAAAGACCGATTGACAACCATTAAAGAAGGGGATGTCCTGCTGCATCGTTTCAGCCCCACGGGGTTTTATTCATCGGCCGTCCGCAATAATCTGCTTCGTGAACTTGAAGGTCGTAGCGAACGGCAAGTGAAGTTTTGCCGTAAAGCGGGGGTTGACGAAGCCTTTAACACAGAAGTTACTATTGGCAAAAAACGTTATTTTGTTAAAGAGGAAGAAAAAACAGATATTCTGAAATGGATCGATCAGGGGTTTGACACTTCCATGAGAACGCCGGATGACACAATAATACTTGTGACAAGTGATCAGGCGGATGCCATCAGAACAGATCAGAAAAACTGTATGGGTTGCCTGAGCCAGTGTAAATTTTCAAACTGGTCTGAAAACCCTGATACCAACTATTCTACCGGTCGCGGCGCTGACCCAAGAAGTTTTTGCATTCAAAAATCTTTGATGGATATTGCGCATGGCGCATCTTTGGATGATAATTTGATGTTTGCGGGCCATTCAGCCTTTAATTTCGCGACGGATCCGTTCTATAGTAACGGTTTTGTGCCGACTGTCCGGGAATTGGTCGAAAGAATAACCACGGGTGACTAGTCATGCCCGGTAGCTTGATAAAAGATTTGTTAACGTGTAGCATATATGCTCTGGTTTGATGTTTAGAAAGTTAAGTGATGAATAGACCATACTCAAATGCACTGAAATGCCTGCAGGATGTGAGCCTTCGCCCAACACGTCAAAGGTTGGCTATCGCTAAGTTGTTGTTTGACGAGGAAGATCGGCATGTAACTGCGGAAACCCTTCATCAGGAAGTGAATGAGTTAGGGGCCAAGGTTTCATTAGCGACTATCTATAATACATTGAATCAGTTCACAGAAGCGGGTCTGCTTAAGGAAGTTATTGTTGATTCAAACCGCACCTATTTTGATACGAATATCGGCGATCATCATCATATCTATTTCAAGGAAGAAGAAGCGCTTAAGGATATTTCTTCTGAAGAGTTGGTAATATCGGCACTACCGGAAGTCCCGGAAGGAAAAAAAATAAGTGGTGTCAGCGTTGTAGTTCATATGGAAGATGATTAAATTTAATCAAAAACCTCATTGTCAAATGTCCCCCAGATATTTTCACTTCTTATCCAGCCGGTAAAGCCGCCGACCTCCATCTCGCACCAGTTACTCTGACACTGTAAAATTGATCCGACGACATCCTGCTCGGCGATGACCATCATAATATTTTCATCTTCCGGTGATTTTACCAGGCTTTGTGTCCCGTTTATAATAATGCCACTTCGGTTCAGGGAAAGCAGGTGGCGAAGAATCCAGCCGGTTGTACCGTCCATATCGATAACCTTAAACCAGTTTCCGTATTCCGCAATCACCTTTAAGGGATAATCTTCCCTCTGATAAATCCAGTCTATTGGATATTCAAGTCCCGGTCCCGTTCTCATATTTGTTATATCATCGTCAAGCGACATAAAGCGCGGCAACGGGTAGCCCGATGCACCGGTTGTTCTTTGTTCTGCAGTTTGTGAAAAGGTGGGAGAAAATGACGTAATAAAAAATGATATAAAAAATAGAAATCTGACAAATATTTTCATCGTAAGACATACTTTCCGTTTTGGTTGGTCAATTATATGTAATTTTCTCGATCTTACGTCAAGGTTGCTTTTTCATTGTCAGCGGAAATTATGCAAAATATACTCTCGACAAAAATTGTGTGAGATGAATTTTATGAAGCCCCTAGTCATTGTTACAAGAAAACTGCCGCTTGAAATAGAAAAAAGAATGAAAGAGCTGTTCCAGGTTCGGTTGAATTCGGATGATCATCTTTTCAGTCGGGAAGAATTATTGACCGCAGTGAATGAAGCGGACATTCTGGTCTCAACGGTGACGGAAAAAATAGACGCTGATATCATCGCCTCGTCGGGTCCAAATCTTAGAATGATTGCCAATTTCGGCGTCGGCGTTGATCATATTGATCTGAAAGCGGCGGCACAAAAGATGATTACCGTCACCAATACACCAGGCGTTTTAACGGAAGATACCGCGGATATGGCGATGGCTCTGCTTCTTTCGATCACCCGCCGTGTAAGCGAAGGGGAACGAATGCTTAGATCAGGAAACTGGAAAACCTGGTCACCAACGGGAATGCTTGGTATGCGTCTTCAAGATAAAAAGCTGGGTATTATCGGGATGGGCCGTATCGGGCAGGCACTTGCGGCACGTGCACGTGCGTTTGGGCTTTCCATCCATTATCACAATCGCAACAGACTGGATGATGATGTTGAGAAGAAATTAGGGGCAACATACTGGGAAAGTCTTGATCAGATGATTACGCAAATGGATGTGATCTCGCTAAATTGTCCCTTTACGCCGGACACACACCGGATCATGTCAAAACGCAGGTTGGCGTTGATGCAGCCACATAGCTATCTGGTCAATACTGCACGAGGTGATGTAGTCGATGAAAAAGCACTTATAGATATACTGCAATCAGGCGCGGTCGCCGGTGCGGGTCTCGATGTTTATGAAAACGAACCCAACGTTAATCCTGTGTTTTTTGATCTTGAAAATGTAGTGCTCGCCCCCCACATGGGATCGGCGACAGAAGAAGCACGATATGCCATGGGTGAAAAGGTTCTCATCAACGTAAAAACTTTTATCGATGGTCACAGCCCGCGAGACCGTGTACTGGCGGAAAGCTACTAAGAACCACAGTAAAGGCATCCGGGGTCTTTTGGTAATTTAATGGTTCGGCTGCTTGCGTTAAGCGCATCATAGATAAGCAGCTTACCAGCGAGGCTGTCGCCTAGATTCAAAATTTCCCTTAATACTTCAATGGCTTGCATGGTGCCGACCACGCCGGCAACGGCGCCCAGAATTCCTGCCTCGGCGCAGCTTAATACACCACGGGGGTGATCAGGGACAAGGCATCTGTAACATGGAAGGTTTTCTTCATACCCTTTGAAAGTTGCAAGCTGTCCGTCAAATTGGCTGAGCGCGCCGGAAATAAGCGGCTTTCTGTGTTTAAGACAAATGTCATTAACCAGGAACCGCGTACTGAAATTATCGCAGCCATCGGCAACGATATCATAATGTGCGATAATTTCTTCGGCGTTACTTTTATCAAGGCGTTCGGCGTAAGTGTTGACTTTAATATCAGGGTTTAATTTGTTTATCATGCCGCGAGCGCTCGATGCCTTCTCTTCGCCAATGGAGCTGGTCATATGGATGATCTGACGCTGAAGGTTACTAAGATCCACTTTATCGTCATCAATTATCCCCAGCGTGCCGACACCCGCTGCCGCAAGATACATCAGAAGCGGGCTTCCCAATCCACCAGCACCAATGACAAGCACTTTTGCGTTCATCAGTTTCTGTTGTCCGTGGCCACCGACTTCTTTTAGGATAATGTGACGGGCATACCGTTCCAATTGGTCGTCAGTGAGCGCCATTTTCTTCTTCCTCAACATCATATTTAATGTTGTCCGGATTTATTATGTCATCTGGCGTGGCGATAATATAGGTTGCGCCGGGGATCAGTTCAAAATCCTCGGGATTTGTAATTTCATGGTCATTACAAAACACGCTGAATTGCTGATATCCAAGGGAATGTGCTTCGGCGATAATTCTTTCTATTGTCAGTTCGCTTGCCGGAAGCGTGCTTTCCGTTCCGGCGATAATAAGTGTAACCGTTTCCGTCATGATTTTGTACCGGTGGAGCCGAAACCGCCCTCTCCACGCGCTGTTTCATCGAGTTTTTCGCAAATATTCCAGCGCGCCTGAGTGACGGGGGCGATGACCATTTGCGCGATACGCATACCCCTGGTTATGGCAAACTCTTCATCACCATGATTAATCAGAATGACTTTAACTTCGCCCCGATAATCGGCGTCGATTGTTCCGGGTGTATTAAGAACGGTTACACCGTTTTTCCAGGCAAGGCCTGATCTGGGCCTTACCTGCGCCTCAAAACCATGGGGAAGGGCCATGGCGAAGCCAGTTGGCACCAATAGTCTCTGACCAACAGGTAAAATAAGTTCTTCACCTTCCGGGATTGCGGCCATTAAGTCCATACCTGCACTGTTTGATGTCTCATACTCGGGTAACTTTAATCCTTCACCGTTCTTTAACACCTGAATTGCCACTGTTGTCATTGATGTTCCTTAAAATATGCTTCGATTTTCTGTGCAATATTATCTGCGACCCTTGATTTGCTCATACTGGGCCAGCTTTCTATACCGGTATTTGTGATTAAATAAACCTTATTCTCGTCTCCGCCCATCACATCGCCGGATATGTCATTGGCAATAATCCAGTCACAGCCTTTTCTTGCCAGTTTGTCTTTGGCATATTCCGTTACATTTTCCGTTTCTGCGGCAAAACCAATCACAAGAGAAGGCCGCCTTTTTTTGTCGGTTGATACGGTTTTTAAAATGTCGGGGTTTTCTGTAAATTCCAGTCTGGGTATCGCACTATTCTGTTTTTTTATTTTTTGGGTTTTCGGTTCTTTCACACGCCAGTCAGCAACCGCAGCGACACAAATTACAGCGTCTGCGGGAAGGGTTCTTTTGGTTTCTTCCATCATTTCCTGCGCGGAGATTACATTCCTTCTGTCCACACCGTTGGGTGTTTTCAAATTCGTCGGACCGGAAACCAATATGACGTCGGCGCCTTTCATTCGCAGGGATTCCGCGATAGCATAACCCTGCTTTCCGGATGACCGGTTTGCAATATAGCGAACCGGATCAATGGTTTCATGGGTTGGTCCAGCGGTGACAATTATTTTTTTCCCGTTCAGGGGATTATTTGTGATGCTCAAAAAAAAAGCTTCGATATGTGAAATTATATCGTCAACTTCCGCGAGGCGTCCTGTTCCCACTTCGCCACAGGCAAGATTACCATCGGCAGGTGGTATAATGGCAACATCCCGGTTCTTTAAAACATTTAGGTTGTTTTGTGTTGCCGGGTTACCCCACATTTCACTGTTCATGGTAGGGGCAACCATGACAGGTTTGTTTGTGGCCAGCAGCGTTGTTGTCGCGAGATTATCAGCAATCCCCGTTGCCATTTTAGCCATAAGATCCGCTGTTGCGGGCGCGACAAGAATTAAATCATTCTCCCGGGAAAGTCTGATATGCCCCATTTCAGCCTCGTCGGTTAGTGAAAACAACTCCTGATAGACCTTGTTTTCAGTAAGACTGCTTATAGAAAGGGGCGTGACAAATTGCTCCCCGCCTCTGGTGAGAATGGCTTTGATCTCGACGCCACGATCTTTTAGCCGACGAATAAGGTCGAGACATTTATATGCCGCAATTCCGCCGCCAATAATAAGGAGTATCTTTTTATTTTTAAGGATATCCGCCAAGAAAGGGCCTTTCGCTAAATCATATCGTTTTAAAGATAGTCACTGACTGCTACAGAATCAACAGCATATAAAGTGAATAGCATAGTGCGCTACCGATAATACCGCCTAACGCCCCATATAAAAACAGTTTTAATGAACTGCGTCGGCGCGCGCCATTATCCTGCATTTCTTTCATATTGTGGACGATATCTTCCACGTCTTCAATAATATGGGGTAGCTTGGCAAGGGTTTCGAAAGTTGTTTTTGCCTTGTCTCTGAACATCGCGAAGGGGTTTAGGTTTTCGCGCACCCATTTTTCGACGACCGGGCGCGACACTTCCCACATATTAATATCGGGGTTAAGGTTTAAAGCGACACCTTCTGCGGTGACCATTGTTTTTTGCAGCAAGATGAGCTGCGGTTGTGTACGCATATTAAACCGGCTTGTGGTTTCAAAAAGCTGACCGAGTAATCGTCCGGCCGATATTTCGCTGAGGGGCTTGCCGACCACAGGCTCGCCAATTGCACGGATGGCTTGCTTGAAGGCAATATAATCCTGATCATTGGGGACATATCCCATATCAAAATGTGCTTTGGCGATACGGTCATAATCCTGATTGGCAAAACCAAACAGAATATCGGCCAATGCCTTTCTTGTTTTCAGGTCGATGCGCCCCATGATGCCAAAATCAATGGCTGTAATCTTATTATCCGCGCAGGCAAATAGATTACCCTGGTGAAGGTCAGCGTGAAAATACCCGTCGTCAAGGACCTGAATAAGGAAGCTTTGAATGAGGTTCTCTGCCAGTTTAACGGGATCAATACCCGCTTTTTTTATGGCGTCAATTTTCTTAAATGATATTCCGTCAACCCAGTGTGTGGTAAGCACCTGCCGGCTTGTTAAGTCCCAGTCCACATCTGGCACGTCATAATGGGGGTTGTCTTTGACATTATGTTTTAATTCGGCTGCAGCGGCCGCTTCTATCCTTAAATCCATTTCAAGCGTTATGACGTCAGCGATTGTTTCAACCACTTTGCTTGGGCGCAATCGGCGTGCTTCGCTTGAAAAAAATTCGACTATATCTGCAAGCCATCCAAAGGCTTCCAGGTCCCGGCTAAAGGCTTTGGCAATGCCTGGGCGTAAAACCTTAACCGCTACATCGCGACCATTTTGCGTTTTAGCCATATGAACCTGTGCAATGGAGGCGGCGGCAATCGGCGCTTCATCAAACTCTTTAAAAAGCTCGTCAATTGAAGCGCCCAGATCACTTTCAATAATGTCTATTGCCTGTTTTCCGGGAAAGGGCGGCACCTGATCCTGAAGCTTCAGAAGATCCAGAGCAACATCGGCACCAATAATATCCGGTCTTGTGGCAAGCGCTTGCCCGATTTTGATGAAACTAGGTCCCAGATCCTGCAGTGCGATAACCAGGCGCGTTTCCGGCTTTCCGTCTACGTCGTATTTTATTGTTATGTTTCGAAGCTTATCAAACGCTTTTGGTTGCTTGCCAAAAAGTTTCAGAAGATCCACCAGGGCATCATGTTTCGATAACGTATAGGCAACCTTTACGATGCGACCGGTATGAATAGCCCATCTGAACATGATCAGACCCGCCATCCAGAATGAATGGCCACAATGCCTCCGGACAGATTGCGGTATGAAGTATTTTTAAAGCCAGCCTCATCGATCATTTGTTTGAATTTTTCCTGTGAAGGAAATTTTCGAATGCTTTCGACCAGATACTGGTAGCTGTCTTTGTCACCTGTTATGAGTTCACCGAAATATGGAATGAGGTTGAATGAATAAGTGTCATATATTTCCTTCAGGAGCGGCAGATCGACTTTGCTGAATTCCAGACACATGAATCGACCGCCGGGTTTCAGAACCCGGTAAGCTTCCCTTAGTGCGGCGTCAATATGGGTAACATTTCGAATGCCAAATGCAATTGTGTACGCGTCAAAATATCGATCCGGAAAGGGGAGCATTTCAGCATTCCCTGTTACCCAATCTATAGGGTCGAAAATCCCTTCGTCCAAAGCGCGTGCGCGCCCCGCTTCAAGCATTCTGGTATTGATATCGCAAATTGTAACCTTCGCTTTCGGTTTTTTATTATCGGCACTATCGGCAGATTTATTCGCGGCTTTAAGAAATCTGAAGGCAATATCCCCTGTACCACCAGCGACATCAAGCAGGTGCATTCCCGGCTTTGGCCGTAAACTGCGGATAAGGTTGTTTTTCCATGCACGGTGAAGGCCAGCGCTCATGACATCATTCATGATATCATATTTGTCTGCCACGCTGTCGAATACGCCCCGCACAAGGGTCTGTTTTTCGTCCTCTTGCACTTCTTTGAAGCCGAAATGGGTCGTATCACTGTTTTTTATTTTTTCTTTATTTGCCATATTGCGGAACATAGCGCAGTGTTGCATGCTGTTCCAGAAGAAAACCTTATGAATTGTCAGAGTTTATCAATAAATGCCCGAATTACCTGAAGTCGAAACAACCCGTAGAGGCCTAGCCCCCGCACTTGAAGGCGCCAAAATAATCAGGGTGATTAAAAGAAGGGATAAAATCAGGATTCTGATACCGGATGATTTTGAAAAACGGATAGAGGGACGTAAAGTAGCCAATATAAAAAGGCGCGCCAAATATTTACAGATTTATCTCGATTCGGATGACGTGATCATTTGCCATCTTGGCATGTCCGGGAAGTTCATTGTAAAAAAGAATGATAATGAGCCCTTTGCCAAGCATGACCACATTATCTTTCAAACGGATAGTGATGATATGGTCATTTACAACGACCCGCGACGATTTGGCCTTATGACAATATGTCATAGTTCTGAACTGGAGCAGCATAAATTATTCAGGGATATGGCCGCAGAACCTTTGGGTAATGAATTTAATGGTGAATACCTGCTTGAAAAACTGGCAACCAGAAAGACGCCAATTAAAACATGTCTTCTTGATCAGAAAACGGTTGTGGGGCTGGGAAATATTTATGTGTGCGAAGCCCTTAATATGACAAAAATTTCACCGACAAAAATGGCGAATGAAATAAGCGCTCATGAGGCAGAGGAACTGGTGTCGGCCATCCGCAATATTCTTGGGCGAGCGATAGATGCCGGAGGGTCAAGCTTAAAGGATTTCGCCAGAACAGATGGTGACCTTGGTTATTTTCAACATCAATTTGCCATCTACGGTCGTGAAGGAGAAGCGTGTCGTAATGATGGCTGCGGGGGGACGGTCGGCCGCATTAATCAAGGGGGGCGTTCTACATTTTATTGCCCAGAGTGTCAGAAATAAGTAGACTTCGGATATGAACATCATTTGCAAAAGACTTATATTGCCGGTCCTAGTTGCATCGGTACTCAGCACCCTGATCTCAAAAGCCCAGGACGGACGGAATCAAATGCTGATGGATATGGCAATTCCATTAATGGACGGCCTTCAGGAAAATACGGAGGAAGGCATGTTGTTTGACAGTCCGGATGGTCGCATTATTTCGGCGCAGGCAAGCGGCGTAGTTGGCCAGAAGGCAGCGTTCGATTATTACCGCGTCGTATTACCGTCCCTTGGCTGGCAGATTGATCAGGATTATCAGACGGGCATGAGCTGCGAAGGGGAACCGGATTATTGCCTAAGCGCGGTAAGGGGTGAGGAAACCCTTTTGGTGAATGTGGCAAATAATGAAAAGCTCTCCGTAGTGACTTATTCTTTATCGCCAAAATGACATATCAGACAGGAAAATTTTAGAAATGGCATATACCTCAATATTAGTGAATCGACAAGGCCCGGTTGCATGCGTAACACTTAATCGCCCGAAGGCACTTAACGCGCTCAATAACGAAATGATGGGTGAAGTAACGGAAGTTCTGACCGAACTAGAGCATGACGAAGAAATCAAGGTCATCATCCTAACGGGTAGTGAGAAAGCATTCGCTGCGGGCGCAGATATTAAGGAAATCAGTAGCAAAACCCATCTTGATATCTACCAACAGGATTTCATTGCTGATCATTGGGAAATGGCGGCCCGGTGCACGAAACCAATTATCGCTGCGGTAGCGGGATATGCTTTGGGTGGTGGATGTGAGCTGGCGATGATGTGTGACTTCATTATTGCCGCCGATAATGCTAAGTTCGGACAGCCGGAACTCAGTATAGGGGTTATCCCGGGGGCAGGCGGGACACAGCGTCTGACACGCTTTGTCGGCAAGTCAAAAGCGATGGACATGATTTTGACCGGTAGGATGATGGATGCACAGGAAGCAGAACGAAGCGGATTGGTTAGCCGTGTTGTGCCGGCGGGGGAGCTGTTGAAGGAAGTGATGGAAATCGCTGATAAAATAGCGTCAATGTCGCAACCTTCCGTAAAAATGGCGAAAGAATGCGTTAATGCAGCTTATGAAACCACAATGGAAACGGGCATTCGATTCGAACGTCGTGTTTTCCAGTCGTTATTCGGAACTGATGATCAGATAGAGGGAATGGCGGCTTTTATCGAGAAACGCCCCGCCAATTTCAAGGATCAATAGGTGTTAAGAGACAAAAATGGTCCTTATTCACGTCTTTTGAGTGAAAATCGTCAAAAGCTTATTGACCAATGCGGGCCGCATGTTTATAAGCCACAAGCTAAATATGATATTGAAAAAATTCGAGGATATTGATTCTCCCGCATGAAAATTATTCCAGCGGTCTGAGACATCCTCACTTTAAGGAATTGGATAATGGCTAATACATTACAAGCTAAGAAAAGAGTGCGCAGAAATGCAAAGCGTGAAGATATTAACAAATCGCGCCGCAGCCGTATTCGCACATATGTGAAAAAAGTAGAGCTTGCTGTTGAAGCAGGAAATGCGCAAGACGCAAAAGATGCTTTGAAAGCCGCTCAGCCGGAATTAATGCGTGGTGTAACCAAAGGGGTTCTTCACAAAAAGACCGCTTCCCGTAAAGTTTCTAGGTTGGCAAAACGCGTTAAAGCGATGAGCTAAATTTTTCCATTCGCTTTGGTCGCGAGTCGCAATAGAGTTCCCAACGATTCGCATTAGATTTGGATGAAAAAAGTCAAAAAATAGAGAAAAAAGCCGAGCCAATCATGGTTCGGCTTTTTTTGTGCACACCTTTAAACGGATATTCTCTTAATGTTCTTTTTAGATAAAAGTTGAAATTTTCTCGATTTTTTTTACACCACTACATCTAGTAGGTCGATATCAAGTCAAGACATATAGTGGTATTTTATTTATTTTTTTGATCAATTGATTTGTTGCAAGAGCCCTGTATCGCGAGTAGGCTTATCAATAATAAAACTATCGACATCGAGAGACGATACACCCTGTAAAATGCGCTTTTGCAGCCAAAGAATTTTTTGCTCTAAAAATGTCGAAAAAAGTGTAAAAAATTAGTTTGCTTGTGGGAAAAAACAGGAAATGCCGGAACAATATAAGGGTGATATTACTCCAGATGAGGCGTGGAGCCTTCTGTCAGAAGACGAAAAGGCTGTGTTGGTGGATGTACGCACATTTGCGGAATGGAAATGTGTCGGCACAACCAATTTATCGTCACTTAATAAAGACGAAATTCTGATTGAATGGGTTAACTTTCCGGATGGTGCTCCCAATGCAAATTTTGTTGGTGAACTTGAAGCTGCAATTTCCGATAAAGAAACACCAATTTATTTTCTTTGCCGTACCGGGGTGCGTTCCATTGGAGCGGCTATCGCGGCAACAAAAGCGGGTTACAAAAATAGTTATAATATACTTGAGGGATTTGAAGGGGGACCAGATGAAGATGGCCACAGGGGACGGACATCGGGCTGGCAGGGACGAGGCCTGCCGTGGAAACATTAAGGTTAAACGTGAAGCACAAATTAGGTAACGATTAAAATGGGTCGAAATAGGGCGAATGAAGTGGTGATCGACAACACCATGGATATGCAGTGGGAGAGCGTTCTTGGTCAGCTACGGGCTGATTTAGATGAAAATACCTATAAAAGCTGGATAAAGCCTCTGGCTTTAATCAATCTACAGGACGGATGTGCCGTGATGGCGGCCCCGACACGGTTTATGCGAAACTGGCTGATGTCCAATTTTGCGGACCGCATTAAAGCAGCGTGGCAGAAGGTAAATGCAGGGGTAAAAGAAATCGACATTGTAGTGCTTTCCGGTTTTCAGGGTGCTGATAATGAAGCGCCAACCAACATAAAGACGACCGATACGGCGGGGAAAACATCGCAAGCGAAGACAACAGAGCAAATTAAAATCATAAGCGACGACCAGTTTGGCGCGCCGCTTGACCCTCGCTTCACATTCGACAGTTTTGTGGTTGGTAAATCAAATGAACTCGCCTACGCAGCGGCAAGGCGCGTTGCAGAAAACAAGGATGTGAACTTTAATCCCCTTTTTCTTCATGGGGGGGTAGGACTCGGTAAAACACATTTAATGCATGCGATTGCCTGGGCTAACCGTGAATATTTTCCGGAACGTAAGGTTGTGTATTTGTCCGCCGAACAGTTTATGTATCAGTTTATTTCCTCGATCCGCTATAAGGATACAATGGCATTTAAACAGAAGTTCCGTAATGTGGATCTGCTTATGATTGATGACCTGCAGTTTATCGCCAATAAAAACTCAACACAGGAAGAATTTTTCCATACATTTAATGCGCTGATTGATCATCATCGTCAGGTCATATTGTCGGCGGACCGTTCCCCGTCTAATCTGGACGGGGTTGAAGAGCGGATCCGGTCAAGACTGGGATGGGGTCTTGTTGCGGATATACATCCGACGGATTATGAACTCCGGCTTGGTATTTTGCAGCAAAAGGCAAACCATGTGCCGGAGGTTGAAATTCAAAGTGAAGTGCTGGAGTTTCTGGCGCGGAGAATAAGTTCCAACGTTCGTGAGCTGGAAGGAGCCTTTAACAGAATGGTTGCGCATTCGACACTTATAGGGCGTCCCATTACCCTTGATATGACACAGGAAGTTCTCCAGGATCTTTTGCGGGCCAATGATCGTCGGGTGACGGTTGACGAAATACAGAGACAGGTTGCGGATTATTTTAATATCAAGCTTTCCGACCTTTTATCAGCAAGGCGCGCGCGTCAGGTTGCTCGACCCCGTCAGGTGGCCATGTATTTGTGTAAACATCTGACGTCCAAATCGCTGCCATCAATAGGACGTAAATTTGGTGGTCGTGATCACACAACAGTCATGCATGCGGTAAAACGAATTGAAGAACTCCGCCAAACCGACAGCGTTCTGGAAGAAGATATTTTGCATCTTGAAAGGGTGTTTAGCACCTAAAAAATGGCACCGTTCAGGGCGCATTTCAAATCCTGTAAATTTATATTGCGACTCGGCAGAAAACCGTGAAAAAGCCATTGACGTGAAGGCTAGTTATGGTAGTCTGTTTTTCAACTAAAATTAATAAATATGAATTGGGCTACAACAGTCCTGGGTGAAATAATCTAGTAAATATGAAGCGTGAAGTTATCAAATGAAATTGAATATAGAGCGAGGTGCCCTACTAAAATCTCTGGGCCATATCCAAAGTGTTGTTGAGCGTCGGAATACTATTCCCATCTTGTCCAATGTTCTGCTTGAGGGAGAAGATGGAAGACTTAATTTGGCGGCGACTGATCTGGACATTGCTATTGGTGAAACGGTTGCGGTTGAAACCGAAGAAGCGGGGGGCATAACCGCACCAGCGCACACATTGTATGATATCGTCAGAAAGCTGCCTGAAGGATCCCAGGTGGAGCTGTATTATGATGTGGATAGCGGTCGCCTTACAATTAGCGCGGGACGGTCACGCTTCACGCTTGCCTGTTTGCCACGGGAAGACTTCCCGATCATGTCAGAAGGTGAATTACCCGTCAGCTTTAAGGTGACAGGCGTTAATCTGAAACGCTTGATTGATAAAACGAGATTTGCTGTTTCTACCGAAGAAACGCGCTATTACCTTAACGGTATTTATCTTCATGCTGCGAGCGACGATAACGGAGAAGCCGTTCTTCGCGGTGTGGCAACAGATGGTCACAGGCTGGCACGTTTCGATGTTGATCAGCCCGATGGTGCGGCAGATATGCCGGGGATTATCGTGCCCCGTAAAGCCGTGGGCGAATTACGTAAATTGATTGATGAGTATGAAGGGGATGTTGAAGTCAGTCTTTCTGATACCAAAATCCGCTTTTCTTTCGCCGATATTGTCCTTACTTCAAAATTGATTGATGGAACCTTCCCTGATTATTCGCGTGTTATTCCGGAAGGGAATGACAAGAACATGGAAGTTGATAGTAAAATTCTGGCAGAAGCCGTTGATCGTGTTTCAACTATTTCAACGGATAAAACGCGCTCGGTAAAACTGGCGATGCAAGCGGGTCAATTGAATCTTTCTGTAAACAGCCCAGAGCACGGCACTGCAAGAGAAGAACTTTCTGTAAGCTACGAATCAGAAGAAATGGAAATCGGCTTTAACTCAAGATATCTGCTTGATATTCTAGCGCAAATAGAAGGGGATGTTGTTCAGGTTTCTTTTGCCGATGCGGCGGCGCCGACAATTCTTAAAGATCTAACAGATGAAGGTGCGCTCTATGTTCTCATGCCTATGAGAGTGTAGCGGGTATCCCTGGTGAGCAACTTAGCACAGTCCACGAAAGAGCATAAATTCAAGAGTGTTTTGCCTTCGGGCAAAGCACTCGTGCTTTATGTGGACCGTATAATGCTCGATAATTTTCGCTCTTATCAGAATTTACAGCTTGAGGCGGGATCAAATTCTGTCGTTCTTACCGGCACGAATGGCGCGGGAAAAACTAATCTTCTGGAAGCAATATCATTCCTATCACCCGGGCGAGGTTTGAGGGGGTCCAAACTTTCCGATGTCAGCCGCATCGGCGCCGATGGGACATGGGCGGTATCTGGGCGCGTGATGACGCCGGATGGTATGCGGCAGATGGGCAGCGGGTTATTACCACGACGCGAACTGTCGTCGGAAGTGGCAGCGGACAGGCGTGTTGTAAGGCTCGACGGTGAAACGTTATCTAGTCCGGCGGCTTTTGGCGACATTTTGCAGGTGGTTTGGTTGACACCACAGATGGATCGGTTATTTATCGAGGGGTCATCCGGAAGAAGGCGTTTTCTGGACCGCCTGGTCGCAGCATATCATCCGTCACACAACCGGGAGGTAAATGCTTACGAAAAAGTAATGCGGGAAAGAGCCAGGCTTCTATCAGACGGTGGAAGCGATCCGGTATGGATATCTAGTCTTGAAAGCAGAATGGCAGAACATGGTGTTGCGGTGGCCGCAGCGAGGCTTGATGCCATTCAAAAGTTGTCGCAAGCCATAGAAAAAAGCCAGTCAGCCTTTCCCCGCGCGACCCTTTCGCTCAGCGGGGAGCTAGAGGAAGGGTTGCTTTCAAGACCAGCGGTGGATGTGGAAGGGGATTTCTGCGAAAAGCTGAGAAAAACCAGATCACTTGATGCCGCGTCGGGGCGTACGTCTGCGGGCGCCCATAAAACAGATATTCTTGTTCGCCATAGGGGTAAGAATATGCCGGCTGATCTTTGCTCGACGGGGGAGCAGAAGGCGCTTCTTATCGGGATCACACTGGCTGGGGCACGTCTTAGCGCGACACAGTTTGGAGCGCCACCGCTTCTTTTACTCGATGAAGTTGCCGCTCATCTCGACGATCGACGGCGGGGGTTTTTGTTCGAAGAACTTGATGATATCGGCTCTCAGGTATGGTTGACAGGGACGGATAAATCCCTTTTTTCTCAAATGGAAAACAGGGCACGATTTTTCCATTTTAGCAATGGAAAAATTGAAGCAGAATAACAGAACTGTGATATAGTGAACGGTATAAAATAATACTCTAATGAAGGACGGGACTTTATGTCTGAAGAAATAGAAGTTAAGAACGCCACTGAAGGTGCGGAAGATTACAGCGCGGATTCTATCAAGGTGCTTAAAGGTCTTGATGCGGTCCGCAAACGTCCGGGCATGTATATTGGCGATACTGATGATGGTACCGGGCTTCACCATATGGTTTTTGAAGTCTCGGACAATGCTATTGATGAATCGCTCGCCGGTTACTGTGACAAGGTACTCGTGACAATGAATGCGGATGGCTCGGTTTCAGTGACCGATAATGGCCGGGGTGTGCCCGTTGATATTCATGAAGAAGAAGGCGTGTCCGCGGCGCAGGTCATTATGACTCAGCTTCATGCGGGCGGTAAATTCGATTCAAACAGCTATAAAGTCTCTGGAGGACTGCACGGGGTAGGCGTTTCTGTTGTGAATGCGCTTTCAGATTATCTTGAATTGCGTATCTGGCGTAATGATAAAGAGCACTTTATGCGATTTGAACATGGCGAAGCGCTAAAGGATCTTGAAGTGGTCGGAGATACACCGGGAAAAACAGGAACACAGGTCACATTTAAGCCCTCATCTGATACCTTTACCAATGTTGAGTTTAGTTACGATATTCTGAAGCACCGGTTTCGTGAACTCGCTTTTCTAAATCGTGGTGTTCGAATTATCGTACAGGATCATAGAACAAGCGATCACCAGGAGATTGAATTATATTATGAAGGGGGAATTCAGGCATATGTTGAATATCTGGATCGAAATAAGACAGCACTGATCGAAGATCCGATAACCATTGAAGGTGAAAAAGATGATGTCATTTTCGAATGTTCGCTGCAATGGAACGACAGTTATCATGAAAATGTTCTTTGTTTCACCAATAATATCCCGCAGCGCGATGGGGGTACCCACCTTGCGGGGTTTCGCGGTGCGTTGACCCGCACCATCAATAACTATGCGACAACAATGGGTATCGCAAAAAGGGAAAAGGTATCAATTTCCGGAGATGACAGTAGAGAAGGTCTTACCTGTGTGCTCAGTGTAAAAGTTCCGGACCCGAAATTTTCCTCACAAACCAAGGACAAGCTGGTTTCGTCAGAAATCAGGCCTGTGGTGGAAAGCCTGACAAACGAAAAATTGGGCCAATGGTTTGAAGAACATCCTGTTGAAGCAAAAATCATCATCGGTAAAATCTGTGAAGCAGCAGCAGCCCGCGAGGCGGCCCGTAAGGCCCGGGAGCTTACACGGCGAAAAGGCGTTCTTGATATTTCATCCTTGCCAGGAAAACTGGCGGATTGTCAGGAGCGCAACCCCGAAAAGGCTGAAATCTTCATTGTAGAGGGTGATAGTGCGGGGGGTAGTGCTAAACAGGGGCGGCATCGTAAAAATCAGGCGATACTGCCATTAAAGGGTAAAATTCTTAATGTGGAACGGGCACGATTTGACCGTATGCTCGGAAGTCAGGAAATTGGTACCCTGATCACCGCGCTCGGAACAGGGATCGGGCGGGATGATTTTGATATTGAAAAACTTCGATATCATAAAGTTATCATCATGACTGATGCGGATGTCGACGGCGCCCACATCAGAACACTGCTTCTGACCTTTTTCTATCGCCAGATGCCGGAACTTATCGAAAAAGGGTATTTATATATCGCGCAACCACCGCTTTACAAAGTAAGCCGCGGGAAATCAGAAGTGTATCTGAAAGATGATCCGGCACTTGAGGAATATCTGATCGCACAAACGCTTGAAGAAATGACGCTGACGCTTGGCAATGGTGAACAAATCGCGGGCAATGATCTGGCAGATCTTGTGGAGACCACCCGTCGGGTTAATCGGGTTCTGGCGCATGTTTCAAATCGTTACAATCAGGAAATTGTTGAGGAACTTGCGGTTCTCGGCGCGCTCAACGAAGATGTACTGATCAGAGGGCATGGGGCAGATGAAATTTTGGCTACTGTCACCAAACGCCTGAACGAACGCGCCGGAATTGGGGAAGACAACTGGACGGCGACACTGGATGAAAATGACGATGGTGTTCGATTTGTACAGGAAATCCGCGGTATCAAAGATGTATATCGGATTGACGCAATCTTCATTGCCTCTGCTGAGGCGAAAAAGCTGAACGAAGCCGCTGCTGAACGGGCGGATGTTTTTGCCGCTCCGTCGACAATTACCCGAAAAGAGGAAAGCCACGATATTCACCTGCCAAGCGAGCTGTTGAAATGCATAATCCAGTATGGTCGTAAAGGGCTATCCATTCAGCGCTATAAAGGTTTGGGTGAAATGAACCCGGGTCAATTATGGGAGACAACATTGGACCCTGATGCGCGAAGCTTACTGAAAGTTAAGGTAAGCCATGGTGATACAGCAGATGAAATATTCTCTAAGCTTATGGGTGACGTGGTTGAGCCACGCCGGGAATTTATCCAGGATAATGCGCTTAGCGTTGCTAATCTGGATGTATAGAAATAATAATGGTTTTGAATCAAGCGGGCTTATGCCCGCTTTTTTTATTTGCTAAATTCTTCTTCGTGAAGCCATGCTGCATGCTTGAGCGTTTTTTTACTTTTAGCCCATTCAGCCATCATTTCCGGGGCTATTTCGTTCAGCTTTTTAAGCTCATCTGCCGTTGCTGTATCATATGCCAGTTCAAGCCTGTGCCCATCAGGGTCACGAAAATAGATTGACTGAAAAATATGATGATTTGTCGGCCCTACAACTTCAACGCCACCTTCTTCAAGTTTCTTTTTGGCGGTCGTTAATGTCTCTTCATCGGCAACTTTGAAGGCAATATGTTGAACCCAGTCAGGTGTATTCTCATCCCATCCCATTGGTGGGGAGTTGGGAATTTCAAAAAACGCCAAAACATTGCCATTGCCGGCGTCGAGAAAAACGTGAATATAAGGATCAGGTTCTCCGGTCGATGGCACCTTATCTTCAGAAATGGCAAGAACCAAATCCATATCCAGATATTTTTTATAAAAATCTACGGTTTTGTTGGCATCCATGCACCTGTATGCCACGTGGTGAATTTTTTCTAGCTGCATCACAAATTCCTTTGGGTTGTGTCATGGCATCATAATAGTTTCATATGAAACTAATGTCAAGGGACTATCATACTCATTAATCTTGTCATAATTTTGCCCTTCTCTTATTGTCTTTTATGCCAGATTTGCAAATGGGTACGGTGTTGATGAAACAAAAGAAAAGCGCGTCGAGGAAAAGCTCCATCGCGAAAGTGGATAAAACGAAACTTCCAAGAACAGGCTTCGCAAAATTTCTATATGGTTTTTTTGTCGTCCTTGTTTGGGGCGTAATACTGACTGTCCCGCTCGTCATCTACTATGCCTATGATTTACCCGACATTTCAAATATCGAAAAAGCAAACTCTAAAACCACCATGATGGTCATGGACAGAAATGGTGAGGTTGTTTCCACTTATGGTGATGTTTTCGGCGAATGGCTTGAATATGAAGAAATGCCTCCAGAACAGATAGAAGCGGTTATCGCAACCGAAGACCGGCGTTTTTTTGATCATAGCGGTATTGACGTAAGGGGGCTTGGAAGAGCGGTTATAAACAACATTATGGCCGGCAGGATGGTTGAGGGCGGGAGCACTATTTCTCAGCAATTGGCCAAAAACCTGTATCTGAATTCTAATAGAACGTTCAAACGTAAAATCCAGGAACTGCTTCTTAGCTTCTGGCTTGAAATGAAGCTTGATAAACAGGAAATTCTAGCCATCTATTTAAACCGTGTTTACTTTGGTGCTGGCGCATATGGTATTGACGCTGCTTCAAGAACAATATTTGGGCATAGCGCCAGGGAACTGACATTAACCGAAGCGGCGATGCTTGCCGGAATGCTTAAAGGGCCTGCGCTTTATTCCCCGTTGCGTGACGTTGAACGCGCTTATGAGCGCACATCAGTGGTTCTTGATAACATGGTAGAAGTTGGATTTATTGATCAGTCCACGGCGGAAATCGCCAAAAAAAGAAGTGTTACCATTAACAGTTCTGCGGCCGGCGGGGACGTGCGGTATTTTACCGATTGGATTGTCGAGCAGGTACCGGATTTAATCGGAACAGTCAATGAGCCGATAATTATCTATACGACGCTTGTGCCGGAAATGCAGCAAATGGCGGCCAGTGCCGTGCGGCAGGTCCTTGGCCGTCAACAAAGGTTTGAAGATACTCAAGCAGCGCTTGTTTCAATGGATTATGATGGTGCGGTCAGAGCTCTTGTCGGCGGTAAAGATTATACCGAAAGTCAGTTTAACAGAGCGGTACAGGCGCAGCGCCAACCGGGAAGTGCCTTTAAATTATTCGTCTATCTTGCGGCCCTTGAAACCGGTTACGGACCCGAAACGATAATGCGGGACAGTCCAATAATTCTAGATGACTGGAGTCCCAAGAATTATGGAGATACCTACGTTGGCGATGTGATGCTGGAAGAAGCATTTGCAAAATCGATTAATACAGTTGCGGTAAAATTATCTGAAAGAATAAACCGAGGCAGGGTAATTGAAATGGCCGAACGGTTAGGTATAACGTCACCCCTTACAACGGAACCAAGTTTGGCGCTTGGAACATCGGAAGTTAATTTGCTTGAGCTTACGTCTGCTTATTCCGTTATTGCCCGAGGCGGCATTGAAACCAAGCCATATGGGATAGTTGAAATACAAAATAGTGCAGGTCAAATTCTTTATCGTCACATGCCCGGACCGGAAGTGAGGCTTATTGACCCTGAAGTTTCTTATACAATGCAATCAATGTTACAAAATGTTGTTGCAACCGGAACAGCAAGATCCGCCCTTATGGATTTTCCGGTTGCCGGCAAAACCGGCACGACGCAAAATTACAAGGATGCGCTGTTTGTCGGGTATGGTAATGATATGATTAATGGCGTGTGGGTTGGAAAAGATGACAGCACGCCGATGCAAGGGGTGACGGGCGGCGGGACGCCTGCGCACATATGGAAAAATTTCATGTATAGAGTTTCATTGGGTCGCAATGATGCTACCCTTGAAACACCAAATGTAACGCCAAGAAGCAAACCCAATACATAGTTATTTATTGATGTTCACTTAGGACGAGCATTAATTTTTGTCCTTCACTTCTGAGCCACCGGCGGGATTTTTTGGCGTCGATAACCAGATCATCAACAATTTTCCAAAACCGATTACTGTGGTTCATTTCACTTAGATGTGCGATTTCATGCGCCACAACATATTCAAGAATCTCTGGTGGCGTCATGATAAGGCGCCATGAAAATGAAAGTGTTCCGGTAGAAGAACAGCTCCCCCATCTGCTTTTTGTATCTCTTATCTGGATTCGTTTAAAATGTTTGTATGTTATTGTCGCCATATTCCGGGCGATGGGCTCAATTTCCTTGCGGGCAAGTTTCTTTAAATGGTTTTCAAGCCGGGTTGGCAGGCCTTCGAGCGTGCCACCTACGACTATTTCGTGATCGGAGATCTTAACCTGCGGTATATCCTGCGGCACATGACGGATTACTTTATCCCGTCCCTGGATAGGAATTATGTGACCGGGCATAAGAAGTACCCTCGATGGGGATGTGTTTTTCTGCGTTCTTAACCAGTCCAAATGCCTCCGGGCAAATCGGGTGGCGTCACTCACGCTGCTATATATTGGTACCGTAATTACAGCACATTCACTTGATGCGTCATAACGCAATTTCATTCGTTTGGCCCGGCTATGGGGTTTTATTTTTATCTGAAACTCTTCTAAATCATGCATTGGAAAGCTCATCAATATTGATAATGTGATCTTCCAGATCACCAGCTTCGCGTTCTGAGATCGCTTTTCCGGATATGGATATCTTGGCTTTATGCACGCTTTCATGAGTACCGCTAATCAAAGGATGCCAGTCATAAAGATCTTTTCCTTCTGCGATAAGCCGATAAGCGCAGGTTGTTGGAAGCCATCCAAATTGATCAACAAGCTCCGGTTTCAGAACGATGCAATCCGGGACCAGACGCGTACGCTGCTGATAGTTTTTGCATCGGCACCGGTTAATGTCAAGAAGGCGACAGGCCACATTTGTATAAGATACGTCACCTGTATCCGCATTTTGCAGCTTGTGTAAACAGCATTGTCCACAGCCATCGCAGAGGGATTCCCACTCCATTTGAGACATTTGATCGAAATTTTTCGTTTTCCAGAATTGGGTAACGTTGCTCATCACTGAATTAGGGAGGCAATTTTTTCAGCCATTATTTCCGGATATTCGCCATGGTTGAAGTGCTGAAGGAACTTGCCCTGTTTATCCATCAGATAGGTATAGGCGGTGTGGTCGACAAGATAATCCGCCGAATCATCAGCTTTTGCGGCATAGACCCGGTATGCTTTTTTTATCTGTTCAATTTGTTCAACTGTTCCTGTTAATCCGATCAGATCTTCGTGAAAATAATTGACATATTCGGCCATAACTTCTGGTGTGTCCCGCTCCGGAT
This sequence comes from Alphaproteobacteria bacterium, assembly GCA_030428615.1. Lineage (GTDB taxonomy): Bacteria > Pseudomonadota > Alphaproteobacteria > Sphingomonadales > Emcibacteraceae > Pseudemcibacter. The sequence goes on along the minus strand of JAUIDN010000002.1, from coordinate 243,371 downwards.
CAACGGAGACAAAGACCGGTGTCAACTGTTCAAGCTTTTCCGGTTCAAGATAGCTCAATGCGTCTGACATGATTTGCAGATCCATCGGACAAACATCGGGGCAGTATGTATAGCCGAAGTAAACAATCATATATTTTCCAAGAAAATCCTGACTGGTAACAGATTCGTTTTTATGATTGACCAGCTCAAACGACCCGCCGATGAGTGCGCGGCTGCTTTGCGCGGCGGTTGGCGTTTCTTCTTTTTTGAGATATGACATCCATACCAATACCGCGACAATTAAGAGGGAGACGGTAATTAGGATGCGCATTATTGGCTTTTTTTCTTTGGATTTGCTCATGGGGCACCATACTTCATATCAGGTTAAGAATAGACTAGTTATATCTTTCTGTTATAATATGTCAGCAATAATTTATAAAGTCCGGAGTTAAAAATGTGCGTTAAAAAATACCTATCGTTATATCTGATGGCAGTAGCAATGTTGTTTATGGGTGTTTCTGATGAAATATTTGCTCAGGAAAACAGCTTTTCAGATGAATATATTTTGCTTAAAGCGGTGAAGGATCGCGATTATGGCAAAGTTAGAAGCCAGTTGCAAAAAGGAGCCAATGCTAACACACGTTCTTTTGGAGACGGGGAAACACCGCTATTATTGGCGGCCAAGATGAAAGATGTCGTTATCGCTACCTTTCTTCTTAGAGAGAACGCAAGCATTGATCTTACAAAAGAATCGACGGGCGAAACACCACTTATGATAGCCGCAAGTTTAAAGGCAAAAGAATTCGTTGAATTGCTTATTTCTCAAAATGCAGACGTAAACTTAAGCGATCGAAATGGAGAAACGGCTCTTTATAAAGCGGTTCGGGTAAATGATCGGAACGTCGTGAAAGCGTTGCTTGAAGCGAATGCGGATTGGTCAATAGCGGATAATACCGGAAGGACGCCTCTCGATATCGCAAAAGAAAACAGACGATTAAGACCCATGGTCAGGATTTTAGAGGAAGCAGGCGCTGAATATTAGCGGATAGTACCTATTGAAGCTTTTGCAGCTTATCTATTTCGAATCCCTGATACATTACGATCCCAAGGCTTTTACCAAATTTAATGGCCTGCTCTGTGTCGCAGTCTGACAAAACAACGCGCATTTTGCCCTGTGCCTTGATAGCGGATGCTATTCTTTCCTTATTTTCATTGGATATGGAATTTAAATAATTTTTGTTCCAACGGATTTTAAGAAAGTCGACATTTATCAATTCACGATCAAGAACATAAAGTGACTGCACGTCCATTTTACAGATACATATTTTACACCCTAAATTATCAATTTTTTCCTGTGCTCTGTAGTATTCGGTTAAATCGGACATAATGTCGAATAACGGTATTTCCAACACCAGAGGATGTTCAGATAATGATTTCTGCTTAGAAATAAAATTATCAAAGGCTTTGGTCGAAATTGTCGATACGTTCATATTGATGGAAAGAACATTTTGTGGGAAACTTTTATAATCAATCAGCGCCTGCATCAGTTTTTGATCAAACGTTTTTGTCAATCGTTGGAACAGCCATTTGTCGCCGGCTATATTATACCCTGGCAAAATCGAATTATTTACCTCTGCAAGGGATATATATTTTTTTGTAAAAACCACCTGCGGAGCCATATTATCCATGACAACGCATATATTTTGCTGGTCGATAAGGTTATACATATCCATATTCAAGATATTACGTTCAAGTTTATCTAATTCCATAGGCCCTATGCTGGGTTTTATGTCTTTTGGAAATATATGTTCATATTGAGGAACTGTTTTTATTTCCGGTGCGACAGGTTTTTCAGGCGTTGGTAGGGCCGACTTTACAATTGCAATTTCTGGCGATTCGGAATCATTCTCAGGATCCAGATTTGCCATCAATTTTTGTAAATTTGGTGTATTGCCGCTTTCATTCTCCGCTGCATCGGAAGAGAAATCCCGACGCAGTTTTTCGACAAGCTCATAAAATACGTCATATTCGACAGCTAAATCATACCAATCGCAAATTTCGTCATCCTGACTGGTCTCGATTATTTGCTTCAGGATAGGGGAATCCCCAACAGCCCTTAAAGCATCAAACTTCGCCTGTTCCAATTTTGTATGCGGGCAATCCTTGCACACGAAAACAAAATCAAAATTCCGCATCCAGAAAAGCTTTCCTTCATATGGTCCGATCAACTTGTTAAAGGCCGTTGCAATATTACGGCGATGATGAGGTTGCCGGTGTAATCTGTCGAGAACGGAGAAATGCATATATATTGCCCGATACCCTTTTGGTATACGGCGAAATGTTCGTATGTGCTGGTATAAATCCTCTATCTGCGATGGAGGGGCTGAACTCTCTGCATAAGGGTTGCTTTTCGTGGCTGGCATGGTCAATAATCATACTCAATAGGCATTTAAAATTTTGAAACACAACTATATTCTTAATAGGTTAAAATTTTATTGTTATTTTAAATAGATTTATGAAGCCACCATGCGTTTTCATTAATTGAATAAAGCGGCGTATAATGGACAATCTTGTCATCGGTGACGATATCAGAAATCTGATTATCCAGTATCCAAATTTTATCATCGACATAAACGGCTAAAACCGCATGCGCCACATTCAAATTATTGTCCTGGACAATGACAATGCGCATATGGTCGGTGTTATATCCCAATTCTTTAAGAGAGTAGTATTTTGCAATGGCATAATCCTCGCAATCACCGTCCTTACTAAAAAATTGTCTGATTGTCGCCCAGTAATCTTTCTGCTGCCAATTGACCATGTCAGTAATATAGGGGGCTTTATTCAAATGACTATTTATGGTCTTTAATTGAACCAGAAGTGATTTACCCCGAATGGAATCAATGACTTCCCGCCATTCTTCGCTAACGCATTTTAAATTTTCTGTCCTTCGGCACCCTTTTTCCGGAATGTGGTTTTGCGCCGTATTCTCGACATTTATATCTGATTGATGTCGTGCCCTCAGTTCGGCCCATTTTTTAAAAGCGCTCAGTTCCGTTGATTTAAATTCAACGGAACTGAAAAGCGTATTTGCGGGTTGCGCTGACACAATTGAATTGCCAGCAAAAAATATGGCTACGCTCACCATGATAATTTTAAACACTAAACCCATATAATTTTCGGCCTCGCCCGTTAATCTTCTAAAAACGCGTTTCGTTAAAGAAATATACATAAGTTATGGTTACTTATCGGTTAAGAATAAGAAGAAAATAACGATTAAGGTTCACACCATGAAGTACCCGACGGGGAACAGCGCAAAAAATAAAACGATGATCGTCGCGATTATTATGTTTTTAATTGGGGTTTGCGCCATATTTTTGGCTTATCGTTTCGCGGCGTCCGAACAGGCAAGAGAGAGGTTGATCTGGCAGAACCGGATTTCAGTTGTTTTAAACGGGCGTGCAGATGTTGTTTCAAACTGGATATCTACACAAAAAAACACAATACAAAAGCTTGCGGACAATAACTCCATCCGTCTTTATTTTAGTAATTTATCGGAAGATCTGGGACTTGAATCCCAAGGACTGCAGGCAATGCAGGAATATCTTTTACCACTGTTAAATGACCGCGCCATTCAAAATGGGTTTACCGCAACATCAGATGAAACACCATATGAAATAAGGGCAAATATCGAAAAGCCAAAACTAGCGGGTCTGGCGTTAACGGATATGGAAGGCCAGATCATCATTTCAACGTCCGATATGCCAAATGTACTGGAAGCGGTAAACGCCTATATATCAGCGGGGGCAAATCAGGATACGATTATGACCGGACCATATTTTGGTGAAACCGGCAGCCCCACTGTGGCATTTATTTCGCCGATATTTGGAATAGAAGAAGATAAGAATAGTAGTGCACTGGGGTTTCTTATTGGGGTTAAAGTTCTTGATGACGAATTTTTTAATCTACTTGTCCAACCTGGTGAAATGGCGCGGACTGCAAAAAATTACCTCGTGCGTCAGCAAGGTACGATGGTTCATTTTATTCAAAATAAAAAACCGCAGGATGTGGACTTTCAGGGAGCTCTCGATGTATCGAAAATCATGATCGCTGAAAGTACGGCCATTAAGTCAATTGGAACGATGGTAGAGGGGATGAATTATCTGGGTGACCCTGTTCTTGCTGCGGGTGTCGATGTCGCAGGGACGTCATGGACGCTTATCAGGACTATTGACGAATCGGAAGCACTTGGCCAGGCGCAGCAGAGAAAACGAAGTATATTAATCATGTCTGTTCTAGCGATCATCAGTGTGGGCATTATGATGGCGCTACTATGGCGGCACGGTATTTCCGTGCGGTTGCAGGAAGCCGTAAACAGGCAAAAGGCGCTGGCAAAAAAACATGAAAATCTAAGCACTTTTATGAGCGTGGTTACAAACAGCCAGCCTACGGAAATATATGCCGTGGATGAGAATGGGAATTACACATTTGTTAATCTTCATGCAGCAATTGCCGCAGGGTCAAAGCCTGAAAGTATGATTGGTAAATCACCATCGGATGTACTTGGCCGTGCAAAGGCGAGAGCGGATGAGATACATTGTGAAGAGGTTATATCAACCAATAAACGCCAAACTAATATACGAAATGTTGGGAGCGAAGAAAAACCGCAGATCATTAAAACGGACTATCTGCCACTGGTTGTTGGGGATGATAACGATTTGCACGAAAAGGGTGTCCTGATGGTCAAGGAGGATATTACCTCCATAGAGCAAAATCGAATCAAGCGAGAACTTAATTTAAAGAGCCTTGTTTCAACATTGACAATGATTATTGGCAGCAGGGACCCGTACAGCGCTGCCCACTCCGAGCGGGTGGTTGAAGTTTCCAATGTACTTTGTAAGGAGCTGAACGTGGATCACACGACCGCGGCGACAGCGGAGCTGGCAGCGGCAATGATGAATCTGGGTAAAATCCTTGTGCCAAGAGAATTACTGATTAAGCCGACAAACCTTACTGTCGATGAGCTAAGCATTATTCGATCAAGTATGTTAAAAAGTGCGGATCTGATTAAAGATATAAAATTTGAAGGACCGGTGTGTGAAACATTAAACCAGATGCAGGCGCATTGGGATGGGTCGGGGCAACCTGCCGGCTTGGCGGGGGCAGACATTTTGTTATCAGCCAGGATTGTATCGGTGGCCAATGCGTTTGTGGGGATGGTAAGTGCGCGGGCGCATCGCGACGGTATGGAAATGAAAAAGGCAATCCAGCTATTGATGGCGGATGCGGATAAAATATTTGACCGGCGCCCGGTTGTCGCGCTTATGAATTATCTTGAGAATAAAGGCGGCTTTGAAGCCTGGAAACATTTTGGTGAAATGCCTGATTAGTTATACTCAAAAAAAGGCGTCTTGTATAAAACAAGACGCCTAGTATTAGTACTTATCAGGTATTAAGTACTCAGGGTATTCATAAAAAGGAGACCCTTATTCAGGGTGCTCGGCTTCCCATTCCTTTACAATCTTCTCACGTGATTGAAACATGCCATTTGCTACATAAACGCAAAGGCCACCAACCAGAACGGTTACAATCATAGCGACAGCAGGGAGCAATAAATGTGGTCCCGCCAATGCGATGGAAATCAGTAAAAATAATGTTACGATCCCGCATGCGATGAAAGTGATTGTATTAGCCATTTTCTTCCTTTTCTTTCCTGAGTATTTGTAAATCTTATTTTCAATAATATCATTGACCTAAATCAACTACTTTGATTTTAGTAAAAAATCAAGTTTATTGATAAAAAGAAATGTCTTTTAGGTAAAAAAATACTATCAATCATTAGAGTAATTTTAAAGGGCTTACAATGGGTGAAAAAAAGATCAGGCTTAATGCACTTCAATGTCGGACACTGGCGCTTTTTCAGGAATTGGCAAAAAGTAGTGAAACATCTGCTGCTATAGACGGGGCAGATGATATATCAATAATGTTTATGCCCGAACCACATGGTAATCACGTGCATATTGGGCGGTATGTTGTCTCGGCTAAAGATGCCAGTGGGTTTGGTAATGAAAAAGTCTGGTTGGCGCTGGAAAGAAAGGGGTTGGTGAAATCTGAATTTCCTTTTCGGATCATATTAAAAAAAGCCGGCATCGAATTTGATACCGGCTTTGAAAAGGAATTTGAACTTTCAGATCACTAATGCTGTTCATCGCCCCTTATTTTAAGGTACCACATCAGACCCAGTGCCGCCCCTTTGATAAAAGGCAAAAACAACAGCGTAAGCCCTAAAGTCACAGTTGGCCATATGGCCATTTGTATCCAAATTGCCGGATGATAATAAGCCTCCACCAAAAGAAGAAGCGGCACCACAATATGCCCTACCAGAAAAATTGTTAAATAAGGCGGCAGATCGTCCGATCGGATTTCACCTGTTGGGGCCGCGCAATTTGAACAGCAATCAAATAGTTTCAGATATCCTTCGAATACCTGACCTTTACCACAGTGCGGGCAGCTGCGCCTGAAGCCGCGGCCAATGGATGTAAGCATTGAATATGCATCGCGTGAATAATTTGTCGTTTCGGCTGTAATCATCATGTTCACCTGATTAGTTTTTATTAAGGAGTGTTATTAATGCTGAAGTATCCCAGCGGCCTCCCCCGTTATTTTGTATTTCCCTATAATAACCTTCGACCAGTTTTGTTACCGGGAGTGGGATGTTATTTTTTTCCGCCTCTGCAATCGCGAATCCAAGATCCTTTATCATCCAGTCCAGCGCAAAGCCAAAGTCAAATTCGTTTCTGATCATTGTTGCAGATCTGTTTTCCATCTGCCATGATTGTGCGGCGCCCTTTGAAATAACATCGACAACGTCATCGGCATTAAGACCGGTTTTTATGGCGAAATTAAGGGCTTCCGACAACCCCTGAACAACTCCTGCTATGCAAATCTGATTAACCATTTTGGCCAGTTGGCCACTGCCTATTGGCCCAAGTAGCTTGGTTTTTTTGGCGTAACAGTTAAGTACGGGCTCTATTTTGTCATATGTTTTCTCGTCGCCACCGATCATAATAGTCAAGGCACCGTTTTCTGCACCCGCCTGCCCACCGGAAACCGGAGCATCCAGAAAATGAATATTTTTACTTTCGCATGCGGTACCAATCTCCCGTGCCAGAACGGCCGATGTTGTTGTATGATCGACAAGTATTGATCCGGACTTCATCCCTGCCAACGCTCCGGCCTCGCCAAAAATAACCGAACGCACATCATCGTCATTCCCAACGCATACAAATACTATATCTGATCCGCTTGCTGCTTTTTCAGGTGTTTCGGCAAACCTGCCGCCATATTCAGCCGCCCATTTTTCAGCCTTTTCCGCGGTGCGATTATAAACGCAGACATCATGCGCCGCATTTTGCAGATGCCCCGCCATGGGGTATCCCATAACACCAAGACCAATAAAGCTGAGTTTCATTGCTTCTTCCTCTAATAATGGGGCGGTTTTTCATCAGTTAAGCCGGAGGCTAGCCCGGGGGCGGAATTTTCCAGACTTTCAATTCTTGCGTCTGCTTTGGTAAGAAGGCCACCGAGCTGCTCAATCTTTTTCCATTGCTTTGAAACCATTTCACTCAGATCCTCAAGCTGCTCATCCTGATGAGCGACTTTAATCTCCAGCGCGCTTAATCTGTCATTCAAATCTGTCATAACAACGTCCTTCGAAGGGTCATATAACATGGCGGAATATTTTTCGCCACTGAAATGAAAAAGAGCGACGAACATTTACTCTTTCCGCACCCGCTTCGAACCTTCCGGATTAAATTATCTCGGAAGGTTCGAATGCCCCATAAGATATATATCAACAGCCTTTGCGGCCTGCCGTCCTTCGCGTATTGCCCATACTACAAGCGACTGACCACGGCGCATGTCACCGGCGGCGAAGACCTTGGGAAGACTTGTTTTATAATTTAAAACGTTCGCCTTCACGTTTCCTCTTTCATCAAGTCCGACAGATAATTGTTCAAGTAATCCTTCTTTTACCGGATTGGTAAAGCCCATCGCTAATAAAACCAGATCAGCGTCCATTTCATACTCGCTGCCGTCTATTTTGTTGAAGTTTTCGTCCACTTTATGACAGCGGATTGCCGCTACATTACCGTCTTCGTCACCGATAAATTCGGTTGTAGCAATGCTGAATACACGGTCGGCGCCTTCTTCCTGTGATGTGGAAGTTCTGAAAATATGTGGCCAATGCGGCCAGGTTGTCCCTTTGTCTTCATGTGCGGGCGGGGCCGGCATAATTTCCAGCTGCGTCACCGATACGGCACGTTGACGAAACGAAGTGCCAATGCAATCTGATCCGGTGTCACCACCGCCAATCACAACAACTTTTTTACCGCTCGCGACAATGTCTTTTACATTCGGTAACGGCTCCCCGGCGTTGCGCCGATTTTGCTGAGTTAGAAAATCCATAGCAAAATGGATGCCTTTAAGATCACGGCCCGGTAATGGAAGATCGCGGGGCTGTTCAGAACCGCCCGTCAGCACAATCGCATCATAATGGTCGGCAATTTTGTGTGCCTGAATATCTTTTCCCACTTCCATACTCGTCCAGAATGTAACGCCCTCACGTTCCATTTGCCGAACCCGCCTGTCGATCAGACTTTTGTCCAATTTAAAGTCAGGAATGCCGTATCGAAGAAGACCACCAGCGCGGCGGTTTTTTTCATATACAGACACTTTATGCCCGGCCCGTGCAAGTTGCTGTGCACACGCCATCCCTGCCGGACCGCTACCAACAACAGCAACTTTCTTATCGGTTTTTGTAGTGGCTACCTGCGGCTTGATCCACCCGTTCTCCCAACCTTTGTCGGCGATAGCACATTCAATTGTTTTGATGGTTACCGGCTGGTCGTCGATGTTCAGCGTACATGCCGCTTCACAGGGCGCAGGGCAGACCCGGCCTGTAAATTCAGGAAAGTTATTGGTTGAATGAAGGTTGTCGCATGCTTCTTCCCATTCCCGGTTCCAGACCAGATCATTCCAGTCCGGGATCATATTGTTTACCGGGCATGCGGTATGACAGAATGGAATACCACAATCCATGCAGCGGCCACCCTGTTTGGTGATTGCACCATCAGAAAGCGGATTCACAAATTCCTTATAGTGACGTACGCGATCACCAGCGGGTGCATAGGTCCGATCCTGCCTCGGCAGTTCCATAAATCCTGTTGGTTTTCCCATAACTAATCTCCTTGCCCGGTATATGCTGAAAGGGAAGTGGCAGCGGCGGCCATTTCTTCCAGTGCGCGCTTATATTCGACGGGCATCACCTTAACGAATTTGGGTAAATATTCGTCTATGTTCGCCAGAATGGTTTTTGCCCGTCCGCTATTGGTATATCTGACATGATTTTCCAGAAGTTGTGTCAGTCGTTGTTTGTCGTTGCCGGACATATTGCCGCGTAGCACGTCAACACGACCGTGGCCTTCCAGCTCACCGGATGCATGAATCAATTTTGCCATCGCATCCTCTTCGGGCAGCGGTTCCAGCTCAACCATTGCCAGATTGCAGCGATTCTCAAACTCATCTTCCTCATCAAGTACATAGGCTATACCACCGCTCATCCCAGCGGCAAAGTTACGCCCTGTTGGGCCGATCACGACAACACATCCGCCGGTCATATATTCGCACCCGTGATCTCCGACGCCTTCAACGACGGCGATAGCACCACTGTTGCGAACGGCGAATCGTTCACCGGCAACGCCCCGAAAATAACATTCACCGGTTATCGCACCAAATAGCACTGTGTTACCGACGACAATGCTTTCTTCCGGTACGATCTTGCTTTTAGCGGATGGATATACGATCAATTTGCCGCCACTTAAGCCCTTACCAACATAATCGTTCGCCTCTCCTTCAAGCTCAAATGTAATGCCGTTTGCGACAAAAGCACCGAAACTCTGGCCCGCTGTACCCGTCATTTTCACATGGATGGTATCCGGCGCTAGTCCTTTATGACCATAACGTTTGACAAGCTCGCCCGAAAGCATTGCGCCGGTCGATCGGTCATAATTGTGGATATCCGTTTTTATCTGCACTGGCTTACCGTTTTCAAAGGCCTTTTTAGACTGATCAATCAATTTGCGATCAAGAATGTCCTGAATATCATGGGTTTGTTTCTTTGTATTATAGATATCGTCGCCTTTGGCAGCTTCAACCTTGTGCAGGATTTTTGTGAAATCAAGGCCGTCACTCTTCCAATGTGAGATTGCATTGTTTTTATCCAGAAGGTCGGACCGTCCGATAATTTCATTTAAAGAACGTACGCCGATTTCCGCCATTATTTTTCTGGCTTCTTCCGCGACGAAAAAGAAATAATTGACCACATGTTCCGGTTTTCCCGTAAATTTGCGGCGAAGAACCGGGTCCTGTGTAGCAACGCCGACAGGGCAAGTATTCAAATGGCACTTGCGCATCATAATACAGCCAGACGCGATGAGTGGTGCGGTCGCAAAGCCAAATTCATCTGCCCCAAGCATTGCACCAATAATAACGTCTCGCCCGGTTTTTAGACCGCCATCCACCTGTACGACAATCCGGTCGCGAAGGCGATTTAGAACCAATGTCTGCTGGGTTTCTGCAAGACCAATCTCCCAGGGGGAACCGGCATGTTTAAGCGACGTAAGCGGACTTGCCCCCGTTCCACCATCAAAACCCGAAATGGTTAGGTGGTCGGCTTTTGCCTTCGACACGCCGGCGGCAACGGTTCCCACGCCGATTTCAGAGACGAGCTTCACACTTATCCGCGCCTGTGGGTTTACATTCTTAAGATCATAAATAAGCTGCGCCAAATCCTCGATAGAATAAATATCGTGATGCGGTGGCGGTGATATAAGACCAACCCCGGGGGTTGAATGGCGCACTTTGGCAATCACCGGGTCTACCTTATGCCCTGGTAATTGGCCGCCTTCGCCGGGCTTGGCGCCTTGAGCCATCTTGATCTGGATATCATCGGCGTTGACCAAATATTCTGTTGTCACGCCAAAACGGCCAGAAGCAACCTGTTTAATTGCGCTACGACGAAGGTCTCCATTTCTATCGCGCTTAAATCGGTCGGGTTCTTCACCACCTTCACCCGTATTCGATTTCCCGCCGATCCTGTTCATAGCAATCGCCAGTGTGGTATGTGCTTCGCGGCTGATGGAACCGAATGACATGGCACCGGTTGCAAAACGTTTAACAATTTCCGATGCAGGCTCGACCTCATCAATGGGGATTGCTTTTCCAATTGATTTAACCTTAAACAAGCCACGTGGGGTCATAAGCTTTTCCGACTGCTCATTAACAATGCGCGCATACTCTTCGTATGTTTCGGCGGAATTTGCTCTTACCGCGTGCTGTAAGGAACTGATACTGTCAAAATTCCACTGATGGGCTTCGCCGCGAACCCGGACAGCATAATCACCGCCAACATCCAAAGATTTCTTATAAATCAAACTATCTCCGAAAGCCTGCGCATGGCGCATAACGGTTTCACGGGCCACTTCCGGAAGGCCGACCCCCTCGATCGCAGTTTTGGTGTTCGTGAAATATTTCTCAATAAAGGCGCTGTTTAATCCCACGGCATCGAAAATTTGTGCCCCGCAGTAAGACTGGTATGTTGAAATGCCCATTTTGGACATTACTTTTAAAATCCCTTTGTTAATCGCTTTGACGTAACGCTGCTTCGCGGTAATGGAATTCACTTCTTCCGGAAGCTGCGGCAGCATGTTCTCAATTGTTTCAAAGGCAAGATAGGGATTTATGGCTTCGGCGCCATACCCGGCAAGCGCACAGAAATGATGCACCTCACGGGCTTCGCCGGTTTCAACGACCAGTCCAACGGATGTTCTAAGCCCTTTGCGGATCAGATGGTGATGCACGGCTGATGTCGCAAGCAGTGACGGAATGGCAATTTTTTCCGCTGAAACATTGCGGTCAGAAAGGATAATAATATTATCTCCTTCAATAACAGCAACTTCCGCAAGCAGACAGATGCTTTCGATGGCGTTATCCATCCCGTCGGCCCCTTTTTCAGCATCGTAGGTGTAATCAATGGTTATTGTGCGAAAATCATTGTCGGGAATATCGCCAATGGTACGAATTTTTTCCAGATCCTGATTACGCAAAATTGGCTGGCTGACTTCGAGGCGCTTGTGAGTTCCAACGCCTTCCAGATCCAGCAGGTTTGGCCTTGGCCCGATGAAGGAGACAAGCGACATCACGGCTTCTTCACGGATCGGGTCTATAGGCGGGTTGGTTACCTGCGCAAAATTCTGTTTAAAATAAGTATAAAGAAGCTTCGATTTATCGGAAAGCGCCGATATCGGCGTATCCGTTCCCATTGACCCAAGTGCTTCCTGACCACTAGTGACCATCGGCGGGAAAAGAAGCTTCAGATCTTCCTGTGTATATCCAAACGCCTGCTGTTTTTGCAAAAGATCATCGCCGCTCGCGGGTAGGGGCGCTACTTCGGAGGGCAGCTCTTCCAATTTGATCTGCGTGCGGTTTAAGATATCCTGATACTCAAACGCGGTCGCCATGTCATTCTTGATTTCATCATCAGAAATAATGCGTCCTTCGGCAGTATCAATAAGCAACATTTTGCCCGGCTGAAGCCGCCATTTTTGTACAATATTTTCTTCTTTTATTGGTAATACACCGGCTTCTGATGCCAATATTACCATGTCATCATCCGTGACAATATAGCGCGCGGGCCGAAGACCGTTGCGGTCAAGTGTTGCCCCGATCTGAACACCATCGGTAAATGCAACAGCTGCGGGGCCATCCCATGGTTCCATGAGCGCGGCATGATATTCATAAAATGCTTTTCTTTGCGCATTCATAAGCGGATTGCCGGCCCATGCTTCCGGTATCAGCATCATCATCGCATGTGTGATGCTGTATCCACCCGCCACAAGCAGCTCAAGAGCGTTATCAAAACAGGCTGTATCTGAAAGTCCCTCTGGAATAAGGGGCCAGAGCTTGGCAAGATCATCGCCGATAACACTTGATTTCATGTTAAAGCGTCGTGACGCCATCCAGTTTACGTTACCCCGGACCGTATTGATTTCACCATTATGGCAAACCATCCGAAATGGCTGTGCAAGGCCCCATGTCGGGAAGGTATTTGTTGAGAAGCGTTGATGCACGAGCGCGAGCGCCGATTTTACGCGTTCGTCAACCAGATCTTTATAATATTCACCGACCTGACCGGCGAGTAGCATACCTTTATAAAGAACGGTGCGGCTTGAACAGCTACAACCATAATAGGCGCTCGTGTCTTCTTTCATTTCAAGCACAATATTGGAAAGCTGTTTTCGAATGATGTAGAGTTTAAGTTCAAAATCATTGTTGCTTTTGATATTATCTGCCTGTCCGACAAAGCCTTGGGCAATGAAGGGCTCGGTCGATTTCACATTTTCGCTGAATTTGGAATTATCGGTCGGCACATCCCGCCAACCTAAAAATTTCTGCCCTTCCTGTGCGACAAGATCTTCAAAAACCTTTTTGATTTTCTCCCTTGTTTTTTTCTCGTGAGGCAGAAAAATCATCAGCACCCCATATTTGCCTTCTTTCGGGAGCTTGATGCCCGCTTTTTTTGTTTCCGCGCGCATAAACTCATCAGGAATTTGCAGAAGGATTCCTGCTCCATCGCCGGCTAGAGGATCAGCGCCAACAGCACCACGGTGTGTCAGATTCTCAAGGATCTGTAAGCCCTGCTTTACAATATCATGACTTTTCTTACCCTTTATATTGGCCAGAAAACCGATTCCGCAAGCATCATGCTCATTTTCGGGAGCATATAGTCCCTGTGATTTGGGCAGTCCTCGACTATTTAATGGCACCTGATGGGTCATTTAATAATTCCTTATAACTATAAGTTTGTCATACTATTGGCGATTAAGAAATTAGAAGCATCTAATTCAAAATCGCACACAAGACCGAGCATCAAGAACCACGTTTCCCAAATGAGAAAGTTGTTTATGATCCACTCTCGGCATTTTTGTAGACAACTGCAATTTACGGTTATGCTAAACAGGGTTTAACCCGCGGTCACTGCAGTCTGTAACTGTATCCGGACGCTATATTTACAGGGAGTTTTTAAAAATGCAAGATTAAAAATGGTTAATTCAGAAGAATATTCTTTTTGTCATCTGTAAAATAAAAGAATATTTTAGAATAAGATTATAAATCGGGTAATTAATTAGAATATTTACTTTGACAAAATCTCTTTGTAGACAGGATAGTATGACGCATTCGCTCCCCATTTATGAAATCATTCCGGACCTTAAAAGGCATTTCTTAACCCACAACAACGCCGTGTTACAGGCACCACCCGGTGCCGGGAAAACAACTGTTGTGCCACTTGAGCTGCTTACTGAAAAATGGCTTAAAGGAAAAAAGATTATTATGCTTGAGCCCCGGCGTCTGGCCGCACGTGCCGCCGCGAGACGGATGGCAGAAACGTTGGGGGAAAAAGTCGGGCAAAGGGTCGGTTATAGGGTCAGGATGGATAATAAAGTGAGCCCCGATACTAAAATTGAAGTGGTTACCGAAGGCGTTCTCATAAGAAAATTACAAAGTGATCCAGAACTTTCTGATGTCGGGCTTATTATTTTTGATGAATTTCACGAAAGATCTATTGAAGCGGATCTCGGGCTTGCTCTTGGTCTGGATATTCAGGAAGGTTTGCGTGATGACCTTAAAATTCTAGTGATGTCAGCGACACTCGACGGCAAAAAAGTGGCAACGCTGATGGGTGATGTCCCCTTATTAACCAGTGAAGGGCGCAGCTTTCCCGTTATACACAAATATATAAATATAGCCCCTGCAGCGCGAATAGAGGAAGAAACCGCAGCAGCGATATTGAAGGCGCTGGACAGCGAAACTGGAAGCATACTTGTTTTTTTACCCGGTGCCCGTGAAATTGAACGGACAAAAAAGTTGCTGGAACAAAACCTGCTCAGTCCGGATATATTATTATGCCCTCTATATGGGATGATGCCCTTTTCAGAACAGGACCGGGCAATCGAAAAAGCACCGGAAGGTAAACGTAAAATCGTTCTCTCTACGGCGATTGCTGAAACCAGCCTGACCATCGAAGGTATACGAATCGTTATCGATAGTGGTCTTCAAAGATATGCGGCGCATGATTTGCGATCGGGCATGACAAGGCTTCAGACATCCAAAGTTTCCAAAGCCTCGGCTGATCAAAGGGCCGGGCGCGCGGGCCGTCTGGAAGAGGGAGTGTGTTACAGGTTATGGAGCGAAGCGTCAAACCGTGCGCTTGTGGCGCACGGGGAGCCGGAAATCGCCCGTGTGGATTTGACGCCGCTCGCACTTGACCTTGCGCTATGGGGCATCAAGGACGCCGGTACCCTGAAATGGCTGGATGTGCCTGATCAAAACTCATTGGATAAAGCAAAAGAATTACTGATGTCGCTTGAAGCTTTGGATGTTGAGGGCCGGATTACGGATCATGGGAAAATGATATCAAAATTTCCGATGCATCCCCGGTTTGCACATATGATAACAAAAGCAAAAGAACAGAACCTTGGTATGACAGCACTTATGGTTGCTGCGCTTCTTGAAGAAAGGGACATTTTAAGGCTGGGTCCCGATCAGCGCACTGTTGATTTAAGGCTTCGTATAGAAGCACTTCTGCATGTAAGGGACGGTGAATTAAAGCAGGCCGCTAAACTAGGGTGTAACGTTGGTCTTGCCAAAAACATATTAAGACAGGTCAAAATATGGGCAAAAAGATATTCAGTCCGGGATAATAATGTTATGCCAGGAAAAATTGGAATATGTCTGGCGATTGCTTTTCCGGATAGAATCGCCGCCCTTCGGGCTGGCCAGGCCGGGAGCTTTATTCTATCAGGCGGTCGCGGTGCGATACTTCCTGCCGATGACCCGATTGCAACGGAAAGATTTTTATCTGTTGGTCATTTGGACCTGGCCGGAAGGGACGCCCGTATTTTTCTGGCCGCACCAATTGAGCAAGACGAAATAGAAGAAAATTTTGCGGCGCAAATAAAAGAAAAGGAAGTGATAAAATGGGATCCGCAATCAAAGACCGTGAAAACGGAGAGGAAAAGAATGTTGCAGCAAATGCCGCTTTCCACTCAAAGATTGGAAAAACCTGATGGAGAAAAAGTTAAGTCAGAAATGATAAAGGGTATAAAATCTTCCGGGATAGATATTTTGCCGTGGGACAAAAAAAGCCGAATGCTGAGGAAACGGGCTTCCCTTATGGAACAAGAAATGCCGCAGTTCAGTGATGAAATATTGCTAAACAGCCTTGAAGATTGGTTGGGACCCTATCTTGATAATGTGAATAGTTTGGCCACCTTGCAAAAATTGGACATGTACCCGATTTTGAAAAATATTTTATCGTGGGAACAGCAACGGCAATTGGATGAACTGGTACCCACACATATAACGGTCCCGAGCGGTTCAAATATAGCGGTTGATTATGAAAGCGACCCACCCGCGCTTAGCGTGAAACTGCAGGAAATGTTTGGAGCTACCGAAACCCCAGCCATTTTAGGGGGAAAGCTGAAACTTTCATTACATTTATTGTCACCGGCGCAAAGGCCGCTACAGATAACAAAGGACCTGAAAGGCTTCTGGAAAAGTTCTTACCACGACATAAAAAAAGAAATGAAAGGTCGCTATCCGAAGCACCCCTGGCCAGACGATCCGCTCGAAGCGCCGGCGACACGAAAAGCGAAGCAAAAAAAATAAATTTTTTTTCAGGCCGAAGCCCGCAGAAATATTGCTATTCATAAAATTTTATAAAATAGCGACATACTAGTTGTTGACATTGGAATGAGACGTAAATACCATATCTTGTGTTATTTGAATTTTTAAGGGTAGCAATCAAGAAAATGATTATACTACAATACTCTAGCCGAATTTATAATAATAACTAGGGTGATTTGTTTTTTTAAAGACAGAATGTAGTTGCTCAAAAAAATACAATAAACGCTTCAGAAAATAAGCCATTAGGTTCATGTAGGATGAATTCTATCGTATAATTTTGGCTTTTTCGGAGTCGTTTTTAAAAAATACTTTTCGTCCGAAAGAATGTTCGGATTGGATTTTAGGGAGTGGAAAATTGTCAGCTTCAGTGCTTAACGAAACTATTCAGGTTAAAGATCATTCGCGCGTGCTCATCGATGAAAGCAGAGATGACTTGCTTACAGATTTTGGTAAAGCAACGCTCACGGATCGATATCTCATGCCTGGCGAAACTTTTCAGGATATGTTTGCCCGCGTAGCGAGCTATTATGGTGATGATGAAGCGCATTCACAGCGTCTTTATGATTATATCAGCCGATTATGGTTTATGCCTGCAACGCCGGTTCTCAGCAATGGCGGTACCAAACGGGGCTTGCCGATTTCCTGTTTTTTAAATGAAGCAAATGACAGTTTGTCTGGCATTGTTGAGCTATGGAACGAAAATGTATGGCTTGCCTCAAAAGGGGGCGGCATTGGCAGCTTCTGGGGAAATTTACGGTCAATTGGTGAGAATGTCAGTACCAATGGTAAAACGTCAGGCATCATCCCGTTCATCAGGGTGATGGATAGCCAAACGCTGGCGATTTCACAAGGTTCGCTTCGCCGTGGTAGCGCCGCCGTCTATTTGCCAATCAGCCATCCCGAGATCGAAGAATTCGTTGAAATTCGTCGCCCAACAGGGGGTGATCCAAACCGTAAAGCCCTTAATCTGCATCATGGTATTGCCGTTTCAAACGCGTTTATGCGGGCCGTTGAAACGGATGAGAAATGGGCGCTGACCAGTCCGCATGACGGCACAGTGCAAAAAACAATTTCCGCCCGTGAACTGTGGGTCAGAATTCTGACAGCGCGAATTGAAACGGGTGAGCCTTATATCCTTAATATTGATCACGTAAATGACGCAACACCGGAACATCACAAACTTGCAGGGTTGAATGTCAAAACGTCAAATCTATGTTGTGAAATAACCCTGCCTACCGGAATAGATCACCTCGGCAACGCGCGGACTGCCGTATGTTGTCTGTCTTCCATCAATCTTGAAAAATACGACGAATGGAAGGAAGAAGAGCATTTCATAGAAGACCTGATGCGTTTTCTTGACAATGTGCTTCAGGATTTTATAGACCGGGCACCGGATTCCATGTCACGTGCGAAATATGCAGCAATGCGGGAAAGAAGTGTCGGCCTTGGTGCAATGGGCTTTCATTCATTTCTGCAGGACCGGATGATTCCGTTTGAATCTGTGATGGCACAGGTATGGAATAAAAAAATCTTTAACCATATTAAAGAAGGCGTTGATAAAGCCTCCGTTACCCTGGCTCATGAAAAAGGGGCCTGCCCGGATGCAGCAGACTATGGAATTATGGAACGTTTCTCCAATAAAACGGCCATAGCACCAACAGCATCCATTTCAATTATTTGCGGTGGTGCCAGTCCCGGAATTGAGCCAATAGCCGCGAACAGTTTTACACAGAAGACGCTTTCCGGGTCGTTTAATGTTCGCAATCGCGCACTTAAAAAACTACTTGAACAAAAGGGCAAAAACACCGAAGAAGTATGGTCGAATATCACCGTTAACGGTGGATCCGTTCAGCATCTTGATTTTCTGGATAATCATGAGAAAGATGTCTTTAAGACGGCTTTCGAACTGGACCAACGCTGGGTGGTCGAACATTCTGCGGACCGAGCGCCGTTGGTTGACCAGGCACAATCCGTGAATATTTTCTTGCCAGCAGATGTTCACAAACGAGATCTCCATCAGATTCACTTCCAGGCATGGAAAAAAGGACTTAAAAGCCTTTATTATTGTCGCTCACTTTCAATTCAACGCGCTGAAAGTTCAGAAGCGTCCGGTGAAACGGCAAGAGGAGAAATGCTAAAGGCGATGGCGAAAGCGCAAAGCGCGTCTGATTATGAAGAGTGCCTGTCTTGCCAGTAACATATAACCCATTGAAATATTAGGTAAAATTAATGCCATTACTTGAGGAACGTATCTACTATAAACCTTTTGAATATCCTTGGGCATATGATGCCTGGCTTACGCAGCAACGTGTTCACTGGTTGCCTGAAGAAGTGCCGATGGCGGATGATATTAAAGACTGGAATATGAAAATATCGGATGCGGAGAAAAATTTGCTCATGCAGATTTTCAGATTTTTTACCCAGGCGGATGTGGAAGTGAACAATTGCTATATGCAGAAATATAGTCGTGTTTTTAAACCTACAGAAATACAGATGATGCTAGCCGCTTTTTCCAATATGGAAACAATTCACGTAGCAGCCTATAGCCACCTTCTGGATACATTGGGGATACCGGATTCAGAATATGAAGCGTTCCTTAAATATTCGGAAATGAAGGATAAATACGATTACATGCAAATGTGGGGCGTTGATACCAAGGAAGATATTGCGAAAACTCTGGCGGTTTTCGGGGCTTTCACTGAAGGTCTGCAGTTATTTGCGTCATTTGCCATTTTGATGAATTTTCCCCGCTTCAACAAAATGAAGGGAATGGGACAAATTGTAACCTGGTCGGTACGTGATGAAACACTTCACATGACATCTGTGATTAAATTGTTTCATACATTTGTCCGTGAAAATTCCGAAGTCTGGACCGATGAGCTTCAGAATGATATCACCGAAGCCTGTAAAACGATCGTAAAACACGAAGATGCATTTATTGATCTGGCCTTTGAAATGGGTGATATTGAAGGGCTGACAGCACAGGAAGTTAAAGATTATATACGCTATATCGCGGATCGCCGCTTAACCCAACTTGCTTTAAACCCCATCTATTTTGTTGGAAATAACCCGCTACCGTGGATGGACGAAATCCTGAACGGAATTGAACATACCAACTTTTTTGAAAACAGGGCCACTGAATATTCACGTGCTTCCACAAAAGGGAAATGGGAAGAAGCATTCGATTAAAATCGGTACTTAACTTTTCTTATTTTCTTTAAAATCAAGGGACAGGCTGTTGATGCAGTATCTCTGTCCCGTTGGTGGCGGCCCATCTGGAAACACATGACCTAGATGGGCATCACAATTGCTGCATTTAACTTCTTCTCTGATCATGCCATGGCTGGTATCCCTATGAATACTGACAGATTTTTTATCGAACGGCGCGTAGTAGCTTGGCCATCCGCTGCCGCTATCATACTTTGTTTCAGAGCTGAATAAATTAGCCCCGCAACAAATACATGTGTAGGTGCCGTCTTCCTTGTGATGGTAATATTTTCCACTAAAGGGTTGTTCCGTACCGCCGCAGCGCGCTACCTGATAGTTTTCAGGTTCAAGTGTTTCCTGCCATTCTTTGTTGGTTTTTTTCATGTGATAACTTTCCTGATCGTGTCGTGATCAGCAGATATTAACATAATCAATCGATACAGATCAGCTAAAAAATGTTGCAGCCTAGAGTGCGCTTTGGAACGGGAAGCACAATAAAGGCCGGGAAAAGTCATTAAATTTTCTACGACTAAAAAGGTTATGCAGCGATCGCCATTTTTGATTGACGTGGACTATATTTTTGCGGACCCAATTCTTTCTGGACCAGATTGTCGGCTATCGCTGTTAGGACCATGATAAAATACAGAAGATCAAAGAATGCGATATTTGCGGTGAAACCAAGGACCAGATAACCGGCAATTGCACTCCTTATGGCAATAGTAAAATCGATCATCCATTGCATGTGCGGCACTTGTTTGGCCTGTTGGCCAACCCTTCTTGCAGTTTGGAAAGTGTAAAACAGAATGAACGCAAAAATTATAAGACCGCCATAACCGTGTTCGGCAATCATCTGGAAATATGCAGAGTGAATGGCACGTGCCCTGACACCAAGCGGTATATACTTGACAATTACTTCCGGTATGTAAATTACGTTATACCCGCCACCCAAAATCGGATAATCGTTTGCGATTCTAATAGATGCCTCCCACATATCCACCCTTCCCTGAAAGGATACGTCTGTTTCGAGTTCGGTAGTTGTTTCCATACGCTCTGTCCAGCTTGCGGGCATAAAGAAAATAGCGACGCAGGCGATGGGCACAAGAATCATCAGGGCTCTGACAAGTCTTTTTTGCAGCCATGTGAAATAGAGCAATGTGACCACAAGCGCGGCGAGCCCGGTTCTTGATTGTGTACCGAGAACGGCAATGGCTGTAAAAATAGAGCAGAAGAGGGCGAAATATCGTTGATAAATGTTTTCTGCGTGCGTAATGAAAAATACCATAAAAGGAAGCGTCATATTCAAAACAAGTGCCATGCCGTTATTATCGGCGTAGAAACTGTTAATCGGGCCAAGAACATGTGAAGAGCCGCCGCTCAGGATCGTAAATAGTCCACCCTTAATGCCATAAAACCCAAGTGAAAGCACCATAACTTTGGTAAAGGCAAGAAGGCGTTTTTCTGTACCAATCATGGCGTAAACTACATACGCCAGAAGCAGGATTTTCGAGAATTTAACCCACGGATCATATGAAAACATCCAGTTTATCCCAAATATCGTTGATAAACAGACCCACAGATAAAAGAATATAACCAGTGATATAATTGTGTGGTGCTTATATTCCTTATAACCCTGCTTTAAAAAATAACCGGCGACAGTCAAAACGAGAAATATATCAAGCCATTGAATCGAAAGCGCAAAACCATATGCATTACTTTGAGGATACATAAAGGAGATAAATCCGATAATCATTGCACCTACCTGATACCTGTAAATAACTACAGGAAACGCAGAAAACAAAAATAGTGCTAATAATACGTCTCTCAATTTGCTAATCCTCTGACAACTGGGGAATATGCTTAAATATATTCTTCTTTAACCAAATTTTATGGTATCCGTTATAATGTCCAATTACTAAAAAATTGTTGATATGAAGAAATCAGCAGAATTTATTTTAATTTATTCAAAATAAAACCACAGGGAATTGGATTGACAGATGGTTGCAGCACTGATGTTTGGTATGATAGCACTGATTTTTTACGTTATATATGAATCAGTCATCGCTGAAGACAGGCAGGAAAAGAAAAAGTTTAGCGAATCCATGAAGAAGAAGGATTAATCTGTGTTTGTCACCTATTTCTCCATTATTGCCAGTCCAAGATAACTTTCCCGGAATTCCCTGATCGCATAATGTCAAAAGCTTCCTGATAATCATCAACTTTGAACTGATGTGTCAGAACAGGACTCAGGTCAAGCCCGCTTTCCAGCATCGCGATCATTTTGTACCAGGTTTCAAACATTCTTCTGCCGTAGATGCCTTTAATTTCAAGCCCCTTGAAAATCACATGGTTCCAGTTAATTAATGTATCCTCCGGCATAATGCCGAGAAGCGCTATTTTCCCGCCATGGTTCATTGTATCCAGCATATCCGAAAAAGCCTTGGCATTTCCCGACATTTCCAAACCGACGTCAAAGCCCTCACTCATGTTTAGCTCTTCCATAACATCCCGGAGCGACTTTCTGCTTACGTTTATTGCGCGGGTCGCCCCCATTTGTTTGGCAATGCCAAGGCGATAGTCATTCACATCTGTAATAACGATATGCCGCGCCCCGACATGTTTTGCTATCGCAACGGCCATAATGCCGATCGGTCCCGCGCCTGTGATCAGGACGTCTTCGCCGACAAGATCAAATTCTAGAGCAGTGTGTGCGGCGTTGCCTAGCGGGTCAAGCATCGCGCCAAGATCGTCACTGATTGTATATGGCAAGGGACAGATATTCGACGCGGGAACACTGATAAATTCCGCAAAAGCACCGGGACGATTGACACCAATACCGACCGTATTGCGACAAAGGTGCCGTTCGCCAGCACGGCATTTCCTGCAATGGCCGCAGGTAACATGCCCTTCAGCGGAAACTCGTTCGCCAATACTTAAACCATTTACCTCAGATCCCATTTCTACGATCTCGCCGGCAAACTCATGTCCCACGGTCATTGGCACGGGTATCGTTTGCTGCGCCCAGTCATCCCAATTATAAATATGAATATCGGTGCCGCAAATAGCTGTTTTGTTTACCTTTACCATAACATCGTTGTGACCGATGGTCGGCTTGTCGACATCTTCA
Organism: Alphaproteobacteria bacterium; assembly: GCA_030428615.1. Classification (GTDB taxonomy): domain Bacteria; phylum Pseudomonadota; class Alphaproteobacteria; order Sphingomonadales; family Emcibacteraceae; genus Pseudemcibacter. The sequence goes on along the minus strand of JAUIDN010000002.1, from coordinate 220,258 downwards.
AGCCAAATGCCCACTTCAGGTTTTGCTTTCACAAGACTTTTCATTTTGACACCTATTTAATTATATTAAGCTCGCGACCGATTTTCGCGAATGCATTGATGGCTTTATCAAGCTGTTCTTTTGTATGGGCGGCCGACATCTGTGTTCGAATGCGTGCCTGCCCTTTAGGCACAACCGGGAAAGAAAACCCGATTACAAATATACCTTCTTCAAGCAGTCGGTCTGCCATCTCACTCGCCAATTTGGCGTCGTCAAGCATAACGGGGATAATAGCGTGATCTGCGCCGGCAAGAGTGAAACCCAATGCACTCATTTTTGTGCGGAAATAGTCGCTGTTTTCCCTTAACGTTGTCAAAAGGTCGCGTTTTTCGGAAATAAGATCAATCACCTTACAGGATGTGGCGGCAATAACCGGCGCAAGTGTATTAGAAAAAAGGTAAGGGCGCGATCGCTGACGCAGCCAGGTAACAATTTCTTTTGATGCGGCGGTATATCCACCCGACGCGCCGCCCATTGCCTTTCCCAACGTGCCGGTAATGATATCGACACGGTCCTGGACGCCAAAGAATTCCGGTGTTCCCGCGCCGGTTTCACCGGTAAATCCTACGGCGTGGCTGTCGTCAACCATCACCATGGCATCATATTTTTCAGCCAGATCACAAATCGCCGGAAGGTTTGCAAGAATTCCATCCATTGAAAATACGCCGTCTGTAGCAATCATTCTAAAGCGCGCATCCGCCGCGTCACGCAGACAATTTTCAAGTGCGTTCATATCGTTATTGGCATACCGGAAACGTTTTGCCTTACAAAGCCTCACGCCATCAATGATGCTTGCATGGTTGAGCGCATCCGAAATAATGGCGTCTTCAGGACCAAGCAATGTTTCAAAAAGGCCCGCATTGGCATCAAAGCAGCTCGGATAAAGAATGACATCTTCCATTTTCAGAAAGTTTGCCAGTTTTCGTTCGAGTTCCTTGTGAATATTTTGTGTGCCGCAAATAAATCGGACAGATGACATACCATATCCGTACTGATCTAAAGCCCGTTTAGCGGTTTCGACCAATATTTTTTCGTTCGATAAGCCCAGATAATTGTTGGCGCAAAAATTTATAAATTCCTCTGACCCGGACCCTTCGACCTGAATGGCGGCCTGTTGAGGGGTGGTAATGACGCGTTCGGATTTATACAGTCCTTCAGACTTCAAATTCTCAAGCTCTTTAGAAATATAGTCTTTATAATTTCCAATCATCGCGATGGCTCCTTTAAAAGAATCAAATTTTGAATATTTTGTACATTATATAGAACAATTTGTCCAATATATTATACAAATGTGAATTAAGCTTACTATAATGAACTTCTCTTACGGTGTAAAAACAATCAGAAGTGCTTTTGCAGATGCTTTGGTATGGTTCTTGATGTAATGATGAACATCTGCATAATATCTGGAAGTATCACCTTTGTTCAAAACATCCCGCTCGTCGCCGGTTGAGATGGTGACCGAACCGTCCAGCACCGTAAGGTGTTCTCTGGTTCCTTTTGCATGGGGTTCAGAATCAAGAATTCCGCCAGCCTCAAGATCAATGTCATACCATTCCATATGTGAAACAAGCTCTAATGGACCTAATATTTTTAAGGTGCATTTGCCGTCTGCGCTTTGAATTTCCGGAATTTGATGCGCTTTTGTTGTGGTGATCGATTTTGTTGACTTTCTGATCACTGCACTGCTTCCCAACAGGTCTGCTATATCCACGCCTAAAGCCTGTGTAAGGCTCCATAATGTGCCCACCGTCGGGTTTGTTTTATTGCGTTCAATTTGTGATAGCATCGATTTCGAAAGACCGCTCTGGGTTGCCAACTGGTCCAGCGTCAGGTTTTTTGACGTGCGTAATTCTTTAATTGTCTGGCCGATATCTGGTGGAGCTGATTGTGACATATGGTAACGAATTCCTGTTTTTGTTCAATATAGTGCACAAAATGGAATTTTACAACATCATCAATTCATCGCTCCGATCAAGAAGTCTTTTTTCAACTTCCGCCATAAATTCTGCTTTGGTTAAATTCCTGGGCATGACCTCATGATATTCGAAAATCATAGTGCCGGGCCATTTGATCCATGATTTTTTTGGCCAAGAGACTCCTGAATTATGCGCGACAACGACAACATCCAACCCTGCTTCCTTCTGGTAGAAATATGCACCCGCCTTTAATTTTCGTCTTTCACCGACAATGGTTCTTGTTCCTTCTGCAAAAATAATCATCGGTATTTTTTTACTTTTCAGTTCCTGAGCGATTTTAGGGGTTTGCTTTTGCGCTTCTCCGGCGCCACGGTTAATGGCCATCACCCCCATTTTTCTGAACACCAGATTAAGAAGCGGCACCCGAAAAAGTTCCTTTTTTGCCAGTGCGGTCAGGTTCGGTGATCGGCGGTAAAGAACCAGAGCATCCATATTGCTCATATGTTTGCTGCAATATACGAAGCCCCGGTCTTTTGGAATATTTTCCACACCTTTTTCGACGATCTTTACACCGGCGACTTTATCAAATAACCAAATCAGAAAATTGATGGTTTTTAATATTGCGGCGCGCATCGGCTTTGGCGACTTAAGTAATGAAAGGGGTGTTAGCAAAAATAACACAGCGAATGTGACAGTCATATAGAAAAGGCAATTAAACGCAAGCGAACGAACAATTATGAATAATGTAAGTTTAGTCTGCGTGTTGTTTGTCATCATCAAACTGTTTTTTTATCAACGTTAAATAAAAGAACCGCGTGCTCAGGAGTACCAAGGAAAGAAAACTCGCATAAATTATGCATTCTATCAAGCCAATAGCGCCATGATCCAGATAGAATGTTAAAAATATCGCTAGCGGAATCATAACAATGGTGTAGCAAATGACATAAAATATCGCCGGAACCCAGATATCCTGTGCACCGCGAAGCGCGTTGCCCACTACAGTCTGTGCGGTGTCAAAAAACAGCATCCAGACAGAAAGAGCGATGAGCGGAATTGTTGCCGCGACAAGAACTGCATCTTTACTGAAAAGGTTTGCAATAGTGGATGGGGAGAAATAAAGCACTGCCATAAGCGGCAGACAGATCATACCGTTAAAGGCCAGACCACAAAGTCCGGCCAGTGCCATATCCTGCGGATCGCCCCGCCCCAAAGCAATCCCGACCCGAACCGACGTTGCGCCGGCAACCCCGTAACAGATCATGAAGGGTACTCCAAATGTTGTAAAGGCGATCGTGAGAGCACCGAGGCTGATTTTGCCAAGAAGTCCAGCCATAACGTATAGCGATGCAAAACCGACATGCTCAATGGTATTTGTAAAACCGGCAGCATAGCCGATGTGGCGATGCTTTTTCCACAATGACCATTTCATGTCCACTTTTTCGAGGATGCCGTACTTCTCCCGGTCAAGCGCGAAAAGAATATAAAGAAGCATGGTAATGGCCAGAAATGTTCGGATCAGGCTTGTCGCCCAGGCAGAACCAACGGCACCCATAGGGTCAAATCCGAAATGTCCCCAAACAAAAATCCAATTCAGGAAAATATTCAGAATGTTGGCGGCGAACATGAACATCATGCCGGGAAGGGGTCTGTTTATTCCTTCAAGAAAAAACTGAGAGGCAAGCATTAAACAGGTCATGGGAATTCCAAAAGATAGTACCCGGATAACTTCACCGCCACCACGCGCAATATCGTCTGTTTGGCCAAGCAACAAAAGAATGGGTTCACCAAACAAACAGATGATAAAACCGACCGACCCAAGCGCAAGACTATAGGGTATTGAGCGTCTCCATATCCGGCCGCATCGTCTATAATCCTTAGCCCCATATGCGTTTGATGTTAAAACCATTGTGCCCATCAGCAACCCGATTGAAGCGACGATCAGAGTTGATGCAATTGCGCTATTCGCAATACCCTGATAGGCAACTTCAGTAGTGGAAAAACGGGCCACCATCGCCGTGTCGACAATACCTAAGGTCATGATGCCAAGACGCTGTAATATAATAGGAATTGAAAGAGTAACCAGTTGTGAAAACTGCCTTATTACTCTTTGCTTATCCCATTTGTCATAATGTGTTTCAAGCGTCGTCATTGAGCCCTCTTTTTTTCGCATTTAAAGAGGTACATGAATTAAAAAAATTAGCAAATGTTATTTTGATGAAATTGGCGCTTATACGGGCTCGTCTATTCCCATTTGTCGGCATGCCGCAGTCACGGTATTTTGCAAAAGAACGGCGATGGTCATGGGGCCGACGCCACCGGGTACGGGTGTGATAGCGCTTGCCCGTTTCGCGGCCTTATCAAATTCAACATCACCGACAAGTTTTGTTTTACCGTCTTCCTTTTCTATCCGATTGATGCCAACGTCAATGACAACGGCGCCTTCTTTAATCCATGCACCTTTCACGAGCTCCGGCACACCAACAGCAGCAACAACAATATCGGCACGACCGACAACTTCAGGCAGATTTCTGGTTCGGCTGTGTGCAATTGTGACCGTACAGCTTTCGTTCAGCAATAGCTGCGCCATTGGTTTTCCAACAATGTTTGATCGACCAACCACAACGGCATCAAGGCCGCTTAAACTGCCTAACCTGTCTTTCAGCATCATGATACATCCAAGCGGCGTACAAGGGACCATCCCTTTCCCCCCGGTCGCTAGAAGACCTGAATTGATCACATGAAATCCGTCAACATCCTTTTGCGGTGCGATTGTTTCAATGACAGCCGCCTCGTTGATATGTTTTGGAAGCGGAAGCTGCACGAGAATTCCATGAACCGCGGGGTCGGCGTTAAGTTCTTCCACCTTTTTGATCAGCTCTTCTTCGCTAACATCGTCGTTCATTAAATATTCAAAACTGTTCATGCCCGCCGCGACGGTGGATTTGTTTTTGTTTCGCACATATACCTGACTTGCGGGATCCTCACCGACAAGGACAACGGCAAGTCCGGGGGTAAGACCGTGTTCAGTTTTTAAAATATGTACTTTTTGTGCAACTTTTTCTTTCAGATTGGCGGCGAAAGCTTTCCCGTCGATGATCGATGCAGTCATTTTGGCTTCCTTGAGAAATGTTATCAGGCGAGACGGATAATTGCTTCCGCAACAAAGGGTGTAAGATACCGTAGGGCGAAAAAGACAATGATAGGAGAAAAGTCAATGCCTCCAAGATCGGGCAATGCATTCCTTATTGGGGATAAAATGGGCTCAAAAAGCTTATAAAGCGCGCCATAAACGATACTCACAAACTGATTGTAGGTATTGATTACGTTGAAGGATATCAAAAGGCTGAAAATTATATAAACAAATAAAAGAAATGAAATCAGGCTTGATAATCCCATTATCAAATCAGCAAGCAAGTATGCAAAATTACCCATCGTTTCGGTCCATCCGGTTTCTATATGTGTGTTTTGTTATTAGTAGATGTAATTGGCTGGGCCAAATCTTTCAATAGCTACTTGATAAAACAGACCAGAAATACCTAAAATTTAACGTAAAAATAGAGATTTTGTTAACTAATCCGGTCTAACTTGTAGTATAGATAAATTTGTCTGAAGAAATCAGAGTTAAAAAAGTGGTCGACTTTAATATTATAAGCTTAGATGTAAGCCTGTTGGGAAGCCAGTTTAATGCGTCAAACGGCATTGGCACCAGCACCCTTGGCGGGACGTCAGCATCCTTCTCAAACCGTGGTCCGGCTGTCGTGACCCCGTGGGACGAAGACGATGACCGGTCACTTCTCAGGCGCTACAATCAGATAAGATCAAAAACATCCTTCATTAATGAAAATACTTCAGCGGTTAAAAAAGCCGGATCTGATAAAGATGATAAGGCATTGTTCACACTTTACAGTGCCCTCAATGATCTTAAAACAATTGCGGAATATGCAAAATCGAACACCACGCCTTCGTCGCTTATCGCGGGACTGAGCACTCAGTTTCAGGGCGGATTGGCGGAAATAGATCAATATATCCGCGAAGCGGAGCTGGATAAACTGATCCTTCTTGCCGGGGAAAAGAAATCCTACGTTACTTCAACGGCAGCCCTTGGGAAAAATGATCGCGATGTTTACGGTCAGGCAGTTGCCATAAGCGAAACAGCTGCTATACAAAGCCTTAATGGTGATGAAGTTTTTACCTTAAACCTGTCCGATGGGTTTTCTGCCGGAGATGACATTGTCATTGATCTGTCCGAAATCAGCGGGACAGTCTCACTTTCCAGCATTAAGAATCTAATTAACACAAAAATAAGCGAACTCAATTTCATCAATGGGAATGGTCAGACAGAAAGCACCTATAAAACACGGATTAAAATAGAAGAAGTGGAAGATGGGAAGTTTGGGTTCAAGTTTGACGTTGCCGGAATTGAACAGGTTACGTTAACTGCCGCCAGCGCCGAGCCAACGTTACTTGTCGCAGGAACCTCAAAGAGCGGTGAATTTGGATCAGTAACAACAGGATCATTGACGGAATACAGAGATCTTGATGGTTCCGGTGCCTTAAAATCCTATAGTCACGAGGTGGCGGGTATAGACAGCAACGGGTTTGTAATCCCGTCTGATAGTGATGATGAAAATTCTGAGGATTCGAAATCGACGACGGTTGTCTACGAAACAACCCCGGTTTCAGTTGAGGTTGATGCGCAGGGGAACAGTTACGTCCTTGGGACGACGCAGGGGGATTTCGGTGGACAGATCAATGGGGCTAAAACCAGCGATGTGTTTCTTTCAAAATATGATTCAGTCGGTAACCTTCTCTGGTCGCGTCTTGTCGGCGCCAGCGACGAAGCGGAAGCATTTGATCTGGCGATCGATAATAATGACAATGTTTTCATCGCAGGCAAAACCAATGAAGAACTTATTGCTTCTGATGTATTTTCCGGCACCGACAGCTTTGTGACAAAATACAGCAATTCCGGTGAAGAGCTCTGGACAAAACAGCTTGATACCATCGCAACCGATCAGGCAAGTGGCTTAACCGTTGATGATAATGGGGATGTCTATCTAACGGGTCAGGTTGCCGGTCGGTTTGATATCACGACAACCAACAATGGCGGGACGGACGCCATTGTCGTAAAACTGGGAGGCACGAGCGGGATAACCCTTGAAACCACTCAATACGGGTCCGCCGCTAATGATTATGGCCGTGAAATTGCAATCGCCAGCGATGGAAATATATTGGTTGTCGGCGAAGAAGATGGCAATGCCGTTCTTAGAAAACTGGATAAGGATAACCTGGACAGTGTTCTTGCAACCTATGACCTTGGTGATCTGACCGGTGGACAAATTACAGGGATCGCGGTGGATGGCAATGATGTTTATATTTCCGGCTCCACCCTTAGCGGTTCACTGAATGGCGGTTCGGTGAGCAATGCCTATAACGGCGGTAAAGACGGGTTTGTCACCAAACTGAGCGATAATGGATCAAGCCTTTCTGCTGACTGGACCACATATCTGGGCACGAACGCTACGGACAGTGCGGCCGATGTTAAAATCTACAATGGTTCTGTTTATGTGGCAGGAACCACGGGCGGTACATTAGCAGGCGAAAGCAAAACAGGTATAACCGACGGATTTACCGCAAAAATTAATGCTGCAACAGGCGCAGTAGACTGGCAGGAACAATTAGGCGGTGAAATTGGCGGCTATAACGGTGCCAGTGCCCTTGCGATTGATGCAAACGGTTCTTCGGTACTGGATGCAATTGGGCTTCCATCCGGGACCATCAGTAAAGCTGAAACCCGCGATATTGAAACCCAGACATCGCTTCGTGCAGGGGATTATTTTTATGTGTCCGTTAACGGCGGTCGCGATATCAAGATAGACATAAGATCCGGTGATACCTTTGATCGCCTGGCGACCAGAATTAATACACTTTCCACAAGAAATCTGAAAGCCAGCGTGGCTTACGGCGAAAATGGTCCTGCGTTGAAACTGGAAGCTCTTAATGGTGCGGAAATTGATTTGATTGGCGGACCGGAAGGAAGGGACGCACTTTCCAAGCTGGGCCTTGAGGAAAGAAGCATTCTTTCTTCAGACAAATTGTTTGCCTTGGGTGAAGACCGTGGAACGGATCCGGATAAGCTTGGGGGTGTTTTTGCGCTTAATCTCAATAACGCTTTTTCTTTTAGCACCCGCAAGGAAGCGGAATATATTTTCAATCAGCTTGAAAATGCCATTCAGGTCATTCAAAGCGCTCACCGTTCGCTGACCTTTGACCCCGTCAGAGCACAGGTGCTGTTAGATGCCAAGAAAAATATCGGGCCAGCGCCGGCGTATCTTCAGGAACGCCTTGCCCGTTATCAGGACGGGCTTCAACGGGTACTCGCCGTGACCGGCGGCACAATAATATAAAAAAGGGTTAGGATGTTTTTAAGGGTAATTATTGTTTTTCTGTTCAGTGCGCTTATCGGCGGCGCGGCGTTTGCGGCAAGTTCACCCCCACCGAAAGAGGAAAAATCAGCAGAGGAAGAAAGTGAATTTGTACCGGTGCCCCCCATAAGCGTGGCAATGTATAATCGCCGTAACCGTCCGACGGGCACTATGACCGTTCAGATGCAGCTTAAAATTGATGATAAAGACCAGCGCGCAGAAGCACAAAAAGTGATGCCACGGCTAAAAAATGCCTATATGCAGACGACACTTAAACTGGCAATGAATTTTTTTGATATCAATAAACCGATTAATGCCAATATCCTTAGCAGATCACTGCAAAACGCTACAAATCAGGTCCTTAAGCATGACAAGGCACGTGTTTTAATCGGCGATATCGCAGTACAGAAACGTCGCCGCTAAATTTAATCAGTGCGCTTCATTCCAGTTGTCACCAACACCGCAGTCTACGGTAAGCGGAACTGAAATTTCAAGTGCGGGCAAAGCTGCGCTCTCCATAACGCTTTTGACGATCGGGATGGTCTTTTCCATCTCTTCTTCGGGTACTTCAAACACCAGTTCATCATGCACCTGAAGTAGCATCTTTGCATTTAATTTCTCGTCACTAAATACTTCGGGCATCTTGATCATTGCTCTGCGGATAACATCCGCGGCCGACCCCTGTATTGGTGCGTTAATTGCGGCCCGTTCGCCAACGGCGCGGTGCATGCCGTTTTTTTCATTTATGCTGCCGACATGAATTTTGCGACCAAAAATCGTTTCCACATATCCTTTGTTCCGGCAGAATTCTTTTGTGTCTTCCATATAATGGCGAATACCGGGAAAGCGTTCAAAGTAGCGATCAATGAATGTTTTTGCTTCACTGCGGCTGACACCAATTTGCCGTGCCAGACCAAAGGAACTGATGCCATAAATAATGCCGAAATTAATGGCTTTTGCCTGCCGCCGGATAGTGGGGTCCATCCCTTCAATCGGAACGCCGAAAACTTCTGATGCGGTCATTGCATGGATATCAATACCGTCCTTAAACGCTTGCTTCAGGCTATCAAGGTCTGCGATATGCGCGAGCAAGCGAAGTTCAATCTGGCTATAGTCCGCCGCCAGCAATTTATAACCTTTTTCCGGAACGAAAGCATTTCGTATTTTCCGGCCCTCTTCACTGCGGATGGGTATATTCTGTAAATTCGGATCGTTGGATGAAAGCCGCCCGGTGGTCGTGGCGGCGAGTGAATATGAGGTGTGAATTCTACCGGTTTTTTCATTTATTTCATTTTGAAGCGAATCTGTATAAGTGCTTTTCAGTTTTGCCAGCGCGCGCCATTCAAGAACTTTTTCCGGAAGTTTATGTCCTTCAGCGGCTAATCCCTCAAGAATGTCAGCTCCGGTGCTGTATGCGCCTGTTTTGCTTTTTTTCCCACCGGGAATGCCCATCTCGTTAAACAACACTTCGCCAAGCTGTTTGGGAGATGCAATGTTAAATGGATGGCCGGCAAGGTCGTGAATTTCTTTTTCAAGTTCTGAAAGGCGTACGGCAAATTCATTGGAAAGACGCGAAAGCATCGCTTTGTCGACTTTGATGCCGTTATATTCCATATCCACCAACACCGGAACGAGCGGTCGTTCCAGTGTCTCATAGACATTCAGCATTTTTTCCTGAACCAGTCGTGGTTTTAATAACCGGTGAAGTCGCCCGGTAATATCGGCATCTTCAGCGGCATATTCTGTTGCTTTTTCGATATCTATTTTATCAAACGTGAGCTGCTTTTTGCCGGTTCCGGCAATTTCCTTGAACGGAATCGGTTCAACATCAAGATGAACTTTTGAAAGTTCATCCATCCCATGTTTGTTCACCCCTGCATCAAGTACATATGATATGAGCATTGTGTCATCAAACGGTGTAATGTCGACATCATATTTTTTTAAAACCAATGCGTCATATTTTATATTCTGGCCAATTTTCAAAACCGCCGGGTTGGATAGCAAGGGCTTAAGCAAATCAAGCGCTTCATCAATTGGGATCTGATCCGGCGCCGGGGCGTCCGACGGTTCTGAAAGAAGATCAACAGGTGCGTCAGAATGGTTTACATGCTGAAGCGGTATATAACAGGCTTCGCCACTGACGATCGACATCGATATTCCAACAAGCTTTGCGGCCATGGCGTTAACCGATGTTGTTTCCGTATCAATGGTAACCTGACGTGCGTCTTCAGACTTCTTTAGCCATTTTTTGAGCGCATCTGTTGTTGTTACAGTCTCATATCTGACCTCTTTTGGTGCAGGGTCATTTTCAATTGGTGCAAACTCCGCTGATATTTCAGGACCAAGATGGGTTAGAATTCTTTTTGTTAGGCTTTTGAAATTTTGTTCTTCCAAAAACGGCAATACCTTATCCGCATCGATATCATTCAATTTAAATTCGTCGATGCTCGGCAACCCCGGCACGTCCCTGTCTAATGTCACAAGTTTCAGACCCGTTCGCGCCATATCCGCATTTTCCAACAGGGTTTCCCGCCGTTTGTTTTGTTTTATTTCCCCCGCTCTTGCAAGCAGCGTATCAAGATCGCCAAATTCAGATAAAAGCAATGCCGCGGTTTTAACCCCAATACCCGGGACACCCGGAATATTATCTGCGCTATCCCCTGCCAGGGCTTGAATTTCTGTGACTTTTTCAGGGCCAAGGCCAAATTTTTCCTTCACTTCTTCAATGCCAATGTGGCGATTTTTCATCGTATCAAACATCGTTACGTTGTCGCTGACCAGTTGCATCAGATCCTTGTCCGTTGAAATGATCGTGACCTTGTTTCCCTGTTTTTCAGCCTGCGTTGCATATGTGGCGATGATGTCATCCGCTTCATATCCGTCGCTATCAATAGACGGCAAATTAAAAGCGACAACGGCGTCACGGATAATTGAAAATTGCGGCACCAGGTCTTCCGGTGCCGGCGGGCGATGGGCCTTATATTCCGGGTATATATCATTACGGAAGGTTTTTTTGCCAGCATCAAAAATAACCGCAAGGTGGCTTGGCCGTTCCGCATCATCAAGATCGCGTAACAATTTAAAAAGCATGTTACAAAATCCGGAAACCGCATTAACCGGTGTGCCATCGGGTCGGTTTAAGGGGCGAATGGCATGATATGCTCTGAATATAAAGCTTGAACCGTCAATTAAATAAAGATGCTTTCCGTTTGCCATGCCCTGATCGTTCCGTAAATTTTTGATTTTTAAACAAGATTATTCATTGACCCATAGACTAGCGAGTGATACCGAATAAACAAGTTTATTTTGGATCATAAAAGATGGCAGATCAAGAACTCGCGATAAAAATTCGCGGACTGAGAAAAACATACGCGGCCGAAGGTTCGTCGAAAGAAAAAGAAGCACTGAAGGGTGTCGACCTATCAATTCCGCGGGGGTCTATTTTCGGGCTTCTCGGCCCGAACGGGGCTGGCAAATCAACGACCATAAACATCCTGGCTGGCATTGTTGATAAAACGGAAGGTACTGTTGAGGTCTGGGGGTTTGATATTGACGAAGATATCAGAAATGCCAAGGCCAATATCGGGATTGTTCCCCAGGAAATCAATTTCGATGTATATTTTACACCCTTCGAAATGCTTGAGCTATATGCCGGTTTTTACGGAATTCCAAAAGCGGAAAGGCGATCAGACGAGATATTAAAAGCGATGCGTCTTGAAGAACAGCGTGATGCCTACACGCGGTTTTTATCAGGGGGGATGAAGCGGCGACTACTGGTCGGTAAAGCGATGGTGCACAGCCCGCCGATATTGGTGCTTGATGAACCGACCGCAGGTGTGGATGTGGAGCTTCGTCAGCATATCTGGCAGTATGTCAGAGAATTGAATAAAAGCGGCGTCACAATCGTGCTCACGACCCACTATCTTGAAGAAGCGGAGGAACTTTGCGACGAAATCGCGATTATCAATCATGGTGAACTGGTGATATCGGAAAAGACGCCGGACCTATTAAAGCAGCTTGATGAAAAAATGGTTGTCATTGAGCCGGTAACACCGATTACTGAAATACCGGATGCAATCAAAACCATTGGCGGCAAATTAAACGATGAAGGTGCAATCGTTATCCATTTTAGCCCCAGTAGTATTTCTGTCGGTGAAATTCTTAATAAAATATCGGCGACAAACGTAGAGATAGCTGACCTGCGGACAGAAGAAAGCGATCTTGAGGATATATTCCTGCAACTTACTAAAAGCAAAGAGGCATAAAAATGCCACAGCAGCATGATTTCGATGTTCTGATACTTGGCAGTGGTGCTGCGGGCTTAAGTCTTGCACTATTGGTGGCGGATCATGTGAAGGTAGCCGTCTTATCAAAAAATAAAATTTCAAGCGGCAGTACGTCCTGGGCACAGGGGGGGATTGCCGCCGTGCTTGATGATCGCGATAGCATGGAATCCCATATAGAAGATACGCTCAACGCCGGAGCGGGGCTTTGTGATTATGAAGCCGTTAAGTTTGTTGTCAATCAGGGCAAGGAAGCCATCAATTGGCTGATTGAAAATGGTGCGGATTTCACCCGCGACGATGCGCCAGATGAAAGCCACCCGGTTGATGGGGATTACCACCTTACGCAGGAAGGCGGGCATTCCTTCCGTCGCGTTATTCATCAGGCGGATGCAACGGGTAAGGAAGTACAGATTTCTCTGGAAAAGCAGATCAAAAAACACCCCAACATTACAATATTTGAACATCACATGGCCGTGGATCTGATCAGCAACGACCGGAAAAATTTTAAACATCAAAAATGCGTCGGGGCTTATGTTCTTGATACAAAGCGCGGGGAGGTTGATGTCTTTCGCGCCAAAGCAACCGTGTTGGCGACCGGCGGTGCCAGTCGGGCATATCTTTATACATCGAACCCGGACGGATCCACCGGAGACGGCATCGCGATGGCTTGGCGGTTAGGATGTCGTGTTGCCAATATGGAATTTAACCAATTCCATCCAACATGCCTTTACCATCCTGAAGCACGGACTTTTCTGTTGACGGAAGCACTGCGCGGTGAAGGGGCGGTGCTCAAACTTCCAAATGGGCGGCGCTTTATGGACCGGTTTGATGATCGGGGTGAACTGGCACCCCGTGATATTGTAGCGCAGGCAATCGACCATGAAATGAAGCGGCTTGGTGTTGATCATCTTTTGCTCGATATTTCTCATAAAAATGCTGATTTTATCATTGAACATTTCCCGACAATTTATAAACGCTGCCTTAAGTTGGGATATGACCTGACCAAGGATCCCATTCCCATTGTGCCGGCCGCACATTATACTTGCGGCGGTGTTATGACAGATTTAAACGCCAAAACCGATGTAAAAAATCTTTATGCGGTGGGTGAGGTGGCCCACACCGGTCTCCATGGCGCTAACCGCATGGCCAGCAATTCACTTCTTGAATGTCTGGTATTCGCCAAATCCGCAGCACAGGATATTTTGAAAGTGTTAAAGCGGGAAAAATTAAATACGGATATCAAACCCTGGGATGAGAGCCGCGTAACGGATTCGGATGAAGAGGTCGTAGTCTCCCATAACTGGAACGAACTCCGTCATTTTATGTGGGACTATGTTGGTATTGTACGTTCAACACGGCGCCTGCAGCGCGCAGCCAGACGAATTGATATGCTTGCGGGGGAAATTCGCGAATATTATAGTGAATTTACCGTCACACCGGACCTGATTGAGCTTCGTAATCTGGTAACCGTTTCTGACCTTATTGTCCATTCCGCGCTTTTAAGAACAGAAAGCCGCGGTCTTCATCATACTTTGGATTTTCCGGATCGCGACCCTGATCTGGATGGGCGCAATACCATCCTGCGACCGCCAAGGCGGCCGCGAAGCCGTTAATTACTTCACAAGTTTAATCAGTTTTTTATCAAAATATTTAAGGAGCTGCTGCAGTTCTTGACCGCGTTTTAGAACTTGGCCCTGACTGCTGAGGATGGCAAAGGCACCCTGCTTATGTCGAAGGGAGGGTGTTTTTGTAATACGAAAAATCGGCCGCTCACTGGCCTTTTGAAACACCGCGAAGGTGGCGACATCTTTTGTTCCGGAAATGGCATAATCTTTCCAGTAACCGGATGCGACCATTTTCCCGTACACATTTAAAATGGCTTCAAATTCACTTCTCTCAAAGAAAATGGATTGCTGCGCGGCCTTGCCATGTTGGGGAGGTGAGAACGGGATTATCGTTGATTGATCAGTCATTGAGATGATTTTGCGATCAATGAAAAATTATTGCAACAAAAATTGCCACAAAATGACCTTATTTCACTCTTAACTCCGCCTCAATTGGTTTTTATAAATGATACTGTTAGTCCCTGCAGCCAGTGATTAGATATTGCGAAACCCTTTTCCCTCCCCTTCACCCAGCAATATTTTTTCTACTGGCTGCAATTTTTTTGAAGACATGCTAGGGTCAACAAAATGATCGGGAGGGATATTCCATGAAACTGTATGAACTTGTTGGTCGCGATAAAACAAAAGGCTTTAGCCCATTTGTCTGGCGCATAAAAATGGCGCTCGCTCATAAAGGATTAGATTACGAACTGGTCCCGCTTCATTTTACGGAAATTAAAGACGCACTCTCATTCGCAGACAGCAAAACGGTCCCAGTCCTTGTTGACGGTGATCATGCGGTTAGCGACAGCTGGGATATTGCCTGCTATCTTGAAGACCGCTATCCGGGTAAACCTTCACTGTTTAATGATCGCCCGGCGGCGAAGCTGTTTCATTATCAGTTGGCGCAGACACTTCTCATGCCGCTCTTTAGAACAATTGTCGCTGATATATTTAAAGTGATTGATGATCAGGATAAAGAATATTTCAGGGCCACAAGAGAGCCGCGCATTAAATGTACGATCGAGCAGGCAGGTGAGGATCTCGAAGAATCTCTTATGATATTCAAGGGAAATCTCTGGCCCTATAGTCAATTTTTCAAAAGCGATGATTATATTGGTGGGGATAATCCGGTTTATCAGGATTACGCGCTTTACGGAATGTTTCTTTGGGCGCGTGCAACAAGCAGTAAAAAAATTGTCGATGACGAAGACCCGATTGCAAATTGGATAATGCGGATGGATCAGTGCTTCGGCGGCATTGGCGGCCAGGTCCAAAAGATAAAATAAAACCATCTTTTAAAGCGTGAACCCTTGAAATCATCAATGTTCTTGCCATATTCCAGATATCAGGAATAACAAAATAGGACATGTTGAATATGACGACGGAAAAACACGGATTTGAGGCTGAAGTCTCGCGCCTCCTTCATATGATGGTTCACTCTGTTTACAGTGAGCGGGAGATTTTCTTAAGGGAACTGATCTCCAATGCATCGGACGCGTGTGACAAGCTTCGTTATGAAGCTCTAACCAACAGTGACCTTTTGAAAGATGCGGGCGAGTTTGCTGTTGATATCCGTCTGGATAAAGACGCAAAAACCATCGCTATCTCTGATAATGGTATCGGAATGAACAAGGAAGATTTGATATCTCACCTAGGTACCATCGCGAGAAGCGGTACATCTGCTTTCATTGATAATATTTCCGGCGACGAAAAGAAGGATGTAAATCTGATCGGTCAGTTTGGTGTCGGGTTTTATTCTGTCTTTATGGTTGCGGATAAGGTGGAAGTGCTCAGTAGAAAAGCTGGTGAAGATAAAGCCTGGCTATGGGTCTCCGACGGTTTGGGTGAATACACCATTTCAGAAGGTGAAAAAGACGGATGCGGAACATCTATTATGCTTCATATTAAGGATGATGCTGATGAATTTCTGGATGTGCACCGCCTGAAAAACATTATCAAAACCTATAGTGATCATATCACCTTCCCCATTTCTTTGATCAGTAAAAATGAAGATAAAGAAGCGAAAGAAGAGGAAAAGTCGGAAAAAGTAAATGACGGCACGGCGCTCTGGGCGAAATCAAAATCAGATATCACCGAAGAACAGTATAAGGAATTTTATCATCACGTTGCCCACGCCTTCGATGATCCGTCAATGACAATTCATTATCGGGCAGAAGGCAAAATAGAATATACGGTACTCTTATTTATTCCGAGCCAGCCTCCGATGGATCTTTTTGATCCGGCACGCAAAACAAAAGTGAAATTATATGTAAAACGCGTCTTCATCACCGATGATTGCGAAGACTTGCTTCCGGGATACCTGCGGTTCATGCGGGGCGTTGTTGACAGTGAAGATTTGCCGCTTAATATAAGTCGGGAAATGCTGCAAAATAATCCCGTAATGACCAGCATCAGAAACGCTGTTACCAAACGTGTTCTTGGTGAACTCGAGAAAAAAGCAGAAAAAGATAAGGCTGGCTATATTGAATTTTGGAATGCCTTCGGTCCGGTGTTAAAAGAAGGTATCTATGAAGACTTCGCCCTGCGCGACCAGATTTTGAAAATTTCCCGCTTTGAATCCACAGCCGATAAAGGTCTGTCCTCACTTGATGATTATATCGGACGCATGAAAAAAGATCGGGATACGATCTATTACATTACGGCAGACACGCTTCAAGCGGCCAAAAGATCGCCACAACTTGAAGGGTTTAAAGCGAAAAAGATTGAAGTTCTTTATTTCACTGACCCTGTTGATGAATTCTGGCTTCAGATGGTTCCGGAATATGAAGGAAAGAAACTCGTATCAGTAACCCGCGGGTCCGCCGACCTGGACGATAAAAAGAAAAAGAAGAAGAAAAATACAGCTGAACTTGATGCTTTAATTGGTGTTTTGAAAACCAATCTTGGTGAAGCCGTGAAGGATGTCCGCCCGTCGGAACGTTTAACGGATAGTGCGGTGTGTCTTGTTGCGGATGACAATGATATGGACATTCATATGGAACGTATCCTCAAAATGCACAATAAGCTTGAAGGCGGCACGAGTGCACGGGTTATGGAGATCAACCCGGATAACCCCCTGATAAAATCTCTTGCAACAGAAGCCGTCAAGGACGGTTCGGTTGACGCTCTTAAGGATGCGTCACAGATATTGCTTGATCAGGCAAAAATAATGGAAGGCGACCTGCCGGATGATCCGGTGGCATTTGCATCGCGTTTGTCATCCATTATGACGCGTAGTTTTGGCTGATTATTCTTAATCGATATATTATTTAAGCGGACCGTTTTTCAAATCAGAAACCGGTCCGTTTTTTGTGGGTCATTTGTATCTTTAGGTAACATCTTGTTCAGGTTTATATGTTAAACCTGAAGGTTAGTTAAAAATGGGTGATATTTATTTGTTGTCATAAGGCATATAGTTTACGGAGATTTTTTTGTCTGAAAGCGACGAGATAAGCGAAACCGGATCAGAAAGTGATATTTCAATAAGTGGTGCGATTACAGGTAGTTATCTCTTTTTTATGAGCCACTTCAATCATTTTATCCGTCTCGCCATGGGTCCGCTAATCATATGGGTGCTGGTGGAACTTGGTTGTGATTATGCGTTTCATGAACATGGGATGGTTCTGGATTCTACCGTCACGCGTGCCATGGTTTCGGCTGCATTTGCCCTTGTATGGTATCGGCAATTTTTAATGGGTGAGAAATTCGCAACTTATGATCAGCTATTTGATCATGTACTTTCCCCTGGTGTGTTCAACATCTATAATTTACTTAGATCTCTAACCAGAATACTGATCACGACCATCATATTGTTTGTACCGACTCTAATGCTGTCTATCAGCTTTATGTTTTATCAGTTCTCGCAGGGTATTTTTATGGATGAAGCCGCCATTCATGACGTCGCCTTTAAAAGCACGACACTTGTGATATTGTTATTTTCTCCCATATTGGTAAGGTTTTCACTTTTCACGGTTGGTGTTGCTCTTGGGCGTAAAACCATGAGTTTGCGCGACGTATGGCGTAAAACATCTGGTAATACCTGGACATTGTGGCTTTTGATCCTGCGCGCTTTCTTACCAATCACTCTATATACATATTTCATTACTTGGGCTTTTGAAGCCATTTCAAAGAAACTGTTTATGAATTACGTATGGTCCAGTTTGTTTGTCAATGTCCCCACGGCGTTTCTGGCGCTTATGATGCTTGCGATTGTAGTTGCTGTAAATGCCCAGGCCTTCAAGGCACTGGTCGGCACACGTTTGTCAGAACGGGAATAAAAAAAGCCGGACCAAATGATCCGACTTTAATAAATTATCTGAAATTCTTATTGTGACGCAAGATTACGCAGAACGTAATGCAAGATCCCGCCGTTTTTGTAATATTCCACTTCATTTGCGGTATCAATACGGCTAAGCACAACAATATCTTTGGTGGAGCCATCAGCATATGTAATTTTAACATTCACATCCTGTTGTGGTTTAATTCCGTCGGCGATACCGGCAATATCAAATGTTTCCGACCCCGTAAGGCCGAGGCTTTCCCGGTTGTCGCCGCCTTTGAACTGAAGCGGTAATACCCCCATACCAACAAGGTTGGAGCGGTGAATGCGTTCAAAGCTTTCAACAATTACCGCTTTTACACCGAGAAGGTTTGTTCCTTTTGCGGCCCAGTCGCGGGAAGATCCGGTGCCATATTCCTTGCCGCCAACGACAACAAGCGGCGTTCCTTCCTGCTGATACTTCATTGATGCATCATAGATGCTCATTTGCTCACCCGTCGGGATATAGGTGGTAATGCCACCCTCAGTGCCCGGCGCCATCAGGTTTCTAAGGCGCACATTGGCAAATGTGCCACGCATCATCACCTGGTGATTGCCGCGGCGTGATCCATATGAATTGAAATCTGCTCGGGCAACCCCATTTGCCGATAAATATTCACCGGCCGGGCTGTCTGCCTTAATTGCACCCGCGGGCGAAATATGATCAGTTGTGATACTGTCACCAAGAAGCGCCAGCAAACGGGCACCTTTAATATCGCTTACTTCACTGGGGTCCATGCTCATGCCCTGGAAATAGGGAGGGTGCTGGATATAGGTACTGTTGTCATCCCACGCATATGTTTTCCCTTCGGCAAACTTGATAGCCTGCCATTCGGGTGTGCCGGCATAAACATCGGCATAACGTTCAACAAACATTTCGCGTGTGAGCGACTGGCGGATGGTGGCTTCGACTTCAGCATTTGTCGGCCAGATGTCTTTTAAATAAACATCGTTCCCGTTTTTATCGACACCAATGGCATCTTTTGTAATATCAATCTGTAAGCTGCCGGCAATTGCGTAAGCAACGACAAGAGGCGGCGAGGCAAGATAAGACGCCTTAAGGTCCTGACTGACACGTCCCTCGAAGTTGCGGTTTCCACTTAACACCGACGCACAAATAAGTTCGTTATTGTTAATGGTGTTTCTCAGGTTGTCGGCCAATGGGCCGGAATTCCCGATACATGTGGTACAACCGTAACCGACCAGATCGAAACCAAGCTCATTCAAATGTTCGGTCAGTCCCGCTTTATCAAGATAATCGGTCACGACCTGTGAACCTGGGGCGAGAGATGTTTTAACCCATGGCTGCGATTTAAGGCCAAGCTCATTTGCTTTCTTTGCGACAAGTCCGGCGGCAAGCATGACATCCGGATTTGACGTGTTTGTGCAAGATGTAATCGCCGCGATAAGGACATCACCATGGCCGAGGGTATAATCCTCGCCTTCAACGGAATATTCATTATTTTTGTCGGCAGTTTTCCCGCGTGCTTCAAGAACTTCTTCAAATGCTGCTTTTGCGTTGCTCAGGTCAACCCGGTCCTGCGGGCGGCTTGGGCCGGCAAGGCTTGGTTCAACCGTTGAAAGATCAAGTTCAAGACCCGATGTATATTCTGGATCAGGTGACGAAGCATCGCGCCACATGCCCTGTGCTTTGGCATATGCTTTCACAAGTGCGACGGTTTCCTCGTCGCGTCCGGTAAATTCAAGATAGTCAAGTGTCGCTTTTGATACGGGGAAGAAACCACATGTAGCGCCATATTCTGGCGCCATATTGGCGATTGTTGCCTGATCCGCGAGCGTCATTTCATCAAGACCATTGCCGTAAAATTCGACGAATTTGCCGACAACACCGTGCTTGCGCAGCATTTCAACAACCGTCAGTACAATATCAGTTGCAGTGATGCCTTCACGGGCTTTTCCGGTGAGTTTAAAGCCGACAACTTCCGGTATCAGCATCGAAACCGGCTGTCCGAGCATTGCGGCTTCGGCTTCGATGCCGCCAACACCCCAGCCAAGAACCGCAAGGCCGTTGATCATCGTTGTGTGACTGTCTGTGCCCACACAGGTATCAGGGAACGCAATCGTTTTACCATCCACATCCGCTGTCCAGACCGTTTTGGCAATATATTCAAGGTTCACCTGATGGCAGATACCGGTGCCAGGTGGTACGGCACTGAAATTATCGAAGCTGTTCTGACCCCAGCGCAGAAACTGATAACGCTCATTGTTTCGTTGCATTTCAAGATCGACATTTTCCTTAAACGCGCTTGGTGTGCCAAATTTATCCACCATGACGCTATGGTCAATAACCAGATCGACGGGGCTGAGCGGGTTGATCTGATCCGGCTCCCCGCCAAGATCAACAACCGCATTGCGCATCGCCGCAAGGTCGACCACGGCTGGCACACCCGTAAAGTCCTGCATCAGAACACGTGCCGGGCGATATTGGATTTCCCGGTTCATGCGTTTTTCTTTTTGCCAGTCAACAATTGCCTGAATGTCTTCGGTCGATACGGTGATCCCGTCCTCATAGCGCAGTAGATTTTCAAGAAGAACCTTCATCGAATAAGGAAGCCGCGAAATATCGCCTAGCTTCTTTTCTGCTTCCGGCAGTGAATAATAGTCATATTCTTTATCGCCCACGCTCAGTGTGCGGCGCGTTTTCAGGGTATCTTGACCAACTGTTGCCACGGGTAAACTCCTTGATTATTTTTCTGATTGAATTACAGCCATGTTTTGACTGAAAATGCACCATCTTTCAAGGAAAATCATCGTTTTTAGAAGATCATAAAGTTAATTATTTATTAAAATAAGGCCGTACCGCCTTTATTCGTCTGAAAATTACCTTATTCAGGTCAAAAAATCACCAAATCGTCCATTCATATTGATTTTACGGAAATAATCACAACGAAAGACGAGTATTTATTATGATTTTGCAGCGAAAAACAAAAACAGAAGTCATTTCAGGGTTTCTAAATGCCAAAAATTTTCTGATTGGTCTGATGGTGGCGACCTTTATGGTTTTTGCCTCTGGGACAAACACTGTCAACGAAGGCGGTGAAATATTTACAATTGTTATTGGTGCGGGTTTGTTCACAGTAGCGGCCGGGCTTTTGATCTGGGCGAAAGACATTTCAAAAAAGCTCCACGTCTAAACTCGGGCCTTCTCACTTAACGAATATACTGCTATAGCTTCATAAGCGTAATTTATGGCTTGAAGCTGGGCAGATAAAAGTGGAAACGACAAAGACCTTATCGACAATAAACCTTAACGTAACCCGAGGGGATAACCCCGTTTTTCAGGGTTTGAGCTTTGATCTGTCCCCGGGTAAGCTTCTCAAGCTGATCGGGCCAAACGGCTCGGGAAAATCGACACTTCTTAAAACTTTATGTGGTTTTATTGAACCACACTCCGGCGATATTTTATCGGGTGATATATCCGTGCTGGGCGACAGCATGTGGATCTCTGAGAACTTATGTTATCTTGGACACAAAAACGCTCTTAAGCGCGAATTTACCGTTCTTGAAAATATTGAATTCTGGGCCCGGCTCTGGGGGAACGAAGACAAAATAAATCGTTCAATCGATCAAATGGCGATTGGCTATTTATCCGATACCCCGGTCAGGTACCTGTCCTCCGGTCAGCTCCGCCGCACAGCGCTTGCCCGCTCATTTTGTCACGGTGCCGATATCTGGCTATTTGATGAACCGACCGTCGGCCTGGATGATCAGGGGCTGGATCTTCTGACAAATGCAATGAGCGGCCATCTGGACCGTGGCGGTATGATCATCTGCGCGACGCATGTTGATCTTGGTATTGCTGACAAACGGATCAGGACATTAAATCTGGCTGATTTTTCTGTATCCTCTGGTTCACTTGCGGAGCGTTGGTGATGGACGGACATTTTTGGGCCATTGTTAAGCGGGATATTAAACTAAGCTGGCTGGGGGGCAGCACCAGCAGCATGGTCGTCGCCTTCTTTATCATTGTGGTCACGCTTTTCCCGCTTGGTGTCGGGCCGGAACAAAATATGCTGGCGCGGATTGCAGTTGGTGTGATCTGGGTTGCGGCGCTTCTTTCCTGTCTGTTGTCACTTGACCGGATTTTTCAGGCGGATTTTGAAGACGGTACCCTTGACCAATATGCGCTTGGCCCGCTCGCGCTTGAAACGGTGGTATTGGCGAAAGCATTGGCCCATTGGGTGACAACATGTTTGCCGCTTATTCTGATTTCCCCGTTGCTCGGCATATTGATGAATTTGGATGATCCCGCATTTTTACCGCTTATATATGCCATGCTTGTCGGCTCGCCCGCGCTTTCCCTTATCGGCACGATCGGTGCGTCGCTTACCATTTCGCTGCGCCGCGGCGGCGTGCTTCTGTCGCTGCTGATATTGCCGTTATACGTCCCAGTGCTGATTTTTGGCGTGATGTCGGTTGAAAGCGCGGTTATGGTATTGGACGGAAACGCGACGATGCTGATCTTGGCGGCGATTACACTTTTTAGTCTTGCCATCACCCCTTGGGCGTCTGCTGCGGCAGTAAGGCTGTCACTAGATTAAACTTCGAATGCGGCCGTTTCCGATCCAATGCGGACACCCGACGGATTGCTGCAGCACAATTCGGAGATGATCGATGTGGGGCAATTGATTGATTTCTAGCTTCATTCTTGGGCCATTACGATCCCTTAATTATACCTATAAAATAATATGTTAATAATAAGTGTTGAATTTCACTATAAAATCCCGCCTTATAAGCGGGTTAGCTGTCTAGCGTATTTTTTTAATCGTTGGGAAGCGATATTTAACAAAGAAGGTGGCGTAATGGGATCAGGATCAACACGACCAAACAATGCCGATGACAAGATGATAGCGGCTATTGAGCGCGGTGACCAAGGTGAGTTTAAAGATCGTAAACCAACTAGAAAAATCGATAAGAAACTCATTAAAGAAAAAGAAGCCAGGTCAGAAGAAGCACGTAAAAAAGCTGAAAGGTTAAAAGCTCTGAGATTAGCTGCCGAAAAAGAAGGCAAGACGCAAAAGTAATCTCTTAAAAGACTACGTTTCTGGCGTGGACAGTTTGCTAAGTCTCTTCCTAAGGGCCAACCCTATTTTTTGTCTTTACTAGATGACCACCTGAGATCCTAGTCGTTAGGAGTCCCCTAAATTAAATTTCAGGTCAACTGCTTGGTTCGAATAGGACGGTTTACAATTTATATTGAATGCCAACTTGTATTGCCAATTTTTGACACCATTTATAGTTAACAGCGACATATCTCTGTTGCTTACAACGAGAGGCACAAATCATGGCCTATAAAGATCTCTTCACTAAGAAAAAGCCTTCATCAAATGGATCGGATACTAAATCGACAGATGGATCGTCTGAAACGAAATCTATAAAAGATTTTGATGCCAATAAAGACGTAAAGAAAACCAAATCATAAAACCTTATGACGGGGAGGATTTTATTATCTTCCCCTTTTAAGTTGATTGTTATCGGATACAACAATGCTCACTCGAATAATAGAAGAGAGGGTTGTTTTTAATAGCCCCTTCCAATTACCAGGATCGAAGAAGCTCCTATCCTCCGGATCATATCGCATAAAAATTAATCAGGAGGTAATTGAGGGCTTATCATTTCTTGCTTATCGCAAAACTTCAGTAATTTTATTTGTTCCAATAGATAATACCGATCCCGCTTCTGGGGAGCGGTCAATAATATTTGAACCGCAGGATTTTAACGCATTTTTACAAAAAGATAAAACGAGACATTCTCGGTTATTTTACGAAATAAAAGAGTCCCGCTCTGGCAGTTCATGGCACGAAAATGATATCTCTTCGGAACTTCGCACCGAAATTGAACGTGCAGAAAACGAAGGCATGCCTATTCTGGAATAAAGTTCCTTCGGGATCGCTTTAGGTCGATAGCAGGCATCCAATAGCTTTTTATCAGTTTATAAATTATTCCGCCAGATGGGTCAGGTCGGTGTTTCCTATGACGGGAAACTATGATTAGCTATGGTGGCCAATTGTCCGATTAGTGTGCTTAAATGAAGCCTTGCTTTATCATTTAAGCTATTGCATTCTTAGCCCAGCAATCAAACATAATAAAAACCAATTACCGCGAAGGGTGGAGAGGCCCCGTCATTCACGGTGGAAAGTATTATTTTATGACGTCCGAAGGCCCCGGAAAACAAAATTCTGTGGATAAGGGTATATCCCCGTCCATAGACACACATATTTTTATTCCCGCTATCTTAATTTCCTGCGCGGCAATCACCTTTTTGCTTTTTGACCGCGAAAATGCCGCGCGCCTTTCATCGGTCATGATTGATTATATTACGGCTGACTGGGGCTGGTTGTTTGTTCTGGCTGGCTTTTCCGGGTTCATCTTTGCCCTTTGGCTTGGTTTTGGCCGCTACGGGCATGTGAAACTTGGACAGGAAGGTGAAAAGCCGGAATTTTCAGGCATAAGCTGGGTTGCCATGATGTTTTCCGCCGGGATCGGCATCGGCCTCGTTAACTGGGCATTTGTTGAGCCGATTTATTATATGGCGACACCACCCCTTGGTATTGAACCGCATACGGCAGCGTCCGCAGAATGGGGACATATGTATGCGCAGTTTCATTGGAGCTTCGTGCCATGGGCACTTTATGCGCTTGCCTCCGTACCGATCGCATATATCCTTTATGTAAAGCAGATCCCTTATATGCGCATGAGCACGGCATGCGAAAAAGCACTCACCGTTAAAAATGTTAAACCCGCTGCCCGCAATTTCATTTCAAAAATCATAGATACGCTCGTCATTCTCGGAATGGTTGGCGGGGCCAGTACGTCATTGGGACTGGGGGTGCCGCTTGTATCCGCGTTTACAACAAATCTTTTTAATATCCCAAGCTCTTTTCTTACGGAAATGGCGGTGCTGGCTTTCTGGACATTGATCTTTGGTTTCAGCGTGTATAAGGGCCTGAATAAAGGCATTCAAATCCTCAGTGATGTCAATATCGGTCTTTCCGTCGTTATTTTATTGTTTGTCCTGATTACCGGGCCGACGGTTTTTATCCTGTCCATGTCGGCCAACAGTCTTGGTCTGATGCTGTCCAATTTTCCGCGGATGAGCTTCTGGCTTGACCCGATAAAACATGGCGGGTTTCCCAATACGTGGACCTTATTTTACTGGGCATGGTGGATAACTTACGCACCGACCATGGGGCTTTTTTTCGGTCGGATATCAAAAGGTCGCACCATTCGCGAATTGGTATTCGGGGTTATCGGTTGGGGAAGCCTCGGCTGTATTTCGTTTATCACTATTTGCGGTGGCTACGCCATTGATCTTGAAGTCAGTGGCGCACTCAATGTTTCTGAACGTCTTATTTCGCAGGGCGGCCCCGCCACCGTTGTTGACATCGTAAACACCCTACCGTTCAACGGGTTGATTTCAGTGCTTTTCACACTGCTTTGTTTCGTTTTTCTGGCGACAACGGTTGATAGTGCCGCTTACGTCCTTGCCAGTATCAGCACCAAGAACTTAAAAGGAACTGAGCAACCAGCCGCATATAACCGCTTGACCTGGGCTTTGGTGCTTGCCTTTATCGCGGTAGGACTTCTTTATGTCGAGGGTCTGACCATCGTACAGTCCTCTACAATCGTTACTGCTTTACCCCTGCTTCCGATCCTTTTTCTGGTTTCCTATTCCCTTAAGCTTTCGCTGAAAGAGGATTTCGGTCATCAGGTAAAGCCGGAAATACTGACCCTGGACAAAGACAATAATGAGGAAACGGAATGATTTTTTATGTTCTTGCACTATTTTATATTTCAGTATCATTCGCCTGGGGGCAGGAAAGTGAGGGCTCATCTTCTACAGAAACTCAATTAAACACCTTTGCCGCGATGCGAACAGCCGCCCGCGATACGGCAGCGCCGCAAACGATCGCCGATATAAATGCGGATCTGCGCCCACATGACATAATTTATATGCCGGACGGAAATGGCCCTTTTCCGGTCGTGCTGTTTTTTCATGGCTGTAGCGGAAGGACCCTGAGCCATGAAAAAGATTGGGCGGACCGCCTCTCGGATGAAAAAATCGCCATGATCAGCGTCGATAGTTATACCGGACGCGGTATTAACTGGGAGGATGCATGCAATTTTAAGGAAATGATCCCGTGGCAGCGCGCCGCTGACGTCATTGCGTCAATTAATTATGTAAAAACGCTGGATAAGATAGACGGCGATAATATTTATCTTGCCGGATTTTCACACGGCGCAATGACAGTATGGGCAGCGCAGGTTTTTGCATCAGAAAAACAGGCGCCGATTGGAATGGTAAACTGGCCGGAAGGCGGCTTTGACGGTGTTAAGGGAAGTTTTATTTTTTATGGGCCCTGCATGGAGCCATGGACCGTAGATGTAACAACCCATGTCTTCACTGGCGATGAAGACCGCTATATAGATGAAATGACATGTGTGAACCATAAAAACATTCATCCGAAAGATGCGGGACCATTTCACCTCACTATTTATCCCGGTGCGACGCATACCTTTGACCATGCAAACCCTAACGCCGTCAATATCGAAGCCGGATCGGTTTACGATAAGGCTGCAACCATTGATGCATGGCAAAAAATGAAAGACCTTATACTTCGCCAGTAGTCATTCAGATCCGCTGACTATCTATTTGCACTCATAACGCATTTAACCATTTGATAATCAAGCCGACTGATTTCGTCAGTTTGGGGTTCTCTAAAACCGTATAAAACTTTCGTTCTTGCTTCAATACTTGCAAGAAGCGCCTTACCCAGTTCAAGGGCTTCACGGGCGGCATTGCTTGAATATTCAGTCAGGTAATTGAGGGCCAACCCCTCATTATCACTGACAAAGAGTGCTGTTGTCGTTTCTTCAACAGTTTCCTGTTCTTCAATCAGCCCACTTTCAAATGCGGTTATGGCTTCGGTCACTTCGGGTAAAAATTTATCCGGATGATCGCATGTATAATACATCAATCTTTTAAATGTACGACCTGCAAATTCCGTCGCTTCCTGTATTTGCCAGTCTCTTGTGACAAACCGTGATGCTTCGCCCTTTGTCAGGTATCGGTGTTTGCCAAATTCCGGGATTATTTTCTGAACCCCAATTCGGTAAGGAACAAAGGGCGTTGTCACTGATCCCGTTGCCGCCACCCAAAGCAATCTGTTTTCCGGGCGAACATTGGAACGCAATTCCGCAACCTGCCCATACCCGGTTGCATCCTTTGAAAAACGTGGGTCGCGGACGGTGGCCATCATTTCCTTCAGGCTGACCGGCGCGGATTGTTTCAGCTCCTGTTCCACTTCATCTCTTGGATATCTTACGTCTTCCGTTCCATATATCTTCGTTACGTTAAAAGGCTCGCCGGAATCCGGATCATACCATCCCTGTTTGACGGCAAAACTGATAAAATTATCCGATCCCATATAGTTTGGGTTATCTTTAAAATCGGGCGGTATGTCACCGATATCACCGGGATATGACACCCGAACCTCATCCGGGCCTAACCGTTCGGCGATCCACAAACCCTGCCCACCGGCAAAATTCAAAAGCACCCATCCTTCATTTTCGTCGGCGAACATATGGGAATTGCCGCCGTAGGTCGAATATCCGTATTCATCAATGAGACTTCCAATAATTTCTACCGCCTCTTTTGCGGTTTTTGCCCGTTCCATAGCAATGCGGGAAAGGTCACTGTAATTTGGCCCGGTTTGCGGATTAGGCGTCATAGCGATAAGTTCCGGGCGTGAATCAGACCACACATCCCGCGCCGCAACATTATGTTCATTAAGGCCACCATTTGTTAAGGGGGCCGGCACACCTTCATAATCGGAATAATTCATGGTCAAATACCGATAGGTTTCTGATGCCTGTGGTATATGGATGAACTGTCCTGGCATATTCGCGGTTTCATCCACCCCTACGCGTATTGTAGAACCCGGTGCATACTTCCTTGCCGGCACAATTTCAAGCCAGTGGCTTGACACTTCGTCTCCTGAGCCCCCAATCATCACACTTCCGGTTTGGGTTAAATTCTTACCGACATAAATTGCGTAACTCGCCTTCGCAACCTCAAACGGAATGAAAATATATAGTGAAATACCTGATACGATGGTTAGCAGCCGACAAAATTTCTTATAATTCAAGGGGTGACCTCATTATGATGTTTGGAAAGGACTGTCGTAAAAAACGGTTATTATAAAAGGCACTCACGACTTACGAGAGTTTCATGCAGTGGTTACATTAATTCGTCGAGATGACATAGTCAAATACCTACAATGCTTTATCAGGCTGTTGATGATACCCTGTTTATATCGGAAACAATCACTCAACGGCTATATCAGTCTAACTGTTATTCCGCCAAATGGGTCGGATCAGTATCATCAATAACTTTTTTAAGGAACTTTGGCATATGCGGGTGCATGCGTTGAAGGTGGTGACCAATGATCGGCAGTCTTCTACGCAGTTTTTGCATCTTTGTTTTAACCCAATGGCTTTCAGAAACCAGAAGACTAAGGCCAATTAAAGCGACCAACTGCCCGATTGGCAAAGGAAATGGCGCGGTGATAATGCCGACAACGAACATTATCCACCCGATCACAAGTTTCAGCGGTCTTTTTATTGTTTTCCAAGCCATTTTTATTTTACCGAATAATCCAAAGTTTCATGATGAGTATATATAATCTTTATTAAAAAAATAAGAAGGCCTAAATTGGGCATGATGTCGTTTTTTTTCACTATTTCTTGATTCAAACGGCGAAGAAGGATAGATCAATCCTATGCATAAGTTCGCCAACCCAGCCCGTTTCTTACGGATCAGTAAAATGATTACACCATGGTGCTTTTTTCTGACCATTGTGACGATGGTTGCCGGTCTTTATTGGGGACTTTTTATCGCCCCTGAAGATTATCAGATGGGGGCTTCCTACCGGATCATTTTTGTTCATGTTCCTGCAGCCCACCTGTCGGAAATTTGTTATGGTTTCATGGCGGTGGCCAGTGTCGTCGCCATTATATGGAAACACCCTCTTGCCGACCAATCGGCACGGGCTGCCGCACCAGTCGGCGCGGTGTTTACCGCACTTGCTTTATTTACCGGAAGCCTTTGGGGCAAGCCGACATGGGGCACTTACTGGATATGGGACGCGCGGTTGACATCGGAACTCGTTTTGCTGTTCCTTTATTTTGGCTATATGGCGGTATGGGAAGCGGTTGAAGACCGGACCAAAGCTGCGCGCATTGCCGCGATCGTCGCTTTGGTTGGTGCGGTCAACCTGCCGATTATTAAATTTTCCGTTGATTGGTGGAATACCCTTCATCAGCCGGCCAGCTTGCTTCGCGCCGGCGGTGCCGGTCTTCACCCTGACATGTTATGGCCGCTTTTGACCTGTATTCTGGCGTTCTATCTGTTTTTTGTAACGGTGGTTCTCTGGCGCATACAAAGCCTGATTATCCGTCGGCAAATACGGGGGCTGCAGATCCGTCTGGCGGAAGAGGAACGTGCAAATGGGTGAATATGCAATTTTTGTTTGGCCATGCTATATTGTAACAGTAGCACTACTTACGGTACTTTGTTTTTCAAGCTGGAAAAATAAAAATGATGATGAAAAAAAGCTGGAAGAACTGAAGAACCAAATGAATGAATTGACGAAACAGGATTAAGAAATGACGACACGTGCCGGTAAAAGAAAAAAGAAACGACTGTATCTCGTCCTGACGTCGATGACGGTTCTTGTTCTCGCTGTCGGGTTGGTATTAACAGCCCTGCAGGACAGCATTAGCCTGTTTGTTGATCCCACTGAACTTAAAGAACGAAATTTTGCTGATGGGCAGCGCATCAGATTGGGCGGACTAGTCGCCGAGGAAAGTTTTTCAAAAGACGCAGATGGCCTTACCTATCACTTTGATATCACGGACGGCGCTGAAACGGTCAGTGTTGTTTATAAAGGATCTCTTCCTGATTTGTTCCGCGAAGGACAAGGGGTTGTCGTTGAAGGCTCGATAAACCAGCACGGGCCGTTCGTCGCGACAGAAGTGCTTGCGAAGCATGATGAAAATTATATGCCAAAAGAAGTTGTTGACAGTCTGAAAAAACGTGGCGTGTTTAGACACGCTGAAGAAGAAGAGAGCATATGATCGTAGAAATCGGGCATTTTGCTCTTATACTGGCGTGTTTGTTATCCCTTATTCAAAGCACTTTTCCATTATATGGGTCTCTTAAGGGCAAGGGTCGGTTAATGGCTATCGCGGCGCCGGCGGCATATGGGCAATTTTTGTTCGTCACAATCTCGTTTGCCGCCTTGATGTACGCTTTTGTCGTTTCGGATTTCTCGGTTGCCAATGTTGCGCGTAATTCGCATACATTAAAACCCATGCTTTATAAAATTTCCGCAACATGGGGAAATCACGAAGGGTCCATCCTTTTCTGGACGTTTATCCTTTCGCTTTACGGTGCGCTTGTCGCCTTTTTTGGACGAAAGCTTCCCCGAACCTTTTATGTCAAAGTTCTCGCCATTCAGGCGCTGGTCGGACTCGGATTTTACCTATTTCTTTTGCTGACATCAAACCCGTTTGAGCGGATTTATCCGTTCCCGATGGAAGGAAACGGTCTTAATCCGCTTCTTCAGGACCCGGGTCTGGCGTTTCATCCGCCGCTTCTTTATATGGGCTATGTCGGGTTATCGGTGACTTTCTCTTTCGCGGTGGGCGCGCTGATAGAAGGGCGTGTCGATGCGGCGTGGGCGCGGTGGGTGCGTCCCTGGACGCTGCTCGCCTGGTGTTTTCTCACCGCCGGTATCACACTGGGCTCATGGTGGGCATATTATGAACTTGGCTGGGGCGGCTGGTGGTTCTGGGATCCGGTTGAAAACGCATCTTTTATGCCATGGCTGGTCGCGACCGGGTTGCTTCATTCCGCGATTGTTGTTGAAAAACGTGACACGCTGAAAGCGTGGACCATATTGCTTGCAATTATCGCGTTTTCTTTCAGCCTTCTGGGCACCTTTATCGTACGTAGCGGGGTTCTGACGTCGGTTCATGCGTTCGCGACAGATCCGGAAAGGGGCGTATTCATACTGATGTTCCTGTTTATTGTAATTGGCGGTAGTTTGCTTTTATTTGCCCTTCGTGCCGATAAGTTGCAGCCGGGCGGGTTATTTGC
Organism: Alphaproteobacteria bacterium; assembly: GCA_030428615.1. Lineage (GTDB taxonomy): Bacteria > Pseudomonadota > Alphaproteobacteria > Sphingomonadales > Emcibacteraceae > Pseudemcibacter. The sequence goes on along the minus strand of JAUIDN010000002.1, from coordinate 188,484 downwards.
ACCCATTAGCCGCGAAAGCATGCTTGTTATTAATAATCTTTTGCTTTCGGTGGCGGCGCTTGTGGTTATGTTTGGAACGCTTTATCCGCTCCTTCGTGATGCTCTTACCGGTGAAAAGATAACCGTGGGTCCGCCCTTTTTTAATCTTGCTTTCGGGTTCTTGATGATCCCCCTTATTCTGGTAATGGGACTGGGTCCGTCAACAAGTTGGAAACGCGCGGATTTAATGGGGCTGGCGTCACGGCTTAAGTTTGTTTTTGCGGCGTCATTGCTTATGGCGATTGCGGTTTTCTACGCGGCGGGCGGCGGTGAAATCATGGCGGGCATCTGGCTTGCTGTCGGTCTTTGGTTGTTGCTTTCCACTTTATATGAATGGGCGGAACGCGTGAAACTCTTTAAATCGGGGGCGCTTGCGCGGATATTAAGACAGCCACGCGCCTCCATCGGCATGAGCTTTGGCCATTTGGGACTTGCCATTGCCGTGCTTGGCATGGCGGGAACGTCTTATTGGGGCGCTGAAAAGCAGGAAATAATGTCTTACGGCGATAAAGTATCTATTGGTGGATATGATGTTACCTTTGAAAATACCGATGGTGTCATTGGCCCGAATTATACCGCCGTAAGGGCAACATTCAGCGCCAGCCGGGACGGCGGGAAGCCGCAGATATTAAAGCCGGAAGCGAGGGTTTATCTCACGCCGCCGATGCCAACGACCGAGGCCGCTATATTAAGCAGGTTTACAGGGGATCTTTTCGTGGTCATCGGCGAAGCCAACAACCGGGCCTATGACCAATGGGCCGTACGACTATATCATAAGCCACTTCAGGTCTGGTTATGGGGCGGTGTCGCCGTGATGGTACTTGGCGGGCTTATTTCCTTAAGTGACCGACGATTCCGGATGGGTGCATTAAAAGGGGCGAAAAAATGAGCTTAAACAGATTTATTCCACTGGCTGTTTTTTGTGTCATAGCAATCGCACTTTATGTGGGCTTAAGCCTTAATCCCTCTAATATCCCGTCTGAACTGATCAATGATCCGACACCGGAATTTTCTTTGCCTGTCGTTGGCGGTGAGGAAGTAAGCTTTTCATCAATTGACTTGGCTGCAGAAGACGGTGTTGTGATTGTCAATTTTTTTGCTTCCTGGTGCGCGCCCTGTTACGTGGAGCATCCTTTTTTGATGAAGTTAAAAGAACGTGGATATAAAATTTATGGCGTAGCCTATAAAGACAAAGCCCGTGATACCAACCGTTTTATAGCGCAGCAGGGAAATCCATATTATAAAATTGCGGCTGATGAGGATGGAAGGGTCGCCATTGACTGGGGTGTATACGGCGTGCCCGAAACATATTTTATCAAGAATGGGATCATCCGTTACAAACATGCGAGCCCGATTCTCGAAATGGAATTCGAAGATAAGATCGTCCCGATCTTGGAAGGCGTCGACGAATGAGAAATTTATTAAGTCTCATATTCCTGGTTATGTTAAGCGTTTCCGCCGCCGCGGTTGGGGTCGATGAAAAGCGGCTTGACGATCCGACGCAGGAAGCACGCGCCCAGGAAATCATGAAGCAGATCAGATGTCTGGTCTGTCAAAATCAGTCCATCGTTGATAGTGATGCAGCGCTCGCCCGGGATCTTCGAATTATCGTCCGTGAGCGGATCATCGCCGGGGATAATGACGAACAGATACTGGGTTATATGACAAGTCGCTATGGGGACTGGGTTTTATTAAAACCGCCCTTTGACGGGGCAACAATTGTTTTGTGGCTCTCACCATTGCTTCTTCTTATGGTGGGTTTTTATGTCATTTACCGAAATCAGAAGTTACGAAAATCAAATGTCAGCAGTGAACCGCTGACCAGCGAAGAAAAGCAGCGGCTCGAACAACTGCTCAATAATGAAGGGCGGAAATAATGGATATTGCTATTCTTTTTGCTCTCAGCCTCGTGGCATTGCTTTTTGTTCTTGTTCCTTACACTCGAATGACCGCTAAACCAAAGCAATCGTCGCCGGATGTCGATGTCTATAAATCGCAGCTTAATGAGCTTGAAAGTGATATAGAACGCGGACTCATAAGCGCAGAGGAAGCCAAGCCAACACGGGTTGAAATAGAGCGTCGATTATTAAAGGCAGCGGGTCAACAGGAGATGCAAATTGACGTCGAAAGCCGAAACAACTTTGTTATAACATCCCTTGTTCTGGTTATTTTGCTGTCTGTGGGCCTTTACATGATATTGGGAACACCGGGAATGCCGGATTTTCCAAAAAATGCGGATCAACAGGTTACGGATAATGCAGAGCAGGCCGAAGCGATAGAACGCAGCAAAGAAATGATCGCGAAGGTGAAAGATCGCCTTGCCGTCGCCCCGGACGAAGTTGAGGGATGGGCCGCGCTCGGAAGACTGGAAATGAACCTTGGTAATTTTCAGGCATCAGCAGAAGCGCTTGACAAGGCGCGTACTCTGGCGCCGGATAATTTTGATTATACCTTAATGTATGCGGAAAGCCTCATTGCAGCGTCAGGCCAGCGTGTGACGCCCGCAGCGAAGGTTATTTTGAACAAAGCCATAAAAATGAACCCAGGTCACTCCGGACCGCAGTTCTACCTTGGCCTGGCTGACTACCAGGAAGGTGAGATCGAGTTGGCTGTCACTGCGTGGAAGAGCGCGCGGGAAGAACTTGAAGAAGGACACCCGATGGCCCCTTTGATAGATGCCTGGGTGAATAGAGCGGAAGTGGAATTGGGTCGTGCTGAACCGCAGCCGCAAGCCAATGCACCCTCTATCAGCAGAGAACAGGCAGAAGCTATTCAGAATATGAGCGATGATGAACAACAGCAGCTCATCCGCCAGATGGTCGCGCAGCTCGCCGAACGGCAACAGCAGAACCCTTCAAATATTGAAGGATGGGTGCGGCTTTCCCGGTCCTATATGGTACTGGGTAGGAAGGAAGATGCCATTGCCGCAATGCAAAGCGCTGTGGATAATGCACCGGACGATCAAAAAGAAGCACTGCAAAAAGAGGTAGAAAAATTAACCAATATGCAGTAAAATACGAATCACGTCGCAGAATAGAGACATTTTCCGTGGGGCAGAACGACTACATTACACGTACCTTTAAAAGGTAGTGTGCTCTAACTATTGGTAAATGTTATGAAAATTGGTTCACAGTCACAAACACTTATCTCACTGTCTTCGCTTGTTGATGCGTCAAAACAGCAACAGCAGAATCAGCGCGAGCAGCTGGAAGAAAAGAAAAGTGAACAGTCACGTGAAGAACGGGTTGCCCTTCGTTCCAAAGAACGTGACGAATTAATCCAGCAAAACCGTGATGCGCTGCGCAAGATTCAGGATGACCTTCGTATTAAGAACCTGCGTAAATTGCAGCAGAATGAAGAAGTGGAAGAAGAGCAATCGAAGGAAGTAAACCTGAATTTCCGCGAAAGCATTTTCCCAACGTCACAGGCAAGCCGTCAGCCGACTTTTGAAAAGCTCGGCCAATTGGTTGATATCAAAGTTTAATCAACATCATCTTCATCAATCTGATGTTTCATAACGATTGGCATTTGCGCCATCGCAAATATAAAACTAAGCGGCATAAAAACCCATATTTTGGTTGCGATCCAATCAGCATTATTCAATGTACGCCACAATATTTCATTTAGAACGGCGCAACCCACGAAAAACAGGCCCCAATTGCGGCTCATTTTCATCCAGGCGATGTCTTCAATCGGCGGAAAGCCTGCTTCCATAATATTTTTTAGCAGCGGTTTACCCGCAAGATAGCCACCTAATAGTGTCGCAGCAAATAATGTATAGAGGATAGTTGGTTTTAATTTGATGAATATTTCATTGTCAAAATAAATTGTCAAACCACCAAAAATTGCCACCAGCCCGGCCGAAATCCACAACATTAAGGCGATTTTTTTCAGGATGATTTTGGAGCACACCATGGATATCATCATGGCAACCATAAATACTTTCGTTGCCGGAATGATGCCACCCATACCATTTTCATCGGAATAATGGCTGTTGGCGTAAAAGAAAACGACAATCGGCCCGAGTTCTATCAGCAATTTTATAATTTGGTTCATTCTTTATCCCTGTTTTTGCTCAATTTTCACACCGACCAGCATTTTTGAAAAATCGTTCGGGTCGAACGCCTGAAGGTCATCAATGGTCTCACCCACACCGATAGCGTGAATGGGCAGTTTGAATTTTTCCGCGCAGGCAACCAACACCCCGCCACGCGCGGTCCCGTCCAGCTTTGTCATGATAATCCCGGTTATCCCGGCCAATTCAAGAAATACTTCCGTTTGCATCACCGCATTTTGCCCTGTTGTTGCATCCAATATAAGGATCGTATCATGCGGGGCACTGTCATCAAATTTTTTAATCACACGGATGATTTTTTTAAGCTCATCCATAAGATGGCTTTTATTCTGCAGCCTTCCGGCCGTATCAATCATCAGAATGTCGGTGTTGGTGTCACGCGCTTCCTGAATGGCGTCATAAGCAAGACCGGCTGCATCGCATCCTTCCTTGCCGCTGGCAACAGGCACGTCATTGCGCTCACCCCAGATTTGCAGCTGTTCAATGGCGGCGGCACGAAAAGTGTCTCCTGCAGCCAGCATGACACTTTTGCCCTGGTTTTTAAATTGCTTGGCCAGCTTGCCGATGGTGGTTGTTTTTCCGGCACCGTTGACACCAACCATGAGTATCACATGCGGTTTGTGGCTTCCGTCAATTTCAAGTGGACGGGCCACATCATTCATAATGTCGCCGATTTCTTCCGCAAGGGCGATTTGTACTTCTTCCGCACTGATTTGTTTGTCGAAGCGGCTTTTGGCAAGGCGGTCACAGACGCGTGCACTGACGGCAACGCCAAGGTCCGACATAATCAGGAGGTCTTCAAGCTCTTCAAGCGTAGACGCATCAAGACGCTTCTTGGTGAATATTCCTGTAATGCCTTCAGTCAGGGCCGAAGAGCTTTTCTTTAATCCTTGTTTGAGCCGGCCAAACCAGCCAAGTTTTTTATCTGTTTCTGTCATGCATACTTTCCGCGATCAGGATACCATCTTGATAGCTTTTCACACGGGCATTTGCAATATGCCCGATGGGGCCGCCGCCCATTATTTTCGCTGGTGCAAAATGTTCCGTATGACCGATTGCGGCCCAGTCGTCTTTTATTGATTTTTCAATGAGTATCTGAACCTCCCGGCCGATTTGCGAATTAAAAAACTGATCCGCCTTTTTCTTCCCAGCTTCCCGCAATCGTGAAGCCCGCTCCTTGCGAATACTTTTATCCAGTTGGGGCATTTTTGCGGCTGGCGTTCCTTCCCTTTCGGAATAAGGAAACACGTGAAGGTAGGTCAGGTTGCAGTCGTCCACAAGCCGCAACGAGTTTTCAAACATATCTTCTGTCTCCGTTGGAAATCCCGCAATGATATCTGCGCCAAAAACCACATCTGGCCGTGCCTTCAAAACCCGCTCACAAAATTCGATGGAATCTTCTCTTGTATGTCGTCGTTTCATCCTTTTCAGGATCATATTGTCGCCCGCCTGCAGCGAAAGATGAAGGTGCGGCATCATTCTCCGGTCACCGGTAATGACATCAAAAAGCGCTTCATCAGTTTCGATGGAATCAATTGAACTAAGCCGTAACCTTTTTAAATCGGGAACATTTTTCAATATTTTCTGACATAGTGATCCCAGTGTTGGATTTCCCGGCAGGTCCGGGCCATAAGATGTTATATCGACACCGGTAATGATGATTTCCTGATAGCCGTTATCCACAAGTTTCTGAATTTGGCTGACCACCTCACCGGCGGGGACGGAGCGGCTGTTGCCTCGACCATAAGGTATGATGCAGAAAGTGCATCTGTGATCGCATCCGTTTTGCACCTGAACAAAAGCGCGTGACCGTTCTTCATATCCATCTATCAAATGTGGTGCTGTTGTTTTTACTGACATGATATCGTTGACAGCAACCCGTTCTGACTGGGAAATGCCAAAATCCTGATAACTTTTTTCGGTCAGTTTCTCTTCATTGCCCAAAATCCGGTCAACTTCATCCATTGAAGAAAATTGGCCCGGATCAATCTGTGCGGCGCAACCGGTCACAATTATATTGGCATCCGGGTTTTTACGTCGGGCGCGACGGATTGACTGCTTGGCCTGTCTTGTCGCTTCTGCGGTGACGGCGCAGGTGTTGAAAATGATCGCATTGTCCAACCCGGCGTTATCAGCGTGGGTTTTTATAACTTCGGATTCGTATGTATTCAATCGGCATCCGAAGGTGACAACCTGTGTTTTTTTATTGCTCATAATGCTTTATATGGACTGATTCTGAAAAAAAACCAATCTTTATCCATAAATCAGAGGGACGAGAACATAGCTTGCGCCGGTGACAACGAAAATTGCAAACAGATTGATTTTAAAACCGGCGTTTGCCATTTGCGGAATCGTGACCTCGCCACTTGAATAAATAACAGCATTGGGGGCCGTCGCAACAGGAAGCATGAATGCGCAGCTTGCCGAAATTGCGACTGGTACAAACAGCACCATTGGATCAATGCCCGTGGCAACGGCGAGCGCTCCAAGGATCGGAAGTAACGTCGCCGTTGTCGCTGTATTACTTGTAAGCTCTGTCAGGAATACAACAAGGGTTGTGAGTATAAAGATAATCAATATAAGATCGAACGCGCCGATAGCGGCCAAAGCGCCTCCAATCCATACAGCAAGTCCTGATGATTTCACTGCAGCGGCAAGGCTAAGGCCACCGCCAAATAGCAGAAGCACCCCCCAGGGAATTTTGTCTGCTGTTTTCCAGTTTAGTAAGGTGGAGTGTTTTTTATCACTGGCGCCGGAAGGGATCATAAACATTATCATGGCCCCGGCAACGGCGATCAGCGCATCGCTCAGCCAAAGCATGATCCCGAGATTATTTTGAATGGGTGTCCTGAAAACCCAGAAAAAGGCAATTAATGCAAAGGTCTTTGCCATACGTTTTTCCGGAACACTCATCGGGCCCATCTCTTTAAGTTCGTCCTGCAGAAGTTCCTGTGCAATCGAATTATCTTTTAAATCGAACGGGTAGGCCCATTTTGTCAAAATAAAACATGCGATCGGTAACATAATAAGTGTTGCGGGGACACCAAACATCATCCATGAAAGAAAACTTACATCAATGCCATAATTTTCTTTCATGAATGCAATAACCAAAAGGTTAGGAGGCGTGCCGATAGGGGTTCCGAACCCGCCAATATTGGCGCCATAAGCCACACCAAGCACCAAACACAATATAAAGCCGGTGGTTTTTTCACTACGTTCTTTTACAATTTCACTGGCAAGCGAAAGTGCGATTGGCAGCATCATTAGTGTGCTGGCCGTATTACTGATCCACATGGATATCATGGCCGTTACCGCCATAAATCCGCCGATCAGCGCTGTCGGATTGTTTCCGACACGTACCAATACCATCAATGCGATCCTGCGATGGAGATTCCATCTTGCAAGTGCGGTGGCCATGATGAACCCACCCATTAACAAAAAAATGGTTGGGGCGGCGTAAGGCGCGGTGGCAGCCCCAATTGTCGTAACGCCCAGCGCCGGAAACATGACGACGGGGAGTAGCGAAGTTATGGGAACCGGTAGGGCTTCAGAAGACCACCAATAGGCCAGAAGCACTGTAACCGCCGCAACATTCCAGGCACTTTTCTCCATTCCTTCGGGGGAAGGAAGAAAAAGCATGATCGTAAACAGCACCATTCCGATCAGCATATTGGTATTTTTTATCCCTATTTTACGCATTCACCCTTTATCCCTTAACGACATACTATCTTAATACATGTGCAGAACTATACTGAACATTATCCGGGAAGTTTTAGGTTTCACTGTGAACTGGTCCGTGCCATCGGCGTAAACCGCATCGCCATATCTGGCCTGAGTATATTCCAGTCTTGCCGCTATATTTTCCATAACTGAAATTTCAACACCACCACCATACTGATAACCCGTAATACGTTTACTGTAATCGAGACCCTGTGCATCGGTAACATCATTAGTGCCCTTTGATTTTATCGCTGCTCCGGTATATCCGAACAGACCATAAAGAAGGGCTTTATCGGACACCGTAATGCCGCCACGAAGATTAACATCTAATGTGTTGCTTTTATAAAACCGGATATCCGTTGCACCATCCGTGTAGGTTGTTGAACCTTTTTCAATAAGGAAGACCGCTTCAGCGCCAATATAGAAAGCACCATAATTTAAGCCATAGCCCGCTAAGATCCCGCCACCATAGCTGTCTCCCGATTGCGAGTCAGTAATGCCGTTGAAATTACTCGATATATTGTCCAGATTAAGATTGAGGTATGACCCGGTGGAATCAAATGTCGACTTTGTGGCTGCTATACCTACATATGTTCCTTCAAACGGGCTTCCATCCACACCGGCAAAAGAGTGATAACTGCTAAGAAGGGTTGTTGAAAATACAACAACGCCCGCCAATAGTTTAAATTTCTTAAAGATCATAAGTCCTGGGTCCAATAGTGGTTATGGTTCGAATTATTTGGAAACATATTACATTTTTTCGCGAAGTCGTAAACAAGAACTTGACTCTTCGTCCGTTTGTCCATATTTTCCGCTCATTCTCGATGGATGTAACATTTAATGTGTCCAAGGATACCCACCAGTCAGCGAAGGTTCGCCCACTGGTGTGTTTTTGTTATGAAAAATTCATTTGGTTAAATTGAGGCAACGGTAAAAGAGAATAATATGTTCGATAGTTTAAGCGATAAACTTGGCGGTATATTTGAAAAGCTGAAAAAACGTGGCGCGCTAAGTGAAACTCACGTTGACGAAGCGATGCGGGAAGTGCGTTTGGCGCTTCTTGAAGCGGATGTTGCCCTGCCGGTTGTTAAAAACTTTATAGCCAAGGTAAAAGAAGCCGCCGTTGGTCAGGAAGTTGTGAAGTCAGTCACGCCAGGCCAAATGGTTGTAAAAATCGTTAATGACCAAATGGTTGAAATGCTGGGTGGCGATGCCAAAACCATTGATTTGAATGCGCCCGCGCCCGTGCCATTCCTTATGGTTGGTCTTCAGGGGTCCGGTAAAACCACCACGACCGCCAAAATCGCCAAACGTTTAAAGGATAAAGAACGAAAAAAAATTCTGATGGCGTCTTTGGATGTTCAGCGCCCTGCGGCGATGGAGCAACTAGAGATCCTTGGCAAGCAGATTGATGTTGCCACTTTACCGATTATACCAGGGCAAATGCCCGTAGATATCGCCAACCGCGCGATGACAGCCGCAAAATTGCAGGGGTTTGATGTTGTTATTCTTGATACAGCCGGGCGTCTTCATGTTGATCAGGCGTTGATGGCAGAAGTTGTCGCCGTTCGTAATGCAGTAAACCCGCATGAGACATTGTTGGTTGTTGATGCGCTTACCGGTCAGGATGCGGTGAATGTCGCCGAGCAGTTTGGTGATCAGGTGGGTGTGACGGGCGTGATTTTGACCCGGATGGATGGTGATGGTCGCGGCGGTGCCGCGCTTAGTATGCGGGCAGTAACCGGAAAGCCCATTAAGCTTGTCGGTGTCGGTGAAAAAATTGATGATCTGGAAGAATTTCATCCTGAACGCGTGGCATCGCGAATTCTTGGCATGGGCGATGTTGTTTCGCTGGTTGAAAAAGCAGCCGAAACAATTGAGGCCGAAGAAGCCGAACGAATGATGAAAAGAATGAAGAAGGGAATGTTCGATTTTGACGATCTTCGTTCCCAGCTTCAGCAAATGAAAAAAATTGGTGGTATGGGAAGCATTTTGGGAATGTTACCGGGCCTTGGAAAAATGCAAAAGCAGATGGCCGCCGCCAATATTGATGACAGTGTGCTGCTCAGGCAGGAAGCTATCATTAACAGCATGACCCCTAAAGAACGAGCACATCCCCGTCTTATGAATGCCTCCCGTAAAAAACGGATAGCGTCGGGTGCGGGTGTTACCGTACAGGAAGTCAACAAGTTGATGAAAATGCAGAAACAGATGGCAACAATGATGAAGAAATTAGGCAAGCGCGGGGGGCGGATGCCGCTTCCCGGCCAAATGCCGCCAGGAATGGAAGGGCTGCTTCCCAAAGAATGAAGCGACCCGTCTGAAACGAAATAACCAGATTTAAATATGCTAAAGGAAAAATTAAATGGCTGTTAAAATTAGACTTGCACGTGGTGGTGCAAAAAAACGTCCTTATTACCGTGTTGTTGTGGCCGATAGCCGCTCCCCGCGCGATGGTAAATATATTGAAAAAGTGGGCACACATAATCCGCTTCTTCCGAAGGATCATGAAGACCGCATCAAACTTGATGTGGAACGTATTGAATATTGGCTTGGCAAAGGCGCGAAGCCAACAGACCGTGTTGCACGTTTTCTTGATGCGGCGGGTGTGTTGAAACGCGAACCAACGAATAACCCGAATAAAGGTAAGCCTGGCGCTAAAGCGATGGAGCGCATCGAAGAGCAAAAAGAAAAAGCCGCTGCAGCAAAAGAAGCCGCCGCAGAAGCTGAGGAAGCCGCTAAAACCACTGAAGCAGAAGCTGTAGAAGAGGCCCCAGCCGCAGAAGCTCCGGTAGAAGAAACTCCGGCTCCGGCCGCTGAGGAAGCGCCTGCTGAAGACGCTGCTGCAGAGGAAGAAAAACCTTCTGAAGAAGAAAAGAAAGAAGAAGGCGCCTAAGGAAATGAACGCTGTTTCTTCTCAAATTAAAGGTAGTGAAAAACACAACGAGATGATTTGCATCGGCGTTGTGTTTGGCGCTGCAGGTGTGAGAGGGGCGGTGCGATTGAAGGTTTTCACGGAAGACATCAGGTCGATATCCAAATACGGACCGGTTACTATTTTCGGGCCGGATTTTCCAGACGGTAAAAAGTTTGAAATAAACGTTCTTCATAACGTCAAAGGCGGTGTTGCAGCCAAGCTTGAGGGTGTTGATGATCGTGATATAGCCGAAAGTCTGAAAGGGGCGGAACTTTATATTGAACGTTCCCGTCTTCCGGAAATCGCAGAAGAAGAGGGTTTCTATTTTGAAGATTTGATCGGCCTTCAGGCAAGAGATCAAAATGAGAATGTGTTTGGAACCGTTGACGGTGTTTTTAATTTTGGTGCAGGAGATATCGTTGAGGTTGATTTGAAATCAGAAAAGGGAAAACGCATGTATCCCTTTTCTGATCAGGTTGTGCCGGAAGTGAATATCCAAGCGGGATATATTGTTGTTGACCGCGCAGCTTTTGACGACGGGACGGAAACAGAGCAGAAAGGGTAAGTTTGATGTGGTGTGCACAAATCCTTACGCTCTTTCCGGAAATGTTCCCTGGCCCTCTTGGCCAGTCCCTGGCCGGAAAGGCTTTGGAGAAAAAATTATGGGCTATGGATGTGATGCAAATTCGCGACCATGCGCCTGACAGGCACCGGAGCGTTGATGCGACACCGGCAGGTGGCGGCCCCGGTATGGTGATGAGGGCCGATGTTATGGGCCGCGCCATTGATGCGGCGATCACCAAGCGGCCGGAGGGCATGACCTGTGATGATTGGCCGCTTGTGTATTTATCGCCGCGCGGTAAAAGACTGGATCAGAAAATGGTTCGTGACTTTGCCGCTAAAAAAGGAATAACGCTCATTTGTGGCCGATTTGAAGGTCTGGATGAGCGGGTACTGGAAAAGAGAAATGTGCAGGAAGTGAGTCTTGGCGATTTTGTTCTTTCCGGCGGCGAAATAGCAGCGCTGATGCTGATGGATGCGGTGGTGCGGCTTATCCCGGGCGTGATTGGTGAGCCGGATACACTGCTTGAAGAAAGTTTTACAAGCGGGCTTTTGGAGTACCCGCAATATACCCGGCCACAAGTGTGGGAAGGGAAGGAAATACCGGATGTTCTTACTTCTGGACATCACGGAAAAATAAAGGACTGGCGACTTAAAAAGTCGGAAGAGCTGACAAAAGAGAGACGCCCGGACCTTTGGAAAGAATATAGTCGCAATAAAAGTGACGATTGATATTGAAATATGGTTCAAACTTGTATAAAAGAGCCGCCGTATAAGGAAAATATTATGAATATAATTGAAAAACTTGAAAATGAGCAAATGGCTCAACTTACAGAAGGCAAAACCATCCCTGAATTTGCCCCTGGTGATACCGTTAAAGTGAACGTGAAGGTTGTTGAAGGCACCCGTGAGCGTATTCAGGCCTACGAAGGCGTGTGTATTGCACGTTCAAACCGGGCGCTGAACAGTTCGTTCACCGTACGCAAAATTTCTTATGGTGAAGGTGTTGAGCGCGTATTCCCGCTTTATTCACCAAACGTGGACAGCATCGAAGTGATTCGCCGCGGTCGTGTTCGTCGTGCGAAACTTTACTATCTTCGTGGTCTGCGTGGTAAGAAAGCCCGTATTGCTGAAAAAACGGATTGGCATAAGAAGTCTGCGAATTAAGACCTGACCGTCTATATAAATTCGAGGCTTTAAAAGAAGAGCCTCAGGCAAAGTGGGGCTCGGGAAACGGAGCCCCACTTTTTGTGTTTAAAGGAAGAAAAAAACAAGGATAAGCTAAATGACAAGTCCGCGCACATTATATGATAAGATATGGGACGCACATGTTGTTGAAGAACAACAAAGCGGCAACAGTCTTATCTATATCGATCGCCATATCATTCACGAAGTAACAAGCCCGCAAGCATTTGAGGGTCTGAGACTGGCTGGTCGCGGGCTGCGTAGGAAAGATGCCATTCTGGCGGTTCCAGACCATAATGTGCCGACGACACCGGACCGTGCTACCCGTGTGGATAGTATCGAATCAAAAACACAGCTTGATGCACTTGAACGCAATTGTCGGGAATTTGACGTTGACTATATTCCAATGATGGACGCCCGTCAGGGCATTGTCCATATCGTCGGGCCGGAGCAGGGCTTTACACTGCCCGGCACCACAATTGTCTGCGGCGACAGCCACACATCAACACACGGCGCGTTTGGCGCACTTGCCTTCGGCATCGGTACTTCCGAAGTCGAGCATGTCATGGCAACCCAGACCCTTATCCTTAAACGGTCAAAAAACCTGCGTATTGACGTCAGCGGTGAACTTGGCATCGGTGTTACAGCAAAGGATGTGGCCCTTGCCGTGATCGGCACAATCGGAACCGCGGGCGGCACCGGATCGGTGATCGAATTCACGGGCTCCGCGATCAAGGGACTTTCCATGGAAGGGCGCATGACCCTTTGTAATATGGCAATCGAGGGTGGCGCCCGGGCCGGGTTGGTTGAACCGGACGAAAAAACATATGAATATATTAAAGGGAAGCCAAAAGCACCCAAGGGCGCGCAATTTGAAATGGCCGTAAATTACTGGAACAGCCTGAAATCCGATGACGGGGCGTTATATGATAAAGAAGTGTTTATTGACGCTGCCGACATCGTGCCGCAGGTAACATGGGGCACCAGTCCGCAGGACGTGCTGCCGATTACCGGATATGTTCCGAACCCGGCGGATGCAAAAGACGCCGACCAAAAAGCGTCTATCGAACGCTCCCTTGACTATATGGGGCTGGCGCCGGGCACGAAGCTTACCGATGTGAAAGTGGATAAGGTTTTTATCGGCTCCTGCACCAATGGCCGCATAGAAGACATGCGTGCGGTCGCAAAGGTTGTAGAAGGCCGTAAGGTAAACGTTGCTGAAGCACTGATCGTGCCGGGTAGCGGGCTTGTAAAATTACAGGCGGAGGAAGAAGGGCTTGATAAAATATTTATCGAAGCCGGGTTTGACTGGCGCGAGCCGGGATGTTCCATGTGTCTGGCGATGAATGCGGATAAGCTTTTACCCGGTGAAAGATGCGCGTCAACGTCTAACCGTAATTTTGAAGGGCGTCAGGGACCAAAGAGCCGCACGCATCTGGTTAGTCCGGCCATGGCCGCCGCTGCGGCCATTACCGGGCATCTAACCGATATAAGGGAGCTTTAAGATGGATAAATTTAAATCAATTCGCGCCGTTGCAGCACCGCTTCCGATGATCAATGTTGATACGGATATGATTATCCCGCAAAATCACCTTCGCACCATTGAACGTACCGGGCTTGGCAAATTCGCCTTTTCCAACATCCGTTATAATGATGATGGTTCCGAACGTGAAGATTTTGTGCTCAATAAACCGGCCTATAGAAACGCACAAATTTTGATAACCGGCGAAAATTTCGGCTGCGGATCAAGCCGTGAACATGCCCCCTGGGCGCTTAAGGATTTTGGGATCAGATGTATCATCGCGCCGAGTTTTGCCGATATTTTTTATGGAAACTGTTTTAAAAACGGTATCCTGCCCATAAAGCTGCCGCAGGAAATCATTGATGATTTGATGAAGGATGCCGAGCACGGTGCCAACGCCGTTTTTACGGTTGATCTTGAGAATCTTGAAATCACCCGCCCGGACGGTCAGGTGATCAAATTCGAAGTAGACGCCTTCCGTCAGCATTGTCTTGTTAACGGCCTTGATGACATTGGCCTTACCATGGCAAAAGGTGAAAAAATAAGTGCCTTTGAAGAAAAGCAGAAGGCCCAGCAACCATGGCTTTATAAGTAAAGATAAAAGAGAAATAAAATGAGCGATACACAAAATAAAACGCACAGCATGCTAATCCTGCCCGGTGACGGTATCGGACCGGAAGTTATGGAAGAAGTAAAGCGCGTCATCACCTGGATGGAAGAAAACCGTGGTCTAAAATTCGACATAAGCGAAGATCATGTGGGGGGCAGAGCATATGATGAATATGGTGTGCCGCTTGCGGATAAAACACTGCAAAAGGCCAAAGAGGTCGGCGCTGTCATGTTTGGCGCTGTCGGTGGGTCAAAATGGGACGGCGTCGATTATGACAAAAGACCGGAAGCGGGCCTCCTTACCCTGCGTAAGGAACTTAACCTTTTTGCCAATCTTCGTCCGGCCCTGTGTTTTGAACCGCTCGTTGATGCCTCAAGTCTGAAACCGGAACTGGTCAGCGGCCTTGATATCATGATTGTCCGCGAATTGACCGGGGGTGTTTATTTTGGAGAACCGCGCGGCATTGAAGAACTTTCTAACGGTCAGCGCCGTGGTGTCAACACACAGGTTTATGAAACCTATGAAATTCACCGTATCGGCCATGTGGCTTTTGATCTTGCCCGAAAAAGAAGGGGGCATGTGACCTCATCCGAAAAGGCAAATGTGATGGAAAGCGGCCTGCTTTGGCGTGAAGAAATGGAAATTATCGCCAGGGATTACCCGGATGTTGAGTATCAGAACATGCTTGCTGATAACTGCGGTATGCAGCTCGTTCGCGCACCAAAGCAATTCGATGTAATCGTCACGGATAACTTGTTCGGTGACATGCTGAGTGATGTTGCGGCGATGCTTACCGGTTCGCTCGGAATGCTACCGTCCGCGTCACTCGGTGAAGTGGGCAAGGGCGCCCTTTATGAACCCGTTCACGGCAGCGCGCCGGATATCGCGGGCAAGGGGATTGCAAACCCGCTTGCAACAATCCTCAGTTTTGCCATGGCGCTTCGCTACACATATGACTGCGGTGATGAAGCAACATTGATCGAAGACGCGGTCAATGAAGTTTTGAAAGACGGTATCCGAACGGCAGATATACAGCAGGAAGGCAAAACGCTTGTATCCACAAGCGAAATGGGCGACCATATTCTGGCGGCTCTGACGAAACTAAACAAGTAACATATTTTAATCATTGGAGAAAACAATGTCCTATAAAGTAGCCGTCGTGGGAGCGACCGGCAACGTTGGCCGCGAAATGCTGAATATCCTGCATGAACGCCAATTTCCCGTTTCAGAGGTTGTCGCCTTGGCGTCACGTCGTTCAATTGGTTCCGAAGTAACCTTTGGCGATAGGACGATCAAATGCAAATCGCTTGAGGATTACGATTTTACGGGTACGGATATTGCGCTCATGTCTGCGGGTGGGTCGGTTTCAAAACAATATGGTGAAAAAATCGGAAAAACCGGTTGTGTGGTTATTGATAACAGTTCCCATTTCCGGATGGACCCAGATGTGCCTCTCATCGTCCCTGAAGTAAACGCAAAGGCGATCAAGGGATATACAAAGAAAAATATTATTGCCAATCCTAATTGTTCAACGGCACAAATGGTTGTGGCGCTTAAGCCGCTCCATGACGCTGCGAAGATTAAACGTTGCGTGGTTTCCACCTATCAGTCCGTTTCCGGAAGTGGCAAAGCCGCCATGGAGGAGCTCTGGACCCAAACCCGGGCGATTTTCGTCAACGATCCCGTGGAAAATAACGTTTATCCAAAACAGATCGCCTTTAACGTGATCCCGCATATTGATGTTTTTATGAAAAACGGTGATACCAAGGAAGAATGGAAAATGGTGGTGGAAACGGGCAAAATTCTTGACTCCAATATCCGCGTGACCGCCACATGTGTGCGGGTGCCGGTGTTTCTAAGCCATTCGGAAAGCATCAATCTGGAATTTTCCCGCGAAATGACACCGGCCCGCGCCCGTGAAATACTGCGCGAAGCGCCGGGGATCATGGTTGTCGATAAGCCGGAAGACGGCGGTTATATCACGCCGATTGACGCGGCCGGTGAATTCGCCACCTATATTAGCCGCATTCGCAAGGATGAAACCGTGAAACACGGCCTTAACCTTTGGTGTGTATCCGATAACCTGCTTAAGGGAGCGGCCCTGAACGCCGTTCAAATCGCCGAGGTTCTTTGCCGGGATTATTTAAGCAAGGCCAAACGCATTAATTCTGAAATGTAAACATAGAAAAAGGCCCCCCGTTCTGGCGGGCCTTTTTTTGTTTCTTCAATAAATTTACTTATCCTTGTCTCTCCACCATCATTTTCTTGATCTCGCCAATCGCCTTGGCCGGGTTAAGGCCTTTGGGGCAGGTATTGGTGCAGTTCATAATGGTATGGCAGCGGTAAAGCCGGAATGGATCTTCAAGATTATCAAGCCGTTCACCGGTATTTTCATCGCGGCTGTCCACAAGCCATCTGTATGCCTGCAGCAGTACGGCCGGGCCAAGATATTTATCACTGTTCCACCAGTAGCTTGGACAGCTTGTTGAGCAGCAGGCGCAAAGCACACATTCATATAGGCCATCAAGCTTTTCACGGTCTTCCTGGCTTTGCAGTCTTTCAGTACCGCTTGGTGTCGGTGTCTGCGTCTGCATCCATGGTTTGATGGATGCATACTGCGCATAAAAATTGGTCAGATCCGGCACCAGATCCTTGACCACATCCATATGCGGCAGCGGGAAGATATTTACATCACCCTTATAGGACGCGATATCAATGGTACAGGCGAGTGTATTTTTGCCGCCGATATTCATGGCGCAGGAACCACACACCCCTTCGCGGCAACTGCGGCGGAAGGTAAGTGTCGGATCAATTTCATTTTTAATCTTGATCAGCGCATCAAGTACCATCGGACCGCATTTATCCAGATCAATTTCATAGGTATCGATCCGCGGGTTTTCACCATCATCTTCGTTCCAGCGGTATATGTTGAACCGTTTGATATTGGTTGCGCCTTCTTCGGCGGCCCATGTTTTGCCCTTTTTATACTTGGAATTTTTGGGAAGTCTAAATTCAGCCATTGTCTCTCTCCCTTCCCTTAATAAACACGTGGTTTTGGTTTAATATATTCAACTTCTTCGGTCAGCGTATAATCATGAACCGGGCGGTAGCTGATATTGACTTTGCCGTCTTTCAGATGGGCGATGGTATGTTTCATCCAATTATCATCATCACGGTCCGGGAAGTCCTCATGCATATGGGCGCCGCGGCTTTCCTTGCGGTTGGCGGCGCAGTGCATGGTGACCTGTGCCTGACCCATCAGGTTCTCAAGCTCCATTGCCTCAATCAGATCACTGTTCCATACAAGCGATCGGTCGAAGGTTTTAATGTCGGGTAGCAGCCCCGCTACGTCATCAATTTTGGTCTTGCCTTCTTCCAGAACTTCTTCTGTTCTGAACACTGCACAGTTTCCTTGCATGGTGCGCTGCATTTTATCCCTGATCTGCGCGGTGGAAAGCTCGCCGTCCGCATAACGAAGACGGTCAAGCCGGCTTAACGCCATATCCGCGTGGCTTTCGCTTAGTTTCGGATGGGCTTCACCCGTTTTGACCACATCGGCAACGCGTTGTGCCGCTGCGCGGCCAAACACCACAAGGTCAATCAGTGAATTTGACCCAAGCCTGTTGGCCCCGTGAACCGATACGCAGGCCGCTTCGCCGATTGCCATAAGCCCCGGTACGATCCTGTCCGGATCATCCGCAGACGGGTTTAAGACTTCGCCATGATAATTGGTTGGAATACCACCCATGTTATAATGCACGGTCGGAAGAACCGGAATGGGTTCCTTGTTTACATCAACGCCGGCAAAAATTTTCGCCGATTCTGAAATGCCCGGAAGCCGTTCATGCAAAATCGCGGCATCAAGATGATCAAGATGAAGGAAGATATGATCCTTATGTTCCCCGACACCGCGTCCTTCTCGGATTTCATATGACATCGACCGCGATACCACGTCGCGTGACGCCAGATCCTTTGCGGACGGTGCATAGCGTTCCATGAAACGCTCACCTTCCGAATTCACGAGATAGCCCCCTTCGCCGCGGGCACCTTCGGTGATCAATACGCCGGCACCATAAACACCCGTCGGATGAAACTGCACAAATTCAAGATCCTGAAGCGGCAATCCCGCCCGTTGAACCATACCCCCACCATCACCGGTGCAGGTATGTGCGCTTGTCGCGGAAAAATAGGCCCGGCCATAACCCCCTGTGGCCAGTGTTGTTGAATGGGCGCGGAAACGGTGCAATTTACCGGTATTCATATCAAGCGCAATAACCCCGCGGCATTCGCCATTTTCCATAATCAGATCAATGGCAAAATATTCAACATAAAAATCCGTATCATATTTTAATGACTGTTGATAAAGCGAATGAAGCATGGCGTGACCGGTCCGGTCTGCGGCGGCACAAGTCCGTTGTGCAGCTGGCCCTTCACCGAATTCTGTTGTCATACCACCGAAGGGACGCTGATAAATCCGGCCTTCTTCCGTGCGGCTGAACGGAACGCCAAAATGTTCAAGCTCATAAACCGCTTCCGGGGCCTGACGTACCATATATTCAATAGCGTCCTGATCACCAAGCCAGTCCGACCCTTTGACCGTATCATACATGTGCCACTGCCATTTGTCGGGACCCATGTTTCCAAGGGACGCGGCGATGCCGCCCTGTGCGGCAACCGTGTGTGAACGGGTTGGGAAAACTTTTGAAATACAGGCGGTTTTAAGCCCGCTTTCCGCTATACCCATAGCGGCGCGAAGACCGGCGCCACCCGCGCCAACCACGATGGCATCATAGACATGATCTTCTAATTCATATGTGTTGCTCATAGTGATCCGTCCTTAAAGCGCAATTTTTAATATGGAGAAAACGGCGGCGGTGCCAACGACAACACAGCCAAACGTGACTAGCATCTGCAGCATCACTTTTGATCCTTCGGAATGAATATAGTCTTCAATGATGACCTGTAGGCCAAGTTTTAAATGATACATGCTGGTCACGACAAAAAGCAGCAGTAAAATTGCAACGACCGGAGAATTCATCCAGTTTATAACAACTTCATAGCCGGCCTGCGTCATTTGCACGACGCTTGATACAAACCATATGGTAAGCGGTATAAGCGCAACTGCCGTGACTTTCTGCATCCACCAGTTATGGGTACCATTTTTTGCGGAACCAAGACCACGGACTTTTCCAAGTGGGGAACGTAAGCTCATTTATCTTCTCCTATATCATCCCGTAACCAATGGCCCAGCTTATTAGCGTCAGGACGATTGATGAAAGCAGAACCAATTTGCTGGAACGGTGGGTATCTTCGAGTTCAAACCCTGTACCCATATCCCAGAACAAGTGACGAATACCGTTACAAAGGTGAAGCATCAGCGCGAAAGTAAAACCAAAAAGAACCGTTTTGCCGATAATGCCGCCCATGATCGTTCGAAACTGATCATAAGCATCTGGGCCGGTTGCGACCGCAATAAGCCACCATGTTATTAGAATGGCGCCGCCACCGAGTGCTGCGCCCGTCGCCCGGTGAAGGATGGACAATGCCATTTCCAGACTCCATGAGTATACCTGCAGATGCGGCGAGGTTGGCCGCTTGGTTTGAGACATCCTCTTTTCCCTCCGATATCTTAAATTCCAAGGAGAGTTTTCCCTCCCTCTCATTAGTGTTTTTAACATAATGATACGATAGAGCAAGGCATTAGAGATGATATTTGACTATAATTGTTACAATTTTTAAAAATTGTCTTATATTTGGGAAAAGCTTGCGGGAAATTACGATGAGGATATCAAATATATTAATCATTGGCTTGGGCATTTTAATGACCGCCTGTAGTGACAATTCAAATGATGAGAATTCAGTAGAAATGAAAGATAGTATTGCGGCGCCAGTCGCCAAAAAAGTGCCCCATAAGATGGAAATACACGGGCACGAGCGTATAGATAATTATTATTGGATGCGGGATGATGAAAGGAAAGATCCTGAAATTCTCGCCCATCTCGAAGCAGAGAACGCATACCTAAAGGCCAAGATGGCCCATACGGAGAAATTCCAGAAAAAACTTTATCAGGAAATAGTCGGCCGGATTAAAAAGGATGACAGTAGTGTTCCCGTTAAAAAACGGGGCTATTGGTATAAGGCAAAATTTGATGGTGATAACGAATATCCGGTCCATATTCGCTGGGAAGACGGTGATGAAACCCAGGAAGTCCTGTTTGATGTCAACGAAATGGCGAAGGGGTATGAATATTTTAATCTCGCCGGTTATGCGGTTTCAGAAAATAACCAGCGGGCGGCTTTTGGCACGGATACGGTTAGTCGTCGGCTTTATACAATTGAAATTAAAGACCTCAATAACGACGCGCTTCTTTCTGATAAACTTGTGAACACGTCGGGCCAGGCCGTTTGGGCATCAGACAATAATTACATATTCTATATTAAAAAAGACACACAAACCCTCCTTGGTCAGGAAGTGTATCGCCATAAGTTGGGCACCCCGCAAAGTGAGGATCAGCTGGTCTATCGGGAAGATGATGACAGTTTCTATATGTCACTTTCAAAATCACGCGACGACTCGGTGATTTATATTCATCATAGCAGCACGACAAGGGCCGGTGTTTCGGTTCTTGATGCGGATAAACCGCTTGGTGAATTTGCATTTTTTCTTCCGCTTGAAGATGATCATGAATATTCGGTTGAAAAGCTTGGTGATGATTATTTCATTCATACAAATTGGAATGCGCGCAATTTTCGTATCATGAAAGTGAATAAGGACACGACCGCCGATAAAAATACCTGGGTCGACGTAATTGCCCATCGTGACGATGTATATGTAGAAGATTTTACCGTTTTTAACGGCTCCCTGGTCGTAAAGGAAAAGGAAAATGGTGAAAACCGCATCAGGGTTATGTCCCTTGAAAGCGGGCGAAGCGATAATTTAAAATTCGATGATCCGGTGTTTAGTGCTTATCTTTCCAATAATCCGGAAGTCAGCAGTGACACTGTGCGTATCAGCTATAGTTCACTGACAACGCCAAACACGGTTTATGAATTTGATCTTGTCAGTGGTGAGCGGGCGCTGCTTAAGCAGGATGAGGTGCTCGGCGGGTTTACGCCGGAACACTATCAAAGCGAAAGAATTTTCGTTGAAGCAAGGGACGGTGCGAAAGTCCCGGTATCACTCGTTTACCGAAAGGATATGTTCAAAAAAGATGGCACAAATCCGCTCTTTCAATATGCCTATGGTTCATATGGTTATACGGTTGAGCCCAGTTTTAATGGAAGTCGGATAAGTTTGCTGGACCGCGGTGTTGTTTACGCGATCGCCCATATTCGCGGTAGCCAGATGCTCGGACGCCCATGGTATGAAGACGGGAAGCTATTCAATAAAAAGAACAGCTTCACTGATTTTATTGATGTAACCAAAGGACTTGTTGCAAAAAAATATGGGCATCCAGAAAAAGTATATGCCATGGGCGGGAGCGCCGGTGGGTTGCTGATGGGGGCGGTTCTTAACATGGCACCGGAACTATATTTGGGTGTCGGTGCACATGTGCCGTTTGTTGATGTGATGACAACGATGCTGGATACGTCAATCCCCCTGACCACCAATGAATATGACGAATGGGGAAATCCGAATATCAAAGAATATTATGATTATATGCTTTCCTATTCGCCGTATGATAATATTGAAGCAAAAGACTATCCCAATATCCTCGTGACGACCGGACTCCACGACAGTCAGGTTCAGTATTTTGAGCCGATGAAATGGGTCGCAAAACTCCGGGACTATAAAACCGATGATAATCTGTTAGTATTTGAAACCGATATGGAAGCGGGGCATGGCGGCGCGTCAGGACGCTTTAAGCGGTTCAAGCAGATCGCGCTTGAATATGCGTTTTATTTTGACCTGCTTGGTATAAAGGAATGACGGTCAGCGCGACGCGATAATCTTTGCCATATTGAGAACGCGTTTCGCATTTTCCACATGCAGGCTTTCAATGAGCTTTCCATCTAAAACGGCGACGCCTTTTCCTTTTGAGATCGCGTCGTCAAAAGCTGTTATGACTGCTTGCGCAAGTTCAACGTCCTTTTCGGTTGGGCCAAAAGTCTCGTTGGCGAATGCGATTTGTTTTGGGTGGATTAGGCTTTTACCATCAAAGCCAAGTTCTTTGCCCTGCGTGCAAACGGTTCTAAATTCATCTTCGTCATTTAAATCCAGATGTACACCATCTATAACGCTTTTTCCCGCCGCCCGCGCTGCGAGAATTACATGACTTAAACTGTATAAGAGCGCCAGCCTGTCAGGCGTATGCTGCGCTCTCAGGTCATTTGTCAGGTCCGTTGTCCCCATCACAAGGCACGAAAGTCGCTTGGTGGATTTGGCAATCTTCTTTGCGTTTAGCACACCTCGCGGTGTTTCAA
This sequence comes from Alphaproteobacteria bacterium, assembly GCA_030428615.1. Lineage (GTDB taxonomy): Bacteria > Pseudomonadota > Alphaproteobacteria > Sphingomonadales > Emcibacteraceae > Pseudemcibacter. The sequence continues at coordinate 165,431 of JAUIDN010000002.1, read as the reverse complement.
TCATCGCCCAGATCATCGTATCCTGAGTGGCACCCGCATCATTTATTAGTTCATTGATATTACCGATAGTATCATTTTTCTCGACCTTGGGTACCAGAATCGCATCGGGGTTTAGCATGCATCCGGCTTTTAAGTCCTCATTTCCCCATTTTGTATCTAGTCCATTGATTCTAATAATAATTTCACGATTTTTATAAGAATTGCCGTCCAGCACGGTTTTCATTAACTCACGGGCTGTTTCTTTTTCCTCTGGTGCGACAGCATCTTCAAGATCAATAATATAGCCATCAGCATCAAGCGAATTTATTTTCTCAAGCGCGCGTTTATTTGACGCAGGAATATAGAGGATGCTTCTTCTTGGAATGTCGCTAGTCGAATTTTTCATTGCGTTTTGACTTTTAAATTCTTGCTGCTATTGTTTTTATCGTAAATGAAGATCACGATGGATAGGGGAAATTATTCATGAAAAAACAAATTATTACAATGGCTTTAATCACTATTTTTAGCCAATTTTCAATTATACCCGCCTTCGCGCAAAGCGGCGCTCTGAGCGATGAGCTTGCAGCACAGGCAGACGCACTTGGCGAAAAAGCGATAAATTCAAATCTGGGGTATGAAGTGGTCAGATCACTCACCACGGAAGTGGGCCACCGCATGGTCGGTTCGGCCAACGACGCCAAAGGTGTCGAATGGGCGGTCAACAAAATGAAGGAATATGGATTTGACCGTGTCTGGACGGAACCGGTCACCGTTCCGAATTGGCATCGTGGTCCGATATCAACCGCGCGGATTACGGCACCATTTGAACATAATATGGCGGTCACGGCTCTCGGTAGCAGTGTTGCAACACCGGAAGACGGGATTACAGCCGAAATCGTTCAATTTGATGAATATAAGGATCTGGTTGACGCTGCGCCCGGAAGCTTGGACGGTAAAATCGCCTATATTTCACTGCGTATGGAAGATAACGGCCTTAAGGGTTACGGCTATGCCGGGCAGGGGCGCCGTAATGGCTCCGTCGCTGCTGCGAAGGCAGGGGCGCTCGCGATCATTATCAGATCCATAGGGACCGATGATAACCGCACGCCGCATACCGGGAGCATGTCTTATCAGGAAGGCGTGAAAAAAATTCCCGCCGCAGCCATTTCCAATCCCGATGCCGACCTTCTTGACAATGTGCTGAGCTACGGCAAGCCAGTAACGGTCTCCCTTAAGCTAACCTCTCATTCTCATGATCCGGTGACAACATATAATGTTCTGGGCGAGATAACCGGCACAGAAGAACCGGAAAAGACAGTCGTTATCGGTGCTCACTTGGATAGTTGGGACGAAGCAACGGGCGCATTGGACGACGGCGTGGGTGTCGGCATTATGATTGCAACCGGAAAACACATTATCGATAGCGGCATAAAACCGAAAAGATCAATTCGCGTGCTTCTTTTTGCGGCGGAAGAAATAGGCCTTCTGGGAGCGGCGGAATATGTTCGCGCCCACAAGGAAGACCATAAGGATTTCGATAATCATATTCTCGGCGCTGAATGGGACAGTGGGACCGGAAATATCCTTTCAATGACCCCTGGTGTGGGGCCAATGGCTCTCAATGCAGTTCGGGAAATGGGTAAGGTTCTTGGCCCTTACGGTGTGGCGATGAACGCTGAAAATGATGCAAAGGGGCAGTCGGACATGTCACGACTTGGAAATGCCGGAATGCCGGCCGTGAATCTGATTTCGGACGATGGATATTATATGGATTATCATCATACGCCAAACGACACTTTGGATAAGGTTGACGCTGAAGCCATGAAGCAGGCGGTGGCAGTCTATTCAATGTTTGCCTGGATGGCGGCCAATATGGACGTTGATTACCGAAAATAAATTATAAATGGAGAAAATATGTCCACCTCACAGTTGAGCGGACTGGAAAAATTAAGGGCGCTGATGGCGGGGAAAATCCCGCCACCGACCATGGCAGATACCATTCCTTCTACGCTTGTAGTGGCTGAGGACGGTTTTGTCAGGTTTCTTGTCAAGGCAGACCAACGCCATCTGAATCCGATGGGGGGTGTTCACGGCGGGTTTAGCGCCGCCGTGATTGACACGGTAACGGGGTGCGCTGTTCAATCCGTAATGGAAGCGGATGTGGCCTACAGTACGATCAACCTCAACGTTAAAATGATCCGGCCAATTCCATTGGATACTGAACTCATAGCAGAAGGAACACTTATCAACCGATCTCGAAGACTGGCTGTATCCGAAGGAAAGATAAAGGATAAAGAGGGCAAAATATACGCGTCCGGCTCTGCAACCTGCATGATACTTACATGATTATAATGTTTTCGAATTAATAACCGGGGCGCGTGCCAAATATTGCTGTACCGACGCGGACGTGTGTTGCCCCATGTTCAATCGCTTTTTCGAAATCACCGCTCATTCCCATGGATACGACCTTTATATTGTTCCGATCAGCGATTGATTTTAACAACTTGAAATGATCGGTTGGATCTTCATCAAATGGTGGGATACACATCACCCCCTTCACGGGCAATTTTAACTCGTTACGGCAAAGTTTAATGAATGTGTCTACCTCTTCCGGGGGAATTCCGGCTTTCTGGCTTTCATGTCCTGTGTTGACTTGGATATATATGTCGCAGGTTTTGCCTTCCTCTTCGAAAATACGGGCAAGTGTTCGCGCAAGTTTTGGCCTGTCCACTGTTTCAATTACATCAAATAACTGGACCGCTTGACGTACCTTATTGGTTTGCAGCGGGCCAATCAGATGCAATTCAACATCTGAATAAGCATCCTTGAGGGCGGGCCATTTTTCCGCCGCTTCCTGCACACGATTTTCACCAAAAACCCGGTGCCCGGCATCCAGAACGGGTTTAATAGTTTCTGCCACATGTACTTTGGATACCGCGACGAGCGTTATGTCATTTGGGTTTCTGTCACTGGCCTGAGCGGCGGTTGCAATTTTTTTATTTATTTCTGCCAGATTACTGGTCATCGAAAGCGCCTTAAGTTAGAGTTCTTACCATGGAAAAGAAACTATCAGAGATTGCGAACGAGCTCAATAATCAAAGTGGTTACAAAGACCTGCCAAACCTGGTTTTCATCACGGATCAGAGCGCGCAGCCGTGCCCTGAAAAAATAATTGCCACTCTGCCGGAAAATTCGATGGTGATACTGCGCGATTATGATGATGAAAACAGGCATAACCTTGGAGTGGCGTTAGGGTATATTTGTAAATCCAGAAACATCAAATTTCTGGTTGCGGGGGATATTGAGCTGTCATTAATGTTGGCGGCGGACGGTATTCATTTACCCGAACATATGATTGGCAAAGCAAAGGAAATAAGAAAGGCGCACCCGGATTACTTTATAACCGCATCCTGCCACACTGAAGATGCCATCAAGTGCGCCGTAGATGCCTGTGTGGATGCGATATTTCTTGCGCCAGTGTTTGCCACTGAAAGTCACCCCGAAACTTTTCAGGACCCACAACAGACACTTGGTGTCGAAAAAGTAAAATATTTTTGCGGGAAATATGATATGCCCTTTTATGCTCTTGGTGGGGTGAATAAAAATACGGCAATATCACTGCGGCATTCTGGCGTTGCAGGGATAGCGGCTGTTAGAGGGATATCTTAGAAGCTAAGATTAGTACCAAGTATAAGTGATTTGACGTCAACAAGCGGTGCTACTTCGGCACTTAACCCATAGGAATAATATGTAAAGCGGCCGGTTAGATTAACATTCGAGAATAGTCGGTAAGCAGCACCAAGTTCATAGGCGGCGACATTATCAAACAGGCTGAAATCATGACCTGCCAAAAGCTGATGATCACGCTTATATTCACCAACCCGGATATTAGCAGACCAGCTTTTACCGCTATATCCGAACCCAAGATCGTATCCGGCAAGTTCCGGTGAAAATAAAGTGTTGTTGCGACTGAATGATGCGCCGATGTTAAAGCCCGAATACCCAACGCCCAACGAAAGATTATAGGCCCGCTGGCTTGTAAAGCCATTCTGGATAATTGAATTCATCGAATTTATCGGTTGATGAATAAAACTTGATCCCACTATAAGATCCACCGTCTTACGACTTCTGAAAGGTGTGGATTCCGTATTAGATGGATTAAGCGATAAAATCATCCGTGAGCCGCCATAACCGGTAAGGCCTTGCCCAGCGCCATTTCCAATCAGGTTGGGTGAAAGGGAAAAAGAAAGTGATGGATCATATTTATACTGATGGCCGAGTTCAATTGACGGGGCTGTATCTAGGTCGCCGGAATTTACAGACGTAAATGACCGTTCTTTTTCATTCGGTTCGGTTAGAAGAATATACTGCTCCGGCTCTTCTTGCGGGTTAAGGAACTTATCAAAATCGCGCTTTAATTCTTCCGTGATAAGATCATCACTTAGTAAAAAGGATTCTTCGGCGCTAGGGCCTTTATAGTTTGGGTTCACCCGAACCTTATCCTGCGCAAAAGCGCCTGAAATCGACCAGGAAGCGCTCGCAATACCAAAAACAACAGCAGCTTTGCAAATTTTACTTACATACTTTGTCACATCAAGTCCCAAACACACAAGAAAATAACCTGTGCAAAATCAATTGGTTAATCGCTGATCCTGCTTGTGTTACTTCTTAAAATATATTTCTACCGAAAAATCTTTCAATTTTTTCTACTCGTGAGTATATAGAAATGGAAAAAAAATTCAATCTTTTGTGTAAAAAAATTCAATTTTTTCAGATAATTGAACAAAATAAATGGTTAATGAGGATAAACAACTTTATCTAGTATGAAGCAGCCGTTATGATGCACAAAATTAGCGCAGAGCACGCTTTTTGAAAACGGCTCCTCGCATCATAAAGAATGGATGATAAATGACAATAGACAAAGGTATATCGATGAAAGCTCTTTTGACAATTATTGTGGCTATGAGCATCGCCGCAGTTTCGGGCTGTAGCAGAAGAAGTGATATCGGAGAACCGCGTGAGAATATAGAAGCGGCGGAAGAGGTATATACAATCGGCGTCAATGCGTACCTTTGGCGGGCGACGCTAGATACTTTGTCATTTATGCCGATCCTTTCAGCGGATCAGCAGGGTGGTATCATTCTGACTGACTGGATGGTTAACCCAAGCGAAACATCAGAGCGCACCAAGGTTGATGTTTACATTGTTGGTAAGGAATTAAGAGCGGATGCTCTTCAGGTGACGGTGCACAGAGAATTGCTCCAGGATGGTAATTGGATTTCAACGCAGCCCCGCCCCGGGGCTGCCGAGCAAATTGTAAGCGCGATCATTATTCAGGCGCGCGTTCTACGTCGTGATAATGCCCCTCTAACCAACTAATTATTTGTAAATTTGATTAAAGGCAGGTATGTCGCAAAAAGTGATTGTTCGATAAAGCGACTTCCCGCCATTGTGAATATCAGGAAAAGAAAATATGACACGCTATAACGCCCGGGCAACAGAGGCTAAATGGCAAAAAATCTGGGCAGAACAGGATACGTTTCTTGTCACAGAAGATCGCTCGAAACCAAAATATTATGTGCTGGAGATGTTCCCTTATCCTTCGGGTAAAATTCATATGGGCCATGTGCGTAACTATACCCAGGGCGATGTTGTTGCCCGCTATAAACGTGCCAAGGGTTTTAATGTACTCCACCCGATGGGATGGGATGCGTTCGGCATGCCGGCGGAAAATGCTGCTATGGAAAACAAAGTTCATCCCGCCAAATGGACCTATGAAAATATTGATCATATGAAAAACCAGTTAAAATCAATCGGTTTTTCATTCGATTGGTCGCGGGAACTTGCCACATGTGATCCCGAATATTATGGCAAGGAACAAGCCATGTTCATCGATTTCATGGAAGAAGGGCTGGTTTACAGGAAAGAATCATGGGTTAACTGGGATCCTGTGGATAATACCGTGCTTGCCAATGAGCAGGTTATTGACGGAAAGGGATGGCGAAGTGGGGCACCTGTCGAGCGAAAAAAATTAAGCCAGTGGTTCCTGAAAATAACCGATGCGGCGGACGATCTTGATTTGATGCTTGATGAATTGCCCCGGTGGCCGGAAAAAGTGCGGATCATGCAAAAAAACTGGATTGGTAAATCCAGGGGAATGCATCTTACATTCAGTGGCGCGGGAAATGATGAGACAATAAAGGTTTATACAACTAGACCGGATACAATCTTTGGCGCATCCTTTATTGCCGTCGCGGCCGATCATCCGATTGCAACCGGGTACGCGCAGAATGATGAAAAATTGGCGGCCTTTATCGAAGAATGCAGAAAGCTTGGTACCAGCGAGGAAGCACTTGAAAAAGCGGAAAAAAAAGGGTTCAAGCTTGATTTATATATGCAGCATCCTTTCATTGATGACTGCAAGTTGCCGGTTTATGTCGCCAATTTTGTGTTAATGGAATATGGCACCGGTGCTGTATTCGGCTGTCCGGCGCATGACCAACGCGACCTTGATTTTGCCCGAAAATATAATCTGGATGTGCAGGCGGTTGTTATTCCAAAAGGTGAGGATGCAGCGACGTTCGCGGTTGATGATGTTGCTTACACCGACCCGGGCGTTATTGGAAACTCGCAGTTTCTTGACGGCTTGAGCGTCGAAGACGCGAAAGCGAAGGTAATCGCCCTTGGTGAAGAAGGTGGATTTGGTGAAGCGACGATAAACTATCGCCTTCGGGACTGGGGCGTCAGCAGGCAACGTTACTGGGGCGCGCCGATCCCGATGATTTACTGCGATGATTGCGGTGTTGTGCCGGTTCCGAAAAGCGATTTGCCGGTCACTCTTCCTGACGACATAACTTTCGACAAACCGGGAAATCCGCTTGACCATCACCCGACATGGAAACATGTAAATTGCCCGAACTGCCAAAAGCCGGCAATACGTGAAACCGATACGTTTGATACTTTTATTGACAGCTCCTGGTATTTTGCCCGGTTTGCCTGCCCCCATGCGGAAGCACCGCTTGATAAGGAACTGACCGATTACTGGATGCCGGTTGATCAGTATGTGGGTGGCGTTGAACATGCGATACTTCATCTTCTCTATTCGCGCTTCTTTACCCGTGCGATGAAACAAATCGGACTTTGCGATGTGAAAGAACCGTTCGACGGATTGTTCACACAGGGTATGGTTTGTCATGAAACCTATCAGGATAAAAATGGTGACTGGGTCCTTCCCGATGAAGTGGATAAGAGGGATAATGGCGAACTTGTCTCAAGAAAAACCGGTGAAACGGTTACCGCGGGTCGCTCCGTAAAAATGTCAAAATCCAAAAAGAATGTGGTTGACCCCACCGCTATCATTGATACTTATGGCGCTGATACCGCACGCTGGTTTATGCTTTCAGACAGCCCGCCGGAACGAGATCTCGAATGGACAGAGGAAGGTGTTGAAGGTGCCTGGCGGTTCACGCAGCGGTTATGGCGAACGGTGACGACGAATATCGAAAAAGACGCGCATATGCTGATCGAGCCCGCTTCTTTCAGCAAACAGGCGGCGGATCTTCGCAGAATGACCCATCAGTCCATTGCGCAGGTCGGCAAGGACATTGAAAATTTCCATTTCAACGCTTCGGTTGCACAGCTCTACAAATTTGCAAATGCCATCGCCGCGTTCAAGTCGGATGGAAGCGACGGTGACCGCTTTGCGCTTTATGAAGCCATAAAGTCAATTATTTTGCTCTCCTCCCCAATGATGCCGCATTTGGCGGAAGAAATGTGGAAAATGATTGGTGGCAAAGGGCTGGTTTCGGATGCCGACTGGCCAGCGGCAAAAGAAGAATTGATGAAGCAATCAACCGTAACGGTTGTCGTGCAGGTTCAGGGTAAACTTCGGGATAAGCTTGAAGTCGAAAAAGATATGGATAAAAAGGAACTGGAAGAATTGGCCTTGGCATCGGACAAGGTAAAGACTTTTATTGATGGCAAACCCATAAGAAAGATTATTGTTGTCCCGAATAAAATTGTTAATATTGTAATTTAGGGCGTATTGAACGACAGGCTGCATATGAAAATAAGGGCAAAATTTACAGGACTGATTATCGGCGCACTCGCCCTGTGCCTTGGGGCCTGTGGGTTTAAACCAATGTATGGTCAGAATTCGGCCACAGGTGCGGCACTTGCGCAGGTTATGGCAAATATCCAGATTGATCGTGTCACAAATGTCTCAGGTCGGCAGGAAAGGTTATCTCAGCTCATTGAGAATAATCTGTATGACCGTATCTCGCCACTGTCCAGTGATGGATCGACCACCTATATATTAAAAGCCAACTATGATGTGGAGGAACGTGGATACGGTATCCGTGAAGACGAATCGGTGACTTTGCAGAATCTAAGATTGTCTGTTGCCTTTAGCCTGATTGATATCAGCAGTGATCAATCCATTATGAACGGAACCGCGCGTGCCATCGTGACCTATGACCTTGTGCAGTCGGATTTTTCAAATAAAATTGCGCGTGAAACATCGCTTGAACGATTATCAGAAGAAGTCGCCAATCAGATTATAACCAGAATTGGTACTTTTCTAAGCAACAACCAGCAAGATAAAGAGGTTAGCTGATGAAGCTTTCTTACCGTGATATTCCAGCACAGGTTAAGAAACTTTCTCCGCAATATCAGGCTGTCCTTGTCTTTGGCCCAGACGAAGGACTGGTGCGCGAACGTGCAACGCTCATCGCCAGGCAGGTCGTCGAAGATCTTCAGGATCCGTTTCTGATTGCCAATATTGACCCGGAACAATTAAAATCGGAACCGGGAATTCTCGGTGATGAAGCGGCCGCCATATCTATGATGGGGGGCAGGCGCGTCATTCGCGTCGAAGGGGCGGCGGAAAACACCACCAAAGCGGCCCAGTTATTTCTTGAAAACCCCATTGGTGACGGATTAATCGTCATTACCGCAGGAAACCTCAGGCCGACTTCGGGCCTTCGTAAATTGTTTGAAAAAGCGAAAAATGCGGCGGCAATACCCTGTTATGAAGATAATCAGGCAGCGCTTGATACGCTCATCCACGAAGTGATGCGTGAGAACGGGCTGACGATTGATTCGGATGCCGCTTCATTTTTGCAGATGAATCTCGGCAGTGACAGGCTTGTCTCCCGCAGCGAACTTAATAAGCTGGCGATTTATATGGGCCCGCCGGATAAGCGCGCAAGCCATATGGTAACAATGGATGATGTAACCGCCTGTGTCGGGGATAGTGGCGCCTTAAGTATTGATATGATTACAAATGCGACAATAAGTGGTGATCTTCGGCGCCTTGATGACAGTTTATTCAAGGCATTTAATCGTGGTGAAAACGCGATCGCGGTCCTTCGGTCCCTGCTTCGCAAGATACAGCGCATGCATCTGGCAAGGGGTTATATGGATCAGGGCTTATCCGCCGATCAGGCGATGGGAAAGCTTATCCCGAAGGTTTTCGCCATGGAAGCACGAAGCTTTAAAGCGGATCTTTCAAAATGGACAACCACGCGCCTCGCCAGTGCCATGGCCATTACATCTGATGCGGAAAAAGACTGTAAAACAACAGGTATGCCCGTCGAAGCAATATGTGCCCGCGCATGCCTTCGGATCGCCAACGCGGCAAAACGCTGATTTAGGCTAAATCCTTAATCGGGATTCCGGAAATTTCGGTGCCTGTCAGCTTTTCAATGGCATTGGCGATTGCGGGCTGTATTCCCGCCTGCATTTTTTCACCACATCCCATCGGGTGGGCATCCGTGTCTATCAGTTTTATTTCCACATTTTCTGCACCATCACCAATCAGTGATACCGGGTAATCATCGAAATTTCCCTGTTCTACCTGACCGTTTTTGAGCGAGATAACGCCACTTCGCATCATGGAAAGCGCAAAATAGATGGAACTGTGAATTTGCCGTTTAAATCCAGCGGGATTGATCACACGCCCATGGTCGGCAACAACCCATATTTTATGAACCTTTATTGTACCGTCGTCCAGTTTTCGAACATCGGCCATATGCCCGCTGTAATATTGATATAAAATACCTGACTCCCCTTCATAAGCAAAAGCGAACCCCCTTGCAGCGCCCTTCGGAACGGGGTTAGCCTTATTTAATTTTTGCAGTTCTTCAATAACCTTATGGGCTCGTTTATTTTCTGCCAACAATTCTGCGCGAAGGCTCAATGGGGAACGTCCCCCCGCTTTTGCCAGTCGTTCAATCATTACCTCAATAGCAAAATTGGTATAACCATGGCTTATGCCCCTGAGTATCCCAACGGTAATCGGTAGGGTCAAATAGCCATATGATAAATTAATATTAGGAATTTTATATGCAGGATTTATTCCGGCCATGCCCACGAACAATCCGTCTTTTGTGCCTCGGTCACCGGGTGAAAAATGGTAAGGGCTTGTGTCAATAAAAGCGAGGGCACTGTCCCAAGCCGTCAATTTTCCTTCATCGTTCAATTTACCGATTATTCTGAGTTCGCTCAGTGAACGGTAATAGTCATGTCGTATGTCGTCTTCCCGGGTCCATATTAGTTTTACGGGAAAACCCGAATTTCTTGAAACATCAACAGCTTCTATTACAAAATCATCTTGCGCCCGACGACCAAATCCGCCACCACACAAAGTTCGGTGTAAAAGAATATCTTCCTTTTTGCGATCCAGAAACTTAGCGACTTGTTCCTGTGCGTCCAGTTTACTTTGTGTTGGTGACCAAATTTCACATTTATCATCTGTTACCCATGCGGTGGTGTTCATCGGCTCCATAGTCGCATGAGCGACAAATGGAAAACTGAAATTCCCTGTCTGTTCTATGCCGGTATCCGTCCTTAATTCTGCGGAGATATCCCCTTCCTGCCTTTCTACTACATCGGGCTTATCCAGCTTGTCTTTTAGGCGTGAAGCAATACTGTCGGAAGAATGGTTTTTTAACTCACCATGATCCCATTCAACCGTCAATGCGTCCCGACCTTTTTTTGCCGCCCAGAAACCGTCGGCAACAACAGCAACACCATTAAATATTTCAACGACTTCGCGTACACCGTTTATCTTTAATGCATCCGTTTTATCAAACGACTTTACGGTTCCGCCGAAAGTGGGGCATCGTTTGACCACGGCAACTTTTAACCCTGGAAAATGGACATCAATACCGTAGCGGGCTTTCCCCGTGACCCGCTCTTCTGAACGAAGCTGCGGCAACGGCCTTCCAACCAGTGTTGATTGCTCACGTGTTTTAAAATTCGGTACTTTCGGAAGATAAAGCGTGGGAAGACTGTCAAAAAGTTCATGATAATGAAAAATCTGACCTGTAACGGGGTCGATTACTTTACTATTTTCGGTAGTCAGCCTGTTTTCATCTACTTGCCATAGCCCGGCGGCCGCAAGCTTGAAACCTTCACGTAGGCTGGCACCTGCTTCTCGGTGAGTAAACCAGCCGATAAACGTGCTTATAGCCCCTACAGTTGTTAATCCTTCTTTGTATATGGAGCGGTCAGCCGATTCGGTTTCCCTGACATCAACGAGCCTGTCCCAGTCAGCGTCCATTTCGTCCAGCACGATTTGCGCAAGCGAGGTGGGAGACCCCTGTCCCATATCGCTGCGGCTGCTGATAAATGTGATATCGCCATTCGGGGCCATTTCAATGAACGGCATCGGATTGGCCTTTTGCGGATTGGCTAAGGTCGGGGAACCAAAATGAGCATACGCCACGAGTGATCCTGTGGTTGTGATGGCGACTTTTAAAAATGATCTTCTTGAAATGCTCATGATGACGTGCCTTCCGCTTGAAGTTTCGCCGCCAGATGTATGGCGCGCCGCATATCGTCATAAGAGCCGCAACGACAAATATTTGTATGATATTTGTTGATGTCATCGTCTGTGGGGTTTGGGAATTCTTCAAGAAAGCTGATGGTTGCCATAATCTGGCCGGACTGGCAGTATCCGCATTGGGGAACATCTTCAGCGATCCAGGCTTTTTGAACAAAATGCAGCTTCTTATTGCCACTTGAAATATTTTCTATGGTTTCGACTTTTGCGCCCGCGACGTCGGCCATCGCGACCGTACATGATCTGACGGCTGTACCGTTCAGATGAACGGTACAGGCGCCACACTGACCAATACCGCAACCATATTTGGTGCCGGTGAGTTCAGCATTTTCACGCACAAACCACAGCAGCGGCATGTCTTCGTCGCCGTCAAATGAAAATGATTTTCCGTTGATAAATAAATTGATCATTCTGATCCCCCTCTGGAACATTTAAATCGGATAGGATTACTGTTCGAAGAAGATCACTTGTTCCCCGCAATATTATTATGTTATTTTCAGAACCCTCAAAAAGAAGTTAGAAAGAGAATGTGTTCCAAATAAGGCGTTTTTTAAACCTCATATTTCCGGGATAAAATGATGGATGTTGTGGTTTTTTCCATGCCTGGAAGGATACCGATATTATCAATCGTTTCATCAAGTTCCTCTGTTGTTTCGGCGCGGACTGTCGTGATCAGATCGTAAATGCCGCTTACGGCATAAATGGACACAACACCCGGCATTTTTTTTAGTGCCTGAAGGATGGCGGCGGCGTATTTTGGCTGAAATGTCATCATCACCTGCGCTGAAATTTGCCGCTGGCTATATTCATCGTTAAACCGGATGGTGTATCCGGCGATTACACCGCGGTCCTCAAGCCGTTTCATCCGGTCCTGAACCGTGCTTCTTGAAAGGCCGAGCGTGCGTGCGAGTGTCGTGGTTGATGCACGGCTGTTTTCCCTAAGCAGGTTTATCAGTGATTTATCTTTATCGTCCATTTGGGTCTATCTTGTCGTTTCAGCCATTTTGCAGATAAAACCGTCAAAATGTCAAATAATAATGATCATTTCGCCGTTTTTAGCCCTTCGAATTGATAAATAATGCGTTTATGGTGCTTCCATAACGTATTTTATGAAGGGTTAAAAACAATGAAGAATATTCTTTTAATGGGTGCCGGGAAAATCGGTGAAATGATCACTGAAATGCTCGCCGGTTCCGGTGACTATCATGTAACGGTTGCGGACATTTCCGATGATGCGCTCGCGAAAATGCCAAAATATGACAATGTGAAAACAGTAAACCTTGATGTTCTCGATCAGGCCGCGCTTGACGCTGAAATGACTGGTAAATTTGCCGTTCTGTCTGCGGCGCCATATCAGATCACAAAATATATCGCCGAAGGCGCCGTTCGTAACAGTGTTCATTATTTTGATCTTACTGAGGATGTTGCCTGTACACGTCTTGTAAAAGAACTGGCAAAGAAGGCTGATGTTGCTCTGATCCCTCAATGTGGTCTTGCGCCCGGCTATATTTCAATTGTCGCCTATGATATCGCCAAAAGATTTGAAAGATTGCAAAATGTGCATCTTCGTGTCGGTGCGCTTCCGAAAATTCCGTCAAATGCCCTCAAGTATAATCTGACTTGGTCAACCGATGGCTTGATTAATGAATATTGTCAGCCATGTGAAGCAGTGATCAACGGAAGGCTCACTGAAACACCGCCTCTTGAGGAATTGGAGAATTTTTCGATTGACGGCATTGATTATGAAGCCTTTAACACATCAGGCGGCCTTGGCACCCTTTGTGAAACTCTCGAAGGAAAGGTACAGAACCTTAATTACCGCACAGCGCGTTACCCCGGTCACCGTGATATTCTTAAACTGCTTCTTCAGGACCTGCGCCTTAATGAACGCCAGGATATGATGAAGGACATTTTTGAATATGCCCTTCCATTCACCTATCAGGATGTTGTTCTTGTTTATGTAACCGTGACGGGCGATATCGACGGCCGTTTTGTTCAGGATTCATATGCACACAAAGTATATAATCAGGAAATTGGTGGTAAAATGTGGTCTGCTATTCAGGTGACAACATCGGCCGGTATTTGCGCCATGGTTGACCTTCTCGCAGAAGGCAAATTGCCGCAAAAAGGTTTTGTTCGTCAGGAAGATGTGGAATATCAGGACTTTATTACCAATCGTTTTGGTAAATATTACGCCTGATACATATTTAATTGAAATGATCATGCCGTGCTCCTCACTGAGGGGCGCGGCATTATTTTATGGACGTGATGAAATCTTGGGATTAACCTAAGGCATATAAAAATAAATAGTGGGAGTTTTATGTGACACACGTAACTCAGGAAAAATGGTCATCGGGGACGGCTTTCTTACTTGCAGCGATCGGCAGCGCGGTCGGCCTTGGAAATATATACCGCTTTCCATATGTTGTTGGTGAAAATGGTGGCGGTGCTTTCGTTCTCTTATATCTTGGAATTGTGCTTCTTTTCGGTATACCGCTGGTGATGACGGAACTCACAATCGGCCGCCGACGGCAGCTTCCGCCAATTACCGCCTTCACGGAACTCAGCGAAGGCAAGAAAAGTCAGCCATTCTGGAAATTCGTTGGGTTTTCAAGTATTTTAACTCCGCTTGGCATTCTGGGCTTTTATTTTGTGATTGCTGGCTGGACCCTGAATTACGTCTATTCAATCATTACCGGGCAGCTTAACAACCTTGTGGAGGGGCAGACGCTCGCCGTGTTTACGGAAATGCAGCAAAGCCCTGCGACGCTTATATTCTGGATGACGCTTAGTCTGCTGATCACGGCCTTTATCATTTCCCGCGGTATTAAGGCGGGTCTTGAAAAAGCGGTGAATATCCTGATGCCAATGTTATTCGCGATCCTTGTCATTCTCGTTATCTATTCGGCCTTTAATGGCGGGATGGTTGAAACTTTCGAGTTTATGTTTACCCCCGATTTCAGCAAAATAACCGGCCGTACCGTGTTGGAAGCAACGGGTCAGGCCTTTTTCTCGCTCTCTCTCGGTAGTGCGACCATGCTGGTTTATGGGTCCTACCTCCCGAAGGATACGTCGATTCCCAAACTGGCGTGTGGTGTGGCATTTGCGGATACTTTCGTTGCGCTTATCGCCGGATTTGCCGTATTCCCGATTATCTTTAACAATGGGCTTGAGATTGATTCCGGACCTAACCTGGTGTTTGTGACGTTACCGGTTATTTTCGATCAGATGCCCCTCGGGCAGGCCTTTGGAATATTGTTCTTCCTGCTCCTCGCGTTTGCGGCGATTACATCAACCATTTCGCTGTTTGAACCGGCGGTATCGAACCTTGAAGAAAGGGGAATATTCTCAAGAAAGAAAGCATCGGTGGTTGTTGGTTTCGGCCTTTGGTGTCTTGCCTGTCTTTCGGCGTTATCCATGAACGTGCTTTCGGATCTGCGCGTGCTGACCTTTAACGACACGGTTGCCAGCAAGAATATCATGGATCTCCTTGAATATATGTCGGCAAATGCGATGATGCTTATTAATTCGCTGTTTGCGGGTATTTTTCTGGGATGGATATTAAACCGTAAGGAAGCGTTGGAAGAATTGGGGCTGGGGGACAGTATCCTGTTTAAATTCTGGCGCGCAATCATCAAATATATTGTACCCGTTGTGGTTGGTTATTTGATTTATGCATTCTTTACCGGACAAATGGGCGGATAATGTTTATGAAATGAATGTCTGGAATGGCGATCTCAATTGAGGTCGCCATTTTTTTGAGTAAAAATCTTGCCGTTTTTTACGACCGCGCGTATCGGATTACCCCCAATGTGATAGGCAAGTTCGGCCGGATGTTCAATATCCCACAGGACCATGTCTGCGTTAAGGCCTTCTTTTAGCACGCCGCGATCTTTTAATCCCAATGCCCTTGCCGCGTTTCGCGTAACCCCGGCGAGGGCTTCTTCGGGTGTCAGCCTGAAGATTGTACAGGCCATGTTGACCATAAGCTTCAATGACAAAACGGGGGAAGAGCCTGGATTGCAATCCGATCCTATGGCCATCGGGACACCGTACTTTCGCAGTAATTCCATCGGCGGCAGTTTTGTATCCCTTAATGTGTAATAAGCCCCCGGCAAAAGAACGGCGACCGTTCCCGCTTCTTTCATGGCGATAATTCCCGCTTCTGAAAGGTGCTCAAGATGGTCTGCGGACAATGCGCCATATTTCGCGGCGAGGGCGGCCCCATTCTGATCGGACAACTGCTCCGCGTGCAATTTCACATCAAGTCCATAAGATTTCGCGGCAATGAACACGCGTTCTATTTCTTCGTAGCTAAAACCGATATTTTCACAAAAACCGTCAACCGCCTTTGCAAGCCTAAGGTCCGTGATTTTAGGAAGCATATCATTTATAATCAGACCAATATATCCCGTTCTGTTATCCCTGAATTCGGGGGGGAGTGTATGGGCCCCAAGAAATGTGGGAATGATATCAATCTTGTTACTCAGGTTCAGCTTTTTTGCCACCGACAGCATTTTAATTTCGGTTTTGGTATCAAGACCATAACCGGATTTTATTTCAATCGTGGTGACGCCTTCGGCGCGAAAATTGGCAAGCCTTTTTTTTGCGGATTGCAACAGATCGTTTTCGGTTGTTTCACGGGTGGCGGTTACCGTTGACAGGATGCCGCCGCCTTCTTTGGCGATTTCCTCATAAGAGGTTCCCTTCAGACGTTTTTCAAATTCATCGATCCGGTTTCCGCCATAAATCAGATGCGTATGAGGGTCGATAAGGCCCGGTGTCATGTATCCGCCATCGCAATATGTCATTTCATAATCATAATGATTTGGGATGTCGTCTTTGGGGCCGATCCAGGCGATATAATCACTTTCCTGTACAAGTGCGACGTCCTGCAGTAAGCCATAGGCCTCGCCATCTTCCTGCATCGTCAGCAAATTAACATCGGTCCAGATATGATTGCTCATTTTAAAGCCTGTATTTTTTGAGTTTGACAAACTCGATAAATCGAATATGGTTAAGTTGTATATACAACTATATTCAGATTATTGAAATATGAAAAGCATTATATTCAAATCCGCTCTTTTAGCAACCGGTTGGGCCGATAATGTCAAACTGTCGCTGGATCCGGCCGGGTATATCACGAACATTGAGCGGGATTATCATGGCGCGGAAAAAGCCGTGGACGGTTTTGCCATGCCCGGTATGAATAATATTCACAGTCATGCGTTTCAGCGGGCAATGGCGGGACTTGCGGAATATTCCACGTCACGGCAGGACAGTTTCTGGACCTGGCGTGATATCATGTACCGTGTCGCCGGTAAAATAACGGCGGCCGATCTTCGTATTATTACATCGCAGCTTTATGTTGAAATGTTAAAGGCGGGGTATATCAGCGTTTCGGAATTCCATTATCTTCATCATGACGAAAGCGGAAACGCCGCAATGTCCCATGCCATCATGGAAGCGGCGCAATCGATGGGAATTGCACTTTGTCATCTGCCGGTCCTTTATATGTCTTCCGGTTTTGGTCACCTGCCTTTAACGGATCAGCAAAGACGTTTCGCCCATTCGGTTGATGAATTTATCGACTTAACGGATGCGTTGTCATCAGCGTGCGGCAATTTAGACAACATGCATGTGGGAATGGCTTTTCACAGCTTAAGGGCAGTACCGGAAGATGCGCTAAAGGAATGCTTACGTCAAAGAAAAATTGATGGCCCCGTTCATATTCATATTTCCGAACAAAAACAGGAAGTTACAGATAGCATAGCACATTCTGGCCTGCGACCGGTCGAATGGATTTTTGAGAATACGGAGGTGGACGAAAACTGGTGTTTGATCCACGCGACCCACATCACCGATGCCGAAGCAGGCATGATTGCAAAATCAGGGGCCGTTGTGGGGTTATGCCCGACAACGGAAGCAAACCTGGGTGACGGCATTTTCCCACTGAACAATTATCTTGAAAGTGGTGGTGAAATTGCCATCGGATCGGACAGTCATATTTCGGTCAGCGTGATTGAAGAACTCCGCCTGCTCGAATATGGCCAGCGGCTCATTCATCAAAGGCGTAATATATCGGCCGACGAAAAAGAAAGTCACACCGGCACCAGTTTATATTTGAAAGCCCTGCGTGGCGGTGCACGGGCAAGCGGATTTAACAATGGCGTAATTGATATCGGAAAACGCGCCGATATTATCGTGCTTGATGACAGGTCGCCGCTGCTTGCCGGAACACCAAAGGAAAATATGATCGACCGGTTTATTTTCAGCGGCAATGTCAACCCGGTTAAAGATGTCTATGTCGCGGGAAATAAAGTGATCTCCGACTATAAACATGAAAATGAGCGGCAGATTGCGGCTGAATTTGCGGCGGCAATGATGTCGCTGCAAAAAATACTTGACTAACTTGTATATACAGGATCATATTGTTTAACCGGAAAAAAAGGGACAGAAGATGACGACGGATTTGAAATCGGAACCGATGTACCGAAAAATCAAAAATCATATTCTCGCGCGGATCGACAGCGGCGAATGGATGGCATCAACACGTGTGCCGTCTGAAAATGAACTGGTTAAGGAATTTTCCGTCTCCCGCATGACAACGAACCGCGCGCTTCGCGAACTTACCGATGAAGGATATCTGATCCGTGTTGCGGGGGTCGGTACCTTTGTCGCGGAGCTCAAAGCCAAAAGCAATCCGCTTGAAATTAATAATATCGCTGATGAAATAAGAGCGCGTCACCATGAATACAGTGCCAGAGTTCTCACATGCGAAATGGTGAAAGCCAACGAAAAAATAGCCACTTACATGAATATTGATGTTGGCACGCCGCTTACGCATACCCAGATTATTCATAAAGAACGGGGCATCCCCATACAGCTTGAAGATCGTCTGGTTAATGAAGATGTGGTACCGGGTTATGGGGATCAGGATTTTACCAAACATACGCCCTACGAATATCTTATAAAAATGGCACCGCTTCAAAAAGTGGAGCATGTCGTTAAGGCCATCCTCGCACCGGAAGGGATAAAATCCCTGTTGGATATGAGCGATGATGAAGCCTGCCTGCTTATTGAAAGACGGACCTGGGCTAAAGGTCGTGTGGCGTCCACAGCGCAATTGTATCACCCGGGCTCACGATACGAGCTTTCGGGTCTTTTTAAACCGGAATAAACCAGAAACACCCTTTTTGTGATAAGGGTGCGGTTTCAAAATTTAACTTGTATATACAGGAAAGATGAATGTCAGATCAAAAATCAAATATCCGCATGATCAAAGCGCCCACGGGGCCTGACCTCAATGCAAAAAGCTGGGCGACGGAAGCGCCGCTGCGTATGTTGATGAATAATCTTGACCCTGATGTTGCGGAGCGCCCGGAAGATCTTGTTGTTTATGGCGGCATCGGGCGTGCGGCGCGTAACTGGGAATGTTTTGATAAGATCGTGGAAAGCCTAAAAAACCTTGAAATCGATGAAACATTGCTTGTCCAATCCGGCAAGCCGGTCGGTATATTCAGAACGCATGAAAATGCACCGCGCGTGTTGATCGCCAATTCAAATCTGGTACCGCATTGGGCGACCTGGGATCATTTTAATGAACTGGATAAAAAAGGTCTGATGATGTACGGGCAAATGACCGCCGGAAGCTGGATTTATATCGGCAGCCAGGGCATCGTGCAGGGTACCTATGAAACATTTGTTGAAATGGGACGACAGCATTTTGGCGGCGATTTGACAGGAAAGTGGATTTTAACCGGCGGACTTGGCGGCATGGGCGGCGCGCAGCCGTTAGCAGCGACCATGGCGGGGGCAAGTATGCTCGCGATTGAATGCCGATCTAACCGGATCGATTTCCGCCTGCGCACAGGATATCTTGATAAGCGCGCCGAGACACTTGATGATGCGATGGCGTTTATTGAGGACGCGACGTCAAAAGGGGAGGCGGTGTCTGTGGGATTGCTTGGAAATGCCGCGGAAATTATCCCTGAAATGGTTCGCCGTGATATCCGCCCTGATGCGGTAACCGATCAGACATCGGCTCATGATCCGGTTAACGGGTATCTGCCGGTCGGATGGACGGTTGACGAATGGGAAAGCAAAATTGAAACTGCCCCCAAAGAAGTCGAGCGCGCCGCAAAAGAAGCGATGGCCATCCACGTTAAAGCAATGCTTGAATATCACAATATGGGTATTCCCACATTCGATTACGGAAATAATATCCGTCAGGTGGCGTTTGATAATGGCGTTAAAAATGCCTTTGATTTTCCGGGCTTTGTTCCGGCTTATGTGCGCCCGCTGTTCTGTCGGGGTATTGGGCCGTTTCGTTGGGCGGCGCTCAGCGGTGACCCTGAAGATATCTATAAAACCGATCAGAAGGTTAAGGAGCTTATCCCCGATAATCCCCATCTTCATAACTGGCTTGATATGGCGCGGGAACGCATCCAGTTTCAGGGGTTGCCCGCGCGTATTTGCTGGGTCGGGCTGGGGGATCGGCACCGTCTGGGGCTTGCTTTTAATGAAATGGTAAAAACCGGTGAACTAAGCGCCCCTATTGTCATCGGGCGGGACCATCTCGATTCCGGATCGGTCGCCAGCCCAAACCGCGAAACGGAAAGCATGATGGACGGCTCGGACGCCGTTTCCGACTGGCCGCTTTTGAATGCGCTTTTAAATACGGCAAGCGGCGCGACATGGGTATCACTTCACCACGGCGGCGGGGTCGGTATGGGATTTTCGCAGCATAGCGGCGTTGTCGTTATGTGCGACGGGACCGATGATGCCGCCGCGCGCATTGGCCGCGTTCTCTGGAACGATCCGGCAACGGGCGTTATGCGTCATGCCGATGCGGGGTATGAAATTGCCCGTGAATGTGCCCGGGAAAAAGGCCTCAATCTTCCCATGCTGAAGGATTAAAAAATGACATTTGTGATCAAACCCGGTGAAATGACCCTGTCCAAACTGCGTGAAATTTACCGCGCGCCATGTGACATAAGCCTCGCACCCGGTGCGTGGGACATGATCCGCGCCGCGCGCAAGGTGGTTGACGATATCACCGATCAGGGAAAAACCGTTTACGGCATCAACACGGGGTTCGGACTTTTGGCGCAAACCTCAATCCCGGATGATCAACTTACGAAATTGCAAACCAATCTCGTCCTGTCCCACAGCACCGGTGTAGGAACACCGCTTCCTGACGATGTGGTCAGGCTGATTTATGTTTTAAAAATTTCCAGCTTGGCACAGGGTCATTCGGGTATTCGTGCCTCCACCATGGAGGCGTTTTTATCTTTCGTAAACGCGGGGCTTATTGCTGAAATTCCGGAAAAAGGGTCGGTTGGTGCGTCCGGTGATCTGGCGCCGCTGGCCCACATGACATGTGCGCTTATGGGGGAAGGCTTCGTCAGGCTTAAGGGCAAACGCATGCCCGCGAAGCAGGGGTTAAAAAAAGCCGGACTTAAAGCCCATAAATTAAGCTCCAAGGAAGGACTGGCTTTTCTAAACGGGACGCAGGTCTCAACAGCACTGGCCTTAAAGGGGCTTTTTCAAACCGAAGATATATTTGCCGCCGCGGTGGTTGCGGGTTCTATGAGCATTGATGCCTTAATGGGCAGCGTCGCGCCGTTTGATCCGCGAATTCACATGGCACGCGGTCAACCGGGGCAAATTGATGTCGCCCCGCTTTATCTTGAACTCATGGCGGGAAGTGACATTAACAAATCACATGAAGACTGCGAAAAGGTGCAGGATCCATATTCCCTGCGCTGCCAGCCACAGGTGATGGGGGCGTGTCTTGACCTTATCCGAAATGCGGCGACAACGCTTCTGATCGAAGCCAACGCGGTAACCGATAACCCGCTTATTTTCATCGATAATGGCGATGTTATTTCCGGCGGTAATTTCCATGCAGAACCCGTGGCCTTTGCGGCGGATATGCTGGCGATGGCGGTTTGTGAAATCGCGTCGATCTCTGAACGGCGCCTCTCCATCATGGTTGACCCGAAAATGAGCGACCTGCCGCCGTTTCTTGTTAAAAACAGCGGTGTTAATTCCGGTTTTATGATTGCGCAGGTCTCGGCCGCCGCACTGGTGTCCGAAAATAAAACAATGGCTCATCCGTCCAGCGTTGACAGCATCCCCACGTCCGCCAATCAGGAAGACCACGTCAGCATGGCAACATACGGCGCCCGGCGCCTGACCGAAATGTGTTTTAACGGCGCGACCGTAATCGGTATCGAGCTTCTCGCCGCGGCGCAGGGTATTGATTTCAGGGCACCCCATAGGACATCAGCAAAGCTTTCAATCGTGCATAAAAAAATAAGATCGACGGTGCCCCATTATACGGAAGACCGTTATTTCGCGCCTGACCTTGAAAACGCAACAAAAATGGTGCTCGCCGGGGATTTTAGTGAACATGCGGTGAAAATCCTGCCATCGGGCGGCGCGCTTTGACCCCGTTTCATTTTCATAAAGGATCAAGACCCCTTCTGGTCAGCATGCCCCATGTCGGCCTTGATATACCGGATGACATAAAAAAAACGATGACCGATGCGGCCCTATCGCTTGTGGATACGGACTGGTATATCGACCGTCTTTATGATTTTTTACGGGATATGGATGTTTCAATCATTGCCGCCAAATACAGCCGTTATGTCATCGATCTTAACCGTGGCACCGACGGTGTCAGCCTTTATCCGGGTAAAAAAGTCACCGAACTTTGCCCGACCACGACATTCGACGGTGACCCAATATATCAGGACGGCCACCAACCGGATGCTCACACACGCACGGAAAAATACTGGAAACCCTACCATGACAAAATTGCATCGGAACTGACGCGGTTAAAAGAAATTCATGGCAAAGCCGCCCTTTGGGATGCCCACTCCATTAAAAGTCATGTTCCCGAACTTTTTGACGGGCGGCTGCCGGATTTAAACCTTGGCACAGGGAACGGAACGTCCGCCGATCACGACCTTGTTGAAAGGCTTGATGAAATTATCCGCAGCTCAAATTATACGGCTGCGCTTAATGGCCGGTTTAAAGGGGGGTACATCACCCGTCATTACGGCAATCCGAAAAATTTAATCAACGCCATACAGCTTGAAATATCGCAAATCACCTATATGGATGAAGACCCGCCCGTCAAATTCAGGGATGATAAGGCGGAAAGATTAAGACCGGTTTTAAAATCGCTACTTGAAACAATTCTTGAATAAATCTGATTTCTCCACGGCGGCTTCCGACCCAAAGCAGACGGTCAACAATAAACCTTCTTTCATTAATTCTACATTTTATCTGGATTAATATTCACCTATAAATACATAAATGAATACAATTATAATATTTAATAACAATTAGTTATATTTTTAATGACAACATTATTGTCAAATGTATTGACAAGTATATTGTCATGTTGTAGTTTGAGCAAATGTCAAGTGATTGGAAAGGTTATTAATGAATACCGACGGAATTAATATTAAGCTAGTTATTAACGAGATACGTCACTGTTTTAATGTTTTAAAATTTACTGCTGATGAATTGCACAACGATATTAGTGTAAATGCATCTGCTCGCGCAGTCATAGAAAGTCTGTATCCTAACGAGGTGAAGACAGTTCCCGACATTGCACGAGAAAAGGGCGTGTCGCGCCAACACATTCAGGTAATAGTTAATAGTTTATCTAAACATGACATTGTCAAAAGTAGAAATAATCCGAAGGATAAGCGTACGTTCCTGATTTCACTTACGAAGTTAGGGAAAAGCAAATTCGAAATTATTCTTCGGCGTGAAACAGATTTCATGAATGATATTTCTAAAAAATTCACTGATCACGAAATTGCAACAACGTCTAGCGTGATCAATAAACTAACCTCACTACTTGAAGGAGTTGAAAATGAGTAATGAAACAGAATTGAGAAAAAATAGAATGATAAAAGGTATCTTGTTAGCTATATCCGCTCTTTTTTTATGGAGTGTGTTGCTACTTTGGTCATGGAACAGCACGGCCTCAGAACTATTTGGCTTACAAACTATTCAATTTAAACATGCTTTTATGATTACAGCAAATATTGCTGTGATAGTTTTTGTCTTAAATATTGGTCGCCGGAGAGCCAATAACCTAACTCATTAATATATCAATAATTTATTTTACTCATGTTGTTTAACAAATACATTGTTGGTCAATTTAAGCATCCAACCGGTAAGTTAGGAAGGCTTGCTGGTTGGATTATGGCTAATCGCAAATCTAATATCAATAGAAACGATTTTACGGTTGATAAGTTAAACATAAAACCTGACGATCATGTATTAGAAATAGGCTGTGGTCCAGGAATAGGGTTAGGCAAAGTTATACGATATATTGGTAGCGGGAAGGTAGTAGGTATTGACCATTCGATAGAGATGATAGAACAAGCGGGGAAACGTTGTTCAATAGCTGTTTCAGAAGGAAAGTTGGAGCTATGGAATGACCGTTTTGAAACATGCGAGTTTGGGGAGCAATTCTTTGATAAAGTTTATTGTGTGAATGTTATTCAGTTTTTTAAAGATCAAAAATCAATAATTGAAAAAATATATCGCATATTAACTCCTTTCGGAATTGCAGCAATAACCTACATGCCACGAACCAATAGACCGAGCCGCAAACAAGCCTTGGAAATGGCGGAGACGGTCAGTAAATTAATGAATGATGCGGGGTTTTCTGATGTAAAGATTTTAGAATATGACATTTCGCCTGTACCATCAGTAACTATAATTGGAATGAAATTAGGGCAGCTGCAGGAAGAAAAATAAGCTTTACTAGAAAAACGTTGAGTGTCCGCTTTGGGTGGTGGTCTCAACTGGTCAACGCAACACTTTACTCTAATATAGGAATAGAGGGAGTGATTGATATGGCATATAGAACGAGAATAAAATACACGGCTGAACAGAAGAAATATATGTGGGATCGGTGGTTGCAGGGCGATAGCCTTAAGGATATTGGCCGCTATTTTGATCGGGGATCGTCATCGATATACAGCGTTTTATCGCCCACAGGTGGCATCCGTCCTCCAGACCGTAAGCGATCGCGATTAGCACTTACGCTTGCCGAGAGAGAAGATATTTCTAGGGGAATAGTTGGCGGATTATCAATCCGTCAGATAGCCCTTAAACTTGACCGTCCTCCTTCGACCATAAGCCGTGAGATTAAACGCAATGAAGGCCATAGACGCTATAGAGCAACATCCGCAGATCAGGCGGCGTGGGACAGATCATGTCGGCCCAAGCTCTGCAAGCTTGCGCAGAGCCGTACTTTAAGGCTTAATGTTGCCAGGAAGCTTAAAGAGCACTGGTCACCACAGCAGATTGCCGGATGGCTGAAGCGAAAATACAGAGCGGAAGAGCATAACCAAGTGTCCCATGAAGTCATATACAGAAGCTTATTTGTTCAGGCACGTGGTGTTCTGAAGAAGGAGCTGCTTCAGTATCTTAGGACAAAACGTACAATCCGAAGATCAAAGCATTCAACCATGAAACATAGCGGTCTTGGCCAGATTAAGAATATGGCTTCGATCCGGGAACGCCCTGCCTCGGTGGAAGACCGTGCGGTACCTGGCCACTGGGAAGGCGATCTGATCGCGGGCAGCAATAATAGCTATATCGCCACCCTGGTAGAGCGCCATACCCGTTATGTGATGCTGGCCAAGGTAAAAGGTAAAGACACAGAGACAGTGGTCACAGCACTGATTAAGCAATCGAAGAAACTACCCGCGGAACTCTACAAATCTCTGACCTGGGATAGAGGCAAGGAACTGGCTGACCATAAACGCTTTAGTCTGGCGACAGATATTGATGTTTATTTTTGTGATCCTCACAGCCCCTGGCAGCGTGGCTCTAACGAAAACACCAATGGCCTGCTAAGACAATATTTTCCCAAAGGAACGGATTTATCAAAACATTCGCAGGCAAAGCTTAATGCAGTAGCGCGACAACTAAATGAACGACCAAGACAGACGCTGGACTTTGAAAGCCCGGCAGAGAGATTTGAAGCATGTGTTGCATCGACCGGTTGAGACCACCGTCGAAAGCGGACATTTGAAAAGGCGACGATCTGTTTTTACTGATCGTCGCCTTAGAGTCTTTCAGAAGCTCTATCTACTAGAGGTTAGGTCAGGGACGGTAAGATTTAACCGGAGGCAGCTGCGAACCGGACAGATCGTCAGGAACGCTGGTCTCCATTCTGACCGTGTGTGTGAGCGAGCCGATACCCTCAATATTAGCAGTGATCGTCTCTCCGTCCACCAGGTATCCGGACCCTGACGCGCGCTCAACCCGGCCAGCACCCGTTCCACCGGATGTACCGCTCTGCAACACGTCACCAGGGAAGATAGTGATCAGCGACGACGCGTACTCGATTAGTTCAGGGATATTATGAATCATATCGCCGGCTTTCGCCTCCTGAACAGTTACACCGTCAATGACCAGAGTTTGATGCAGACGTTCCATCGGATCGCCGTAGAATTCTTTTGGCACAATCCACGGGCCATGTGGCGCAAACGTATCATGGCCCTTGCCGACAAACCAGTCTGAACCAAATCTGGCGCCGCCCGGTGGTCGGCCACCACGGTCTGATATGTCCATCGCTACCATATAGCCGAACACGTGATCATAGGCACGGTCTGCAGCTATGTACTTGCCGGAACGGCCAAAAACGACTGCCATTTCGACTTCCCATTCGATTTCGTCACGCCCGTAAGGCATGATGATGTCATCCCCATCGCCGATGATTGCGCCGCGAGTTGGCTTCAGAAATAGATAGGGAACGCCTCTATTTTCTTGACGCTCACGGGTCTGAGCGGCCAGCTCCTCTTCGGTGCAGCCTTCACAAGCATGGGTATAAAAATTTACAGCCGCGTTCATAAGTTTGCTCGGATACTGAATCGGGGCCATGATATCCACCGAACCCACCGGGTGTATAAAACTTGATTGGGTGCTATCACTCAGCAAATTTTCTTTTACAAGCCAGTTCACGATCTCGTAGATCCGGTATTTCAAGCCATACTCGTACTGCGAGATGAGCCCGATCATATCCGCGGGTATGGTTACTTTGCTGTATTGCGGCAATAGCTCTAGGGCTCGGTTGGCGGCGGCCAGATCGACAATGAGCTCGTCGTTTTGCACAACAAGACCAACTGTTGGTATGTCGTTGATCGCAAACGTGCCGACCTTGAAGGGCAGAGCTGATTCCATTGCTTGGGCTAAGACGGTGCTTGGACTGGAGAAAATCACCAGCGCAGCAGCAACAATAAGGGAAAAATTGAAATTTCTTATCATATTTAACTCCAGTGCATGGCCCAAACGAAACGGGCCGGGTTTATAATTAGCAGGTTTTAGGAAGCTTACTTCAATCGAATGGTGTGGTCAAATCAGCACATTGGCAAACGACCGCTTTGGGTCGGGCACCGTCCCCCGGGTTTTAACTATAGGATCACTTATCCCGGATAATTTTAAAATGCTAAAACAATGCTTGTTGAATAAGCGCGGATTGTTTTTTATGATACGCAAAATCATAATCAAATCGGATAAGGCATTATGCAGAATATTTTCGTACAAATTAAATGTGAACTTGGCAAGGTCTATGACGTGGCCGAAGCGGTGGTTGATAACGTGGAAGAAGCCGAAGATGTCTATTCCATTTCCGGCGCCTTTGATCTGATGGTAAAATTTCATCTTGATGACGAAACGGATATTGGACGTTTTGTAAGTGAAAGTGTCCAGCCGATCCCCGGCATCAAGGATACCTTTACGATTATGACGTTTAAGGCGTTTAAATAATTCAGCTTTCCTGACATAGATCAATTTTTTTGCGTGTGTGTTTTTTTATAAAGACGCTATGACAAAAAGAAACACAGCTTTAAAATCATCTGTGCCCCCCGCGCGGCCAAAGCGCCTGCCAAGGTACACGAGCTACCCGACTGCGCTTGAATTTGGTCCTCTTGACGCCGGAACCCATGATAAGTGGCTTAAAACGCTGCCGATCTGCGAACCGGTAAGTCTTTATTTTCATATTCCCTTTTGCGAAAAGCTTTGCTGGTTTTGCGGCTGTTTCACGACCATTAGCAATAAATATGACCCGGTTGAAAAGTTTCTTGAAACATTGAAACAGGAAATCCGCCAAACGGCGGTTAAAACCGGTCGCCTCCATGTAAGTCACATTCATTTTGGCGGCGGGTCACCGTCGATGCTGAAACCGGATGATTTTCTCAGCCTGATGGATGTTGTAGCGGAATGCTATAACCTTGATCACGTAAATGAATTTGCCATCGAAATTGACCCCCGCACCGTTGACCGTGACAAAATTAATGCTTACGCCAAAGCCGGGGTTAATCGGGTCAGCCTCGGTATTCAGGACTTTAATGAAAATACGCAGCAATCAATCAACCGCATTCAACCCGTCTCATTGATTGAACGGGTAATGACCGATTTTAAAGATGCCGGGATTACAAAAATTAATTTTGATCTTGTTTATGGTCTTCCTTATCAGACGGTCGAAACCATTTCCCAAACGATCGAACAAACCCTTAAATTTAATCCGGGCCGCATTGCGCTTTTCGGTTATGCCCATGTGCCCCACATTAAAAAACATCAGGCACTTGTCGGCAAACACAAATTACCGGAACAGAAGGAACGCCAAGCTCAGTTTGATCACGCTAGCGATATGCTGAGGGCAAGTGGCTACCGCGCCATTGGACTTGATCATTTTGCGCTTCCCGATGATCATTTGTTTGTCACTTATGATGCAAGGGAACTGAAACGGAATTTTCAGGGTTACACCGAAGACCGTGCCGATACGCTGCTTGGTTTTGGCCCTTCCGCCATCAGCAGCCTGCCGGATGGCTACGCGCAGAATGTACCGATGATTAAAGACTATATGGATAAAATTTCATCCGGTCAGTCGGCTGTCGTACGCGGCCTTTCGATCGTCGCAGATGATAAAATGTTCCGCGATATTATATCGACATTGATGTGTTATTTTGAAGTAAATCCAACCGAAATAGCGGCGAAGCATAATATTGCCTACGATTTTTCCCGCGAAATATCGGATCTGGAAAAACTGGTGCATGCGGGGTTTATGATGTGTGATCAGGGTCTTTATAAAATTACCCCGGCGGGAAAACCTTTCCTACGCGCCATTGCGACCGTGTTCGACCAGTATTTTGACCAATCGACGGATATCATTGAAAGATGCATTCATGAAAGCGAAGGATGAGGGTTATTGATCACCTTCCACATAGTGTGTCAGCTTCTTAAGAATATCATCAAGCTTTTCCTGATCCGCTTCACCGAGCCCGGCCAACAACTTTTTTTCGTAATCACGGACAAGCGGGACAATTTTTTCATACCTCTTTTTTCCCTTCTTTGACAGGGAAAGCACCGAACGACGTTTGTCATCATCGGCGAAGCTTCTGCTGATCAGGTTATTTTTTATCATATTATTGATGGCGCGGCTTACGGCTACTTTGTCCATGGCCGTCTTTTCAGCGACATGCGCGGCCGAAACACCGCCGGAGACACCCAACACAGCCATAACCCGCCATTCAGTGTGGGCAATCCCGAACTGATCGGTATATAGCCTGGCGAGATCCCGGCTGATAAGATTGGTTAAATATGAAAGCCGATAAGGTAAAAACTCTTCCAACAACAAATCGGACGTGGCCATTATACTTTTTCCCTCATATATTTGCAAAAGAGCTTGCAATTAGTTTCAATTGTAACTATTATAAATTCATCCCTTAATTTCGTCAATAGTATATAAAATGATAGAAAGAGCAAGAATATGAAACTCGCATCCCTTAAGCACGGCAGAGACGGCAAACTTGTCGTGGTCTCAAAGGATCTTTCCAGATATGTGGTTGCTGATATGGTCGCCCCGACAATGCAGGCAGCCCTTGATAACTGGTCAGACGCGGAGTCGAAATTGAAATCGCTCTATGATGATCTTGAAAGTGGTGCGGTTTCCGGAAAAAATTTTGACCCCAGGGAATGCGATGCGCCATTGCCACGGTCATACCACTGGGTGGATGGCAGTGCCTATGTCACCCATGTGGAACTTGTCCGTAAAGCACGCGGCGCAGAACTGCCGCCAAGCTTCTGGACGGACCCCTTGGTTTATATGGGGGCATCGGATGCGTTCATCGGACCCCATGATGACATTCGTGCGGGATCGGAAGAATGGGGTATCGACCTTGAAGCCGAAGTCGCCGTCATCACCGACGATGTCCCGGCCGGCGTCACCGCGGACGAAGCCTGCGGACACATCAGACTTATTTCCATATTAAATGATGTTTCGTTAAGGAACCTCATTCCGGCGGAACTTTCCAAACAGTTTGGTTTTTATCAATCAAAACCATGGACGGCATTTGCCCCCGTTTTTGTCACGCCCGATGAGCTGGGCGACGCGTGGGACGGGCGTAAAGTGCATCTGCCGCTTCACGCGGTCCTGAACGGCAAAGAAATCGGCGCACCGAATGCCGGGGTGGATATGACCTTCGATTTCTGTCAATTGATTGAACATGCCGCAAAATCACGTGATCTCGCCCCCGGTACGGTGGTCGGTTCCGGCACCGTATCCAACAAGGGCTCAAAAGACGGCTCCTGCTGCATCGCGGAAATAAGATGCCTTGAAACCATCGCTGACGGCAAACCGTCCACCCCGTTCATGAGTTTCGGGGACCGCGTTGAAATTGACATGTTTGATGCCGACGGCAACAGCATTTTCGGCCGCATTGACCAGAAAGTGGTGAAGTTTTAAAACCCGAACGTCAGAATTGGGTTTATTGTGAAAGGGAAACTGTTGATCCTTGGGAATAAGGACTGTTAAGACGAAATCTCTTAAAAAGTTCTCCATCTACGGTCAACTCGCCATCTTCAAAAAACCCCAAACTCATTATTGCCTTTGAATTCGGCCTGCTCGGGGGCAGCAAAACAGTGATGGAATTAAGGTTCATTTGATCAAATGCTTGCATCCTAATTTCATTAAAAATTCTTTGCCCCCATCCCCAGAATTTTGGATGAAGAACCAGCGCAAAATCTGCTTCTCCATGCTCAGGCTGCAATCCTCCCCAACCGGCAAATTCGTCTTTGATAAGAATGGCCGAAGGGCCATATCCGTGCTCATCCCAAAGTTTCTTTTTTGCTTGCAAAAATGCCTGACAGGCTTGTGTGGAGAAACCTCCGGCAAGCAATGGTAACTGCTTGCCGACATCCTCATTATTCATAAGGTCGATAATTTGTTCCTCGTTTATTTCGGAAAGATGAACAAAATTTACTTCTTTCATTAAGGTCTCTTTTTAAAGCTTTATTTTTACCTATACTTCTGCTTCATTACACAAAAATAAACAATAAGTCGACTAAATATCAATCCATCACCACATACAAATAACGGATATTTATTTCAGTAAGACAGGCCGGGCGTCTGGTGCAGAAACGCTTTATCCGTCAGGTTTTTAAGCATAAATTCGGCGACTTCAACACGCGGTATTTTCAGGGTTAAGTCCTTGTATTTCGGCCCAAAATTATATTTGTAGTCTTTTGAACCCTGTTCATCCGTAAATGCAGCCGGGCGGACAATCGTCCAGTCAAGACCGCTTTCTTTTACAATATTTTCCTGAATAATATGGTCGTTCATCACGAACCGCAGCAGCACACCGAACAGAATATACCGCCACAGAAAATTGAGATTATCAACACTGTCACCGGCGCCGAGCGTCGTTTGACAAATTAGGCGTTTGACACCGTGAACTTTCATCGCTTCGACGATATTTTCTGTTCCTTTTGAGCGTAAATTGCCGGTTAATTTTGACGACCCAAGCGTAATCAGAATGGCATCCTGTCCCTTTATAGCCATCTCTACGGCGAAATTATCATAAACATCCCCCGCAATCAGAGAAAGATTTTCATGCTCAATATTCAGTTTTTCCGGTGCTCGTGCAAATGCGGTGACCTTGTGGCCCTGCGCTAATGCCTGCTTTACAATATGGCGACCAACGGAACCTGTCGATCCAAAAACGGTGATTTTCATTTTTCTTCCTTCCATAAAATATTTTCATTCACTTGACACAGTGTCAATTGACATCGTGTCAACTACATGTTACTTTACATCATGTCAAGTGAAAAAAATGAAACACGCAACCGTATTCTGAAAGCAACATGGGAACTCCTTGAATCGAAGGACGGTGCTGATGTTCGCATGATTGATATCGCGCGCAAGGCGGATATATCGCGGCAGGCGGTATATCTGCATTTTGAAAACAGGGGCGATTTATTGGTTGCTACCACCCGATATATTGATGACATTAAAAATGTTGAGGAACGGCTACGAAAAAGCCGACAGGCAAAGGCTGGAACCGAACGATTACTGGCCTATATTGAAGCCTGGGGGAATTATATCCCGGAAATATACGGTGTCGCAAAAGCACTTATTGCGTTGCGCCCGGTTGATGGTGATGCGTCCCGCGCCTGGGATGACCGGATGGATGCGGTGCGTGATGGCTGCGAAGCGGCGATAAAGGCGCTTCAAAAAGACCATAAGCTTTTGGACGGATTATCCCCAAAAGTCGCTACGGATATATTATGGATGCTTTTATCGGTTCCTAATTGGGAGCTTCTTACCCAGCGATGCGGGTGGTCACAAAAGGCATATATCAAACACATGAAGGCACAGGCCATGCGCCTTCTGGTTGGTTAATCATCTTCCTATTTTTAAATGAACGGCATCCTTGGATGTCGGTCTGGCCGCCAGGGGACAATGTGGGAACTATATCTAAAGCCCTTGTAATTAATGTGCCTGTCCCCATATACAGCATAGCCCCATATTCCTGAGGCAATTATGAAAGGCATATATTATGTCACACGAAGGCCTTTTTCGAAGAAATCCTCTTCAAGACGAAAATAAGAATGCCGATAAAGCCAGCAATCCAAAACTGTATGGTTCAAAAAAATCCGACGACACGCCAAGCAAAGACGTTAATAAAGACGTAGCCTGACATTTCTCTGGAATATCGAAACCCGGGTTGGCCTGGATTATCTAAATAAAATTCATCCGCGGAATGCTGAAGCGCTCAATCGTTTCTTCCGGCCGGTGATGCTACACAAAAGGGAATTTCCGTGAACGTAACGACCAAACAAAATACACATCCAAATGAATTGAATATTTACAAATATTTGTTTCATTTATTAATACTTATAACGTTTTTAGCTATACACAACACGTCTTTTGCACAGCTGGGTAACGTAACCATTCCAGAAAATGCCGAAAAATTAAATTATGGTGACGGATGGAGGTGCAATTCGGGTTTTATAAAACAGGATGATAGTTGTGCCCTAATAGTCGCTCCGGACAACGCCTATATAACGGGTTCTTCTTTTAAACATGGTTGGGAATGTAATCATGGATTTAGAGAAAGAAAGGGCAGTTGCTTAGCGGTCATCGTTCCTGATAATGCTTATCTCGCAGCATCGGAATATGGTAAAGGTTGGCAATGCCATCGCGGATTTAGGGAAGTGAATAATGCCTGTCAGGAAATAGTTATTCCCGAAAACGCATACCTGGATGATCAACAATACGGTGCCGGCTGGAGTTGTGAAATTGGTTATAGGTCAGTTGATAAGGAATGTGCCAAGATTAATATTCCCGAAAACGGCTATATGTCCAAATCAAATATGGGAAAAGGATGGGAATGCAAACGTGGTTACCGCCCGATCAACGAAACCTGCGAAGTGATAAAAGTACCGTTGAATGGCTACCTCAATGATAGAGGCCGGGGTTCAGGCTGGAAGTGCGACAGAGGGTTTTCTGTAACCGGAGAAAAGTGTGAAGCAATCAAGTTACCGCTTAATGCACATATTGACCATAGTGGTAATAATTGGGAATGTAATAAACCATTCCGAAAAGTGAATGATCAGTGCGTTATAATGTAAATTATATCCAAATAAGTAAAATGGTGATGGCCGTTTCCGAAAACCATCACCATATAATAAATAATACGCTAAGAACCTTGAGCCTGCATCGCTTTGACGTTTTCGGCGGACAGTGTTTCTCCACCGATACCCCATTCGCCGCTGGCGATTTCCTTGACACGAACCCAGGTAACGCCTCTTAGCGCCTCCCCTTCGATTTCTACCATTGTGTCGGTTACTTTTTTAATCATATTCTGTTTTTCCGCTTTGGTAAAAACGCCTTCAATAACATGAATGTCTACGAGTGGCATAATTATTTCCTTTCCTAATATTGGCGTAAAATTTTCTCGTGAAAGGAATGTCTCATGACTTGGTACAGCGTCGCTAGTTCATGAACTGAACTACCCCGGTACAGAAAATGAACTAGCAATTGTCTATCGCCCCATATACATTAAAAAGAGGGAAATTCGGGAGATTTCGGTATGACGACAGGAAGTTATAAACAATTCTGCCCCGTTGCGATGGCATCGGAAATTATCTGCACACGATGGACGGCTGTTCTTGTTCGTGAATTGTTAATGGGATCAACAAGGTTTAACGATCTGAGAAGGGGTGTGCCTAGAATGTCACCCGGCCTCCTTTCAAAACGCCTGAAGGAATTGGAAGGAGCGGGAATATTATATAGGTCTCCTGTCAAAGATGAGCCGGATGTCGAGGAATATATACTGACACAGGCAGGAAAAGACTTATATCCGATTATCGAAACACTGGGAATATGGGGGCAAGGTGGGTGGAAACAGAACCGTCGCTGGAAAATCTGGATCCGAGTTTGTTAATGTGGGACATTCGTCGAAACATGATACCCGACCCTAAACCAATTAAACGCAGCACAATTCAGTTTATGTATAGTGATCTTCCCAAGCAAACAAAAAACTGGTGGCTTATTGTTGATCCGGGAAATGACAAAATTGATTTATGCTCGGTTGAACCCGGATTTGATGTGGATCTATATGTCTCAACGGATCTTCGCACAATGACTAAAATATGGATGGGCTTTGAAACTCTTTCAAATGCTTATGATGCAAATGATATTTTGTTAACGGGCAACAATGACCTTGAAGAAAAAGTGCGACTTTGGTTCAGTTCCAATAAAGGGTTAAGCCCTTTCGCCGGCGTTAAAAAATTAGTTAACTGACAAAATTTACCTTTTTTTTCATACCAACATTAAGCGCAAAAAAGTTTCTCGGGACGCTAATGGCATGTCTATGCCGGGAATGACATTTTAATTTCGGTGCCAAGATCGGGTTCGGACGTGAATTGAATTGAACCTTTCAGAAGCTTGACCAGTTGCCGCACAATCACCAGCCCCAGTCCGGTTCCCTCTGCATTTGTGATAAAATGCGACTGGGCGGACGTCGATTTTTCGTTTATCGCATTCAACTGTTCCTCGTTCATTCCTTTACCGTTGTCCTTCACAATAATATCTACCGATTGGGCTTCATTCTTCATTACAGATATCTCTATTAGCCCGCCACTTTCGGTAAATTTCTGCGCGTTTGATATCAGGTTGAATATTATCTGTTTGAGCAAACGCCGATCAGATCTAAGTTCAATTTTGTCTTCCTGCATAATGAACCGAACCTGTTGCTGTTTATCAAGTGTGATTGAGCTAAGTTCCTTCACATATTCCGGCAGAATTTTACACAAATTGATTTTTTCAAACTCCACTTTTATTTCACCGGCTTCTATTTTCGTGGAATCCAGAATGTCATTAACAATTTTTAACAGATGAGTACCACCGGCATTTATCAATTTTGTATATTCTTTGATTTTGGCAATTGTTTTCGGTTGATAGGCATCATTGAGGATCATTTCCGAAAAACCGATAATAGCATTTAATGGTGTTCGAAGCTCATGGCTCATATGGCCGAAGAAAACGGATTTAATATCAAGTGCTTTATTCAGTTCGTCGACTTTTCCGGCTAGTTTCTCCTGTGTTTCAAAAACTTTTCGCCGCTGTGTCTCGACGGTGATGAATACGGTAACACCAAGAATAATGATGCCAACGATGGCCATTCTGTATTGAGAAATTTGAAGTCCCGGTATCTGAGAGACCCAGAAATAAAGGAAAATGCCATTTGCGATAATTATTGAAATTAATGTCGGATAATATGAAGACGCCACAACAGCAAGCGTGATTGTACCCAGCGCAAAGGCTGTCAGTCCGTGCCCTTCGCGCAGTTCTATATAACTGAGGATATTAATAAAACTGATGCAACAAACCAATCCGCACCAGCTAGTGATTAGCCCAATTTTCGGATAAAAGTCGCTTACTTTCAGCAAAAGCCACTGAAGAAGAAAGACCACAAAAAATATCAGCGATATATTATAGTAGGTAAGATGATCATCCAGATGAAGCGGAAATATAGGAACTTCGTTGTCCACTAATAGTAAAAAGCAGATCACAGAAAGAGCTATAGCAAAAACCTTTTGATTTCTAATGTTTTGCTTTAAGGCAAAAACAAAATACCCCCTGTATGGTTTTGTCCACAGTTTTCCCAATATTTACTCCGTTATTCATTTTCTGCGCCAGAAATCGCGGAAAAGTAGTACTTTTACTTGATAACGTTATAGTTTTAATTGATTAAACTTCTATTAAAATGCGCTCAATTAGAGCTCTTCTTCCCGCTGAGCAACAGGGCGGGGGGTTCTGATTTCATTTTTCACGAGTAGTATATTTTCCAACTCAATGTTACTCAGCACCCCTAAAGACGTGAACATCTCATATATCTCATTATCTTTTACTCTGATCTGAATCTCTTTTTCTTCCGGCACAGAATTGAAGATATTTTCCAATGTTGAAGCAACGCTGATGTCCAGCGACTTGATCTCCGAAAAATCCAGCACCACTCGAGGAAAATTTGAAATGGCATCATTGATAAGAAGTGACAAATCTTTGGCAACGCTGTAGTTAAGGTCGCCGTTAAATTTAATCACCACACCTTCATCATTCTTTTTCTCGACCTTGAATATATCTTCAAAATCTCTCTGGGTGTCATTTCCAAATTCGAAAAGCTGGATCTGGTTTAACAGCGTTTTGTTCATTTTTTTTGAATAAATCATGTGTGAAAGGATTAAGCCCAGCCCGATCGCCGTTACAAGATCAGTAAAAACGGTTAGTGCGAGCACGGACAGCATCAAAAGAACTTTATCTTTGGGATAATATTTAATTCTCTTGATAAAGCTCCAGTCAATAATATCCAACCCGACTTTTAACAAAATACCCGCAAGAACACATAAGGGTATTTTTTCTGCAAGATCAGATAAAAATAACACAACCACAACAATAATAACGGCGTGGAGCATGCCCGAAAGTCGGGTCTTTCCTCCTGATTTTACGTTTACAATTGTTCTCATGGTTGCGCCCGCGCCAGGCAGGCCGCCGACAAACCCCACCACTGCATTTCCAATCCCCTGTGCGATTAATTCTTTGTTGGAATTATGGTTGGATTTTGTAATTTTATCGGCAACCGCGGATGTCAGCAGCGTATCAATCGACCCAAGGAGAGCCAGCATAAACGCGGCGGTTATAATTTCCGGTAGCAAGTCAAGCGGCGGTGAAAATGATTTTAACGCCGGTATATGGGTGGAAATTTCACCAATTGGTTTTACTTCCGGAAAATAGAAAACGCTCGCTACTGTCCCAACAATTAACGCAATCAATGAACCTGGGATTATACTATTCAGCGTTTTTGGAATAAATGCGACAATCAGAAATGTTGTAAACCCTAATATCACAGATGAAATATCAAAATCAGCAATCATGTGCGGAAGGCTGAACAGGATATCCATGACGCCGTCATGACTTGAATAATCCCCGAACACAGTCGGAAGCTCCATTAAAATAATGATAATGCCGATCCCGGTCATAAAGCCTGAAATAACGGGCAGCGGAACATAATTGACATAGGAGCCCAGCTTGAAAGCACCAAAAAATGTCTGGATAATGCCGCACAGAATGATAATCGAAAAAATAATATTCGGATTATCGGCATATTTGATTGCAAGGGCTGCGACCACCACGGTCATTGGGCCCGTTGGCCCCGAAATCTGAACAGGTGTTCCCCCCAAAAAGGATGCAATAAAGCCAATCGTAATGGCACCGATTAATCCCGCACTCGCCCCCATCCCGGATGCAACCCCAAAAGCCAAGGCAAGAGGGATTGCGATCACCGCAGCCGTGATGCCACCGAAAATATCTCCTTTTAATTGTGTTTGCTTCATTAATATTTTTTTCCGGCGGACAAATAACGATAAATTTGATTATGTCAGTAAAAATAAAATTCCAAAAGTGAATAAAATTAATGGATAAGTTCGAATTTTTAGATGTTATTTTTCATATACCCACTTTGGTCATGCAACTGTGAGGTATGCCTTAAAACAGGGACGGGCGCTCGAAGGTCATTTTTTCCTTTCTCACCGGATGCATAATTGTAATTGCTTTGGAATGCAGACAAAGATGGTCACTCAGCTCAAGGGCTTTTGAATGCGCGTAAAAGCGGTCCCCGAGGATCGGGTGTCCGATTTCCTTTAAATGCACCCTCAATTGGTGTGAACGTCCGGTAATCGGTATAAGCAGGAGCCGCGTTTCATTCTCCCCCCTTGTTAAAACCCGCCATTTGGTTTGCGATGGTTTGCCGCGCTCATAATCAATCATTTGTTTGGGTCGATTTGGCCAGTCACATATCAGCGGCATATCAATGGACCCTTCTTCTCCTGCCACCTTGCCATAAACAATCGCAATGTAACGTTTATCGACATTACGGTTTTGAAACTGCAGGCTTAAATGGCGGTGGGCGTATTTATTCAGTCCCATGACGATAAGGCCTGATGTATCCATATCCAGGCGGTGGACGGTCAAGGCGCCCGGAAACTTTTCCCGCGCTCTTTTCTCAAGACAGTCTTCAAGGGCTTCGCCTTTCCCCGGCACGCTCAGCAATCCGGATGGCTTATTCAGGATCAGAATATCATCATCGTTATAAACAACATCAAGATACGGATCCATTGGCGGGCTATAATTTTCTATCATAATGCTATGTTCTTATATATTCTAACGCCTCATGAACAGAAAAAAATAAGATGAGCAACGTATGAAAAAATCCATAGGGGTCTGGCGCTGTTGGGCATTGGTAGTTGGTACGATAATAGGATCAGGCGTCTTTACCCTTCCGGCGATTTTGGCACCCTATGGAAGTAACAGTTTTCTGGGTTGGGCCGTCGCGGCCTGCGGCACGCTAAGTATCGCATTTGCGTTTAGCCACCTTGCCGGGCGTAATCCACGACTGGGCGGACCACAGGCCTATGTTGAAGAAGCGTTCGGCAGATATCCCTCCATGTTTGTTGCATGGGGATACTGGATTTCCCTTTGGGTATCCATAGCGGCGATTGCCACGGCATTCTCCGGATATTCCGCGCTCTTTTTTCCCGCCATTGCCGGGAACACTTTTCTTTCCGCTTTTATCGCGATTATGGTTGTCTGGTTTTTTACCTACGTCAATCTTCGCGGGATCGAAGAAGCCAGCATTGTGCAACTGGTGACCGCTATTTTAAAGCTTATCCCGCTTATGGTGATCGGTGGCGCCGGGCTGTTACTGGGTGATTTTTCAAATATTCCCGCGGAAAACCCCAACGATGAAAGTCTCCCGGTTATGATTTCGGGGATCACGATTTTGGTGATGTTTTCATTCATTGGAATTGAAGCGGCGACCGTCCCGTCTGAAAGTGTTGAAAACCCGAAAGTGACAATACCTAAAGCGTTAATACTTGGCACACTGACAGCCGCAGTAATTTATATGGTTGCGACAGCAGGTGTTATGGCATTGATTGAACCCGCCGCGCTCAAAAATTCAACATCGCCATTTGCCGACGCGGCGCAAATGATTTTTGGTGATGCCGGGTCGGTATTTATCGGTTTTGGCGCCTTGATTGCGATTGGCGGCGCTCTGAATTCAAATATACTTCTGACGGGAACCGTTCCGATGGCGGGTGCAGTTGATAAAGTCTTTCCGGCCTTTTTCAAGAAACGAAACAAGGACGGAACACCCGTCACAGCATTGGTGGTATCTAGTTCGCTTACCACGCTGGTCATCCTGATTAATAGCAGTAAAGGGCTGCTTAAGGCCTTTGAAATAATGATCCTGATTGCCACATTTTGCATTTTACTGGCGTATCTCGGGGCAACTCTGGCCAGCCTTAAATTACAGCTTCGTAATAAAAAAAGGGGCGGCAAGTTCAACAGGATTACCTTCATCAATTCTTCACTTGCCGTGGCGTTCTCAATATTTGCCATTATCGGCGCCTGGGTGATCTACTAAAAAATTATCAAAAACAGATAAAAACAGTTTGCAAAAAAGCATTTATGTGAAAATGTTTAGTCAGTTTTTTTCTGCAGATGTTTCCGGGCGACTGGCGCCTGAATTTGCCTGTAGTCAGGATTCTAATATATAATAACATGTTGATCTTCATATGATAAAAAGTGCAGGGTTTATTTTTCCCGCGCGTATAAAAGGAAGGTGAAGGTCTTATAGAATAGTTTGGAGAAACAATGGCCATCTTGGTTAAATCAGGATCAAAAAACAGGTTAATGTGTGTTGCAGCATGTAGTGCGTTTCTGGTTGCGGGCTGCGCGCCACATATTAATGTTAATGATCAGCTTGATATGGTGGCCATACCGGCTGAGTGGCAAAGCCCAGACATAACAACGGTTCGGTCCGAATTAAAATGGTTGAATAATGATGAGGTAAAGGATTTGTCCTCCATTGTTCTTCTGGCGCTGGAAAACAATCCTGATTTACGGGTATCGGCAAACCGCTTGCGTACCGCCCTTGCCCAGCAATCAATTACCTCTGGTGCCCGCAGTGTAACAGGTGATATTCGCGTCAGCGCATCGCGAAGCGGTGATTTTGAAAGCGGCACAGCTGATAATCAGAGTTTCTCATTGCGCGGAGGTCTCGCATGGGAAGCGGATATTTGGGGTCGTCTGGCAAGCGATAATGCGGCCGCTGAACAATCGGTTCTTTCATTTAAAAATGATCTGGAATTTGCCCGCATGTCACTGGCAACCAGAACGGCGCAACGTTGGTTTGATGTGACCGAATCTGTTCTTCAGAATGATTTACTTGAACAAAACCTTGAAAAACTTCTTCAGGCGCAGGACCTTGTTGATAGCCGCTATGCACGCGGCCTCGTTGATGTGCTTGATGTTCTTCAGATTGAAACCAATGTTGCAACGGCGCGCTCAAACCTTGCAAACCAGCGTCAAACGGTTACGGAACGTATGCGAACGCTTGAAACACTGATTGGGTCGTACCCTTCCGGGCGGGTACCGCAGGATATTGAACTCCCTGAGCTTGATAACCTGGTCAGCATGGGTATTCCAACAAACTTACTGGCCAACAGACCGGATATCATGGCGGCTAAAAACCGCGTTATCGGGGCTAATTATGATTTGAATGTTGCGAAAAAGGCCCTTTATCCATCGTTAAATATATCGGGCAGCACTACGGCCAGCGGCGATAATCTGGGCGATATTGTTGATATTGATAATCTGGTCTGGAGTGTCGTGGGTAATCTGGTGCAACCGGTTCTTGACGGTAGCCGCCGGCGACAGCAGGTGGTCATCAATGAAGTGGCCCTTGACAGCAGTCTGGCAAATTACCTCAGAACGGTTCTAAACGCTTATGAAGAAGCGGAAAATGCCTTAACGGCCGAAGTCACGCTGGCCGAGCAGGAACGACATTTGACAATCGCCGTAGACCGCGCAATCGCCAGTGAGGATAAAGCCCTTGATCAATATAGTAAGGGCCTTGTTGATATCCTATCGCTCGTGAATGTACAAAGAAACCGTATCTCCGCCCAACAAAGTCTTTTGCGTGTGAAACACAGACGATTGCTCAATCGGGCAGATCTTCATTTGGCACTCGGCGGTGAAAATATTGAAAATTATATAAATCAGATGTCTGTATCCAATCAGACTGCAAGCATCCAGGAAAATTTATAATGAAAAAAACATACTCGCAGTTGATGATTGTTGGGGTTATTGTCGCTATTACGGCGGTTGCGTTCTCCATCATGGTTATTTTTCGCCCGACAGCCCCTGTTGAGAAACTTGAGGATCGTGTGGAAAGGCTGGATGTCATAACGGCAAAAAGGCAGGATGTTTTTCCAACCGTACATACGCAGGCAGTCGTCGAAAGCAGATTGAACATTAACCTGAAATCACAGGTATCCGGTCAGGTCGTTTATACCTCACCCAAATTTCTGACAGGCGGTTTCTTTAACACTGATGAAGTGATCCTCCGAATTGATCCGAGTGATTATGAACTCGCCTTGGTACAGGCCGAAGTAAATGTGGCCAGAGCGGAACAAACACTGAGCGTTGAAAAAGAACAGGCGGAACTCGCCAGACAGGACTGGGAAAAATATGGTGAAGGCGAAGCAACTGATCTGGTTCTTCGCATTCCACAGCTTCGTGAAGCGGAAGCAGGCCTAAAAGGAGCGCAGGCAAATTACGAAGCACAAAGAATTCGTCTTGAAAGAACCGAAGTAAAGGCGCCATTTCCACTGATGCTGGATCAGAAGCTCGTCGATTTGGGACAGATCGTCAGCACCAATCAGGATCTGGCAACCGTTTTCGGTACCGAGGAAGCCGAAATTCGCATGCCGCTCAGCCAGAAACAAATTGACCTTCTTCGGATTAAAAGAGTTGGTATACTGGCGGAGGAAGATATGCTTGATGTCGTTGTACGTGATTTAACCCGCGATGATGATATTTCATGGGACGGAAAAATCATGCGACTTGAAAGCTCAATTGATAGAAAAAGCAGGGTTTATTACGCTGTCGCAACTATTTACGACCCCATGAACCTTAATAGAGACAAGGATACCCCGCCGCTGCTTCCTGGCGTATTCGTTGATCTGGAAATCAAGGGCCCCCGAATTGAAAATGTTTTCCACATACCCGTCAAGGCAATGCGCGACGATAATAACATTTTCATTTATGAGGATGAAAAACTGATCACCAAAAAGGTGGATGTAATGGACCGTGATGATGATTTTGTAACCATCACGGCCGGGATTGAAGAGGGCGAAACAATTACGACATCCCCGCCATTTTCCTACGTTCCGGGTATGAAGGCGGCTATCGCTAACCTTGACGGCATGCCAGTAGGCAGATCTGTAGCCGGCCAACCCGGGGGTGGTCGACCAGCGGGCGGTGGCGCCCCTTCCGGCGGTGCCACAACAGCCGCAGCAGCAGAGGCGCCGACTGACGCGAGGCCGAACCGTGCGAATATGACGCCGGAACAGCGACAGGCAATTGCCAATATGACACCCGAACAGCGAGCAGCGATGCGTGCGCAAAGACAAGCGGCAAAGGGCGACGGCGGTCAAAATAATACTGAGCAACAGGGTCAACCGCAGGGAGATACCCAATGAAGAATTTGATAGCTTGGTTTGCGGACAATCATGTCGCCGCGAATTTGTTGATGCTTCTCATTATTGTTGGCGGTGCTGTCAGCCTTCCAATGCTTCGAACTGAAGTGTTCCCGATGGTCAATGCTGATGAAATAAATGTCAGCGTAAGTTATCTTGGTGCGGGCCCGGCGGAAGTTGAAGAAAATATAACAATTCCAATCGAAGATGCGCTGCGGGGCGTTTCTAATATCAAAAAAATGTCGTCGCGGTCCGGCAGGGGAAGTTCACGGGTAACACTTCAATTGGATCATAGTGCCAACCTGCAGATCGTTATGGATGAGGTTCAGGCGCGCATAGACGGTATCCGATCTTTCCCTCGTGATATTGAACCTCCGCGCGTCACGCACAATATTCAGAATGACGATATTATTGATGTTATTGTCTCCGGCAATACGGACCAGAAAACCCTAGCCGGGGTTGCCCGGCGGGTTCGCTCGGATCTGCTCTCCCTTCCGGATGTTAATTTGATTGAAGTTCGGGGAATGCCGCCTAACACAATCAGTATCGAAGTTTCGGAATTTGATCTCCGCCGTCTTGGGATTTCAATGGCGACCGTTGCCAATGCGATTAGCGCGAGTTCCGTGGATATATCTGTGGGCTCCATTCGAAACGGGTTTGGATCATTACAGATCAGGGCGGAAGGGCGTGCCTATTATGAAAAAGAATTCGCTGACATAACCATTTTGCAACAACCAAACGGGACGCGTATAAAACTGGGTGATATTGCCGAAATTAAAGATGGTGTCAGCGAAAGGTTCTTTATTTTCCGCTCCAAAGGAAAACCATCCATTGTTCTTGAAACGCAACTTAGCCCTGGTCAGGATGTATTGGCGCTAACATCTGCAGTAAAAGGATATCTTGAAACG
Organism: Alphaproteobacteria bacterium; assembly: GCA_030428615.1. Lineage (GTDB taxonomy): Bacteria > Pseudomonadota > Alphaproteobacteria > Sphingomonadales > Emcibacteraceae > Pseudemcibacter. Next base: position 121,271 of record JAUIDN010000002.1, on the reverse strand, counting down.
GCAGAATCCACATTCCCGCAGGGGATTACCGTAACAACCTGGCGTGACGACAGTGTTGAATTTTATCAACGACTTGAAATGCTGATTTCCAATAGTCTTACGGGCTTGGTCTTGGTGTTTTTCCTTCTGGTTATGTTCTTAAGGTTGGACCTCGCATTATGGGTTACATTTGGTATTGTGATCGCATTTAGTGGCGCCTTCCTGGTGATGAATTTGTTTGACTTTTCCATCAATCAGATTTCGTTGTTCGGCTTCTTGCTGGTGCTGGGAATCGTGGTCGATGACGCGATTGTTGTCGGTGAAGGGATTCATGCGACCCAGCGAACTCGGCACAAAGGATTGAAGGGGGCTATATACGGTGCCCAAAGCCTGTCACTACCAGTCATTCTTTCTGTGTTTACAACCATTCTTGCTGTTGTGCCGTTGTTATTGTTCGAATCTGAAACCGGGCAACAGGCAAGGGATATAGCGGTCGTGGTCTCTGGCGCACTGATTTTTTCGCTTGTGGAATGTCTGCTCATTCTGCCATGCCACTTATCAAGCGCCAAACCGTTTGAACCCCAATATGAGTGGTATCAGAAATTTCGTGTTGTACAGAAGAAAGTAGCCCAGTGGCTTATTGATTTTGCCAGATACAAATATAAACCGTTTATTGAAAAATGCCTGCGGGCGAAATATCTTACCGCGAGCATATTTTTCTCAGTGCTTATTCTGTTTTCGACAGCTTACGTACTTGGGTTTATAAGATCATCATTCAACCCTGAAATCCCGAGTAATATTCTTCGTTACAGTGTTGAGCTATCGGACACAGCACCGGAAGGAACCAGTGAAAGGCTGCATGACGCCATGGTTGAAGCCATTGGCGGTCCCGGTGGGATAGAAGAAGAATATGAAGCCAAAACAGGTATGGAGAGAAATATTCTGTTCCCCAACTATGACAGCTTTGTCTTTGGCAACAATATTCGTATGTCACTTGAAATGTCATCGGAAGCAATGGCTATTCTTGACCCGGAAGAAATAATGACGGCTTGGCAGGACAGGGTTGGCGAGGTTCCGGAAGCCGTTGAAGTTACCCTGCGAAACTCAAGAAATACCGGTAGGCGCGGTGGTGATCTGAGCTTCTATGTCTCTGCGAGCAATGATGCGGATCTTGAAGAAGCGGTAGAGCGAATTAAACTTGAAATGCGTGACATCCAGGGCCTGACCCAAATATATGACAACCGTGACCGCCAACAGCAGGAATTGAGGCTTACTCTAAAACCGGAAGCGGAACATTATGGACTGACACTCGGCACATTAAGCGATCAGGTCCGACTTGGGTTTTATGGTAGGATTGTTCAACGCATTCCCCGCGACGGTGAAACAATTGATATCCATGTTCGCTATCCACTTGAAGCACGTCAGAACCTGAACGCCCTTCGTGAAATGTATATCAGAACGCCTGAAGGCGGTGAGATACCATTTAATATGGTTGCGGAAATGGAATATGTGCCAACATTGAATTCGCCGGAAAGAATTAACGGCCAAAACATCATCAAGGTTCAGGCAAGGATGAATAGAAATATTGTGTCACCTTATGAAGCCTTTAAATATCTGGATGATGACATATTTATTGACTTGAAAAATGAATATGCAGGATTTTCGGTTATCCCCGACGGACCGGTTGAAGAACAGGGGATTTTCTTTGACGAAATCAGCTTCTACCTGACCTTGGTTTTACTCGCGATATACGCATTGTTGGCGATTGGCCTCAGATCTTATATTGAACCGATTATTATTCTTACGGCGGTACCGTTTGGATTTGTTGGTGCTCTTATCGGTCATTTGCTGGTTGATATGCCCGTTAGTCTCTATTCCTTCCTTGGCCTTTTTGCGGCGTCCGGGGTGGTTATCAATGATAACCTTGTGCTTGTTGATTGCATTAAAAACCTTAAGAAGGAAGGAATGAAGTTTACAGAAGCAATCGCCGAAGGGGGCAGAATGCGTTTTAGAGCGATTATTCTGACCTCTATCACGACCTTTGTCGGTCTGGTCCCGATTATGCTAGAAACCAGTTATCAGGCGATTTTCATTATACCGATGGTGGTGTCCCTGACATTCGGGGTGCTCTTTGCGACTTTCATTACCCTCATCCTCGTGCCGTGTCTCTATGACATTAAAGATACGGCCGTGGAAAAGTTAGCATCATTGAGATCACAGGATGAAGAACAGGTTGCTGACGAAGCGGGGGCAACGGAATAACTAATCTGCCGGAGGAATTTTGACAACCATACCGTCAAGTTCCTCCGTCATTTCAATCTGACAGCTAAGTCGGCTACCCATACGTCGGTTATCAAGAAAATCAAGAAGCGCACTTTCATCTTCGTCGGCTCGCCCGGTGACAGGCAAATATTCTTCTGGTACGATAATATGGCATGTTGCGCAGGCACATGCCCCTCCACAATCTGCATCAATGCCCTCCACATTGTGATTGACGGCAACCTCCATTAACGTAAGGCCGATTTCAGCATCAACTACATATTCTTCGTCATCGGGTGAAATATACGTTAAACTGGGCATCACATATTCCGCATGATCTTTGTTAACTCTCGCTTACTTTAATGGCGCTGCTCGCTTTTATTTCTTCCATCACCACATAGGTATGAGTGCTGCTTATATCCTTGATGCTTGAAAGTTGTTCACCAAGAAACCGTCTGTAATGTTCCATATCACGGGTTCTCACTTTAATCAGATAATCGAAACCGCCCGCAACCATATGACATTCCTGCACTTCGTCCATTTTCATCACTTCGCTGCGAAAATTATCTAGCGCACGTGTTGTCGTCCGGTCAAGCGAAACTTCAATGAAGGAAACCAGTGCAGCATCAAGCATCTTTGGCTCAAGCACGGCGACATAATTTTTAATGAACCCTTCTTTTTCAAGCCGTCTGACCCGCTCAAGGCAGGGTGTTGGGCTAAGATGTATCATTTCTGCCAGGCGGACGTTTGAAATACGACCGTCCTCCTGAAGCAGCTTCAGTATTTTTCGGTCTATTTTATCCAGTTTGCGCGCGGGCAATCTGCTTAGCGACGGATTTATCCTGTTCACCATGGTGAATACTCTCCATATATTTAATTAGATAGTGTAATCAAACATAGAATCAAATTTTTACAGTATTTTATTCTATGAACTTGCATATGAACAGATTTAAATATACTTTGAAAATCGGTCGCTGAAATTATGTAAAATTTATTGAAACTCTTTGGTTGACTTTGGGGGTTAAGGGGCGTAGATGGTGGTTTTTTGGGCATTAAATTGCCACAATTACGGTACATATATATCTTAGTAAATAAGTGTTAGTACCAAAGAACAGGTTTTACCATGAGCGAACAAACGATTGAAGAGCTTGCCAAAAAACTGATCCGGCGTATGGGTCGCAGTCAAGCGATTGAAATATGCGAAGCCAATAAATGGCAACGGGTCCTGGAACATATCAAAAGTCTTGATAAGAACGCCCAGAGCGCATAAGCTGCCCTTCATATCTTTCTGAATAAGCTCCCTAAAATAATATAATTAAGGGTGAGGGCATGTATTATAGCGTTTTCAACCTTTTTAAAATTGGCGTTGGCCCTTCAAGCTCGCACACCGTAGGGCCAATGGTCGCGGCGAAAATGTTTCTGGATGCGATCGGTAATCTGAATCAGGTAACCGCCGTAAAGGTTGATGTATATGGCTCCCTCGCTCTGACCGGTCATGGCCACGCTACTGATAAGGCGATCTTATTGGGCCTTGAAGGGTACGAACCTTCAACAATAGACCCTTCAATTATTGATAAGCGCTCTGATCAAATTAGGTCGGATGGCAAAATAAAGCTGTTGAATATTCATGAAATACCCTTTCGGGTGGCCGATCATCTTTTGTTTCAAATGGAAAAACTGCTCCCCCATCACAGCAATGGGCTTACCTTTACCGCCTTCAATGAAGCGGGGGAAAAAATTTCATCTGATAATTATTATTCCGTCGGCGGCGGTGCCGTCCTCAGCGAGGCGGATTTTGGCCGCAACACACCGCCACCAGAAGAAACCCCTGTGCCGCACCCGTTTGACACAGCGGAAGAACTGCTCGCGCTTTGTAAAGACAACAATATGTCTATTGCAGAGCTGATGTTGGCCAATGAGAAAGCGTTGAAACCGGAAGATGAAATCAGGCAGGGGCTCGACGAAATTTATGAGGCAATGGCATTTTCTATTGATCGGGGATGCGCAGCGACAGGAAAATTGCCCGGCGCCTTAAACGTTAACCGTCGTGCGGCACATCTTCTTTCGTCCTTAAGAGAGGGGCAGGAAAAGCAGCTCGGTGATCCTTCGGTAATTTTTGACTGGATTAATTTATGGGCGCTCGCCGTCAACGAAGAAAATGCCGCCGGGGGCCGTGTTGTCACGGCACCGACAAATGGTGCGGCCGGCATTATACCGGCAGTGCTCAGGTATTATGACCGTTTTTATAACCGCAATAATGACCAACAAACCATCTATGACTTTCTTCTGACGGCGGCGGCGATCGGGTCCCTTTATAAAAAGAACGCCTCTATTTCGGGCGCTGAAGTCGGCTGTCAGGGTGAAGTCGGGGTCGCCTGCTCAATGGCCGCTGCGGGTCTTACGGCGGTAAAAGGCGGCACCGTGCTCCAGGTCGAAAATGCCGCAGAGATCGGCATGGAGCATAATTTGGGACTCACCTGTGACCCGATCGGTGGTCTTGTGCAAATTCCCTGTATCGAAAGAAACGCCATGGGCGCGGTAAAGGCCGTTGACGCTTCGCGTCTCGCGCTTCGTGGCGATGGTCTGCATCATGTTTCGCTGGATAAGGTTATTGAAACAATGCGCCAAACCGGCAAAGATATGCAGGAAAAATATAAGGAAACATCACAAGGCGGTCTTGCCGTTAATGTTGTTGAATGTTAATAGCATATAATTCTATTAAATTGGCAAATTTATAGATAATATCTCGGTAAAAATCCTAAAAAAGTAGGACATTCTGCTATATATATGAGAATATCCCTGTAATCTAAAATCAGATAATTTAAAATTAAAACACATGGGTGATTTAAATGTATACCTTGAATGATTTGAAAAAAATTGAAACATTACCTCTCTCTGACATCCGGCACAGCCTGCGTCAGATGCTCCATGCGGATGAGGAAAAATGTATCGATAACCTGCTTCACGCTACCGAACTGACAACCGGTGAAAGGAACCGTCTTGTTGATCGCGCGCGCATCTTCGTTCAAAAGTCACGCGCCAAAAGCGACAGTCAGGGTACAATGGATTATTTTCTACAGGAATTTGATCTTTCCAATAAGGAAGGCGTCGCCCTTATGTGTCTTGCTGAAAGCCTGCTGCGCGTACCCGATGGCGCCACTGCGGATAAACTGATATCGGAAAAAATAAGCGCCGGTAAATGGTCCGATCACAAGGGTCACTCCAAAAGCACATTTGTGAATGCTTCTACCTGGGGGCTGATGCTGACAGGTGAATTTGTTGATCTTGGCGCTGATGTTACCGGAAATACCGATAACTGGTTCAGGAATTTCATTAAAAAAGCGGGTGAGCCCGTCGTCCGTACCGCTATTATGCAGGCGATGCGCATCATGGGCGGTCAATATGTTCTTGGTCGTACCATTGATGAGGCGATTGCCCGCGGTATAAAGGAAAATGCCGCTGGCACCCGGTTTTCGTTTGATATGCTCGGTGAGGGGGCAAGAACGCTTGCCGATGCTGATCGTTATTTCGAAGCTTACAAAAAAGCCATTCTTGAAATTGGCTCGCAAAATAAAGAAGATAATCCCTATAGCGCCAACGGTATTTCCGTTAAATTTTCCGCCCTTCACCCGCGATATGAAATGTCACATCATCATATCGTGATGGATATAATGACACCACGAATTCTGGAACTCGCCAGACTGGCAAAGGAAAATAGCCTTGGCTTTACCATCGATGCCGAAGAAGCAGACAGGCTTGATATATCCCTTGATATATTTGAAATGCTCGCCAGATCGTCTGACCTGGCAAACTGGGACGGGCTCGGCATTGTTGTGCAGGCTTATCAGAAACGGGCACCCTATGTTATTGACTGGCTTAAGGCCCTTGGCCGCGAACTTGGTCGAAAATTTATGGTGCGCCTTGTTAAGGGGGCTTACTGGGATAGTGAAATTAAACACGCGCAGGAAATGGGCCTCGCCGACTACCCGGTTTATACCCGTAAACCCTCAACCGATCTTTCCTATCAGGTTTGCGCCGAACGGTTAATGATGGCGCGGGATGTCTTTTATCCGCAATTTGCTACTCATAATGCCTATTCGGTAGCGCTTGTCCTGGAACTTGTGAATAAATGGAACATTGGCGCCGACGAATTTGAATTTCAGCGCCTTCACGGTATGGGGCATTTGCTTTATGATATGGTAAAGGAAAATACCGAAAGCGCCTTTAACATCCGTGTTTACGCCCCTGTGGGCGCTCATAAGGATCTTCTGCCGTATCTCGTGCGCCGCCTTCTTGAAAATGGCGCAAACAGCTCCTTCGTGAACCGCTTCATGGATAACGATGTTGCCGTTGAGGAACTGATGCAGGATACCATTAAACTGGTGGAGGAAAAATCACCACGCCGTCACAGCATGATCCCGCTGCCGCAGGATATCCTGAGTTCTTCCGGTCTTGAAAAATCGCCGCGTAAAAACGCATCCGGGTTTGAACTGACCGACCCGCTTGAAATTAATAACCTTAAAGAAAGTCTCGCGCAAAAACGCGACTGGGAAGCGGGGCCGATTGTGTCCGGTAAGATGATGACCGACAATGCGGAAGATGTTTTTAGCCCAACAACAGGTGATGTCGTTGGCCGGGTTGGTATCGCCACTGAAGCTGATATGGAAAATGCCCTTATTGCTGCGTCGGGCGCACAGAAAGCATGGAATTCCATCGGTGGTGCGGCGCGCGCGGGAATATTAAATAAAGCCGCCGATATATTTGAGGAAAAATGTCATTATTTTATGGGCCTGATTGCTGAAGAAGCCGGACGCACACTCGCTGATGGACTTTCCGAAGTCCGTGAAGCCGTTGATTTTCTGCGTTACTATGCCGGGCAGGCAGAAGAAAAATTCGAAAATGGTGTCCCACTTCCCGGACCAACCGGGGAACGCAATGAATTATATCTTCAGGGACGTGGAACATTTCTTTGCATCAGTCCGTGGAATTTCCCACTCGCTATTTTTACCGGTCAGGTAAGTGCTGCGCTTGCCGCGGGGAACGCTGTGATCGCCAAACCGGCGGAACAGACACCGATTGTCGCTGCTGAAGCAGTTAAAATACTGCATCAGGCGGGCGTGCCGGTTGACATCCTTCATCTGATGACCGGTGACGGTGCCACCGTTGGTGCAAAACTGGTCGCAGACGAACGTATTTGCGGCGTTGCCTTTACCGGGTCAACGGATACCGCGAAAATTATAAACCGGAGCCTCGCAAACCGGGAAGGAGCCATCGTTCCGCTTATCGCCGAAACTGGCGGGCAAAACGTGATGATCGTCGACAGTACCGCCCTGCCGGAACAGGTGGTTGATGACGCGATATCATCAGCGTTCCAGTCTGCCGGTCAGCGTTGCTCTGCCCTTCGTGTGCTCTATCTGCAGGAAGATGTGGCCAATACCATCATTCCGATGTTGAAAGGTGCGATGGAGTGTCTGACGCTTGGAAACCCGCTTGACCTTTCAACCGATGTTGGCCCGGTCATTGACCAGGAAGCAAGAGAACTTCTGGTTACTCACGCTGCGCGAATGAACAGTGAAGCCACGCTCATTCACGAACTTGAGACCCCAACCGAATATATAAAGGGTACATTTTTCGGCCCGCGCCTTTATGAAATATCCTCGTTAAGCGAACTGAAAAAAGAAGTGTTCGGCCCGATCCTTCATGTCATCAGATATAAATCATCGGATCTTGATAAAATCCTGCAGCAGATAAAGGACACGGGGTTCGGTCTGACACTCGGTGTTCACAGCCGTATTGAAGAAAGCGCGGAATATATCTTCAGAAACCTTGATGTCGGGAACACTTATGTAAACAGGAACATTGTCGGGGCTGTTGTCGGTGTTCAGCCGTTTGGCGGGCAGGGACTGTCCGGTACAGGGCCGAAGGCGGGTGGACCGCGGTATCTGTACCGCTTTGCTACCGAAAAAACCCTTACCATCAACACCGTCGCAACAGGCGGCAACACCGAACTCTTCGCTATGGAAGAAGAAGACTAGTGGGATGACTGTTTAAATTTAGTATGCTAGATATAAATCAAGCATGCTTAAAATTAGAGGGTCTAATGGTTTTTGCACGGTTTTGTACATTCATAATTACAATTATATTGGTCACGTCCTGTTCAGAACAGGACTTGGCCAATATAAAGCTGGTTGCTCATCTGAAAAAATATGATCAGGCAAAAGAAATGATGATTGAAAGAAATTATCATCAGTCCAACCCCATTTCGCGCGAAGAATGGGAACAACAGTTTGTGATGGATCAAAGTGATCAGTTCACACCTATTGAAATCGGCCTGCTCAAGGAAAATCAGAAACTTATTATCGAACAAAGCAAGCGGGCCGCGACAAGAAATTCTGTGATTGATCTGGACCCGCTACGCGATGACCAAACGGCGCTTGCCGAATTTTGCTATAGCATCCCAAAAGGCGGCATGCTTCATGTTCATCCGTATGGCCTGTTTACGCGCGAAATCGTCACGAAAATACTGACCAAATATAATCCGGTCATTGAACCCGAATACTTCATCACTACCGTTAAAAATCAGGGCCAGGTTCTCTACGATCATGAAATCGAAGCGTTAAGATCACTCCCTGAATCGTCACCGTTTTTATCATTGAATGATGCGGATAAAAGTCTGTTTATTGATTTCTTCTTTTTGCCGACGGAACCTGCTTCACATGATTTTACACGTTTCGATGCTATTTTCGCCTTTGTCATCTGGATGGTGGAAGATGAATTTCTTGATGAAAAAATGGAAATGCTTTATCTCGACTTTCTGGGTCGCGCGGCGGACCACGGTGTAAGCTATATTGAATTTACAAATGGTTTCCCGCCCACAGTGGAACGCATTGAAAAGCTTACAGACTGGTCGAGCAAGTTTTTCGATGAAACGGGGGTTGTTGTGCGTTGGAATTTGGGCCAATTGCGCTTCCTGCCGGGATCAAACAATGCGGAATATATCAAAAAATGGAACGCACTTTTGGTTGAAAACCCCACTGATGCCATTGTCGGTGTTGATCTTTATGCGATAGAGCGCGGAAATCCGGCTCTGGAAAAAGCGCAGGCATCCTATGGCTATCTCGCCGGGTATAACCGTGAACATCCGGACCATCCCCTTGAAATGACAATGCACGCGGGTGAAATGGGTGATCCGCGAAATGTTCGTGATGCCATGATTATGGGGGTTTCGCGGGTGGGCCACGGAGTCCTTCTTCAGGATGATTTGATTACGCTGGAATACGCCCGAAACCTTAAGCCGGGCATTGAAATGAATATTAACAGCAATCATCAGCTTTCCGTGCATGATAAAACGAAACAGCCACACCCGTTTTTAAAATTCCTGCGTCTCGGCATCCCGGTAAGCCTTTCAACGGATAACGATGGTATTTTTGATACCAACCGCTCTAAAGAATGTATCGCCGCCGTAAGCACCACGGATGTGACATACGCGGAATTACAGGCGCTCAGTTACAACAGTCTGTCTACAAGTTTTGCAAGCCCGAAGACCAAAGATATCCTGACCAACCGGCTGCGTCAGAGCTTCTCATTATTTGAACAGCGATATCTTAATTAGCCTTTCAGGGCACCCGCGGTTAATCCCTGGACAATGAATCGCTGAATATAGGAAAAAAAGATACATACCGGAATAAGCGCGAGGATCATCGCCGCCGCCATCTGCCCCCAATCCACTGAGAACTTGGTGACAAAATTCATAATACCTGCCGGAAAGGTCATTTGTGACTGACGGTTTATGAACATAAGGGCAAATAAAAGCTCCGACCATGCGGCGGTAAAAACAAATCCCAATGTGGCACCGATCCCGGGAAGGCAAAGTGGAAGTGTGATTTTTTCAAGTGCCTGGAGCCGGGTGCACCCGTCCATCATCGCCGCTTCCTCAAGCTCAACCGGGGCGCCATCAAAAAAAGATTGCATCAGAAAGCACGCAAACGGAAGATTAAAGGCCGTATAGACAAGAATAAGCCCTGTCAGGCTATCCACCAGATTAATGAATGTCAGGACGTTATAAATCGGGGCTATGACCATAACGATCGGAAACATCTGTGTGACCAGCAATATTGTCATGATGGCAAGTTTGCCTTTAAACTGGAATCTGGAAAGCGCATATCCGGCAAGCGCTGCGATGATGGTTACCAGAGCGGCGGTGGTAAAAGATACAATAAACGAATTCATGAAATAATCGGGAAAGCTTCCTTCAACAAGCACGGCATAATAATGATCAAATGTAATCCGGCTTGGCCAGGCGACAATCCCTTCGGAAAATAATAATCGGTCGGGGGTCAGCGATATTTTTAACATCCAGAAAACAGGGAAAAGCGTGAAGACCAGAAAACCGATAATGAAAGGGTATTTGACGTTTTTCATATTCATCACCCTAAATATATGTTGTCATTTTTTGACGAATGCGCCCAAGCGTAAATCCGTAAATCATAAGCAGAAACAAAAGCGCGATGGAAATCACCGATGCATATCCGAAATCCATTTTCTGGTAGGCGGTATCGTAAATATAAGTGGCCACGATCTGCGTTGAATTGGCGGGCCCCCCATTGGTCATGACGATGATTATTTCGGCAAAATTTGCAATCCATATGGCGCGGATCAGAAGGGTGATTAATATTGTCGGCGCGATCAGCGGGACGGTAATATAGCGAAAAGCCTGCAGACCGCTGACACCGTCCATTTCCGCCGCTTCATAGATTTCTTTGGGGATCGACCGAAGCGCGGCAAGCAGCATGATCGTAAAAAATGGGATGCCAAACCACACGTTAGCGGTAATCGGCCCCCACATGGCGTGGTCCGGATCACTTAATAAATTTTCCGCTTTGTCCATAATTCCGATGGCTTCAAAAAGATAAGGCAACGGCCCCGTCACCGGATTAAACATCCACACCCACATCAGCCCGATCAGAAATGATGGCACCGCCCACGGCACAAACAGCACCGGTTGAATAATGCTGATCCCCTTAAAACCGCTGTTTAAAATAAGCGCCAGACCAAACCCCAGCATAAATTGGAAAAAAAGTGATGATACCGTCCAGAACAGGGTATTCACAAGGCTCATGGTAAAGATCTCGTCTTCACCGAGCAGGCGGATAAACTGATCAAAGCCGACGAATTCCTTTGTCCCGGAAATCAGATCAAAATCATAAAAGGCGTATGATATGCCGGTAACAAGAGGGATCAGAACCAGCAAAAAAATAAAAAGAAGCGTCGGTGCAAGATAAAACCAGGCCTGTGTCTGCTTATTCATTTTCGGCCATCCATCTTTTTTGTGACGCGCTTAAGAAATCGGCCCACATCTTTGCGGTTTCTTCCGGCGTCTTTTCCCCAAGCATCATGGCCTGGCCGGTTTGAACCACGGTGATGCTGTCAAATTCAGCGATATCAGACAGGTAATTTGGATTAATCAGGTAGGACCACCTGTCATCCTGCGTTGTTTGAAGCCATCCGGCACGAATATCGTCCCCCCTGAAGATATCATCGGAAATGCCCCTGTAAATCGGCACAAGCCCCGAGCGCTGCGCCCATTGATGATTATTCTCCCGGTTCAGCAAGTGACGGACCAGCTTGAAGGCCATTTCCTTTTTCTCTGATCCTTCCAGCACCGACCAGCCGATATAGCCAAGATGCGGGAATGATTTTCCGCCCGGCCCAAGCGGCATTGGCGATGACGCATAGTCCGCATCATCCATCCGCTTGGAAAGCGATGTAAGCGCGTCCGGTGTCTGATGCAGCATCGCACATGTGCCGGAATAAAAACCCGACACGGTTTCGTTCAGCCCCCAATTCAGGCTGTCCTGCGGTGCATAGCCGTTTTTATAAATATCGCGGATAAGCGTAAGTCCCCTGACCGCACCATCATTATAAAATGTGCTGTTGCCGTCATCGTCAAAAAACCGGTCCGACCCGTTCATCGTCGTCATGATCCAGTAATAGAAAACGGCCCCGCCGCGCCCGCCGTGATGGCAATATCCCGATACCCCCGGCAGCTCTGAAAGCTTGGCCGCCGTTTGGTAAAATTCATCCATCGTCAGCGGTGGTTTTTCAATCCCCGCCTGCGCAAACAGCTTTTTGTTATAAATCATCGCCCGCAGGTAATAACCGTAAGGAATGGTATAAACCCGCTCCCGGATGCTGCCATAATCGAATGTATCGGCTTCAAGATCATCATCAAAATCCGCCTGCGTAAGAAACGGCGTCATATCGGCGATTTGCCCCGCGCTCACATACCGCGCCAGCCAGAAATCCGGCATTTCAATCACATCCGGATACTGCCCGCCCGCAATCATCATGCTGAGCTTTTCAAACGCCTGCCCCCATGAAAGCGATATCACATCAACCTTCACCCCCGGGTTGGCTTCTTCAAAATCGTCAAGCTGCCGCCTGAGAAGCCCCGTGCGTTCCGGCGATGTGTTCACTTCAACAATAAGCAGATTATCCGGGTCATGGTCCTTGTCCGACAGCGCCTGCGTAAGCGCAAAGCCCAGCACAAGAAACACAAAAATAGTCGCCGCCCTTATCATCAATATTGATCCCGGTTTTTGTTTATTCTATCAATCAAAATGCAAATTGAAATTTCTTTTTTTGACCGAAGCCGTTATATTGGCGCAAAGGATGCTGAAAACCATGAACAAAGTATATATATCGGCTGATGAGCTTCTATCCTCATCATTAAAACTGGGGGAAATGATCATTAAAGACGGCTTCCGCCCCGATTTTATCGTCGGTGTCTGGCGCGGCGGCACGCCCGTCGGCATTGCGGTGCAGGAACTGATGGATTTCTGCCATATCAAAACCGATCATATCGCCATCCGCACCTCGTCCTATACCGGCATCGCGCAGCAGGAAAGCCATGTAAAGGTCTACGGCCTTCATTACCTGATTGATAATATGAATTCGGAAGACAGCCTGCTTCTGCTTGATGACGTGTTTGATAGCGGCCGCAGCGTCAAGGCCATCATCCATGAGCTTGAAATTCAGATGCGCAAAAACATGCCGCGTGATGTGCGCGTCGGCACCGTTTATTATAAACCGAGCAAGAACCTCACCGACCGTATCCCCAATTATTTTGTCCATAAAACCGAAGACTGGCTGATTTTCCCCCATGAGCTTGACGGCCTGACCGATGATGAAATCCGCAGCTCAAAACCCGACGCCGATATGCTGGTGAGCCTTCGTGCCGAATGTGAAAAGCGCTAATTACCCCCGCTTTCCCCATCGCCGTTTTTGCGTTTGACCGCCTGAATAATCCCGAAAACACTGATCGCGAGCCACGCAATCTCGATCACAAAACTCGCAAGGTTGAACGTCACCAGCAGTGAAATAAGAATAAGCACCGCCCCCGCCGCATTCATCACCGAATAACTGAGCGACTTCACGTCCATTTTTTCGACCTGCACCGCCGCATAAACGCTCAGGATCATAAAAACCCCGATGATACCGATAATGTCAAAAAACATTCAATGTCCTTAAATTTGGTGTCCTTAAATTTGGTGCCCTTAAATTTTCGCCGTGTGGGTGGCCCCGGCTGTCGTAACGAACCTGTCACCCGTAACTCTAATGGCTGTCAAGAGAATAGCAAAGAAATTTCGAAAATTCCCGCCCCATCGCCGGCCCGGTTTTTGTGATAAATAAGCGGTAAATCAAATGCTTTAATTCCCGCTTAAATATGTACATTATTAACAGATTATTAGCTTAATGGTTGTATTGTCCTCCTTCGTATTAAGCCTAAAACCATTGGGGTAAACGTGGTGCTGGAAAAAATTGCCAAAAAGAAATCGGCCTTCGTCGAGCAGTCCATTATCAATGACAAGGTGATCAAGGATCTCGCCCTGGCGATGATCGGCCTTAACGATCCCTATACCGCCGAACATATCGAAGAAGTCGCCGAAATCGTTGGCCAAATCGGCCTTCAAATGGGTCTTTCCGCCTTTGAAATTGAACGCCTGGCCCTTGCCGGGTTCCTTCATGACATCGGCAAGCAGGCCATCCCCAGCTCCATCCTGTCAAAACCGGCAAAACTAAGCGACGAAGAATTCGCCCTGGTCAAAACCCATGTCAATATCGGCGTCCAGCTTCTGGAATATGCCAACGTCTCGTCGGATATCGTCCGCATCGTCGCCGAACATCATGAACGCATCGACGGCAGCGGCTACCCCCGCGGTCTTAAGGGCGATGAAATCTCCCTGTCCGGGCAGATCATCGGCATCGCCGATGTCATCTCCGCCCTGACCAGCAAACGGACCTACCGTGTCGCCGCCACTTCCCAGGAAGTGATCGAAATCCTGCGCGGTGGTGCCGCCGGTGAATTCGCCCCCGCCGTGATCGACGCCGCGATTAAATGCCTTTAAGGATAAGGCGGCCACGGCTAAAATGAAAACCGCCATAAAATAACCGCTATTTGATTACAATCAAAACCCCGCCCGCGCATGTGTGCTTTTCTTTATTCCATAATAAAGGAAGGAGAGCCCCCATGAACAAAACCCAAAAAGACCAAATCATTTCAATCCTTGACGATGTTGATGATATGACCATCGCCACCATCCGCCCCGATGGCTTTCCGCAGGCCACAACCGTAAGCTATATGAATGACGGCCTTGATATTTATTTCATGACCCTTTCATCCGCGCAGAAGGCACAGAATATAAGCAGAAACAACAAAGTCTCCCTGACCATCAACCGCGCCTATAAAACCTGGGAAGAAATTGAAGGGCTCTCAATGGCCGCCGTCGCGTCGGTCGTGACCGACCCGGACGAACAGCAGAAAATCGGCGCCATGCTGATGGAAAAATTCCCCCAGGCCATAAATTACGACCCCCCCGAAAACGAAATGGCCAATATCGCCTTTTTCCATGTCAAACCCGTGGTTGTTTCGCTGCTTGATTATAAAATAAGCTTCGGTCACACCGAACTGATCAATGTGTGATGGTGACGAAGCCATTCATGGCGAAGGCTCGGGCCGACTGGCCCCCGCGCACTTTTGCGCGCAAGCCAGGCGCGAACCCAATAAATGGCTTATGTTGGCGATTGCGGCCAAACCTAATCCCCCTTATTCAAATGTCGTTTTCATTTTGGTGAGCACCGCCCGCCCGTCCGTGATCACCACCTTGAACATCTGCTCATAATCGCTTTCGTCCAGCTTCGGAATATCTTCCCCGCTGAGTAACGACGCAAGATCCGGTGTTGATGAACTATGCGCCACAATGAGGAACGTTCCCTCGCGGGTCTTCAGCATATCGGCAAATGCGGAAAGATCATCCGTTGAAAATAATTCAATCGCAACCCCCTTGTCGGCGGCCGTCGCCGTCGCGGTCATGATCGTCCGGTTGGTGTCGGTCGAATAAATCGCCTTGATCGGCGCGCCCTTTAACATATCCGAAATATGCGCCGCCCGCCGCAGCCCCTTCGCGGTCAGCAGCGGATCATCCCCGTCCATTTTTTCGGCGTGGCGCACCACATAATATGTGCTTTCCGCCGCCTGCGTGACCGTCGCAACCGCACACATAACGACCGCCATCATCAACAGCCCTAATTTCTGCATCTTGTTCTCCCTTTTATACGTCAATAAATTTTCACGACTTTATCAGGTAAATTTATATCGGGCGAGGGCGGAAAGCAAAAATTTTAAGGGCTGACAATAAAATCATTCAAACTGGTGAAATGCTTTTAAGAAACTGTTTTTGTTTTTCATAAATTTTATATGCCCGTCGGCGTTTAATTTGCGCCCATTTTCCGGAAATGCCGGGGTGATATAGCCAAAATTGGAATTGCGGGCAAAATAAACCACAATATCAACATGGCTTGCTTTCCATCTGTTTTCGATGATTTGCCCTTCGCTTCTCACCTCAACCGTTTTTACCTGAATCCGGTGATAATTCGGCCCGTCGGAAATCAAAATATCCGTCTGGTGGCCGTGGTCCAAAATCGGTGTAAAAATCTGCCACCCGTCCTGCATCAGCCAACTGACCAGTCGGCTTTCGTAAGACGCATTTTTCATCGCCTGATGGGTTTGTGCTTTGGTGGCTGTTTTTCGTGTCGGCATCGTCCCCTCCTTCAATATCCGCTGAACGGGAAGGGTAACGGGCACGGGGTAAATATTTACTTAAAAGATCATTGGCTCATTACGAAAATCCATTAATTATATAAATTTTACCAAGTTTATGCTACTATTGCATGTAACTAAAACTTGTAACCGCATCATTATTGGGGGTAATCGTGAAATTAGTGTCATTTTTTTTAACATTTCTCATACCTGTGTCTATTTCACAGGCACAAACGGAAGCGCAGAAAAATCTTATTGGTAGTGCGCTTGATAATTATAGCAAGGTCGCGGGGGCATGGCATCTGAATGTTCAATGTCAATTTTATCAGAACGAAAATCTTGCAAATTTTAGGGAGGATGTCGCAATCATCACCCGCGCTCTGCATACTGAGCTGGGAAATTCAAATATTCTGCTACAAATACAGGCATCTGCCAAAAAAGTTGCCAGTCAGGAAAAATTTAAAGCCTGTGAAGAGGATGCAAAAGGCGTTGTTGACTGGGGCGTCAGATATTCAGGCATTTGGAGCGATGAGATCATAAAAATTCAGGCGGAGCAGCAGAGACAATAATAATGTCATCGTACTAATTCCAGCGATGAATATTTGGAGATGATCAAGGAAGATACTATTTTTAGTTGAACTTAGATTTTATATCAATAAAATTAATTGTATAGGATAGAAAAGTGATAGGAGTATAGAATGAGCAGCAACGAAGCAAAACTACATCTTTCATTGAAAGATGGCGTATTTGAAATTTCTGGATCGGAACTATTCGTTTCTCAACAAATCGAAAACTTTAAAGATGTTATATTAGCATCACTCCAGAAGGGTTCAAATATCACTGGAGAAACAAATGAGGAAATCAGTTATTCAGATAACGCAATTGGTTCTCAATCTGAAGAACAGACAAAAACTATAAATATCGATTATCCAAAGGTTTTGCATATCGAAGACACCGATATAAAAATTATCAAGAAAATGCCCGGCAGCAATAAGGCACAAAAATCTGTAAATACTGCGCTTGTATATCTGGCTGCAAAAAAGTCAGTTGGAGTTGATGGAGTATCTTCTCAAGATATTAGAGAACTATGCCGAGACCAAGGTTGCTTAGATACAGGAAATTTTGCGTCTCACATGAAGAATGCTAAGGAATATATCATAATCGAAGGTAAAAAAGGGTCTTCAACACAGATGTTCAAACTGACACTTCCAGGTACAGAAAAAGCACTCGAATTATTGAAAGACCTAAATGGAAAAACAAGTTAGAAATATTCTTGAAGCTGCCTCAGATGAAACTTTGGCAGACGCTATACTAGATTCTTACAAAGAAGTTGAACGTAACTATTTTACTAAGTCTTGGAAAACAAGTGAACTAGATGCGGGTCATTTTGTCGAAGCAGTAAGAAGATTTCTAAGTTTTAAGCTGGTTGGACAATATATTCCGATAGGAAAAACACTTCCATCCTTGAATGATGTGGAAATCAAAAAGATTCTTGCTGAAAAAGGTAATGATTCTTACAGAATGCATATTCCCAGAGTTTTAGTAGTCATAAACGGTATAAGGAATAAAAGGGGAGTGGGTCACTTAGCAAAATTAAACCCTAATCATTTGGATGCTACTTTAATCATGGCAAATGTGAAATGGGTAATAGCTGAACTAGTACGATTAAATTCACAACTTGATGCTTCGGAAACAGTGAAAATTGTAGATCATATTGTTGAACGGCATGTCGAAGGAATGTGGGAGGAACACGATATTACGCGTATCCTAGTAGATGGTCTTAATATTAAAGAGAAAATCATTTTTCTGCTTTTTTCAACGGATCATAATTTGGATGATAAGTTATTTGAAATAATAGAATACTCGAATAAATCTTACTTCAAAAAAATACTAAAACAACTGCATAAAGAGAGATTAATAGAATATAAGTCTGATGGAACTTGTGTAATTTCTCCAAAAGGTGTTTTGTATGCCGAGAAGATCATTTTGGAGAAAGTGAAAGTATAGTCTTCCTTTAAAAGCTTTTATCAACTATAAAACACATCCCCACTTTCCCCCTCAAACAGATGCAGTTTTGATGGGGTCACTTTAATCCGGTAAGTCCCCCCGACATCAATATCCCGGTCCGCGGCGGTGACGATGGTGATTTTCTGCCCGCCAAGGTCGGCAATGATATTTTTCTGATTGCCGATATATTCACTGACCAATATGCTGACATTGAGATCGCCACTGTCGTCAAATGAAATATCCTCCGGTCTTAGACCTAAATCAACCTTCTGCCCCACATCCCCTTTGTTGCCTTCAAGCGCGATCATGAAATTATCGCCGCTGGCGTATCTCACCCCGTGTTCTTCAATAATCACGGCGGGCAGGAAATTCATCATCGGGCTGCCGATAAATCCGGCCACAAATTTATTGGCCGGGTGTTTAAAAATCTCCTCCGGCGTGCCGGCCTGCTGGATAATGCCGTCATGCATGACAATGATCCGGTCGCCCAGGGTCATGGCTTCCACCTGATCATGGGTGACATAAATCATGTTTTTATTCAGTTTCTGATGCAGCAGTGAAAGTTCAACCCGCATTTCGCCCCGAAGGCCCGCATCAAGGTTTGAAAGCGGTTCATCAAACAGGAAAATGTCACTGTCCTTTACCACCGCCCGGCCGATTGCCACCCGCTGGCGCTGCCCGCCCGATAAATCCTTCGGCCGCCGCTCAAGAAGCTCACCGATTTCAAGCATTTTTGCCACATCCCGCACCCGGGCGGTAATGTCGTCTTTGCCAACCCCCGCGACTTTTAATGAAAAACCGATATTTTCCGCGACCGACATATGCGGATACAGGGCATAATTCTGAAACACCATCGCCATGCCGCGGTCCTTGGGCGGTTTGTCGGTGATGTCTTCGCCGTTCACCATGATCTGCCCCGCTGTCGCGTCCTCAAGCCCCGCAAGCAACCGAAGCGTCGTTGATTTGCCGCAACCCGACGGCCCGACCAGCACGGTAAATTCCCCGTCATTCACCACAAGGTCAATGGATTTAAGCACATCCACCACCCCGTCATAGCTTTTGGTTAAGGATTTAAGCTCAATTTTCGGCAAATTATGTTCCTCTCGCCTGTTCGATGCGTTTAAACAGATCTTTTATAATTGCATGTTTGCCGATCAGAATGAAGCTCGTCAAAGGAATAAATGATATCTTGTCTCCCAGAACTGTTTCTGATTTAAATTCTAACACAACGGTAGGGGGCCCGAACAAAAAGGTCGATTTGCCAAATAAATGGTATTTGAACTTTGTGATATCGGCTAAGGCAATTTTCAATTCTGATCGGCCCTTCCTTATTTTAAGGTGGTCTCCCGCATCAAATACTTCGTCGGCAAAACCCAAGCCCACTTTTCCAGCTCTTAAAAGGATGCCAATAAAAATCGCTAATAAAATTAAAATTAGAAACGTTGAAAAATCCATTTCTGATAAATAAACGAAACAACCAACAAAAAGCACAGAAAACAAAGCAAGGCCAAAATCAATTATTGGTACAATTTTATTGTGTAGGAACGTCTGTCTTGATGAAATTTTAATTAATTCCTTTATTTTACCACCTCAAACGCCCTGTCAAAATCGGCAATCAGGTCTTCGACATTTTCAATCCCGACCGAAAGACGGATGATATTATCGGTAATGCCGGCGGCTTCGCGTTCGGCCTGCGGGATGGCGGCGTGGGTCATGCTCGCCGGGTGCTGAATAAGCGTATCCACATTGCCAAGCGACACCGCCAATGTCGGGATCGTCACCGCATTGGTGAAGGCAATCCCGTTTTCCGCGCCGCCCTTTACCTTAAACGACACCATGCCGCCATATCCGTTGATCATCTGCTTTTTGGCAAGCTGATGGAACGGGTCATTGCCAAGTCCGGGGTAACACACTTCCTCCACCTTGTCATGGGATTGCAGGAATGTGGCAACCGCCATGGCATTTTTGCTGTGGCGCTGCATGCGAAGCTCGAATGTTTTAAGCCCGACATTAATCTGCCATGCGTCCTGCGGGCTGGGCGCCACCCCCAGCATTTTATAGGTAAGCCCGACACCGGAACCCCCCGGCGACATATAATCAAGATGGGTGCTGACAATCGCCCCGCCGATGGTGGTGCCGTGGCCGCAGATATATTTGGTGGTGGAATGAACCACCACATCGCAGCCAAGCGTTAATGGCCGTTGATGATACGGGGTCGCAAATGTGTTATCGACCATCACCCAGATACCGTGTTTGTGGGCCGCTTCCGCCAAATGGCGAAGATCAATAAGCTCCATACGCGGGTTTGACGGTGTCTCAACAAAAACAAGTTTGGCATCGCGGTTTTCATCAATCGCCTGCTCAAGGCCCGATGGGGTTAAATCGGTGACCCAAATCACCTCAATCCCCAGCCGCGGGGCAAGCGCATACCAGAATTTATGGGTATTACCGTAAAGCCCCTGTTGCACAATGACCTTGTCCCCGGACCCCACATGCGCCAGCACCGCCGCCGATGTCGCGGCCATGCCCGATGATGTGACCTTGCCCATCACGATTTCGGATGGTTCCTTGTCCGGGTTCGCGCGTAGCAGGTCGACCCCTTCCATATAGGCGATTTTATCGGCCAGATGGTCAAAATTCGGGTTATGGGTGCGGGTATAGGCATAGCCCTTGACCCGGCCCGCGAACACATCCGCCGCGTCATCGACCGTGTCAAACCCGAATGTTGATGTCTGATAAATCGGCATCAGGTGGGAATGAAGATCATGTGACCCTTCGCCGACATGATTAACGATTGTACCCATGCCGTAGCCGGGTTTTACTTTGCTTTTATTTTTGTCTTTATCGTTACTCATTCTTTTGATCCTTAAGTCTTTGTTTTTATGTTATTATTTTTAATTTTTTGAAAATGGGTTGGTGGCATCACAGCAACAATGGCGGTTTACAGTCCTCATCCGATGTGTTTTTCAGCACATCAAGCATCAACCGGACCATTTTTTCGCGCACCATATCGATATTCCCTTCGTGGATGGTGATATTTTCCTCAAGCCCCGCCGCAAGGTTAATGGGCAGCGCCACGGCCGCAAACGCCATGCCCAGCTCCCCGGCAAGATACACTTCCGGGCATCCGGTCATGCCGACCACATCACCGCCGAGCATCTGATACATTTTAATCTCCGCCGGGCTTTCAAAGCGCGGACCGTTGGTCGCTACATAGGTCGCACCGTCATTGACGCCGATGCCGTGGGCGGGGCCAAGCTCGATTGTTTTGGCGCTCATCACCGGGCAGTAAGGCTTGCTCATTTCCACGTGTCCGATGCCGCGTTCGATGGTATCAAAAAAACTGGTCTCGCGCCCCGATGTGAAATCAAGAAAATCCCGCAGCACCGCAAGCTCCATAACCGGGTATCCGGTGGTGATTGCGCCGACCGCATAGGTCGCCATGATGCGGGTCACGCCCAGATCCTTTAATGCCTTTAAATTGGCGCGGTAATTGACCTTGTGGGGCGGGGTGGTGTGGTCGACCCCGTGCCGGGTCAGGAAGATAACATCGTCATAGTCCCCTTGGCCCAGATACACGACCGCGTCGCCATACGCGTTTCTCACCCGTTTTTCCGTTACCTTAATCCCCGGCAGGTTATAAATACCGGTACCGCCCATAATCGCTACGGTCATGCGGGTTCTCCTCCTACCATTCTTTGTAATTTTTTAATGTGTAGGGGCTTAAGACCCCGTGGACGGTCGCCACGCCGGACACATATTTGGGCGGGGTGATATCGAACGTCGGGTAGCGGGCGCCGATTTCGTCGATGGTTGTGGGCTGTCCCAGGGCCTGTCTGATTTCCGCGGGGTCGCGCTCCTCGATCTGCACGTCATCGCGGCTCACTTTGTGATCGTCGCGCCCCCATGCGAACGCGAAATAGGGGATATCGTGCGCATGCGCGGCAATCGCGTTCTGGTAGGTGCCGATCTTGTTGCACACATGCCCGTCAACGGTGATCAGGTCGGCGGCGGTGATATATTTCTGGATATTGCCTTCGCGCATGATATGGGCCGGCATGTTGTCGGTGATCAGCTTCACTTCGATCCCCATTTCGTGGATTGACGGGGCGGTCAGCTTTGCCCCTTGTAAATAAGGCCTCGTTTCGGGGGCGTAACATGTTATTTTTTTGCCGTCACGGCCTGCAAGTGCCAGCGCCAGCAAGAAGCCCGCCTCACCGAAACACATCGTCAGAATGCCGTCGCCATCCTCTATCAGATCCGCCACCGCCCGCGCCCGGATCGCATAATTATCATAAATCTTGTTCTGGATTGCCTTGATCCTGTTTGCAATCGCCTCGTCCACATCCTGCCCCAGCTTTTCTGCCGTTTCCGCAGTCTCCAGAATATCATCCAGCCTCAGCGCCATCGCCGTATTTGTCGGCCGGGTCGCCACCAGTGTTTCCCGCGCCGCCCGAAGCGCATCCATGCCATCCCCGGCAACAATCCGCAGTGCATTTGCCGCCGCCATCCACGGCCCGCTTCCCTGCGTCACCATGTCCTTGATCGCCTGCGCCACGTCCTCCACCGTACCGCAGGTCACAAATTCCTTGGAGAAGGGGTATTTGCGCCGATCGCCGATGATGACGTTGCCGTCTTCAAACCGTGCGATATTTTGTGGATTAACCACAAACGGCAACAGGTCGTAAATCCCTTCTTTTTGCGCGGGGGATTTATGCTGCGGTTTCTGTGCAATCTCACCGCCCGTTTCCTGCCATGCCGTAAAACCGCCCTCCACATGACACAAATTGCCAAGGCCGACATCCTGCGCCGCCTTTGCCGCGAGTGCGCTGCGCCATCCCTTGTTGCAATAAAAAACGAATTTGTTATCCGAAGAAAAGACTTTCTTATAGTACGGGCTCTGCGGATCAACCCAGAATTCGGTCATCCCGCGGGGCATATGATAAGCGCCGGGGATCATTCCTTCGGCCTGTATTTCGCGGATATCACGAAGATCGACAAATGTTGTCGCAGGATCATTCAGGGCAAGCTTGGCTTCCTCAACGGTGATTGTTTTTATTTCCTGATTGGCGCTATCCACCATTTCTTTTGAAGTTTTCGTCATCGGCCTTGTCATTTCGCGTTCATTTTCTGATAAATTTACTATATGGTTTTGACCATATAGATAAAATAAAATTTTTGGAATAGATGATGATAAAAAACTGGCTGGCCTTTCTGTTAATTTTTCCGTTATTGGCGCTTAATGCATGTGCGCAAAGTGATGACATTAACAGCGCCGACACACAATTCCTTGTGATTGGGAAGACGGCTAATTATCGCCAGGATGCTTCCGGATCACAGGACCTGTTAAATTATCATTTTTTTGCTGAAATCTTTGTGAAGGACGGCGGGCATGTCACGGACGGGACCTTAAACAACCCGGGCATTGATCAAATGAAATTTGCCGACCACCCGTCTGTGCTTGAGACACATGGCGGGCGCTATAACAATGAAGCCGATCTTGATGCGCTTTATCCGAACGGTGAATATATGTTTACATACACGGAAGAAAACGGTCAAACGCTCAATATCCCCGTAGTGCTGTCAAAAAAGGATGACGGAAAAACACGCATTCCCGCATCACCGATTATCACCCTTAGCCAGAATGGAAACCAAGTTTCCGCAACCGGAATAGACCCGGATCAGGACCTTGTTATATCGTGGACACCTTTTACTGAAGGTGGGCCGGACGAAAACGGATTTGTTGATGATCTGATTTTCGCTGTGGTTGGAAACTGTAAAGGGGAAAAAATTTCACACAGCGGCGTTCCCTTTGGCGGCGGCGAACATCTGACATATGCAGATAAGCAAGTGACCATCAGCAAAGACCTTTTTAACCCCGGTGAAGCATATCAGGTTTCCGTTGAGCATGCGGTTATGGATACCAATTATGTGGGCAATGTACCGACGATTGCCACATATGCATCAACATCGTTTCTCGATTTTAGTACGTCCGGCGAAAATGTTGACGGTCTTGACTGTACACCACTACCTGTGCAAATGGACAAGGGACAAACAGACAGGAGTTTAAAAGGAACCATGGATCTTCCAAAAATTAATGAGCAAATAACCATGCTTTACTATAACGCCGATGATTGGGACAAGGCGGTTGATTTTTATAGTAAGGACCTGCAGCTCGAAGCCACGTATGATGATGAGTGGGTCAAAATCTATAAACTGACCAACAGTGCGTTTATAGGGGTGGTTAAAGATAGCGAAGGTGGATTTCATAAACCAAACAAAGACAGCGCGGTCATGGTTAGCATCGTGTCAGATGCAGTGGACGACTGGTACGGGGCTATCTTAAACGCAAAGAATATAAAAATAGAGCATG
Source organism: Alphaproteobacteria bacterium (assembly GCA_030428615.1). GTDB lineage: Bacteria > Pseudomonadota > Alphaproteobacteria > Sphingomonadales > Emcibacteraceae > Pseudemcibacter. Next base: position 96,555 of record JAUIDN010000002.1, on the reverse strand, counting down.
AAATTTATAACAGCACGACGGCGCCCATTCGCGCATTTCTCATTCGGGATCCGGGGGGCTATACAGTTGAATTTTTTCAATGGATGAGCCCATAAAAAAGGCGCTGATTGTTACCAGCGCCTTTTGTAACAAGATATTTAAACCTAATAATTAATTTTGAGCCGGCATTCTTGCGCCGCGAACGTCAACTTCGATCAACCATCCCGGAACAGCAAGTCCAGCGACTTCAACGACGGCACGAACAGGTTTGTTGGGTTGTTCTTCTGTACCGAAGACTTCACGGTATGCTGTGTTGAAGCCATCAAAATCCATTTTACCCATTTCAGGATCTGCGACCAAATATACACGAACCATTACAATATCGCTCATGCTCCAGCCAGCGGCTTCAATAGATTCCTTAATTCTTTTAAAAGTACTACGGGCCTGTTCTTCAGTACTGCCAAATCGGGCAACACCCTCTGCGTCCGGATCTTTTTGCGCAGGCCCTTTACCACTGACAAAAAGCTGATCGGCATGTGCTGGAACCTCAATAGTTGAATAGAAATGGCGGCCTTCGTCATTTCGCTTGATAGCAGCATTCTGTGCATTTGCGCTGGAAGCAACAAACGTGGCAACTGCGCCAACAGCAACGGCAGTAATAATTTTTAGTAATTTTGTCATTATTTTCTCCTTTGGAATTACCTATTTTGGCATACGAATGGCGCGAGCTTCCACTTCAACCAACCATCCTGGCACCACAAGAGAGTGGATACCTACGAATGTACGTGACGGTAGATTTGTGTTACCACTTTTTGATTCTGCACCGAAATATTCGCGGTACGCTTTATTGAACGCGGCAGAATCCACTTTGCCATCTTCACCCGGCACACCATAAATGCGAAGCATGACAACATCACTAAGAGACCAGCCGGCTTCTTCGAGTTGGGTTTTGAAGGACTCAAAAACAGCTTTTCCCTGTTCATACATATCGCCGGGTTGACATGCGTCACCTTTTGCCGCGCGTTCTTCACGTGTCATGCAGCCTTCGCCCCACGCATGGTTCCCTTTACCACTCATATAAAAGGTTTCAGCGCCAGCAGGAATTACAATTCCCGGATCAAGAAACCCCTGGCTTGTTCTTTCGATCATTTGTGCATGGGCTGTGAGGGTTACAACACCACTGATAACTAGCGCAGCAGCAAATTTAACGAGTTTGGACATGATTTTCTCCCTTGGAATTTTTCGTTCAGCATTTCGTGAATGCCGCTGGTGGCTAGCTTAAAGGATTCTTTTATTTTCGCAACGATTTCCGGTCGAAATCGGTACGAAATTTTCCAAAAATAAGACCCTAGTTGCCCGGTCCGAAGCCGTCATCTTCTTCAGCGATAAATTCATACGCCTCGTCAACTTCTTCCTGAGTAACCTCGCCGCCATCATTACCCCAACTGTTGCGGATATAATTGATGATTGTCGTAAGTTGGTCTACTTCCAGATCGGCAATAAATGTTGGCATGCCTGCACGGCCCTCGAGCAATAGATAGATCACCTCTTCCTTATCACCCAAGACAAACTCATTATCTTTCAGCGCCGGGTATATGTCTTCAAATCCTTCGCCACCCGGTTGGTGGCAGGCTTCACAAAAATCGACGTAAATTTGCTCCCCTTCTTCCAGGTAGTCTTGTGCGTACGCCGCAGAAAATAAAGCTGAAAACCCCACTAAAGCTATTATAACATGAATTATTTTTTTCATTTTTAACCACACTATGTTGTTTTATTTAATCATTACACACTTTTAAGTATTTTAAAAGTTTGTGACGACATTATGTCCTCTATGATGCGTCGTTAAGCCTGCTCGGCGACGCGTTTATCGATGACTTCCATCGTTGACCACGCGCCTTCGATAGCGCCTGCCATCCACCCGCCTAGGGCTGGTGATGCAATATTACCGGATACAAATATGCGTTTGTCACCTTTCTGCATAACAGGGAAGGAGCGGGTGCGACCCCGGCGTGACCAGTTTTCCCAACCGGCGAGTGCATATTTCATTTTATGCCAGGCCACTGACATCGCTTCACCCGTAAAGTGATTTCTGTAATTCCCGGGATGGATTTTTTCACCGGCGGAAAGCGCAAATTCAATGCGTTCCGATATAGTTAAGTTACTGACAGGAACGGACGAGCCGCCAATCGGATAATAACCAAGAATGACACCAGTATCACCATGTGCAGCACCGAACAGATTTCCTGATGGATAACTCAGGACGCGTTGGCCCTCTATATCAGTGTTTGTTACGCCACCGTAGATCATATCATCCTGTTCCCAGAATCGGCGGTTCATTTCAACACCAATTTTACAGGCAGGATTGCTTCTGGTTGCTTTCAGGGCAGTTTGGAATTCTTCGCTAAGGTTGGTATTGATGTTTGCCATTACGCCTAGCGGTGCTGTTGATATTACATAATCACAATTTTCAGTGCTCACCGCACCTGATTTTGTATTCTTATAAGTGACTTTGACTTCGTTTTCATTTTGAATGATGTCGGTTACTTCAGAATTATAAACGATACTCTCGTCACTCAATGCTCGCTTAAGGCCTTGTGCGATCTGATCCATTCCGCCAACGGCCTGGAACATGACGGCCGGGTGATCCGCGGTTTCGTTTCGGCTCGCCTGCCTTACGCTGAATGTATCTGCCATTGAGAACGGGTCGGAAAGTTCCCCAAAATTCATACCGGCGCCGGGATAAGATTTGTGTCCGCGTGCCCGGTTTGCCCGGTAGTTCAAGTCTTTGCTATCAATCAATCCGGATGATTTAAGGTGCTCGAGCAGTTTTTCTTTATCTTCCTGGGTAATTAGCTCATCCAGTGCACCCTGATCGGCGACTTTGGCAAGAAGTTCTGTTGTGTATCCTTTAAAGTCCACATCGGCTTCTTCCTGACGGATAGGCTGGCCTTTAAACGGGCCTTCTTTATTTTCATAATAATAGTAGGCCTTACCTGATTTATTGACCATAACTTCAAGCGGGACACCTAGCGTCCGGCAGTAATAAATTGTTGATTTGTGTTCCGCTGGTATACGCCAGGGACCATAATTTATATAGTTGCCATCACGGAAATTACAAACCTGTTTCTGCCCGTCAATTTCCTCGATAATGGATCCTTTACGTGCAGATACACAGCGTCCGCCGGCATAATGAAGAGCTTCAATAATTTTGCAGTTATAGCCCTTTTTGCTCATTTCATAGGCCAGTACCATTCCCGCAAGACCAGCTCCCAGAATAATAACTTTTTTACCGTTACCGTCCGTTGACATTTGTGGAGGGCGGTCCATTTCAGAAGCAAATCCAATATCCCATCCCTGCATTGCTGTCATAACGGCTGCGGTGCCGCCGATCATACCGACGGATTGCAAAAAAGATCTTTTTGTCATCCCTGTCGCGTGAGGGCCGGCCATTTTTGAATTTTCTGTCTTAGTCATTATATTCCCTTAAATATTATGAATTAAATATTTTAGCTAATTCAATACTTTCCGCATTCCACAAAACATTAAAATAACTAAATGATAATCTTTCATTTTATAATGTTACATTATCATATAACACATATTATTAATTTGCAAACATTCTGAAACTGTATCCGAAAACCCCACTGTTTTGTAATTATTATTGGTTCAGGCCTGAAGCAGAATGGTTGCCGATTCTCGCGTAAGGTCAGTAAAATAGCGGTTTCAATTGAAAATAAAAGCAATAATTTGCAATTTTTTATGGTTCGTTTTTTTTCCTTGAACTAAGCCGCGGTTTCCTTATATCGACCTCAAATATCAATTCATGATTTAAATTGCTATCTATTTGAAAATAAAATGATAATCCTGTTTTTTTTGGAGTGTGCTGTTGAATTTGTTGATTCGGCAGTGCGAAATGAAGGGTGTGGTCGGAAAAATGTAGATTTTGTTGATCTTTCAGTTCAAGACAAAATTTAAGTTTAGCGCCTTGTGAAAAAATTGTCTCGCCGGCAAGGAAACCGGTTTTGAGCAACTCCTGATATTCAGGCTTACTTAAGCGAATGTATGTTTTCTGTGGTTCCAACCGGATTTTCATATTAACCCCCGGTAGAGGAAAGGTTCGTCATAATCCCAGTATCACCAGCAGCGAGAAAATGTGAGGAGGCTTTATAATCAAGCTGCTTGGAAATTACCTTTTTCAATGTTTCTTTTTGATCATCGTTTTGTAGCAAGTGGCGCAAAGGAATGCCAACGTTGCCAAACAGGCATAAACGTAGATCCCCTGAGGATGTGATGCGAAGACGATTGCACCCGGTACAAAAGTCTTTTGAATAGGGGGCAATAATACCAATTGATCCCGAATAATCCGAATGTGTAAAGTTCACTGCGGGCCCAGCGCCGGGGGTTCTGATATTTTCCACCCATCCGCGCTTCAGCAGTTGGTCTTTTATATGATCTGCGGATCGGTGATATTTATTAAAATAAGTGAGATTATCGCCTGTCTGCATCAGTTCAATATAGCGCACGCTAACCGGTGTTCCCTTGACATAATCAAGATACTGGTCAAGTTCACCGTCATTGACGCCTTTTAACAGAACAACATTAATTTTAACGTTTTCAAACCCTACCTTTATTGCTTCTTCGATTCCTTCGCGGATTTCTTTCATCCGGTTATGACCGGTAATCTCGTGAAATTTTTTGGCATTCAGGCTGTCGATACTGATATTGACATTATTTAGCCCCGCGTCCCGCCAGACTTTGGCATTTTCCTTTAACCTGTAGCCGTTGGTCGTAAAGGCGAAAGTTTTAATTTCGTCCCTCTTTCCAATCATTCGGGCGATTTCGGTGAAATCCTTTCGAATTGTCGGCTCTCCGCCTGTCAGGCGAATTTTCCAGACACCAAGGTCTATAAAGGCGTCAAGAAGGCGGCTTATTTCGTCCTGCCGCAGGAAATGTTCCTGGCCTGTTTTCTGATACCCGTTGGGCAGGCAATAGGTGCAACTGAAATTGCATATTGCCGTTATAGAAAGGCGCAGATAGGGGAAACTTCTATCAAATTTGTCAACTAGCATTGTTCGTTCTCTTTTCCAAATTCGGGAGGCCATGACGTTTCCATCACAACCCGGTGGAGTTATTTCCACGGCCAGCCCCTCATGTCTTAGATTGATTTAGATGGGATGGCTTCAGAGTATGTTACTTAAAGGCAGCTTATAAAACTTCGTAAAGAAATGCCAGTAACAAATATATAATTATTTGTGATTTTACGAGGGTGCTATGGCGGGAATCGCTCGGTCGAAGCCTGAATTAGGCCAAGGTCTTTCTTAAATCATCAACATTTTTCTCCCAATGGGCACCATCAAATTTGCTGTAATCAATCGATGTGACCGTTGAAAGATCAAGGCAGTTTACATTGATGCTAATACCGTCAGGGTGTGATCGTGGTGTATAAAAGGATTTTATACCGCAATGTTTACAAAAAGTATGTTTGGCGGTGTGCGTGTTAAAGCTATAGGTGGTGATATCGTTCTCGCCGGTCAAAAGCCTGAAATCTTCTTTTGGAACAATATAATGGACAAATCCGCAGGCTCTGCAAATGCTGCAGTTACATTCGCTTGCTTTAATTGTAGCTGTTCCATTTACTTCGAATGTAATAGCGCCGCAGTGGCAGGACCCTTTGTGTTTTACCATAATTAAAAGGGCCTCCGCGAATTAAGAGCCGTTATGAGCGTTCCATCATCAAGATAATCAAGTTCACCGCCAATTGGTACGCCGTGGGCCAGCCGCGTGATATTTATTTCAAATTGCTTGAGTTGTTCGGTTATATAATGGGCGGTTGTTTGTCCATCAACCGTGGCGTTGGTGGCGATGATAACTTCTTTTAATTCCGGATCAGACGCGCGTTCCACAAGACCACTGATATTTAAATCGTCCGGTCCGACCCCATCCAAGGCGGAAAGAGTGCCGCCAATCACATGATAAAGGCCCCTGAAGGATCCTGCACGTTCAAGCGCCCAAAGATCTGCAACATCTTCGATGACACAAATAAGAGAACGATCACGTTTACTGCTTTCGCAAATATGGCAAGGGTTTTCGACATCGAGGTTCCCGCAGATAGAGCAGGGATGAACATTTTCCGCGACAGAGGCGAGAGCATTTGCCAACGGGCGCATCAACACATCTTTCTTTTTAATCAGCTGAAGGGCTGCGCGACGCGCAGAACGTGGCCCGAGGCCGGGAATTTTGCTAAGCAGACTTATCAGATGATCAAGTTCATTATTATTGGACGGTGATTTATACATATGCGCGCAGCCATTTTAAAATGGCAGTTTCATTCCTTCCGGCAGATCAAGGCCACCAGTCAATTTTGCCATTTCGTTTTTATTATAGTCGTCAACCTTTCGTTTCGCATCGTTAAATGCCGCAACAATTAAATCTTCCACAACTTCTGCGTCATCACCATTGAAAATTGATGGGTCAATTTTCAGAGAGCGCATCTCGAATTTACCGTTTAATGTTACATTTACAAGACCGCCACCGGACGTGCCCATATGTTCAGAATTCTGCAATTCCTTTTGCATTTCTGCCATCTTGCTCTGCATTTCCTGAGCTTGCTTCATCATTTTGCCAAGGTTCTTCATGGCGATATCCTCAATTAATTTAGGTGTTTGCGTAAAGATATAAAATATCAGTCGTTATCATCAAGGCCAAATTCGTCCGAATCTATTAAATAATCTATATTTGATAGGTCGGGTGCTATCTCAAATTCGTTTCCTAATTTTCGAATATCGCTGAGTTTGGCGCCTTCAAAGGTTTCCAGCACGGATTTTACGAGATCATTATCCAAAATCATTTTTTCAAGCGCTTCCCGTTCGGCTAGGTCCTGCTCGTAAAGTGTGTCTTCCCCAATTTGTTGGGAAAGGGAGATGATCCAGTTGCGTCCTGTCCATTTCTTAAGGTCTGACGACATCCTGCCCGCAAGGTTTTTTGGAACCCTGTCGTTTGGTCTTATATCCAGCCGGCCGGCGTCATAGCTCACCAGATGGACGTTGTCGTTAAGATGATATGCGATTTCGGGATCGCCTTGTGCCTCAAACAATTTCACCAAATCCTCGAAACTTGTTGGTGCAGCTATGTAGTCGCTTTCCGTCTCCGCAATCGGATCAGCAGCCTGCACGGCGGTTTGGGCGCTTCCCTGAATGACATTAAAAGCACGTGGTGCATTTCCGTTGTCTTCGTTTGTGGTGCTGCCAGTTTGTGTGGGTGCTGGGCCGTCCGATCCTCTTTGCGGAGATGTAGATGCAGGCTGTGGGTTATTTTTTATGTGTTTTACAAGATCTTCAGGCGTCGGAAGGTTTGCGCTATAGGTTAGACGAACAATAACCATTTCGGCCGCAGATATAGGGTTTGGTGATATTCTTACTTCTTCGGTGCCTTTTAAAAGCATTTGCCAGGTCCGTGTCAGGATGGGGATTGATAGGCCTTCAGCCATTTCAAGGCCCTGTTTACGTTCAGCTTCCGACGTCACCAAATCATCACCGGCATCAGGAACTACTTTTAGCCGTGTAAGCCAGTGAGTAAGTTCGAGCATGTCCTGAATGATAACGGCTGGATCTGCGCCGTGATGAAATTGATGTCGCAATTTCGCCAGAGCATCGGCGGTTTTCCCTTCCAGAATATCTTTATAAAGATCAAATATTTGCGCGCGATCCGCAAGGCCAAGCATATCGCGTACCTGTTCTTCCGTTACGTTGCCTGCACCATGGGCAAAAGCCTGATCCAGAAGCGACAAGCCGTCTCTGACGGAACCTTCTGCGGCACGGGCAATCATGCCAAGGGCAGATTCATCAATTTCGCATTTTTCTTTCTTCGCGATATTTGAATAATGCCCCATTAATTCCTCTATCGAGACGCGGCGGAGGTCGAAACGCTGACAGCGGCTGAGCACTGTAACCGGAACTTTCCGTATTTCTGTTGTCGCAAATATAAATTTCACATGCTCCGGCGGTTCTTCCAATGTCTTAAGGAGCGCATTAAAGGCATTACGGGAAAGCATGTGAACTTCGTCAATAATATATATTTTAAAACGGGCGGAAACGGATGCGTATTTAACGCCATCAATAATTTCGCGTATATCGTCAATTCCGGTGCGGCTTGCCGCATCCATTTCCATGACGTCAACATGGCGTGATTCACTAATGGAAATACAATTTTCACATTCCCCGCAGGGTTCAATTGTGGCACCTCCCTTACCATCCTTGCCAACACAATTAAGGGCCTTGGCAATGATACGGGCTGTCGTTGTTTTGCCGATGCCCCTGACACCGGTCAGGATGAATGCATGTGCCAATCTTCCCGTTTCAATCGCGTTGGATAAGGTGCGCACCATAGCATCCTGGCCAATAAGCTCAGCGAAGTCGACAGGGCGGTATTTTCTTGCCAGTACTCTGTAGTGGGTGTCTTTCTCGTTATTGTCAGGCATTAAAATCGGGGTCCCTACGGCCAAATGAATCATTCATTCGACGACTATAAAATTAGTATGACCTGATTGCTATAGGGGATGTGAATTTATTTTATTTTTTTGGCAAAAAGTGAGAGATTGAACGACCCAGCGATCCCGTTACGGCTGCTCCCTTCCGGGCCTGACCGGATTGGCGGGTATACTGTCCGCCAATCTCTCGCGCTTTATATGGTCCTTTTCCAAAATGATTTCAAGATAAAATTACCTGAATTTGAACCGAGGCTGGCATTTTGAATTGAATTGTGCCAATTCTTTGTTAAAGGAATGATGATGTATTTCAATGAATCTTGCATATTCGCGGAATTCCCGCTCAATCCATTAGATGAACTTCGGGCGAAGGAAGATGAGCTGGAGTCTCTAAAAGACAGCGCTGACGCTCAGTTCATTCTCTATCATGAAGGTAATCCATTGATGCGGAGGGGCAATTTTGAAACACCGCTTTATGTTTCCCGCTCTGACTGTGAGGGAGATCTGGTTTTTTTGGGAAAAGATGGAAAACATGCCTATTTCGCAGGAAAAACCAGTATTCCAGTGCCGCCCAAGGACGGGGAATTCGTAGATATGAGGTCCATTGCCCGGAATGCGACGGCCAATGGATTTTCAAAAACACCATCCCTTCTTGCGAGAGGCAAGATGATTCTGGACTGGCATAACCGGCATCAGTTTTGTGCAAATTGCGGAAATGAAAGCCATAGCATGAAGGGCGGTTATGCCCGTCATTGTTCAAATTGTGATACGGAACATTTTCCAAGGGTAGACCCTGTTGTTATTATGATGGTGCAAATGGGGGATAAATGTCTGCTGGGTCGTGGGGCACATTTCTTACCGGGGATGTATTCAGCGCTTGCAGGATTTATGGAACCAGGTGAAACAATAGAAGAAGCGGTCCGAAGGGAAGTATTTGAAGAAGCGGGCATCAGGGTAGGGGATGTAAGCTACATTAAAAGTCAGCCATGGCCGTTCCCGTCATCGTTGATGATCGGGGTTGTTTGCGAAGCTCTTGACGACGATATAAGAATTGATCCTAACGAAATTGAAGATGCTAAATGGTTTGATAAGAATGAAATAGAGAATGTCTTGGCGCAAGGTGGGGATGATAACTTTCGTGTGCCGGATAAACTGGCGATAGCGCGCCACTTACTTGAACACTGGCTAAATAGTCCAAAAAAGTAAAATGGCGCCATCGGGAATGTATATCAACCGCGCTTTTCAATCCGGTATTGTGACTGCGGATAGCTCCCTAATATCCTGTAATCGTTGGTAAAGAAGGCCAGTTCCTCAAAGGCGTTTTGGACCCCTTTATCATCGGGGTGTCCTTCGATATCTGCATAAAATTGCGTTGCGCTGATCGCGCCGTCCAACTGATAGCTTTCCAGCTTGGTCATATTGATACCATTTGTGGCGAAGCCGCCCATTACTTTATAAAGTGCCGCGGGTGTATTGCGCACCTGAAAGATAAAAGATGTCATGGTTGGTGCATCCTGTGGCAGGGCTTTTAATGGTTCGCGGGAAAAAACCACAAATCGGGTCGTGTTATGGGCAGCGTCTTCGATATCCTTTTTTATCGACTCGAGTCCATATATTTCACCGGCCAGCGCTGATGCAATGGCACCAACTTGCGGGTCACCAAGCTCTGCCACATGTTTTGCGGCGGCGGCGGTATCGGCAAAGACTTCACGCCGAATGCCCAAATTATCCAGAGTTCTTCTGCATTGCCCCAAAGCCTGTTCATGACTGCGGACGCATTTTAAGTCTTCCAATCGGGTGCCCGGCACCACAAGAAGATTATGATTTATACGTAGAAAATGTTCGCCGATGATATGCAGGCTTGAATGGGGAATAAGATAATGTATGTCCGCCACGCGTCCTGCAACGCTATTTTCTATTGGAATAACAGCGTATTTGACGTCAGCTTCGTCGACTGCTGCCAATGCATCCTCGAATGTTCGGCACGGCAGCACCTCCATTTCGGGAAATAATTGCTTGGCGGCAAGGTTTGAATAGGCCCCTAAATCCCCTTGAAATGAAACAAGATTTTCACTGTTTTTGTTCGTCATTGTTTGGAATCTCCGATTACGGAGGCAGTATTCATTTTTCACTCATATCTGTCAATGAAAGAGATCGCATAATTTTTTAGTAAAGCGGTTAAGGAAAATTAATGATTTAATGATTAAATCACTCTTGTCTCCGCCACAAAAAATCTGTAAACAGGGGGCAAGGTGAAGAGCGGTTATTCCGGAATTTGGATGGATTGAGCGCTCGTTTTAGAAATTAACAGTTAAAATTACGGGGATTTACCGTGAATTCACATGATTTAAACAAGGCCGCAATGGGCTTTCTTATCTTTCTTCTGGTTGCAATTGGATTTGGGAATCTGACAGAAGTGATTTTCCATCAGGAAGCTTTGGAGGCAAATGCCTATCCAATTGATACGGCTTCTGTTGCATCAGCGACTGTGGCGGATGTTGCCATGGAGGAGGGGCCTTCTATCGCAGAACTGCTCCAGACCGCCAGTGTTGAAAAAGGCGAGTCTGTATTTAAGAAATGTGCTGCGTGCCATACTCCGGACAATGGCGGTGCCAATAAAATTGGGCCAAACCTGTGGAATATTGTTGGTCGGGAAGTTGCATCAAAAGGTGATTTTTCTTATTCCGATGCAATGGCCGAGCACGGAGGAAACTGGGACTATGAACTTCTGAACCGGTATTTGACAAAACCGAAGGATGAAATTCCAGGCAATAAAATGGTTTTTGTCGGTCTTAAGAAAGATTCTGACCGTGCGTCTGTTATTATGTATTTACGCTCGCTTTCTGATACGCCAATGGAGCTTCCAACAGTTGCGTCTGCGGAAGAAGCCGTTGACGAAGCTGCAGAGGAAGTAATGGAAGCGGCGCCTGAGCCGATGTAATAAAATTGTTCTCAGATTAAGTTTTTTAAAGGCCGCTAATTTATGAGCGGCCTTTTTTATAGATCAAGGGATAGTCGTTTAATGCAGCTTAGCGGTGGTTTATCCGTCTGAAAACTGACGATATCGATCACTTCTCTGAGGGGGTCGATACTTACCCGCATATGATGCGCATTTGCGTGAAGTAAATGCATATCATCCAGCATAATACCCACATGTCCGGGAAAGAAGGCCAAATCGCCATGTTCCGGGACCTCTTCTTCATCAAGCACTGTCCCTATTTTTTGCTCCTGCAAGTCTGCATCGCGCGGAACAGAAATGCCGACAGAAGCAAAGGCAATCTGTATGAGCCCGCTGCAGTCTATTCCGGTATTACTGCGACCGCCCCATAAATAGGGTGTATAGAGGAATTTTAACGCTTCCGATACCGGATCACTGCCGTAATCTTTTGAAATATGCGTCGCATAAATCCAGTTCCCATCGGCGAGCGGGACAAATCCATTGGTCTGTTTTTCATCAACCACTGAAATATTGGACATCATATGTACAAGGTCGACGGGTCGCGATTTAAGGTTTGGCTCCGGGAAAATGTGAGAACTTAATGCTGAAACATGGTGGGTACAGGCGTGAAGGTCGGGTGTCAAATTACCTATGGGGCAGTAACCCACATAACCGCCATTTACCGATTGGCCCCACGCCCATTCACCATTAATTTCAAAAACGGTGAAATATTCACCATACAGAAGTTGGTTTATCATGGGCGTGCCCATATCTGGCACATTATATATAGGCGTTAGGCCGGTTGCGGCCTGGTATTTCTCGCCGCTGACATATTCTCTTGCGATGACCCGACCTTGCAGTTTAATGTCCGCTATGTCATCGCGGTATGCGTTAAGCCGTCTATCCAACTCTATTTTTGTCATGCCCCGCCCCTAGCAGCTTTCTGTTTATTGTTTTTTTGCTTCTTCATTCGACGTCTCAATCATTTCCGCAAAATCGGTTAGGAAAACGGCCCCCTTAACCGTACGTTGAATAAATACATTTCTTCGATCCTCTTCATCACGCACTCTTTTGACCAAACCCAATATACTCAGGCTGTCAATGCATCTGGTGATTACCGGTTTGGAAACATTAAGTGCGGCAGCAAGCCCGCGAACAGTATGTTTTTTTTGTTCCAGATAGATCATAAGCAACACACTAAGCTGCCGTGTTGTCAGGTCCGGGCCTTTTTGCAGCACAATATTTGTTAGTGCCTGCTTCCATAATTTTAATCCCGCATGACCGCTTAATTCGAATTCCATGTGTTATCCGTCTATTAAATACGCCTCAGATATTGCCAAGGAACAGGCAATTTGGCAACTTTTTATTATTTGGCGCTCATTGCTATCCTTTGAATTTATTGGCTAAAAAGGCATAAACAGCGCGCAGCCCCATTGCTTCTCCCCCCTTCGGACGCCCTGATCTTTCACCGTTGTTCCAGGCATAAACATCAAAATGAGCCCAACTGATATCTTCACCGACAAATTCTTTTAAGAATAATGCTGCCGTGATCGCTCCGCCAAATCCGGTGCTGGCGACATTGTTGGTATCTGCGACCGTACTTGCCAGCAGCTCTTTATATGGTTCATATAAGGGAAGCGGCCACAGGGGATCGTGTTCACTCTTCGCGAAATTAAGCAGATCTTCGCTTAATTTATTATCGTCCGTGAAATAAGGGGGAACATCAGTACCCATCGCGACCCTTGCCGCGCCTGTAAGAGTGGCAAAATCAAGTATAAATTCCGGTTTTTCCTCACTTGCCAAGGCCAGCGCATCGCAAAGTACCAAGCGCCCTTCCGCATCCGTGTTTCCGACCTCTATGGTTGTGCCTTTATAGCTTGTAATAATATCTCCGGGCCGGAATGCGTTACCGGCAATGTTATTTTCCACAGCCGGCATGAGAATGCGCAGGCGAATATTAAGGCCCGCTTCCATAATGATCTGGCCAAGACCAAGAACATGTGCTGCGCCACCCATATCTTTTTTCATGATAAGCATTGAATTTGATGGTTTGATATCCAACCCACCGGTATCAAAACATACCCCTTTGCCGACCAATGTTACTTTCGGGGCATTCTCATCGCCCCAGGTCATGTCAATAAGTCTCGGTTCTTTTTCTGCGGCACGACCAACGGTATGGATGGTATTATAGCCCGCATCAAGTAACGATTTGCCCACTGTGATTTCGATATTGGCATCAAATTCGCGGGCAAGGGTGCTTGAGACCGCAGCAAGCTCTGTCGGGCCCATATCACAGGTCGGCGTATTTACGAGATCACGGGTAAGATTTGTTCCTCTTATCAGTCTGGAAACGTGCTCAATATCACAATTATCCGGCACAACCAATACGGCATTTTTGTCGTTCTTTTTCTTCAGGTAACGATCAAATTTATAATGAGCCATCGCCCAGCCAAAAGCGGCTAAATCTGTTTCATGCTTTTGCAGAATATTTTCAAATTCATATAAACCATCGGGTAAAGAGGCGGCAATTTTGGAATAATCCCACACGGTCATATCCTCTGCGCCGGTTCCCGCGGCAATATGATCAATAGCGCCGTTGTCGTTTGAGAAGATGATCACAGTACCCGCATCGGCATTAAATTTATTCGCATCCGCCCAGGATTTGTGATTTGGGCTTAACTGACCTTTCCATTTATCAAAATTCTCCTTGGAAACAAGCGAGATTTGTACAGGCTGTTTTTTCCTGTCGGTGGTAAGACATGCTATAGGTTTCCGGTTGATATAATTGAACACTTGAAATCCTTCCTGACTGGTTTATCTTGCCCATTTATAGTACGGGAAGATCAAAATTGTTAGGATAAACTAATGTCAAAATTTACTTTAATTATTGGTAATAAAAATATTTCGAGCTGGTCACTTCGCGGCTATCTTGCCATTAAACAAGCGGGAGTGGATTTTGATGAAATACTCATACCGCTGCGACCTCAGATGGACAGGGAGAAACTGGATGCCCTTACACCGGCGGGGAAGGTGCCTACTATAAAACACAATGGAAAATACATTTGGGACAGTCTGGCGATTGGGGAATATTTTAACGAACTTTTTCCGGAGAAATTGTTCTGGCCAGCTGATTTGGAAATACGTGCTCACGCGAGATGTGTTGCGGCAGAGATGCATTCGGGATTTGCCGCGTTGCGTTCAATGATGCCAATGGCAATCCACAGTAAATTTGATTGCCCGGAAATTACCGGTGATCTACAGAAAGATATCGAAAGAATTAAGCAAATATGGACCGAATGTCGTGAACAGTATTCTGATAAGGGGCCTTACTTGTTTGGCTCGTATTGCATAGCGGATATGATGTATGCACCTGTTGTATTCAGGTTTTTAAGCTATGGGGTGGATTTACCGAAACCATTGGCAGAATACTGTCAGGTAATTACCGAACATCCGGATATGAAACAATGGATCAATGATGCTGATCCAAATGATTTGGCGTAACCATTATTGTGCTGGCTTAAAGTTCGCATTGCTGAACGCTGGCATCGACAAAGCTCGTCCGTCCTGCAGTGATGCTGAAACGGTATTCTGACCCGCCTGTTACCACACTATGGTATAGGGGCAGCACCCCTGTTACTTCCTGTTGGTCGCCGCCGGGCATCATGAAGCTGATGGTAATTTCCTTTGTCGTATCAAACCATGCTTCCGGGTTGCCATCTTCGTTGATGGTCGGGCTTCCCCGTCCGGCGAGTGTGATAAGACCGCGATAAAAGCTGGCGGTTGATACATCTTCGCTGGATACCGGGGTCAAAACCATAAATCTTTTTGTGTCCGTTTCGCCGGTGCAATTTGCATCCCTTGATATGCCGCCAATGATGGTTTCCATCCGGCTTATCTCCACGCCTTCGTTGGCGCGTGCCGTCACAACCGCAAGCAGGCTACGAATTTCTTCGTTTGGCAGAAGCTGTGAAAGCTGATCAACCGTGGCTTTATCCTGCCCAAGTTCAATTTTTAGCTGTTCGTTTTCTGCGAGCTGGGTTTCGTGGCGGGATTTCCACAGCAGAATTTCCTCCTGCGCTACTGAGATTCCGATTTCATAGGCATAATAGCCGATGCCGCTGCAGATACTGAGAATTGATGCAAGTTTTACAAAGCCCCAAATCCTTTGATTGCGGCGTTTTTGTCGTTCTTTTCTCTGGACCAGACCTAATGACATTTAGTTTCTCATTTTTCACTTAAAAATTTGGACATATATTATGTGAAAATATCTAAAGTTAAAGTTAAAATATTTTTTGTTATAATTTTATGCGTTTTTTGACTAAGCTTTACGACACTAATTAAAAAATAAGACAAAAATAGGGAAAAATATGAGTAACGAAGTGGGCACGCGTGGTAACGATGCCAAGCTGAAGCGTGATATTGGGCCGCTTGCGGCGGGATTTTTAGTCCTAAATGGCGTAATTGGTGCAGGTATATTTGGACTGCCGGGTAAATTGGTCGAAGCGGCGGGTAATTTCGGTCCGTGGCTAATTATCATTTTTGGCTTACTTATTATTTCAGTGGTATGGACCTTCGCTTCAATTGCGAGTTATTTTAATAACACGGGTGGTCCGGTGGCATACGCAAATAGAGCGTTTGGACCGTTGGTTGGTTTTCAGACAGGTTGGCTTCTTTATATTGGTCGGGTTACGGCAATTTCAGCAAACATAAATGTGCTTTTTAACTATGCATCCGAATTATGGGATGGAGCAGCAAATGAGACGGTAAGAGGTTTGCTGTTTTTCACCATTATTGGAGCGCTGACGCTTATTAATATTGTTGGTATAAAAAGAGCGGTAAAGGCAATAAATGTAATTACTTTATTTAAGCTTCTGCCCATCATTACACTCATATTATTTGCGTTGCCTTATCTTACGCCTGCGGGTGTTTTGCCAGGGGATATTCCGAAATTTGACCAGTTGGAAGGTATGGTACTTGTGATCCTGTACGCATTCGTCGGATTTGAAGGTGCATTGGTAACAGCGGGTGAAACCAAAAATCCAAAAAAGAATATACCACGGGCATTAATTGTCGGCGTTTTGGTGATAACTGTTCTCTATTTTGCCGTGTCAATGACATATGCGAATGTTGTTGAAAATGGAAGTGGTGATACTCCCTTAGTAGAGATGGGAGAAGTTTTGATGGGGCCTGTTGGAGGTGTTGTGATTATCATAACAGCTATTTTCTCTATATTGGGCAATGCCACCAGTATTGTTATTGCGGCGCCCCGCATGACATTCGCGATGGCTGAGGAAGGTTCGCTCCCCAAATGGTTCAGCAACGTAAACGAAAAATATTCTACGCCGGCGAACTCAATTATTTTTTTGGGCGTTCTGGCTTTTCTATTAGCTATTTCAGGTACGTTCTTATACTTGGCCGCGGCCAGCACGCTCGCGCGTATGATTGCTTATGTCATATGTATAATCTCACTCCCTTATATTCGCAGAAAGGCTGATCAGGAGACGATCGAAAATGCAACTCCGTTGCCTGGCGGGTATTTAATCCCTGTCATTGCAGTCCTTGTCTGTGTATTTGCAATTTTTCAATCAGAGATTAACGACTGGCAGTATATGGCTGGGTTTATCCTTTTGGGTAGCGTCCTTTATTTCGCCAATAAGAAATTTTCAAAAAACGATTAATCCGCTGAAACGGGAGCTGCCGCAATCATGGAAATTAATGATGAAAAACTAAAACGCGATATTGGAATTCTGGCAGCGGGGTTTCTGGTTCTAAACGGTATAATCGGCGCTGGTATATTCGGCTTGCCGGGTAGACTGGCTGAAGTTGCTGGGACGTTCAGTCCCTGGCTTTTTATTATATTCGGTGTGTTGATTATTATGGTGGTCTGGCCATTTGCGGCACTGTCCAGCTATTTCACGACAACGGGCGGCCCGGTTGTTTATGTAACGAGTGCTTTTGGGCCTCTGCTTGGTTTTCAGACGGGCTGGCTGTTTTATGTCGGCCGGGTTGCGGCCTTTGCGGCCAATTTAAATCTTCTATTTGATTATGCATCATATTTGTGGGATGGGGCCTCGGTAGGTCTTATCCGAAACATCATGATTTTCGTAGTTGTCGGGTGTTTGGCACTCATCAATATACTTGGGATAAAGAAGGCAATACATGCGATTAATATACTGACATTCTTGAAGCTTGTGCCTATCTTTTTAATGATACTCCTTGGCGTACAGTATCTTGCGCCGGAAAATATGATACCGCCGGAAATACCGAAATTTGATGATGCGGGTGCGGTTATATTGCTTATTTTCTTCGCTTTTACCGGGTTTGAATCTGTTTTGGCATCGGCGGGGGAAACGAAAAACCCGAAAAAGAGCATTCCCCGCGCGCTTCTCGTTGTTTTTGTTGTGGTGACATTAATTTATTTTCTGCTTCAGTTGGTTTATGTAACGGTCGCCCCTGAGATAGACGCCGCTTCGCCATTAATTGGTCTTGGCAATAGTTTGCTTGGGCCGGTCGGGGGTGTCATTATTATTTTAACGGCAATATTTTCAATTTTGGGCAATGTCGCCGGCATTGCTATTTTTGCATCCCGTTCCACTTTTGGAATGGCCCATTATGGCTTGCTGCCAATGTGGTTTGGTAAGGTTCACGAAAGATATAGCACGCCGGCCAATTCAGTTATTTTTCAGGCAGTGTTTGTGTTTGTTTTGGCGGTATCGGGAACATTTGTGTATCTTGCAATCGCAGGCACACTTGCACGGATGATTGGTTATTCCATCTGTATTTTATCGCTCCCGAAAGTAAGAAAGATGGCTGATCCGCAAACAGCGAAGGAAGCATTGAAAGTGCCAGGGGGATATTTCATCCCTATTGTCGGATTATCGGTATGTATTTTTGCGATGACCCAATCTGAACTTTTAAATTGGCAATATCTGGCGGGATTTGTTGTGGTGGGCACGTTGCTTTATTTTCTAAATAACCACTTGAAAAAAAGGGCGGCTTAGAAAAGGCCGCCCCTTATTTGCTCATTTTTCCGGTAGTGTCGGGTAGATTATTCCCAGCTGTTCCAGATAATTATCATAGCGGCTTGGATCATAGTAAAGTTCCTTGAGCAATGGTTTGAATTTGGCCATGATGTCGACATTCTTTTCTATGGCCGGTTTTTCTGTCGCGCTGATAAAGGGTACATAGGTCGTTTCCGCCAATTGAACTTCGTTAAAATATTTATGCGCTTCTTCAAGAAGTTCCGGCCTGAGCAGTAAATCAACCATGGTTTGGGCAATGACCTTGGCACCGGCCAGGGACCCTTTATGGGCGACCGGCGTCGCCATCGCAATCGTGTTTCGCCAGTTGTGACCGCCAAGATTTCCGATGTTTGCCGGATAATTGAGATTTATTGTTGGTACTAGCCAGGAAATATCACCAATATCATCAGAACCGCCGCTTATGGGATATTCGGACGGTGCTCTGATCTCTCTTACCTCCGTATCAAGGCCTTTTTGTTCCGTATCCGCCAATGCTTGAACCGCTTTGGCAAAAGTCTGATCTTTCTCATCCCATTCTGGCATGCCGACGGCCTCTATATTTTGCTGAACGGCTTCGGCAATTGGTTTGTTGAAATGTCGCGGCCATGCGCCGCCCACGACCCGATGAGAAACGGTGGTGTCTGTCATCAGGGCTGCACCTTCAGCGGTTTTATTAAGCTTATCGTAATTTTCCAGAATATTTTCCGCGGTCATTTCGCGAATATAATACCATACGGATGCTGTTTGCGGCACGACGTTTGGCTGATCACCGCCGTCGGAAATAATATAATGGGATCGTTGAAGCGGGTGCAGATGTTCACGTCGGGCGTTCCATCCGGCATTCATTAACTCCACGGCGTCGAGCGCGCTTTTCCCGCGCCATGGCGCACCTGCGCTATGGGCGCTCTCACCCTTAAAGGTATATTCGACGGATATCAGGCCAGTGCCTCTTGCCGCGCCCCAGCTTACACCAAGGGAACTTCCCACATGGGTAAATAAAACGGCGTCAACATCATCAAATTTTCCTTCGCGGGTAAAGAACGCTTTACCAGCAAGAAGCTCTTCTGCGATGCCGGGCCAAATAACAATGGTGCCCGGGATATTATCTCGTTCCATAACGTCCTGAAGGGCAAGTGCTGCGGTGATGAGCACGGCCATGCCGGAATTATGACCTTCACCGTGCCCGGGGGCACCCTCAATAAGCGGTTCTTTATATGCCACGCCGGGTTTTTGCGATGCTTTCGGGATGCCATCAACATCGGTTCCAAGTGCAATGACCGGGTGGCCTGACCCCCAGGTGGCCCACCAGCCGGATGGCAAGCCCGCTACGTCTTTTTCCACTTCGAAACCGTTACTTTCAAGAAGGTCACCAACATAACGTTGTGTCTCATATTCCTGAAAACCAAGCTCGGAGAAGCTGAATAAACTATCAACTATTTCCTGAACCATTTTCTTATTGTTTTCTACTGTTTGCGTGACTTCGGCTTTGAGTGTGGTGATTCTATCATTTTCTTGAGCACTTGTAGCCAGAGTAAACGGCATATAAACCAAAGCGATTGCGAGTAAAATTCGCATATTCATTCTCCCCTTTTTGTGAGTTGAAATTATTCTAGGGCAATTGTCTTGTCCGGGTCAATATTCGTCCTGAGGGATATAAAAAGGCCGCCTCAATAAAAATTGACGCGGCCTCGAAGTTTTTCAGTAATTTATTTTAGATATTAAAATGTCCCTTGAAGGGTTAACTGATATACGCGTTGCTCTGACGCTTTTCTATATTCGTTGTAATTAACGACGCCGTTTGAAATATTTCCAACATATTTTGTCAGTTGATATCCATTTTTGGCTTTCAGGATGTTTTTGAGGTCAAACCGTAATTTCATGTCGCCAAATACTTTTTGTTCAACATATAGTGATGCCTTAGGCTCAACCGTTTTTTCCCAATGTTCAATGACGTCTGTTCTGAAACCAATACCGTTCATTGGCGCTTTATTGGTAATATTAAAACCGTATGATGTGCCGGTTTCTGTCAAATCATGCTGGAAAGTTATCAACCATTCATGCTTTTGTTTGTACTGTATTGGTCGGTTTACCAAAAGGAACGGATCTAACACTTCAGTTTCCCTTAGGATGTATTTACCGCTGATAATGGCATTCGGTAACTCAAGCGTAGCAAGTCGCCAGCTTCCGTTAATTTCCACACCATATTCTTTAGCATTCCCAATGTTTCCAGGCAGGGATTTTAACGCCATTTGATAATCATTCGTCGGGTTTGCAATTGGATCAGGTTTACCAATTTTCGCAATGTGATCGCGAATGGCATTATAGAAACCTTTTATGGACAGGGAACCCTGGTCTTCCGCAAAACGATTTTCGTAAGCGATAGAAAATTCCCAGGTATCTTCAGGGCGTAATAATGGGTTACCAGCGTCAACTTCGTTGTCTTCCACGTCAAAGCTGTTCCCAAAATCACCAAAGTTAAGTTGGCTGATTTTCCGTTCTACAGTGGCGCGGATCTGATTACGCGCATCCACATCGTAACGAAGGTTCCATCTTGGTTTTAAGTAAAAGAAATCACGGCTGAAGTCTGGATTTGCAGCATAAATATTGTCTTTTTGCGTTATTTCCGACCATTCAGCATCCAGAGAGCTTTGCAGGGAAATATTTGGGGAAATTGACCAGTTATGGCTTCCGAATGCCTGAAAGCGTACTTCTTCAACGTGAATGTCACTTCGTGTATTTGGATCAACTTCACCTATAGCGTTTCGGTTGGTATTTGTCGTCCTGACAAAATTAACGGCCACTTCACCGCCGACTTCTACAGTGTGCTTTTGAGCAAAAGTATTTGTTAATGAAGACCGCAGAATTTTTTCACCGTGATCACGTTCTGAGAAATTTGAGCTTGTTGTGGCAAGGGCCGCGCCATTTAAGGCACCCTGATATAATGTGTCCCAGTCATGTACCCCATGGTTTATTACAAATAACGTTTTCAGAAGACCCAATGCTTCGAAACGATGTTGGTAATCACCACCGATTTCCCAGTGGAATGGTCTGTGTTCCCTGTCCCTTACAACCAAATTGGTGTTACCGGCCAGGACGAGATTCTGATTGTCTGTTTCAATCGTATCGTCACCATCAAATTCGACTTGCCCGTTAAGGCGGAAAATATCACCATTTTCAGCGTTATATTCTAGATTGCTGTTAAGGAATAATTTTTTCCGATCCTTATTGCTGGTTAACGCGTTGCTTTGTGCTAAAACGTCACTTGCATTGTAAATTGTATCTGCAAAATCCTTGCGTGTTTCTTCAAATGCACCGTCAGCACCAAATAAATATTTTAAGTTTCCGGTTTCACCTGTGTGAGTTACTTTTGCAAGCGGGTTAATCCCGCCGCCCTCTGGATAGGCGACGCCGGCGGTCCAAACGGTGTTCGACGTGGACGCGCTTTCCTTTAGCACAACATTAATGATCAGGCCCTCTGACTGAACGTCAAGACCGGCCTTTGTGCCTCGGATCAGTTCAATATGGCTTACTGTTGAGGCTTGTATACGCTTAAGCTGAAGACCAAGTGAATTGGTTTTCCCGGCGATGCGCTTTCCGTTAATCAGGATCTGATCACCGCTGGAGCCAAAACCACGTACACGGCGTCCTGTTAATTCTTCATCCGCGCGGGCGAGAAGGGCTGCTGTGCCCGGCACACTGCGGAGCATATCATGGAGGGTAACAGGTCGGAATTCCCTGAAATAATCTTCCCGGTATGTTACTGTTGATGAATTTCCGTCTGAGTTGGAATCTTGTGCAATAGCGGTGCTTGACATTAGTGCGGCCATAGTTATGCCGATCATGGATTTTCTTAAAAGAACCACAGACGGTCTCCTTGTACTGTATGAATATTTATATATAACGTTTTGTTTATGTATGCAGTGCTTACATTTTCTTGCAGGCGGAGTCAATAGAATTTTGGAATGTAATATCATAACGTTAATCAATCGTCTAGCGAAAAATTCGCTCCGTAAATATAAAAATTTTGAAAATTATTAGAATACGTTATTAATTTACTAAACAGGGGGCATTTACTGGTTTCTAAAGTCGATATTGTGCAAAAAATAGGAAAAATTACTAATCGCTGCGCGAAATTATCAAAAAATAGAAAAACATACCTCTTTTTTTATGCTAGGTTCTTTTAAAAGATAGAGGGAAGTTTGAGGGGCAACAAACAACGGCAAAAATCATTCTGAAAACCACCTCTTTCTCGGGCCAAAAATTCGGTAACAGGTTTATGCAAAAACAAAACAATACCAACATGAAAACAACAACATGCTATATGTGTGCGTGTCGTTGCGGCATCAACGTTCATCTAAAAGATGGCCGAATAAAATATATTGAAGGAAATCCCGATCATCCGGTGAATAAGGGTGTCCTTTGCGCAAAGGGGTCTGCGGGTATTATGCAGCATTACTCGCCGGCAAGACTGACATCGCCACTGAAGCGGGTCGGCCCGCGCGGAAGTGGCGAGTTTGAGGAAATTTCCTGGGACGAAGCGATGGAGATCGCTACTGAAAAATTAAGGATAGTTCGTGAAAACGACCCCAAGCGCTTGGCATTCTTCACCGGGCGCGACCAAAGTCAGGCGTTAACCGGGTGGTTTTCAGCAAAGTTCGGGACACATAACTATGCAGCACACGGGGGGTTCTGCTCCGTTAATATGGCCGCAGCGGGCTTATATACAATCGGGGGATCATTTTGGGAATTCGGTGAGCCCGACTGGCACAGTACAAAATATTTTATGATGTTTGGTGTTGCTGAAGATCATGATTCAAACCCGATTAAAAAAGGCATCGGCACGATAAAATCGCGTCCGGGCACAAAATATATTGCTGTCAATCCCGTTCAATCCGGTTATGCGGCGATTGCCGATGAATGGCTTGGCATCCGTCCGGGCACGGACGGTTTGTTTGTCGGTGCGTTGATCGCAGAATTGCTCAAAGCAGAAAAAATCGATTGGGACTTCCTTATTCGCTATACCAATAGCCCTTGGCTGGTCATTGATAATCCCGGCTCTCCGGATCACGGATTGTTTGTACGTGATGATGATGGCGAACCGCTTTGTTTTGATCTGGCACTGGATAAAATATCGCCCATTAAAGTTGGCGTTTCCAAACCTGCTATGACAGGTGAGTTTTCGGTCGAAAACGGTCTTAAAGCGGTTCCCGCATTTCAACATATTGTACAGGAATTTTTCGGCGATAAATATAAGCTTGAAAATGTTGTGGCTGAAACGGGCATTGCAGCCGATGATATCCAGCGTATTGCTGCGGAAATGGCGGAAGTGGCGTTTAGCGAGGAAATTGTCATCGACCTTCCTTGGACAGACAGCTACGGCAATAAACATGACAGGATTATTGGCCGTCCTGTATCCTTCCACGCTATGAGAGGGATCGCCGCTCATAAGAACGGGTTCGAAACGTGCCGGATGATCCATTTGCTTCAAATGCTTCTTGGTGCCATTGATGGACCGGGATCATTTCGATATAAACCGCCGTTTCCACGGCCAACGCCGCCCCACAAAAAAAATGCCACACACTCCGCCGGACCGATGCAATCCACAACCGCGGAGCCGCTTGGCTTCCCATCAGGGCCGGAAGATTTGGCCGTCGATGAAAAGGGCGAACCAACTCGGATTGACAAGGCATTTTCATGGGAATATCCGCTGGCGATTCATGGTATGATGCATATGGCGCTTCATAACGCGTGGGCGGGCGATCCCTATAAGATTGACGTATTGATGATGTATATGGCCAATATGGCGTGGAATTCATCAATGAATGTGAAAAACGCCATTAAATATATGACCGATAAAGACCCGGAAACAGGGGATTATAAAATTCCTTATATTATATATTCCGATGCCTTCTATTCGGAAACCGTCCCTTATGCCGATTTGATTTTGCCGGATACAACCTATCTGGAACGATGGGACGCAATTTCGATGCTTGACCGCCCAATTGGCACGGCGGAAGCGGCGGCCGATTCCATAAGACAACCGGTTCTTGAGCCTGACCGGGATGTTAGACCTTTTCAGGATGTGGTGCTTGATCTTGGCGTGCGTCTCGGCCTGCCGGGGATGGTTGATGACGATGGCAATGCTCTTTACCCGGGAGGGTATAGCGATTATCTGGCTAATCATGAACGCGCACCCGGTGTTGGCCCCCTTTCCGGATGGCGTGGTGAAAACGGCGAAAGCGAAGGCAAAGGTGCTCCCAATAAAAATCAGCTCCAGAAATATATTGAGAATGGCTGCTACTGGGAATTTGAACTTGAAGAAGCGGAACAATATTACCGGTTTGCAAACAAAGCCTATCTTGAAACCGCGACCAGGATGGGCTGGATGGGTGCGCCGGAGCCGATTGTGCTGAATGTTTATAATGAAATGCTGCAAAAATTTAATCTGGCCGCGCAGGGGCACGGCGACCATGTGCCCCCCGATCACGCCCGGGAACGAATTAAAAAATACTTTAACCCGGTTCCGACGTGGTATCCGGTACAGGAACATATTGATAAGAATAGTCGTGAATTTCCGCTGTCCGCACTGACGCAGCGTCCGGCTCATATGTATCATTCATGGGGTAGCCAGAATGCCTGGCTCAGGCAGCTTACATCGCAAAATTATCTTTACATCAATCCTGAAACGGCAAAAGCGCAAAATATTGATGATTTGGACTGGGTTTGGGTAAGAAGCCCGCACGGCGAGGTTAAAGTGCAAGCCAAATATATGGACGGCTTGAATGAACACACCGTGTGGACTTGGAATGCGATTGGAAAACGTCGTGGTGCATGGGCGCTTGATCAAAATTCGCCTGAATTCCAAAAAGCGTTTCTTCTTAATCATGTGATATCGGAAAACCTCATGACAGATGAAGGGGAATTGAGATCAAATTCGGACCCCGTAACGGGTCAGGGGGCATGGTTTGATACGAGGGTTAAAATTGAGCGTGCACAGGACCAGTCGGACGAAACCACGGCACCCATGATAGATGCGGTTAAGTCTTACGAAAAATATGAACGGCCGGAAGTGTTAAGATATGGATTTGAAAAGGAAGTAAGCTTTGAGCAGCAGGAACGGTCACTGGGTGTTAAGGAGAAGGTAAAATCATGACTTGTCTTCCGGAAAAAACAGACAAAAAACTGGGATTGCTCATCGATTTGAATATCTGTGTCGGTTGTCACGCCTGCGCTGTAAATTGTAAAGAATGGAATACAAGCGGTATTACAGGGCCGATGGAAGACCTTAAGCCATACGGAGATGATCCAAGCGGTGTCTGGTATAACCGAATTCACAGTTACGAATTTAAAAAACCGAATGAAGCCGACCGCACAGTTTATTTTCCCAAATCCTGCTTGCATTGTGAAGACGCCCCGTGCGTTACGGTTTGCCCGACGGGCGCGTCATTAAAACGTTCCGAAGACGGTATCGTTCTGGTTAATCCAGATGTTTGTATCGGCTGCAAATTATGTTCATGGGCCTGCCCTTATGGTGCAAGGGAGTATGATACGTCCGGTGGTGTAATGCAAAAATGTACGCTCTGCGTTGATAAAATTTACGATGAAACCATTCCTGAAGACAGGCGTGTGCCAAGCTGCGTTTCCACTTGTCCGGCAGGTGCGCGACATTTTGGTGATTTTGCAGATCCGAATTCAAATGTGTCAAAACTTGCGGCAGAGAATGACGCAAGGGATTTGTTCCCTGAAATGGAAACCAAGCCGATTAATCAATATCTGCCACCGAAGAAAAGAGAGCAGCATAAGTCCCGGTCTCTTGAACATAAGGTTTCAAATGTCAAAGATGCCCTGCTGAAATGGGCCACATTGGATTTTACAGGATAAGGCTATGCATCCAGCACTCTCAGTGATTATTTTTACTACTGTTTCAGGAATGGGCTATGGATTGTTCATTTGGCTCACAGCAAATATATTGCTTGGAACGCCACTGGCTGATGACGATGTAGTTATTGGGTCGGTTATGGCATTTATCCTTGTGGCAACCGGGCTCGTTTCTTCGACGGTTCATCTGGGCCATCCCGAGCGCGCATGGCGTGCTTTCAGTCAGTGGCGCACCTCATGGTTGAGCAGGGAAGGGATTATGTCGATTTTCTGCTTTGGCCCGATGGTGTTTATCGCGGGACAATATTACTTTGATCTTGGGTTTGAAAATTTTGTTAATCTGGTGGCGGTACTTGGTTTAATCAGCTCAGTTTTAACGATATACACAACGAGCATGATTTATGCGTCACTTAAAGCGATACCCGCCTGGCATAATAATTGGGTCATTCTTGGGTACCAGATTTATGCGCTCTCCAGTGGTGGTGTGGCTTATATTGTGGTTGCGGGCTGGCAACATCATATGATTGTAGTCTACCTATTAATTGCCGCTTTGATTGTAAAAATTGCGACATGGATAAATATTGACCGGCACCGTGGTCAGTATACGCGTGAAAGCGCACTGGGACTTACCGATTTCGGGAAAGCCACCCCGTTTGAGCCGGCACACAGTCAAAAAAATTATCTGCAGCGGGAAATGGGCTATGAACTCGCACCCGGGCGTCGCGCGATTATGCGGTGGTTTGCTCTGGGGTGTGGTTTTATAATACCCGCTTTGCTGCTTTATATCGGTCTGCCAGCAGCATCGTTAATACTTCTAATCTGTTTTGTTGGAATGATGGCAGAGCGATGGCTGTTTTTTGCGGAAGCGGAACACGTTGTGCGCCTTTATTACGATAAAGATACCGTTTAATCTGAAAATGATTAGCATTCTTAAATGGCTTTTGATATATAGTAACATCACTATATTTATAGGGTAGCTTAAAATATGTTTAAACCGCTTCTTACGACGGCCTTATTTTGGTCGGTTGCTATTATTCCTTGTGCTTCTTTTGGACAATCATCATCTGATGACCAGTCAGTTGTCACCTATGATAAAGAATATTTTACCAAATATGAACCGGTGACGTTGTTGGATATGCTTCAACGTGTACCGGGTGTGCAGGCGATTTTGGATAGTAACCGGTCAGGTGGTAATGGCGGTGGAGGGACCGGAAGAGGTGGACAGCAGGAGCGCGGTTTTGGCTCCGGTGGTGATCAGATTCTGATCAATAATCGCCGATTGTCCGGAAAGGCGAATAATATAAGCGATACACTTCAGCGTATTTCTGCCCTGCAAGTGCAACGTGTTGAAATTATTCGCGGCGCGTCGGGTGATCTTGACGTCCAAAGTCAGGGGCTTGTCGTTAATGTGATTATGGACGAGGGCGCGTCAACATCCAGCACGTTCTGGAAAGTAGGCGGCCGCTATTCAGATACATATGTGTTTTCGCCGGATATTCTGATTTCACATAATGGTTCAAAGGGTAATTTTGATTATATTTTGGGTCTTGAGGCAAATCAAAACCAGCATATTGAACATCGACTTGATGAGGTTTTTACGCCAGCAGGTGTAAAAACGGGTGATGCGGGACGCAATGCGGATAACATCAACAAGTATCTGAGATTTAATGGTAATATTACATATAACGCCGATAATGGGGATGAATTTCGTCTCAATGGGCAGTTTGAGCCCGGGAAATACAGAAAGCGCGAGCCAAGATTCTCACAGGATATCGGGCAATCACGGGAATTCCAAAACTGGGATGAGGACAGAACGTCTATCAAGTGGGAAATAGGTGGTGATTATACAAAAAAATTTGAAACACTTGGAACTTGGAAAACACTATTTATTGCCAATCGGGACCGTGCCGATAAAACGGAAATCTTAAGCGATGCGACGGGTACAGCGGAAGTGCCAAATTTCCGCAATACCGAATATCGGGTAAAAAAGGAAAAAATTATACGCACGTCACTGACACGCGGTATCTTTTCGGATCAGTTACTTGAGGTCGGCGGCGAGCTGGCGATCAATAATTTTGACAAGCTATTCACGAATGCGGATTATGTGAGCAACGCATATAGCATAAACGTAAATGATGATGTGAAAGTAAAAGAAAACCGTTATGAGGTTTTCGCCAATCACACATATAATATTTCACCGAAAATGGTTCTACAAAGCTCATTGACAGGTGAATTTTCGAAGATAAGCTCGGTGACAGTTCCACTAACGGGTGCGAATATTGAGCGAAGCCGGAATTTCAGTTTTCTTAAACCCCGTATTGATTTTCGTTATGATTTTGATGACCGCAATCAACTACGTGCGTCGGTGGAAAAAAAGGTAAGCCAGCTTGATTTTCAGAATTTCGTTGCGACTTATGATGCCAATAATGATAAATTACGTCTCGGGAACACCGGAATTGTACCGGAGAAATCATGGAATTACACCATTGCATACGAACATCGCCTGCCCGATGATGCGGGGGCGATACAGATTGAATTTTTCTATCGTGATCTAAAGGATTATATCGAACTTGTCGATTTCACCGAATTTTTTGACGCAAACGGCGATCCGATTGCGCGGGCCGACCTTGATCCTATTTCTGTATCGGGGAATATTCCGACGGCGGAAGCTTACGGAATTAAAACTACTGGAAGTCTGCGATTAGGTTTCATTGGGCTGCCGGAGGCGGTATTCAGTATTGATCATACTTGGGAAGATACCGATGTGATTGATCAGTTCAGCGGCTTTCATCGGCCCTTCAAATGGAAGAATGCTCATCTTTTTACCTTCAATTACCGCCACGATGTGACGGATTGGGGCCTGTCTTATGGGGTTAAAGGCACGATCAAAAGTGATAGTGGTCGACATGAAATTGATCAGGTGGCGAACACTTACAATGGCGATTTATACGAAGCGTTTGCTGAAGTCAGAGTGTTGGGTGACATGAAGCTGATCTTTAAATTTGAACATATTACACCGCTTAAATACACCACCACCATTGATATTTATAACGATCATATTCGCTTCAATGACCTGGATCGGTATGAGGTAAGAGAATGGAAATACGTGAAGGAATATTCAGTATATCTTCAGGGGACGTTTTAGCGGTCTAATTTTGGCGGCGGTTTCCTATAGTCCATGGGTGTTTTTGAATAATTTATGGGATTGGCGATAACAGGTGTGCTTTCACCTGCCTCGTCTTTTATTTCCCGGACCAGACCACGCTGCATAACATGTGGATCTGATAATATTTGCTCAAGATTATTCACAGGGCCGCAGGGAATATTTTTTCCAGCGAGTAATGTTAACCATTCTTCTGTGGTTTTTTCGGCCATAATTTTTACGATTTGTGGGATTAACGTGTCCCGATTGATGACCCGCGCCTCATTGGTTTTATATTTTTCATCTTCTGCCCAGTTGGTCCCGGCGACATTTGAAAAACCCTCAAATTGTTTGTCGTTACCGATTGCTAACACCATATCACCATCTTTCGTCTTAAAGGACTGATAAGGCACAATACTGACGTGAGCGTTGCCGAGACGCGTTGGTATATCGCCACTGATCAGATAATTTGATGTGTGATTGGCAAGCATGGCGATCTGGCAATCCAGAAGGGCAAGATCTATATACTGCCCTTCGCCGGTTCGGTCGCGATGGACGAGTGCACCTAAAATTCCAATTGTCGCGTACATTCCTGTCATGATGTCGGCGATGGCGACACCTACTTTTTGTGGGCCGCCACCCAACTCATCTTTTTCACCAGTGATGCTCATCAGACCGCCCATTGCCTGTATCATAAAATCGTACCCGGCGCGGTTTGCATAGGGTCCGGTCTGGCCAAATCCCGTTATCGAGCAGTAGATGATTGAAGGGTTTATTGCGGAAATGGCGTCATAACCCAAGCCGTACTTGTTCAGACTGCCAACTTTGAAATTTTCAACTAAAATATCACACTCCTTGGCGAGTTCCTTGATTTGCTCCTGCCCTTTTTCGGTTGTGATGTCTATTGACAGCGAAGTCTTGTTGCGATTTGCCGATTGAAAATAGGCGGCGTCGCCTTGGCTTCCATCTTTATTCTGAACAAAAGGGGGGCCCCAATGGCGTGTATCATCACCAACCACGGGTTTCTCTATTTTAAGGATCTCCGCACCCATGTCGCCCAATATCTGTGTGGACCATGGCCCGGCCAGCACGCGGCTAAGATCCAGTACCTTTATATGATTGAGTGGCCCCGCCATATTCAGAACGCGTTTATGCCCGTTTGCAACCGCCCAAGGATCAGCGCATGAACGTCATGCGTGCCTTCATATGTGTTTACGGCTTCCAAATTCATCACATGACGGATGACATGAAACTCATCGGCGATGCCGTTTCCTCCATGCATGTCCCGGGCGGTGCGGGCTATATCCAGTGCCTTACCGCAATTGTTACGCTTAAGTAACGATATGGCATCGGGGGATAACATTTTTTCATCCATTAACCGTCCGGCCTGCAAGCAGCCATGAAGCCCCAACGTAATTTCTGTCTGCATATCCGCAAGCTTTTTCTGAATTAACTGGTTTGCTGCCAGCGGTTTACCAAACTGTTTTCGGTCAAGCGTATATTGCCTTGCAGCATGCCAGCAGAATTCAGCGGCCCCAAGGGCGCCCCAGGCAATCCCGTACCGTGCGTTGGAAAGACACCCCAACGGTCCTTTCATTCCCTGAACGTTGGGAAGGATATTTTCTTCAGGCACAAAAACATCTTCCATTACAATTTCGCCGGTATCTGAAGCGCGTAATGAGAATTTACCTTCAATCTTTGGGGCGCTTAAGCCTTTCATTCCTTTTTCAAGAATAAAGCCTCGTACCACACCATCGTCATTCTTTCCCCATACTACGAAAATATCAGCGATCGGGCTGTTGGTGATCCACATTTTGCTGCCGTTCAGAACGTAGCCACCGTCAACGGATTTTGCCCGTGTCTGCATGCTTGAAGGGTCAGAACCCGAATTAGGTTCAGTGAGGCCGAAACAACCGACAAGCTCCGCGCTTGCAAGTTTTGGCAGATATTTCTCACGTTGCTCTTCGGAACCATAGGCATATATCGGATACATCACAAGAGAGCTTTGAACCGACATTGCGCTTCGATAGCCGCTATCGACGGCTTCCACTTCGCGGGCGATAAGACCGTAAGATACATAGCCGACACCGGCGCAATCATAGCCATCAATTGTCGGGCCTAAAAACCCCATCTCTCCCATTTTTGTAAGCAGGTTACGGTCAAATTTTTCGTGTCGGTTGGCTTGCAGAATACCGGGCATCAGTTCGCTTTGACAGAAGGATTTGGCCTGATCACGGATCATTCGTTCTTCTTCGTTTAAGCTATGCTCCAGCAATAACACATCATCCCAGGGGGCTGTCTTCCAAACGGTTGCGTTCATTTTTTAACCTTTTTTCTGTTTTGTCCCGGCACCCATAGGACGTCGTCTTTGCCATTGTTGTTTGCTTTTCTGCTGAGCACGAAAAGGTGATCAGACAGACGATTTAAATATTTTATGGCCAATGGGGAAATGTCTTCGTTTTCCGCAGTGGCGACTAATAATCTTTCAGCTCTTCGGATGGTCGTTCTCGCCAAATGAAGGTGCGCGGAAAGGCGGGATCCTCCCGGCAGAACAAACGATGTTAAAGGATCAATATATTCGTTCATCTGGTCAATTTCGACTTCCAACCGGTCAATTTGATCCTGCACGATACGAAGGGCCGAACCTTCATATTTACTTCCCATTGGCATTGAGACATCAGCGCCTAAATCAAAAAGGTCATTTTGAATTCGCGCCAGCATTTCGTCGTCTTCGCCTTCTGAAAAAAGCCGGGCAAGCCCGATTGTGGCATTGCTTTCATCAATGGTGCCGTAGGCTTCAATACGGGGTATATTTTTCTTTGCCCGGGCACCGTCGGTTAAGGATGTCTCTCCACTGTCTCCACCACGCGTATATATTTTGTCGAGCTTGACCACTGCCTATATTCCTAGTTTCGTATCCAGATATAAAGGACAATCAAAACAATAGCCACAAATTGGGACAACACGCGCAGTCGCATCATCCTGTTACTTTTGCGACCGTCGGGTTCGCGCTTTGTCATTGAGAATACGCCGGCGAACATCACGCCAATTGTAAATATGATGCTGATGGGGATTAATATTTCCAACACGGATTGCATTATTTGTGTCCTGATATTGTTTACATGTAATCAATATAGGGGATTGCGCATTAATTTCTAGCGTTTCTTTCGACTAATTTTCTCCTTTGTAATGACCCGCAAGTTTGAGCATGCTACTTAAACAGCTTTCTTTGATATGGTCTTTTTTTAAAAAAGCTGCAATAATATTTTTCTTTAAAAAAGGGGAGTGAGATGAAAAAGCTGTGTTATCTGGTAATTCTGATATTTGGTTTGTATAGCAGTGCAAACGCAAATGACAATATTTCATTTTCAATAGATTTTTCCGAAGCACTGGGCGGTGAGCAGGATGGCCGTTTAATGGTGGTGCTTGCCAATAATGACCGGTCTGAACCGCGTTTTCAGATTAATCCCGGCCCGCGCGGACAATTGATTTTTGGTATGGATGTTAATGATTGGCGACCGGGAACGGCAAAAATAATCAACAATGATGTTCTTGGTTATCCCTTTGACAGTCTAAAGGACATACCGGCAGGTGAATATTATGTTCAGGCAATCATAAACCGGTACAAGGATTTTCGTCTTTCAAATGGTAAAACAGTGTCATTACCACCTGAAATGGGTGAAGGGCAGAAATGGAACCGAAAGCCGGGTAATTTTTTCAGCAGACCGATGAAAATAACAATTTCGGAAAATGGCTCTCAAAATATAAAGATTACGATGGACCAGAAAATCCCACCAATTGAGCCGCCCAAAGACACGAAATATATCAAACACATTAAGATGAAAAGCGATATGCTTAGTGAATTTTGGGGGGAAGATGTAGAGCTTGGGGCACATGTTTTATTACCGGAGGGTTTTGACGAACATCCGGAAGCCAAATATCCTTTAATGATTTTTCACGGCCACTTTCCGTCCGATTTCGGCGGGTTTAGTGAAACGCCGCCGGACCCGGATATGAAGCCAACCTATAGTGCGAGATTTGGTATTGAAGGGTATAATATCCTTCAGGCACAGGCGTCATATGATTTTTATAAAAAATGGATCAGTGATAACTTTCCGCGTTTCATCGTTATCGAAATACAGCACGCAACGCCATATTATGACGACAGCTATGCGGTTAATTCAGCCAGCCAGGGGCCTTATGGGGATGCGATAACCTATGAATTAATACCTTATATTGAAAAAAAGTTTCGCGGAATTGGTGAAGGATGGGCCCGTTTTACCTATGGTGGTTCCACCGGAGGGTGGGAAGCGCTGGCGGTTCAGGTATTTTATCCGGACGAATATAACGGTGCCTTTGCCGCATGTCCTGACCCGATCGATTTTCGGGCCTATACTGCATTGAATATCTATGATGACGATAACGCCTATTATTATAAAGCGGATTACAAGAAAGTTCCCCGCCCCGGGCAGCGCGATTATCTTGGTAATGTCAATTATAGTATTGGCGATGATAATCGGCTTGAAGCCGTGATTGGCAGCAATTCGCGTAGCGGGCGTCAATATGATATCTGGGAAGCGACATATTCACCAATGGGCCCGGATGGCTATCCCGTTCGCCTCTGGGATAAGCTGACAGGGGATATCAACCATGACGTCGCCGAATATTGGAAAGAAAATTATGACCTTCGTCACATACTTGAGCGTGACTGGTCATCTATCGGACCGAAACTGGAAGGTAAAATTCACATCTATGTCGGCGATATGGATAATTATTACCTCAATAATGCCGTTTATCTGATGGAAGAATTCCTTGAGGGGACGACAAACCCCTATTACGCTGGGGAAGTGGATTACGGCGATCGTGCGGAGCATTGCTGGAATGGGGATCATGAAAATGGGAATGGTATTTCAAGGCTCAATTACAATTTCATGTATCTGGATAAAATTTTAAAACGTATGGAAAAATCAGCACCGGAAGGTGCGGATCTTACGAGCTGGCGGTATTAAGGAGAGTTTATTAAATGACGGAAGAATTATTCCGCGAGGATGCTTATTTAAAAAGCTGTGATGCAAAGGTGGAGAAAATCAATGAACTGGGCGGTATTATTCTTGACCGCACGGTTTTCTATCCGACAGGGGGCGGGCAGCCCGGTGACAGTGGCACCATCAGTTTCGGCAATAACAAAATAATCATCGTTACGACCGTAAACGACCGTGAGACCGGTGAGATTGTCCACGTTCCCGCAGAAGGGCAGGCATTACCGGAAGCGGGCGACGAAGTTTTTGCAGAAATCGACTGGGACAGACGATATCTTCATATGCGCATGCATTCCGGACTTCACCTTCTTTGTGCGGCTGTGCCATGCGGCGTCACCGGGGGACAGATCGGTGCGGAAAAAAGCAGACTTGATTTTGATATCGGTGATATGACCCTTGATAAGGAAGAAATCACAAAAAAAATCAATGATTATATGTCAGGAAACCATGACGTCACATCTTCCTGGATTACGGATGACGAGATGGATGCCAACCCTGATTTGGTGCGCACCATGTCGGTGAAACCACCTCGAAAGGGCGGGCGTGTCCGCCTTATGAAAGTGGGGAATGATGTCGATCTTCAACCATGTGGGGGAACACACGTGAAAAACACGTCGGAAATAGGCCGATTGAGAGTTTCCAAAATCGAAAATAAAGGAAAAAGAAATCGACGCGTCAATATTGTGTTTGATGAATAAGGGAAGTTTATTATGAAAAAAATATTTGCCGCTCTCGTGATTATGGGGTTTATGGCTTCGCCTGCGTTGGCGCAAAGCTTCCCGGAAGATGAAAAGGCTATTATTGCCGTTCTGGATGATTTTCATGATGCCGCTGCAAAAGCGGACAAAGACCGTTATCTGGGCCATTTCACTGAAGATGGTGTTTTTCTGGGAACGGATGAATGGGAACGTTGGCCGCTACACCCGGATTTTACGGATTATGTGGCGATGCGCTTTGCAAATGGCGGCTGGTCCTATCATTCTGAAAAGAAAAATATCAGTTTTTCTAAGGATGGAACCGTGGCGTGGTTTGATGAAACCAGTGTTTCAAACCGCTATGGAGGTCGGTTTCGTGGGTCAGGGGTGCTTGAAAAAGTAGATGGCGCCTGGAAAGTTGCCCAATATGTTTTAAGTTTTCTTGTCTATAATGAAGTTGCCGGGGAGGTCGGAAAAATCATTGCCGATGAACAGGCAAAACGCGACGAAAATTAAAGATATTGCTGAATCAATGCGTCCAGATCATCGGGTTTGACACCGTTCTCTCTGATTGATTTTATGGTGATTGATTTATCCCGTTTTGCTAGCCGATTGCCGTCCTTGGTCGTGAGAAGCGGGTGGTGATCATAGATCGGTGTTTTTAGACCAAGAAGGTGCTGAAGCAGTCTGTGAAAATGACTTGCGTAATAAAGATCCTGACCGCGTATAATGTTTGTAATATTTTGCAGGTGATCATCAACAACCACGGAAAGATGATAACTGGTGGGGAAATCTTTTCTCGCAAGCACGACATCGCCAAGGAGGGCCGGGTCGGCTTTCTGTTTTCCCGTCTTTAAATCGGTCCAGTAAAGTGGATTTTTGATCATGGAAAGCGCCTGGTCCATATCAAGACGCAGGGCATGGGGCACCCCATCATCAATTTTTTGCCGGATCTGCTTTTGAGTAAGCTTTTTGCAGATTCCGGGATAGATAATCCCTTCCGGCCCCATCTTAGGCGGCATATGCGGTGCCCGGCTACTTTCCTCTATTTCTTTTTTGATGTCTTTTCGGGTGCAAAAACAGGGATAAAGCAGATTCATTTCCCGAAGTTTTGAAAGCGCTTGCTGATAATCGTCAAAATGTTCGGATTGCCTCCGTACAGGTTCCGGCCAGCTTAAGCCAAGCCAGTGTAAATCTTCAAAAATGCTTTTCTCATATTCCAGTTTGCAGCGCAGATGATCAATATCTTCAATGCGCAGGATAAACATCCCGCCATTTTTTCTTGCAAAATCATAATTAAGTTTTGCGCTATACGCATGACCAAGGTGCAGGTGGCCGCTGGGGCTTGGTGCAAATCGTGTGATAATTTTAGCGGATTGCGTCATAAAGGCCGTTATTGTAAGAATGAAATATATTTTCTATAACAAGTTTTTAATCGAAAGCGAAGTACCCATGTCAGATTTACCACAACTTAACGGCCCACGCGTTGAACCGGAAGGTGGCAAACCGGATAAACTGGTTATTCTTTGTCATGGGTATGGCTCGAACGGGGATGATTTGATTACCCTTGTCCCGCATCTTAAACGGGTGTTGCCAGACGCAGTATACGTTTCACCCAATGCGCCTGAGATCTGTTACGGTGCACCTAACGGGTATCAATGGTTTGCGCTCACCAACTTAAGCCAAGAGGAAAGACTGGTTGGAACGTTGAAAGCCGCGCCAACACTGCATCATTTTATTGATCAGGAACTCGAACGATATGGACTTGAAGAAAAAGATCTGGTTTTGATCGGGTTTTCGCAGGGTACGATGATGTGCCTGCATGTGGGGTTGCGCCGACCATCCGATATTGGTGGAATTGTTGGATTTTCAGGGGCGATGACGCTTCCGGAGAACTGGCAAAGTGACATTACGTCGAAACCGCCAGTGGTTCTTATCCATGGTGAAATGGATAATGTGGTTCCAGTGGAACTGATGCATCAGGCGTTTATTGCATTGCAGGAAATTGATGTCGATGTGGATAATCATGTTTCGCCCGGCGTCATGCATTCGATTGGCCCGGATGGTCTTCATAAGGCGTTGGAATTTCTCGCCAAACTTTAAATACGTTCCGCAATTTTTATCACGGTTTTAACGCCCAGTTTAATGGCACCGTATAGAAGCCCGTGCCCCGGTGTTTCCTGCGCCCCATTTTCAATGGCGATGTTTTTATGTTCCACTTCTTCCTGACGAAATTTTTCAAGCGTTTCGGCGAGCGCCCCTTCCTCTTCATCAAGGCTTTCAATCTGTTCAGCGTAATGTTTATCTATCACTTCTTCCACTGCTTCCGTGCAAGCCATTGCCGCCTTGGGTCCCATAAGTGCTGTTCCCGCCCCAAGGGCGTATCCGGCAACATGCCAAAGAGGGGTTATAAATGTGGGACGGGCATTATATTCACGGATCAACTTGTCAAAACGTTCCAGATGGACGTCTTCCTGTTCCTTCATATGCTTTATTGTGTTAGACATGGGGTGATTATCACCAAATACCGCAAGCTGCCCTTCATAAATACGCACGGCACCATATTCCCCCGCGTGGTCAACACGGACAATACGGTCAAGCTGTTCTTCCTTGCTTGGTCTGTTCGGGATATTCTTTCCTTTTAACGCGCTCATCGTCTTAAATCCTGTTTTACGCTTAAGAATAACATGATAAACAGGATAAGCGATATCAGAAAATTATAGCCCGCCATCGAAATGCCGAATAAATCCCAGGGGATATCGTCGCAACGCACAAATGTGACACTGCCAAGATCCTGAAAGAATTGCTCAGCGGACATGTTGTCCCCTCCTGCCTGAAGGGTGCAACTATCCGGGCCTTCCCACCATTTTTGTTCTACGCCCGCATGGTAACCGGAATAGCCGACACTGACGGCATATGAAAAAAGGGTCATTATTTTAAAACGGATCCATTTGTCGGGGGCTTTTTTCCGCAGGAATAAAGCAAAGCTGGCGAAGATGATCACCGCCATATGGGCATACCGCTGCGGCCAGCAAAGATCACAGGGGTAAAGTCCGCCGATATATTCAAAACCGTACGCGCCGCCAAGCATCAGCACCGATGCAACTAGCGACAGTTCAAGGATATGCTGAAATGCAAAATTCCAAAGCGATTTTAATTGGCTGATCATACATTATATATACTTAAGCAAAACAAACATGCCAACCAAAAGAATACAGAAAAGCATCGTGAGTTTTGCCAGATGATTTTCAATAAACCCTTTGATCGGCTCCCCGTATTTCCAGAGAAGGGCCGCCACAAGAAAGAAACGTGCGCTCCGCGATACGGCACTGGCGATGATGAATGTCATTAGATCAAGATTGGTGACACCACTGGCTATGGTAAAAACTTTGTAAGGGATCGGTGAAAAACCGGCGACGCTGACAATAACCGCGCCATATTCGTTATAAAGAGTCCGAAAACGTTCGAACTGTGCCTGAAGATGATAAAAGTCAACGATAGGCTGGCCAATTGCATCAAAGAAGTACGCCCCGATCATATATCCGAATATACCGCCGAGCAGGGAACTTACCGAACAGACAAATGCAATGCGCCACGCCCGTGTTGGTGCAGCAAGGACCATGGGAATTAAAAGCACATCCGGTGGGATTGGGAAAAATGAACTTTCCGCAAATGACATTACCGCAAGAAACCACAATGCTTTCGGATGATCCGCAAGATCCATCACACGATCATAGAGCTTTTTGAGCATTAATTTTTTCACCCTTTTTGTTATGAGATTTAGTTCTACACCAGGAAGATTTAAAAAAAAGTAATTTTATTGAATTTCAGTGTTATCTGATGCTTGACGGGAAGAAACTTCGCGTTATGATGCGCCCACACTTTAGATTTAGTGTATTCCATACCCGGGGCCCCTGTGGTGGAATTGGTAGACACGCTGGATTCAAAATCCAGTGGCTTCGGCCGTGTCGGTTCGAGTCCGACTGGGGGCACCACTTTTACTCTATCCCCTTGATACTAATAGATTATCATTTTATCCAGTTTGGGTGAAAGCCTTTTTTGTTACACAACTTGTTACACAAGGAGGTGTTATGCGGCAAGAAAAGGTCCCACATTTATATAATCGTAATGGTGTGTACTATTTTCGATACCGATTGTCGTCCAATGCACGAATACTACTGAACAAGTGGGAGCTGTGCCATTCGCTAGAGACGTCTGATTTTGACAAGGCGGCGCTTATTTGCTTAAGGTTAAGTTCGCACGCAAAAGAATTCGATGATGTGATGGGGAAACTGGCTATGAAAAAACTCACTAAACAAAAGGCCGACGAACTAGTTCAATGGTACTTTCGAGATAATTATGAAGAAAGTGAAATGCTGCTGGGAATGGATATGGCTCGGTCTGATCTGGATTTAACCCACGAGCTTACTGATGTAAAAGCCAATAATATGAAGTTGACCAACGAAATAATGTCGAAGAATTTCTCACTAGTTACAATATCAGATGCGGAAGAGCTTCTCGAAAATAACGATCTGGAACTTCCGGAAAAGGGATTGTTGAGACTTCGGTTTTTAGAAGGCATAGCGCGAGCAAGATACGAGCTTTACCGAATATACATCGCAACAATACGAGGAAATTTTCACGAGCGAGCAATCAAGGAGCCACTTTTCGCTGGATATAATTCAGATCAAACCTCAGATTTGATAACGCCATTAAACAGTGATCATGACAATAATAAATTCAAGGTTTCAACACTGCTTGAAAAATACGTCTCATTTAAATCTGAAAAGGTGTGGAAGAAAAAGACGATCGAGGAAAATGCCCGGTGTTTGAATTGGTTGAACGCGGCAATTGGACACAAAAACATAAAGCTAGTGTCTAAAGACGAAATGCGAGATTTTCGCGATATGATCGAAGCCATACCGAAAAATTACATGAAAGAAAAGGAGCTGAATAATTTGACAGTTCAAGAAGCCGTAAAGGCAAATAAAAATTTAGAAGTAATCTCGCCTGAAACAGCACATAAATACTGGGGAACGATAAGTGCCTTTATGAAATGGGTAACGCTTGAATACGATATAAATGTATCTCCGATTACCGGATTAAAGGTGACGGTAAAGAAAAATGCGTTGGATAAAAAAGACCCATTTTCACACGAACAGTTGAAAGTTTGGTTCAATAGCCCAATTTATAGCGGATGCAAATCTCCAGGTAATAGGCTTAAGCCCGGCGAATTAATAATTAAGGATGGTCTATACTGGGTGCCACTAATCGGATTGTATACAGGAATGAGGCTGGGAGAGATAATACAATTGGCTCTGACGGACTTGTGCTTAGTGGATGATATCTGGGTGTTCGATGTTAAAGCTGATCCGGACGACGTTAATAAATCGGTAAAGACCATGTCTTCCGTGAGAAAAGTACCACTACATAAAAATCTGATCGAATTTGGTTTTATTCAATATTGGGATAAGCAAAAGAAAAAGAATATGAAGCGTATTTTTGAAGAGATTAAACCAAGCACCAAAGGTTATTATTCGGACTTATTCAGTAAGAAGTTTCGCTATCGCATGGAAAAATTAGGGATTAAAACAGATAAGACTTCATTCCATTCATTAAGGCACAATGTTAAGAATGCGTTTAAAGATAAAGATATTCTCGATACCCATCAGGATGCCATTTTGGGACATGCTCAATCAGGTATGAATGCTGTCTATGGTTCTAATCAGATTAAGAAATTAAAAGAATGTATCGATTTAGTAGAATATGATTTGAAACTTGATCACTTGATTGTCAGCTAGTAACTGACTTCAGTTAATTTAATTTGGAATATCAAGTTAAATCACTTTGTACACGTCCGCTCTAAGCTACGATAGTTAAGTAATTATAAGGACTTAACTATGAATGATATCGCTTTGATGCAGCTTCGGGATATGCTGGAAACTCTGATTGAGAATAATCGCGGTCTTCCACCGCCATTAGAGCCATTGCCCGACAAGTGGGTCGCAGCTTCCGCACTGCAAAAGGGTATCCGGCGTGGAAACCTGACCCTGACCTTGCGAGCATTGGATACCCTCTGGAATATCGACCAGCGATACGCAAGGCGAAGACTGGCTATAGTCGCGTTCGAAGATGTGGGGTTGGGTGCGCCCGATACAGTGGCAGTGACGGTACTAGCCTGTTCAGGCACAAAGTATCTAGCCAAACATAAGATATACACAGCCGTAAGAGCGTGTGCCGCCGCACTAGCCTCTTCAGCCAAGGAAAGAAGTGCTGAGCATATCCATACAATCCTAGCCTACCACGGGAGCCTTGATCTGTTGCGGGATCGCTTCGCCCATAAAACGCCACGACACTTGGTGGACATCATGATCGACAAGGACCGTTTCCTGCTCGAACGATCAGCAGCAGCGTGGTTGCTTGCGGGGACAAAAAGATTTGGGGCCGGGATGATGCCAGAAATGCCTGGAGACCTTGGCGCTTATGAATGGGCTATTGAGCAGCTTTCTGTCCCACTGTGGCAGCCAATGATGACCATGGCGGGGATCAGGGTCACTCAATGCGCATTACCCATATTCTGGCCTCTTAAGCTTTCCCATAAGGAATGTGCGGGCGGTCAGATTAGAACGCACAATCTTAGATCGGCAGAAGGTGATGTCAGTGTCCCGTCATTCGCGCTAGATCAGTTCACGAGGGGCGGTAAGGCTGTGATCAGGAGTTTATTAAATGAAGACAATACCCTTACTCAGTGGCTTAATATGAAGCTCCCACGCAAGGCATGGCAGCCAACCACGGAGATGGGTCTGTTCTACCTTGTCAGTGACCAACTGGACAAAGAATATGAATTCGCGGGAAGCGACAAGCTAAGACATCTCGCGGTTGAAGCTGATTGTTGTCGGTGGGGGCTGGACCCTGAAGATGTGGATAGTCTCTTCAAGTTAATTAAACGCAATTTGGCAGAAATAACGAAACGTCAGCAAGCATTCATCGATACTGCTGGCTGGTGATTTATACATAAAGTTGATCAATCTTAAAATGTAGAATGAATGACAATAAAGTGTAGAACAGACACCACCGTCTACACTTTCAATAATCACAACTTGAACCCGCAGTTTCGTTCGGGAGTTTTATCACATAACTCGGGAGCACAATTCATAAAAAATTAACAATATCAATAAATTGAAATAATTACGGTAAACCGTCAATAGTGTTAGGCTATGCCTCGCTTGAGCGTTATTATGGTTAATAGCGGATGGATATGTGATGAAATTAGATCATGTATTTGATTAATGATTTCGAAGATACAGTGAATATGGGAAGACAAGGAGGCAAGCGCAGCAGATGTACGGTTTAGCATGCAAGGATGTTGTTGAGAACTACTACTGTCTTGATATGGCGCTGCTGGCGAAGAATAACATCATAGAGCCGGGAGCAGTGACCAAGCGTCATATTGATTATGATAAAATGTTTGGAATTGATATCGAACTTTTCCTTGAGCCAGTTGATAACGGTGTACTGGCGGTATCACTTCCCACCGGAAAACGTCAGAACATTGAGATTAAGACTACGCAGCCTTACTATGGCGGATACAGGTACTGGTTCGAATGCCCCGAAACTTTTAGGAAATGCGGAAAGCTGTACTACGACGTCAACACGTCAATATTTGTGTCGCGGCAAGCATTGGGATTAAAGTATTCTAGTCAGTATATGGATAAAAAAGGGCGGCTGGCTGAGAAAGCTAAGGCCATAAGGGAGAAGCTCGGAGGTGAGCCGAACCTTACCTTGCCATTTCCAGCTAAACCGAAGCACATGCATCAACGCACGTACGATAAAGTCTCGCAGTACTCATCTGCGATTGAGGCCGTATTTTTGGATGCCATGAGTGATGAACTGAAAAAGATCACAGATGAAGTTAAGCAAAGAGGCGAACTTGCTGGCTTATGATGGATCAGCAATGAGATGATAAAAAGTAGAGATATCAAGAACACGAGTTTAATGTGGACCAATACGTTATAAATGCAATTTATTACAAATAGGGAGAAGTTGCACTTAATTGCACAAATGAATTGCATAGCATGAACACCATCGAAACTGGTTATAGATAACTTCGCGTTTTTGTAAGGCTTAAGCCACGACATCGAACAGAACGGCTTCTAGCGACATAATCAGCCCACGATAAACTTCCATTATTGAAAGCGGTTTTCTGAGCATATTTGAGTAGTTTCTGTGTGTATGCTTCCAAAACGGACGTTTGGAGACGCCTCTTGATAGATATTGATATTTATGACTATAATATTATTACTATACATTATTATACTGAGGTCGAGTTGAGCGAGGAAAATATCAAGGAATATGGTCACTTTTAGGACCGCGATATTAAACTCACGCTAATATCTGTTACCGATTAACGGTATTAGAAAACAATTTGAAAAGCTGCTCAGTGTAATAACTGGGTGGCATTATTTATTGAGCGGGAGGTTTCTGATAATGGCAGGGCTATTGGGTAATA
Organism: Alphaproteobacteria bacterium; assembly: GCA_030428615.1. GTDB lineage: Bacteria > Pseudomonadota > Alphaproteobacteria > Sphingomonadales > Emcibacteraceae > Pseudemcibacter. The sequence continues at coordinate 52,871 of JAUIDN010000002.1, read as the reverse complement.
TCTTTGCATTAATTATAATTGTTGTTGCGGGGTTGTTTGGTTTCTCTTCACTTGAGTTGTCTACGCTAATTTTTATTTCTTTGTCATATGGACTGTGGTTACTTGCAGCGGTTTTTAGTTTTATTAGCAAGCCATCTAAAGATGCAGATATATGTCTGACAATGACACCAATGGAAGTTGAGGCTTATAGGCGGTATTCGTTGTATTTGTTATCTTCATTGTCAGCTCAGATGCTGTCCGCAATGATGAATTTATTAAGAATTGCTGGATTTGTTTGGGGTGTTATGAGCTTGTGGAATGAATTGTATTGGCTGGGCGGGATATCTTTAGCCTATTTTTTCGTAAGTGGAGGCTTGATTGCGAGACTAGATCCAGATTTATATTTGGGGAGACCAGCTCAAGCTGGTCATGAGGTGGCAAATGAACAGCTTTTTCTTATAAAACGAGTGCTAGATAAGAAGATCGCATTTACGGAGGAAAATAGGGATGACTGAACGGCCAGTTGTGCAGTTTTACTAAAATATTCTTCAATCATAATCGTCGTATCTGGCCTTAAAGTACAAATCGTAACTACACTTATTTATAAAGTAATTACCAGAATTCCAATATTGACCAGTCGAGAGACCATTTGTTAGACCACAGACAATAAATAGGCATGAACGCTAGGAATAGGATGGTTTTGGACAACGAGTTTTTGAATTACGCGGCGAAAAAACAATATAGTTGAACGACTGGGTCGACAGCGATCACTCGAAAAGAGAACAGTTTTAAGTATCAGCCCTCGATAATCTTACATTATCGTAAGGGGTACACTTTAAATTTTTAGTATTTGATATTACGATATCCAGATTTGACAGACATCCTACTATAAGCCATTATCAAATATTGCTGATTGGGGGCTAATTCAAGCTTTAGATTTTTTTATAGTCCGACTGCCGAGCAATAAATTTTTACATAAAGGAAAAAGGTATGGTTGGTAATGACGATACATGGAATGGCAAAAGAACCACTTTTGTGGGGCTAAGATTAAATAAATGGGGGCCTAATTATGCGCATAAGAAAAATATTAATATCTAACTTTAGAAGCATAAATAGTCTTGAATGGCATCCACATAAAAATGTTAATTGCTTGGTCGGTCATGGAGATATTGGAAAATCAACAATACTTGATGCAATAGATTGGTGTCTTGGCGCCAAACGCACTTTACCAGTGACCGATGCTGATTTTCATCAGTTAGATATTAGCAACCCAATTATAATAGAAATCACTATTGGGGACTTAAACGACAAGCTTAAAACTTTTGACAGATATGGTCTATTCTTACAGGGAATGAACGATGACGGTACGATCGAAGATGAGCCTATATCAGGAGCTGAGACAGTCCTAACAGTTCGTCTTTTAATCGAAGATGATCTTGATCCCCAATGGTCTCTACTTTCTCAACGAGCTAAAGACCAAGAAGTAGTTAGAAACCTTTCTTGGGGGGACCGTTTGCAAGTTGCTCCAACAAGAATTGGTGCATATGCATCAAACCATTTAAGTTGGAACAAAACTTCACTTCTAAACAGAATTTCTGAAGAAAAGATAGATAATTCAGCAGCTTTTGCAGAAGCAGCAAGACAAGCAAGATTGTCTTTTGGTGAAAGCGCAGGCGATCAGCTAGATGAGACATTGGAAATCGTTGAAAATGCAGCGGATGAATTAGGTGTTAATTATGGGGCTGAAATTACTGCTTTACTTGATGCCAATTCAGTTTCATTTTCTGGCGGGAATATTTCTTTACACGATGACCAAGGTATTTCGTTAAAAAAAATGGGGCTTGGATCAACTCGTTTGTTAGTTGCTGGTTTGCAAAAACATGTAGATAAAGAAAGTAATATTATTCTTGTTGATGAACTTGAACATGGTCTTGAGCCACATAGAATTTCTCGGTTTTTAACATCCTTGGGGACCAGAGATAAAAAATCAAATTCACAGGTATTCCTTACTACTCATTCACCAATAGTTTTAAGAGAATTGTCTTGTGATCAGCTTAATATAGTTCGCAAAAGCCCATCCCAATATAATATTTTAAACGTTGAAGATGTTGATAACTTACAAGGTACAATCCGGCATTCCGCCGAAGCTTTTTTTGGAACGAACGTCATAATTTGTGAAGGCGCGACAGAGGTTGGACTAATAAGGGGATTGGACTTATTCCGCAGTGATCAAGGTCTGAAAACATTGACCGCTGCTGGAACTGTATTGGTTGACGCAGGTGGAGTTACTAAGATTTACAATTGTGCGTCCTCATTTCAACACTTGAAATATAAAGTTTCTACGCTGCGGGACGACGATGTAAAGCCAAAAGAAGTTGAAGAAAAAGCATTTACCGAGAATAACGGGATGGTTTTTAAATGGAGTGAAGGTCTATCAATCGAGCAAGAACTATTTTCATGTGTAACTAAAGAAACTGCCATTAAACTACTAGATGTCGCCATCGAATTACATGGTGAAGAACTGGTTCATGATCATATTACTAGTGCTGAAAAATCGGCCGTAAATATGGAAGAATGGAAGGAAGACTTAAGAGAAGATCGCCAAGACACACTTGGAGATGCTGCAAAATTAGGTGGCTGGTTTAAAAGAATATCCATAATGGAAGACGTAGCACGATACATAATTGCTCCAGATATTGAAAACTCACATAAAGACCTTAGAAGTGTTGTAAGGGCAATTTATGATTGGGTTGGCGTTGATGATGAGTGATGTAAACCCACTCACTATCACTCGCGGACTTATTATAGCCCCAGCAGGCTGCGGTAAAACGCACTTAATTACTGAGGCTCTAATTGAGCACACTGATGAAAAACCTATTTTGATATTAACTCATACAAATGCTGGCGTTGCAGCAATCCGGCAACGTTTGCAAAAACTGGCTATTCCAAAATCCAAGTATAAACTAGCCACTATTGATGGGTGGGCTATGAGGATTGTTTCAACATTCCCCGTTCGTGCGAACTATTCTTCTGGAGCAAATCCCAAAAAGCCCAATTATTTAAAAATTAGGAAGGCTTGTTGGAGAGTGTTAAAAAAAGGTCATTTAACCGATATTCTGAAGGCAAGCTATTCAAGAATTATAGTTGATGAATACCAAGACTGTTCTCACAATCAACATGCGATTGTATATTTTGCAGCTAATCACTTGCCCGCATGTATATTGGCCGACCCTATGCAAGCAATTTTCGGTTTTGGAAATGACCCGCTTGCCGATTGGGACGAGCATGTTTGCAAACATTTTCCTCAAAAAGGCGAACTCACTAAACCTTGGCGTTGGATTAATGAAAAAAATGAAGAGCTAGGAGAATGGCTACTTAAAGTTCGGACTAAGCTTCTAAATGGTGAAGTTGTTGATCTAAATCAAGCACCAGCGTCGGTAAGATGGGTTGAACTGCAAGGTGATCAAGAAGATCATAACAAATTAGTAGACGCTGCAAGATGCATACATAAAGCTAAGGGAGAAACGTCACTAGTAATTGGTGATAGCAGATCAGAGAAAAGCCGTTTTAGAATTGCCAAGAGGGTACCAGGCATAATAACTGTTGAACCAGTTAGCTTGATAGATTTAACTAATTTTGCAAGTCGACTATGTTTAGGTGATGGCTATTCAGTGAGAGAAACATTGAATTTTGCTAGTAGTGTTCTCACAAATATTGATGTCGAGGGTACAATGGCCAGATTAAAAACCATTAAATCTAACAGAGCGAGAAATCCAGCAACTGACATGGAGCTAGCAGCTTTGCGATTAGAGGAATTTCCAACTCTTTCCAATGTAGCAAATTTATTGTCGTCATGCACAAAACAGACAGAATGTAGAAATTACAGGCCAGCTGTCTTGAAGGCTTGTATGAAGGCAATCACGATGAGTTCAGCTGACGACAAGAACTTTGAAGATGCCGCTGTTCAAGTGCGAGAAGAAAACAGAGCTATAGGCAGACAGTTGCCGCAAAGTGCAATCGGAAGCACCTTACTCTTAAAGGGCTTGGAAGCTGATCATGTCGTTGTACTTAATGCCGATGACCTCGACGCGAAAAATTTATATGTTGCGATGACTAGGGGAGCTAAAACGGTGACAATTTGCAGCAAAACTACTAATTTGAACTTTTGATTATAAGGTTTAATGATGAATTTTCTAGTTTATGATACAGAGACAACTGGCACGGCAACGGAGTTTGATCAGATACTTCAGTTTGCCGCGATAGTCACTGATGACGAGCTAAACGAAATTGAAACCATAGACATCCGGTGCCAGATACAGCCGCACGTGGTGGCTAATCCGACAGCCCTACTTGTAACTAATGTCCGTCCTGCCCAGATTACAGATCGTTCACTCCCTTCACATTACGAGTTCGTACTGAGCATTAAAGCGTTCATAGAACAATGGTCACCAGCTGTGATAACAGGTTACAATTCGCTGGCTTTTGACGAGCCACTTGTGAGACAGGCTTTTTATCAGAATTTACTGCCTACGTATCTGACGAATACTAACGGCAATACCCGCGCTGATGTTCTACGAATGGCTCATGCTTGCCACGTGCATAGTCCGGGCGTTCTTGAGATACCTGTCAGCGTTAAAGGCAATCCTTCCTTTAAGCTGGATCAGCTTGCTCCTTTAAATGGCTTTGCCCACGAAAACGCTCATGATGCTCTCGACGATGTCAGGGCAACCTTGCATATTATGAAAATCATCAAGACGAAGGCCCCATATGTGTGGGAAGAGATGATGCAAAATGTTGCTAAGCCGCATATCGAAGAGTTACTTGGGAATATGGGACCAATATGTTTAACGGAAAATCATTTTGGCCGTATCTGTCGATTTGCGGTTAGTATGGCAGGGGTCAATTCGATTAATCCCACAGATTTTGGCGTTGTTGACCTTCGGAATGATCCGAGCGATCTTCTGGACTTGTCTGTAGATGAGCTTGTAGCCGTCCGTAACGACCGTGAAAAAAGACTAAGGTCAGTTAAGACTAATAATCAGCCTATCCTTTTTCCAGCAAATGAACAGTCGCTAAACCCAATTATTCAGGAAATCGGATATGAAGAACTTAAACGGCGAGCGCAATTAGTACAAAGTAGACCAGACTTTTGCGATAAGGTTGGGCAAGCATTAGCCCTAATAACTGAAGGTTACGAAAAGAAAGACTACCTTGAAGGAAAAATATTCGAAGGTTTTCCAAGTTGGGATGATCAGCGGTTGATGGAGCAATTCCACAGAGTAGGCTGGAACGAACGATATGAACTTGTACTGCAAATGGAAGACGTCAGGTTAAGAGAGGCAGGATGCCGACTTATATATCAACATGCCCCGGAGATGTTACCCCCAAATGTTATAGATAAACTCGACGATTGGAAAAACAACAGATTGGTTGGGCCAGCTCCTGAGAAAGATGGATGGTGTACGATTGAACAAGCGTTTGAGGAATTAGAAAAAGCACGATCCGATCCTCGTTTTCAGGACAGAGATGAGTTTCTCGACGAAATTCAAGAGTACCTGGATAGCTACGGTGTGAGTTAACGCATCGCCACGAACAAGATAAGGGTTGTGATACCATTAAGAAGAAATTCAGTGTTTTCCACTATAGTCGGTTCCTTGTAGAATTGATTAATATGAAGGTTTTATGATGGGCAAGCTGTTGCCTTTTAGAAGGCGATCGAAATCGGTAAAATTATTGCCAATAATTTGTGTAGCTATTGTATTGGGTGCATTGGTTGGATTTTATGCACCAGACATTGTTTCCCTCACCAATAACAATACAGGTCAACTAGCTAAAACAGTTGATGGTGATATTCGAGGCTATGCTGAAATCACAGATGGCGACACAATTAAAATTAATGGCGAACGAATTAGGTTTCACGGCATTGACGCACCGGAAATTGATCAGCCTTGCACGAAAGAAGGTAGGAAGTATCAGTGCGGTGTTGAAGCAAAAGCTTATCTGAATACAATAATCAACAACCAGATAGTAACCTGCATCACAGAAAGCACCGATCGTTATGGCCGCACAATTGCGCAGTGTTACAATTACTTGAATGAAGATATAGAAGCATCAATGGTATCAGCAGGCATGGCGGTTGCTTACACTTACTATTCGTACGACTATGTAATTGAAGAGACACAGGCCAGAATTGCTAACGTCGGTATCTGGGCGGGGGAATTCGAAAATCCATACGATTATCGCAGCCGATAATTCTTACAAACGAACACCCAAATTACGGTCTTTTCAAAGAGAGCTTTAATTATTGCCTTGTGGTGATCATATGTCACGATAAGTTATCATGATAAAAAAACATAACTTTAATCCAAGCGAGCTAGTTAGCGCACCTGCCCCCGATAACTTTCACTTATCGAGGGTGGAAAATGAAGCTTCTGAGCGCACAAAAGACTATGTGCGGGCATCGTCATCTGAAGCCACGTTACGAGCGTACAAATCCGATCTTCAACATTTCGTTGGGTGGGGTGGAAATATACCTGCTAGTCCGGAACTAGTGGCAAACTATCTAGCAGATCACGCTGGCATATTATCCGTATCGACATTATCACGCCGTGTGGCTGCTTTGTCTAAAATCCACGAAGTGAAAGGTTATGATAACCCGACCAAAACAGAACTCGTTCGCAATACGATGAAGGGTATTCGAAGAAAACATCATGTAGCACCAAAACAAGTATCACCGATAACCAAAGAACGATTAATTAAGATGCTTCAGACGTGCGAGGACGACGTTAAAGGCGTTCGTGACCGCGCACTACTACTTATAGGCTTTGCTAGCGCTCTGAGGCGCTCTGAGCTGGTCGCCCTTGATTGTTCACACATCGAGTTTGTTCCAGAAGGTGTGATACTAAATATTGTACGAAGCAAGACAGATCAGCAAGGTGAAGGAAGGCGGATTGGCATACCTTATGCTCGTGGTGACTACTGCCCAGTTTCGTCACTCAAAACTTACATGGAAATTAGTGAGATTGAAGAAGGGTCACTTTTTAGACCGCTGGGTGAGCTTGGGTTAGGGCAAGACAGACTAGCCGACCACGGGGTAGCGTATATCATTAAACAACGTGTGACACTTGCAGGTTTTGATCCTGCCATGTTCTCAGGCCATTCATTAAGAGCAGGCTTTGCCACATCTGCCGCTCAAGCAGGGGCCGAGACGTGGGCAATTATGAAACAGACTGGGCATAAGTCTGACGTTACAATAAGACGATATATTCGTGAAGGTGAACTATTTAAATCAAATATATTGAGTACAATGTTATAAAAATGGTGCGCGGATTAGATTGAATAACCTTCCCATACTATATATTGTGGCGAATTAGAATAATGGTTTTAAATTGTAAACCATCAATATTTTTGGGGATTAAATATGCCAATCGACCCGTGCGAACTATGTAATAACAGTTCAACAACATTTGACACCGCGACTGGAGATACATTGCACCAAAAGTGTGATAGTTGCGGTGACTTTATATTTTCAGGCACTGCTCTTGCTATAGTAAAATTAAGAAAGGGGGCGGAGAATAAACGACGGATCAAAGGTTGGGTTTTAGATCAAAACCGTTCAGGTGTGGTTCCAGCATACATAGATAGTTATGTACTTAAATCGATAACTGACCGTCCACTGCCGTCAGTGATTGAACGAGCGGATAGAATTTTGCAAGAGGCAGTTAGTAGAATTGACGGTATAATTGTAAACTTTAACGTTAACGATGAAAGGTTTATTGGTGCGTCATATTCACTTGACCGTGAAGAGCTAGTATTCTTAACAGAGCTACTTATTGATAAGGGTTTAGTTGTAAGACAGGGAGAAAGAGGTGGCAACTATCGTGTTACTCATGCTGGGTTTGCATATCATGCGGAAAATTTCATGGTTAAGCAGAATTCTTCGATGATGGGGTTTGTTGCCATGTCGTTCGCTCCTGAGATGGAAGGTGTTTTTAGTGAAGGAATTAGAGTGGGAATAATGAACGCAGGGTATGAAGCAATGAGGGTTGATCGCCACGAACATATCAACAAGATAGACGATGAAATTATATCTCAAATTAATGCTTCAAAATTTGTGGTGGCTGACTTTACTGGGCATAGAGGGGGCGTTTATTTTGAGGCCGGGTATGCATTAGGTAATGATATTCCGGTGTTTTGGACGTGCTGTAATACCGAGATGTCTGACTTGCATTTTGACATAAGGCAGTACAATTGTATTAATTGGCAAACTCCAAAAGAACTGAGTGAACGTTTAGCGTCGAGAATTGAGGCGGTCATGGGTAGAGGACCAAATTTCAACGAATAGCGTAAAATTAGGTTATTAAACTGATGTTAAAGCTATTGAATTCCAATAAGGAAATAAAATGTCTTATATTTCACGGATCGGAACGTGTGTTTTAATCTGCGAAGGTAAGTTGCCGGCAGCGATACTGCTTCACCAGATATTATATCAAAGCAACTATTCGATTAAGATCGGCACAAGGCATTGGGTGGCGAGGTCGAGATTTTATTGGGAGCAGAATACAGGCTTATCCAAAAAACAAGTAAGGTCCGCCGTCGAGTACCTATTGGCCAATAAAATATTAATTTGTCACACATACAATTCAATGAAAATGGCATGTTCACATTATCGCATAAATAATATTATGAAATCTCTCTGTCCTGAACTGGTAAAAGATAGTCCAGATACAATATTTTTCGGAGATAAGACCCACTTATGGGACAGTCATGAGCCGGGGCTTAAGATCGACAATTACGACAAATTGAAAGCCGGTTTAAAACAAAACTGGACGTATGCGTATTTGGACGGTGATCTTTCGCCACCCAAAGCTAAAAAAGCTGAATAGGTAAAATTCGTTTCTGATTGCCCACCCTATGGCGCTTCTCAGCTACCCCCCCCCTTTGGCGTTTCTATGCACCTACCTATGGTGCTTCTCAGCTACCCACTTATGGCCCATAAGGGCTAGGCAATAAGAAACTTTTAAATAACATCAATAACAGTCTCACCCTAAAGGGTTCGAAAGCATTAAAACGCGCGCGTACACGTAAGGGTTTAAATATACCGCTTTAGGAAATGATAGTGATTAGAAGTTTAGGAATAAATTTAAATTCGAGAAGATGAGTTAAAATAACAACTTGAAGAAATAGTTAGAATTCGGTAAGATGAATTTATTCGACTTATCGGCCAATTCGCACAATCTGAAAATAAAGCCCATACACAACCGGATGTATCATTTGGCTACCATCATATCAAAAAAGTTAAAGTAAGCACTATACGGCGTTCTATGGCCGTTTAAAGTGTAATTTAAATCGGGTTATAAGACTTGTTTTGCGAAGTCTGAATGGAGTGTGGTTATTTAAGCGCCTGAAGCAATTTAGAAGCCTGTCTGATTTCCTTGTCTGTCATACGTACTAGGACGCTATTTATTTGAAGAAGATCAGATGCTCGATTGCTCCGATCTTTAATTGTATGATTTTGCGGAAATTCAACATCAAATAATTCAGATGCACTGATCTTGCAAACAAAGCAGATATTCTGGATAGTCTTAAGTGACGGAGAAAGCAGTCCACGCTCAATTCTTCCAACAGCATTCAATGACAAATCAAGCTCTTCAGCAAGTTGTGCTTGGCTGATTTTTTTCAAGTCTCGCAAATGGCGGATGTTCGTTGCTAGAATTTGATTGATGTCCATGTCGGTCTCCCTATCAACCTTGATAAGGAATGAACACCAACAGTGCGAGATACTAACAGTGTGTTTTGCAATCAATTGCAAACTATTAATTTGCATTAAATACGATTATTGTTAAAGTTTAAGAAATCACATCTTAAGGAGGGGACATGAAGTATCTAATTACACTTATATCGTTGGTCATGATAACCAATGCTTCTGGTCAGAATGCAATGGATATGACGGCACTGGAAAAAATGGAAGCTGTCTTTGTTGGTGATTTCTCAAAAAATGAAATTAAGGCGAGTGTTGACAGGGCTCTTATAGCCTACGGTGTAAGAAGAGACGAACTTCAGTATGAAAAACTCGGTAGTGCGTTGGTTGGAATGCGAAAAGAAACCAACGTACCGGAAATGGTAATCTTAGCATGTACGGTAGAATTCAAGAAGCAGGTTACACGGCAAGTATCCTTACCTGACGCTGTGGGAATGTGTGCATCTGCATTTGAGGGGCAATACTAATGAATGAAGTAAGAAAAACAGAGAAATTTCATAGTAAATTGAAACCTTATGGCGACCTTGAGATTACAGAAGCACATGTAAGGTTAGGAGATAAAACATGGGCCGTTGGTCAAATAAAACAGGTTGTGACCCAGAAGGCTGGTGCTTTCTTCCTTGGCGGTATATCGATTTTAATATTGTTCATTGCTATAGTAGCGATTATTGACACACCACCAACTACTGGCCGAGGCATCTTTTTTGTGGTTATGTTCTTTGTCGTTTTAGGATTTATCATTAGGTCTTCATGGATTGCTGCGAGAACGACATTAGTCAGTATAAAAACCGGCCTGATACCGGTAATTATTTTTAAATCAACAAATGAGGACGAGGCTATGAACGTCAAAAGTTGCATTGAGAAGGCTATCGCTGAGCATACACCAAGTTAGTAATCATGAAGAATGTCCTTATGATCATCATATACATGACATCCTATGGTCAGGAGTATGTCGATACGCGGGAGTATAACAGTATGGCGGAATGTCGACAGGGGCTTAAGGAGTTCCAGCGCAAGGACCCTAAAAAGGTAACTGCTCAATGTCTATACCGGGGAAGCCCTAATAAATGACTATCAATATCAGATTGTGAGAGTGATGATGAAAATCTTAAGAATGCTACTTCCGCTTCTAATCTTAACAGGGTGCTCACCACAGGTCATACAAGACTATTCAGCCGCTTATCACCCAGAAGGAAAGCCATCATACTCAGTTGACGGCTATACCAAGCTCAATGAGGTTACTGAAGAAGACGCAAGGCGGCACGTACAGAAGTTTGCAGATGATACCTGCGGTCAAACCAACTTGACTGGAACGATCCAGAGATTAGATACCACGCCGAACGGTAATAAGCTGGGGTCGTTTCTTTATTGGCAAGCCATTATAGTATGTGAATAACAAGGCAGATTTGACTTCATGCTACTGATTGATAAGATCGGTTGTTACACAAGTGTTACACAGATTGTTACACAAAATAGGCAAACTGTGTAACAAGAAAGAAAAAAGTCTAATAAAATCAAGGGTGCTAAAATTTGGCGGAACTTCCGACTGGGGGCACCACCTTTTCATTAAAATAGTATCAAGTTAAGAGCGCGATTGATTTTATCAGCGTTATAATTTTTATTTCTTCTCCTTTTTTCAGGTTCATTTCAGCTCCCTATGATAAACGGGCTCTAAATAATTTAAGGAGGAAATGAGATGAGTATCAGAGTGGTAAGATACTTTATACTTATTTTGGTATGTCCGGTTGTGCTATTTGCTCAGGAACGGCAACCCGAAAATGAAGAACATGTTGTGATTGGGGTAAACCCGTCATTGACGATGCGTGAGGTTGTGGACGCTGCTATGGCGATTTCTCCTGACCAAATTCTGCTGCAGTCAAAGTCAAATTATACTACAGCATTATCAAACAAGGCGTCGAGCTTATTTTCAGACACACCACAAATATCGATCAATCATCAAAATGATAGCCTTCTTTCAAATCAGGGCTTGCGTGAATGGGAAAGCTCGTTGGATCTTCCCTTATGGATGCCGGGACAAAAATCGGCAAATCGGCAAAAAGCCAGAATGTCAAAGCTGGAGAATGACGCCTATGAAAAATTGACGGTTTTGCAAATCACTGGTCTGGTGAGGGAATTATTATGGGAACTCGAACTTGCCGATTTCGAACTTAAAGAAGCACAGCGAAATTTGAAACTTGCCGAATCCCTGAATGATACGATTCTAAAGCGTATTGCTGCCGGAAACCTACCTAAAAAAGATTCTATTTTAGGATCATCAGAAGTTATGGACCAAAAGATCGCCCTTCTTAATGCGCAGGCCGAATATATTCACGTCGCAAAAAGATATGAAAGCCTGACAGGCTTGACGGAGGTGCCGGAATTTATTGAAGAAACATTGGGGGATTTTGAAGAATCCCATGATTTTGTCATCAATCCGGAAAATTCACCAATATTGGCGTTGGCCGATGCCAAACTGGAGGTGTTTCGGGCGGACTATAAAATATCGAAAAGCAGCTGGTCCAGTGCCCCGGTATTATCATTTGGCGTCAAGAGAGAGCGTGCACATTCTTTGGATCGCAATATCGATTCCGTCCGGGTCGGTGTTTCCGTGCCACTGGGCGCAACGTCGCATATGACGTCCAAACGTTCGGAAGCGGCGCAGGCGCTTGCGCAAGCAGAACGCGAAAAAAAATATATAGAACGAGATTTGAAATTGGCAGTGCACGAAGCAGAACATGAGTTAGAGATGTGCGCGCAACAGTTGCCAATTTTAAGTTCACACTTTGAACTGGCAGAAGAAAACCTCAGGCTTAGTCAAAAGGCTTTTGATATGGGGGAAAGCAGTTTGCTTGATTTGTTAAAAATCCAGGAACAGTTTTTCGTTTCTTCCCGCCAGAATAAAAAAATGAATATTGAATGTAAGCGGGCAATTGCCCGGCAGAACCAGATTCGGGGAGTATTATTGCCGTGAATACCAGTATAGCAAAATTAAGTTTAGTGATCTGTATATTTGTATGTGGAATTTCTTCTGCATACACGCAGACAGATTTAAGAATTTCCCAATCTCAAATAAGCGATATGAGGATCTCAACGGATGGTCTTGTGCCGGTGTCGTCGGTTTTAAGTAAAAATTATCCCGCGCAGGTAACCATTCCTAATTTAAATACAAGAGTATTAACGCCTGTTCTGCCGGGGCTCGTTAATATTCTTTATGTTGCAGAAGGTGACAATATAAGAAAAGGGCAGGAACTGGCACAAATTTCAAGCCCGGCCTTTTTGGAAGCGCAGCAAAACTATCTTGATGCCTTATCAAGGCAGGCAGTATTAAGCAGAAATAACAGCCGCAATGCTGAACTGATAAAAGATGGCATCATTTCCGAAAAAGCATACCTAACGGGTCAATCGGACCTCAATGAAGCTGACACATTCCTGGCGCGGACACGTCAATCATTGCTTTTTGCCGGAATGAGCGACGCGCAAATTGAAGAGCTTGCCAAATCGCGAAGATTGCTCCGGACAATGGCTGTTATCGCGCCTTTTGACGGAACGGTCCTCAGCCAGATGGTGACCACTGGTGAACATGTTGATGAAATGACACCGCTTTATCATGTTGGTCAGTTAGATCAGTTGTGGCTGGAAATTCATGTCCCGTTGTGGCTTAGATCGTCTCTTAAAATTGGTAATAAAATCAATATAGAAGGATCAGACATAAAGGGGGAGATCATTACGATCGGGCAAATGGTGCATGAAGAAGACCAGGGTATTCTGGTGCGTGGACTACTGGAAGCAAAACAATCGGCGTTTATTCCCGGTCAATTTGTCAATGTCACTTTGGAGCAAAAAATAAATCGGGGTACATTTTACCAAATTCCCGCCGGGTCTGTTATTCGTGATAACAACGAGGCGACATTGTTCGTTCGTTCATCCGATGGTTTCCTTTTGAAGCGGGTTAATATCATCGCAGAGGAAGGCGCCACCCTTGTTGTAAGTGGCGACCTCAATCCTCAGGATCAGATCGCTATCTCCGGCATTGTGACCCTGAAAGGTATTTTAGAAGGTTTGGGGAGCGAGGAATAATGTTAAAAAAACTTATTCAATTTTCCTTAACCCAAAGGCTCATTATATTATTACTGTCTGCGTTGATTGTTGTTGCAGGGTGGTTGTCATTTAATGATACTCCCATCGATGCTTACCCCGATGTTTCGACAACACAGGTCAAAATAATTCTTAAAGCCCCGGGCATGACGCCTGAAGAAATAGAATCCCGTATTACAGCATTGATAGAAATTGAAATGCTTGGGCTTCCACGGCAAAGCATGTTGCGGTCCATATCCAAATATGCGCTTACGGATATTACAATCGATTTTGAAGAAGGCACCGATATATATTGGGCGCGTCAACAGGTATCGGAACGACTAAATGCCATAATGGAGGACTTGCCGCCGGGGATTACAGGGGGCATCGCCCCTATGACAACGCCGCTTGGTGAAATGTTTATGTTCACGATTGAGGGCGACAGTATGTCCCTGATGGAAAAAAGATCTTTACTTGATTGGGTTATCAGACCCGCTCTGCGCAGTGTCCCCGGTGTCGCTGATGTAAACGCGCTTGGCGGGTTGGTAAAGACATTTGAAATAGTTCCGGATAATGCAGCACTACTGGCGCAGAATATTACTTTTTCCGAGCTGATAGAAGCGGTTGAAAAGAACAATATGAACGATGGGGCCGGCCGCCTTAATGAAGGCGAAGAAGTATTGTTGGTTCGCACAACCGGCAGCATCATAGATATATCTGATATCGAACAAATCATTGTCAGAGAGCATCTTTCTGAACCCGTTCGTATAAGTGATGTGGCGGACGTCCATGTGGGCTCTATCACACGTTACGGTGGGGTAACCGCCGACGGAAAGGGAGAAGCCGTTGAGGGTTTGGTGTTAAGTCTGCGTGGTGCAAACGCGCGTGAGGTTGTGTTTGGAATCCAGGAAAAACTGGCCGCAATTGAAGCAAGCCTGCCGGAAGATGTTACCATTAATGCATTTTATAATCGCGGCATGCTGATTGACAGAGCGATTAATTCTGTCTCCAAAGCACTGGGGGAAGCCATCATCCTTGTTTTGATATTGCTTCTTGTGTTTTTGGGGGACATCAGGGTGGCATTAACGGTTGCTATTATTTTGCCTTTAGCGGCGCTTTCCACATTCATACTGATGAATAGGTTTGGAATGTCAGCAAATTTAATGAGCCTCGGCGGTTTGGCGATTGCGATAGGTATTTTGGTTGATGCTGCGGTTGTTGTCGTGGAAAATATTGTTACCCATCTTTCGCATAAAAATAAAACGGGCCATCCGAAACTGCATTTGATCTATCGTGCAGTTTGTGAAGTATCCTTGCCGGTGACATCAGGAATGTTGATTATTATTATCGTGTTCCTGCCGCTTCTGTCGTTACAGGGGCTTGAAGGAAAGCTTTTCTCTCCGGTTGCATTGACGATCGTGTTCGCCCTGACCTGTTCACTGATCCTGTCTTTGACGGTTATTCCGGTGGTAGCATCATATTTGCCGGGAAACGTAGGCCATAAGGAAACTCGCTTCGTCCGTTTTTTGCAGCGAAAGTATATCCCCCTCCTGAATTGGTCATTGGAGCAAAAAAACACAATATTTATCTTTTCAGGAGGACTGTTGTTAGTGGCTGTATTTGTCTATATCCAGGTTGGCAAGACTTTTATGCCAACAATGGATGAAGGCAATGTGATCGTACAGACGGAAAAACTTCCTTCTATTACATTGGAAAAGTCACTCGAAATTGATACGCGCATCCAGCAGATATTGATGGAAAATGTACCAGAAATCAAAGGTATGGTTTCAAGGGCCGGATCAGATGAAATTGGGCTGGACCCAATGGGGTTAAATGAAACGGATGGGTTTCTGGTGTTTAAACCGGAAGAAGAATGGACCGTGGACAGCAAAGAGGAATTGATCGAAAATATTAATGAAACTCTCCTGACTATTCCGGGGATTGCCTATAATTTTACCCAACCGATTGAAATGCGTGTTTCGGAAATGTTAACCGGGGTTCGCGGTGACATTGCGATTAAGATTTTCGGCGAAGATCAGGAGCAGCTTAACCAGATTGGCGAAAAGATTATTGACCTGATTGAAAATATTGATGGTGCTGATAATGTCTATAAAGCGGCCAATGAGGGGGCACAATATTTGCGTCTCGATGTTGATCAGATGGCGGCGGGACGGTTTGGATTATCGGTTGATGAAATCACCCAAATCCTGCGGGCGCAAATCGAAGGAATCAGTGTCGGGCTTGTTTATGAAGGTGCTCGGCGAATACCTGTAACGATAAAGGGACACGAAGATTTTCGCAACAGTCCGGCGGATTTTGAAAATCTTATGATCACGCTACCGGACGGAAAGAAAGTGCCACTGTCGCTCGTAGCCAAAATTGAAAGGGTTGAAGGACCGGTTTCGATACAAAGGGAGAAAGGGTCGCGCATGGTGGTTGTCATTGCCAACGTTGCGGGCCGTGATCTTGTAGGCTATGTCGAAGAAGCCAGAGAAATAGTTGCGGGGAATGTTGATCTTCCCAGCGGATACACATTGGAATGGGGCGGACAATTTGAAAATCAGCAGCGTGCATCAAAAAGACTTGGTATAGTCGTACCGGTCGCGCTTGGATTAATTTTTCTGCTGCTTTTTATTACTTTTAAGTCTATCCGTCAGGCGCTTCTGGTACTTAGCAACATTCCATTTGCTATGACAGGAGGCATCATCGCGTTATGGTTATCGGGTGAATATCTTTCCGTTCCCGCATCAGTTGGGTTTATCGCCTTGCTCGGTATTGCTGTCCTTAATGGCGTTGTCATGGTTAGTTATTTTAACCAGCTTTATGATTTGGCCAAACCCCTTGCTGAAGTGATCACCGAAGGTGCCATAAGAAGGCTGCGTCCCGTTCTCATGACAGCCAGCATTGCCGCATTTGGATTAATCCCCTTGTTGTTCGCGTCGGGCCCCGGGTCCGAAATACAGAGACCACTTGCCATCGTGGTGATAGGCGGGTTGATAACGTCTACCTTACTGACACTTATTTTGCTTCCGATCCTGTACCAGAAATTTGGACAGAAGATTGAACAGGCAATTGATAACGAAAGGGAACTGATATGATATGTCTGATCAGTATAATCATACCGAAGGCAATTGAAGATGTTATTGTGGACTGGCTGTTGGAACAGGATGGATTCAGTGGTTTTAATAGCATGATGGTAAACGGATATGGGATGGATGAACAGCACATGTCACTATCTGAAAGGGTTACGGGAAATACGGACCGGATAATGTTCCAGATGCATATGTCATCATCGGTCGCGGACGTGGTTCTGTCTGAATTGAAAAAAGATTTCACCGGTAGCGATATACATTATATGATTACCCCCATAAGCGAAGCTGGGAATTTGGCATCTTACGACAATGAATAGAAATTTATTTTTGAATTTTATAGTGACACTTTTATTTCTGGCATGGCCGATTGCCAATGCCCAGGAAGAAGATCAGTATTCGTCAACCCATCTGACTGAAGAAGAGCTTGCTGAAATTTTAAAGAATGGTGATGTCCTAAGTCTGGAAAATGTTATTGATAGAATTAGTAAAAGTAAAGAGGACCGTCTGCTTGAGGTTGAATTGCTAAACTATGATATCAGGCTAGTATATAAAATAGAAATTTTGAAGACTAATGGCGTCGTGGTAAATTATTTCCTTGACGCAATGACAGGGCAAAATATTACAAAATTACTGGAGTAAACAGTGCGGCTTCTTTTGGTTGAAGATGATCCTGCTTTGGGCCCAAGACTGGCAAAGGATTTAAAAAGAAAGGGGTTCGCCGTTGATCTGGTATCAACCGGAATTGACGCTGAATATATGGGGGATGAAATCCCGTATGATATTGTTATTCTAGATCTTGGGTTGCCGGATCTTTCCGGATTAGATGTCCTGAAGAACTGGCGTTCGAAGGGTAATAACGTTTCCGTATTGATACTTACCGCGCGCGATGACTGGCAGGAACGGGTTGATGGTTTTCAAGCCGGGGCGGATGATTATCTTGGTAAGCCGTTTCATTTTGAAGAGCTGCTCGAGCGAATAAACGCCCTTATCAGGCGCTCTCATGTAAAGCCTGATACCGAAACAAGTGGTGCGGGAATACGTTTGGATGACCGCAGGCAATCTGTCATAAATCAGCTGGATCAGGAATATTCCCTGACAGGCACAGAGTACCGCCTACTCCGATATATGATGCTTCATAAAAATGAGGTTTTATCGAAACAGACTTTAACTGAACATATTTATGACGATCACTCGGACAAAGACAGTAACGTAATAGAGGTTTATGTAAGACGATTGCGTAAAATTCTTGGCAATGATGTTATTCAGACCAAGCGCGGACAGGGATATGTTTTTGGGGATAAATTATGAGTAGTTTGAAATCCCGCCTGAACCTGGGTTTTTTTGTTATCTCTCTTTTATTTCTTACGGCTCTAATCACTGTCAATATTATATTTTTCAATAAATTCGGCGAAGAGTTCGTTGAAACCCGCCTTCAGCACGATACGGATGCGTTACTCGCCGCGCTAAAACCGGATGAGCAGGGTAAATTGCAGCTTGATGAACTGAATTTAAATCCGATCTTTCTGCAACCATTTTCCGGACACTATTATCGCATTGAATTGGATCATGCGGTGTTTCAATCCCGCTCGTTGTGGGATAAAACCATGACGCTTGAAAGATTACCTGTTGGCGAGACGCACCTTTATCAGGATGCTGGTCCCATTGAACAAAAACTTCTTAAATTAGAGGGTAGTTATTTGAAATCCGACCAGAATATCTGGATTTCCGTTTCGGAAGACTACACGCCAATTACCAATTCTCTTCAGTCCCTGACAGTTACGCTCGCGTTTCTGAACGGGGCAATTATTCTAATCGTAATATTATTTCAAAGGATAATTGTAAACCGTGGGATGGAACCCTTAAAAAGAACCACTGAAGAATTATCACTATTGGGAGCGGGGGAGAAATATTTTTTAAACGAAAAAGTGCCTGAAGAGGTTCTTCCCCTGGTTAAGGAAATTAACAAGCTTCTGGTGATGGTGGATAATCGCATTAAGCGTTCGACAACCGCTTTGGGCAACCTTGCTCATGCGTTAAAAACACCGCTGTCGTTCATTGAGCAAAGTATTTCCGGAGAAAGACAGAATTTTGACAGACAAACTCTTGGTGAAATAAAAAAGGCCACCAAACAAATTCATAACCAGTTAAATAACGAATTACGCCGCGCGCGAATAATCGGCTCATCCGTTCATGGCCAGAAGATCAATATGCTTGAGCTGATAACTCCATTGGTTGAGACCCTCAACACGATATATCGCGAAAAAAACCTGTCCTTTAATGTCAAGGTTGACCCCGATGTTGTTTTTGTCGGTGATCGTCATGACATGATGGAGTTACTTGGCAACCTGCTGGACAATGCCTGTAAATGGGCGGCTGAAACGGTGGCTGTTGAAATAAAAGATGATAATGGTTTGTCAATTACCATCGAAGATGACGGCCCGGGCATTACCGAAGAAATGGTTGCCAAGATTGAGCAACGTGGTACCAGAATAGACGAATCCGGGGATGGGCATGGGCTGGGACTGTCAATTGTTCGAGAAATTATAGACCTGAATAATGCCTCACACAGCTATACACGTTCTCAAACTTACGGTGGCTTAAAGGTATTGATAAATATTCCAAATGGTGTTTAGGTGTCCTCGATCTCACCTACTTCGAGGATCGGCGATGCATCAAGATCCTTTGCATCCATCATTGCCGCGACGCGTTGAAGGCTCGCTACCAGTTGTGTTCTTTCCCATTTTTCAAGCTGGCGAAATTCACGTAAGAAGCCGCTTTGTAAAAGCTCCGGTGCCTGCTCGACCTTTTCAATACCTTCCAAAGTTAAACAAGCGTGGACACTTCTCTTGTCTTCTTCGCTGCGGTCTCTGCGTGTGTATCCCGCCTTTTCAAGGCGATCAAGTATCGTGGTAACGGTGGCCTGCGAGAGCGCGACTTCGCGGGCGATTGCACTGGGCGTTATTTGCCCCTGTTTTCTGAGGACCTGCATAATCAAAAGCTGCGGAGCGGTAAGCCCCGACGATTTTACCAGCCGTTTTGACTGAATATCAATGGCTCTCGTGATGCGCCTTATAGAAACTAGTATCTCATCATAGTCATTCATAATATTTCACAATGAAACCGGGGGTAAATTTAATCTCCGGATATTTTATCATTATCGACTGACAAATCCAGAATACAATCCAGCAACAGATTGGCACCTCGTTCAACATCAACCCAATGTGTCCATTCATCCGGAGCATGGCTAACACCATTTACACTAGGCACAAAAATAAGTCCAGTGTCCGTTATATCGGTAAAAAACTGAGCGTCGTGCCCCGCGCCGGAGGGCATATTTATGTAGCTATAATCGCGTTTTTTTGTATTTTTTTCAATCAATTCAATGATTTTTTTGCTGCAATATTTTGGTTCCAACCAGCTCATTTGTTCATATTCGAACATCAGGCGGTGTTTGCGGGCTATTGACGAGA
The DNA here is from genome assembly GCA_030428615.1 of Alphaproteobacteria bacterium. Classification (GTDB taxonomy): domain Bacteria; phylum Pseudomonadota; class Alphaproteobacteria; order Sphingomonadales; family Emcibacteraceae; genus Pseudemcibacter. Next base: position 32,496 of record JAUIDN010000002.1, on the reverse strand, counting down.
GAACCCGTCTGCAGGCATTTGCCAAGTTATTCATGATTTCCAGATCCAGATCACGGCCCACAATCGAAAACTCTACTTCGCCGGGAACTGTGTGGGGAAAACCGGGTTTTAGTTCCAAATGTCCTATTGTGATCCTTGATCGGTCGGTGCCTTCTTCATCAATGATGCGCTGTATTTCATGAGCGAAATCGGCGACACCTAAGAAAGCGTCACTTCTCATATCCATAGGTGCGGTCCCTGCATGGTCCGCTTTGCCTATCAGTCGAACCAGCCATTTAAAAACACCACTTATTCCGTCAACGATACCTATGGATTTCATTTTGTTTTCCAAAACAGGACCTTGTTCCACATGCAACTCCAGAAAAGCTTTGATATTTTCTTTTCCGCGATATACATGCAGGACATCATGGTAGTTAAGGCCGTTTTCAGAGAGAGCATCCTTGAGCATAACCCCACTAGGATCTATGGCCGTTTCCAGCCATTCAAGCGTGACATTGCCCGTCAGCGCCTGCGAACCAAGCATGCCGCCGAAACGGCCTTCCTCTTCACTGGTTGCAACGACTTCAATCGGATAATCTAGATCAATTTTATTTTCCCGGATCGTGCGGACACATTCCAACGCCGCGATAACACCGAGCGTTCCGTCAAAAATACCTCCTGCGGGAACTGAATCGAGATGAGACCCCACCATCACTGTTGGACGGTCCATGTCCCCGTAACGGCCGATCACATTCCCCGCGGCGTCCATGTGTGTATTAAGTCCGTTCTTTCTAAAAAGAGTGATCAGCCATTTTCGCGCATCCATGTCGGCTTTGGTGAAGCCCTGGCGATAAACCCCTTTATCGTGCTCGTTATATCCAAATTTTGAGAGCTCGAATAAATCATCTTCGATGCGTTGAACATTGATATTGGTCATTATTTTCCTGTTATTCTAATTCACCTGGAAACCAATCTATATAAAAGATGGCGCAAAAAATCAAAATAATAGTTTGTGTTCAAAGTATTTATTGTATATAAATTGAAACCTTCATACATCACAATTTTAAGCCTGCGATTATTTGAAAGACCATAGCACCAAGTCCGATTGATGATAAAAACGATTACCATGTTCGCCATATTAACGGTCTTGCCTCTGTCGTTCGCTTGCGCAAATGAAATAGTGATTAGCGACGATGGTACTAGTGCCGGATACATTACATTATCCTGGGGTAAGGAAGATGGAGGTACTTACGAATTAAATGAAATAAAAGACAATCAGTCCATTAGTCTTTACCGTGGCATGGACAATGCTGTCACCTTAAGCGGTCTGCCCGATGGGGTTTATCATTACAAGTTGGATATTGATAATGGCGAGGCCAGTTATAATTTATCAGTTACAGTTAAGCATCACTCGTTATTCCGGGCATTTATGTTTCTGACTTTAGGGGCAATAATGTTTATTACTCTAATTATATTACTATTCGGCGCTGACAAGTTTTTTACAGCTCAATACCCCGATCAGGATAACATCGATGTTGGATGATAATGTTGTATTACCAGTGCAGGTCGCGTGGCTGATCATAGGTGCTTTTTCATTGGTTTGGTTGTGGCTGGGCTGGTGGCTGGGTCGCAAAAATAACAATCTGGAAGACTATATGCTGGCAGGGCGCAAGGTTGGGCTTGGTTTCGCTGTGGCAACGGCAATGGCAACCTGGGTTACCAGTAACACAACGATGACCGCCCCGCAGTTAGCTTATCAGCTTGGAATTTGGGGCATGGTTGGATATAGCCTTGGGGCGGTGGGGTTAATTTTATTTGCACCTCTTGCAAGGCGTATTCGTGAAATTATGCCGAACGGTTATACGAGTGGAGATTTCATTCGCCTTAGATACGGCAAGACTACTTGGCGAATATTTCTGATTATCTCACTTTTTTATAGCATTGGCTGGCTGATTAGTCTTGGCATGGCCGGGGGGCTGCTGATTGAGGCGCTGGCGGGAATTAATTATCATTATGGGATGACTGTAATTGTTACGATCTGCACCATATACACTGTTTTTGGTGGGTTGCGCGCTGTAATTGCGACGGATTTCGTACAAACGATTATCATTCTGGTTGGTGTAATTATCCTTGCATTTCTTATAATTCAGCAGGTTGGAATTGATACTATTCATGCAAGACTTGAACAGGAGCGCCCAATGCTGCTTAACCTGTTATTGCCGGCCTCGATTATGTTTTTATTTAATAATCTGTTCTTTGGAGTCGGTGAAATTTTTCATTCAAATGTTTGGTGGTCGCGCGCATTTTCATTTGCTTCCGGCGTCGGGTTAAAGGCATACGTTATCGCCGGTCTGTTCTGGCTGCCTATTCCAATAGTGGCTGGTTTTATTGCTCTTGCAGCGCCGGCATTGGGAATTAACGTGCCAAGCCCCGATATGGTCGCGCCATTGGTCGCGGGGAAAGTGTTGGGCCTGCTTGGAGGCGTGATTGTATTTATTGTGGTTTTCTCTGCCTTGGCCAGTAGCCTGGATAGCGTATTAGCGGCGACAGGTGATTTAATTGTCCGGGATATTTATAAGGGGCACATTAATAAAAATGCGTCCGACGATCATCTTAGAAAAGCCGCCATGTATATAATTATCGGCCTTGGTGTTTGCACATGGGCACTAGCATTACTGCGCATGGCAACGCTTGGTTCGTTACTTCATTTCACCGGAGCGTTTGTTGCAAGCACCATTTGGCCAATTGCTGTGGGATTATTATACAGGCACGGTAACGGCAGAACAGCCACTTTGGCGATGGTAAGTGGCACCGCAATGGGCTTGATCGCTTATTTTACCATTGGCTTTTACGTGGCTGCCCTTACGTCCGCTGCAACTTCCATGGTGATTATGCTGTTTGCCTTCAGGCAAAAGAATGTCTTTGATTGGCGCGCGCTTAATCAACCTTCAAAGATCATTGGAGAGAATAAATGATTTCAGTAACAGGTCTGGAAATTCTGATTTATTCGGCTCTGGCTTTGGCCAGTTTAAGCCCATTCGTCCTCATTTATTTCGTAATTAAAGACATCAGGGAGAAAAAATTATGGTAGGCGCTGAGAGAGCTGCTTTTAACGGAGGTGCTTCGTTCAAACCAGAACGTCCTGATGTTTATGGCGCAGCACATCCGAAGGATCTGCTGCGTGCAATAGAAGAGGAACACGATCACCTTCTTTCATTGGCCAACAGCCATATTGTTTCATCAGCACAATTTAGCAGGCGTTTATTGCTTCAATTATTCAGGCTTGCTGCAAAATTTGAAGCCAATCCGGATCGTTTTACAACGCCGGTTAAACCACTTTCTGATAAATTATTGATCAGTGCATTTTATGAGCCATCGACGCGAACACGGTTAAGCTTTGAAAGTGCGTGGCATCGTTTGGGTGGTGACATTATGTCAATCACTGATCGGCAGTCAACAGGCATTGCAAAAGGCGAGAGCTTATCAGACGTTGCAGAAATGTTTAATAATTATGGTGACTGCGTTGTTCTTCGTGACAGTGGCGTCAATTCAGTAACGGAAATGATGGAAACGCTTCGTATTCCTATTATAAATGCCGGTAACGGGGTTGATGAACATCCCACTCAGGCATTGGCCGATTTATATACAATTCTTAAATGGCAACCCGATTTAACAAAGGATGATACTGATAAGAAAATCAGAATTGCTATTGTGGGTGTGCCCAATCGGATGCGAACCGTACGAAGCTTTCTCATAATGCTGGCTCGTTTCTCCAATATTGTTGATGAAGTCGTGGTTGTCCATGACGGAAAAAGTGACCCTTTATACGCTCCAGATCAGAAAGAAAGCCTTGTTAAAGATGGCCTTAATATCCGTGAAACAACAAAACTACATTCGATCTTGCCGGAAATGGATGTTGTTTACATCAATTCCATTGCCTGGGTTAAAAATGATTTTGAAGTTATGGGAAATGATTTCGCACTCGATATTAACTCCCCTTTCAAAAAAGACGCCATTATTTTACATCCTTTGGCACGGGGAGAGGAATTGTGCACATCCCTCGATAACAGTGTTCATAACTGGTATTTCGCACAGGCCCGTGGGGCGGTCTTTATACGGATGGCGCTTTTAACCTGTATGGTACAGCGTACTGAAATGGTTATGGATGTCATCTAAGAATAATCAAGAGTAAAATTGAAAGGAAACATTGCCATGTGTGGCATTGCAGGAATCTTCACACGCGAAAAAAATACTACTATCGACCCACAGCTTCTGGCCAATATGGCCGCCATACAACATCACCGTGGTCCGGATGGTTTTGGTGTAAAAACCCTGGAAGGGCAGGGAGTAGGGTTTTCACATGCGCGACTTTCAATTATTGACCTTATGGGTGACCGGGCACGACAACCTTTCCGAAGTCACGACGGCAGATTGCTTCTTGCACATAATGGTGAATTTTATGACTATCAGCGTATTCGAACGGATTTAGTCAGTCGCGGGGATAAGTTCACTACAAAAAGCGATAGTGAAATTATTCTGCATCTTTTTCCGCGGTTTGGGCTGGAGGAAACAATTCGTCGTTTGCGCGGAGAATTTGCTTTTGCTTTATATGATGCGCAAACAGACTCATTACATCTGGTACGTGATCGGTTTGGTATCAAACCACTATATTACTATGTCGATAAAGATAAAGTGGTTTTCGGTTCAGAAGTAAAAGTTGTTATGGCAGATCCTGACGTTCCGAGAGAGTTTGATGATGAAGGGCTTTTACATCAGCTAATGCAGGTAATTGTGCCCGGAACAACTGCTTTTAAGGGGATACACCAGGTTAAACCAGGGCATGTTGTTACTTTTCGTCGCGTAGGTGTAAGCCTTGTGATTGAAGATAATCCTTATTGGGATTTTGAATTCCCCGATGCCGATTACCATGATGCCAATGCAAGTGAAGAAGAAAGCATTGAAACGGTCCGTGAGGGATTAACTGAAGCCGTCAGATTAAGACTTGAAGCGGATGTTCCTGTTGGATGTTATCTGTCCGGCGGTATTGATAGTTGCTCAATACTTGGGCTTTCATCTGCAATGAGGCAGGATCATGTAAAGGCGTTTACCATTGGTTTCAAAGACAAAGCTTATGACGAGACGCCGATTGCTCAGGAAATGGCTGCAACAACTGAGGCATCTCACGATATTCTTAAGTTGGATGGTGGACAATTATACAGCCATTTTGAAAAAACAATATGGCATACGGAACGGTCAATTTACAATACCCTTGCGGTTGCAAAATTTCTAATGAGCCAACATGTACAGGCCACCGGCTACAAAGTTGTGGTAACCGGTGAGGGGTCAGATGAGCTCTTCGCGGGATACCCATCATTCAGGCGGGACTTATTTGCGCATGGCCTTGCGCATTTACCTGAAAAGGAGCGCAGAAAGTGGGAAGCGATGCTGGGTAAAAGCAACAGCCTCTTTAAAGGAGCGATGTTGGCAGAGAGTGAATTGGATGATTTATATCTTACAGACCGCATTGGTTTTACACCGAGTTGTCTGCAGCCGTGGCTGGCGTGTGAGCAATCGGCACGTACGCTGATCAACAAGGACCGGTCAAATAATTTACGTGATTATAAACCCGGGTTAGCAATCGCATCAAAACTGGATAGAACAAAGCTGGATGGTCGTCATCCATTGGATAAAGCGCAATATGTTTGGGCTAAAACAATGCTGGAAGGGCAAATTCTCACATGGGGAGGAGATAGGGTGGATATGGCAAATTCTATGGAAGCGCGCCCTGCATTTCTTGATCACCATTTAGCAGAGAGTGCGGTGTTAATACCGCCGCTTCACCGTATTAAGGACCGCACGGAAAAATATGTGCTTAAAGAAGCAATGAAGGGCCTTTTGCCAAAAACACTTTATGAACGCGAAAAATTCGCTTTTATGGCGCCTCCTGCAACAATAAATATAGAAAAATGGAACGCTATGAATGAAGTTGCCGAAGAACATCTTTCAGAAGGCGCCACTATTGAAGCCGGATTGCTTGATTACAGAAGTGTGACAAGCGCATTGTCAGAGGCGCAAAATGAAAATACCAGCCGTGCACGTAAAGTGCAGTTGGATGCGATGATTAATCATATGCTTAGCGTGCAAATTTTACACAAGCATTTTATTAAACAGGACGTACCTGCTTACGCCGCTAAGAGAGCAAGTCATCTGGGGTGGAATGTTGAGAACGAGCAATTGAATTGAACGAATTTAATAGTTTTTGCTCAGTCTAATAATTTTTTGATTTTTAAAATTTCCGCTAAAGAATTACATTTTAGTTTCGACATGATTTTTGCCCTGTGAGCTTCAACAGTGCCGATGGCGATGCCAAGTTTTTGGGCCATAACCTTATTTGTATACCCCTCGGCCATTAGGCTGAAAACTTCCTTCTCTCGTTTCGAAAGATTCTGGAATAACATTAAATAACAGCCTTTGACGGTCTTCTCTTTTAGACTAATTTTGCATTGGCTTAACGCCCTCTTAATACATGCGAGCAGTTTATCTGTATCAAGCGGCTTTTCGATGAAATCAAAAGCACCATTTTTCAATGCTTCTATTGCCATGGAGATATCGCCTTGGTCCGTCATTAAAATGACAGGGATATGATTGTATTTTTTAATCATTATTTTCTGTAATTCCATTCCGCTTAAGCCATTTAAATGGACATTGCTCAGAATGCAACTTGGGTTGTCGTCATTATATTTTTTTATAAAATCCTCTGCGGCGGCATAGAGGTGTACATTGTATCCGCTGGTTTCAAAGAACGCTTTTAATGATTTTCCCAGAGCTTCTTCTTTTTCAACTATGTAAATTTCCGAATTGCAGTAGCTATCATCCATTGATTTCCCCCCCCCCTCAATAGTGAGTGAAGCTTGACAATGGGACTGGCGCCGGAGTTGCATCCAGAAGTAACTGTTTCTTCATTTTCCTCCATTGTATAATAAATTGGTTTATTGAAGATTGACGTTAACCTTCCCATTGTTAAATACTCAATCCTAACATTAAAGTTTTGACTAAGTTACCAAACTCTAATCCTTCTTAATTCTAATTTATCAACAGTTTTATTCATTGATATAGGTCAAAGGAGAATTTATGAAGTCGGCGCGCTTGTCACGGTTTTTAAATTGTTGTAAATCTTATGCAGAACAAATTCGTAAAAAATGAAATATGAAGGTTTTACCCCAATATTATAAAAAGCTAATATCGTATACACTAACACGGGGTCATTTTTATGTGTTTGGGTAATGCTTGAATAAACTTCCTATTTTGAAAGAACGGACAGACGAGACAGTACAGGCCATAACTAATATTGGTGAAAGAGCACACGAGATAGACCAGACCAGCCAGGGAGTAGCGAGCAATGGTGCCATGCCATCGCTGATGACGGAAGTAACTGAAGTAGCCAATGAAACAGGTGTGAATGCGCAGGAACTTAATGACGATGTCGGGATGCTTTCTGAATCTTCACAATTATTGGAAAATAAAGGAAATCAGTTTATGATTTCAGTAGATTAATTTTGGTGCAATAATAAATAAGGCTAGGTTTTGGGTACAACGATAGATAAGTCTAAGTTTACATTCGTTTTTGGGGATTCTTTGTCAGAGATTATATCACTTTCTGCTGATGCGATTATATCAACAGATGAAAATCGAAATATTGTTTTATTTAATAAAGCTGCTCAAACATTATTTGAATATTCAGAAGAAGAAATACTAGGAGAACCTTTGGATATATTACTTCCCGAATATGTAAAGGATAAGCATCAAAAATATTTGTCGGAATTTGACAGGTCAAAGAAAAATGCCCGGCGTATGGGGGAGCGAAAACCTGTATCCGGAATTAGCAAGTCGGGAAAAGAAATATTTCTGGATATCTCAATTCTTAAACACCCCTCGACCAGTATGCTTACACATACGGCAATTTGTAGAGATTTTCAGCGGTTTTGGAGAATAAAAACCGTTTGGCTGAAGAAGAAGAGAAATTCCGCGCTCTTTTTAATGCGTCTCATCAACTGGTAATTTTGTTGGATGGAAACGGGATGATTCTGGATATCAATGAAACAGGGCGAAATTTACTTGATGATAAGGCAGAGAAATACATTGGAACAAAATTAGCAGACTGTGACTTCTGGCTCACGGTTGGGGATAGTGTAACTATCCGCAATGCAATAGAAAATGCCCAGTCAAAAAAAATGCAGCGTGAATTGGTGAACATTGCGGGACAGTTTAAGAAAGAGATTATCCTGGACGTTATTATTAAGAATGTGCCGCTGTCGGGAAGAGTGGGAAATTTCGTTGTTGTGGAAGGACGGGATATTTCTGATAGAGTACGGGCAAGTAAATCTTTAATGGAAAGCGAAAACAGACTCTCCAGGGCTCAAAGGATTGCTCATATCGGTAACTGGGAATGGGATATCCCCAAGAACGAACTTAAATGGTCCGATGAAGTGTACAATATATTTAAAGTGCCTAAAAAAGATTTTAACGGAACCTATGATGGTTTTCTTGAGATGGTCCATCTGGAGGACCGCGAAGCTATTGAAAAGGCGGTTAGAAAGTCTCTAAATAGCGACGAACCTTATTCGTTAACGCATAAGATTGTTTGCCCCGATGGTACTGAAAAAATTGTCCATGAAATCGGGGAAATTATAAGAATAGAAGATGGTGCTCCGCTTCGAATGGAAGGAACCGTTCAGGATGTGACTGACAGGTGGATGAAACAACAGGAACTGATCGAAGCTAAAAACAATGCCGAAAGGGCCAATTTGGCAAAAATGCAATTTTTGGCAACCATGAGCCACGAACTGCGGACCCCGCTTAACGCTATAATTGGGTTTGGCTCTTTGATAGAAAGTCAGACATTCAGTGAATGTGCAGAAGATCAAAATGTTGAGTATGCAACCTACATTCATGAAAGTGGGCAACATTTGCTATCGCTTATCAATGATATACTGGATGTTTCAAGATTAGAACTGGAAGCTATCAAGCCCGAACCAAGCAGCTTTTCATTTCCAGTTCTTATCAAGGAAAGCATTAATATCATGATTGGAAAGTCGCAGGAGAAGGACATATATATTGATGTTCAAGTACCTCCGGGAATGAAGAATGTATATCTGGACAAGAAATTATGTAAGCAAATAATTATCAATTTGCTTTCAAACGCCATCAAATTTTCTTTTGTCGGCGAAACGGTATCAATCAAGCTGGAAGAGGAAGAAAATAGCATAAAGCTTTCGATAACTGATAACGGAATCGGGCTGGAGGAAGATGATTTAAACTATGTGTTTGAACCATTCAATCAGGTGAACAGGTCTTATCTCAGTGGTAACGAAGGGGTAGGACTTGGGCTGACAATTGTCAAAAAGCTCACCGAGCTTCAACAGGGCAAGATAACGGTTTCGAGCGAACAGCAAGTTGAAACCTGTTTTGAGGTGGTTTTACCAACCATTTTATCACAAGAGAAATGAATGTTTTGGTAATAATTTTATTTAAGTGGCTGTATCGCAGGGACATTTATTCATTGGATCTTAATCCCAATTGAGCGGCGTGCCAGGATGCTTCGGCACGGCTTGAGATTCCTAATTTACGATAAATCGATTTGATGTGGCTGGCAACGGTCGTCTCCGCAAGATCAAGCGACTGTGCAACATCAACATTTCGCATTCCCCGACCAATCAAAGCGAGGACCTCCTGTTCCCGCGTTGTTAAGTGATTTTTTGTTTCGGCGGCGGGGCCGGTAAGTCGGAAATGTTCCATAATCCGTTGCGCGATAGAAGGGGACAGAGCTGGAATGCCTTCAATCAGCTGCTTAAGTTGCCGGCTCAGCAATTCTGCGGGTTGTTCTTTTAAAAGATATCCCTGCGCTCCCGCACTAAGGGCAGCGACAATATGTGCATCATCGCCCATCACCGTTGTTATCACACAAATGGTATTTGGGCTCTTATCTTTTATTTTTCGTAGTATTTCGAGACCTGAACCATCCGGAAGGCCCAGATCAATGATAGCAAGGTCATATTGTTTGTTTTTGAGGGCGGTCATCCCGGCGCGGACAGTTGGCGCATCATCAATGTCACTTGCCGGAAATGCCACGGTGACGATTTGGGCGAGCCATTTTCTTGTTTCCGAAATATCTTCAACGATCAGTATGTTCTTCATCACACGACCCTCGCGCCTTCAATGGGAAAGCGTGCAGTCAGGTGAAGGCCGTTTTGAATTTTTATATATTTTAATTCCCCGTTCACACCCGCTATTCGAGATTCCATATTGGCAAGTCCATTTCCCCGTTCAATCTGATTCATATCGATTCCTTTGCCGTTATCTTCAATCGATAAATGTATAGCGCCTTCTGAATATTGTATATTGATGCAAACAAAGCTGGCGTGGGAATGTTTCAGTATATTGCTAACCGCTTCCCGGACGATTGACCGTAATGTATTCATAACCGGTACTTCCAGATGCGGAACGGAGTTAGATGGGATAACCCAGTTGAGTGTGATACCAGCTGCGAACAACCGCTCGGTAGTTTCCATTCTGAGGTCGGCGAGCATTTCCTCAAATGTCAGCCCTGTACGTGATGTGTCGTTAATGATATCCCGTAAATCAGAGAGTGTCTCTCTGATCAATGTGTCTTTACGTTCCGTGTTTGGGTTATGTAACGCCCCAAGTAACTGAGCGCCGATATTATCATGCATATCACGGGCAATACGCTGTCGTTCTTCGCTCACCCCTTTTTCATATGCAGAACGGCTATCAATAATATGGCTAAGCAATGCCACCAGTTCTTCGGCTAATTTAACATCGTGAGATGTAAATAATCGGTGGCCGCGGTAAGCATACACCAGACACAGGCTTGGAATGTTTCCGATCCTTGTTATCAGTAATATTTGCCCGTCATTTTTAAGAATACAATGGGTGATATCTCGGGTTTCGTGAAGATATAGAGGATCAAATATATTCTTAAGCAATTGCTGCCAACGGGTATTTATATCCTGCCCGGGGGGTGTAAGTGCGATGTCGACAACCTGTTTAAATTGATCCTCCCTGCTAAGAGTATGATGGTAAAGAAAGCGGTTCCAGACAAAACTTCTTAAGGGAATCCATAAAATCCCTGAAAGCAAAAGCGCTAAACTTATTGAAAGGCCCGAAGAAAATTGTAATGCAAGAAGGAATAAAAGGTCAAAAACAACCAGCATAAGCGCCGTAAGCGCCCAGAGAACGATATTGCCCCACCATTGTCCAAGTGCAAATAACTTATACCGTAATATTCCGAAGGCAAGTCCCGCATATACAAGCAGAAATAAGCTAAATGCGTAACCTTGCATCTGTGAAGTATCAATGCCAAAGATTTGCGGAATAAGAATAAAAAAGGCAAATACACAGGTTCCCAGCATCCATGAAAGAAGAAACCATTGAAGGGATGCTCTTGCGATCGGGTCCTTCCTTGTGCGAAACCAATGAATACCAGCAAGGATGAAAGTTGACAATATTCCGGCCATAACCAGAAATCGCCTTGCAAAGGTCATTGAGCTGAAGACGCCCATCTGTTGCAGCACGAACCAGATTAGGTAAAGAGCCAGCAAGCTTGGACCAATCCATTTTGGGCCAATTGGTCTTGGATAACATAATAAAAGCGCGACAAAACTTGCCATGAAAATACTACCCCCAAAAAAATTTCCGTCACTTAACCACATAAAGAGCGCTTCAGGCATCGCAAGTTCACGTGTGGTGTATATGGCGGCGAAGGGGGCAAAGACCAATGTGGCTGCGCCACTCAATAGCAGATATTGCGCACTCGCTTCTTTTTGGCGAAAAGCAAACACTGCTGAAGAAATGAGCCAGGCAAAAAGTCCGACAATCATCTGTACCCAAAATTCACCGGGCAGTGTCGAAAGAGGACGGCTGTTATTTGGACTGACAGTAAATTTTTCATTTGTGTTACTAATAAAAGTAACGCTTCGTGAATTTAAAATCTCTGAAATATTCCCCTGCCGCTCCAGAAAATTTTCGTAGATTTCATATGTATGAAGTTTTCCGTCTGGCTCAATGGTAAGGTCAATTGGCAATAGGTCAATTTTGCCATTTTGGCTTTCGATGCCCACGACTACTTTATTCACGGGGACATGGGCACTTGGTCCTTCGGCCTTAACAATTTTGATGCCCGATGTTTCTTCAGGAATAAAGGTAAAACCAAACCATGGGCGCTGCGTAGCGATCAGTATATAGATAACGGTCGCGGCGATCCCGATTAACGCTGATAACGTCAGTACCGATATTGGTGTCAGCTTTGTTTTCAACTCAAACATTTTATCCTACCCAAACAATATCTACCACTATACAGGCATAAACCCAAAACTTATCTCCCCTGTTCAGGGGATATGATTGATTTCCCAAATTATATAAAATTGCCACTTTAATTTTCGTCCCGGAGTTATTTGTATGAGAGTATTATTTGCGACGCTTATATTGGTGTTTTTTTCATCAATTGCATATGGCTTGCCGCCGGGTGCAGAAAACTGGGGAGTAGAGTGTAGCGCCGGGAACGCCCGCTCGTGCTTTTTTCTTGGTATTCAGAATTTGAATGGTGACGAAACCCCACAGGATAGTCTGAAAGCCGTTTCTTATGCGCAGAAATCGTGCAATCTGGGCCTTAGTGACGCGTGTTTTCTGGCGGGCGATCTTTATTATAAAGGGCATAATAACGTGGATCAGGATCTGGAGCAGGCGGTGCCCTTTTTTCAGGCAGCGTGCAAAGCGAATTTCCATTCAAAATATTCTTGTTATTACGCAGCAAAAGCGATGATCGGATCCGGTGCAAATATCAGCGCCGCACTTGATATAGCAAATAATGGTTGCGTAAACGGCGACCGCTATTCTTGCACTCTTGCGGCGCGAACGTTCCTTTTTGGCGAGCACGGCATAAGCAAGGACGCCGCTAAAGCGCACCCTTATGCCGTTAAGGCGTGTGAGCTGGAAGATGGGTGGGGCTGTTATGTCGCAGGAAGTCAGCTTATGGGTGTAAGTAGTGGAATGGAAAGAAATGGGCCGTTGGCGTTACAATTGTTGGATAGAGCGTGTGATCTGGATTCTTTAGAGGCCTGTCATAATGCCGGTATAGAGGTCAGTAGTGGTAATGACCTTGGTAATGATTATGAAAAAGCGTCTGTATATTTCGCAAAAGCATGTAATGGTGGTTTGGACGGCTCCTGTTACAGCGCCGGGCATCTTAAACTAATTCTCGGAAAATATGACGAAGCGCTTCCGTTTTTGACAAAAATATGTGACGAGCAACAAATGGGTGAAGCTTGTCGAATGGCGGGTATTTCCGCGGTGCAGGTAAACGGTTATTCCGCCTCAAGAACATGGCATCAGAAAGCTTGCGAGCTCGGTGATCAACCATCCTGCGATTATGTGAAGGAACTTAACCGATATGAATCCGAACTGGCGGAAATTGAAATCCAGAAAGCAAGGTACGAAAAGAAAAATAAAGAAGCCGCAGATAGGGTCACGGAAAAACTTAGTCAGGGTGATTATAACGAAGCCATGCGGATTGCAACATATGACTATGGTAGTCGTGAACAGGTTTCCCGTATCGTTTTGGCAGCTGAAAGTGCGGGTGCCACCACAAACATTGATCCATTTTATTATAGCTTTCTGGAACAATGGCTGGCGATAGATTATCAGCAGGCAAACGCCATTGTGAGACGTGAGCGCCTCAAGCAGCCGACAGGAACAACAGTTTCCATAGGCAATAACAATGCACCGGTGTTTGCGAGTGGCCCCAACGTGCCATCAAGCTTATGGGATCAAACACAAAAAATGCTTGATGATACGTATAAGCGTAATCTTGATGCCTATAATCGCGGTGCCAATCCGGCAGGCTTCTACCTTAGGAGAAACTGATCTGTCAAATGGATATAATGAGAATTTTTAGAAAATGAATATTTATGAGACCTTAAGATCTACATGTATTTTAATCCTCGTTTTGGTGTCAACATCATTTGCCGCGATGGCACAACAAGGTTCCTTGCAAGAAGGAATAGACGCTTATGATGCTGAAGACTACGCAAAGGCCCTTAAAATTTTCGAACCCTTGGCAAATCAGGGAGATGTGGATGCCCAATATTATATGGGTTCGCTGTTTGAGTATGGCGACGCCGTCGATCAGTCTTACGACGAAGCATTGAAATGGTATAAAAAAGCAGCTGATCAGGGCGATGCGTATTCACATTACCTGATCGGAAATTTCTATAAGGACGGGTTGAGTGTAAAAAAATCCTGGTCGGAAGCATTCAAAGCTTATTCTGTGGCTGCCGACGCCGGCCATGACGTTTCGCAATATTATATGGGATATATGTATGAAAACGGATATGGCGTTGATAAATCCTATGAAAAAGCGGCACACTGGTACCAGAAAGCAGCAGAGCAGGGAGATCCTGACGCGCAGGCATTTTTAGGGGAGCTTTATCAAAACGGCAAGGGAGTTGAGCAAAATAACAGTCTGGCCCTGTTGTTTTATCTTAAAGCTATTGAGCAAGGTAATGATTATGCCGCGTCCCAGTTGAGCACCTTAATTGATGACACTTCCCCGGATACGCAAGATAAAAGTGTTGCTTTTTTGATGGTGGCAGATCTTTTCCGTGATGGGAAAGTCTCTGAATCTGTGGAATTATGGCGTGGTCTTGCCGAAAAAGGAGATCGCGACTCTCAAAATATGTTGGGGGCCCTTTATGCCGAAGGTCAAGGCGGATTGCCGCTGTCTTACGAGAAAGCATTTAAATGGTTTCAGGATTCCGCCCTTCAAGGGAATGGATTGGCCCAATATGGGCTGGGTATGCTTTACGCGAACGGCAATGGCGTTGAGAAAAACGATTTCATGGCAAAATTCTGGATTCAGAAGGCCAGCGATAATGGCATCTCTATGGCAACGGATGCTTTAAAAATGTTTGAGTAGCCAATATAATAACGGATTTTTATGTTTATACCTCGTATTTTTATTCTATTGATCATGACTTTGGCGAATCTGGTGCATGCTGCAGATAATATTCCGTCAAAGGCCGATGGGTATCGCGAGACCGCGATGTTTGACGGTCATCAGAATATGCCATTCACTATTTATGGAGTTGCCATAGACTGGCATCTCGATTGCCTAAAAGGTGATGCCGATAAATGTATGCGTATCGGAGAAGCGATGGAAGTCGGCGAAGGGGATTTAACTGCGGAGATAAGAGCAGCGTTAGGATATTATCTTGCTGCCTGCGAAAAGGGTGAAGGCGCGGGATGCGCAAAAGCGGCTTTAATCATTCGTAATGGTAATGCAAACTTCATCGATGAAAAATTGGCTCAGGAAACAGCGCTCCGCGGTTGCGATCAACTTGGCGATCAGGACGCGTGTGTCATAAAAGCGATTGGCCTTTCGCCTGGCGCAGACCTCATGGCGAACTTGGATGCCGCAGAAATGATTGAAAATGCGTGTCATCAAGGTTCGGATTATGGCTGCCAAATAAAGGCAATGAGCCTGTTTCAGGATAAGAGCGATGAAAAAAAACGTTCAGCCGCCGTTAGAATGTTTGAAGAAGCTTGTGGGGAGAATCTAGCGTGGGGATGTGCTGGATTGGCCGACGCATACAGTAACGGCATTGGTGTCACTGCTGATAAGGCGCAAGCTATGGAGGCCGCAAGAAGGGGATGCCTTGAATCAGACGGCAATACAATTTCGTCCTGTTCAAAGTATGGCTATTTATTAACACAAGGTGGTCCGGACGGAAATATGAATCTTGGCGTCGCTTTGCTCGCTAAAGCGTGTCTTGCAGACGATGCTTTTGCCTGTAACGAAGCAGGGGAGATTGGTTGGAAACGTCCATTGGGAACGGGTATCCCAACCTGGGAAGTGCCGCTTTATTTTCGTGACGGCTGTGATCTGAACAATGCTAATGCCTGTGCCAATCTAGCCACGCTTTATGAAGAAGGTTACGGCAGTTTGAAAGAACATAAGGGAGTGATGGTCCAGTTGTTAGACAAGGCATGCGAACTGGGGAGTGATGAAACTTGTCAAAAAATTGAAGCTTTGGGCAGGGTTGTTGAAATTATGCGAAAACGTCCTCCTAAAGTGGATGTTTCCTTAACAACGGACCAGCAGCTTGCTGTTGTTGCAGGTCTGGCGGAGCAAGGGAAATATGGTGTAGCCCGAAATGCCATTATTCGCTTGATGAACGAAGGTTCGGCAGAAGCCAACTGGCTCCTTGGTGGGTGGTTATATTACGGTTATCGGGGAATAATCAATGAGCCAAATGAAGAAGATGGTTTTATTCTTTTCGAAAACGCCGCCCGTCAGGGCCATGTTGAAGCCGCGAAATGGGTTGCGATGGCATATTGGTATGGTGACGGTGTTGAAATGGATCGCGACAAGGGGCTGGGGTATATGAGAATTGCAGCAGCTAGAGGTGATGAAATGGCCAAAGGGATTTATCAATCCATGCTCGCTGAACCCATCCGGGAAGCTAAGCGAATTCGACAGAAAGAGATGGAAGAAGAAGCCGAGCGCCGCAAAAACGATTGGGGATATCAAATTAGTCTCGCTAGGTCACGTTGGCTTCAGGCCCAGCAGGGCGCGTCATATGGAACAGGAAACAATGCAGCTGCCGCGGCAAGCTGGCAACGCAGTCAGCAGGCGCTTGATAAACTTAACTGGAATAATGCTGTGGGTTATGCAACAGGCAGGACGACGGCCTGCCCGATTTCAAATCCATATTGCTGATAATTATAATTAGAAAGGTAGAAATATGAAAATCACTAACTATATCCTGTCAATCGGGTTTATATCAGCGTCAGCTTTAATACCGCTGAATGGTATGGCGCAAATTAATGTTGAAGTCGGGCATCGGCAGGGCCTTTGCATTTTTACAATCCCATCCGTTGTGGTTCCTGAGACGGAAAAAAACATGAAACTGGAATTTACCTACCGCGTCAGTGATGGAACAACAAGATGGGCTTTACTGGTAAACGGTTGGCCCAAAGCACAGAATGCAGATCCAGATTATGATTTTCCTGTTTCCCTCACATTTGATACGGGTGCGAAAACATCGTCCGCTTCAGGTGGTTATTCAAGCGGTTTTAATGATTCACTTTGGGGTATATGGGATGCGGGGGACAGTTCCAACGAACTTCTTTCCATGCTTAAAGGCGCCAGCTCCGTTGAGATAGAAGCGGATGGCATGAATTTTGGAAATACTGACCTTCAGGGTGAAGGGATGATTTATAATCTGATCAACAAGTGTGCTGTGGATAAGCGCGCCGATGGGTCATAATAATTTTTATATGTAGCTGACATAGTGACCCAATATAATAGGATCAGATATTCGTTTGAATGGAAAGTGTTATTTGCGCTCCAATTTCACTATTCTGGATAGGGATACAGATTTTCTTTCCATTATAATCAAGCCATGTAATCTGTTCTTCCTTGTCATGATTTGTCACTATCGCTGTTATTGTCGGTGCCTGATATGAAGTATTTGGTGGTGGGTGCAATCCCAATTTATTGATAATGTCACTGGTAAAACCTTCTTCTACTTTTCTGCCGTTGGATATGACAACGATCCGGTCGGCCAGTTGCGCAATCTCATTAATATCATGGCTGACATACAGGATGGGGAGGTGAAATTCCTCATGCAATCTCTGAAAGCAGGAAAAGATACCTTTTTTGGTGGCCTGATCAAGGGCGGAAAGAGGTTCATCCATCAGCAGAAGGCGGGGTTGTGCCAGAATGGCCCTGCCAATGGCAATGCGTTGCCTTTCGCCACCTGATAAAGATGTTGTCGTCCGCTTTAAAAGGTGCTTGATTGCCAGAAGCTCAACAACATCATTAAAATGAAAGGTTTCTTTTAAATTATGTCTTTCTGCGCGTCTTGCACCATAAAGCAGGTTTTCATGAACGGTCAGATGTGGGAACAGATTTGCTTCCTGAAAAATATATCCAACAGATCTTTTATGCGGTTTTAAAAATATGGTTTCATTCTGCCATATTTCATCCTGTATGGTGACATGGCCGGGCATTTTATGTAAACCGGCAAGACAGCGAAGGATGGTCGTTTTCCCGCATCCCGATGGGCCAAATAACGCGGTGATCCCGGTGAGCGGCATTTGAAAATCTATATCAAGGGTAAAGTCACCGATCCGTCCGGAAAATGAAGCCCTAATGGCTTTATCTTTTGTGCTTAGTGTCATGAGCGTGACTTACCAAAATATTTTTCAATTTTCATCATCAGGAGAATAATGATGAATGAGAAAATCAGCATTCCACCCGCGAGCATATGTGCAGGTCCCCATTGCAAGGTTTCAACATAGTCATATATGGCAATTGATATGACCCTGGTTTCGCCGGTAATGTTTCCGCCGATCATGAGAACGACACCAAATTCGCCGATGGTATGGGTAAATCCGAGAATGGCACCCGTCATAAACCCCGGCCTGGCCAGAGGGAAAGCCACAGTCCAAAACGCATTCCATGGTGATGCGCCAAGCGTTGCCGCCACTTCGAGTGGTCGTTTGCCCATAGCATCAAATGAATTTCGGACCGGCTGAACAACAAAAGGAAGTGAATATATAACTGATCCGATCACGAGGCCCTCAAACGTGAAGGCGAGGGAGCGTCCACCGAACAGGTTCGCAATCCAGCCTCCCGGCCCCTGTGGGCCCAGCGCGATGAGCAAATAAAAACCGATAACCGTTGGCGGCAGGACAAGAGGGAGCGTTACAATCGCGGCGATGATATCCTTCCATTTTGATTTTGTGTAACAAAGCCACCATGCGATCGGGGTGCCGATAATCAGCAAAACAATTGTGGTGATGCCTGCAAGATATAGGGTAAGGGCAATTGTCGGCCAGATTTCGATAAATTCCAGCATTAATTTCCAGCCTTACTATTCATGAATACCATATCCATATTCTTCAATTATTTTTTTGGCAATGGGCTGCTGTAAAAATTCAATAAAATACATAGCAGCATTATTTTTTTCGCCCGTTTTTAACAGGACCGCGTCCTGCGATATTGGTGAATAAAGCTCTTTAGGAACGATCCAGCGTGACCCTTCGTCATTTTGGATAATTTGTGACAGGGAGATAAAACCGATCTCTGCATTTTCGGTTTTAACAAACTGGAATGTCTGGGCGATATTGTTTCCTTTGACGATCTTGTTTTTTAGTTTTTGATAAACACCAAGTTTTTCCATGACGTCCATTGCCGCGGCACCATAAGGGGCTGTGGTCGGGTTTGCGATGGCAATTTTTGTAAAATTATTCTGTTTTAAGGTATCTGCACCGACTACTAAATTCTTGTTGGCACTATAAAGAGCTATTTTTCCTATGGCATAGGTGATTTGGCTTTGAGCTACGGCAAAACCTTCATCAATGGCTTTTTCGATGCGGGTCTGATCCGCAGCAAGAAATATATCAAATGGTGCATATTGCGATATCTGAGTATAAAGTTGTCCGGTTGAACCGAAGCTGAACTGGACTTTATGTCCTGTGCTTAATTCAAATGCTCTACCTATTTCTTTTGCAGCTTGCGTGAAATTTGCGGCGACGGCGACGCGTGTTTCATCGGCAGCGGCAAAAATAACTGAGCCACCCCAAAAGCATATGATAAGTAATAATTTCATATATTTACCGATATATTTTTAAAAATATATCGGTAAATTATTAGACCGTGACTGTCAAGCTTATTAGGATGGAATGCCGTCTTTCATCAATTTGAAAAAATCTTCCACCTCGCGCTCAACCGCGTTTGAGGCGTTGTTTTGAAGAGACCTGAAGTGCTTCACCACATCAAGTCCCAGTGGTGTTACTGTTGCGCCGCCTTTACTGGCACCGCCCTTGGTCTTTGAAACGAGTGGACCGCAAAAACATGTATTCATCATTTCGACAAGATCCCAGGCCCGTTTATAGCTCATCCCCATGGCCCGACCTGCTGCAGCGATTGAACCTGTTTCCTGAATCTTCTCTAACAAGTCAGCCTTCCCGGGGCCCATGGCGATATCATCCCCAGCCATGATCTGCAGCTTAATAGAATATGTTTCTTTCATGTCGTTCATTACGATATCTTGATATCAGCCTTTGTTTAACAACATGATATCACAGACAAAATTATTATAAAGATTATAAAACCGCATAGAGTGCGGCGGGTGCTATTCGTTCAATGAAAATTACGTCCCTTGGGAAGTGTTGCGACGATGCGTGCGGGCCTCATCAGGTCCTGATCTTCATGATCAGGGTCATCAAGAACAGATAGGTGATCGCTTAAATCGATCAATTCCCTGGCGATTACATGAATAACGGATTGTTCACGCTGCATTATGCCCTTTACCCCTAAAAATCGTGCGCTGATCGCTGTTTTGCGAAAGGTTTCAAAAACTTTCGGCCAGATAATGACATTTGAAATACCGGTTTCGTCTTCCAATGTTGCGAAGATAACACCGCTGGCGGTGCCGGGGCGTTGACGCACCAGA
The DNA here is from genome assembly GCA_030428615.1 of Alphaproteobacteria bacterium. GTDB lineage: Bacteria > Pseudomonadota > Alphaproteobacteria > Sphingomonadales > Emcibacteraceae > Pseudemcibacter. Next base: position 11,980 of record JAUIDN010000002.1, on the reverse strand, counting down.
ACAAGACCGGCAATGGAAACTTTGCGATCGGTCGGATGATGATCAAGTTCTTTTGCGGTAATGAAGCCGTTTCTTTTCAATCTGTCCCGCACGAAAGAGGCGGGATGCGCTTTAAGCGATAATTTCATAATCTGATAATCTTCAACCACATGTTCACCAAGGCTCATGGCGGGTAAAGAGATTTCAATCTCTTTCTGTAAGGCGGTGGAATTTTGATTGGCAGCATAAGCATAAAGCGGTAAATCCTCCGCGGCGCTGCGTGCCCCGGTTGGGGTGCCAAGCCCCTGTGCCGCCCAAAGTGCATCCCGACGATCAAGCCCAAGGGATCGAAAGGCATCAGCATTTGCGAGTATCTCAATTGCACCAACCGAAAGGCCGGATCTGAAATAAAGATCCCGTACGCTATCATATCCCTTACCGCGAAGGGCGACTAATATTTCCATGTCTCCTTTCTTAAGTCCCTTGACCTGTCGAAAACCCAACCGGACCGCATAAGCACCACCACCTTCTTCCGTTAGATATTCGGGGTTATCAAGTGGTGCGAGCTGGTGATCCCATGTGCTGAAATTGATGTCCGGGGCAAGGACTTCACCATGATGATCACGAAAATCCCTTATCAGAGAAGAAGATGAATAAAACCCCATAGGCTGACTGTTGAGGATTGCACAGGTAAAAACGTCGGGATAATGGCATTTAAGCCAGCTGGAAACATAAGCGAGCAAAGCAAAACTTGCTGAATGGCTTTCCGGGAAACCATAGTCGCTAAACCCTTCAATTTGTTTAAAACATCTTTCAGCAAAAGCAGGATCATATCCGCGTGAACACATACCATTTATGAATTTATCCTTGAAATGGCCGATGGTGCCGGTTCGTTTGAAAGTGGCCATGGCGCGACGTAGCTGGTCTGCTTCACCGGGACTAAAGCCAGCACCGACAATGGCAATGCTCATGGCCTGCTCCTGAAAAAGGGGTACCCCAAGGGTTTTTTTAAGAATATCTTCAAGGCCCTTTGAAGGGTAGGAATGATCTTCAAGTCCGTCTCTGCGCCTAAGATAGGGATGGACCATATCCCCCTGAATGGGGCCGGGTCGGACAATGGCGATTTCAATCACCAGGTCATAAAATTCCCTTGGTTTAAGGCGCGGGAGCATTGACATCTGTGCGCGACTTTCAATTTGAAAGACGCCGATGGTATCGGCCTTGCAAATCATATCATAGGTGCGGGGATCCTCTGTCGGGATGGTCGCTAGATTATAATATTTGCCGTAATGATTTTTCAGCAACTCAAACGCTTTCCTGATACAGCTGAGCATCCCAAGGGCAAGCACATCAATCTTTAAAATCCGTAGTGCTGCCAGATCATCCTTATCCCACTCCACATAGGTGCGTCCCTCCATCGCGGCGTTGGCGATTGGACATACTTCTTCAAGTGGACCACGTGTGATAACAAACCCACCCACATGTTGGGAAAGATGGCGGGGAAACCCTTTTAATTCACCGGCCAGTCTCATTGTAAGGACAATGCGCGGGTCGGAAAAATCAAGCCCGGTTGAATTGTCCGTTAAAACCTTCTTTGACCAATCCCATCCCACCATACCAAGGGCGGTAATAATATCTTCGGAAAGCCCCATGACTTTTCCTACTTCGCGTACCGCCATTTTGCTTCGGTAACACACCACCGTTGCAGCAATTCCGGCACGATGACGCCCGTATTTCCTATAGATATACTGAATAACTTCTTCACGGCGTTCATGTTCAAAATCCACATCAATATCCGGTGGCTCACCGCGTTCGGCAGAAATAAACCGCTCAAAAAGAAGATCAATCTGAACCGGGTCAACAGACGTGATGCCAAGACAGAAACAAACAGCGGAGTTTGTGGCTGAACCCCGGCCCTGACACAAAATTCCCCTGCTTCTGGCGAAGCGCACCAGATCATATACAGTTAAAAAATAGGAGGCGTAATCAAGTTCATCAATCAGTTTTATTTCATGTTCAAGGGTGGTTCTTACCTTGTTGGGGATGCCGTCCGGATAGCGGTCATGCGCCCCCAGCCATGTAAGACGTTCAAGTTCTTCCTGTGGGGTTGCGCTATCACCGGCGGGTTCGTCAGGATATTCATAGGCAAGTTCATCCAGGGAAAAGCAGCATTGATCTGCGATTATTGCGGTTCTTTCAACGGCATCTTCAAAGCCGCGAAAAATATGTTTGATGGCTGCTTCTGATTTTAAATGTCTTTCGGCGTTGGCACATAACAATAATCCGGCGTCATCAATGGTGACGTGGTTTCGGATGGCGGTTATAACATCCTGCAGTGCGCGTCTTTTAGGTGTGTGATAATGCACATCATTTGTTGCAACCAGCGGCGTTCCTGCCTTGATGGAAAGTAAAGATAGCTTCTCCATACGTTCATCATCATTTCCCTGATAAAGCCGGCTTATCGCCAGATATACTTTTTCCCGAAAAACGGCTGATAGCCAATTTAAGGAATCTGTAAAAGAACGGTCCCATTGATAAGGCGGCATCGCAACAAAAATATGATCTTTTCCAAGACTTGTGAGGTCATCCGTAAAAAGGATACAATTTCCTTTTTCCGCCCGCCTGTTCCCGGTGGTCAGAAGTTTCGTAAGTTCTCCGTAAGCGATACGGGTTTTGGGAAAACAAAGCATCTCAAAACCATTATCAAGTACCAGACGAACCCCGACCAGAAGGTCGATGCCGACGTCTTTTGCAGTGACATGGGCGCGAACAATCCCGGCCAGACTGTTACGGTCTGCAATGGCGAGCTTTCCGTATCCCAATTGTGCCGCTGTTCTGACCATTTCTTCCGGGTGTGATGCTCCGCGCAGGAAACTGAAATTGCTGGTGACGGCCAGCTCAACATAGGAAGAAGGGTTGGGATTTGTCATGCGAAGAACCCATGCATGAACCATGTGGGGGTTTTTTCATATTCATAAAGCCCTTGGCGAAAAAGCCAGAAACGCCCCCCTTCCGTATCCTCAACACGGAAATAATCACGGGTGAGTTCGTCAGCTTCCGGCATTAGGTGCCACCATTCCGGTGCCAGCCTTTCCGGGCCTTCTGCGCGAATAATGCGGTATTTCAGCCGCCGCCATTCAAAATGAACCGGTGGCCCGTCAGGCACCTCGGCGATAGCGGTAATAGGTTCCGGTATGGGAAGAAGCAGGATCGGGCGTCCCAAATGGGAACCTCCCTGAAGATTGTCCAGAAAATTTTTCCAATTATGTGGTTTTACCCCCTTTTCTGAAATGGAAATAAGCTGTTCACTGCGTTCCGGAATATGGCTTTCCCGTGGCAGGAACTTTCCGACATTATTAAAACCCAGCCTGTTGCCATAACGGTCAATCAATGCCTGAAATTCGCGGGCAGAACCGTTTTCTTTTTTACCTCCCAAGCCAATTTGATGATGGGACATGATCTCCGTATGATAAGCACCAAGTATGATCTGCTCTATACCAAAACCGATATCATAACTTTCACCTAAGGCGGCTAATTTTTCCGTCAGAAGCCGGATTATATGGCTTGCTTCATTGCTTAGGGTGCTGGTGCGAACCTTAATCCATTTCACATTACCATCGACACGATAAAGACATAAAATAAATTGCCGCGCCCCCAATCCCGCACATTCCAGCATATCCGCCATTGAAATGGTGAGCTGATCAAGGGAGAGGGTGATTTGCTCAAGCGTTAAAATGGGTTCGACAAATTTCTGGTGAGTACGATAATCCGGCGGTTCAGCAATAGGGGACAGGCTTTCAGGCTTTCGGCCCATGACCTGATCAAGGCGATCAACCAGGCCTTTGCCGTAACGGGCGGCCAGTGGCGCGCGCGGTTTATGGTTTAAAATACCGATGGTTTTAAGGCCAACCCGGGTGAGCCGTTTTATGGTTTTCTGTTCTATCCGAAGAGCGGCGATGGGCAGTCTTTCAAGGGCGGTTTCCGTTTTGTCGTATTTAATGATTTTTGTCCGGGCGTTACCAAACCGGCTCATGGCCCAGGCGGCACCAATGGTATCCGCAATGCCAATACGTGCGTTAAAACCAAACCGGGAAAGCCGGATATGAATATCTTTAGAGAGTAACTCTTCACCACCCAGAAGATGTGCGCAACCACTTATATCAATTATTATGCCGTCTGGGGGGTCGGCCGCTACCCACGGGCTATAGCGTATCGTCCAAAGGGTCAATTTATCAAGGTCGGCCTGATCCTCCGCCGGATCATATTCAAATGTTTTCATTGTCGGGCACAGGGCTTTTGCATTGGTAAGCAGCTGGTTTTTTATCACACCCGCCTTTTTTGCGGCGTCATTTATGGCAACAACACGGATGCCACCTTGGGCAGAGGTGGTCAGGGAAAAAGGAATTTCCGGTGTAAGATCAGCCAGTATATCGGTGGGGGCTGCTCGCCGTGCTTTCCGGTAGAGGCGCTCTACCGGCCAGTTGGGAAGCCAAATCGAAAGATACCGTTTCATGATTCCAGCCAATCTGCCAGGAACCACTGCGGGCACCCCGGCATTTTTTGAGTTCAAGATTCCAGATGGTTTTGCCAATACGGGGCAGAAAAACCTTTCGTGGGGGCATTTCACTGCTTATCTTGGCGCTGACCGAAAGGCGTATGTCCGCTGCGGTGGTTCCATTTGCCCGGTGGGATCTGAGCATAAGTGCAGATACGCCGCTTTCTCTGGCGCGCAGGGACAGGCGCCGGCTTGCAGTAAAATTATATAATTTTTCTTTCCAGAGCACCCCGACAACACCACAAAGATAAGGACAATCAAGTGCTTCTTCCATTGCCCAAAGTAGGTCTTGTTCATTTTTTATGGTCAATTTAACGATGCGCTGTGGATCAATGCCAAAGGCCATAAGTCCCGGCGCATGAAGATGCAATCTTTCCGGGTCACGAAGCTGACACCAAATAAGCGGACCCGGTTTTTGATGAAGAAGTCGGGCACTAAGCGCCAATGCTGCCCCCATTGCCGCAGATCGCTGACGGTAACTTTCCGGCAGCACTTCAATAAGTGAGCTGGATTCGATAGAATTTGCGGGGAAAATCCGATCCACCTCATGAGACCCGGTTGACAGAAAAATATTATTTTTTTCCACTAACGAACCCTTCTCAATGGCTGAGATTTGTTTTTTTAATTTTTCGACGACAGGGGACGGCATTGTTTTCTTACGACTCATATTTAAATGTTCACTATTTGTTCTTATAGTATGAGTCGCTAAATTGAGTCAAGTTCCATAGCTTTGGAAGTATCAATGTTATACGGCACCTTTTGCTTCTGTATCTTTTTTGATTATTGGTTTAAAAAAAGCTATTCTAGCAAAATTAATTAGCAGAGATGCAAAATGGGCGTGTTAGAGAGAAACGATAATATCACAATAGCGGTGCTTCCTTTTAAAGTGAACAACAGAAATGAACGGTTGAGAACTTTAATTCATGGCTTAACGGAAGATTTGGTGACGAATTTATCTAAATTTGTTGGTATTTCGGTGATTTCCCAGCTTTCCACCGAACAGATAACAGACGCTGCAAATTACGATGAGATTGCGAAACTCGGTGCCAATTATCTGGTATCCGGAAGCGTCCGTAATGTTACAGATACCCTACGTATCACCATTCAGCTTATAAAAGTGAGTGATAGAAGTATCGTTTTTTCCGACCAGCTTGACAAAACAGTCGGTGAAATTTTTGATGCACAGGACACCATTATTCAGCAGATTGTCAGCGTGCTTCAAAAAGAAATCAATTATGATCTTTTATCTTATTCCTATAAAAAAGAAACCGTCGACCTTGCCGCCTATGAGAACTGGTTGATGGGGATGGATTCCCTGAAAAAAGGAAGTCTTGAAGGGGATGAAAAAGCGAGAGAATATTTTCAGGCAGCGCTTAAAGTGGACCCGAATTATGCGCTTGCATACACCGGACTGTCGCTTTCATATTTCAATGAATGGAGCTGTCAGCTATGGGATAGATGGGATATAAGCCGCAACGGTGCCCACCAAAACGCACTAAAAGCGATTGAAATTGATAAAAATGACTATCGGGCGCTTGCGGTTCTGGGCCGCACGTATGCTTATTCTGGTGAATATGAAAAGGCAGAGCATTGCGTTAGAAAATCTTTACGTATGAATCCCAACGATACAGACAATCTGATTCAGGTGGCGTTTGTCCTCATGTATCTCGGGTATCCGGAGGAATCACTGGATTTATATCATAAAGCCATAGAGCTTGATCCTTTTCATAACGAAAATCTTTATTTCGCCTATGGTTCAAATTTCTATTTTGAAGTGGGGGATTATGAAAAAAGCATCGAATTGGTCAAAAAAACAGATTACACACAAACATGGGTTGATTTTGCGGCATGTGCCGCTGCTGCATATTTTCACCTGTCGGATTTTGAAAACATGTGGAAAGAATGGGACAAGTATCTTAAAATTTACCGGGCTAATATTTATAAAGGTGACAGTGTAGAAGACGATGAAGCGTTCCAGACGGCGGCCCTTGAATGGCAGGTTGCCGTTAATCCCTTCAGGGGGAAAACCAATCTTTCACCTTTTTGGGATTATTTGAGGAAAAATAAAAACCTTTTAGCGGATCATCATCAAAAGGGTGCAGCACCCGACCAACAGAAAAGTACAGCACAGTTTATTTTCAAGGACAATATATGGGATATCACCTTTAAGAATAAAAATATTCTGCTTAAAGATGCAAAGGGACTTCATGATATTCACAAATTGATCAGCGATCCGGAACGGGAATATCATTCCATGGAATTGATGGGGTCCGCGATTGAAGAAGGTGCCCATGTTGCCGCGATAGACGAAAAAGCCAAAGCAGACTATCACAAAAAAATTCAGGAACTTCAGGCAGAAATCAACGAAGCTGAAGACATGAATGATGTCGGCAGGTTATCAAAATTAAAAGCTGAATATGATGCCATTCTTGAGCATTTATCAAGTTCACTTGGCCTTGCGGGCAAAACACGTGAAATTGGCTCAACCGCCGAGAAAGCAAGATCGGCAATAACCTGGCGCATCAGAAGTGCGTTGAAGAAAATCGAAAAAACGCATCCGGAATTGGCACAACATCTATCCAATTCAATCAACACAGGAACTTTTTGTTCCTATAAGCCGGAAATTAAGGTCGACTGGCAGTTGTAAGCAAAAACTTACGCGCCCATCAAAACATCCTCACACCGTAAGGAAAAAACTTACGCCTTAATGATTGAAAGCAAATTTTTAGTCATGAAATAGAGGAAGAGAAAATGCCAACACCACTCGAAATACTGCTTGATCCGGTATCACTGATCGTCATTGCGATCTTTTTTGCCCTCATGCTGTGGGAGGAATTATTCCCGGCGAGAAAACTGCCGAAAGTAAAATACTGGAAGCTGAAAGGGATTATATCCTTCGCGGTATATTTTTACCTTTCGTCCTATCTGCCACTTGTCACGGATCCGTTCCTTGTAAAATATCAGCTTTTTGATCTTTCCGGGATCGGAACATTCTGGGGTTTTATGGTCGGGCTTTTTGTATATGAATTCGGGCTTTATGTCTGGCACCGCGCCATGCACAAATCGGATTTTTTATGGCGTGTGTTCCATCAGATGCACCACAGTGCAGAGCGACTTGATGTTGCCGGAGCATTTTATTTCAGCCTGATGGACATGATAGGCCTTACCCTTATTGGCAGCTTGAGCCTTGCTTTTATCGTCGGTATTTCGCCGCAAGCCATCACCGTATTCCTGTTGTTCACTGTTTTGCTGGGTGTTTTTCAACATGCGAATATCAAAACACCACGTTGGCTCGGGTATATTATTCAGCGTCCGGAAAGCCATACCTACCATCATGCAAAAGGTATCCATGAACATAACTATGGCGATATCGTCATTTTTGATCAGATTTTTGGTACATTCGTCAACCCGAAAGGGTTTGAGTATGAAACAGGGTTTTATGATGGCGCCTCATCAAAAATCTTTGAAATGCTCACTTTCCAGGATGTGAATAAAGAACCGGAAGGACTTAAAAATGCCTCTGCCGAATAATGATGATTTCAATACCCCCATCCTTACGGATGGGGGGCTGGAGACGGATTTGATCTTCAATCATAATATTGACCTACCCCATTTTGCGGCATTCCCGCTTATTGAGAAACCTAAATACAGATCCGTCCTTCAAAATTATTATAAAGAATATCTGGATATTGCCCGGCAAAATAAAACCGGGTTTATTCTTGAAAGCCCGACCTGGCGAGCCAATCCCGACTGGGGATATAAACTGGGTTATACAATGAATGAACTGTTTGAAATTAATAAACTTTCGATTTATGAACTCAATAGGATCAAAAAAGAATATGAAGCCGATCTCGGCAAAATTTTTGTCAGCGGCTGTATTGGGCCACGTTTTGATGGTTATAACTTCGATATCGCAATGAGTGTCAATGAAGCGCGTATATATAATTTGGTTCAGATTGAAGCGTTTTGTGAAAGTGGTGCGGATATGGTAACCGCTATCACCATGACCAATAGTGACGAAGCATTGGGGATTGTTCTTGCGTGCAAGGAAAAAAAGACCAGTTCAGTTATTTCCTTTACTGTGGAGCTTGATGGGAACCTCCCCAGCGGTGAAACATTACAGGAGGCAATCTCAAAGATTGACGAAGCAACGAATGAATATCCCTTATATTATATGATCAATTGTGCCCATCCTTCCCATTTTGCCAGCCGCCTGTGTGGCGGTGGGGAATGGACAGCGCGGATCGGGGGTATTCGTGCAAATGCATCCTGTAAAAGCCATGCCGAACTTGATGAAGCAACAGAGCTGGATATCGGGGATAAGGCATCTCTTGCAGAATGGCACATAACACTCAAAAATCATTTGCCAAACCTCATGGTCTATGGGGGATGTTGTGGCACTGACGTCTCTCATGTAAAATCAATATGCGAAAAAATTATATAATGATAAAGTTGTTGATTTGTATAACTGCCTTTTCAAAGCCCCGTTAGGGGCTTTTTTATTAACCTGATCGATATTTGTTGATTGAACTTTCGCATCAAATTGTTACATTATCACCTAAATAAAAACAGATCACAAAATATCACGTCGAAGAGCGGAAGATGAAGTTTACGAAATTAAACAGAACCATTCATACCTGGATATCTATTTTTATCGCGATGCCATTGCTTCTGGTAATCATATCCGGCATGTTTCTGCTGTTAAAAAAAGATGTTGAGTGGATTCAGCCTTCAAGCGTTCGTGGTGAAAGCGCGTCAACACCTATAATATCCCATGAACAACTTCTGACCGCCGCAACAAGCGCGGAGCCAACAAAGGGGATGGCATGGTCGGATTTCGACCGGATTGATTATAAAACTGATCGCGGGATGGTAAAATTCATTACTGCAGACGGTTGGGAAGTTCAGGTTGATACCACCAACGGTTCAGTTCTCTCGGTGAAGGAGCGTAGATCCGATTTCTTTGAAAAACTGCATGATGGCACCTATTTCGGGGACTGGATGAAATATTATGTGCTCATTCCATCTGCCATCTGCCTGTTTACGCTTTGGATCACGGGACTTTACATGTTTATTTATCCTTATGTGAAAAAAGCATCAAACAGACGCAATAAACGAATAAAAGCACAAATGCAGAAATCCTGACATGGCGATTGATTTTCACGCACACTATATTGCCCCAAGATTAATGGAAATGCTTGAGGCGCGCAGCACGGACCCGCGGATCAGTCGGAATGATGATGGTTCAATGCTTTACCATATGCCAATTAGTACACTGCCGTATACCAGCGCCTATTATGATATGGATGAACGCATCGGCTATCTTGATCATGTCGGGATGGAAAGTCAGGTTATTTCATTGCCGGGGCTTTTGGGTATTGATTATTTGCCGCTTGAGCAATCCTATCCGATGATCAAGGCGTCAAATGATGATCTTGCCATTCAGTGCCGTAAATATGAGGGTCGTATATTTGGTCTCGCGGCGTTGCCGCTTGCAGATATAAACGCAATGCAGGAAGAACTGAAAAGATGTGTTAATGAATTTGGTTTTATCGGTGCGATCCTGCCCAATAATGCGTTTTTGTCGCTTGAATTCGCCAATCAGTTACGCCCTTTGTTTGATTATGCAAATGCACAAGGACTTCATTTTTTCATCCACCCCGGTTGGCGGCATGATGAATATCCGGTATTGGATCGTCGCCCGAATGATCCGGATGAACTTCTGATTGCCAGAGGGGCGCTTGGTGTTCAGCATGACGTGTCCCTGTCTATGATAACACTTTTATATACGGATTTTCTAAATGATTTTCCGGACATGACGGTGCATATGGCTAATCTTGGGGGCACGTTCCCGATGGTTGTTGAACGTATGCACCATACTGTAGAAGCACGGTTCCCCAATGCGAAAATGCCTCCGTCACGACGGGAAAATCTTTATGTTGATACATCATCGCTTGGGTCGCATGCTATTGAACTTGCGGCTGAAATATATGGTGCCGATCGGTTGTTGGTGGGCACGGATACGCCAATCTTTTCGGCGGAAACGGGTCTGAAGTCTATTCGTGCAACCCGTTTAAGTGATGAGGATAAGAATAAAGTCCTTCACGGGAATGCGGAAATACTGCTACGCCCATGGTGCTAAATAACGGGCTACATTTTAAAACCGGGCGGTTATTCACAAGAAAGTGAGTTGTTCTTTTCGGCAGTTAGACATATTCTTGATCTATTATGAATATTTATATTTATATCAGACGGGTCGCGCTGCTTTTAAGTCTGCTTGTTACCTTGTGTGCTTGCACAACCACGACAACAGACAATGCCGCTCTTCGATATGGCCCCAAATATAATATTTCCGAAGAAGAACTCCTTTCCGGTGAAGTCATTTTTGGTGCAAAACTGACAGATGAAGATCTGCCGGAAGTGAAAGTTATTTCTCTGAATAAGGAGATGGAGCAATTCCTGGATGAAAATATAACGGGTATTCGCGGAAGCTTTTCCAAGGCGAGTAGACTGGCAGAGGCCATGTTTGATGAAAAAAAACTGGGAATGCTTTATGATTATACTCAAACATATACGGCGATCGGGGCATTCGAAAACAGGGTTGGCAATTGCCTGGCGTTCAGTTATCTCTATTCAGCATTGGCAAAGAAAGCGGGCATAAAGGTTTCCTTCCAAGAAATCGACATTCCGCCGGAATGGGATGATGTGAGTGAGAACTTGCTTGTTACCAGCCGTCATATAAATGTTGTTGTCTCCCGCGGGCCGTTTGAGGAATTGGTTGTTGATATTAATCAACAGGGCTTGCCGGATAATTATAAAGCTACTCCCATGAGTGAAGATCATGCAATTGCTTTATATTATGGTAATTTGGGATCAAATTACCTGTTTAATGAAGAATATGACCGTGCCTTTAAATATTTTACAAAGGCATTGAGGCTCGCGCCTCAGGAGGCACCGTTATGGACCAATCTGGGTGTTTTATACAGACGGAAAGGTTTTGACGATCATGCCGAAAGTGCACATTATATTGCGCTGAAATATGATCAGAACAATTATTCGGCCTTTAGTAATCTCTCATATTTATATCACCAAATGGGTCAATATGAGAAAGAGGATTATTTTGATAGTATAGCTGAAGAGTATCAGCTGCAAAATCCTTACTTCAGATATTATAAGGCCAAAGTTGCCTTTGAAAACAAACTATATTCCGAGGCGATGGATCACATCAAAAAAGCAATAAATAAGAACAAAGAAGTTCAACGTTTCTACCTTTTGCAGGCAGAAATTTATAAGGCTCTCGATGATCAGGACAACGCTGAGAAATCACTGAAACGGGCCAAAAATGTCAGGAAAATTTGACACCCCCTTTATTTCATTCTGTTATTGATGAGGTCTTTGACGACGGTTGGGTCAGCGAGCGTTGAAGTATCGCCGAGGTTTGAATAG
>JAUIDN010000014.1 GCA_030428615.1 Alphaproteobacteria bacterium | reverse complement strand
CTGACTAAATTGGGGTTACCCATTGGCGAATTCGCCGACGATGAAAAAAGGGTAATAGAAACACAGACGACCGCCCGTGCTGGGGATTATTTCTATATAAAAGTTAATGATGTCATTAGCAGAAAGATCGAAATAAAACAGGGTGATACCTATAGAACCCTTGCAAACCGTATCAACCAGGCATCGTTCCGGTATTTAAATGCCACCGTGTCATTCAGTTCCGGAACGAGTTCAAGCCGCGAAACGGAAGATGAAGAGGAATTTGATGCAAAAGCGATTATTGCTGCCAAAGTTAAAGAAATTCAAAACGAACGAAACGGCATTGTCGAAGAAGAAGAATTTAAAAAAGCGGATTTAGATGTTTACGGCAATAGCCTTAAGATCGGAACAAAAAATGGCGGTCGCGTGGAAATCATTGCCGGTCGCGGCGAAAAGGACGCCCTGAAAAAGTTGGGCCTTGAGCCGACATTGGTTCTTTCCACCGAAGAGCTCTTTGCGCTTGATGAAGAAGATGAGGACGATATCAGCAAAATTGGCGGCGTTTTTGCGTTTAAACTGGATGATAGATTTTCGGTGGATGATGCCCGTGATGCCAGGTTTGTGGCGCGGGAACTTGAATATGCGATTGGCGTTGTTCAATCCGCATATAGATCCCTGACGTTTGACCCGGTTGCCGAGCAACTGAAAAAGAATGCTAAAAGGAATTCTGATGGTCAGGTACCAAGGCAGCTTCAGAAACAGCTCGCAAATTATCGGGACGGCTTAAACAGGATCAGTTCGCTCGTGCCTGGTGCCGGGAGTCTTATTGTATAAAATAAGCGGGAAATGTTCCCATTACCCGCTTATTCTGGTCTATTATTTAACGACTATTCAAGCATTTTCTTCACTTCGTCACCAAGACCATCGGCCAGTGATACAAGCAATTCAGCAGCAGATGTGATATCTTTACATACTTCTCCGGTACTGTTTGAGGAGTTAAGAATATCAGTGATTGATGAGGAAACTTCCTGAGCCCCTTTTGCGGCTTCCTGAACGTTTGAGCTGATTTCTCTTGTTGCGTTGCCCTGTTCTTCCACAGCAGCTGCGATCGAGGAGGAAATTTCGCTAACCTGTTTGACGGTTGACTGGATGACTTCGATGGCGGCAACCACACTTTGAGTTTGAGCCTGGATGCTATCCACCTGTTCTTTAATATCAACCGTGGCTGTGGCCGTTTGTCCCGCAAGGTTTTTAACTTCGCTTGCCACAACGGCGAACCCTTTTCCTGCTTCGCCCGCGCGCGCTGCTTCAATAGTAGCGTTAAGTGCAAGAAGATTGGTTTGCGCCGCGATATCATTAATGAGGTTTACGACGTTACCGATTTCATTTGATGCATCTGCAAGCGCTGTAACCGTTTCAATAGATTCTTCGGTTTTTTGCTCAGCTTCGTTACTTATCGTTGCTGCGTGGCTTACCTGTTTACTGATTTCATCGATACTTGCCGATAGTTCTTCTGTAGCCGCTGCAACTGTCTGTGAATTAACAGAGGTTTCTTCTGCCGCGGATGAGATAGCACCGGAAAGTCGAATATTATTCTCTGCGTTATCCTGCATTGTTTTTGCATTCGTCCGCAATTGTTCGGCTTCTGAATGGACTGATTCTACTGCCTCGGTAACGGCTTTTTCTACAGTTGCCTGTGCTGTGATGACATCCCATGTGAGCATCGGTGCAAGGTATTTTCCATTTGCATCAATGATGGCGCTTACATTCAAGTCAAGAATTTCCGGTCCAACATTTATGCGGGCGTGCCAAGGCAAATTACTTGGATCAGAAAGTATACGGCGTTGATGTTCAGGGTTCTTGTGGAATACGTCAATACTAGTTCCCACCAGAGTGTCGGCCTTGATTGGAAGATGTTGTTCAATTGTTCTGAGCGTTTTAATGCAAGTTTCGTTCGCATATGTGATTTCGAATGTCTCGGGAGCACACATCATCGCATTAATCGGCATCTTATCGATCATTTGATTTAGACGCTCTGTCGCCGCTTCAATTTCCACTTTTTCTGTGATAACAGACCAGCTGAGTGCCGCATAAATATAATTTCCATTGTCATCAAAGATTGGGTTTACCAGCAAATCAAGTACTTCCGGCCCAACATTTATGCGGGCTGTGTGCGGAAGATTATCCGCATTGGCCAAAATAGCGCGTTGATGTTCAGGTTTTTTATGAAAGATATCAATACAGGTTCCAACAAGGTCATCGGCCTTCACAGGAAGATATTGTTCCAGAGTTCTTAATGTTTCGATACTGGTTCTGTTTGCGTATTTCACTTCCAGAGTTGCAGGGTCGCACAGCATGACGTTTAATGGCAGGCCTTCAATCACTCTCTGGAATTCGTTGGTGGGCCCATCTTCTACTTGAGTTTCCACAATCGGTTCCAAATTTTCCCCCGGCGATGGTTTTCTTAAATTCTTTAATAACATCTGATTATCCTTTAAAACCCCAAGCACTAATTTGATTGGATTAATTTCATAACTGATTAAACATGCATATTAAATCTATTAATAAGTGATTAAAAAATTAGCATTTTCTTAATCATAAAGAAAAAGTTGTTTTTAGAGAAACATTTAATAAATACAATAGTTTAGTAGTGTTATTAAAATTATTATTATTTAATATATTAAGAATATTCGCACAATATTAACTATGATTAGTGCTTTAAAAATTGAATTTTCATTTTATAGTGACGATTATAATTTCTATATAAAATGAGAAATGACATGAGCGAAACATCATATTTTAATCCGGCAAGTCCGCTGCCGCATAAAAAGGCCTTCTACCCGATCAGGGGGGTATATTTTGATGCGGGTGTGCAACACCCTGCAAGTCGCGGATGTGTTGCGGCAGCGATGGAATACCTGAAATATAAGGGGTTTTATTCGGACATTGACTACGACCCGGTTACAATGAGAAAGGATGTGATAAGCAAATATGCTCGACTTATAAATGCTGATCCGGATGAAGTTGCGATTGCAGGCAGCACGACTATGGGTGAAAATCTGATTATATTGGCGCTTCAATTAACGCAAAAAGGCGGAAAGGTGATAACCGATGATCTTCACTATTTCGGTTCCTACCAGATATTCGGGGAACTTAAAAAACAAGGTGTTGAAGTGGTCACCATTCGAAATAAGAATGGCACCATTGAATATGAAGATTACGAAGCGGCGATTGATAAAAATACAACGCTTGTTTGTGTTTCCGGTGTTTCAACCTTTAACGGACATCAACATGATTTAAAAAAGCTTTGCAAGATGGCACATAAACAGGGCGCTTATGTGTATGCCGACGTTATTCATCAGGTTGGTGCGACACCATTGGATGTTAAGGCATGTGATGTTGATTTTTGCTCTGCGGGTACATTCAAATGGCTTATGGCAGATCAGGGATGCGGATTTTTATATGTCAAAAAAGAGAACCTGAAGACCCTTAAGAGACCCTGGTACGGAAAAAGGCAGGTCAGAAACCTTGTTACCCATGTTTTTCCTGGTGATGATATCACAAACGACGATAATATTTATGAATATGAATTGGCGAACAATTGCGAAGGGCATTTTTCCGTCTGGAGCGAACCCCGGATCGTCATCGCCCAACTCAACTATTCCCTGGATTATTTACATCAGGTCGGAATAGAACGTATTGTTGAATACAGATTTCCAATACTTGACTATATCAGATCAGAAATTGAAAAGCTTGGGTTTAAATGTCTGACTCCGGAAAATAGCATTACCCCCCTTCTCGCTTTTGAATGTCATGATGCAATAAGCAGGCTAGGCCCGCTTTTCGATGAGGCGGGCATTAGAGCGAGCATTTATAAAGGTCACTTCCGCGTTGCTGTTTCTGTTTACAATGATATGAATGATGCGCAAATGCTGACCGAAACGCTGGCTAAAGCTGTTTAGGCGAGTATTCTTTATACCAGGATACAAATTTGCCAGCTTTCATTGGTGCGCTTACCAGAAACCCCTGAAATTCATCACATTGATGTTGTTGGAGAATATCGAACTGACTTTCATTTTCTACACCCATCACGACAACCCGGAAATCCATTGCTTTTCCAAGCATGATAATTGATTTTAAAATTGCAGTGTTTTTTTCATCGTTGGGAACGTTGCTTAGGAAGTGACGATCCACCTTTATTTCATCAATCTTCAGATCACTAAGTACAGATAAACTTGAGAAACCGGAACCGAACCCGTCGATTGAAATTTGATACCCGATAGCTTTGATTTCAGCCATGAGTGTTTTAGCAAGTTCGACATCGTTTGTGATAATATTTTCACTGATTTCGAGAATAATATTACTGGCGATATTATCATTTTCTTCGACCAATTTATGTAGCGTTGCCAGCAATGAAGCGCCGTTTTTAAATTGAACATCCGAAATATTTACGGAAACCGGAATGTTAATTTCCTGTTTTATTAACTCATTTGTCAACGCCTGCGCCTTATTCAGCACCCAGTCACCGATTTTAAGGATTAAATTGCTGTTTTCGGCAACCGGGATAAATTCACCTGGCGCAACTATATTTCCGTCGCTGTCCAGCATTCGTACAAGGGCTTCGGCACCGCAAATTTTTCTGGTTTCGGTATTGATTTTAGGCTGAAGCATCAAAACAAAGCTTTCTTCAGCCAGTGTTTCCAAAATGGATTTTTTTATTGTTTCCTGTTCCGCTATCTTGTCACCTAAACTCTGATTAAAGTAGCAATAGGAATTCCCGCCGAGCGCTTTGGCCATTTGCAATGCTGTTTGCGCATTTGTCATGACTTCATCTGTTTCTGCGGCATCAGATGGTAGTAATACAACACCGATTGAGGCCTTTGGTTCAATTTTTCTACCATCTATCTCACAGTCGAGAGAAAGGTATTCATGAACCTTTGAGAGTACAATATGAATATCTTCCTGTTTTTGGATGCTATTAGCGACAACAACGAATTGGTGAGGTTCGAAATGAACGACTATGTCCATATCCCAAAGGCAATTCTGAATCCGTCCTGCCATTTTTCGGATGTATTCTTCGAGCCCGTGTTTGCCGAGGATGCCTTCAATATCATCTAAATCGTCAAGTTCGACAAGTAAAACACCTGAATTGCGATTGGTACGGCGAATTTGCTTGATCGTTGTATCAAGCAACGACCATAAATAACCCCGGTCGGGCAATCCGGTTAATGCGTCGTAATGGCCTGCTTCTTTCATGATGTTTCCAGTCTGAGTTTTCCCGGTAATTTTATGAAATTATTAACGTCACGATATGGTTAAAAAACAATTAACAGTTGGCGTCTTAGGATGTTTTTCCTATTAAGTTTAAAGAAAACTATTTCTCAGCGAGCAGTTCTTCAAATGTCTTGTTTAAAATAGGATATTTCTGCCAATCTTTATAATCAAAGTGCCACCATTCATTATAAACCACTTTGAAACCGACATCCTCCATAACGGTTCGAAGTAAGTCTCGGTGCCATCGCTCAAGGGCTGTGCCCCCCATATAATGTGGATATGATCGGTCAGACATTTCATCATATGTTCCGACCATTTTAATGACCTCGCCTGTTTTCAGATCGTATAATGTTAAGTCGATGGCGCTACCCATATTATGTTTTGACCCACTTTCGGGATTGGCAACGAAGTCGCGTTCCGCTCCTTCTGTGGCATCCCAGAATATTTTTGTCACATACCACGGGCGATATGCGTCATGAACCAGAATTCCATATCCCATTTTATTGAGGCGCTTATTGGCTTCATTTAATGCCATCACGGCGGGGCGCTGAAGAAAGCTTTTAGCCTGGGAATATGTCGGGACATTCAGAAAATTATTGGTTGTCGCGTATCTTACATCCAGTTTCACCTTTTCAAGGACTTCCGTCACATCGACAAGGTCCGGCTCTCTGAATTCCCCCTCTTGTTTTGGAGGCTCAGCTTTTAGCGCCGCTTCAAGATATTCATCAATACTCTTATCCAAGTCGACCTTGAATGTATTTCCGTCACGCGGTTCAATGAAATTTCTTTTATAGTGATCCCCGTTGACGACAACGCCGTCTGTCTGGCCGCTCTGGTCAAAATGGAATAAAAAATTGGCGAAGTCTCCCTTAAAATTATAGGTATACTTACCCTCGTCTATTGGACTAAGCGGCCAGTCTATGGGGTTAGGTGCATTTTCACCATCTACCCTTGGATTATACACAATAGGGTTAAAAATGGCGTGGAGCCTTCCACCATCTTCACGAACGATCAGCTTCTTTCCTTCAAAGACATATTCGCCAAAGAATTTTAATAACTTTTCCGGGGCTGCGGGTGGTTTTTCGTTAATATCAAAATCGGCGGAGGTGGCGACGTTCGATACAAAATAACTGATTGTTACAATAACGAAAGTTGCCAGAGATGCTTTTAGTTTTCCAAGTGCTGCGCCATTATACATGCTGAATTCTCCCATACGCCTGTATATTAACTCTCGTTATTGATTTCGCCGCGGTTTTCCCGTATCCATTCTTCGGCTTTTGCCTGCATGGTATTAATATCTTCGCGGTTCATGTAATTTGTCACACGCCACATAAATTTGCGTGCTTTTTCAAATCCGCCGTCTTCAGCAAGAATGAACCAGAAATATGACCCCGGCAGATCATATTCAGTACCTCGTGCATTCAGTTTCATCGTACCTATGTTTCCCTGGGAAATAGGATGCCCTTGCAGAGCGGCTTTCATAAACCATTTGTAGGCGTTGACATCATCACGCGGGAGGGTACGCCCGGTAGCATACATAACTCCGAGATAGTATTGTGCCAGCATGTGTCCTTCTTCCGCCGCTTCTGTAAATCCGGCGAACGCCTCCTCAAACCGGCGTTCATCAAGGGCTTTTTTTGCTTCTTCATATCCGGCATTGGCAAATGTAATTGGGACTAACAAACCAACAAAAATGGTTACAATAATTAATTTAGTGAATTTTATAAATGAGTTCATCATTTTACCTGTTTTGGTTAGAAATATTCGTATAGTAGTTGTAAAGCCATTGGTGCTTCGGGGTGACCATTGTCAGCCGCCATTTGATACCATTCGCTGGCTTTGAGATCGCTTTGCTCAACACCGTGACCGTGTTCATACATTACACCCAAATTGTACTGGGCGTTCATATCCCCTTTTTCAGCAGCTTCCATAAATTCATTAAACGCAATCTCGTAATTGCCCTTCGCATACTCTTCTTCACCCTTGGCGTTATCGGCAAAAGCTGGTCTGACAAAAAAACATACTGCCAATAGGATTACGGTTAGACGTACCATCATTATTATATCTTCTCACGATTTGATAATGAAAATTAGGTTATATCGAATGTCCTTAATTTACAATACTAATCATCAAGAATTGAGGCAGAAATCAGCCGATCCAATGGATTATTTAAAATGTACCCTGTAAGGAAAATTTGATTTCCTGAGCCGCTCTGGTATCACGTATATCGACGCGCGAAATTTCATCAAACTTAATATGATCCACATAATTCGTTTTGACTGAATTTTGGCGTTTCCCGATTAACTGATTTCCCTCCACACGCGCCTTGATCCCGTTATAGACATTAACTTCTGCGAAAGCGCTGAGTTCCGGATAAGGGCTGCTTGGCCAGGCGTAATCAATATAAAAGCGTTCATAATCACTCTTTATTTCGCCGTTTACACCATAAGAAAATTTCCAGCTCGTGATGTCATGGCGGTAACCAAGCTTAAGCGTGTGATCACTATGACGATCAAACCTTCTCCATATTCCAGTGAACTGGTCGGTGGTGTTTTTTGTGGAATATTCATAGTCGATATTTATGACCGCTTCCGGAACTCCCACAAATCCGAGACGGATGTTGCTTTTGAATTTTAACCCGTATGCTGTTGCGCGGTCTATATTCCCGCTTTTTGCTGAGAAGTCTGTTGCATTACGTAGGGCGTCACTTGGTGGCAGTGCGAAATATTCATCCGGGCTAATCCCATCGCCGAACTCATTCTGGTAGACGGTGAAATCAACATTGTCGATATAGTCTTTGAAACGGGTATGGAAAAATTGCAGTTCAATTGATCCGACATCATTTGAAAAACGGTGTTCATATGCGAGACTGAATTGCCAGTCTTCCTGTGGTTTAATGCCGGTGTTCCCAAGAATCAGCTGTTGTGTGCCGTTGTCAAACCGGGTGACAAAATTTCGGAAGTCAAGCTGGCTTACCCTTTTCTCGGCTGTTGCGCGGATCTGATCATTACCGCTTACGTCGTAGCGAACGTTAACCCTTGGTTTTAAGAAAGTAAAACTGGTCTGGCGGCGGCTGACGCTGCCATCGGGCAAAATCGTATCCGCGGTAATTGTTGAAAATTCAGCCACCAGTGAACTTTGTGTGGTCAGTTGCGGGCTGATATTGTAATTGTGATTGGCGAAAATTTCATAACGTTTTTCTGAAATTTCAACCTCATCATTTGCGATAACATCGTCAATCACATCTTCGGCTGAATAGGAAATCTGATTAAAGGATTGATCATAGGAATTGAATGCGCCCTCTCCGCCTGCTTCAAGCGACTGTGCGTCTGCAATTGCTTTAGTGAGTGAAGCACGAATGATTTTTTCAGATCGATTCAGTATTGTTTGAAGGCTCTGGTGATTGAAGCTAGCATCCGCGGCATTGTAACGCTCTACAAGGTCATTGTTTTTATCACGATTTATAACAAATAAAGTTTTTAGGTGGCCGAAAATTCCTACGGAGCGTTCGTAATCACCGCCAATTTCCCATTTTGAGCCACTGGTATCCTTTGCAGACCGTCTGTAAAACGGGTTTAATCCTTGCTCGATACGAAGTTCTTCGCCGTCTTCCCTGCGCGGTTCATATAATCCGTTCAGGCGTAATGTGCCATTTTCCTCGAAGCTATAACTAACGCTGGTGGTAAAAGCAGTGCTAGGTCTCGGGTATGATGCCTGAACATACAGGTTACCCGTCTGATTACCATTTTCATCAAGATAAATTTCATCGCGGTCAAAATGAAACTCCCAGTGTTTCTTTTCAACGCCGAACATATATTCAAGGTTTCCTGTAGAACCGCTGTGGGATAACGTGAATGTTGGCGAAACATCATGCCCTTCATAATAAACGCCACCAACTTTCCAGAATGTTGTAGATGTTGATATCCCGGCTTCCAGAACCACATTGATCACAAGTCCTTCGCTTTGCACGTCAAGCCCTTCTGCGGCCCCACGAATAAGTTCAATATGCTCAACATTATGAGCGCTGATGCGGGCCAATGCATCGCTTATGGTGTTTGCTTTACCGCTAAGTCTTTTGCCGCCTATCAGTATCTGATCACCGGAGGAGCCAAAGCCGCGTTTGTTACCTCCGTTCCGGTTTCCTCCATCACTTTTTGCCAATATTTGTTGGGCATCGGGAATGCGTTCAAGCATATCAAGAAGTGTCACAGGCCCAAATTCAGAGAAATAATCATAGTCGTATATGGTTATTGGCGAATATTCACCGACTGGATCATCAGCCTGGCCACCAGCGGCGAAGACAGGATTACTTATGCAACTACACAGCAGGAGTAAGGAAAGATATTTTTTTGCCATTTTCTTTTTTTAATTCAGATGCCTAAAACTTGGTTATTCTTAGCTTAATTTTGTTAAGTAAACGTTAGGACTGGTGTTTTTATTTGTGAAAATTTTTATGAGAAAAACGGGCACACGAAATAACGTCATAAAATAATTTCGGGTTAAGATACAGTGAGGGTATAATTTAGTTGATCAAAACAATCAAGAAAAATGTTATATTATAACTACAAGGTACCAGAAAGCTCGATCGAAATTTCGTATGGCCGGTCTATCATTTGTTCATCCCTGCCATTGGGTTCATTAAAACGTATGTGATCGCGGTAGCGATAATAGGTTGCATGAGCATTGGTGCCGCCTTGCTGCGATGCTTCCAACCTTAATTTAATGCCCTGAAAAACATTCTTTTCAACAAAAATTTCATACTCTTCCTGCCCCTGCCACAACCACATATACGCTATATCGCCATGCTGGAATCCGCTTCGAAATTCCGCCTCAAACCCATATGACAGATTCATATTCGTAAGATCATGTCTGAAATTAATGGTGAAATCGTGGTCGGACGACCAACTGAAATTTCTTGTACGTTGGCTTATGGGATCAAAATAACGTTTTCTCTCAAATTCGTATGTTAGCCCCAATTGCGCGTCTTTTAGACCGATGAAACCAAGCCGTGTATTACTTTTTATTGTCAAACCATAAATGTTTGCATGATCAATATTTCCAGACTTTGAGGAAAAATCTATTTCATCGCGTAAGTCTATGTCCGGAGGAAGTGCAAAAAAAGCGTCTGCAGATATGAGATTACCATTAAAATCCATATAGTCCGAAAAATCAATTCGCGCGATATAATCTTTATAATCATGATAAAAGAATTTGGCTTCCAATGTACCGCCATCATTTGCGAGCCGGTGTTCGAAAGTTGCGGAGAATTCCCAGATTTGTTCCGGCCTTATGTTATTATTTCCGAATTTTAATTCCTGCTCCTGCTGATCAAAAAATGTCAAATAATGAAAAAATTCAAGTTGACTTACTTTTTTTTCGGCAATAAGGCGAAGCTGATCACGATCAGTTACGTCATAACTGATATTCAATCGTGGTTTAACGAAGGTGAAGCTGTTATCCGTTCTAATCAGACTGTCGGGAAGAATTGTATCCGCAACTATTCGCGAAAATTCGGTCGTAAGACTGGCTTGCAGGGCAAGTTTGGGTGAGACCGTGTAATTATAATGTGCAAAGACTTCATACCTGCTTTCTTTAATTTTTATATTATTACTTGTGACAAGTTCAATTGGGTCCTCAAATTCATCACGTTCATAATTATCAAATTTCTGCCGAAACCGATTAAACGCCCCCTCACCGCCAAACTCAAGTGACTGTTTTTCATTAAGATTTTTGGTCAGGGAAGCCCTGAAGATGTCTTCAGAGGTCGCAAACTCTATGATTTCGTCATTATAGAGATATCTGCTTTGTCCGACACCGTTATACCGTTTGGTTCCAAAATCGGAATTTACCTCTCGTCCGAGAAGGAATAATGTCTTAAGTTTTGCAAATGAGCCAAGGTTTGTGGTGTAATCACCGCCCAATTCCCACTCAATAAAGTCTTCTTCAAAATCCCAGTATAGTGTCTCTGCATCTTCGCCTGTTTCGACATGATATTGATCATTTTCGATGTGGATTGGTTTAAACATACCATTCAGGTTAATGGCATCGCCGTTATTAAAACTATATGTCAGGTTGGAATTAAGTTCGATTTCGTTAAAGTGATAATCGCCGTTAAGGTCTTTTGTCCCGGTACGTGTGTTGGCTTCATCAAAAAAAACTTCATCACGGAAGAAAAAACCATGTCTTTTTTGCCCTTCAGCGGAAATTGTGTACTCCAGATTTCCAGTGGAATCCTTATAAGAAGATTCAAATTCGGGCGTAAAGTCCTCGCCAACCATATAGGTTGCACCGACCTTCCAGAATATTGACGCGGCACTGGCATCTTCGTTCAATATTACGTTGACAACAAGCCCTTCACTTTGAACATCAAGACCGTCTCGTGCGCCGCGTATCAGTTCAATTTTCTCAACCTGGGACGCAGTTGTTCGGGAGAGAATGTCGCGTATTGAATTTGATTTTGTGGATATTCTTTTGCTGTTTAGCAATATCTGGTCACCAGAAGATCCAAAGCCACGATCATTTCGGTTGTCATTATTTTGTTTCAGAATATCCTGAATTCCGGGGATCCGCTCGAGAATATCAAGAAGCGTGACGGGTGAGTATTTTTCAAAAAATTCTTTTTCATAGGTTACTACCGCAGCATCCGGTTCACCCTGTGCATTTACATCTTTTGTCAATGTCATGGAGGCCGCTGCCAGTAGCAATATGAGTGAATTTATCCCCTTTATTTCTTTTCCCCCTTTTTAAACCCTATTTTCGAGCGCGGAAATTTACGTTTTTTATGTGAAATCCAGAAATAGAAAATCGCACCCAATTACCCGTGTAAAGAGATTTGCGACCAAATGTGTCAGAATTGAGATGAAACAGCATTAAAGCGAAAGATCGCCGAACTAAAATGTACCTTGAAGAGATAGTATGATTTCACGCGGACGAGTATGGTTTTTTTCCGATCGTTCGAGGAGGTCATCAAACCTGCGATGATCATAAAAGATATTTAATGTGGATCTACCTGTTCCACCATCACTTTGAGACGCTTCAAGGCGTACTTTCAAGCCATCAAGCAATGTTTTTTCTGCAAAAACTTTTAGGCTTGTTCCCGGCGTCCACGGCCAAAGGTAATTTCGTTCAAAAGTTTCGTGTGTGCTTTTAACACGTCCATCAAATCCGTATGCGAAATCATAGTCAGTCAGATCATGTCGAAAACTGAAAGTGAAAGTATGGTCTGATTGCCGGGCGAAGTTACGTTCGCTTGGCGTGAATTGGTCTGGCTCGCGCCTTTTTTCATAGGTATAGCCAAGGCTGATCACCGCTTGCGGTAAATCAATAAATCCAAGTCTTAAGTTGCCTTTCAGTTTTACCCCTTTGGCTGTCGCCCCTTCAACATTGCCGGACTTTGATATAAAATTAATTTGATCCCGGAGAATGGCAATATCACTTGTTGGCAGGCTGAAAAACGCCTCTGCGGTTATTGGTTCACCAAGGAGGTTTTCATATTCGGAAAAATCAGTAAGGGTAATGTGGTCGTTATAATCTCGATAAAATACCTCCGCTTCCAATGAACCACCATCATTTGCCAATCGATGTTCGAAAGCTGCGGAAAATTCCCAGACCTGTTCGGGTCTGATGTTAGTATTTCCAAATACAAGTTGGTCTGTTCTGGAATCAAACCGGGTGACAAAATTATTGAAATTCAGCTGGCTGACCCTTTTTTCAGCGGTCAGACGAATTTGATCCTGTCTACTAATGTCGTATCTTAAATTAAACCTTGGTTTAAGATATGTGAAACTTGTATCGCGTCGGGTATTTGTTGTGATGCTGTCAGCAACAATTTTTGAAAACTCGGTTGTCAGACTGCTCTGCAACACCAATGACGAGGAAAAATTATAGGTGTGGTTTGCAAACACCTCATACCTGTTTTCCTTTATTTTAACATTGTCACTCGCCCTTAAAACAAAGCTGTCTGCCGGGTCGCTTCGTCGGCTGTCTGAAAACATCTTATCAAATTTGTTGATTGCGACTTCGCCACCGACTTCCAGGTTTTGGCTTTCACTAATGCTTTTTGTCACGGATGCCCGAAATATTTTTTCAGATTTATCAACGGTGGTTGTTTCATCGGCATATTGGAATGGCGAAGTATCAATATCCCGTTCTCGAGAAACGGTTGTGTCTTCGGTGTCGGAATTGATAACAAATAATGCCTTAAGATTACCCAGAAACCCTAAATCCTGACTGTAGTCGCCTCCTATCTCCCATTTATTAAAATCCTGATCCGTGTCCCAATATGTATATAAAGGCTGCGAGCCAATCTCGTTTTGCGTTTCGTCACGGGAATTCTTGCTTGGTTCAAATAAACCGTTAAGGCGGACCTCCGCGCCACTTTCAAATGTGTAAGAAATATTGGAATTGAAGGCCAATGACTTGTTTATGATATTGTTATGAATTTCCTTGTCGCCCGTTTTTGCGCTCGTAGCGTTGAAATGTTCCTCATAACGATCAAAAAATGTTCTTGAGCGCTTATATTCTGCGCTGAACATATATTGCAGGTTTCCAGAAGAACCACTGTGTGAAACAAGAAACTCCGGCCCAAACGCATCCTTGTCCGGTATATATTGGCTTGTGACCTTCCAGAATGTTGTTGATGCGGATGCATCTCCTATCATGGTAACGTTGATCACAAGTCCTTGACTTTGCACATCAAGTCCACTGGTTGCCCCACGTATTAATTCAACCTTTTCTACCTGTGCTGCGGAAATGCGGGAAAGTGTATCATCAATGTTATTGTTTTTGCCCGCAAGACGGCGACCATTAATTAGTATCTGATCACCACCTGAACCAAATCCACGCCCACCTTTTGCTTCGGCGCCGCCACCGCCACGATTGGCACGTTCACTCTGTTCGCGGTTCTTGTCAAGTATTTCAGGGACACCTGGTATGCGCTGTAGCATGTCCAGAAGTGAGACAGGCGCAAATTTTTCAAAATAGTTTTTATCGTATGTGACGACAGCGGCATCCCCTTCTAAATCCTCCTGCGCTCCCGCTGTTATTGAGAAAGTCGCGCAAAGTAGAAATGATAAAGTGAGAAAGAGTCGAGACATGTTTAAAATGAACCCTGTAACGAAACCTGCAACGCGCGGGGCTTATTGTTTTCACGTTCTTCGCGGCTTGAAACTTCGTTAAACCTGATGTGATCAGTGTATCTTACTGTCGTCTGGTGCCCTTGTGATCCTGTAATCTCAAGCAAATCCAGACGGGCTTTAATGCTTGTATTTATGTTATATTCTGCAAATGCTGTAATCCGTGCAGACGGACTTTGCGGTTGAAAATAACGCATATCATAATTAGCCCAGTCGCTTCGGATGTTCATATCAAACCCATAGGCGAAACGCCATTTAGAAATATCATGTCTGAAATTTAATTTATAGACATGATCGGAATGACGCGCAAAATTTCTCATTTCCTGTGTGAACTGATCTAATGACCGTCGACGCTCGTAGCGATAACCGAGTGTAAGTGTTGCTTCGGGAATCCCGACAAAACCAAGTCTTAAATTGCTACTTAAATCCACACCATAAATATATGCACTGTTAATGTTACCTTGTGTTGGGGTAAAATCGATAATGTCACGAAGCGCCATATCAGGTGGGAGGGCGAAAAATTCGTCAGCAGTGACCTGATTCCCATCGAAATTCACATAATCGGTAAAGTCAACACGTGTTTGGTGATCTTTGCGGTAATGGTAATAGGTCTGTGCTTCAAGCGTTCCAGCATCATTTGCCAGACGATGTTCATATGCGAGGTTAAATTCCCATGTCTGTGTTGGACGTAAATCCGTGTTCCCCACCTTCACTTCGTCATTCTGGGCGTCAAATGATGTTACAAAACTGTCGAAGCGAAGTTGACTTACTTTCTTTTCCACAGTGGCTCTAAATTGATCAACTTGTGTAAAATCGTAACGGACATTTAATCGTGGCTTGAAATAAGTAAATGAAGTGTCTCGCCGATCAATGGTTCCATTGACGAAGATGTTGTCGGCGACAATATTGGAAAATTCAGTTGTGATGGAACTTTGTAAAACAATTTGCGGCGTAATGTCATAACTGTGAATTGCAAAAATCTCGTAGCGATTTTCCTTGATTTCAACGTTATCCGCGGTATCCAGTTCGATTGGATCGTCGGCGGTATCCCGTTCAAAACTGTCAAACATCTTATCGAATGTATTAATTGCAACTTCACCACCAATTTCCACTGTTTGCCCCAATGCAATTTCCGGGGTGACAGAGCTTCTGAATATTTTTTCGGTTCTTTTTGTATCGGTGAACTCATTGGCATACAGATATGTTGGTTCTGTGAGGTCGCGAAGACGGGTTATTTCCGTGTCTTCAGTGTTGTTGTTGATCACAAAAAGGGTTTTTGAATGGCCAAGGAAGCCGAGGTCACGGTTATAATCACCGCCGATTTCCCATTTTCCGTTGTCGGTATCACGGTCCCAAATTCGGCTATCTGGTTCCTCGCCCGTTTCAATTCGTTCCTCATGAAATGTAAACTGGTTTGGCTCAAATAATCCATTTAATCTTAATTCCCCGCCATCTTCAAAATGATAGCCAAGGGTTGACGTAATTTTTACGCCCTTAAATTTAAAAACATGATCAATATCCTGCGCACCTGTCAGATTATCATCAGGATCAAAGAATAACTCTTCCGATGGGCGGTAGCCGTTGTCATTTTTGCGTTCAATTGAAGCCGAATACTCAAGAGCGCCAGTGGAGCCACTGTGTGAGATTAAGAACTGAGGAATAAAACTGTGCCCAAAAGTATATTCTCCCATCACACGCCAAAAGGTGGTGGATTTTGAAGCCCCTTCAACAAGTATCACGTTTATTACGAGGCCCTGACTCTGAACATCAAGACCACTTGCCGCACCGCGTATCAGGTCAATTCTTGCAATTTGATTGGCAGATATGCGTGACAGCGCATCATTGATATTATTTGACTTGCCAGCTAGCCGTTTTCCGTCAATCAGTATTTGATCTCCAGCACTCCCGAAACCACGCTGGTTACGCCCGCGTCGATTACTATTAAGAACTTCCTGAACACCGGGTATTCGTTGCAGAATGTCGAGCAGTGTTACGGGTGAAAATTGTTCAAATTCGCTGGGGTCATAAGAAACGATAGAGGCGTCGGAAAGCGCATCTTCTGCAGCAAAACTATTGCTGAGCATTAAAAGGGGCAGAATCGCGCAAGATAAAATTGTTGTCGATAATAGTTTCGGCAATCGCTTGGCGACCATCTGCTTTTGTCCCGTTTATATATTTTCCTTAAGCCTATATTTTTGAATGCAAATTTAATTTTATAGGCGAGTGAATCGGGTATAAAACAATTAAAACAAATAATCAAATGTAATATTATAATGTATTTAAAACACCGTTAAAATGTGCCCTGAATGGAGACCTCGATTTCCTGCGGTGCGTCCGTGCGACGTCGTTCGACGCTGCTGATTTCATCAAACCTTATAT
This sequence comes from Alphaproteobacteria bacterium, assembly GCA_030428615.1. Classification (GTDB taxonomy): domain Bacteria; phylum Pseudomonadota; class Alphaproteobacteria; order Sphingomonadales; family Emcibacteraceae; genus Pseudemcibacter. The sequence continues at coordinate 74,679 of JAUIDN010000014.1, read as the reverse complement.
GGTCGACATAGTTGATCCGATTTGAAATGCCTCTTCTGCCGGTGAGCTGTTTTGCTTCGACCCTTAATTTTATACCCTCAAAAAGCTGATATTCTGCAAATGCCTGAACATTGAATTGCGGGCTAAAGGGCCAGTAATATCGTATATCGTATGTTGCGGCGTCAGTCCTGTGTCTAAGGGAAAAGCCATATGAAAATCCGATATCTGTAATATCGTGACGAAAATCCAGATCAAATGACTGCGGATTAATGCGCTCGAAATCACGCTCCAGTCTTGTGAACTGATCGACAACATTTGTATTTTCATATTTATATGTTGCGCTGACTGTGGCTTGTGGAAGCCCGATAAAGCCTAGGCGAAGATTTCCTTTTACGTTAATTCCGTATGATGTTGCTTCATCAACGTTCCCCGATGCGCTTGTAAAGCCGGAGCCAAGATCATCTATCATGTCCCTTAGGGCAATGGTCGGAGGGAGTGCGAAAAATGTTTCTCTGTCGATAATGTTGCCACCGAAATCCTGATATTCTGTAAAATCAACAAATGTAATGTAGTCCGTATATCGTCTGTAAAACGGTTCTATTACAATTGAGCCACCATCATTTGCCAGTCTGTGTTCATATGCCAGACTAAATTCCCAAAGACGCTCAGGAACGATATTTGTATTTCCGACACGAAACTGTTCAGATCGCTGGTCAAATTCCGCAACAAAGTTATCAAAATCAAGTTGGCTGACTTTTCGTTCAACAGTTGCCCGCAGTTGGTCGCGATTTGTCACGTCATAACGAATATTTACACGTGGTTTGAAAAAAGTAAAACTTGTATCTCTGCGGGATATGCCACCATCAGGCAATATATTGTCAGCAACTATTTTTGAAAATTCGGTTGTCAATGAGGATTGAATTACCAGATTACTTGAATGGTTATAAGTGTGATGAGCGAAGACCTCATAACGGTTTTCTTTAATTTTTACATTATCCGATTCATCTTGTTGAAAAAGTAATGGATCAGATTCAGCATCCCGGTCGAATAATTGGAACTGTTTGTCGAAATTATTAATGGCTGCTTCCCCGCCAATTTCAATAGTCTGGGATTCAAATATTCCTTTTGTAAGGGACGCCCGGAATATTTTCTCTCTTTTATTTTCGATTTCAATTTCCGTTTTATTTTGAAATTGCGGCACACCCGGCGTCCCAAGGAACCTATCAACTGTATCATCGGATTTTTCCTGATTGACAACGAACAAGACCTTTAAATTTCCCAAAGATCCTAGGTTTTGCGAATAATCGCCACCCAATTCCCATTCATCAGAATCTCTTTTTGTGTTCCAAAGTACATCTTCCGGATCGTCCCCTGTTTCTATTCTGATTTCCTCCCCTTTCATTGATTGGGGCTTGAAAAGACCATTAAGTCTCAGCACTGCTCCACTTTCAAAATTGTATGCGAGGTTGGTATTAAGATTAAAGCCCCTGAAATTAAATTCAGGATCGATTTTCTTAACGCCTGTTTGATTGCCAACGGCGTCAAATATGGTATCGGTTCTATCGAAGTATCCGTTGTTACTCGTTCTTTCACCACTAACTGTATAATCTAAATTCCCTGTTGAACCGCTATGTGATACCAGAAATTCCAAGCCCGCTTCATGTCCAACCTTTGTTTCGCTTGTTACCTTCCAGAATGTTGTTGATGTACTTGCACCTGCCGCCAGAATAATATTGATTACCAGTCCCTGACTTTGCACATCAAGTCCGCTAGATGCGCCGCGGATGAGTTCAACCCTCTCTACCTGATCGGCAGAAATACGCCCAAGTGTATCGTCAATGTTGTTTGATTTTCCGGCGAGACGTTTTCCATCGATCAGAATCTGATCTCCGCCGGATCCAAAACCTCTTTCGGCGCGGTTATTGGCACCGCCGCCTCCGCCGCCGCGTTGGCGCCTGTTTTCATTCAAAATTTCGGGGACACCGGGAACACGTTGCAACATGTCAAGGAGCGTTACAGGCGCATATTGATCAAAGAAATCGCGCTCGTAAGTAACAACAGAAGCATCTTCAGTCGACGTGACAGTTTGTGCTGCCATTGCCATATTTACACCAATTGTAAAAATGGCTGTTGAAATCAACAAAGTTGGAAAAGTTTTTTTGATGGCTGTCAGGTGTTTTTGGCTTGCCATATGTGTTAGATCCCTAGAATTTATGTATTTTATTATTTATGTTATATCATAATATAGATTAATTTTTTGTCACCACAACGCATATCTAATAACGTTTTTGTTACTTATTTTTTGTTATGGAAAGTTCATAATAATACCTTAAAGATGCCATGCCGCTATTAAGAATAATAATCACTTGTATTAATGATACGGCTTAGCGTGTAAAAACCTGTTAAAAAAATAATTTTTTCGTTCTAATCAAGATTTTGTATTTTGCATAATCAGATTACTTTTGCTTTCGTTTTTATACGAGACATATTACTCTACAGATTAAAATTTTACCAAAATATAGAGGAACAAATGAAAGTTACATCATTCAAATTGCGCGCCGTTATTGCCACATTTATATTTTTTATGCCCTTTATTGCCAATTCGGCGGATCTGACGGAAGAGCAGCTTGATCAATATGTTGAAAAAGCCATGAGTGTTTTTGATATTCCGGGCATTGCGGTAGGCATCATCAAGGACGGCGATATCCAGCATTTGAAAGGATATGGCGTTCGTGAGGTGGGAAAAGATGCCAAAGTGGATGGTGATACTTTGTACGCAATTGCATCAAACAGCAAGGCTTTTACTGCGGCCGCGCTTGCAATTTTAGTGGATGATGGTGTGTTGGAGTGGGACGACAAGGTAATAGACTTTCTACCGGATTTCCGGCTTATGGATCCATGGGTGACCAGGGAATTCACCATACGTGATCTATTAACACATAGAAGTGGTATGGGACTGGGCGCTGGAGATTTGATGTTCTGGCCATCCACATTCGTGACGCGGGAGGAAATAATTCATAACGCCCGTTATCTTAAGATGGTCAGCGGGTTTAGAACCGCATATGCCTATGACAATTTGCTTTATGTAGTTGCCGGGGAAGTAATAGCAGCCGCAGCAGGGGTAAGTTACGAGGAATTTGTTGACAGTCGCATTATGAACCAGCTCGCAATGGGGTCCGGGTGTCATGCTGATATTACTAATCTCTCTGATGATAATAACATTGCCATTCCCCACGTTATAGTCGACGGCGGATTAAGAAGGGCGGGACGTCTTAACGAAGAAGGTGAGCCAATGGTGATCGCTGCGGCCGGTGGAATACAGTGCAGTGCACGCGCAATGATGAATTGGTTAAACATGCATCTTAACGATGGTGCGGGTCTTATGAGCAAAAAGCAACATGAAGAAATGTGGCGTCCACAGACAATCATGCGGATTAGCGATACCGATAAAAATTGGCATGGTACAAATTTTACGGCATATGGTCTTGGATTCAGGCTTAAGGATTATCATGGTCTAAAGCATGTTTCACATACCGGCGGATTGCTTGGTATGGTGACCTATATCGTGATGATACCGAAAGAACACTTGGGCATTGTTGTTTTTACAAACCAGGAAAACGGTTCCGCTATGCGGGCGATTATGGAGATTATTCTGCAAACATATCTTGATGCCGGGGATGTGGATTGGACGGATCGCTATGAAGAAATAAGAAACCGTAATATTGCCAGTGCCGCCTCTCAGGTTGCGGAGGAAGGTGCAGATGCGGACGAGGAAGCGTTACTGCCATTGACAGATTATATGGGTACATTTCGTGACCCCTGGTTTGGTGATGTGACGATAAGTGAAAATAAAGATGGTCTATATTTCACATCACTAAGATCGAAGAAACTGAAAGGTAAAATGACACCCTTCAAGTTCAACACTTTTAAAGTAATTTGGGATGACCGTAGCTTTAACGCAGACGCGTATGCAATGTTCAGTACAGATTTCGAAGGTAAAGTGAATGGTATGAAAATGAAGGCAATTTCACCACTTACTGATTTCAGCTATGATTTCCATGATCTTGATTTTTCAAAAGTTGCCGAAGATTAGTTGGTAAAATACGGGAGATCAATCCAGAAGGTAGAGCCGTAACTTTTTCGGCTCTCGAAGTTTATTTTACCATTCATGGCTTCAACAAGCCCTTTAACGATAGCGAGGCCTGCTCCGGTTCCCTCAACGGCCTTACTGTCTATTCCCGCGCGGTTGAACGGTTTGAATACATTTTGAAATTCTTCCTTGCCTATACCGTGCCCTTCATCCTTGATCGTAATCCGGACGTATTTTTCATTGAGGATAAATGAATTTAGCCATATTGATCCGTTTCGTGATCCATATTTGGCGGCATTATCCACTAAGGCTAATAATATTTGCGATAACCGGTCGCGATTAGCAGATATGTAATTATTTTTTTCATCGCTCTCAAAGTTATCTACAAAATAAATGACGCAGGAATATTTCTTTCCAATTTTCTCCAGTTCATTTTTACTTTCTGAGACCAGATCGCCAATGGGTATCTTTTCCATTGTCATTTCAAGGTTACCCGCTTCAATGTTACTTAAGGAAAGTAAGTCATTTATAAGTTCGAGAAGACGCCTGCCGCCGAAATTGATGTTATCAACAAAATTTTTCTGTTTATCATTTAGCGGCCCGGTTACACCCATTTTCAGCGCTTCGGAAAAACCAAGAATTATATTGAGCGGTGTTCTGAGCTCGTGGCTCATATTGGTGAGGAAAATGGATTTTGAAATGTTTGCAACATTGGTTTCGCGCACAGCGTCCGTAAGGGCTGCTCTAATCCTCAAACCTTTATTACGGGTTAATTCAAGCTGGTGACGAATTTGGCCAAGTGTGAGAAGAAGGAGAGCTATCGTAATTAGAATAAGCAACATATACATTGGCGTCACGCTTCTGGTGAATAATATTTCATTAGTATTGGAAATATCAAATCCAAGCGAGAACCAGTATGCATGAATCAAAAGATGAAGAATGAGCAGTATAAGAAGAAAATATTTCTCAATCAGATAGACGCGTTGATCTAACCTTATTACCGCGTAAGAAGATAATAACAATGCGATGGTGTTAAAGCCAACAATGATTGAGCGTCTCCCGCCATCTTCCAATTCCAATATTGCGCCAATTCCATTTAACGCGGCACATCCGAGAAAAAGTAACAGTAAAAAATATTTATTTATATTTAAGCCAACAAATTTGAAGCATCCGAGCATCAGGAAAAAATAGAAGTAACTGGCAACGATATTGAAGAAATACACTGCACTTTCCATATTACGAATTTCCGGGAAGCAGGAAATGATAGTATCAATCGTCAATAATACGGAAAAAGCACACCAGTATCCGGCCCCGGGCTGTTCCCTGTTCTCATTCCACAAAATAGTCATAAGTATGGAAAGCACCAGAAGAATAGCAGTGCTCATGAATTGCATGGTATTTATGTCAAGTCCATCCATCTCATATATCCATTGGTAGCTGTCGTTGCATCGGTTTGGGAACGTTAATCCAGAATGTTGACCCAACGTTTACTTCGCTATCAAAACCGATTTGCCCGCCCATTGCTTCGATTAATGTTTTTGCGATAGAAAGCCCAACGCCAACACCCTCAATTTTGGAATTGTCGTTACCCGCTCTGTTAAAGGGTTCAAAGATATTATCATATTGATCTTCACTTATCCCCATTCCTTTATCGCTAACACTAATGCGGAAATAAGCATCATCGTATTCACATACATCAATCTTAATCTCTGATTCTGGCACGCTGTATTTAACCGCGTTTGAAACAAAATTAATGAGGATTTGTTTGGTTCTGATCTGGTCGATAAAGACGGCAGCGGATTCACCACGACCTTCCAGTTCATTGTTGATGATTAATCGGTCATTATTCTTCCCTGTGATTTCCCTAAGCAGCGGGAGTGTTTTTGAAAAGACCATATTGAGATTGACTTCTTCCGGTTTCACTTCAACCTTCCCCTCCTCAATATTGGAAAGGTTAAGAAGGTCGGTGATCAGTTTAAGCAGCAGCTCTCCACCCCCATAAATATTTTCTATATACTCTTTTTGCTTGTCGTTTAACGGTCCGTAAAGTCCGAGCTTCAGACTTTCAGAAAAACCGATAATGGCATTTAAAGGCGTTCGAAGCTCGTGGCTCATATTGGCAAGGAAAAGACTTTTTTCATCGTTGGCCTTCCTTGCTGTTTCCAAAGCAGATTCAAGTGTTTCTTCAAGTTCCTGCTGGTGCTCTATCTCATCCACTAACATGGACCGCCGTTTGGCAATCGTAAGAATGATCAGGCCAAATGTAATGAATATGTGACTTAGGTAGATAAAGAAAAGGCTAATAGGGACGATTACAAAATATTTAGGATCTTCAAATTGAAAGTCAATCAGAATCCAGAAAACGAATATGCCAATCTGGAAAGCCGACCAAAATATAGAGAAAAACTTCTCAATCATATAACGTTTATTCTGTAGTAAAGAAAGCGCATATATAGAAGCTGTAATTGGAATGATGTCAAAAACTACCATGGCCCGGGCCCGATTGGCCAATCCGGCATTGTCGTAATATTGATATCCGCACGTAATTATAAAAAAGAGCAAATAAACCGCAATTGTGTTCCACGGGACTCTCGAATTGGTAAATTTTAAGCATCCAATAAGAAGAAATGTGTCGGAGACAACCACAGACATATTGCCCAAATACACGATCATCTGAAAATCATAATCTACGGAGTCAGAAGAAATAAGGCTGTTTATAAGTCGAAAAAATGGGAAGCCGCACCACCAAATGATCGCCTCAATATCCCTGTTTCGTTGCCAGAATATAAAGAGCAGCGTGAGCAGTATTGTATAAAAGGTGGCACTAACACTATTCAGCGTTGCCAGATCAATAAGAAAATTCATTCATTCTTCAGTACGGCTAGTCCATTTTTGCCGTATAATAAGGGTGAATTTTAAACATTCGATTAATGATTGCGCGAATTTTCTTAATTCTTTTCAACCCGGCTTACCATGGCCAGCCATTTCTGCTCTTCGCGTGGAAGATCCGGCGGGCGATAATAATGGTTAATCAACTTAAAGCCCGCATTTTCAAGATATTCGAGCGATTGATCGAATTGCATAAAATTGCCGTATCTTGTGGGTGTTGACCACCCTTCTCCTTCTCCCCGAGGATTCGATGTAAAAAGAATGCCGCCCGGTCGTATTGCACGGTAAAGATCAGTAAGAACTTTGGGTAAATTGACACTAGGCACGTGGAACATGGAAGCGTTTGCAAAAACACCATCGAAACTGTTTTCTTCAAGATCAAGTTTACTGAAGGATTGAAGGAGAACAGTACATCCGGTATTTTCCCGTGCCATCTCGCAAAATTCTAGTGTTCCATCAAGTCCCACAGGATTGTGTCCAATTGATTTAAAGAACGCGATATCCCTACCCGGTCCGCAACCGAAATCAAGAATATCGAGCCTTGATCTGTCGCCAAATGGTGCCAAAAAAGCATCATAATTTTGTGTCACATCATGATCTTTGGTATTTTCCCAGAACTTTTCTGCTTTGTTTCCATAATCATGAAAGGTTATTTTTTCAATATTTTTAATGTTTTTATCCATTTTATTAATTTTTTACTTTAAATAATGAGCTTAATTATTTGGCACTAAATTGGTAATGGCGCCAGAGTTTTCCATGATTTTATCTTTTGAATAATACATTGGAAAATAGTCCCCCTTATTCCAGTTTTCAAACAAATCCCTATAGTGAGGGCTGCGCGGATCTCCCGATTGTCCGGGGGAATTAGTGCCAACGGCGTTATCCCAGTTTGCGGTATCGACAATCATACGAAAGCTTGCCCCATGCAGTTGACGGCTATTTCCGCCGTTTGCATTTAAAGTATTAGACGCCCCACCGCGTGGCAGACTTATTGTATTTATTTGGTCTTGCATCGTTTCGCCGACAAGATGGTTCATGGGGTGAACTATTTTTGCGTAGTGTATCTTACCATATGCCCACTCGTTCATCTTGTTTCCATATGTGTTGCTCAAATGGGTAACCGCGATTTCCAACGCCCGGACCATGAGATTATCGCGGGTTGTTTCCGGTTTTTTTCCGAAAAACATCTCCGGCGGTGCCATGATAAAATCCTTCAATTTATGCTTGCTTAACCTTGGCACGTTGTTTCTTTCACTGTCAGGCACAATCCTCGCAGTGACGAGTTCCAACATTGCCTGCTCCCAGATGTCAAAAATCGCCGCAGCACCGCTATCCCGATCCATCATGTGGTCCCAGTCGGTAAGCATTTGTTGTGCCGCACGAAGGTTTTTCGGCACATCCAGCTCACTAATATAGGGGATGATTTTTTCAGCATTTATTGATTTGGTGTCATATTGTAGATGCATGCTGTCCGTAATCGTATGTTTCCTACTTGCGTTAAGTACTTCCATGAGCCTTTGAGAGCGAGCAGGGTCCGAATAAAAGTCAGAAAAAATATTTGGATAACCCTTGGGAACATTATGATGGTTAGCTGTACCATACCATCCTGCTTCGGGGTTGGTCAGATGTGGCATTTTTTTAATAGGAACATACCCGGACCATTCATATTCGCCATTACCGGGGATTGGCAGACTACCGTCCCAGCCAAAACGAACCGGGGTTAATCCGACAGATTGCCATCCTATTGTACCGTTTTTGTCAGCCCAGACCATATTTTCGCCGGGAAGGCCTGAAAAGCTGCATGCTTCGCGAAATTCCTCAAATGTTTCAGCCTGATCCATTCTAAGGCTGGCAAGATAAGGTGTTGCACCAATATCCAACCATGCGGCCTTTAATCCGAATGCAACGTTTAAATCCTTGACTTCATGTATGATCGGCCCGTGTATGGAATATTTTAATGTCTGTTTTACGACTCCCTCGCCTTTTACATTGATCGTGGTTTCCTCGTTAAACATATCAACCCAACGGTCCTTATACCAATATTGGTTGGGGTTTTCGGGATTGGTTTTATAGACATACAAATCTTCCTGATCAATCCGGAATATCGTCAGACCCCAGGCTCCATATTCGTTGTGACCGATTGACACCCCGGGAAGAACGGGTTCGCCGCCGCCAATGACATTCCATCCCCGTTTACCATCCTCTGCAGGCGCATTCAAGTGAACCATATACCTTAAAGACGGGCTTTGGATCGTGCGGTGCGGATCATTTGCCATTATTGGTTTGCCACTGGCAGTCATATCGCCTGAGATGACCCAGTTATTGCTGCCGACATTATTGATGCCTTCGATTGGATTATCCCAGAAATGCTCGTCATATATTGGGGTGGACATGTTTATTGCACTTGCCATGTCCGGGTTTTTCAAGTCACTTGCTTCAAAGGTCGGCATACTTCGTGATGCACGATAAGAAGCCATAATGTCATCCGTTATAATGGATAAATCAATGCCTTCAAATGGTGCAAGATAAGTATCACGGTAGAAGGGCATATATTCCCTGAGTTTTTCCGCTCCAAGAGCAGTAATGGCTTTTGAGAGCATGATTTCGTTGGAAATACCACCTGTTAGCGCGTTATGACGGGATATGACAATTTCTGGTGTCCAGCGACCGGGTTTTATACCAAGTGCGTTAAATTCAAAAGGAAGAAGGTCAGGGTTTTCTTCTGTTTCGCGGATATAGGCATTTACACCCGCGACAAATGAAGTGATTATTTCTGTGCCATCTTCATGGTAATGGGCAAGTTCGGCGGTTAAATCATTCCTGAATCTTAGAAGTCGTGCCCCCTTATCATGTTCAAGCGCTTTTTTTCCCATGATTTCAGCAAGTGTTCCGGTTGCCTTTCTGCGCCATATTTCAAACTGAAAGAGCCGGTCACGCGCTGCGTTATACCCTTGAGCAAAAAACAGGTCTGCCTGGTTTTGGGCATAAATGTGAGATACGCCCCAATTGTCCTTTATGATTTCAACGGGTTCACTTAACCCGTCGACATCAACAGTGGCTTCTTCTTGGGCCACCGCAATTGAACAGATAAGAAAAGAAAAAACAATGAATATAGACCGCATAAAAGCACCTCCCTTTTTTCAAGAGATACTTTAATGGGTTCGTTTCTGAAATGGAAGCCTAACTTCGAATGATATGACACTGCTGTATTAAATCTTTACTTATCATTTCACATACATGTACTCGGCCTGTTTTCGCAGAAGAGTATTCATTTCATCGACAAGATTATTAAGTGTTTCATCACCATAACCAGAATGAATTTGAGCTATTTTACCTTCGTGATTTACAATAACCATATGAGGGATACCTTTAATTCCATACACTTTTTTGCCAGTTCGGCCCTTTTTGTCGTGCGTGAAAGTTAGGTTAGCTTCCGAAATTTGCTTGATGAACTTTTTATAGGTGCGTCGACTTTCGCCAAAATTTACGGCAAAAACGGACAGTTTGTCTTTACCAACTATTCTTTGTAGGTTGTCGATGATTGGCAGTTCGCGTCGGCAAGGCGGACACCAAGTCGCCCAGAAACTAATGACGATTAGTTTTCCAAGGTGGTCACTCGCTTTCACCTTTTCACCGTTCAAGTCAACACCTAACTCGTCAGGAATCTGTTGGCCAATTCTAAGATTACCAGTGACTTCCTTGCTTGAAGCATTTGAAATGCAGCATATAATTAAAAAAACAGTAAGTACGGTGCGCATAAAATTTCCCCAAATTAATTTTTTTATCTAGAAAGCCTTATTCAGTTTCATATATATCAGACGTTGTCTTGGATCATGGACTTTCGTATCAAAGCCAGCATTCGTCATCAGCTTAGGTATCTGCTTGTTAAACGCGTTAATGACACCAATTGTCGCGCGAAGTGGCGCATCATCCGGATCGCCAAATATATATGTATATTGAAAATCCATGGTCGTATAGCTTTCAACTTCGACGTTGTTCTGATCATCGTCATAACTGTCGATATAACGGAGGAAGGCATTAAAGATGTGGTTATCATTTTGATACCCGACATTCACATTTCCCCTGAATTTTGGCATGGAGCGGGCAAAATTATTGAAATTTCTGCTGCCCGCGCCGTCAAACGCGTTACCGGCCTGATCAACGGCATCATATTTGAAAATATATGTCGCTTCGCCGCCCACAGTAACCGTGCCGCCGTTGCTTACCGCCATATCATAGGAGACATAAAAATCCATTCCATCGGTCGTGACGGTCGGTGCATTTATGATATTGGTGTTTATGTGAAAAAGGGTTGTCGGGTCCACCGGGTTGGCAAAATCAAGCTGGGAAAAGGCAACGGAATCCCCGGCAAGTGCCCGGTTAACGACGGACTGGGCATTTTCCTGAGTAATCAGGTTGGTAAAATCATAACGCCAGTAGTCGGCACCAAGTCGGAAGCCCTGCTGCGGGGCAAATGTAAAGCCAATATTATAGACGTCTGCATTTTCCGGTTCCAGGTTCGGATTTCCGCTTGATGTAACTGGCAGGAATGTTGACTGGCTCCCAACTGAAATTTCGTTAAGGGCCGTTTGCGAACCAAACGTATTGTATAGCGATGGCGCACGGAAGGCGGTGCTGAAAGACGCCCGCGCAGAAAACATATCCGTTGGACGCCAAAGCGCGGAAATTTTTGGATCAAAACTGTTTACACCGTCGCCATAGTCTTCGTATCTCGCCGCGAGCTGCAGATCAAGTGTTTCATGTACTGGTATTGCCAGCTCCGCAAATCCGGCGAAAACATCACGTTCGCCACCATAGTCGGGGCCACCATAAAGGAACATCAGGTTCCCGCCATTTAACCCAGCAGGAAGAAGACCGCTATTGGTTCCGTCCCCATTTGGACCGTTATAATCATCCCCCCAGTCATAATCCATTTTGGATTTCCGGTATTGCCCCCCAACTGCAAGTTGGATTGGATTACCGGCAATTTCACCTATCTCTCCGGATACATGGGCATCATAGGTAAACAGGTCCGTTTTTCCGTCAAGACGTGTTTCGGCAACAATCGCGTCAATAACGGCGGGATCATTGGGATGGGTGGTAAAGGCCGTTCCAAACGGATTGAAGCTTCCATCCAGAAGCGCTCCAATATACGGGTCCCGCGCAACGTCATTTACATTAATGCCGTATGTATTGCGGCTGTAGGTTGCGGAAGTTTCCCATGACCATAAATCATTGATCTGACCGTCAAGTGTGCCGGCAATCCGGTATGTTTCATTATCATGAATGGACACGAACGGCTCTCCATTTGAGCCGAATATACGCCCCACAAAAAGGATCGTTGACAGATTAAGTCCCTGAACCCAGGGCTGTACTTCCGCCGGAACATTGGGCAGCACACCGCCCATACCATCACCGACAAGCACGGGAACAGGAGAGGCAATTGGAAATGCCGGGGCATTGTTTCGTTCTGCTTTGTTATCTGCATAGCCCCCTTCCAGATAAAAATGCATATTATCCCCAATATCAGTATCGATTGAGGCAAAGACCTGCACACGGTCCTCTTTGGGGACGAGGTCATAATATTGATCAAACTGGAAATTACAGGTTCCCGGTGTCACGGACGTGGTTGCACCCGTTGGGATCGGATCGCCAAGCGGGTTTGGAATGGAATAATTGGCGGTTCCACAATAAGGATCGATAATCGGAAGCTGATCAATAAATCCGTTCATATTAAGATCCCGTGACGGATCAGCAGTTGGTATCTGATCCAGGAATACGAGTGTTCCGGGTTGTCCTGAACCTGAAATGCCGCTTCCATCCGTGATTTCGGATCGATCAGCCGCGGTAAGGCGAGTTCTATGAAGGAAGCTTCCGGCGATGACAAAATTTCCGCTGTCGCCAAATTCGGTTCCATAAATGGCGGAAAAATCATAGTCGCGTTGGCTGTCAGCGGTTGTTGACTGGATACCGGCTTCTATCTCAAAACCGGTAAAATCCTTTCGTGTCTTGAAGTTGACCACGCCGGAGACCGCATCAGTCCCATAAATGGCGGAGCCGCCGTCTTTCAGCGTTTCCACCTGATCAACCATGATCATAGGCACCAAGGTACTTGTATCGACAAATGTACTACCATCATCCGCATATGCCGCTGAAAGCGTTTGACGTTTTCCGTTGAGCAGGACGAGTGTCGAACTTAAACCAAGCCCTCGAAGGTTTATGTTTCCTGTCCCTGTTGAAAAATTCTGCGTAAAGGCATCGGTGTTAATTTCCGAGCCAGCATTGAAAGTCATATTGCGGGAAATGTCAGCAAGATTGTTTAAACCCTGTGCAGTTAAATCGCTTCGGCCCATAACATTTAATGGTGAAGCCGAATTTTCCTGTGATGTTTTTTTGATAAATGATCCGGTTACGTAGACTGTATCAACATTTTCGTTTTCGGCGGCATCCTGCGCAATCGCAGGAGCGTTGATAAACCCAAAAAGTGAAAGTGTAAATAAAGCAGTGGTGTTTTTTAATTTGCAATGTTTAAACATAATGTACCTCCCGAGCTAGGTTGTATATATTGGTAAACATTAAAGTATATCACGAAATTAGGCAAGTTTATGACGCAGAGTTCCCTAGATCGTCTATAAACACTTTGAAATTAAAATGTATTTGCTCGGAAGCTCGGTCCCTGCTTTATCAATTGGCGTATTTTTCGTCGATTGCCTGTTTTATTTTGGTTGCATTGTGAGCCCCTTCAGGCGCGGAATCGGAATCAAAACAATGGATGCGAATTTCTGTTCTTTTTTGGCTTTTAGTAGATACCCTTGATCCCAGACGAGAGCCTCCTTTTGAAGATTTCTCATAACGCCGGACGTTTTCCACGGTAAAGAAGTCATATCGTTTCTTAAGAGTATATTTAGACGCATTGAGCATTGTAAAATCTTCCTGGTTATTAATTTCACCAGAAACATGGCCCTTAACGGAAATTGTATAAACTTTATCTTTCGCAAATACTTTTTGTTGAGAAAATATTCCAATAGAAATTGCGGCAAAGATCAGGATGATTTTTTTGATGTTCATGATGTTCCCCATATGAATGTGTTAAGTAGTACTAAATGACATTTTATAACATAGCAAGTTTAATTATAGGCTCGGCTAACGCGTTATCATATTTTGTTTTTGTTATTAAATAATCTGTTCAATAGCCGCTGAGGAAAATCTCATAAACTTAATTGGATAGCAAATAACACTTCATCACGAAAAGTTCATAACATTTTAAATTATTATTTAATTTAGCTTTCAAGTATTTCCCGCTCAGTATTGAGATCGCGATTATATGCCTTGTCCTGCGTGAATTTCTCGGGGAAGCGGGCCTTTAACTTATTGATGTTTGTTTCAGCGACCTGTTCAAAGTCGGTATTAAGTTCGCGAAATAACATTGCCAGATACCAAAGAAGGTCACCGGCCTCCTCCTTCAGATTTACTTCATCAAACGACCCCGTTTTTGCAGCTTTCAGAAACGCTTCGCTTATCTCACCAGCCTCCGTACAAAGGCCGTATATTGCATGAACAATATTACCGTTCAGCTTATCAATAGAAAAATTTTCAATATCCGATTGATCCAACATATCTCCTTTGCCGTAAAATAGGCGACGCTTCTGATTATCAAGTGTTTCGCCGATTGACGCGAAGGTTTCAAAACTTTCTTTAACCTCCTTTTCGGTTACTTTGTCGGTAAAATAAGTGTTTGATGCTGTACGGGCGCTGTCAATAAGGTAGTTTTTCATGTGGTGTCCAAGTGTTTTAAATTTTGTGAATATTAACGGTTCAAACAAAAAACACAACATACAGATAGCCCGATTACAAAATATATGTTAGCTAGAAGATAGTGAGGGAAGAACATGTTCGAATATAGTGCAAAAATATCGTGGGAACGCGGTAAAGACGAAATTTACACCGACAAAAAATATAGCCGTGAACATAGATGGGAGTTTGATGGTGGCTTGAAGATTGAAGCAACCCCGTCACATCATATCGTTCCGGTACCCTATTCAAATCCCTTTGCCATTGATCCTGAACAGGCGTTCGTATCGTCCTTATCCAGTTGCCATATGCTTTTTTTCCTTGATCTATGTTCTCAGGAAGGAATTGTTGTTGATAGCTATATTGATAATGCAATTGGTGAACTTACAAGGATCGCACAAAACAAGATGGCTTTAACAAAGGTCACGTTGAAACCTCAAGCAACATACAGCGGTGAAAATATTCCGAGCATGGAAAAATTACAAGAAATCCATCATCGTTCACACGACCTTTGCTATATCGCAAATTCTGTAACGACTGAAATTGTAACCGAAATTATATCTTAAAGCGCATCACGGATTGCGGCAATCGCAATTTCTATGTCTTTATCAGTTGTTACGTAGGACGAAATGCTAATGCGGAACCCTTTCCTGCCTTGCCAATATGTGGGGCCGAACCATGTTTTGCCGCTTTGCTGGACCTTATTAATGATATTGTCAATTTTTTGTTCATCATCCAGGGTGGCGACGACATGATTAATCACGACGTCATTCATGATCTCAAAACCCATCGCTTCAAGTTCGCTTGCGAAGCGCTTCGCGTGGTCACAGGTGCGGTCAAGAATTTCAGCCAGACCGTTTTTACCCAGATGTTTAAGGGCAGCCCATACCTCTATCCCCCGTGCGCGACGGGAAAGTTCGGGTGTGTAATGATTAGGTTCTCTGAGCGCACCAGGGACCAAATATGCGGCGCGAACGCCGAACATGTCCTGCATAGCCTTTTTGTCCCTTACAATTGAAACGGCACTGTCATGGGGCACGTTTAGCCACTTATGACAATCAATTGACCAGCTATCGGCCCGGTCCATTCCTTTTGCAAGATGCGCGCGGCTTTTGGAGGCTCTGATCCAACCGCCAAAAGCGCCATCGACATGAACCCATGAACCACATTTTTCGGAGCGCTCACATATGTCATCAAACGGATCAAAGGCACCGCTGTTTACATTTCCCGCCTGACAGATCACTATGGTTTTGTCGTCAAGGGCGGGAAGCTTATCGGCGAGCATCCTGCCTTGTGCATCACACGGAACAAATTCGAACTCGCTTTTCCCGTACCCCATATACTGAAGCCCGATAATGATCGTTGGATGAATTTCCTCGGAAAGTACAATCCTTAATTTAGGGGCATTGCGAATGCCCATTTCCTTCACATCATATCCAGCTTTTTTATATAGCTTTGCCCGTGCACTTGAAAGCGCTGTAAACCCAGCCATTGTCGCCCCCGTGACGAACCCAAAACCACTGTCACGTGGGAGATCAAGCGCATCCAGAACCCAACTCCCGGCCACTTCTTCTATTTTTGCGGTCGTTGGGCTCATAACGGATGGACCACCATTCTGATCCCAGCTTGCAGCCAACCAGTTCGCAGCCACCGACACCGGAAGGGCTGCGCCGGTAACAAAACCATAATATCTGCCGCCCCTGCTGGAAACGACACCGGGTTCACCCACTTCATTTAACTTTTTAATAACATCAAGTTCTGGCGCTCCCTGGTCGCTTAGGGGTTCATTAAAATAATCCAGCGATTTAATAACATCGTTCGATGGTGTAACGGGTCTGAGGTCCAGACTTTCTTCGAATGACTTTGCGGCATTCAGAACGTAACTAAAAAGTTCCTGATTAAATTCCATATTAGCGCCCTTGCTTTTTATACGTTATAACTTTACTGAAACATCGTGAAATGCCAATATCAAAGAGTAGAATTGACTATTTCATTTATTATAGCAATCAAAGGGATTAATATGCAGGATCAGATAAGGGAATACAGTTTTAATTTTATTCAGATTGTCCTGCTTTTTGCTCTTCTTTTGGCCCCCCAAATTATTGGTCTGAATTTTATCAGAGGCTACGGCCTTTCGGAAGTAAACCATTATTTTGATGTTTTTGTATTCATGGCTGGATATGTGGTTATTCATTATTTTCTGATGCTGATGTTTCATCAACGTCTGACCAATCGTATACATGACATGATTTACGTGAAATATCTGATCGTTATCCTTATTTTGTTTTGGGTGATTGCGGATAGTTATCTGGCCTATATTTACCAAAAAGCTTATCTTTTGAATGAAGACAAAATAATCAGACGTGATATTGTATGGCGTGATGTTGCGTTTGAAGATTTACCAGCCGATGTTATCTACCCGAATTTCAGATTTGCATTTTTATTCGTTTTATCCAGCGCGCGGGCGATTGTTGTTGCGGTACTTGCATATACGCTCATGACAGAAAAGAAGGTACAAACCATAAAACACAAAATAAGCAGGCGAAAAGAATACAAAGAAAAATCGTTGGATGAGATTAAAGCAAATTTACATCCATCCGTTCTTAAAAATTATAACAAGGATAACGACGAATAATGCGTTTGTGTTTGTTGTTATTCTTTATCATCATTTATAGCGAGCAATCAGTGGCTCAAACCATCACTGATCAAATCCGTTTGGACGGAAAAATCATTGATGTCGGCAAGTCCCTTTCCCGTTGGCAGCCGCTATGGAACGCTGCAGATAATTCAAAGGTAAAGGTTACCCGTGATCTGAAGTATGGCCCGCACACAAAGCAGGGATTTGATCTTTATGAACCGGTCGTAAGGGGCAATGTCCCCTCACCGATTCTGATATTCCTTCATGGGGGATCATTTGTCGCGGGTGATAAGGCAATGTATGCGAATGTAGGGTATCATTTTGCGAAGCTGGGTATTACCAGCATAATCATGACTTATCGGCTGGCACCGGAGCATAAATGGCCAAGTGGGACGCTGGATCTTGCCGCACAAATAAAATGGATCCGTGATAACCCGGATAAAATCAAAAGCGGTGATACATCAAAAATATTTTTGTTTGGTCATTCCGCTGGGGCACAGCATGTTGCAAGCTATATATTTGAGGAAGAATACCAGATTGAAGATGATGGTGTTAGGGGCGCTATTCTTGCCAGTGGGTCTGTTTACGACACGAACATCTTAAATGGTGATGCTGACCCGCAATATTATGATTATTTTGGAAAAAATAATAAACTTTACCCCGTGCGTTCTGTTTTGCATAAACTAAAGGGGCGCAAAGTTCCTGTATTTGTCAGTTATGCCGAATATGATAAGGATAATTTTCAATATCAGGCATCAAAGTTAATTGACGGCCTGTACCGACGTGACAGGCAAATGCCAATGGTCAAACAGATCATGGATCATAATCATTTATCGGAAGTATTTCATTTTAATACAGGCTCAAGTCTGTTTGCTTATGATATTCTGAAATTTATGAAATCAGTTTCGGAAAAAAGCAAATAGGCACGCCTTAATCCATCGCTTCTTTAATGGCAGCGAGCGCGACGTCAAGGTCTGCTTGTGTTGTTTCGTGGGACGATATGCTCATGCGATATACGTTCCGTTCCCTCCACCTGGTCGGACCGAACCATGCTTTTCCACTTGCGGCGACTTTATCCATGATCCGTTTCAAACGTTCATCGTCATTGTCATTCAAACAGAAAACGACCTGATTAATTACGACGTCGTTCATGATTGTGAAACCCGTTCTTGAAAGTTCCCCTGCGAACCAGTTGGCATAGTCACAACATCGGTCAATCAGTTCTCCGAATCCATCCCTTCCAAGATATTTAAGGGCAGCCCATACATCAATTCCACGGGCACGGCGAGATAGTTCGGGCGTAAAGTTATTAGGGATACGTTCCCCATCAGTCAGCAGGTAACTGGCTGAAATGGTAAAAGCTTCCATCATCGCGGAGCGGTCGCGACAAATGGCAATCGCGCTGTCATAGGGGACATTTAACCATTTATGACAGTCAATTGACCAGCTATCAGCGAGTTCCATTCCTTTTGCCATTTTGCCACGTGTTTTAGAAACCTTTATCCACCCACCAAAAGCACCATCCACATGGACCCAGGCGCCAGCCCTACGAGCGAGGCCACAAATTTTGGTGAAATCGTCGAAAGCACCACTATTAATATTTCCCGCCTGGATGATGACGATGGTTCGGTCATCCATCGCGGGAAGCTCTTCAGTAATGATTTTTCCCTGTGCATCAACGGGGGCGAACTCCAATTCATCCCTACCAATGCCCATGTAATTTAATGCGGCAATATTTGTCGTGTGAATGTCTGCGCTGACAATGACGCGAAGATCCGGTGCATTTTTGAGCCCCGATTTACGCAGGTCATATCCCATATTTTTATAAAGTTTTTGTCGGGCAGACGTCAATGCAGTAAAGCCCGCCATCGTTGCCCCGGAAACGAAACCCATCGCTGCGTCGGGTGGCAGGTCAAGCATATCCAGAATCCATTTTCTTGAAACCTGTTCGAGCTTTGCGGCCGTATAGCCGAGCATGGTAAGGGCAGCATTTTGATCCCAGGCTGTCGTTAGCCAACTTGATGCTTGTGCAACCGGTAATGTTCCACCTACAACAAAGCCGAAGAAACGGCCGCTACGGCTTAATGTTGTTGCCGGTGTTCCGATTTCATGAAGCATTTTAATGACGTCCAGTGCATCGGTGCCGGTAGTTGGTGTCGGCTCATCAAACTGATCAATATTTTTTACTGCATCAATACCTGGCACAACAGGATTATCGTCAAATCCATTTTCAAATTCTTTCGCCGCTTCCAAAACATAATTAAAAAGCTTTTCATTAAATCGCATGGCTTGCTCCCGGTAATGCCCTCGGACACTATATGAAAGACAGCATAAATTATCCAGCGAATTCAGGCTTTTAGATTTAAATCTTGATAATATTTAAAGAAGATAAATAGATGCTCGTCTACACGGTACGTCAATTCAGGTTTAATTTTTGTTAAGCCACCTTTTCGCGGCAGCTTCGGCTATCCTGATTTCTTCACTGCTCATGTTCGATTGAAGTTTGGCTTTATTGGTTTTGGCAATCGGGTCACCGTTTGCAGCAGCGATGCTAAACCATTTAAAAACAAATATTTTATCAAACCCTTCCGGGTCCTGCATTACTTTATTTTGAGCCAAAAAATTCTGGGCTTCGGCGTTTCCTGCGAGCGCCGCCATCAAAAAATAGGAATTAGCCGTTGTATGATTTATAGCAACGCCCTCACCAAAATAATAACGTAATCCGGTATTAAGCTGTGCAACAACATTTCCTTCATCCGCGATACGCCGTGTTGCCTGGACCCCCTTAGGCGTAATTAAACGGAACCACTGACCGGTTCCTTTTCGAAAATGACCATTTTGGGAACTAGCGGCCGCGTTGCTTTCTGCTGCCATTACATAGTATTTTAATGCATAGCTTTCATTATAGCCAAATGCATAAGCGTCATTGTGAATGTCGCCTAAAACATAATAAGCGTGAGGATATTCAAGCGCAGCAGCCTTGAGAAGATGTGCTTCAGCAGTATTATAATCCTTCATGACACCACGACCATATGCGTAAAGCTTTCCGATCGCCACGTGCGCGATGGGATCACCACCGGTTGCAGCCTGTTCATACCATTTTTTCGCGATTAAATAATCCCGCTCAACGCCCCAGCCATTTTCATACATCTGGCCGATTTTAATTTGCGCGTAGCTGTTACCCTTTCTCGCGTCGGGCATAAAAGCTTTTAGTGCCCGTTGATAGTTGCCCATAAAATAAGCTTCTTTTCCCTGATCAATATCCGCATGTGCAATCGACGTAAACATACCAGATAGGAACAATGCCAGTATTGGGGATTTCAGGGTCATTGCCGTTCGTGTTCCTCTAACCAGTTACGGGCCATTTCCCTGGCCTGCTCTATCTGCTCTCTGGTCATCTCACTTTCAAGAAATTGTCGGGCACTTTGTGCCGCCAGATTTTCGTTTGTTAAAGAGATACTAAACCACATATGTGAGAGCAAATAATTTTTTTCTGTTCCCTGCCCATTCGAATACATATACCCAAGGTTATTTTGTGCTTCCGGTATATTTTGTTCGGCGGCCAAATGATACCATCTTAGAGCTTCTGGTTCATTAATTACAACACCCTGGCCCGTGCGATAAATATTTCCAAGGAAATATTGTGCAATAGGATGTCCCTGCTCCGCCGCTTTATGAAACCATCTGGTGGCTTCCTTAACATCTTCTCTCACACCAAGACCGATATAATACATGGAGGCAATATCATACTGGGCATCACGATTATTCTGTTCAGCTGATGCTCGGTACCAGCGCATGGCTTCATCCAAGTCGCGTTTAACGCTATCATCGTCCTGCCTGTAAAGATTGCCCAGATTATATTGTGCATCCGCATGGCCTGCTTCTGCGGCTAACTTGTAATATTTGAACGCCTTCACAAGGTCCTGCGTAACACCCTCACCGTTGCGGTAGGCATTTGCTACTCGGTACTGCGCCTTCACAATCCCCTGATCGGCAGCACGCTCATACCAATTCACGGCTTTTTCCATACCAACTTCGATCAGCTCATCATTGGCAATTAAGGTTGCCAGACGAAATTGAGCTTCGGCCTTACCATTTTCAGCGGCAAGTAATAACATTCGCTGTGCTTCAACACTACTTCGTGTAACGCCATCACCTTCTTCATACATTTGGCTTAAGGCATATTGTGCTTCTGCATGATTTTTTGCGGATGCTTCCCGGAAATAATTGACAGCCAAGCGAATATTACGGCTTGCACCAAAGCCATTTTGGTAAATAACACCCAGATAATAATTGGCGTTTGCTTCGCCTTCCGGTGCGGCGCGACTAAAATATTCCAGCGCACCCTCATAATTTTTTTCGCTAAAATACCCTGTTGCCAATGCAACTTCTGCAGGCGTGTACCCCATTTCTGCTGAAATTGCATAATGTTTCATGGCTTCAGTTTTGTTTAATCCTACGCCATGACCATTTTCATACATTAAGCCGAGCATATATTCGGCTTCGCGACTGCCTTGAAGTGCCTGTTCGCGGTAGTAGTTAAGTACTGACCCGTAATCACCATTATCGTAGGCGAGTCGTGCACTTCCCATATCCATGCCGCCGCCGCATGCCTGAAGCATTAAGCAGGCACAAATAATATACAAAAATTTGGAGATTCTTAACTGAAACATTTCAAACATATTCCCTACTCACATTACTATAAACACAAACAATAGAGCTATTTTGTCACATTTTCCGGGATTTTGCAAAGCTTAGTTGTTGTTACTTAACCACCTATCCGCGAGAACGCGCGCTTCTCTTGTTTCTGTAATGGCCATAGACGGTTCATATTCTGCGAGAAGTCCGGCGGAAATTTGATCTCCTCGTTGTGAAGCAATATAAAGCCACATATATGCGTAAACGTCGTTAGCAGGAACTCCTTGACCCATTCTATACATTACCCCAAGGTTACGTTGTGCTATGGGCATGCCTTGGGCCGCGGCAAGCAGATACCAGTTGAGCGCTTGTTCATAATCCTGCTCGACCCCTTCTCCCCGGTAAAACATCTGCCCGATATTAAACTGGGCACCGTAATAATCTTGATCTGATGATTTTAAATACAATGTCATAGCATTTTCATAATCAACCGGGGTTCCTTCTCCATTGCGATACATCGTTCCAAGATCATTTTGGGCAATGGGATGTCCCTTTTCTGCAGCGAGCGTGTACCATTTTAAGGCTTCTGTGAAGTTTTGTTCAACGGACAAGGCATTTTTATACATGTGTCCTATACTATATTGAGCTTCTCTATTGCCATTTTCGGCTTCACGGGAAAAGACTTCGAATGCAGTTTCATAATCACCTTCGCGAAAAGCAAGAACCCCCTCATCAAAGCTTTTGTGATTTAGGAAATTCCAAGAAACATAAACCAATGCGAGTAGCGCGGCAATTTTTACTAGATTGCTCATTATTCCTCAATCAGATGTCGTACTAGCTTATGATACCACAAGGATAAAGTATATATCAATGACTTATGCTATTTTGTTCCCTGCCTGTTTGCACGCTTGGGTTTTGGGGAAAAGGCTTTGTGGCCGCCTGTTTGTTTTGGCTTTCCACGAAGCGTGATACGTGCTTTGGGTGTTTTACGTTTCTTTTCTTTTCGTTCATTTTGCGTTTGTTTTTGCGGCCCGGTTTCAGTTTCATTTTCTGACTTTTGTTTGCGCTTACTCGCCTTGCCGCGTAATTTTTGTAACACAGGATCCTCATCAAAACCAAAACTGCTATCAAGCGGGTCATACCGATTTGACTTTGCGGGCTTTAGAGATTTATTTGCTTTGTTTTCTTCTCTTTTATTAACATGTTTCTGTTTTTTGCCAACTGGTTCGTCTTGAGGTTGCTTTGGACGTCTGTTTTCGTTAGCCGTTTTTCGCCCACGACTTTTTTCAAACCGGTTTTGATTTCGGGGTTTTCGTCTTACACGCCCTTTATTAACATCATGGGTTTCACTTTGCTCGAAGTGATATTGATGCTCTTCATCAATTTCCACTTTTATTTTAATGAGTTTTTCGATGTCTTTTAAGAGGCGCATGTCGCTGGGATCACAAAACGAAATGGCAATCCCCGTCTCACCCGCGCGCCCCGTGCGTCCAACACGGTGAACATAATTTTCAGCTTCAATCGGAAGCTCGTAATTTATTACATGGCTGATGCCATCGACGTCAATACCACGCGCCGCAACATCAGTGGCAACGAGAACCTTTGTGCGCCCTTTTCGGAAGTTAAGAAGGATTTTCTCGCGGGTACGTTGCTTTTTATCGCCGTGAATTGCATCGATACGGATGGGGGTATCTGCGAACGCTTGCGTAAGCTCCTTACAAAGCCGGTCCGCCCCCATTTTGGTGCGGGCAAAGACTAACGCCTTTTCAATTGGCTCATTTTTGAGAAGCGAAATAAGCAACTCTGTTTTATTCTTACGTCTTACATTCATTAATTTATGAGTGATGGTGTCGGCAACAACGGTTTTTCGTTCCTGCTCTACATACTCAGGATTGCGAAGTAGCTCGCCTGAAAGCTTGCGAACCTTACTATTCATTGTTGCTGAAAACATTACAGTCTGATGATCATCTGTAAGTGTTTTTCTTACTTCCTTGACATCATCGATGAAACCCATATCAAGCATCCTGTCAGCTTCATCAAGGATAAAAGTGTGACAATGTTCGAGCTTTACGTTGCCGCTGCCCATATGGTCAATCAGTCTTCCAGGTGTGGAAATAAGAATATCAACCCCATGTTTTAACTTTCTGATTTGCGGTTGGTAACTTTGGCCGCCCGCAACAACGAGACTTCGGACCGAGGTGCCACGGGAAAACTGATCAATAAACTTACCTATTTGTATTACGAGTTCACGTGTCGGCGCGAGGATCAGCACTCTGGGATGATTTGGATCCGGTTTCCGGTAATCATGAATAAGTTTATTAATAGCAGGAAGGCTGAACGCAGCCGTCTTTCCACTGCCGGTTTGAGCAATACCCATGAGATCGGTACCAGCCATAACAAATGGTATTGCCATATCCTGTATAGGTGTAGGGGTACTGAAGCCTTCGTTTTTTATGGACCTGATAATTGCTTTTTCAAAACCAAACTTGTCAAAGTCAAATGGTGTTTCTTCCGGCGCAACTTGTTGCGTCATGTTAGTTCCTTCGCGGTTGGCCTCCTTAGAGGCATAATTTTCCGCGAATGCACTTAGCCTTTTAATTTTAAAGGATACACGTGATCGTTACTGGTCACGGCTGCTAGGCGGAATTGTGGTCATTACGTTTAATGACCCTGTAACGTTGCTCTGATGCGCCTTTTAATTGTGGAAGTCAAGCATAAATGGATAGGTGTTTGATCACTGAGCGTTTGATATTTGCAAAAACCGTGCTAATTAAAATACGTAAATCAATTTTCGAGTGACGTGAATGCGCAATTTTGAACTGGAAATATTTTTTTCGCAATGGGAATTTAAAGCGAAATATCATCTTACTGCTTCCGATATGGAAAGTATGTCTATGAAAGATCTTCTTGGAATGGCAAGCCCGGAAGACCGTGAGACGTTCGAAAACCTTTGGCTTGGATATACGCAAACCTGGGGACTTCCAGCCTTAAGAACCGAAATTGCTGCTACATATAACAAACTTAGCAATGAAGACATTCTTGTTTTTTCCGGCGCAGAGGAAGGAATTTACACGGCGATGAAATCGATGCTCGAACCCGATGATCATGTCATCGTCATTGTTCCGAATTACCAAGCGGCTGAAACAATCCCTTTAAGTATATGTGATGTAACAGGAATTCCACTTGATGCAGAAAATGACTGGAATCTGGAAATTGATAAGATCACAGGTGCGCTCAGGCCGAATACGAAACTTATCTCTATTAATTTCCCAAATAATCCGACCGGTAAAATCATTTCCGCAGAGGATCAGGAAAAGCTAGTAAAACTGGCCCGCGAATTCGACATTTATATTTTCAGTGACGAAGTATATCGTGGCATCGAAATAGATCCAGGTAAACGGATCCCCCAGATCGCAGATATATACGAAAAGGGATTATCGTTAAATGTCATGTCGAAAGCTTATGGTCTTCCGGGACTTCGCATCGGATGGGTCGCCAGTCAAGACAGAGAGGTGCTTTCTGCTATGGAAAGATATAAGCATTTTCTGACAATATGCAGCAGTGCCCCCAGTGAAATGCTTGCGCTCATCGCTTTGAAAAACAGGGATAAAATACTTGAGAAAAATGTAAAGTTACTGAATAAAAACGCACTTAAACTTGATAAATTTTTCAGTGAATTTCCCGAACTTTTCCAATGGAAACGCCCAGACGGCGGAGCGGTTGCCTATCCCAGATACCTTGGTCCCAAAACAGCCAACCGGTTTTGCGAAGATTTGCTGGAAGAGACTGGGATTCTCATATTACCGCCGCGAATTTATAATTCAGAACTTCGGTCCACGCCGCAAGACCATTTCCGGATCGGGTTTGGCCGTAGTAATATGGATGAGATGCTTGATGTTTTTTACCATTATTTGAAAAAAAACAGCGCCTGATCAAAGCGCTGTTTCATCTCGATATCAGATAATTACTATTGGCGAATTCCTTCGACATATAGGTCGAGATATACTTCGCCATAATTAAATTCGAAGTTGAAATCGCTAGGGTTTAAAGTCGCTGTCGCTTCAAAGGCCGATCTATAGCCGCCCCATGGATCATCCCCGGAGCCAACAAAATTGGCCATAAGATCAACAGGTTTGGTAATCCCGTTAAGAGTAAGATTTCCGTGAATAATACCGGTGTCATCATCCTGAATATCGATTGAAGTGCTCTCAAAACGCGCAGTTGGGTTTTCTTCAACGTTAAGATATTCTGCTTCGCTTATATGTTTGTCGCGTGCGGCGTGATTTGTGTTCACACTACGTACATCGATATTGACAACAACTTTTGATGCTGCGGGATTATTTTCATCGAATGTATAGTTTCCATCGAATTTGTCAAAACGACCGGTGAGCCAACTGATGCCGACATGTTTCACGCGAAAATTAATCGAGGCATGCATTCCTTCTGTATCAATCAAGTAATCTGCGGCAGTTGCTGTTGTCAAAGTGGCAGAGGTGACCAACATTAGTGCTGCAATTAGTATTTTTTTCATTTATCTTCCTTTTTAGTTGTTTCCTGAATGTCTTTGGGGTTTAAATTTGGCAACATTCGCGCCAAAGTGTCGTCCTTATCGATAAAATGATGTTTGAGTGCGGCGGCCCCGTGTATAGCGGCAAACAGCATTAAAATATAAGCAAAATATTCATGTATCTTTCCGACTAATAGCTTGCTTTCATCAATAGTGATAAATGCAGGTATGGTGAACCAATTAAATAACTGTACCGGGGTATCACCGATTGTGGATAAAAGATATCCTGATACCAGCAACATGAGCATTAATAGATAAAGCAACTTTTTCACTATGCCCGCTGTCAACCGTTCATAATCTTTTAAATGGCTGTCATCCGGGTTTCTATTTCCCAGACGCCAAAACAAAAATAATGGTACGAAAACAAACATAAGAAGCCCTATGCTTTCGTGTATTCTTGGCGCCGATTGATAATACGGACTATAATAGTCCAATGTTCTCATCCAATAGCCCAGAATAAACATCCCAATCATTACAATAGCCGTAACCCAGTGAAACAATATGGTTATTGTTCCGTACTTTCTGCCCGAATCCTTTATACGCATAATACCTTTTGATACCCCTTTTTTGACGCATTATGTATAATCAAAACATAAAATCAAATCACAAGCTCGTGAGTATTCATTATACGTAGGAAAACTAAAAACTGAGCGTTTTATCGCGGAATTTTTATGGTAACTTCGGTTCCTTCATGAAGTCTACTTTTAATTGAAACTGTTCCATTATGAAGTTTAACTAAAGCATTGACAATCGCTAGGCCAAGCCCTGTACCCTCCTGGCTAAGGTGAGGATGATTTTCCACACGGGTGAAAGGGTCCAATATTTTTTCGATATTTTCTTCCTCGATCCCCTCGCCGGTGTCCGTTACGATAAGGAGTATATGATTTCTTGTAACTTGCCCATGTACTGTAATGTTCCCCCCATCGGGAGTAAATTTTATGGAGTTTGAAAGAAGATTGATAAATACCTGCTTCATTGCCCTCTGATCTGCAAAAATGTCCGGAAAATCTGGATTAAGATTTATTTCAGTAACTAATTGCTTATTTTCGATCAACGGATTTAATGACCTAAAACAATCCCTAACTAAGGAAATTGGGTCCAGATGTTCTTTCTCAATAGCTCTCTTATTGGCGTCTATAGCTGAAAAATCGAGGATGTCATTAATCAATGAAAGAAGATATTCACTTGATTCATTAATATCCAGTATATATTCGCGGTATTTTTTATCGCCTATTTTGCCGTACATTTCCTGCTTCATAATTTCGGAGAAGCCGATTATTGCATTTAGTGGTGTTCTCAGATCGTGGCTCATATTAGCCATAAATTCTGATTTTGCCTCGTTTGCTTTTTCAAGTTCTTCCGTTCGTTGTGCGACCAGTTTTTCAAGATAAAGTCTTTGCCCTGAAAGTATAACAATAGAAACCGTAACCATTGCGGCAAATAACATGCCGGCGATGCCAATGAACAATGGCTGCGATGTTTTATTACCGTCAATAAACGCCGGGGTCCGGATGAATTTAATAACCCAGGTTCTGTTAAGTATGGGAAATTCGACGGAGGTAGTGGCCAAATCATTTATATCCACCTTACTATCATCGAAAGAACGAAACGTAAGATCCTGTCCATATTCCTTATCATAAAGTTCAATGTAAAAATTACTCTCAGAATTGGAACCCAGTATCGATTGAACCATGCTATCAATTTGGATGATGAATGCGGTGAACCCTTCAAGACGGTCATCCTTGAAATGAGCCTGATAAATTGTCGCTGCTGTTGGTGCGTCAGGGGCCGTTAACAGAATAACAGGAGCCGTCATGACAAGGTCACCTGTATTCTCTGCATCATTAATCGCCGAAGTTCTGTTTAAATCGGCGTTGGTAACGAAGCCGATGGCAATCTTATATAAGTCATAGGGTTCAACATATTTGACGACTGTATAGGATTCTGCTTTCGCCGGGGGTATGGCGGTCATGTCTGGCGTCATCGCCCAAAGCTCAATATTATCATTCCCATGGATGCGCTTTAATTCTTCCTCGTAACTTACTTTGTTTGTGTGAGATACCTTTTCAATCCAAGAGAGCGATTTAACATTTGTATATTGTGTTAAGTTTGACCCAGCAAACAATGAAAAATCTTCTTTTGTCAGATTTGGGTGAAATCTCTTAAATCCTTTAACATTGGTCGCAAGTGCAATGTGTGAAGAGGTGAATTGGTTTAAAATATCGATGGCCGCATTGACCTTTTGTTCGAAAATAAGGTCAATTCTTTCATTTTCCCAATTTTGCCCAATAAAGGATATCATCAGAGCAACACACAATCCTGCTGAAGCGAATGTTATAATAATATTTTTACGCTTTTTATCGAATTTAATGATCGCAAAAATCAGCGAAATGAAAATGATTACGGAACAACTGTCGGCGACCCACCAAATCACCCATTCGTCAAGAAGATTTATGAAGCTACTCATACCAAAAAAATAAAATGTCAATGTTGCGATGGTAGCACTGATCAGACAACAAAGTGGCCCAGCGATAAAATAAAATAATGAAATTTTGGCAGGGTTTATAAAATCATGTTCCAATAGATTCAATCTTCTTAAAATCCATGCTGTGACAAAGGCCTGTGTAGTGCCGCCCGCCGCCACGAGAAAAATATGAGGGGAATTTATAACATCTAAAGGTGTGGTTACCAGAAAATCGGGATTGATGATCGCTGCAAGCAACGTTCCTATATAAATTGCTGGAAGTACACGGTACCCAAAAAAAAGGATAAAAGCGAGCGCTACCGCTGCCCCCGGCCAGATCATTGCTGCAAGACCCCCACCTTCTGCAAAATAAAAAGATATTTTAGCAAGCCCAAGATAAGATAATGTCACCACGGGTAGCAGTAGCCAATTATTATTTCGCATTTTCTCTGAAATGGTACTAATCATTTTTTCTTAACTGTTATAGCTTCCCGCAGTTATTATTTTATTTATATGACTTAAAAGATTTCTATAATCCAACATTATCCTACATTCTGATTTATAAACAGTAAATTTGGTGAACACCGGCATAGTCAATATTCAATTGCTATTAATATGAGTTTTGCGTGCGTCAAAAATATTCAATGGACCGTCAAAAGCCAAAACTGAGTCATGCATACTTTGTAAAATACATCTTCAAATACAACTTATTTGAATAAGAGAATAAAATTTTAGCTAAATACCCGCTATGCGTGATCTGTTCACTAAAAGTTAACATCTTTAGCTTATTGAGAATAATGAATGAAAAATAAATTTAACCTTGAGATTAATTTGAAGGAGTTTGATTGTGATTAGTGCGTTAAAGCCCAAAGGGCTTTTGGACAAATTATTAGGGACACATTTGTTCAAGAATGTAAGTATCTCAAATAAAATAATAGCGTTGTCAGTGATATCGCTACTTGGAACCATTGTCGTTGGGGCAACTGGCTACATGACATTAATGCAGCTAAAATCAGGGCAGGATGAATATACAAGAAGTTCAGACTTCAGTATGGTTGCTGCTGATATAAAAAGCGAAGCATTGGAAATGTTGCGTTCTGAAAAAGATTATTTCCTTGTAAAAGATGCGACACACATTGATTCATTTGAAAGTCACGCCGATAATCTCAAACTTTATATAGAGGAAATAGCTGGATATACTGATGACAAAACCGTTATAACTTCATCAGATACAGTAAATGTGCTAATTGAAAATTATATTATCAAATTTTTCGAGATTACAGATTTATATGATGATATCGAAGCAGATGGCGGCATGACACCTGAATACGAGGCATCACTGAAAACATTAATGGCCGAACTTAACAGTATTTATGAAAGCATGGTTCCGCATTTTAATATATTCAGCGAAAAAGCTACAAGCAACCTTGTGGAGGCAACCGGGGTTCTTGATAACACGCGTTCAACTTCCGAATTGTTGCTATTTGTTTTCTGCAGTGTCATGGTTGTTGTGGTAGCCGTTGTCGCCGTTCTCGTACTTCAAAGTATATCAATACCTCTTGGCATTCTACGTGATGCAGTCGCTGTCATTGCAACAGGCGACTACACTCAGGAAGTACGGGGCAAAACCCGTAAGGACGAGCTTGGCCAATTCTCTAATGCCATCGAAGATTTACGTAAGGCTGCCCTTGAAAGCGAGCATCTCGCTGCTGAAAATAAACGTGCCGAAGAAGAGCGCATCAAGCATGAAGCAGAAGAAAGAGAAGCAGAAGCAGAGCGTGAAAGAGAAGAAGCAAGTAAAGCGGAAGAAAGTCGCCAAAGGGCAGAAGAGCGTGCACAGAAAATTGATGATCTTGTTCAGCACTTTGACGGCAAGGTTTCAGAAGTTCTTAGTTCCCTCGCGTCATCATCAACACAGCTAGAAGCTACAGCAAACCAGATGGTTATCATATCAGACAGCACCAAAACACGCTCTTCTGATGTGGCGAGCGCGTCGGAACAAACTGCCAATAACATCCAGACCGTAGCGGCATCTGCAGAAGAACTTAGCGCTTCTGTTGGTGAGATTAACAGACAGGTTGAAAGTGCAAATGCCATTGCTGAACGTAGCTTGAAAGAAGCGGAACACAGTAACGACGCAATTAATAAGCTTGCACAATCCGCTGGCCGAATTAATGAAGTGATCGACCTTATCAACGACATAGCAAGCCAGACTAACCTTCTTGCGCTTAACGCGACGATAGAAAGCGCCCGCGCCGGCGAAGCGGGTAAAGGTTTTGCCGTTGTGGCAAACGAAGTAAAAGCTCTTGCTGGTCAGACAGGTAATGCGACCGAAGAAATCGCAAATCATATTGCGGAAATGCAGGCGCTCACCGAAGACACAGTGAATAGCATTAAGGCAATTCAAAGCGTCATCAACGAAAGCAATGAATCGACAACTACGATTGCTAACGCTGTCACAGAACAGACACGTGCTACATCTGAGATTTCGGAAAACATTCAGCAGGTTGCCGTCGGTACAGCTGATATTTCGAACAATATTTCTCTGGTTGCTAATGAGGCAGACGAAACCGGAAATGCCGGTCAGGATGTACTCAAAGCGTCATCAGAAATGGGACGTATTTCAGAGACATTGAAAAAAGACATCGAAGAGTTTTTCCATCAGATCCGAGCGATCTAAACCGGAAAAAATTCTTGTTAAAAAGGCGGCCTTCTCCCGGGTCGCCTTTTTTATAACGCTGTTCGTACATTCCATAATTCCGGAAAGAATCTGAGATCCAGTGCTTTTTTGAGATAGTGAACTCCTGCTGTACCCCCCGTCCCTCGCCGGTAGCCAATAATGCGTTCAACAGTTTTCATGTGACTGAAACGCCAAGTCTGAAAGCGATGTTCAAGATCTACAAGCTTTTCCGCCCATTCGTAAAGATCCCAATGGTCATCGCCCTGTTTGTAAACTTCTAACCAAGCGGCTTCGACCAAATCACTTGCCACATAAGGCGCTGACCAATCCCTTTCAGTATGGCTCTTCGGAATATCAAATCCCCGACGGGCGAGTAATTGTAATGTTAAATCATATAGGCTTGGTGCTTCCAACGCCCCCTTCACTGCTTCAAAGCGTTTCGGATGCCCTGTATGCGCCTTTATCATCGCTGCATTTTTATTGCCGAGAGAAAATTCAATGATGCGGTACTGATAAGATTGAAAGCCCGAACTTTGACCAAGGCTATCACGGAAGCTCATGTAATCTTTCGGGGTCATAGTTGATAGAATATTCCACGAATGGATGAGTTGCTCCTGAATTCGGGCAATACGCGCAATCATTTTCATTGCGGGACCTATTTCGTCGGCTTTTAATTTTTCCATAGCGCTGGAAAGTTCGTGGATACATAATTTCATCCAAAGCTCCGACGCCTGATGAATAATGATAAACATCATTTCATCATGGGAACCGGATCTTATATTTTGTGAGCTCAGCAGTGTATCAAGTTCAAGATAGTCACCATAGCTGATATCTTGATCCCAATGAATTTTTTCCCGACTAATATCAATAGACGATTTGATATTGTTTTCACTCATATTCGTCACTCCTTTACGTTATCATACCCGGAAAATATCTTACATGTAAATTAATATCTATAAAATGCCGTCTCGAATGTTAATTGCTTTTCTCAACATGACGATTAGAATAGGAAGCGTAAGAATGCATCCAATGGTTATCAAAGCTAGTATATGAATATTATTAAGACTTCCATCAGGGTTGGTTGTCAGAATGATTGAGGAAATAACGCCGGCAGCACCGGCGGCGAAATGGCGTGTTGTTGTCTGTAATGACATATATGCAGCCCTTTCACCATCTCCTGGCGCTTCTGAAGAAATACTGGAAGTAATAACCCCCATAATGGCAGCGCACATCATAAAAAGAGTAAAAACGACCGGCACTCCCATGATCGGATCATGAAGATAACCGTCAGCAAGAACGAGAACATAAATGACTGCAAGAATATAGGACAGGACCCTCGCGCCGTAAAAATCAACGAAACGTCCTGTAAGCATCATTGCGGCGAAACTGAGTACTCCGCCCGCTATGTAAATACCGGCAAGACCACTTCTTGGGAAGTCCAGGTTGAAAACAAAATAATTAATTGAACCCGCAAATAATAGAAATTGGGCGAAACTTAATAACGCCAGCAATATATAGGAAAGCCTGATTTCCCTTTTTCTAAAAAGGGGTCGCAGCAGAACTTTTGCCGGTTTGCTCATCGTTTTATCAATATGCCCCGTCATCGGTGGCAGCAGTATCAAAATACCCAGGGCTACGAGAGCACCGAAAGAGGCAATAACGATGAAAGGCATTTGCCAGGCAAATAACCGTGAAAGCTCAAGTGCAAGCGGTACTCCAAAGACAGAGGAGACAGTAAAAGCGCTGGTTACCAACGCTATGGCCTGTCCGCGCCGTTTTACTGGGACCATGTCAATCACCATTGACAAGCTAAGGGCCGTCACCGGGCCACCAAATATTCCTGCCAGAGTTCTTGCGACTAGCATACTGTCGCGATCATAAGCGAGAGCGCACAAAAATGTGCTGATGACAAGTCCCAGCAGAAATGCAATGGCGGCTTTCTTACGGTCGAAACGGTCTAGATAAGGTGCAAAAATCACACCGGATATTGCAGCCGAAAAAGTATATATACCCCCCAGCAAGCCCATATCCGACGAAGGAATGTTAATTGCTTTCGTCAGATCCGGTCCCAAGGGCAGTACAATCATGAAATCAAGAACATTGGCGAGCTGAATTAAAGCAGCAAGCCAGACGATCTTGCGTTCTAACCTTAAATCCGACATTTTAATGACCTGATAGTATTCGCTAGACAGTTTTGCGTGACTATACCAATGATAATAAAAATGGCAATCACCAGATCAGATTTATTTAATCTATTTAAGTTTAAACAGGTAAATTATTTGTGAGCATATGGAATATTGTATTTGATATATTATAATGATAGCGTGGTCACATGATGAAAATACAAACATTATTTTATACTTTCCTTTTCATTTTAATGAGCACTCATAATGCGTTGGCGAACTATTCCAATGGCGTGATTTATATGATGATCGGCCAGTCTGAATATGCAATCGCGGAATTTAAGAAGGCGGCAGCGGAAGGTCACATGGAAGCCACTTATTCACTTGGCTATATGTATGAAAATGCTGTTGGCATTCCAAAAGATTATTCAGAAGCGCTTAAGTGGTATAAAGCTGCCGCGGCAATGGGGGATGCAAAATCGCAATATATACTTGGCAATATGTACGCGCGTGGCCGCGGAGTAAAAATTGACAACGAGGAAGCCGTGAGATGGTATATGCAGGCTGCAGAACAAGGATACGCATGGGCTGAATATTTTTTGGCGCTCAGTCTGGAAACAGGCGAAGGTATTGAACAAAACGTTCAGCAGGCAGCGCTCTGGTATGAACGCGCTGCGGAACAGGAGCACGCGAGAGCACAATTTAACCTCGCCAAAATGTATATGGAGGGCCGCGGCGTAGATCGAAATGAGAGGACAGCATATCAATGGGCAAAGCTTGCTGATGCATATGCGCATAGCGACGCAAAAGAATTGATTGCTAAAATGGAAAAATCGTTAAGTCGGAAAGATATTGAAGCGATCGAAGTCGACGTAAAAAACTGGATCAGGAAGCATAGGTAAGCGTTAAAGAGAGGAAAATGAAAAGCTGGTTTTTAAAATATCTTGGTTTTATTGCAGTAACAGTTTTGATTTGTTTTCCGGTAACTGCCCAGGAGATAAAGCATATCCCGGTTGTAGAAGGAGTTTCATGGGAACTTGCTTCATACAGAGCGAAGACAATTTCTGATATAAACTACGAAATTGAACTTGAAATTCCCGCCTCCCAAAAAGCACCCATTGAAGCGGTTTCGGACATTACCTTTACACTGAACAATATCGATCAGGACTTGCAAATAGATTTTAAGGAGAAAGCAAGCAACATATCGCGACTTCGGGTCAACGGGAAAAGGCGTAACGTTAACCATTTGAACGAACATATTGTTATAAGTCGAACCGACCTTAAGGTTGGTAAGAACAGGGTAAAAATAGACTATATTGCTGGCAATGGCGCTTTAAACAGAATGCCGAACTTCATCTATACTTTATTTGTGCCGGATAGAATGCGAACAAGTTTTCCCAGCTTTGATCAACCAAACCTGAGAGCAACTTTTGAACTTTCTCTGGAGGTCCCTTTTGGCTGGGAGGCGATATCAGCAGGTGAAATAAGGCGTCCACGACCAAGCAATGTCCCAGCGAACACATACCGGGTACGCTCACCCAAAACTAAAAAAATTCAATTTAAGAAATCGGATAAAATAAGCACGTATCTTTTTTCTTTTGTGGCGGGTCGGTTTAACAAGGTGGAGAAGGAAATCGACGGATTAGAAATGACTATGCTTCATCGTGAACCCGATGAAGAAAGGGTTAATCGAAATAGTGATGATATTTTCATGCATCACAAAGCTTCAATTGATTACATGGAACAATATACGGGCATTAAGTTTCCATTTAAGAAGTTTGGCTTTGTCCTTATACCCAGTTTTCAGTTTGGTGGTATGGAGCATGTCGGCGCCATTCAATACAGGGCGGAAACATTAATGCTTGATGAAAACCCTTCTCCGAATGAAAGACTTGCCCGGGCGGCGCTTATTGGTCATGAGACATCGCATATGTGGTTTGGTGACCTTGTGACAATGGATTGGTTTAATGATGTTTGGACAAAAGAAGTTTTCGCTAATTTTATGTCCGCTAAGTTGGTTAATCCAAGTTTTCCGGAGATAGATCATCAGCTACGTTCTCATCTGCGCCTACATCCTAGAGCATATAGTGTTGACCGAACGCGAGGACCAAACCCAATCCGGCAGGACCTTCCAAACCTGAAGGAAGCCGGGGTGATGTATGGGGACATCATTTATAATAAAGCGCCAATTATGATGCAACAACTTGAATTAATGATTGGGGAAAATGTTTTTCGCGAAGGAATAAGGGAATACCTTAAAACTTATTCTTTTAGCAATGCAACCTGGCCTGATTTGATCGAAATATTGGACAAACGTACCGATAAGGATCTTAAGGAATGGAGTGATGTTTGGGTTAACACACCGGGTAGGCCTGTTTTCGAAATCATCAGCAATACCGGAACCGGAACAACCCTTTCCCAAAGGGACCCGATGAAATTGGGCCGGATATGGGAGCAGAATTTTGATATTAGGAAGGGTGAAGTTCCTTACAATATTTCCTTCACCACAAGCGCGGTTAACGTAGACGCACTTGGAAACAATACGGACAATGCCATTCTCATTAATTCCAATGGCATGGGATACGGTTTGTTTCCGACGGATAAAAATTACATTGTTGAAAGCTGGGATAATCTGACGGACCTGGAGCGGGCATCGGCGCTGGTAAATCTTTACGAGCATCTGCTTGAAGGAAATGGTGTAATTACACCACGGGAATATATCGATTTGATCATTTTTGCCGTCGAAAGAGAAGAAAACCCCCTGATTATTAATCATTTGATGCGTCAATTGCTCCCGATCTACTGGTCATTATTTGATCAGAAAGGGAGAATAGGGATAGCCCCTCTTATTGAAGAAGCCTTATGGAAAGAGATCAACAATCCAAAGCACGACACCGGAATCCGGCGAATATATTTCAGAAATTATGCGAATATTGCGTTATCCAAAGTCGCTATCACCAGAGTTAAAAGTGTGTGGGACAGAACATTAGTAATTGATGAATTGAAGCTCGCACCTCGTGACTTTACAAATATGGCCGCTTTTTTGGCGATAAAGCTTCCCGAAGAAGCTGGTGCAATTATAGAAGCACAAGAACCCCGCATTAATGGTGCTGATAACCAACGCCGTTTTAAGTTTATAAAACCCGCACTTTCCCCTGATCAATCCATACGGGATAAATTTTTTGGCGAACTGTTATTGCCTGAAAACAGGTATTCGGAAACATGGGTGCTATCTGCGCTTAATTACCTTCATCATCCATTGCGTCATGAACACTCAAAAAAATATTTACACCGAAGTCTCGAAATATTACAGGAAATACAAATCACGGGAGACATATTTTTCCCGGGACGTTGGCTTGCATCTACGTTTAAATATTATCAGAGCGATTATGCGGTTGATACGGTGCGTGAGTTTCTTGAGGAAAGACCCGATTACAATCACCAGTTAAGAATGAAAATATTACAGGAAACGGATCCGCTTTTACGGGCAAACAGAATTCTCAAATCCCTTTACAATGAAGAAACCATGGAGTAATTCTCCTAGCTGACTTTCTAATTTGTTTTGATTATTATATACAAAAGGATACCTTATGCTGGTAAAAATGGCGGACCCTCTCCACCGCTTTAGAATAATTGCTTTTATTGAAGGACTTTCATTTTTGGTTCTTCTTTTTGTTTCCATGCCACTTAAATATTATATGGGGATGGCCACGTTCAGCTGGTATGTTGGTGCCACACACGGAGGTTTGTTTTTACTGTATATTGTTTTTGCGGTTGAAGTTTTGACGAGACACCGGATAAGTTTCTCACAGTTCACAAGGGTGCTGATCGCGTCCGTAATTCCATTTGGTACTTTTTTTAATGAAAAAATGCTTAAAGATTGCCAACAAAAGTGGATAAATGATCAACAACAAAAAGTCGCTCATTCACACCATTAACCAATTCCACTCAAAATACTATTATTTTACCGTATTTCTGTTGTTCAGTTGATATTTGGGGCTATAGTTTATATAAGAAAAGCAAAAATAATGGGTACTATGATGGAAAAAAATGTTCATGAAGTAGATTTCGGGGCTGGGCACCCTTCGGAAAATCTCCAAAACTTTCCAAATGTAAAATGGATGCAGGCTGGTATTGAGTTGCTTAAAACGCATGGCCCGCGGTCTGTTACCGTTGAAAAGGTCTGTGTAGTAATGGATGCAGATAAAGCGGAATTTAATCGCCGCTTTGATGATATCGAGAGTTTTTTTGCGTCTATTCTGGATTACTGGTACGAGAAGGAAACGCTGGCTTATATTGATTTGATTGATGAAATCAGCGGATCGGCGGAAGATGTGCTTCGCGCCATGATCGAAATACACCATTACGCCTGCAAAGAAGATGAAGTCGCCATTCGGAACTGGGCGCTTAAATGTTCTAAAACCAATGCCGCGTTAGAGCGTGTCGATCGAACGCGGCTTGATGTGGTAATCGGCCTCTTCAGTGAAATGGGTTTTAGTGAAAAAGAAGCATCAATGCGCGCAAAAATTTTATATACGTCGAAGCTTGGCACGGAATATACATCCATTTCAGCGACATTGGAACGTAAGCTCGAAATGTGTGAACTCCTAATGAGAAAAAATTGATCAGAAATACGTATTGACCGTTGTTATTCCAGCTTAAATTCATAAAGAAAATCTGAAAGATTCATTTCCTCGATAACGTTTTCATTGCCATTATTAAGGCGCCGACGCGCAATGGTAAAAGGAAGTGCATTGTTAGCTATTCGATCAACGATCATCATCCAATCCCCCCTTTTAATAACCCCAGTGTCTTCATCAGTAATCGGGTTTTCAGCGCTATAGGAAACAATAGGGAAAATCTGTTGCGTAATGCGGGTAGCGAGAAATTCAAAACCGGAAGTATCCATGCGGGTGGAACGCCCCTGATCACAATTGATAAATTCTATTTTTGACTTGCCGAAATTGCTGTTGCGACGGGCGAAAATAAAATACTCGGTATTTTCAGGATTATTCATCAGAATGTCGCTATTGGATACAAATACCTTGAAGTTACTGTCGCCGCCTTTCCAGCTTTTTTTCGTATTAATATCAAGAACATAACCGCAACGCATATTAACACCGTCATAATCATATCGGATTTCCTCGCGCCCAATAATTGTACCGCGGACAATTTTTGTGGACACGTTCACAATACGGTTATAGGTTTTGTCGCGACCTTGTGCAGACAAGCTCGCAACAAATACAATGCCTGAAATAAAGATTGTAAATACAATTAATATGATTATTCTTAATAAGTTACACATTATAGTTAATTTTTTACTTTAATATTCTCATCTCATCTTCTGCGACCAAGACGATCGCGAGGCTCATTGCCACTTGCTTCCAATGCACTTCCAAATCTATATCCTGTTTGATTGCGGCAAAAAAGGATTTTTGTTGTTCATAGATCGAAATGTCATCTTCGTTCCCTTCAAAAAGATGGCTGTCTGCATTGGAAACAACCCTGTTTTGCGGCGCAATTTGAGCAACACCACCCTCACCGATTACCTTTTTAATTGAAATATCATGAGGGTCAATTTTTGGCCCAAAACCGCTTTCAAAGTAAAGGGTCGAACCGTCATCATAACTTATGAGCATATTTGTATCATTTTCGACAACCATATCTGCTTCTGTTTTTCGACCTTCTGCTTTTATGTCCGTAATTTGCGCATCTGTGATCTGCGCCATGACATCAACATAATGTATTCCCGCGTCCGCGAGCGGTGAAAGTCCAGCATTGAGTATGTTCTTATGAAGCTGCCATTCTTCACCGGTACTGTGCTGGTTGGATGTGAAGGTTGCTTTATACGGCGCGCCCAACGATCTTGCGCATTCAATGAATTTTTGCCA
The DNA here is from genome assembly GCA_030428615.1 of Alphaproteobacteria bacterium. Lineage (GTDB taxonomy): Bacteria > Pseudomonadota > Alphaproteobacteria > Sphingomonadales > Emcibacteraceae > Pseudemcibacter. Next base: position 34,929 of record JAUIDN010000014.1, on the reverse strand, counting down.
CATTGCATGATGGCGCAGGATATATCCGACAAACAGTTTTTTGTTATGCTTCCGCGCGCAAGCAATGGCGTAGCCCGCTTCCCGCTTGTTCAGGGCAAGGGGCTTTTCCACAAATACATGAGCGCCTGCCTCCATCGCCTGGCAGGCATAAAGCGCATGTGTATCCGTATAGCTTGAGATAATCACCGCATCCGGTTTTGTAAAATGCAGAGCTTCTTTGAAATTATTATAAAGCGGCACGTCAGGAAAATAGTCAACAACCTGCTGCCAGCGTGAAAAATCCCGCGCGACGAGCCCAACTATTTCAACTTCCGGAAGCCTCGCACACGCGCGTGCATGCGTAAAACCCATTCTTCCAACACCAACGATTAAAACCCGCACCATATAGTACCTAAAACGTCCTTATTTGGCCGCGAAGCAGTAAAAATACCCGTTTCCACCCGTTGCAATCAGGTTCTGCTGGCTGCATCCGCTTGACATATGAGCGAAATTCCACGATGTGGGGTTTGCGCCGCCACCAGTGCGGTCATGATGTCCAACATTGGCGCTGCCATCCTCGGAACTTGTGGTCCAGTTCATGCAGGTACCCTGCCCCGCTGTACCGTCAAGGTTGCTTCCTGTCAGAATATCGTGCTGGTTTGGACTGTCACCACGGCCGTTGACCATCATACCCGTCTCAGTGAGCGAATTTTCCTTAGAAAGTTTATTATTGTCCGAATGAAGGTCCGCCACATTGCGCGCAACCATCACGCCTTTCGCGTTATACCAGGGGCCCGTTCCGATCCGATCTTTCGCATTGACACCACCATCGCCGATGGTTGAAAGATATGCTTTCCAATCCTTGTCCCCCCGCCCGACGGTGGCCGCAAGTGTTTTACAGATCATATCCGCACCAGCCAAACCGCCAAGGTTTGCGCCCTCACCGGAACCCTTTGACGTTATGAAGAAACTTAAACTGGTATCCTGCGCAAATGCGCCCGAAGTCACAAACAATGCGCCCGCCATTGCAAGTGTCGTTTTTTTAATACTCATATCCTGCTCCCTTTTCTTGTTTTGGTTAATCAGCATTAACCATAATAGCAAAAAACGGACACTAATGCGATCAAACTTTATAGCTATAAAAAAACCGCCGTTTATTTGGGCGGGGCTTTATAAATTTAAAGACATCTTATTTATCCCGGTACGCGGCTTCCCCCCCGGTCATACTCTGCGGATAATTCCGCAAGCCGTTCAATGCTGGCATATTACTGAAGGGAGTAATGAGTAATTTGTTTCTTAATCATAAGTCATAAAAACTATTCCATTTTCGTAGCTTATCAAAATTTGATCGCTGAAATTATCAAGCGTTTGCAAAACACAGACATCACCAGTGGCTGGAAGTTCATTAAGAGGTGATTTAGGGTTTGGTAATTTACTTATCAATTCTGAATTTAATAACCCGTCAATGCTCTGTACCTTGCAACCGTCGATACCCAAAAAATTGGGAAAATAAAAACTGTATGCAACAGCATGATAACTGTCTAATGGATTGATAATTTCTTCTTCAAGGTTTTTGAATGCGAATGTCGGCAATATTCCTGGAAATTTTTGTCTGAATCCATACTCAGATGAGAGGGGCGGCACTAAAAACAGACCTGCTAATAAGAGAAAAATGGCCGATTGAATGATTGTTAAAAGATCGGAACTGGCTTTCCGTTTCAACAAATGCTGAAATAAAACAACAGTTGATACTGACAGAATAGTTGTCACAGCAAATTGATAGATCAGATATTCCGGACTCGAAAAATACCCTCCATGAAATAAGGAGAACAGAAACCAAAGACTGGAAATCGAGAAAACCGGATAAATATAAAAAACCAGAAGGTTTATTCCTCGCTTTGCCAACCAAAGAAATATCGGAATTCCTATAATGAATACAATGATATAATACATTTATGAGTTTCGATCTTGTCGACTTTCCTAATATCTCTTTTTTATCATTCCACCATAAACATGAAATGGGGCTCCATTTGGATCATGCCCAAACCTGGTAGCAATCTCTGCCAATAAGGAGCGCTCACCCCACGGTTTTTTATCAAAATTATAATAATCTTCCAACCCAACAACTTTACCGTTTCTCACATGGGCAGTAGCTTTCCCGAATAAACCATCAAATTCCTTGTTTCCGTAAAAGTCAACGACATAGCTTCCATCCTTAACGTTTGACCCTACTTGCTCGTTTGCTATTTTTAGGGCCTTTTGAAACATTTTCTCCGTTAATGCAAGGTTTTTACCAGTTCCTACATTATAATGATTGTAGGCTTGCTGTTCAATTGACGTATTTAAAAAAGGGTTTAATGTTCAAACTGAATTGTAATTATCCATTAGATAGTCTGTCTTCGGAGGATTTGGTTTCAATGCGAATGTGACAGACCTCTGCAATGTTTTAGCTTTATCTAAAATTTCTGAACTCATCCGTGATTTCTGCTTTGGTATGGACACTGATTGAATCCGTTCAGTGGATATGCTTTCCTTTTTTTTATTTGCAGACTGCTGTAATGGATTTTTTATCCCTAATAATTTGGCATCACGTTCTATATAGCGTTTTAAACGCCGGCTTTCTTCAGGTGCCATAATTTGCCCTAATGACCTATCGTCTAGTTTGGCACTTTCATCAAAGTCATCTAAGGCTGGTAAAATTTTATTCAAAGCAATGATGTGTTTATCAATAATTGGAAAGTTTGTTAGATTGATCATTCTTCTTTTCCTGAATACAATTTCGAGAATCTTAATTCATTAATAATACTAACTACGAGATTTCAATGGGGGTTCACCGATGTCAAGAAAAAAGAACATAAAAAGAACAAAACCCCGCCGTTTATTTGGGCGGGGCTTATAAATTTGAAGATATCTTATTTATCCCGGTACGCGGCTTCCACCCGGTCATATTCTGCGGATAATTCCGCGAACCGTTCAATGCTGTCCTTGCCGGGGACTTGATCGGCATCGCTATTAATGTTGTAAAGATAGCTGATCATCCCGGTAAGTCCGGCTTTCGGATAAATGATATTTGGTGTTGTAAGGGCACGAACGGCCGCATGTACACGGTCAAAATTGGCGTTTGCTTCTGCGCCGCGTTCTTCATTCGATTGCCCGCGATACTGGCGGTGAAGGGCCCCGTGCTCTGCCTTCGCTTCTTCTTCAAGTTTTCTGGACTTTGAAAGAAGCGCGGCGATAAGCCCCTGAAGTTCGGTTTGTGCGGTAATATCGGTGACATTGACACCCTGTTCGGTCACCCGCGGGTCAACAATCAGATCGAAAGATTGCATAGCTTCCTGCCCGTCCAGTGTGATTTTCACCTGATAAGTGCCTGGGGTGGCGATTGGGCCATCCGAATAACGGCGGCTCTGCTCCTTATGCCATGGGCCAAGCCACGTCATATCCCAACGAAAGCGATTAAGACCCGCGTCCATTTCAAGCGATTTTGTCTGGATATAGGCCGACGCATCCGCACCCTTATCTTCTGGGTCTGTGCCATCATTATAATAGGTGGTGACCAAATCCCCCTGAGCATCAAGAATTTCAAGCTTAATCGATTTATGATCCCCTTCAGGAACGAAATAATCAATAGCAACGGTGGGCTTTGGGAGATCAGGTACACCATCTGAAACACCGTCACTTGGCACACCGCGAGGACGGCGGTAGCGGTATGTGTCTTTTGGTCTTAACACCTGAAGACCCGCGCCACTTGCCGTCGCTGCGGCGGCAACGGACTGGACATTATCCAGCACCCAGAAACCACGCCCCATTGTTGAAACCGCAAGGTCCCCACGGATAAATTTAACGTCAGTAACCGGCGTGATCGGTAAATTCTGCTGGAAGGGTTCCCAGCTTTCACCGTCATTCGCGGACATAAACATACCGTATTCGGTCCCCGCTATAAGCAGCCCTTCATGATCCGGGCTTTCACGGACAACACGCACAGGATAATCGGACGGTATACCGTCGGTAATCCGTTCCCAGCTGTCACCATAATTTGTGGTTTTGAATATATAGGGTGTCCAGTCGCCAAGCTGGTATCTTAGAACTGTGATATACGCCTTGCCCGGTGTATGGGGACTTGGTGCTACGCTATCAACGCGGCCACCCGAAGGCATACGCGGCGTTACATTTTCCCATGTTACACCATCATCGCGCGTTACATGAACCGGACCGTCATTGGCCCCAACCCAAATGATCCCTTTTTCAAGCGGGCTTTCCTGAATGGAATAAATAACGCTGTAATATTCTTCGCCGGTGATATCCCGGGTAATGGGCGAACCGGAAATGACCTGCTTATCCGGCTCATTTGCCGTGAGGTCCGGTGAAATCTGTTCCCACGTGACACCATCATCGCGCGTGCGGTGCAAATATTGCGATCCGTGGTAAACAACATCCGGATCATGCGGTGACACATGTACCGGCGCTACACGTTGAAAACGGTATTTAAGATCCGCCGGATTATGACCGTATATGTTTGTGGCCCCCACGTAATAAGCCCGTTCGGTTCCGGTGCGTTTGTCGTAAACGCCGAAACGGCCCTTACAGTCACTGTAAATGATATTCGGGTTGCCGGGTTTTGGCACTGCAGGGCCGGTTTCACAGCCACCCGCATATTGAATGAATGCATTTGTGTGCTGCGTGCCCCACGGTGCGTTGCTGGGCACTGAAATGGTTGACCCGTTATCCTGCATTCCCGCATAAAGCCAGTATGGATGCTGGTCGTCCACTTCGACCTGGTAAACTTCAGTCGTGGGCTGGTTAAACTGCGTTGACCATGTTTTTCCGCCGTTGAAGCTTACATTCGCACCGCCGTCATTTGATTGAATTAACAAATCCGGATTGTTCGGGTTTTGCCAGATGTCATGGTTGTCGCCGTGTGGCACGGAAATTGTTGTCCATGTCTTACCGCCATCCACCGATTTTCTAAGCGGATTGGCATTGGACCAGATGATTTTCTCATTGGTTGGGTCAATATCCAGATTGGTGTAATAAAACGGTCTGTTCTGAACGCCAGTGTCATTTGATACATGGGTCCATGTTTCACCCTGATCCACGGACCAGTACAGCCCGCCTTCGGCGTTTGGGGCTTCGACAATGGCGCCAACCACACTTGAATTGGCCGGTGTTACCGCAAGGTCAATTTTCCCGACGAGCCCGGTGGGAAGGCCGTTATTGATCTTCGTCCATGTCGCTCCCGCATCAACGGATTTATAGATGCCACCTTCATTTTCGCTCATTTCCCCGCCGGAAATGATTGTCCATGGCTTGCGTTCAGCCTTCCACGCAGACGCATAAAGAATATTTGGATTACTTGGGTGCATTTCAACGTCGGTAATTCCGACCGTATCTGAAATGTAGAGGACTTTTTCCCAGCTCCGCCCGCCGTCGGTTGTTTTAAAAAGGCCGCGATCCTCATTGGGCGCAAACGCGTTGCCGATCGCTGCAACATAAACGGTATCATTGCTGCGCGGGTCAATTTCAACGGCACCGATATGCCCGGTGTTATCAAGGCCGATATGGGTCCATGTTTTTCCGCCGTCAATAGACCGGTACGCCCCCTTCCCGGCGATTACATTTGAACGAAGTCCGTCCGACCCGGTTCCGACATAAACGATATTGGCGTCATTCTGCGCGACCGCGATATCGCCGATTGACGGGGTTGCAAAATACCCGTCGGAAACATTTTTCCATGTGGTGCCGTAATCTTCCGTTTTCCAGACGCCCCCGCCCGATGCGCCCAAATAAAATGTGCCCGGCTCATCCACGGTTCCTGTGACGGCGGTGACCCGCCCGCCCCGTGTCGGGCCGACATTCCGGAATTCATAACTTTCATATTTACCCCCCAGATTAACGCCCGTCGCGACCGTTACCTGCGGCGCGGTCGCCGGCAAAATGCATATGGCGGCGGTAAGAAGAAGACGTCTGGTCCCTTTCATCTGATTGCTCCCGTATTTATTATTAATTTTATTAAAATTGAAGCTATCACTTAACATACTGACGAGCAAGGGGAAGCGGATATTATTTCAATTTCTTAAATTATTATGTCAGAAAGCTCTCTCTTTAAATTTTGAATTGCTGCATTTGTGTCATAAATCGTTTTCTCATACTCAAGAATTTTATTTTCAGCTTTTTCTAATAATTCATTTGGAGTAGGTTTTCCTGCAAGGTAATCAAGGGCATCTTCTGTTTCCCAGAAGCTTTTTTCTGAATCTTTCGGGGCCTTTGCAGCAATAGTCTCCCATCTTATTTTTTGCGATTCAGCAAATTGAATTATGTTTTGATATATTAGTATTTTTGCCTCAATGTTTTGAATCTTCGTTTGATTTTTCAACTCTATCATTGCTTGTTTGTTAGATTGAAATGATCGAAAAACATAGTATAAAACGGCTAAAGCAATAACCGGGTTCGCTAATCCACCTATATAATCTCCAAATGAACCCCAATCTGTTATGTGTGATGAGAGTTCACCAAACATGTTGCCTACATAAAATCCTATTATGCTAATAATAATTAAAATAACTGCCAAAAATGGGCCACTTCCACTTTTGTCTTCTTTAATTTGATTTTCTTCTGCCATATCTTCCCCCTCCTGTTGGTAAGCTCTTAATCCTACCACAGCCATCAAAATCGCAAAAGGGTCATATTCCGGTCTCACTGTTGCCGTGATGGTGGTTCATGTTGATTGCTTAACGAAACGCACAAATTGGGGGTCCCATGAAAAAAATATTTACCATCTTCATTATTACATTTGTTAATTCCGCATCCGCGCAAATCCCGGCTCACTTAAATGCGCTTGAAACGATTAAAGACAACATATCTTTTATCGGTGACGGGCATCAGGGCTTCATGGAGATGGCATTTAAGAATGGCGAAGTATTCACAGTGTGGCATTTTTATGATTTTGTAAAATATGAAGACCTCAAAAGCTGGGAAAAGGGTGAAAAATTCCGCGTTTCCTTTAATAAGGGGCTTGGGTATGGAATTGTGCGGGAAAAAACTGATATGTTTTATAAGGCGGTTTTCGTGAATGAATATGAACCCATAAATGATGAAATGGACAAATGTTTGAAGACCGCAATGCCGACGAGAGATATTGTCCAATGCTATGCGGATGCAAATAAGCAATGGCAAACGGAATACAAATTTATCTTTAGAAAATTACAAGGAAGACTATCGGAAACAGTTGCAAAACAGTTGGTAACGCTGGACAGGCATCTGGAAAATTTAGCTGGTAACTATTTCAAGGCATATCATGATCATTTGTGGCCACCCGGCGATACACTCGGCACGATCAAATTTATCAATATGGCTAGTACGGGTAAGGATTATGAAGAAATGCGATTTAAGGCCCTACTTAATTTTTATTTCTAACTACTGACAATTTTGCTCATACCATTCCGAAGTTCTTTCGTTATAGGTGCCAACCTTCGCAAGTTTAAGAGACATATCGACGTCTTGTTCAATCCTGTAATATCCGCGTGCTATCATTATCATTTGCGGGTATAGGCAACAAGAGTATCGACAGAGGAGCAGGCTAACAGTTTTTTAAAATATTTATTTGCAATTACATGTAGTGATCAATGGCTTGTTGTCTGGTTTCCAATGTAACTGCCACTTCCTTGATTTCAGTAAACTCTTCTTCAGGATAAAGATGAAAAGGATATTGAAGCATTTCTGTAAAATCATTCTTGGAACCTGAATTTACAGCATCAGTCAATTCAACTAGAAACTGCTTAACTTCTGACGCGGATACATTGCTATCACAGGAATAAGTTGCAAAATCCGTGAAACTTTTATCATTTTCCAGATCAAATTAAGCTTTGCGATATATTTATTAATGCGGGGATTTTCTGTAAAATTAATCATGATCTTTCCTTTATGGGTTTTGGGGAATGGTTTTAAAAGCCGCATGCGTGGATTATTTGCGCGGATAGAGACGGAGCCCAATCAATGCTTGTCTGACGTTTATGCTTGGAAAATGGTCAGTCGAGGTCTAATGATGTCAAGGTTGGAGTTTACGCTTTCGCGACCATTTTTGGGGTAAAAAATTTGATAAGTCTTGCTTTTCCGGTATCCAGTTCCGCCCAGGTGCCGTCAAATTCCATCTGGACATATGCACAGGTTGGCACATTCAGGATCACAGAACCGCTAAGCCGGTTCGTAAGGTCGGTTATGGCAGGGTTATGGCCCACAATCACCACATCGGACATATCATCCCCAAGTGCGCGGCACCAGGCCATCAGATCGTTTGAATTAAAGGTGTAAAGCGCATCATCAGCTTGGGGGTTTATATCCTCTTCGGGCAGGTGCGCGGCAATATTTTCAATGGTGGTGCGGGCCCGTGTTGCCGGGCTGGTAAATACAGCATCAAAACGGCACCCCGCATCAAGGATCGCCCGCGCCATGATTTTTGTGGCCTTAAGCCCCCGTTTATTCAGCGGGCGTTCTTTATCATCAAGCCCCGGGTGGTCCCAGCTTGATTTTGCATGGCGTAATAAATGAAGCCGTTTCATTTTTTTTGTCCTTATATCGCCCCTTTAGCAGATTGAAAGTCAAAATTATTAAACATGAATTATCAATGGTAGTATAAGATCAGATAAACAACATATATTACCACCGATCCACTGTTATTTATATACACTTTGTTGCCAGTTATTCCTTTTTGTAATACTCTTCCCCGGAAAGTAGGGGAAGAAAGGGAATTCAAATGATTATGCTTTTTGTCGGCGTGCTTCTTTGGTCCGGCATTCATTATATCCCGGGTCTGATGCCGGGTTTTAAGGAAACACTTGTTAAAAAACTGGGAAACAATGGATATCGCGGGACTTTCTCGCTTGCCATTGTTGTCAGTATTCTTTTGATGGTATTTGGCTGGCGTTCCGCAACGCCGGAATTTATTTATGATCCCCTGCCCGATGCGGTCCAGATCACAAGCGTTCTGATGATCATTTCATTTTATCTTCTGGGTGCTGCGCACGGACCAAGCAACGTAAAACGTTATATCCGTCATCCCATGTTGACCGGGGTCATTGTCTGGGGTATCGGCCACCTGATCGCCAATGGTGACAGCCGCAGTATCATTTTATTTGGTGGAATGATTATCTGGGCCGTTGTTGAAATTCTTGCGATCAATAAACGTGACGGTGCTTACGAAAAACCGGATGCCGTACCGATGAAAAAGGATATCATCAAATTTGCTGCGGCAATTGTTCTGTATATCGTTATTGTGTTTGCCCATCCCTATATCGCCGGTGTGCCAGTAATGGCAATGTAATTGCCCCTGAAATGACAAAAAACCCCGAAGCGGAAAGCTTCGGGGCATAAAGTGGTATATATTGGTGTGATCAGGATATAACCTTAACATGGCTATACTTGGGAAAGATCATTCATGAACAAAAAATTTATACTCCTGACTATGCTGTTGTTGTTATCAGCCTGTAGCGAGCAGGAGACCAACGAAGCAGCAGGTGCTGAAGAAAATCCGCAAATTCCGCCCCTCACCTATACCTGGTCGTATCCGGATTGTCCCTTCACGGTCGACTTTCCCAGCGAGCCAGAAGTGGTGGTGGAAAATTTCTCCCATGGGGCCATTTCATATACGATGCATTACCAGCTTGATGATTATTCTTTAATGTTTCGGTGTGATTCAAATGTGCTTAAAACAGTTCAAAACAGATCAGATTATTCAATAGAAGAACTCGCTAAACAATATGCCAGCATAATTACTGAAGATCCCATCTTTTCGGATAGCAGGGTATATATGTTACCAGCCGATCATGAGCTGACAAAACAAGGGGTTATTCTGGCATTTTCGGGAAAGTTACAGACACAAAACATAGCGGTTTACCAAACCGCGTTGGTTTTTTACGTGAATGATACTTTTGCAACGGCAGTGTTGTCCGGAATTCAAAATGAAACAAGTTTCGCGAATAGTTCTTTTGCAAGAAGCATTAAAAGAATAACCAATTAGTAAAATTCATCTTCATTAAGCTTAAGCAGATTTTTACTTTTCTTTTCATTTTTGGGAACTATCATGAAATTCCTTGGGATAGGATGATAATGGTCAGGAAAATTGCTTTTATAACATTAGCGGCGTTGCTCATCGGGTGTGACAGTGAGCAAGGCGAAATGGTTGCGGAAAAAACCCTACCCGATATTCCACCCCTGACCTATACCTGGTCGCAGGGAAATGCGTAAAACACAAACCCCAACGGGTCGTCATAAAATTCCGCCACCTCATCCGCAAGCTTTATATCGGGATTGTCTAGTTGTTCTGTCATATTGTTAACCCCTATTCTACTGACCTTCCCATGGACGTCCACAACACCGAGATCACCCAAGGATTTTCGCCCTTTTCCCAAATTATTGTTATGCAGTCGTTTTCGCAGCTGTTTTTTTGCTTTACCATTTTTTGATTAATATTATTTAGTCATATGGAATTTTGTATAAAATTGTATAAAAAATTTTAGTCATTTAGCTATTTTTACATTTTTGACTAATATTTTTTTATATTTTATCGAATATACTTGAAATGACTAAAAATTTTTATTATATTTTGATGAGTATATACAAATGACTAAATGGATTTAATCAAATGGCAGCTAATCTTTGGGGTAATATTTATTATAGAGATCATTTCGCGGGAACCTTATCGCAGGATGCCGCGCATCGTTGCACGTTTATTTATGACCCTGAATATTTAAGTAGCGCTCAGCCAGCCATTTCCTTTACCCTTCCCTTGCAGGAAGCTCCCCATACATATGATGGTGGTTTGCATCCATTTTTTGATAATCTTTGTGCGGAGGGTTGGTTAAAAAATGCTCAAAAACGGGCGCTGGGCATAAAAAATGATGATCGTTTTTCTCTTCTGCTGGCTTTTGGTAAAGATCTGGCAGGCGCTGTTAGCATTATTGATCCCAAGCCCATACGTAAAGTAAATATTGACCTTGATGACCCTGAAGCCTATGCGGCGCTGACTGCGCGCGCTTCGCTTTCCGGTATTCAGCCAAAGATCGGCGCCATTAAAAGCGGCCGGTCATTTCGGGCTGTTGGTGCAAACGAATTATCCACTTATATTGCCAAACTTCCGTCAGGAACCCTACCAGACATTATCGATATTGAATATGCCACCACAATGGCAACCAAGGCCCTACTAAAGGAAGACAAGATTGCCGAAATGAGCATTGCTTCTATTCCTGAGGTTGCTGATCGGGCGCTACTCATCAAACGATTTGACCGCACCAATGATGGAAGCCGACTTCACTTTGAAGAATTTAATCAGCTTCTGGGTCATGCATCGGACGCAAAATATGATGGATGTTACGAAAATATGGCCAACTTTATCAGTGAAAATAATCAGATATGTCTGGAGGCTGAACTAGATACGTTATTTCGCCGCATAATGGCTTGTATCATTACCGGTAATACGGACGCACATTTGAAAAATTTTGCGATGATGCATACGACAGACGGTCTGCGCCTTAGCCCCGCCTATGATCTGGTTGCCTCTTCATATTATCCGGAATTCAAAGATCTAGCATTGGGGATCGACAACGCGCAAGGTAACCCAATTGGACAATTAAAAGCCAAGCACATTGCCCGTCTTGGCCATTTGTTCGGCCTGCCGAACCGGGCAATTATGCTTGCGTGCGATGATCTTTCAAAAAGACTTGATAAGGCACATGAGGCAATTGAAAGAGCGCAGCTGGAAATCCCACTCATTAAACATAGACTTCATAAGATAATGGAAAAAAGATGGAACGGAACATTCGCCTCAATTGGCAATTACTTGTCAAAGAAGCCATAAAACGCCGCAAAGAACAAAAAATTTCTCAGCGACGGCTCTCTGCTCTTGTTGACATAAGTCAGCCTACATTATCACGCTTTGAACAAGGTCGTCAGGACATCCAACTGGCAAGTGCTATCAAAATTCTTGGTGCGCTCGGCTTGATTGAAAACGACGCATAATCATCACTGGTCCGGTTTTATCCGCTTCAGGGCGCGTTCACGCCCTTCGGCAAGCCGCTCAACCGTGATGCTTGTGGTAAGTTCCATATGATGCTTGTCCCGCCAAAGCGCCGGTTGCCGGTTTTTAAGCCAGAAAACAATCGCCGCCGTTTCCGGCGGATAATGCTTTTCAAATTCCCGCACATCGGTGATTTTCCCGCCGTGGACCGCAAACTTGTAATCCTTGTGTGAATATCCGGTTGCCCGCTCAAACAATGATCTGACCACCTTGCTATCCAATGCGAGCTTCGCCTCCCGAAGGGTTTCCGCGAAATCCGGAAATTCATTTTTCCAGTTATAAATGGTCCGCACCGATACATTGAAAAAATCTGCGATATCCTCATCAATCGCGCCAAGCGCACATAATTTGCGCGCCTGGTCCTTATATTCTTCGCGGTAAAGCTCGTTATAATCCTGATTTGTCTCCGGTCTGTTATCGATAGGCAATTCTGTCATTTTACTCAACGGCTCGTTGTCTTGCCTTTCGTCCCCAACGGTTAATATCTTCTTTTTCTCAGTCATCATTTGTCCTTTTCACAAAAAAAGCACCCCGTCGGGTGCTATAGTTTTGCTCTCATCACTTTCTAATTACAGAAAAAATTCATCTCCGAACATGCCCTCACTCCAGCGTCATACTTCATGCAGACTATTGGTGGCTGTTCAAAACTACCTTGTTCTCACCTTCTCTCTGGTGGATGATACGGATCGACGCCACCTTAATCGCGATATAAATGGTCCAGGCGACCCAGAACGGAAAACTTAAAAAATTGGTAATTTCGTTAATAGCTACAGCAATAGCGATTAACACCGAAACGGTAACAAAAACCCATAGTTCCCTTTTTATACGTTGCCATCCGAAACAGTCGTTCTGACTGTCCAGAATTAATATTTGTATAATTGACGGAAAATAGAATAATAAAAAATAAATCAAAGAAAACAGAACAGGAAGATAGAATTCTACACGATCCACACCTATTATCCAACTCAACAGCCCGCTGACAGTCACGGATGTCACGAGCGCTATTCCATCGGTATAGAGTACCTTCCTCCACATTCGCATGACAGGCTTATTATCGAAAATAGCTCTAAATCCATCTTTTTCAATATAATAGAAATAGACAAAATTACTGATCGTAACCGGAACGTATAAAAACATACTCATGGAGACAAGTATCCCCGCTTCTTCAGTTGCTGCAAAACACAAGAAAACAATGAAAGTGTGGATAAGAAAACAACCAATTTCATATGAATATCGGCCGTGTAGAGTGTCCTTGTTTTTATCTCTGACATAAACGTAAAAAGTAACAAATAAATATAGTATACCTAAATACCAAAGTAAGGATAGAAGGATGAAATAGTGCAAAAATAGAGATAAAAATTCCATAAAATTTTTGAATGCTGTATCGCCATCTCCATATGGCCCCATTACTAAACACAAAATAATCAAGCCAAGAGTAAAACCAATAAAATCAGCCAGGCGTTGCGCCCACCATCTGCTATCACGTACAGTCATATCTATCACTTCATACTCAGTTAAATTTCATCCTACAGTGATTACCTATAATTGCAATAATATATATTTACAACTTATTCATTCGCCCTTTTCATAAGTCAACTGTTTCTTGTCCACCAGGAACCGGCCCAGTGCTTCTCTGTGATGTTGATCATTAAAATCAAACTGTACTCCCCCATTTTCTTCCCTAAACTTCTCCAAAAAATCCCCCAGATAACTGACACCATTTTCCGAGATTGGACCCAAAACCCTATTAGCGGTCCGCGAAGTCCAGGAATTCAGCAGCTCATTATTAAGTCGCGCAAATAATTTTCGTTCTTCAGGGTTTATTTGATTGAGATAATCTTCTACCAAACTCTGTTCGTGGTGAACAAAATTATGGTTGGCCGTTTGCCTGTCCGGCGCATCTGTAATCCCGGGAACATGGTCTTTATTCTTCACTCTCTTATAAATCCTGATATTTTCGTCTTCCAACATCGAACTTAACTGCTCCATATCGGTAATATATTTGTTACCATAATCGTAATAATCATCGGCCCCAATAGTAAGGGGTAAAGCAATATGGCCGGTTTTTCCCGCGCCCCAGGCAATATCATCCGTTATAATTGATGCCGCGCCAAAAAAATCAGTATACTTTTTTAATGTCAGGATCAGCGTCAAGACCCGCATAAAGATCGGACCGACTGGCAAAATTATCAATCGGTAATTCCGTGAAAATGTTTGGATCTACATGTGGCATAATTCCGTTGGAAGTAACGCTGGGCGGAAGACCATTTCGCAAAAGCTGATCATTAATCGCCCGGTTCGCGTTAAAAACATCGTATGAACTTATTTGATTGTCGGCAACTCGAGTTTTATCAACAGATTTGTTTTCTTTCGATTTTATATGGACTTTAAGATCTTCAAAAATACTGGCATCTCCGTTTCGAACAGCGCCCTCATCCATCATCAGGACAAACTCCACGTCATCCTCAGTCATGTGAGGTTTGTTCTTAAGCAGTTCCCTTATTTCACGGGTACGCTGTTCTCTTTTGTCATCTGTTAATGAATTTGGGAACATTGTTTTCTCCGTTTTCCAAATAAAAACCCCGCTGTTTTGTCGCTGCGGGGGCTCGGATCATAAAAATTTCAAATATCCGCATGTTTTAACTCGGGTCCGCGATTTCGATATCCCATGCGGGAAATGTAATGGTATTACCCGACGTCAGTGACTGTGTGGTGCAGGTTGTCGCGTAAAGAAGCGTGCTGTTTGATGTATCCAGAAGCGCCACATGGGTCGCGTCCCCGGTCACATCCACGGTTACACCGCTTTTTTGAGCGACTGTCACCTTGCGGCCGCTCGTGTCACCGTCGGCAACGGTAAAATCACCGCTAACCATAGCAACGTCACCCAAAGCATCCGTTGCATTCGCCGACGCATAGGTCGTCGGTGTGTTCCTACAAACAGTCATTTTGTCACAGTTGTTTTTAATTTCGTTTAGCGCAGCATCAAGCACGCTATTATCGACAAGTTTCGCCATAATAGTTTCCTTTGATAAAGTTAATGTTATTGTTTAGAAATAATTTATAAGATATTGTTTTAATTATAGTCGCGCAGACATAAAACTTCGCGACTATAATTATTTTTTTGCCTACTTGTTGTGAACCAAAACGGCTTTTCCATCAAATGATCCCGCGAAATAAGTGTCAACATCATCAACGCTAATGCTTACAACATCTATTTCTTCGTCAAAATGATGGATGCTCGCAAGACTGATCTCCGATCCATCTTCGGCATATAATATGTCACCGACTTTCAATGAATCGACCGTAATCCATTGCCACAATCCATTTCTGTAAACCATGAAAGGATGCTTTGCTGTCACTTTTACCTGGTTATTAAGTTCATAGTAGTCGTTACTTCGATAATGAATGGCTTTCGTAACAACAGATATCGCCTTCGTTCCGGTTCCTAATGTTGTATCAGACCATTTTATCCAATCAGGATCAGACTGGTCGATAAGAGTGGGTGTGCTATAACACTTAACTTTATCACCAACTTCAATGTTTCCTATCTGCTTTATCGACCCATCGGCCATAATAATAGGCGTATCGGACGCGAAGCAAAGATGTTGAAGATAGATTGTAACAGAGCAGGTATTTGAAGTGGCACTTCGCCCATATTGATCTGTTACAGTTACTTTCCAGTCCTCTGAAGCAAGTTCAGTTTGTGCATAGTCAACTAAATCTTCATAGGTAAGCGTTACTGACGAACCTGTTGTTCCGCTTGCTGTGATTTCATCATCAGCGCCGGATCGAAACCAATTATAGCTATAAGGACCAACGCCGCCAGTGATAGAGCTAATACCCAACGATACTGAAGCAAAGATATTTTTAGGCCCTTCATGAGGTGCTCCCCCTTCGGTTCCGGTTGCTGTTTTCGATGACGGGATACTGACATCGGTTATCGGGCTGCCCGGGGGGTAAAATTGTTTCCAAGATCCTCCGTCCTTAACATATCCCTTGTTAACCTCTTTCCAGGAACCACCGTCCTTCACGTGAAGACCTTTGACACTTGTCCAACTACCTCCATTTTTTATGCTTAAATTGGGCATGATCAATCCACCTCCATCCAGATGTCACCATTCGTTCCACCCGATGGTGCAGATGTTGAAACTGTAATCCCACCACTTGAATTTGATGAATTTTTGTGATGGACGTACGTACCCTGCGAACTCTTGACTACATCACCGGATACAGTAACATCACCACCAACATTCACGTCTTTAACAACCCCCAATCCGCCATCTGTCTGTAACGATCCTGTGGTTGTTGAACTACTATCCGTAACATTATCAATTGCGAGGGCGCCTGACATGCTATCACCGGTCACATTGACATAATCACTGTCATGATTATGGGTTGATGATGCTTTGGTGGCAAGAAGTGTGTCGACCTCCGCCTCCGTATAATAACGGTCATCATGGGTATGCGATGTGTTCGATTTATTTCCAAGCAAGGTATCGACCTCGGTTTCAGTATAATATCTATCGTCATGGTCATGACTGCTTGGGGGAAATGTTGATGGTTTATTGGCAACATCATTCCAGTACACGGTATCTCCGCCTGTACCGCTGGACCCACCACTTGACCCCGTTGACGAAAATGCCTCCGTTGGTGGTGTAAAGTTCGCCGTATATCGAGCCACACCCTTGGTTATCCGAATTTCATCCATATTGCCTTGTGTATAGGCGCTTGAATAAGTGTGTTGTTTGCCAATTGCCAAAGGATATGCATTATTATTTGTGATGTTTCTAACCTGATTTAACTGCTCATTAGCAAGAACACCATTGATGAACAACCTCATATTATCTGAATTGTCCCTGGTAATGGCGACATGATTCCACTCATTTTCAGTTAACTGCGTCGTTGTACTATTTAAGTAAGGCGTGGAGTCTGAATACGCATACGTGTAGAAAACTATATTACGAGTTCCCAAATAATTATATCTTATTAACCAGGAATCACTACCCCCGCCGCTGGCAGTAGCAATAAGTGGCGAAATTGAACCCGCGCCCGTTGGGTAAAACCAGAATTCAATTGTAAATGGAGCTGTTCCGAAGAAAAATCCATCGCTATTGGGAACATTCAAATATGTTGATAAGGATGAAAGTGTAAATGAACGATCTCCAAATTTTTTAATAGTATCAGACGTCGTTACGCCATTGTTCGAAACAGCATGCCCGTATAAACTGCTGTCAATATATGGTGCTGATGCCTCATCCGCATGTAGAAGCAGTGTAACATTATTCCAGTATTCATCACCACCTTCCGGAAATTGCGTTGCAGGCGCTGTGAAAGTGCCAGTATAACGCGCCACTCCTTTAGTCACCCTAACTTCATCAATAAATCCTTCAAATTGGGTATTTCCGCTGTCAAAATAATTGCCAATTGTGATACCACCGGCATCATTAAAATCAGTGCTATTGCTCGTAAGCTCCCCGACTTCACTACCGTCAACAAACAATTTTAATGACGTTCCCTGACGGGATACGGCAACATGCACCCAATCACTTGCGGATACATTGGCCGTAGCACCTTGTAACAACGTTGACGCGGACCCCGTCGCCCCCGCGGCCAAAATTAAACGATCACTTCCAACATATAAAAGCCAGTTCCCCGCACCGCCGCCGGCACGGTTATAATTATATGACCCGATAACGGGGTTTACCGCTTTAGAGCTGCTTTGTTTGATCCAGGCTTCCACCGTAAAATCCCCGGTACCAAACTGGAAGTCGGATGGAGTGTCCTTATAATAAAGCACCTGATCCGATACAAACTGCGCCGCTTCACCAAACTTTCCTGTGTTGTTCAAGCTAGTGACCAATGTCTCACCACCGTCTGCTGACGCGGTGTGAGCGGATGTGCTTGAATCTGAAAGACTATCATTAAATCGGGTGAGTAAAACAACATTATCCCAATGCTGGTCACTGCTTGGATCTACCGCCATCTCCGGCGTTCCCGCCGTTGCAAAAGTAGCTGGTGCAGATTGGCTGTTATATTCAGACGCAAACCAATCATCAGTTAACACGGACTTTCTCGCCCGGACTTCCCCAATTCTAGCATTTACAAAACTGCTACCATCATAATAAGTACCTATACGGTAATCATTCCCTCCGACGATGCCAGCAGTATTTTGAATAGTTGTATCTGAGCCTTCTAGTGCTCCATCAATATATGCTTTTAAGGCTGAAGAATTATGAGTTGCAACCCAGTATTGAGTGTTTCCTGTGCCAGAAGTAGTGGCTTCATAAATATCTTCCGCTCCCGTGCGTTTAACAAAGAATCTACCACTTGACTGAATCTGAAACCAGTGAGTGTCTGGTGAGGAGTGTCTATTGCCCAATACTCCTTGACTTACCCCAAGAAAGTCCGGATTAATCCAGCAACTCATCATCATCGGCGAACTGTCAAGCATCGAATTTGAATTAGCCAATGTCAGCGCCTCACTTCCGGTAAAATCCAGCCATCTTCCATTAAATGGATGCCCCGTTGAGACACTTGAAATTGCAGTTCCACTTGTTAGCGAAGCATTGTGACCATTTCCTGTGCTATCAGTCCACGGTCCAGAAGTTTCATTTAAGTGTAAGACTGCTTCATAATCGCCCCAGACAGCATTGCGGCCAAATGTATCCGTCACCGCAGGCTGCGTTTCGCCTGCTTTATTGTACCAGATATAAATGTCGGTATCAGCGCTGTAGCTTAAAGTCGGAATCTTTACCCAGATTTCACATTTTTGGTTGGCGGGTGTTGCATCCGTTACAAATTCAACAATTTCGCAGGCAAGCTGCGTTTGACCTGCTGAATCAGATGAAAAGCGAATATCCCCGCCGCCATCGAGGGCGGAATTTGCCCCGACACCTGTTATCTCACTGTCTAAATGATCAAGCGTGATCAGCATTGGAAAATCTGTTAAATCTGCTGAACCGCTTACTTTTGTGTTGTCGATCGTAATTTTTTGCTTACGACCCCATCCTGATGGAAATGCCATATTTGTATCCTTTATGTTAAATTGAAAATAAAAGCGCTTGGGAATCCAAACGCAGTAAATAAAAAACCACGAAGGTATGCCTTCGTGGCTTGTACTATCCGTATGATAAATCGGGCCCTTTTTTTCGCACGATTCCTGATTAGTGATAAATGTTCATTCCGGGTCCCAATAATGTCAAGGGACTAATTTTGAAATTACTTAATTGTCCAAATACTGGTAACTTCCGGTCGTTCGGTCCAGTTGGGCGTTTCTTCATGAATGGGGCGCCACACCCCAACGGGCACCCGAATATCGGGTGAATCCGCCGTAATCGCGTGAACAACCTGATCAATCGACAAATTATGTATCTGCGACAATTGGGAAAAGTCATCGGAAAGCCCGTGCGATGCATTACTCGCCGTAACAGGTGTAACAATGGTTGGTGCTTCCGCCAAATGCGCATGATCAATATCAGCGCTGAGCAGAACATGATTTTGCATCATTAAAACCTGGTCGGCAAATACGTCGTGTGTTGCCCCGGATATCACCAGGTCAACATTATATCCAAGACTTAACCCGTTGCTCAATAATGCGTGCACGGATGATTGAACCGTGATCTCCGGCACTCCGCCTTCTGTTAAATCAAGATTATCTGAGTGAAAATCAAGCCCTGCGGCATTGATGGTCAGGAATGTATCCACTGCGACCAAAATGTTATCCGATGCCAGCGTATGTATGTTGTCGCCCAAGCTAAGCGTATGAACCTGACCAATGATCAAACCGTCGGCCAAATGTCCGTTTATCGCATATGAAACCTCAAGTGGTCCGGCAACATCAATAACAACGTTATCACTTATTGTAACATGGCTGCTGTCCTGTACCATTAACGTAATAATTACCTCAATGGTAAGGGCATCCGCAGCATGCGTGTGACCACTTGTGTTTATGCTTATTGCGGCTTCGCTTGCCTCCGGTGTTCCCGCAGTCGCAAAGGATGACGGGTTCATCGCGTTGTTCTGTTCAGTATAGACCCATTCGTTTGACCGTTCTATATTTGAAAAACGGACGTTACATATCGCACCTTCCCAGGCATCATTCGACCCGCTGTCGCCATCATGACCAATGAGAAGCGTATCTTTGGAACCGTCCTGATCCCAGCCCTCCTCACTGTTATACGTTACACCATCACGCATATTGTATAGAATGCCGTTGCTGTTGGTAATTTTGATTGTTTGCGTAGTCCAGACACCGACCGTGGCTGCACCGGGATCATCCCCCGACGCCCAGTCCTCCGGCGTGGAATAATAATTCCAGCGTCCATCATCACGATTGGCAAGCCCGCAAACCTCTGTTGGCGGATCATTCCCGTCGGTATACATGAACCCCCATCCATCGGAATCTGTCGTACTCCCTTCCATAACGGCCATCCAGCTCATCGTCCAATCAGTATAGTTGGAAGTAGCATAGGAATAATAAATCTCATCCTCATGGTCCAGGAAATTGACGGCGGTATTACCGCCGAAATAATCCGTTACCCCCGTAACGGACGACCCCGTAAGGGCCAGGCCCGTATCATCAACAGAGTTCACGGCACAATTATGGGCCACAAGGATGTAATTACTGTCCCACACATTCCTCGCGCCGTAAGTATTCGTTGTGGCAGGTTGGCTTTCCCCGGTTTTTTTGCACCATATGTAAATAGTGGTGTTGGATGACGTGGATAACGACGGCATTTTAACCCAGATCTGGCATCTTCTTGACCCTGCCGTAGCGCTCGTCACAAATTCCACTACCTCGCAGGCAAGTTGGGTTAAACCATCTGAATCGGCCGAGAACCTTATATCACCGCCTCCGTTGAGCGCGGAATTGATTCCGGCGTCAACAATCTCAGCGTTAAGATGATCAAGCGTGATAAGCACTGGGAAGTCCGTATGGGATCCACTACCAACGACTTGCGATGATTGTATTGTAATTGATTGTTTACGGCCCCAGCCCGCTGGAAACGCCATAGCACTCTCCTTAAAATGATGAATATCAGCTATAATCCCGCACGTATGTGAACATGCCGGTGATTATAAAATAGTTTATCGAAAATAAAATTTGCAATGAATTGATGGTGAATCCGTAGACATACAAATCCCCATTAACATCAGATCGTTATTGGGGGGTCCCAACAATGTCAAGTTAAAAAATACAAAAAAGAATCATAATCAAAAATAATCATTATTTTGAACAAATACCTTAACGGATTTAACCGCTAGCAGATTTTTTTGTCCACCGATGTGAATATACTCAAAATCACGGTACCGTTAAAATTGTACAGACGTGCAAAATTTCTGACACCCTCGTCGCCGCAAACCATTATAAATCAACAGGTCTCACACAATTGAACAAATTTCAGTTACATTTGATAACAAATTCATCATAACCCATTGAAATATTTAATTATCAATATTTATTTATTTCAAATACATCTTTATAATTTGTTAACTTATTTACCCCTATGGTGGCGACAGCTTAACGTGCTAGGGGCGGCCAACCCCCTTCATTCACCGCACAAATTTGTGCACGTGATGCAATTTACTCATAAGTATTAACAGTATCACAATTTAAATCCCCCTCAAGGTTCGGCCGCCCATCCTTTTTGCCTAATATCAAATCATGCCGGTTTATAAATTAAAGCTGTAACAATCCCGCCCACGGTAAAACAATGATATTAATTATGATATCAGCGACCATGGCGGCTATTTCAATCGGAAATATACTGTAGTTGAGCATGCTTACACCGCACATGATTAATCCAAAAATGGCACCATATCGCGCACCCTCCTGCCAGCAGCCTTCCTGTCGGCTTTTCGTATAAATATAAACAAACACGGCAGTAATAAGAAAATAACCCGCCATTTGCCATCCCATCAGCATCGCTTCCCCTCTGCTGATTGCCATAATGCTTGCTAATTGATCCTGTGCAACCATAGATGCGCCGACAGCAACAACACCCATCGCAACAAATGCCACAATCGCAGAAAACCAGTAAGTTTTATTTGCCATTCATCATCTCCCTTTTTCCAATTTAAGTTACTGCGCAAGCAATTATAGTAATAGGAAAACAAATTTTTACAAAATCCAGATTTTTGATATAAGATGTGCCAATGAACTCAGGAGCGTCAAATATTTTAAACAAACTGTTTGTTGGCATCTATGTGTGCTTTGAATATGTAAAATATTACATCCAAAAACTCACATTGCGGTATATTGTTACCTCGTTTGCAATCATGTCACTGGTTATCATCGGCATGACATATCTTTTGTCCGACCCGCCACAAAAAGGAAATGATGCGTTAAACGCAGGTTATGAAAATATGAACCGCGGGAGAATGCGGGCCGCCCACAATGATTTTGATAAAGCATACAATATTTTCTCAAATGAAGGCTATGGCCGGGGTGTGTATGTGAGCCTTCAAAATCTCGGCGATATGGATATGGTAATGGGTAATCTAAGGGAAGCGCTTTTTCACTATGATGCGGCTCTGCGCCTCGCGCAGCAAATGGATTTCAAAAGAGGTCAAATCGAACTGCTGAAAAAACACGCGGGAATTAAGATAAAATTTAACAGGGTTAATGCTGCACGCGCCCATTATTATGATGCCATAAAAATTGCGCAAGATAATGCATGGCTCGATGAAACCGCGGGTCTATTTACCCATGTAGGCAATTTGGAACGGGACATTGGAAACGATCGACGTGCACGTTATGCTTATCGAGATGCCATGGAACAATATAAAAAACAGAAAAATTCAACGGGCGAAGCAGTCGTTTACTGGAATATTGGAAACCTTGAAGATAAGATGGATAATTATGATGCCGCGCTTGCATCATACATTACCGCGAGGGATTTATTCAGAAATGAAAATAATACCGAAAACGAAGCCGGTGTCGTGCAGCATATGGCACGTCTTGAGAAAAAACTGGGTTCCGCAGACAAAGCAGTCGCTTATTATAATGAAGCCGTCACTCTTTATGCATCAGTTGGAAAAACCGCCGCTGTAACCGCCATAAGAAACGAAGCAGAAGGCCTTCCACTTTGATCACATTTTTATCATTGCGACATCAGCGCTTCAAACATCTTCTTGGCATCAAGCTGGCTCGCCAGTCCGGCAACACTGCTCGCAATACTCGGATGTTGTAATATTTCCCTCCCCGTTGCTTCAACATATGATCGGATACTGGCTTGAATTGCTGTCGGCCCTTCATTTTTTACTGCGCTTTTAAGCTCGCCACTACATTTCTCATACATAAACTTCTCAACCAATCGGGCCATATCATGATCTGCATTAGTCCTCATCGATGAAGAAATCGTTGCCATCTCGCTCAATGCTGGATGATTGCTGAGCGAAGAAAACACCCATTTTGTCATCACTGCTTTATCCGCCTGGCTGGTATTGGCAAGCAGACACTGCGAAAGATTATTAGCATATTCTCCAGCACTTGCTAACCCCGTTGATAAAATGACCAGCATAACACAATAAATTATTCTTCTCATGACATTGCCTTTCTAATAACTAACTTAGTCCTATTTCTCATAGCATAGCGTTGAAAATATGGCACAAGAATGTCTGTCGGTTATATAAGGTTAAAATTAAATCTATGGTTGTACATATATTCGGAGCACTGAACGAAAAACAATCTCTTTGAATTGCCCTTCAACGTATGAACATTAGTCACTCAATTCGGTAATTTAAAGTTTTAACTAAAATTTAAATTATCGCTCTTATACTACACATAGTAGCAGGATTGTAATCAAACCATCTCAGGAGAGAGGCTATGACAAATGTAGTAAACAAAATCATCGGGTTGTGTGCGGTGCCATTTAGCTTTGTTATATTCTCTAATGCCGCTGCTGACAGTGATATTGTCGGCTCCGCATCGACGGTCGCCTCCCAGAAATATGTTCTTGAGAGAGCAAAAGAACATGATCGTTATTTACTTGCCAAATATCAAAATTATGCAGACAACCTTCATTTCAAAAAGATAAACGCAGCTGCAATTAACGGTAATTTAGACGCCCAGTTTGAATTGGGCCATATCTACCGCTCTGGACAAGGTGTCAACAAAAGCGACATCATTGCGCTCATGTGGTATACGATTTCCGCAGAAAATGGTGTAAAAAATGCTGAAAGAGAAAAAAAATTCACGGAACAGTATATGGCCGTAGATCAAATAGCACTAGCACGCAAAATGGCAAAAAAATGGATTAAAAAAGCCGATTTTAATGAGCCCTCTCCACGTCAACAATAACACCACCTCGCCTTTTAGCTTCAGTATCAAGTAATTGGTGATAAAATTCTATTTGTTCCTCAATATCTCTACCCTTGATGAATTTGTTGAAGCGACGCTGTGACGCCTTGTCTAACGTGGTTTTTACCACTTTGTTGCGTTCGTACTGATTGCTGAACCATTGAATGTTGCGATTGCGCAAGCATGTCCCAAAAATAAGCCACATGTACCCGAGCTTGCCATCAAGCATATTCTCCGGCTCAAGGTCCTCTGCCTTTCTGTTTAGAATATCCCTCACCATATATTCTAGAAACTTCCCACTCGGAAACCTTTTAATCTCAATCATTATTACTCCTCCTGAAACACTTTATTGAGCGGCCCAAATCACTCATACTCATTACATCCTGCCCCTAATATCCTATATTTTCTGCGCCCAATTGCAAGTGATTTAGAATTAGTTAATTTTATATAAAATTTTAACCATATTTATTAATAAATAGGTTAAGGAATGAGCCAAACTCGCATAATCAGATAAAATAATCCTTGGTTTTCCGCAGACAACCAATGTGGAAACAATGAAGACAATTCGACTCATAAAGATTCGAATTAGCCGAATAAACCGCCATTTGCCCGCGAATTGTCCATTAAAAACATCAGTAAAGCCCCTCTCGTTGACAACCATTCATTTTCTATGGTTACATTAAATCACAAAATATAGGGAGAATGACAATGGACAGACGAAAATTTCTAGTATTCGTGGGGGGCGCTGGTGCGCTTGCAGCAATGGATGCTAATCAAAAAGCCGATGCCCTTGAAATGGCAATGGGACAGGAACTTGATGAAGCGAAATTGGGGCGCGTGTCAAAATCACCGATCTGCAGAGCGTACGGCGCTGATAACAGCTGGGAACGTGGACCGCGTATTGCTGGACAGTATCGCCACATGGGTCATGACCCCCGTTTGCCTCGAATGTCGAACAAACCAACCCTGCTTGAATTTTTTGATAAACGTATTGGTCATTCCAGCCACCTATTGCAATCTGCTCGGCTTGCCAAGTTAAATGGCCTTCCGGAAAAAATGGTGCTCGCCTGCCTGCTCCATGATATTAGTGTCACTGCCTACATCAATGGTGATCACGGGTACTACGGTGCCCAGCTCGTCGCTCCCTACGTCGAAGAAGAAATCTCCTGGGCTATCAAATATCATCAATCGTTACGGTTTATGCCTGATTTGGATGTCGGTTACCCGTATCCGGAAGCGTACATCCGATATTTCGGCGAAGATTACAAACCGGAACCCTATATTCTGAAGGATGCGGAATACGCCCGCAATCACAAATGGTATATGACCGCACGACAGATTTGTATAAATGATGTCTATTCGTTTGATCCCAATGTCGAAGTCAAACTGGAAGATTTTCATGACATCATCGCCCGCAACTGGCATGACCCTGAAGAAGGTCTCGGTTACGATGGAAGTCCGTCCGCCCACATGTGGCGAACCATGATCTTTCCGAATAATAGCCTCTAGTGAAGGTTTACTTAAATATATTTAATCGCGAGTAGAAAATTTTAACATTCCGCGTTGCAGATAATAAGATTGTTTTTCAAGCGCAAATTATCACCACCATCAAACACTATCTTTAAGAGGCGAGTGGTAGTCACCATAATTTATATTAAGCACTCTTATGAGAAAGAGAATTCACAATTTCGTGACTGCGTTCTTAATAATTCCAGAACTGCAAACCCTGTTCGATGCGTGCCTTTAGGCGGTCACTATCCAAATCCTGTTTGTATTCCCCGCAAAGAAGATCACGAAGCACGTTAAACGCTTCACTATAGCCCATTTTTTCCATATACCCTTTTTTACGACGATATCGTTCAGCGAGGTAATTTTCCTTTGCGACTACTTCTTCTATTTTCTCCCGGTCCCCTTCCAAGTACGCCTTTTCTGCCTGATCACAAAGCTCCTTAACGCCGATCATACTTCTAAGATCCATAATAAGGTCCAGTATTTCCTCAACGGTCGCCGGCATTGGATGCATAAGACTTCCATCCTCATGCCTAAGCGGTCTATGTTTCTGAATAAATTCTCTGCTCTGCGGACAATCAATTTCCGGAAACTCATCATCAGCTACTTTTCGCACAATAGCTTCCGCCAGAAACAGATCACCTAGGTAAATATCGCCCCCTGTTGCCTGCCAGAACTCTGTAATCATATTATGGACGCGTAGATATTCATCCATATCAAAATAACCATCAACACCAACACGATTGAAAGCCGGATGTAACGCTTCGTCAGTCCACAACAATTCACAAAGGCTGAAAATTTGATAGACCGACGCCTTATCCCTGTTTGCCCCCCGATAACTTCCATTAAGCACTTCGTTCTCTCCTTAAAGGCAAGACGTTCTAAATACTAGAAAAGTATAAAAGCAAAGTAAACGATCAATAAAACTTTTACAGGATTACGTTATTTTCCGGCGAATATATTGACCGCATCCCGCAGCATTGATGCTGCGGTGGGGATTGGTTCTTTCTCAAATAGTTTATGATAGGAAATCCCGTAAATATCCGAATGAATTTCTACGCCCATTTCCCAGCCTTCTATGCTACCGAGAAAACTATTCTTCGACACTACCGTTGGCTTCACAGTATATTTGCCGTCCCTCGCCGCTGCGATAAGCTTAATGGTATTTCCTGCCTTTTCTTCCGCCAGGATCATATCCGCGCTAACACCATCAATTCCTTCCACCGAAATATCCGAAAGGGTCAAATCAGCGCCCAACATTGTGTTGGCGATGATTAATAGCTTAAATGCCGTATCCCACCCACCGATATCCAGACTTGGGTCCGCTTCCGCGGCGCCGATCATTTGTGCTTCTTTTACAGCATCATCAAAATTTACACCGTTCTTCATCGCATTAATGACGAAATTGCTTGTTCCATTGAAAACGCCGGTCAGTTCTTTTATTTCCCCGGCAATCATATCCCGCCGTCCTATATTCAGGATCGGAAGTCCCCCGCAAACAGTCGCCGAATATTCAAAGCCACATTTATTTTTTTCTGCCAGACGCCTCAGTTCATTTCCCTCTTTCACAACAGGGCCTTTATTCGCTAGTACCACTGAAACACTTCTTAAAAGTGCTGCGCGGCAGATTTCAAGTGCTATACCACCTGTTTCGATATCAACGGGCGTTGCTTCAAATATTAAATCTAGCGAAAGACTTTCAATCGTCTCGGCCGTATCATCTCCCCGAAAAGTGGAAAACTCTCTGACATGTCCTTCGCCCGTCTTAAGGGCGATAACCCCACGCGGATCGAAACCATTCTGATTAACCGCTATGCCGCTGCTGTCCGCAATGGCAATAATGGAGATTTCAATACCATAGTCCCTTTTGAGTTTTTCTTTTTTATCCATCAATATCCAAAGCAGATTTTGATGAACACTCCCAAGACCGAGCATCGCCGCCCTGATTATCTTCATATTGTCTGATCCATAAACGCTAAATAGACCGCAACAATAACAAGACTTCCGCCCATCACATAATTAAAAACACGCAGGTTTTTCTCCTCTCTTAAAAACTGACTAATACGCGAACCCGCGTACCCCCATGTCAAAACGCAAAGATAACCGACAACAGTATAAACTGCCATGTAAAGTGCGAGCCTTTCCCCGGATGCCGCAAGGTTAAATGCACCAACACCCGCCAGGCAGGCAATCCAGGATTTCGGATTAACCCACTGAAGCGCTGCCCCCTGCACAAAACTGGGCTGCGCTTTTTCTTCACTTTCAATCTTTCCAGTGGAAAATGCGATCTTGTAACCCATATAGCTGATCAAAACAGCCCCAAAATAACCAAGCATTTCCATGACCTTTTTATTTTCTGTCATGGTAGCTCCAAAACCAAGGGACACAATCACCACCAACGCCGTAAATCCGAATGCTGCGCCGGTAGCAAACGGCACGGTGCTTTTAAAGCCGTGATTAACCCCGGTTGTCATCATGATAATATTAGTCGGTCCCGGTGTGATCGACATAGAAAATGCGTAAATTATAGTTGCAACGATAAAAGCAATCATCGCTTAATCCATAAACAGAACATAAACCGCAACCCCGAATAATGCCGCCCCCATGGCGTAATTAAAGACCCTATGATTTTGTTCATTTTCCAGAAATCTCGTTATCTTAGATCCGGCATAGGCCCACATGTTGACACTGAAAAGAACAACAAATGCTGAAATTCCGATATAGGAAAACAACCCGCCCAAGTTGTTGGCCAGGTTAAATGCACCAATCCCGCCCAAACATGCCGTCCATGCTTTTGGATTAATCCACTGAAAAAGTACGCCGTGTAAAAACCCGGCTTCCCGATGGTCATCCGTGTTTATTGTGGTTGGTGCCGTAGCAATTTTATAGGCCATATAAACCATAAACGCGATGCCCGCATAACCAAGAATCTCTAGAAATACTGCACTACTCGCCGCAACCATCCCAATCCCGTATCCGATGATTAAAAGAAGCATGTTAAATCCGAGCACGACACCAAATGTGAATGGCAGTGCACGTCTAAAACCGTAATTTACCCCGGTGGAAAGCGCGATAATATTATTCGGCCCCGGTGTGATTGCCATTGAAAAGGCATAAATGAACATTGCAATCAAAATTGACATTGATCGGGACCTCGCACCCTGAATTAAATCGTTGTGTGAGCTTATCACCGTATTTTCCACTTGACTAGTTTGTATAATTCAATTTCATTATTCTATATTTTTTATGAATGGAAAACCAATGATTGATGATCTGAAGGCAATGGCGATTTTCGCAGAAACCATAAAACGTGGTTCATTTCGTGCGGCAGCCAATGCACTTAACCTCTCCCCATCTGTGGTGAGTTATCAGATTACCAAGCTCGAAGACCGTCTTGGATGCGCACTGATCTACAGATCCACAAGAAAACTCTCCATGACCGCTGAGGGCGAAACCCTTTACAAACATGCAACCCAAATGCTTGATCAGGCGGAACTTGGTATTCGCACCGTATCCGGTCATGACCATGCAACGGGAAAACTCACCATCACCTTACCATTATCCGTGACCAGCGACATTATCACCAGGCAGCTCGCGGAATTTTCCATTGCAAATCCTGGTATCGATCTTCATTGCCTTTATTCCGATGAACCCAAGGATTTGATCGCCGAAGGGATTGATATCGCCTTTCGTATGGGAAATTTGCCGGACAGCAGCCTAAACGTTCGTAAAATTGCCGTAAAAAAGCGCACTCTTGTGTGCTCGCCCGACTATTATGCCAGGCATCCTGCCCCCACATGTCCTGAAGAACTTAAGGATTGGAACTGGATTAAACATGATATGCTTCCCGGGTCCCGCACCCTATATAAGGACGGAAAAAAATTTGAACTCGACTTAACCGGCAATATTTCTGCAAACTCCGCTGAAGCAATGGTAAATCTAGCTAAATATGGTGTTGGCCTTATAACAGCTGCACGTTGGCTAATCGAAGACGAACTCGCCGACGGGCGCTTGATCCGTGTCCTTCCCGATTGGAAAGTGGAACCACTCAATTTATACGCCGTATGGCACGGGAACGTTACAGACTGTTCCAACACCCGGCGTCTGCTCAATTTTCTACGTGATTACGAGGCCTGACAACAGAATTATCTAATTTGCATGTATAATCAGGATGTTGTAGGCTTTCCTATAGTTATTGAGGGGATGGATTTATTATGACATGGATTAAAACGATACCTTATAAGGAAGCAGCGGGAAAGCTTAAGAAGCTTTATGATCGCGTCAAAGGTCCCGATAATAATGTCGACAACATCATGATGGCTCATTCCCTTCGTCCGCACACTATGGAAGCGCATATGGCTATTTATAAACGCGTTCTCCATCATAGCAGCAACGAAATCCCGAAAGCGTTCCTGGAATGTATCGGGGTTTATGTCAGCATTCTGAATAAATGCGCTTACTGCGTTGAACACCACTATGCTGGCATGGCGCGCCTTATCGGCGATGAAGAACGCGCTCTTGAAATCCGTGCTGCTCTTGAAATTCAACGACCTCAGGACACATTCGACGATAAACACGCCCTGATGCTTAAATATGCGCGTTATCTCACACTCTCTCCATCCGAATTGACCCACCATATGATCGATAAGATGCATAAGCAGGGTATCACAGACGGTGAAATTCTTGAAATTAATCAGGTCACTGCCTATTTTAACTATGCGAACCGAACGGTTCTGGGTCTTGGTATCACAACAGAGGGCGACATTATCGGCCTTTCCCCCAACAATAATGATGATCCGGATGATTGGAACCACCAATAATGAATATCCGAAAATTGCCACAATCATGTGGGACCATTTTTCCAGGTTAGATAATCGAGTATTCGTCATGATCAGAAAATTAATATTTATCATTACAATGGCGCTGGCCAATCCTGCCCTCGCCGACATGAATAAGGCTCGCGCCGCACACGAAGCCGGGGATTTCAAAACGGCATATGATGAATTTCTTGCCGAAAGCAAACAAAACAATACCCAAGCCATGGTGATGCTTGGCATTTATTATGCCGAAGGCAATCATGTTACCAGAAATTTTGAAAAATCAAATGAATGGATGCTCAAAGCGGCGGAACTTGGAGATCCTGTCGCCATGCGTAATCTGGGGTATGCATATAAAGCCGGTATGGGTAATTTACGGCGTGACCCAAAAAAAGCCTTTGAATGGTATATGAAGGCGGCCGAAGCCGGCGAAGCGGAAGCACAGTTTGAAGTAGGTATGTCCTATCATTACGGAATTGGTGCAAATTTGAACCTTGTACAGGCCCGTGAATGGTACCTTAAAGCCGCGGAACAAAACCACGACCGCGCTCAAAATAACCTCGCCACCATGTATGCTGAAGGTCATGGTATGCCGGTTGACACGGAAACTGCCATAAGCTGGTTAAAAAAATCCGCAGAAAACAATAATTATGAAGCTCTGTTTTCACTTGGTATTATCCATCATCAGGGTGCGGAGGGAATAAAGCAGGATTACAACATCGCGGCCGACTATTTTAGAAAATCTTTTATAGAAGGTAAGGCAGAAGCCGCTGCCTATCTCGCCGAATATGCCTACACCGGCAATGGTATGGAACAGGACCCAATCACTGCATTAATGTGGATAAAACTTGCCACTGAAATTACATCGACCGTTCAGGGAGGCGAACTGAGCGAACCTTCATACGAACGCTTAAGCCAGAATAAGTCCTTTCTGGAAAGCACACTCGATACCAAGCAAATTGCAGCTGCCAAAGAACGCATGGATAAATTTATGAAAGAAAATCTGGAATAATAAAATTATGACCCGAAGTTAATTTTTGTCTCGAACATTTCGGAGCAATCCTGATAAAAACACACCGGCAAAAAAACTAGTACTCGCAAGAAATAATCCAAGTGGCATGATGACGGCAAAGACGTCGCCCCCCGTAACGAGGATAATAAGCGAAAGCGCCGATACACTGAGACACATGAAATAAATACTTCTTTTGGGCTCCCTATCCCGCCAGAGATAAAGTGCAAGCCCAAATGGTACAATAAAAATAACAAATGCGAGGTAAATTGCCATTTACATCAGATCCTTGCTTTCCAGCTTATGTCTGACGATACTGTAATCAGGACTGTTTTTTTTGATGCTGACTTCACTTAATATTTCCGGTTCATATTCCTTACCATCGCTAAGAACAAGTGTCCCGTCCGCCTCGATATCAACCCTAACATCTGTCCATGTCACTTCAAACATGCGAAACCGCCTTATTTCGGCAATAAATTTATCGGTAATGACGTATGTCTTTCCGCATATCCACGCTGTCAGAAGCGGCATAAGTGCTCCAAAGCTTCTCAGGTTTTCTGATTTTGTCCGGAAGATGAAATAATGAACAAGAAATCCACACACATAATAAAAGGCAAGGATCAGGGTACACACACCCAATATCTGCGGCCAATCACGTGCGGAATAGAAATCCGGCATCCAATAGCTCTGAGTATAAAACCCGAAAACAAGCAACGTCGAGAGCAGAGGGACAAGAAAATTTTCTCTGAATCTTAAAACAGGCGGCACCGTAATAAAAAGCACCGCCCAAAACCACAATATATTTTCTATACTACCAAACTCCGCCATACGCCCTATCCCGCACTAGTGTACTACCATTATCACATAATTTTAATAAAAGTCTCAAAAAAAAGCAGAAAACCGACAGCGAGGAATGTGGAGGGAACGGGAGCGTCGGTCTTCTGCAATTTAATGGCTGAATAACAGCCAGGTCGTTAAAATATTAAACATCGAAAATGATGGTGTAATACCTTAGCCAATCAACATAAAAACACCAATCCAAAGTAAGAAATGGTCCCGATATTGATCATTGTTTTGCATTTAAGGTTTCCTTGTTAAGAATCATTCTCAATATATTTATTAATAATGATTCTTAAAAACTATGCAATAGAAAAATGAAAAATATTCAAAAATTACCTCAGTCCCTTACGCGGTTTGAACATTTCGACATATAACTTCAACCCGTCAACCACATATCCACGGGTGCGGCCATGCCGGTATCCATAATAAGCATCGGTCTCCCGTAACGTTACCGGCTCAGTCAGCAAATGAATGATTGGCCCCACTTTGATACGCTTTTTTGTACACTCGTCAAACCACACGGCGTACTGCTTCTGTATTCGTGCCTTAAGCGCGCTTTCATCTTCTGTCGGTCTGCTGCCGAAAACATCAATAAAACCGTCAAAATTCATCACTCTAATGCTTACGTCTGACGTTATTAAACTAAAGGCATATCGAATATATTCGGCCGCATAAAGTTCATGAATTTCAATATCCCCACTTCGATAAATGCAAAGCAGCGGATCTCTTTTCAGTTTTCTTTTTGTCTCTTCTGTGCCTTTGTTCATTTCCGCTCTTATCTCATTAATCTGTTTTTTTTGGATGCCGGGAAATTTGAGCGCAATACGGCCATTGTTGGCACCGTTTTCAAGTAATGCCATTATCGTTTTGCGTTTATTTTTTGATAATGTGACTGCCATATCTATTCCTTTATATTAACAGGTTGTATAATTTCCCTATGATTTCTCTTTAGTATCTCTTCAAGCTTGGAAATGCGCCGTTTTAATTGCCAATGAACGGGATGGATATATTTGATCAACACTTTGATCGTTGGAAAAAACTTGTCATCTTCGAGCTCAATGAGCCGCGTTATTCCCTCATCAATTGCCGGATACGAATATTCCCGTTGCTCAAGAGGATCACATATGTCCTCAAGAAATACGCTTGTGGCCTGCGGGTCCATCGTCTGAGTCGGTTTTTGCAGCTTGAGGCGTGTTAACCGCGTAAGTGTGTGCTCGAACGGGCTACATTCTAACGACGCCTGTCCCTGTATCAGTACCTGAAACCAATATTCTTCATCTTCCGGTTTGAAGAATATTTTCCTCGGATTATGATAATTTTTGCTGTCGATTTCGTCGTCGATCAAGTGCCAGTCGCGCCCCTTCAGTGGTGGCGGTAACGCGACTCCCGCTTCGTTTTTGGTTATCGGCATTTCCAACCATTTGCCGGTCGAGATTCTTACGCACCCGTGCTTTCCAGGTTTGAAACCACCCTCGCGCGCCGGCTTTACACCCATTTTCACCAAGCCACCAACCGGCCCAATCCTCGAAATGCCTTTGCGGGGCTGATAACCCCATTTCTTCAGCAAATTGCCAATAGTCATCAGGGATCGTTCCGTCGGGGTCAAGGACTTCATCGATGGTACATTTTGCCGTTTCTCGTCTTTGATCTCTATCATTCTTCAATCTTTCTTTTTTGGAATTTTCGTTTTGCTATTTAAAGCATCACTGTCGCCTTCACTTTTCTGATTCAGCATCACTGCCGCTTTTACCGCAATAGGTGGTTGCATCGTCCGGTGCTTTACCACAGCAGATGAGTTATTCTTTTTCTTTAATGACTTGGCCCAGCGGCTTTGCGCTTTTAGTCGGTTTGCTTCAGAAATTTCATTGATTTTTGCTATTTTCGAACTTGCCTTTTTATTGAAATAAAACCTGTCTCGAACCTCAATCAAACCAACGTCAATAAGTCTTTGCCTCAGCCTTAAGTGCATCCTCTTATAAACTGGCATCGCCCGGCAGATAAGATCGTCATTATCCGGCAAATGGTCATCATAGATGTAGATAAGGTTTAAAAGCTCGTCGAAATATCCCTTTTCTTCGAAACTGAGCATCAATGTCGCATCGCGCCAGTCACGGCTATTTCGCATATACATGTCCGCCATCACAGGCTCACAGAAACTGTGCAAAAAGCATAAGTGAAACAGCCATACTGAAAAAACTGGCAAAAATGATAACTGACTGCATTAAATCAGGAACAATATTTCGCTTTTCAAGGTCTTCAGGGTACTGTCGTTCAATATCATCCACCTTTTCGCTTACATCGTAATTTCTCGGGTTATCCATCTCATTTACTCCAATATTGATTAAAAAGTTGAGCGGACGGGAAACAGGGAGAGATAACCCGCCCGCTCATGTGGTGGTAAAATTCC
>JAUIDN010000036.1 GCA_030428615.1 Alphaproteobacteria bacterium | reverse complement strand
TGAGGAAGCGACGCAATCCGCGGCCAGAGGTCTGATCATTCGCCAAAACATCACTGAGCCCTCTAATTTTCGTTCCGCGCAGCACCTGAATGACTGGTGCATAGGGCAAAATTTAACAGGCATCTCAGGGATTGATACAAGAAAACTGACTAGATATATCAGGGAAAATGGTGCGCCAAACGGAGTCATTTGTTTTAGTCCCCTTGGAGAATTTGACATACCTACACTGATTGAGCAGGCGAAAGACTGGCCAGGTTTGAAAGGGATGGACCTTGCCATCGAAGTGAGCTGCACACAGTCATATAAGTGGGACGAAACCCTCTGGTCACTTAAAAAGGGTTATCAAAAACTGAAAGAGCCTAAAGTTCATGTGGTCGCGATCGATTACGGCATAAAACGAAATATCCTGAGGTGCCTGGCTTCCACCGGTGCCCGAGTAACAGTGGTCCCGGCAAATGCAACGGCCGAAGAAATCCTGTCTCATAAACCTGACGGAATATTTCTTTCAAACGGTCCGGGGGACCCAGCTGCGACAGGCGAATATGCAATTCCTGTCATTCAGACGCTTCTTAAAACAGAAATTCCTATTTTCGGTATATGTCTGGGCCACCAGATACTCGCGCTTGCCGTCGGCGCACAAACTGCAAAAATGCATCAGGGACACCGAGGGGCAAACCACCCTGTGATGGACTTTAATACCGATAAAGTGGAGATCACCTCAATGAATCATGGCTTTATGGTTGATAAGGATACCCTGCCTGACGGTGTCCGTTTAAGTCACATATCGCTTTTTGACCAGACCTGCTGCGGAATTGAAATTATAGATAAGCCGGCATTTTCCGTTCAGCACCACCCGGAAGCAAGCCCCGGACCACAAGACAGTCACTATCTTTTTGACCGATTTATGGAAATGATATTAAAACATGCCTAAACGTACAGACATTAATTCAATACTCATTATTGGTGCGGGCCCCATCATCATCGGGCAAGCATGCGAATTTGACTATTCAGGAACACAGGCGTGTAAGGCACTGCGTGAGGAAGGTTACCGGGTAATCCTTGTAAACAGTAACCCTGCGACAATAATGACTGACCCTGATCTGGCTGATGCAACATATGTCGAGCCGATTACGGCGGAAATGGTTGAAAAAATCATCATAAAGGAAAGGCCCGACGCCATCCTGCCTACCATGGGCGGACAGACCGGCCTTAATACCGCGCTTGAGCTTAACCGTCTGGGTGTACTTGACAAGTATAATGTGGAGTTGATCGGTGCCAAAGTTGACGCCATTAATATGGCCGAAGACAGGCAGTTATTTAAAGATGCAATGGCGCGTTTGAATATCAACACGCCCAGAAGTCGAGTAGTGAATTCACTGGACGAAGCGTTAAAGGCGCTGGATTATATCAAGCTACCAAGTATTATTCGCCCAAGCTTTACCATGGGCGGAACGGGCGGCGGCGTTGCTTACAACAAAGAAGAATATATCGATATTGTAAAGGGCGGCCTTGACGCATCCCCAAACACTGAAGTGCTCGTCGAACAATCTGTGCTTGGCTGGAAAGAGTATGAAATGGAAGTCGTCCGCGACAAAGCGGATAACTGCATCATAATATGTTCTATTGAAAATTTTGATCCTATGGGCATCCATACCGGCGACAGCATCACCGTTGCCCCCGCGCTTACACTTACTGACAAAGAATTTCAAATCATGCGGAACGCATCGATTGCCGTGTTACGAGAGATTGGAGTCGAAACTGGCGGCTCAAACGTTCAATTCGCGGTAAATCCCGAAAATGGCGAATTGATTATCATTGAAATGAACCCAAGGGTCAGTCGCTCGTCTGCGCTCGCATCAAAAGCAACCGGCTTTCCAATCGCCAAGGTAGCTGCTAAACTCGCGGTAGGATACACGCTTGACGAACTTCAAAATGAAATTACGGGCGTCACTCCAACATCTTTTGAACCGACAATTGATTATGTGGTTACCAAAATTCCGCGCTTTACATTTGAAAAGTTTCCGGATTCTGCACCAACCCTGACCACTGCAATGAAATCAGTTGGTGAAGCAATGTCCATTGGCCGCAGTTTCCCGGAAAGTTTGCAGAAAGCGCTTAGATCAATGGAGACCGACCTAACCGGGTTAAACGAAATTGCTGTTCCGGGATATGATCCCGAAATTGGTGATATAAACGCAGTAAAAGCAGCTCTTGCAGTACCGACCGCCGACCGCATCCTTATTCTAGCCCAGGCACTTCGCCTAGGCATGACCACTGAAGAAATTCACTCCATCGCCAAATATGATCCCTGGTTTATTGATCAGATCCGGCTAATCACCGACGCGGAAAATATAGTTCGCGAAAATGGTCTGCCTGAAAATAAAAATGACTTTTTACAGCTTAAATCGCTCGGGTTTTCTGACCAACGCCTCGCTGAACTTTCTGGATTATCAGAAAGGGAAGTTACTGAAAGACGGCTTAATCTTGATATTCGCCCAGCCTTTAAGCGCATTGACACATGTGCGGCAGAGTTCGCTTCTCAAACGCCTTATTTATATTCGACATACGAGCGTGATGCATCTGCCGCCGCGGAATGTGAAGCAAACCCGACCAATGCAAAAAAAGTAGTAATTCTTGGCGGTGGGCCAAACAGAATCGGCCAAGGCATTGAATTCGATTATTGCTGCTGCCACGCGGCTTTTGCATTAAGCGAACAACATTACGAAACCATCATGGTCAATTGTAACCCGGAAACAGTTTCGACCGATTATGATACTTCGGACAGACTTTATTTCGAGCCTCTTACCGCTGAAAATGTCATTGATCTGATCAGAAAAGAGCAGGAAAATGGTGAAGTCGTCGGCGTTATTGTCCAGTTTGGCGGGCAAACACCGCTGAAGCTTTCACACGCCCTTGAAGCCGCCAACATTCCGATCTTGGGAACCTCTCCGGATTCTATTGACCTTGCGGAAGATCGTGAACGTTTTAAAGAACTAATTGATCAGCTGGGCCTTCGGCAACCTGAAAATGGCCTTGCAACAACTACTGAGCAAGCCGTAAAGATCGCTGAGGAAATTGGATACCCTATTCTTATCAGACCATCATATGTGCTTGGCGGTCGCGCCATGGAAATTGTCTATGATACAGTTTCACTGATACGCTATATGAAGGAAGCGGTGAGTGTTTCATGGGACAGCCCGGTTCTTATTGATCGTTATCTTGGTGGCGCAACAGAAATCGATGTCGACGCCCTTTGTGATGGTGAACAGGTTCATGTTGCCGCCATAATGCAACATATTGAAGAAGCAGGCGTGCATTCCGGTGATAGTGCCTGCTCGCTGCCTCCCTATTCACTTAAAGACAATGTTATTGAAGATCTGGAACAACAAACAAAAAAATTGGCCCTTGCTCTGAATGTTAAAGGACTCATGAATGTTCAGTTTGCTGTTAAAGATGATGTCGTCTATCTGATTGAAGTTAACCCGCGCGCCAGCCGAACCGTACCTTTTGTGGCCAAAGCCATAGGGGCCCCTGTGGCAAAGATAGCCGCCCGATTGATGGCTGGTGAGAAACTAAAGGATTTTCATATCCCAAGCTATCGGACCAAGCACGTCGCCGTGAAAGAAGCGGTGCTCCCCTTTAACCGGTTCCCGGGAGCTGATATCCTGCTGGGTCCTGAAATGCGTTCAACGGGCGAGGTAATCGGTCTTGACGATACCTTCGCGAGAGCATTTCTCAAATCACAAATAGCCGCCAATACGCATCTGCCGCTTAAGGGGAATGTTTTCATATCGGTAAAAAATAAAGACAAGCCGAAGATGATCACCCCGGCACGAGAGCTTATTGGAATGGGGTATACGGTTATCGCAACGGGCGGTACCGCAAAATACCTTCAGGAAAATGGTATTGAAGTGACAAGAATTAATAAGGTTCTTGAAGGACGTCCTCATATCGTTGATGCCATTAAGAATGATGAGATTGATTTGATTTTCAATACCACCGAAGGCGCACAATCCATAAAGGACAGCTATGAGCTCAGAAGAACGGCACTCATCGGTAATATTCCTTATTATACAACTTCACGTGGGGCAATTTCTGCCATGGAAGCAATAAAAGTCTTGAAATCTTCGACACTTGAAGTTAAACCCCTTCAGTCTTATGTGTAATTGATTGAAAATTTAAACAAAAACGCTCGAAAAATTAAGTCAGCATTTGTGTAAACTTGTCAAATGTGCCAATATTTTTTGAAATAATACTTTTGAAATAGAGAATTTTGAAATGGTAGATAAAGTTCCCATGACCATTGAAGGTCACAACAGGCTAGAAGTAGAATTAAAAAACCTTAAGCATGTTGAAAGACCTGCGGTTATTAAGGCAATTGAAGAAGCCCGTGCACACGGCGATCTTTCCGAAAATGCCGAATATCATGCTGCAAAAGAACAGCAGGGTATGATTGAAGGTCGTATTCAACAAATAGAAGACAGCCTTAGCCGCGCGGAAGTAATAGATCCGAAGGATTTATCGGGAAATAAAGTTGTGTTTGCATCGACGGTGACAATTGCTGATGAGGACGATAAACAGTCAACCTACCAGATTGTCGGCATCGACGAAGTGGATGTAGGCGCTGGGAAAATTTCTTACAGCTCACCCATCGGACATGCTCTCATCGGCAGAAGTCTCGGTGATGAGGTTGAAGTCAAAACCCCGGGTGGCGATACCTACTATGAAATCGTAAAAATAGACTTTATTTAATAATTGGCCGCAGCCAATTAGGTCTGCCTTTCAATCAACGACAACATCGTCGGGCGTGAACGGAATGCCCGGCCTGACCTTACCACACCTGATGCTGAGAGACGTTTTGACATTTGCCACGTTTGGCGCCGGCGTCAGGTGCGTGGTAAGAAATTTTTGAAAATGATTAAGGTCTCGCGCGACAATTTTCAATATAAAATCAATCTCACCATTTAGCATATAAGCCTCCCTAACCATAGGCCAGCCTCCCACCAACGCTTCAAACGCTTTAAGGTCCGCTTCAGCCTGACTGTGAAGTCCAACCATAGCAAAAACAACCAGATCATATCCAAGCTTACTGGCGTTAAGGTCGGCATGATATCCTTTTATAAATCCCGCTTCTTCCAATGCTCTTACGCGCCTTAGACATGGGGGGGCAGTTATTCCAACACGGTCCGCCAGATCAACATTTGTAATCCTGCCTTCTTCCTGCAGGGCTTGCAGTATCTTAAGATCAATCTTATCTAGCTTGATTTGATGCATTCATTATTTCTCAAATGGATTTAAACTTATTTGCCGAATTGTTTGATATACGCAATTTTTATCAAAAATATTTCGCATATATGAAATAATATAATATTAGTCTTCTTATTTATATAATATTATTAGAAAAAATTGCCAGACGTTAAAAAATACCCTTTTTTATTCCGTTAACCATAGCTTTCACTGGATATGCCCATCAGAAAGGGCTATATTGACCTTGGAGAAGGTAAAAACAGTTCATAAGGAACCATACACATCTTAACAAAACTATTCATTCATACAAAGTAAAGCAGTTCGTTAAGTAGAGTATTTATAGGGGCGTTGGGCAAATGGTGCAAAATAAAGCACAATTTGATGATAGAATAAGAAATTTATTAGCGCTAGCGGAAGATAATTCCGTTGAAAGCCGAACGCTGCTA
Source organism: Alphaproteobacteria bacterium (assembly GCA_030428615.1). GTDB lineage: Bacteria > Pseudomonadota > Alphaproteobacteria > Sphingomonadales > Emcibacteraceae > Pseudemcibacter. The sequence goes on along the minus strand of JAUIDN010000036.1, from coordinate 7,114 downwards.
TTTTCCCATATCTGTGATTTGTTCCTTCAGGAACGACCGATGGAATCTGATAACCAGATTCACATGCTTATCGAAATCATTAATGAACTTATTGCCGATGTAGACATCAGTATTCGCAAGGAATTAAGCGAAATTTTGCTATCTATGGATAATCCTCCCGAAGTTCTTGTGAAACTGATAAGCGAGGATGTGGCCGAAGTCTCCGGAAAATTGCTCGAAGAAGCGGCAATTGAAGATGAACAGTTATTATACCTCATTAAATACGCCTCCGATGATCACCGCAAACATATTAGCCGCCGATTTGGCTTATCTCCATTGCTGAGACGAGAATTGAATAAAGCAAGGGAGCAATCTCACCGCGCGAAAGAAGAAGTCGCAGAAGTAGCGCAACAGGTTGAAAGCAAAAAAATAAGTTTGCAAGATCTTGAAGAAGCAGAACAAAATTCCACAGTGTTAAACGAGGATGCTACAGCAAATATTCTGCAGGTGCTCCGCGCCAAGAAAGACAGAAGCACGTCGACAAGGACCGATGTACCCGCCCCTGAGGAAGAGAAAAAGATAGTCGAAAGCTCTTCTCCTCCGCTGGTAGCTGATAAAGTCAGTCTGATTTCAAGAATTACCAAACTTGAAGAAAAACCAGATACTGATGAAACAGAATCCCCCGCTGAAGAAAAAACCGAGGAAGACGGCGAAAAAAAAGATGTTGCTGGCCCTGCCGAGAAAAAAGACAGGCCAGAAGGAAAGCTGGGCCCGATTGAGCTTGAAAGCGCAAACGATCAGAATGCGGATGAGGATGAAGAACTTATATTGGACCATGAAGCACCGCAGGGGGGACCTACAACGGTCGCTGATGAATGGTTTTGGGAAATTGATCGGTATGGAAACATAAAATATCTCTCTGAAAATGCGGAAGCCGTATTCCTGCAGTCTCTGGATACATTAATCGGCGAAGACTTCCTGTGCCTTTGGCGGCGCAGAGGCGCAAGTGAGGCTGACCCCAATGACTTCATAGCATTATTTGAAAAAAGACAACCGTTTCGGGACGAGGAATTTCTTTTCGAGATTTCCCCCAATGTATTTCAAGCCTATTCGCTCAGCGCGATTGCCACTTTCGATATTGAAAGTGGCCGCTTCACAGGCTTTAGAGGGGGGGCACATTTAAATGAGGGCGCGATTGAAAACGGCCATTCAGAACTAGTTCCCGAAATTGAGGCACAAAACGACGCGCCCCATGAACATGAAGAAAAGGAACTTATCCTCACATCACCCATTGAGGCAGACAAAGACCAGGAAAATATTGAAAATCACCGACCACAATTTTCCGGAAGCCTAGTTGAGGGGTCAGATGGCAAGGAAGTGCCCCATAAAAATATCGAAGATGAGCAGGACAAGGTCGCTTCCGAACTATTACACAATTTATCGCATGAATTCAGAACGCCTCTAAATGCCATCATTGGGTTTTCACAAATGATCGATAATGAAATGTGGGGACCGGTAAGCGAAAAGTACAGAAAAAACACCAAGAATATTATTAATGCAGCCAACCATCTTAAGGAAGCTGTGAATAATATTCTTGATTCAGCAAAAATGGAAGCGGGGCTAATAGAGCCATCGCCGGAATCCTTTTCATTAAAATCCGTTATTCAGGACGCCATGGATGCTGTGGCACCTATCCTTGAAAGCAAAGAAATCAACGTTTCAGGAATAGATGATAATATTGACGTTATTTTGTATAATGATAAACATTGCATTATCCTGTGTCTGATTAAAATAATCACCTTTGCGACGAAACATGCCGACGTTGGTGATGATCTGCAATTATCTGTTCTGGTCAATAGCAATGCTCAGGTCAGGATCGAAATTCCCATTCTCAATCAGATTATAGAAGAGGAAAAAGCAGACGAACTCTTCCAAAAAACGTATGATTTGAACGAAAAATCAGATAATGATCGTGATAAAACAAAAAAATTTGAGACTAAAATTGCCTCCGGATTTGGATTATCGGTTGCACAGGATATAGCGAAATTGATTGGCGGGAAACTTTCCACCATGTCCGCAAACGGGCGCGTTTCACACATTGTATTTACCATTTCGACTTATCCGATTTAAACTAACTTCTTTATTTAACAGTCAAATTTCCAAATATACGCCTGCTCAGGATAAGGTTTGTTATCTACACTCGTGATTGCACCCCAAGATAGATAGATAAATTTTTAATTAAATTTAATTCAAAATATCCATGTAAGTCATTGTTATATAATGATAAAAAAATATTTTCGTTAACCTTTTATTCATACTATTTCTCCATACTGATTCCTGCAAACAAGATATTATTTATTTAATAGCGCAAACTATAGACATAAATGGAGTAAGAACTATGACTAAATTATTTGCAAAACTACGTAAGTCTGAAAAGGGTGCTACAGCTATCGAATACGGTCTAATCGCTGCACTTGTTGCTGTTGCTGCGATCAGTGGTATGACCGCACTGGGTAGCGGACTAGACGCAAAGTTTAGTTCAGTGAACACTAGCCTAGGCTAAGCACTAAACTTGGCGGGACTTCACCATCAAATTGATATGTTAAGTACCGTGGTAATCCATCAATTCACAAAGATTGTTACGATTACAAACCAGTATTTTAAAAGGCTCTGTTTGCGATAAACGTGACCAGAGCCTTTTTTCTCAAACCTTAATATCAATAATATTGGATAAAGCACACATGATGAAACATATAAAATCCATCTTAAAAGATAATAAGGGTACGACCGCAATAGAATACGGTCTAATCATTAGCCTAATCGCCGCAACCATCGCTCTGACATTATCCGATGTGAGTGGGTCAATCGTAGAAGTCTTTAATACTGTAAACACAAAAATCAGCACCAGCTAAGCAAGTATGCTCTTCCGATAAATCTGAATCAGCAGCTTTACGCAATCTTAACAGTCAGACCCTTAATATAACCCCTGAAATTACAGTCACCAATATTATCGGGGTCCAATTTGTTCACGAATATTATACTGATACTTTTTTCCTGCCTCATGATCTGGGGGGCTATTTCCGACATTCGTTATTTTATTTTATCAAATAAACTTTGTCTGAGCGTACTGCTTCTTTATCCGGTTTTTATTTGTGCACTCTATGTTGAAGGAAGAATGCCTGATCTTGATTATATCATTTATTCAGGCGCTATATCGCTTGCCATGTTTTTCATTTTAGTCACTTTATTCGCCCGCGGCATTATCGGCGGAGGTGATGTCAAGCTTATCCCTGTCGTAACCCTTTGGGCCGGCCCCGATCTCACGCTGATTTTCCTTTTGATTACGACCCTTGGTGGTGGCCTCGTTGCACTATTAACAATAAGTTTCCAATATTTAAAAAACACGCTAACAGACAGTAAATCTTCAGAAAATATAAACCTTTCTGTGGCACATTCAAATGAATTGGACACTAACGAAAATAATATTCCATATGGAGTTGGAATTTCAGCCGGGGGCCTTTACGTCGCCTTAAAGTTATTCCAGGCCCTGAATTAGAGCCATAAACAGGAAGATAGACATGATAAACACAAGAAGCATTGTTCTCATCGCTGTGGCGCTGGTCGTAGCAGGCGCAACAGCTTTTTTGGCCAGAAGCCTTGTATCAACACCTGATGTTGAACAAACCACAATTGTGCAACAAGTTGCATCAGAGGTGCAAGTTCTTGTTTCAAGTAAAGATATCCAAACAGGCCACTTCCTAAAGCAGGACGATTTTGAATGGCAGTCCTGGCCTGGTGATAACATCAATGAAAATTACACCCAAAAAATTTCTGAAGAACAATCTGAGCAACAAATTGAATCTTTCCTTGGTTCCGTCGCCAAAGCACCTATTGCCGCTGGCGAACCCATTTTAAATGGCCGTGTTGTAAAACCGGGTGCTCGCGGGTTTATGGCAGCGGTTCTGCAACCAGGTTATAGGGCCGTATCTATCAGCATTAATTCAAGGACCGGCCTCTCCGGGTTTATTTTTCCTGGAGATTCAGTAGATATTCTTCTTACCCATTCCGTGGCAGAAATTGTGCCCGGACAGGATGAGCCGAGCCAGATTCAGGCAACTGAAACGGTCCTGGAAGATATTCGCGTACTCGCCATTGATACGCAGATGACAAATGAAACAAATACGCCGTCGATCGGCAAGATCGCAACTTTTGAAGTACTTCCAAAACAGGCGGAAAAAATAGCCTTAATGTCCAGAATGGGCGAACTTTCCCTGGCTTTGCGTAGCTTGGCGGTGGAAGAAACTGATGACACAATGCGTTTAAGAAAAACATTTAACGGATCAAACCCGAACGTCACTTATGCCGATGAAGTCAGCAGGGTCGTGGCAGAGCAGAGCGGTACAGGCGTATCCACCAGCAGAAAAAAAACGGTGAAAATCGTACGGGCCGGTGAAACAGAAGATTTGACTTTTACTGATCCAACAAAGATCAATCGGTAGGGATTATAATAATGACGTTGAATAATAAGATAATAAGACAAATCAACAAGTTAGGGCTTTTCGGTGCTATCTTTTTGACCCTTTCCTGTAGTTTGACCATTTCAACAACGGCTCTTTCTGCATCAACGGAACAGATGATAAAAATCGAAGTCAGTAAGGGTACTTTAATTCGGTTTGATAAAGCCGTTGACAATGTATTTATCGCCGATCCGACAATCGCCGACGTCCAGGTAAAATCTCCAACATTAGCTTATGTTTTTGGAAAACGGCAGGGCCAGACAAGTGTCTACGCAATTTCCAAGGACGATGAGGTTGTTTTTGAAGGTGAGGTCTCAGTAAGCCATAATTTGGGACATTTTGAATCAGCGCTAAAAACGGTAATGCCGGATACGCGCATAAATGTTGATTCCTACGAAGGGCTTCTCATATTAACAGGTCATGTTGAGAACCCTGAGCAAGCTGAAGAAGCGCGAAGAATGGCGGCAGAATTTATCGGTGAAGAAAGCACTATTATAAACAAGCTTAATATTGCAACTCCCGTCCAAGTGAATTTGCGTGTCCGTATCGCCGAAATTGGTCGTGAAACCGTTAAACAGCTTGGCTTTAACTGGGAAAATATTTTAGGCACTTCAAGCGGCGCAACCATCGGACTTATTCAGGGACGAAACGTTTTTGATATCGTGCCAAACGAATTTACCGATCCCGTCACGCCAATGAAAAACTTCCTTACTGAAGTAACCGGACTGGCAGGGGATATTCCTATCGGAAATCTTGATATTAACTTTGTGATTGATGCGTTGGAAGAAGAGGGTGTAATCTCTGTACTTGCAGAACCAAACCTGACAACCTTATCAGGTGAAGAAGCTAGTTTTCTGGCAGGCGGTGAATATCCTGTCCCCATATTTCAAAGAGACGGTATATCAATCCAGTATAAGGAATTTGGTGTTGCGTTAAACTTTACACCTGTCGTTCTGGATAGTGGGCGCATTAATATACATCTTAATCCTGAAGTAAGCCAGATAACATCAACTGGTGCCATCACCATTGAAGGTCTCAATATTCCCGCTTTAAGCACAAGGAGAGTTGAGACAACAGTTGAATTGGGTAGTGGTCAGAGCTTTGCAGTTGCTGGTTTAATCCAGAATAATGGTGTTCATGATCTAACCAAATTCCCATGGCTTGCGGATATTCCTATCATTGGGAGTCTTTTCAAGTCGAGCAAATTTACGCGGCAGGAATCGGAACTCGTGGTGATTGTGACGCCATATATCGTCTCGCCTAATAAAGATGATCAAATGCATTTGCCAACAGATAATTTCAGATATCCCAGCGACAAAGAACGTTACATGGACGGGCAATCATTTGTAAACGCCCCAGCCGATAAACCATCACCCTTACAGGGGGCGAATGGCCAGAACCTTAAAAGTGCTGCTGGCTTTATGTTGGAATAGGAAAATAGAAAATGACTATATTAAACAGACAGAAAACATCTTCAAAACTAACCAGCATCATCGGCAGAAGTGCCTTGGTAACTGTTTCCTGCGCATTTTTATTGACCGGGTGTGCAACTAATCTCGCCCATTTCAACGGTGTTGAACAACAAACCCGTAATGAAGTCGAAATGGTAAGAATTCCTTACAACATCCGATTTGCAGATGGCGAAACAGCTTTGTCTGAAAGGGAAATTATCCGCCTAAACCATTTTCTAAGAACGTCGAACATTACACACGGTGACGAATTCAGCATGGATTTTCCACTGGATCGAAATGGTGAACTATCAGAAACTGACACCAAGCGTCTTACTTACTTATCAAACCTGCTAAAGGACAGCGGCCTTTATTTATCAGGTGGAGTAACGCCTTATGGAACGGAACCTTCCGTTAATGAAGGCCGTCTACTAATCACCAAATATGTTGTAACAACGCCGGAATGTGGTGACTGGTCACAAAAACCGTATCCAAATCATGAGAACGCTCCAATAAGCAATTTAGGGTGCGCAAATCAGGCAAACCTTGGATTAATGGTTGCAAATCCTCGCGATTTAATCATTGGAGAAACAGGAGCATCGGTTAACGCGGAACGTATGGCCGGAGCAGTAGAACGTTACCGCAATAGAACTATAGTGGTTGAGCGTGCAACAACCGGTAGCACAGAAAATTAAAGAGTTAGAGAAAATTCATGAGCGTAGAAAAATTAATAAATACAAATGCCCAATCTGATACAAATCAGGTTTTTGGCGCTTATTTATGTGATGAAGAGACAACGCAGCAATTAGTACCTGTTCTTAATGAACGTGAATGGGATACATCACAGATAAAAACTGGCGGTATCGAAAGTGCTATTCGCACATTGGCAACTACCGGTTCTCCGCAATATTTGCTCGTTGATCTTTCAAATTCAATCGATCCCGAAGAAGACATCAATGCATTAGCAGAAGTGTGTGAACCCGGAACCATGGTTATCACAATCGGCAAATTAAATGATGTAACCTTTTATCGAAACATGATCTCATGCGGTGTTCAGGATTATCTGGTGAAACCCGTGTCAACAGAGCAATTAAAAGACGCCTTTATGGCGGCTGAGATGACACTACGGACGCCGGCAGAAAATATCGTCGAAGAAGAAAACACTGATAA
>JAUIDN010000013.1 GCA_030428615.1 Alphaproteobacteria bacterium | reverse complement strand
GCAGTGGCGCGACAGCTCAATGAACGACCAAGAAAAACGCTGGACTTCAGAAGTCCAGCATATAAATTTAACCAATGTGTTGCAGCGACCGGTTGAGACCGCCACCCTTAGCGGACATTCGTTTACAAATCTTTTATTCTCGTTTTTTTTATTAACAATGTCGCATGTTCCGAGAAGACCCTTATAAATATGTCATTTGGGATTAGTCGAAGAAAAAAATGCATTTTGTCATTTATGTGTTCTTCACCGTCCAACCAATCATCGCATTTTTCATGTGCCTCCTTATACCCCATTTCGTCTATACCTAATATTTCTTTTGTACCAAATGCCGGACTGATTTCAAGATACTGTATATTTTGAAATTTAAGCGTAAGTGGGCTCATGCCTTTCCCATATTCGTTGTCAGGATTAAATCTAATTTCTAAACTCCTGAACGCATCTATAAAAATACCTTCAAAATCGTATTGATTGTGAACGTCGTAAATTACACCATCCAAATGTAACTCATTGGAGTACCCACCTTTTCCAATTTCGAAATTTTTTATCAACTAGCTGTTCCACTAAATAAAGTATTTCCTCATTCTAAAATAAATTGGACTGTTAAGATTTTCAATCTATTAATAAATTCATTACTTTCCTACGTCCGCTAAGGGTCGAAAGCAGACACTCAGGATTGAAAGAAAATCAATAAGTTACTGACTTAAAAAGACATCCTTTGAGAATGGTGCACCCGGCAGGAGCGGGGATCCACAATTTTTTACTCAATAGTGTCAATGCAATACAAAATAATTATTCCGAGAGCATAATGGGTGCTCCCGGAATAACGATTAAATTATGGTCTTGCGGCTAAGATAATATTGAAAGGCGTTTCCGCAACCCGTTCCACGGATGAAAAGCCAGCTTCTATCATAACTTCAGATAGCCTTTTTTGACCCGCTTGTGCACCGAGTGCTGTCCCAACTTCCTGAGATTTAGAACAGGGAGTACAAATCACCGTCGAAACACCATAATAAAGCCTTCCTACGGGGTTTAAATTATCATTCACCTCATCACCCGCAGCAGGCTCGACGAGCAACACAACTCCGTCATCATTCAATGCCGCGCGCGCGTGTTTCGCTGCACCGACAGGATCCCCCATATCATGCAGGCAGTCCATGAAACAGATCAAATCAAAACCTTTATCTTGATAGTTTTTTGCGCTTGCCACCTTAAATTCAATATTGTCATTTGCTGAGGCGTCTATCGCTCTCGACTTTGCCGTTGTTATTGACGCTTCATGAATGTCAAACCCGACAATTTTTGAATTAGGAAAACCCTGAGACATAAGAATGGTTGATACGCCATGCCCACAGCCAACATCCGCGACCTTTGCACCTACGTTTAATTTATTGGCTAGTCCACCAACAGCAGAAATCCATTGATCGATCAGGAATGTTTTATATCCGGGGCGAAACAATGATTCACTGCCGCAAGATAGTCTATGATGATGTTCTCCCCACTCAAGACCATCTCCCGAGCTAAATATATCAAGTATTTTATCCTCATCAAGCCAAAGTGAAGCGGCAACTTCCAGAGCCGGGATCAGAAAAAACGGACTTTCTTCGTCGGCGAGAACTGGAATGTACTCATCGGGTAATAGATATTTATTTGTTTCCTGATTATAAACAATGTAGCCACCTGCCGTTTGGTTGTTGAGCCATTCTCTAACGTAACGCTCATCGGTGTTTGTCTTCTGCGAAAGCCAGCTCGATGTAATATTGCCTGCACCAGCCATGGCTTTATATAGTCCTTTTTTGTGCCCTATATTTGTAAGCACTCCTGAAATCGCGGCAGCCACATCTGCAACAACTTGTCCGGCAAATTCGTCTGTATTTTTTACGTGTGTCATTTTAGTTTCCTTAGGGTAAAATTGTTTTTAATTTAAAAGTTGAGTTGATAGTTAAATTGCGTGCTCTTTAGTGGCACGATGGCTTGCTTGTTCCGAGCGCTCTGACCAAGCATATGGTTCAAAAGCAGGATCAAGTGGTAATGAGGATGCGTTACTAATAAAGTTGGTCAGAAATTTTAAACTGACGCCCAAGACGACCTCATAAAGTTGAGCTTGGCTAAAACCCGCATCAAAAAATAAAATCAGATCCTTCTGGCTTACTCGTCCTCTGGTGCGGATCAATTTCCTTACAAAATTTGCAAGTGCCTCAATACGTGGATCGTCAACAGGTTGTTCTTCCCGTAATGATTTTATAATGTGATCGGGTACCTGTTTCATTTTCGCAAACGCGGAATGACCTGCAACACAGTAGCCACAGCCATTTTCGATGCTTGTGACGATTTCGATGGTTTCGTGTTCTGTATCGGTAAAATCACATTGATCAAAATAATTTGATAGTTCACTATATGCTTGCAGTGCGGGTGCAGATTCCGCAGTAACCGCAAATATATTAGGCACAAAACCAAGATCCTTTTCCTTCTCCTCAAAAAGGATCGAAAGCTCCAGTGCTACACTTTCTTTAGTGTGTATTTTAAATATGCTCATAATTTTTCTCTTCATCATTAAAGTTGATGAATGAAACTTAATCAGGAGTACGCGGGGAAAATACTTCACGAATGATAGTAATTAACTACAGAAAGTGGAGTATCAAACTACATATGTTATAGTTAGTGCAGAATCATAACCAGAATGGATTAAATAGGATGAAATATGGTCAATTTTGCCCGATAGCAAAAGCCACTGAACTGCTTGGTGAAAAATGGACATTGCTTATTATTAGAGAAATGCTGATGGGCAGTTCGCGCTTTAATGAATTACAGCGAGGGCTAAGTATGATCTCACCGACGCTGCTTACTCGTCGGCTTCAGTCACTAGAGGAAAACGGGCTTTTGTTTAAGCGGAAAATCTCCGGTCAACGAGGATATGAATATTTTGCTACCGAGCCAACAAAAGAATTACTGCCGATCCTCCTGAACCTTGGTGATTGGGGAATGAAATGGGCAAAAGACAATCTAACTGACGAAGATTATGACGTGGATTTTCTTATGATCTATCTACGCCGAAGCATTGTGCCAGAAAAACTGCCCGGCGACGAGACCGTCATTAAGTTTAAGTTTCTTGACATTACCGACAACCCGGATTGGTGGTTACTTGTCACCGGTGACGAAATCGATATCTGCGTCAATGATCCGGGCAAGGATGTTGATGTATATTTCACTTCCACCGTAGAAATATTATCGAAAGTATGGCTTGGTCACGTAAAATATAGGGATGTTATAAAGAATGAGGAATTGCTGGTCGTTGGCCCGCGCGCGCTAACGCGAAATATATCTTCATGGCTCACTAGTAGCCCATTTACAAAAAATGAATTTATTGAATGACGACTGCCCGCTTTCGACCAGAAGAGGCCCGTCAAACAAGTCGGAAGAATGACGCAAAACGGGGACAGGTAACTTGGGTGAGGCGATTAATGCTCCACCCATTAAAGTTAGTTCAAATGAATGTTTTCAGCGGAAGATTTACCGCGACATTCATCAACGAGAATTTCATATCCAACGTTGTCACCTTCATTCAAACTTTTAAGGCCGGAGCGCTCAATAGCACTGATATGTACAAACACATCTTTGCTACCATCTTCCGGGGCGATAAAGCCATAGCCTTTGTCGGCATTAAACCATTTTACTGTTCCTGTAGTCATATTTCTTTCCTTCCGATCTACATTTGTTTTCAATTGTTCATCTTAAATTCCGAGATCACGATGCGCGAGTGACAGATGGGTTCCTGTCTCCAAGCATACGTATAAGGCCCTCAGAAGGGTTGCTTGGGCCGGGCGTACGTATTTCATTCGCAACACGCGTGTACTTCTTTGCAGAGTACTTTTTCTTAAAGTCTGCACGTTTTGATGTTTTCTTGTTGAAGTTAGGATTGTCAGTTTTTTTACCGCGCTCTTTGTGTTTCGCATGTTCCTGATTTCCAGTCACATTTTCATGATTTTTAGGCATCAGGTTCTGTTTTGTGAGCTTCTCAATATCCTTAAGCAACTTTACTTCCGAAGGATCACAAAGTGAAATTGCTACCCCACTTCTGCCTGCGCGTGCTGTGCGCCCTATTCTATGAACATAAGTTTCTGGTACATTGGGGAGTTCGTAATTGATAACATGGGATATATCATCAATATCGATACCACGTGCTGCAATATCGGTTGCAACCAATATACGTGTTTTACCAGCCCTGAAACTTGCCAGGGCTTTTTCTCGTTGTGCCTGACTTTTGTTACCATGTATAGCAAGTGCATCAAGACCTGATTTAACCAAGTGGGCTGCTAGTTTATTGGCTCCATGTTTGGTGCGGGTAAATACAACGGCTCTGGTTATTCCGGGATCTGCGAAAATTTCGGTTAACACTTTCTTTTTGTTTGCTTTTTCAACGCGTTTGACTTTTTGGGTGATACGTTCAATCGGCTTTGAAACAGGTGTAACTGAAATTTCAGTCGGTTTGATCATAAAGTCTTTGGCAAGTTTTCTGATCTGCGTCGGCATGGTAGCCGACAGCAGCACGGTTTGACGTTTTTTAGGAAGCGCCTGCATGATTTTCCGGATTGAAGGCAGGAAACCCATATCCATCATCTGATCGGCTTCATCGGCAATCACTTGAAATGTCTGGTCAAGGCGGATCGCACCGGAACTCATAAGGTCCAGCAATCTTCCGGGTGTAGCAACAATGATATCGACACCTTTTGCACAGGCCTTGATTTGAGGGCCGGGTTTTACGCCGCCGACAATGACAATTGAGGTAGCGTTCATAAATTTTCCGTAAGTTTTTATGTCATCCGCAATCTGTGATGCAAGTTCGCGGGTTGGTGTAATAATTAAGGCTCCGCAAGTACGACTATCCTGTTTTTTATTGTGTCTTGCAATCCGGTTAAGGATCGGAAGCACAAAGGCAGCAGTCTTGCCTGTACCTGTTTGTGCGATACCTATTACGTCTTTTCGGCTAATCATTGCCGGGATAACATCGTTCTGAATGGGGGTCGGGGTTGTATATCCTGTCGCAGCAACCGCGCGAAGGATGGGTTCGGCAAGGCCGAGGTCTTTAAAATAGTTCAAATAATTTCTTCAATCGACCATATACAAGTTCGCAACTAAATTGCGAATATGCTCAGGTTCTTATTCTTTTGGGAGTAGGTGTAGATCAACTGCCGTTATTATTATATGCCATTATTGGCAATTCAAGGCAGTAATCATATTAGTGTCGAGAATTATTTGCCGCTGATATCAACATCCACACGCGGCGTTGAGCGACCTTAGAACACAGAATGTTTATAATAGCAAGTAATTATTTGAGTTTATAAAATCGAACTTCCGCTTTGGGCCGAAAACGGACACTCAGGATTGTTTGAATTTATTTTGATTTGAACGGATATAAAACACCAAATCAATTTCAGTGGTTGTTAACATCGTAAACCAAGTTTCTTTTTCCAACCGAACCTTCTCAATTAACTGATGCCGACTAAGTGGATACCTGGAACTCAGATGAAGAATGGTATGCAACTTTTGCAGAGAAATGGATCATTCAAAAAGTAATGTAGTAAGAAAATCAATAAGTACTGACCAAAAAACATTTTTTGTAAATGGTGCGCCCGGCAGGATTCGAACCTGCGACCTACGGATTAGAAGTCCGTTGCTCTATCCAGCTGAGCTACGGGCGCACAAGAAATATCAATATTGATTAGGGGCGAAAGGCAAAAACGTCTGCGTAGTTTTTAAGACGTTTTTTTCGGACATGCGGCTCATTCACAACATAATCAATTCCATTGCGCTCCGCATATGCCACAGCATCCTCCTTGCTGTCAAAGGTTAATCTTATTTGACTTTTCATATCGGCAGAACCCGTCCAGCCCATAAGCGGATCAATTTCCCTGGCTTTCTCGGGTGCATATTCCAACTTCCACTTTTTGCAACGCTTCATTCCGGATTGCATAGCGTTCTTTGTCGGCTTAAAGATACGAGCTATCATTGTTTCCACCTTTTAATGTCAATGTAACTTCTTATTACAAGACAATCGATAGCAGGAAAAGAGGAAAGTAACATGGACAGGTATATTTTTTAGAAAAATATCAAGCTTTTCTGGCGAAGGTAATAAGTTCAAAGTTTTCAATCAAATCCGCCAGGGTATATTTATTGACTACACCCAAGAACGCGGCGAGCGCTTCTGTCATAACTCTCCCAAAATGGCAATCATTAGCCAAACGGCACTCATGGGCATTCTTTCCGTGGCAATCTGAAACTTTCAAACAATCAACAATATTCAGGTCGTCTTCGGTGTACCGAATAACGTCACCAAGGTTTATATCCTTTGGATCTTTTGCCAGCCGGAAGCCACCTTTTTTTCCGCGAACCGTATGCAGAAAGCCGCCCTGACCCAAACGATGAACAACTTTCATTAAATGATTGCTGGAGATGTCGTAAACTTCCGATACTTCCCTAATGGACGTAAGTTCATCTTTTTTTGTTGCTGCGTATATCAAAACTCTTATGGAATAGTCTGTAAATGTCGTCAGTCTCATAGAGTTATCCCCACAATACAAATAATAAATAAATAAATAATAAATAAGTTTAGTATTTTAATATATATATTATAATATAACAAGGCCATAATACGTCTTATTATGATTCAATTAATTTACTTTTATTTCTAGCTTTTTCCGATTCAGATTTGAGCTGACCGCACGCGGCCAGTATGTCCTCGCCGCGTGTCGTTCTGACTGGCGCGGAAATACCGCTGCTGAATATAATATCTGAAAATTTTGCCACGCGCGCCTTTCCCGGCCGTTCATAAGATGAACCCGGCCACGGGTTGAAGGGAATCAAATTGACTTTGGCGGGAATTTTATAGTCCTTTATCAGTTTAACCAGATTACGGGCATCCTGATCGCTGTCATTAATATCTTTCAGCAGGATATATTCAAATGTTATTTTACGGCTGTTCTTAATACCGGCATAGTTCTTACAAGCGGTCATAAGATCATGTATCGGGTATTTGTTGTTGATCGGCATGATTTCACTTCGCGTCTTGTCATTTACCGCATGAAGCGAAATCGCCAGATTGACACCCATTTCTTCGCCGCATCTGTATATTTCCGGCACAACCCCCGATGTAGACAGCGTTATCCGACGACGCGACAAATTAATACCATTATCATCCATCACGATATGCATGGCTTTGCTGACATTGTCAAAATTATAAAGCGGCTCCCCCATTCCCATAAGTACGATCGTTGATACCAGCCGCCCTTCCGATGGGCTTGGCCATTCATTCAGATAATCCCGCGCCACAAGAAGCTGCATAACAATTTCAGTAGATGTCAGATTCCTGACTAACCTTTGGGTGCCGGTATGACAAAATCGGCATGTGAGCGTACAGCCAACCTGTGACGAAACACATAATGTACCCCGATCAGCTTCCGGAATAAAGACGGTCTCCACTTCCTGTCCGTCAGGAAATTTCATCAGCCATTTTCGCGTGCCGTCTTTTGAAACAAGAGCTTCAATAATTTCCGGGCGGCCAACATCGAAATGTTCATTGAGTTTGGCCCTCATATCCTTGGAAATATTGCTCATTTCGTCAAAAGACTTCGCCCCGCGGAAATATATCCAATGCCAGATCTGCTGTGCACGCATTCTGCATTGCTTTTCCGGTATTCCGATTTCTTTTAACTTGTCGGCAACCTCACTGTGTGAAAGGCCTATCAGACTTCGATCCTCATCGAATTTATGACGTGGCGCAACAACAGGTTCTAGCCCCAATGGCAAAGTTTTCATAACTTATCTCAAAAAATTATATAAGCGCCGCTATCCAATAGGATGCGAATTATCGACAGGCATTTGTAATCGCGTTGTGGGCCGCTGTAAAGCCGGAAAGCGAAAATCTGTAGCTTGTCGCATTTCCACGTCCGCTACGGGCATTCAATGTTAAACTGTTCCCACGTTTCATGGCCGCCACGAGATTATCATCCTGTTTAGAATCGTAAGCCCATGCGCCGTCCTGCTCCGTGAAAAGAGCTTCCTTCCTTTGCTTGTCGATCGTCACCTGAACCGTTGATCCTCTTTGGAAACTATATCCCGCAATAAAATTAAACTCATTTCTTATTTCGCGTGCTGGTTTATGTGTAATCGTGATGAAGGGATTACCGTGGCGAAGATTACTGGGCGTTCTTGTTTTAGGGACAGAGATCATATAACAAATAGTTTCGCCGGCATCTGTTTTCAGAACAAACGCATCCCAATCCCTGAAACTACTGAGAAGTTGTCTACTATCCGCATTTGATATGCTGGGCGCGCATATTACGAATGAAATGGCAACCAATAGCCATGTCATGAACTTAGTCATCAATATTCCTCGTATTTTACTTTAATCAGACTACATTAACGAAACTAAGGTGACGTTAAAACCTAAATTTGTCAGAATTTTGATTATATTATAACATTTGTCAACCATACCTCACCCAATTTCCTGCATTTTGACATGTTTTTTATCGGAATAATGATTATACATAGCCAATGTGTATTTTTTATCGTATTTAATATGATTGTTACAAATGAAACTATTCACAAGGAATAAAACATGAGTAAGGTTTATAGTGATGCCCGATCTGCCATCGACGGCATCCTGTTTGACGGCATGACAATTATGGCAGGTGGATTTGGTCTTTGCGGTATCCCTGAAAACCTTATTGTTGCGTTAAGGGATAGTGGATCTAAAGATATTACAGCAATAAGTAACAATGCGGGCGTAGATGACTTTGGGCTTGGTCTGCTTCTTCAAACGCGTCAGATAAGAAAAATGATTTCATCATATGTCGGGGAAAACAAGGAATTTGAAAGACAGTATCTGGCTGACGAATTGGAACTTGAGTTCAACCCCCAAGGCACATTGGCCGAAAGAATTCGGGCGGGGGGCGCAGGAATACCGGGCTTTTACACAAAAACAGGTGTCGGAACACTTGTCGCGGAAGGTAAAGAGCATAAAGATTTTGATGGTGAAACATATATTATGGAAACTGGCTTGAAGGCCGATGTGTCGCTGGTGAAAGCGTGGAAGGGGGACAAAGAAGGTAATCTTATCTACCGAAAAACGGCAAGAAACTTTAACCCAATGATGGCAACAGCAGGTAAAATAACCGTTGCAGAAGTCGAGGAACTGGTCGAAGTCGGGGAGCTTGACCCCGACAATATCCATACACCGGGGATCTATGTGCAACGGATTATTGTTTCCAAAAACCCTGAAAAGCGTATCGAACAACTTACCACCCGCCCCAAGGAAGAAGGATAATCATTATGGCATGGACAAGACAGGATATGGCACGCCGCGCTGCAAAGGAACTGGTTGATGGTTATTATGTAAACCTGGGTATCGGCATACCGACACTGGTCGCCAATTATATACCGGACGGCGTGGATGTAACACTCCAAAGCGAAAACGGCATGCTTGGAATGGGACCCTTTCCATATGAAGGCGAAGCAGATCCGGATCTTATCAATGCCGGAAAACAGACAATTACCGAGCTGAGACGAACAAGTTATTTTTCATCGGCAGACAGCTTTGCCATGATCAGAGGCGGACATATCGACCTGAGCATTCTTGGGGCGATGCAGGTATCAGAGGAAGGTGACCTGGCAAACTGGATGATTCCCGGAAAAATGGTTAAGGGAATGGGCGGTGCTATGGATCTCGTTGCCGGTGTTAAAAAAGTTGTTGTCATCATGGATCATAATGCGCGGGACGGAAGCGCAAAATTTCTAAAGCAATGCACGCTTCCTCTCACCGGTGTAAATGTTGTGGATATGATCATTTCCGACGTCGGTGTGTTTCTCATAAAAGACGATGGACCCGTTCTGATTGAGCTCGCACCGGATGTCTCCGTAGCGGAGGTGAAAGAGCGAACAGAGGCCGATTTTAAGGTTGATAAACATTTACTATAATTATAATGGTAGTATGTTATACTATTATAATAATGATCGTAGATTAGACGTTTACGGCGTGTAAAAATAAAAATAAGAGAAACGTTTTTTGATGATGAATGTGAAATCTTTCATTCTTACGGTTGTAGGAACGCTTTCGTTTATATCAAATCCGGGGCACACTACGGAATATAAATTTGCTGACAAAGAAACAGCAATAAAAATTCTGACGGCCGATGACGAATATCTGACGACTATGAAACCGATTGA
Source organism: Alphaproteobacteria bacterium (assembly GCA_030428615.1). Taxonomy (GTDB): domain Bacteria; phylum Pseudomonadota; class Alphaproteobacteria; order Sphingomonadales; family Emcibacteraceae; genus Pseudemcibacter. The sequence continues at coordinate 88,573 of JAUIDN010000013.1, read as the reverse complement.
AATTGCTTTACAGGTAGGATCCCCGACGGCAGATAAAACCATTGATGATTTAAAAGCACATTATGCGGCAAATGTCATTGAATGGCCGGAAGCGGAAGAAGCATTGATGAAAGCGTTGCTCGTCACCCATAAAAAGAAGTTAAAAAAGATTGAGCACCTGTTGCCCGAAACAGTTTACTTTATCAAAGTAACCGATGCGGTTGAAAGCGGCATACCGCATACACGTGGAAATGCATTTGTATCCCCCAGCAGAAGAACATCACTTTCAACAAAACTTTTTTTCCATCAGATTTTTCATATCCTGTCCAGACATAACAGGATTAAACGCGCCAGCCTTTATAATATTATCGGCTTTAGACCCTGTTATTTTCAACCAACAGAAGAGGTTGATAAATATATTATTCGCAACCCCGAAGCCCCGTTTACAGAATTTTTCCTGCCCGTCGAAATTGACGACAGGGACACTTATGTGATGAACTATCTTCATACGACATACGATGGATTTGACCCAACCGTCGAACGTGGTTTTGATGGTCATATTTCTGGCGACCTGATCGAAGTAACAGTGGACAACGGCATCTGCAAACCCGTAATAAATGCGGATGGTACGCCAAGCATCTATAAGCACGAAGATGTGCCTGATTATTATGAAAAAGTGGGCCATAATACAAATTTTGATATCCATCCTGAGGAAATTATCGCCGATAATTTCGCCTTTCTGATGATGGATACCCCGGATCTTATCAATCCGGAAATACCCGAAGAAATCGAAGAGTGGCTAGGCATCGATATTCACTAAAATAAACCGCTGAAGGACTAACATTGCACAGCAATGAACAACCATTAGAAACCCTGAGCGGACCTTTATTTATGCTTCTGAGTTGCGTTCTTTTTTCAATTATGGGCGGGCTTATCCGTTATCTGTCAATCACGGAATTTCATCCTTTTATGACAGCCTTCGTGAGAACATTTCTTGCGATCCTTTTTTTACTTCCAACATTTTACAAAGTGGGCTTATCCGGCGCCAAAACAAAGCAATTTGGCCTGCATCTTTTTCGCGGCTTTGTATCCGCGATAGCCGTTATCACCAGTTTTTATGCCGTAACGGTTATCCCGCTCGCCAACGCGGTTTCCTACAGCTTCGCCGCGCCAGTGATTGCAACGGTTCTAGCCGTTTTTTTCTTAAAAGAACGGATAAGGCTACCTCGTATTCTGGCGGTTGTGACCGGGTTTATCGGAATGCTCGTTCTGCTGCGGCCTGGCACCCTTCCCTTCTCAAGTGGTGTTGGTGCTGCTTTGATATCTTCTGTTTCGGTAGCATTTGCAATAATCTGCATCCGAAAACTAAGCCAGACCGACAAGCCGAATGTGGTCGCACTTTATTCTCTGATGATTACTTTGCCGCTTTCTTTTGTCGTGGCACTTTTCAAGTGGTCATGGCCAAACACGGAGCAATGGATGATATTGCTTATTATCGGGTTTTGTGCGGCAACCGCACAATTTTCAATTTCAAAAGCCTTCAGCCATTCTGAAACAACAGCGATAATGCCGATAGATTTCATCAGGCTTCTTTTTTCCGCATTGATCGGATATATATTTTATGATGAGACGCCCGATTTATATACTTTTATCGGGGCCGCCATTATTCTTTCGAGTGCGGTGTATGCCGCTCACCGGGAAGCGGTCAGAAAAAAGAAGCCTTATAATGCCTAACATCAATAAACAGTCCGCAAGCGCGTTTAAAGGTATAATGTTTATGCTGGCTTTTTGTGTGATTGTTACGACAAGCACGATTTTGATCAAAAAGCTGGGACAGGACCTTAACACTTTCGAAGTTGTCATGATCCGATGCACCTTCACCGTACTCATAACACTGATTTTTAACTATCGACTTGGCAAGATACTGTTTCAAACATCAAAACCAAAAATGATGACTTACAGATCAGTACTTACATGTTTGGTGGTCGTAAGTAATTTTTACGCTGTTTCAAACCTGCCCTTGGTGGAAGTAACATCGCTGCAATTTTCTAAACCTCTTTTTCTGATCATCCTCGCAGCGGTGTTTTTGGGTGAGAAAATACGCATTCTGAGAACAACGGCCACCATTCTTGGTTTCATCGGCATTTTAATCATCCTTCATCCTTGGAGCAGTTCATCAACCGACACCTTAGAATGGGCACATCTTGCGGTTCTCACCGCTGCATTTTCAATGGCAGTCCTTGCTATATTTTCGAAAATTCTCTCGCGCGATCATAATCCAACCACCCTGGTTCTGTATGCCAACATCGGTACAGTTCTTTTGTGCGCCGGTCCTGCCGCTTATTTCTGGATGACCCCAACTCTGGATCAATTTATCCTTATTGCAGCGCTTGGAGTTACAACATTCTGCGCCCAATATTCAATGATCAGCGCTTACAAAAATGCAGATGTAACCCTTGTTACCCCATTTGAATATATGAGAATCATTTTTGCTGCTGCGGCAGGTTTTTTTATTTTTTCGGAAATCCCGGATGTATGGACTATATCCGGCGGCACACTGATTTGCGCATCAACATTGTTTATCGCCTACCGCGAAGCTCAACACAGAAGACTTTAAAATTAAACAAAAACACAAAAAAATAGAAATACATGTTGCGTCTACTTGCGAATTATTCTTAAATAGTGTTTCAACAAAGTGTTAACGAGTAAATTGGAAATTTGATCATATGGTTAAGATTCTTTTTGTATGTCTGGGCAACATATGTAGATCTCCCACCGCCGAAGGCGTTTTCAGGCACCATGCCAACAAAGCGGGTATTGAAGATGGTTTTACCAAAGATATTTATATCGATTCAGCTGGCACCGCCGGTTTCCATATGGCCGCCCCCCCCGATAAGAGAGCACAGCTTACGGCATTAAAATATGGCGTTGACATAGGTGACCTCAGGGCCAGAAAATTGTCATTACAGGATTTTTCCGACTTTACGTACATTTTGGCGATGGATAGTGATAACCTTCAGATGATGAAGCGACATTGCCCCGAGGAGCACCAGCATAAACTGCATCTTTTTATGTCATTCGCCGAAAACAGCCCGGGTATAACCGAAGTTCCTGACCCCTACTACGGGGATATAGAAGATTTCGACAAGGCGTATGATTTTATTGACCGGGCATCGCAAGGTTTCCTTAAACATATCTGTCGCGAATATAATCTATAAAACACTTGAATATTTGATCCTTAATACCAATATATGCTATAACAATAAAAATTCAGGTATTGTACCAATTGAAAGGATAATAATTAATGGTTGACCGCAATTCGTATTATTCATCAACACCGTCGCGAAGTGCCGCCGAAATTGATGAAGGTTTACGGGCATATATGCTGACCGTGTATAATTACATGTGCTCTGCATTGGCTCTTACAGGCCTTGCAGCTTACGTAACCGCGAATACGTCACTAATAAATCTGTTTTTCTCTGCACAGGGCATTACAGGTTTAGGGTATGTGGCGATGTTTGCGCCGCTGGGACTTGTACTTTTCCTAAGCTTTGGGATTAACCGGATGCAGGCGTCAACAGCGCAGCTTGTTTTCTGGGTGTACGCCGCATTGGTTGGTGTGTCCCTGTCATCAATCCTGCTGATCTATACCGGGACAAGTGTGGTTAAGACATTCTTTGTAACCGCCGCAGCCTTTGGATCACTCAGCCTATATGGTTACACGACCAAGAAGAACCTTAGCGGATTTGGATCATTCCTGATTATGGGATTGTTCGGTCTGATCATCGCATCAATCGTCAACATATTCATGCAATCAAGCGCGATGGAATTCGTTATTTCAATCGCCGGTGTGCTGATCTTCGCTGGTCTGACAGCCTATGACACTCAAAAGATCAAGCTGATGTATCTTGAAGGTGAGCATAGTGAAACAGCAACAAAGAAAGCGATTATGGGCGCATTAAGCCTGTATCTCGACTTTATCAATATGTTCCTGTTCCTGCTTCGCTTCATGGGTAACAGAGAATAAATAAACTGATAAACAAAGTAAGCTAGCCCCGCCAGATTATCTGGCGGGGCTTTTTTATGCAAAACTCACATTTTGATCATTATACGATGCGTTACTCATTGTAAGAAATAGTGTGACCCGATTACGAATTTGACAATTTTGTTCTTTTATGTAAACTTTGTACAAAATTAACAATGACTGTATTCGATAAAAATGGAACAGAATAGCGATATTCATGACGTGTTTGCTGTATTCGCGCTATATGGGTTAAGGAAAACCTCTATGGACAATGTGGCCACAGCTTTAAGCGTATCCAGACAAACATTGTACAAAAAGTTTGGTACAAAAGAAGAATTAATCCATTGGATGGTTTCTGAACTGGTTAAACGGCGTATAGAGTTAGCCACTCAAGCACTGGAAGATATATCACTCCCTGTCAAACAGAGGCTTTTGAAAAGTTTTGATATTAGAATTGGGCAATTTGTGGAGCCCCTGCGGTCTTCACCGCATAGTAACGAAATACTTTCTCTTGTAGATAAAGCCTGCAAAAAGAACTATCCTGACAGTGTAGAAAAGCTAATTGCCCAGATAACTGAAATTTTTCTGAAGGAAAAAATTTTTCCAGATCGGCAGCAGGCAGAAGATACGGCATATATCCTGCAATATGCGGCACAGGGATTAATGCTGTCTTCTGAAAACAGAAGCTCATACCTAAAAAATCTGGAAAGGGTTTTAAATAGACTAATATAGGAATAACAGATCTTCCAAGAGGGAGAAGAAAGGCAAAAAATGAAAAATACCAGTCTGACAAATGGGAACCGCAGGCAGTTTATGAAAGCGGGAATGGCTACCAGCGCAGCTCTTTTATCCAGTAGCGCGCTAGCCCAGGAAACAGTGCTGGAGCCAAGCCGCGGCCCCGGCAGAACCGTAATGGAAATGGGATACTACGGTGAGCGTTCTGAATATGTGAAGGATGCCCGTCTGAAAGGAAACCGCGGTACCGGCCTTATTGGTGGCTCACTCACGCCACTACAGCACGGGCACGGCATTGTAACCCCTTCCGGTCTTCATTTTGAAGTGCATCACAGCGGTGTTCCGGACATTGATCCAAGTGAGCACAAGTTGCTTATTCATGGCATGGTTGATGATGCAAAGATTTTCACTATGGAAGACCTTTTGCGGTTTCCATCCGTAAACCGCTTTCATTTTCTTGAATGTGCCGGTAACGGGATGGGAGAATGGATGGCCCCGCGCGGACAGACCGTGCAGCAGACCCATGGCCTGACTAGTTGTTCACAGTGGACGGGGGTGCCGCTTAAAATCGTTTTAAATGAACTTGGTGTAAAAACAGACGCCAAATGGATCCTTGCAGAAGGTGATGATGGCGCAAGAATGACCCGTAGCATTCCGATGTGGAAAGCGATGGATGATGCGATACTTGCCTATGCGCAAAATGGCGAATTTCTAAGGCCGGAACAGGGGTTTCCGTTAAGACTTCTTCTGCCCGGTTTTGAAGGAAATATGAATGTCAAATGGCTTCGCCGGCTTGAAATCGGTGATAAACCGTGGTGGACGCACCATGAGGATACGGAATATGCAGACCCAAGGCCGAATGATAAAATAAGGGCTTTTTCATTCTATATGGAAGGACGTTCGGTCATCACATCACCATCGGCAGGAATGAAACTGAACGGTCCGGGATTTTACGAAATCAGCGGTCTTGCCTGGAGCGGTGCCGGAACGGTGAAAAAAGTCGATATATCAACCGACAGCGGCAAAACCTGGCAGCAGGCAAATCTGGAGGCACCGGTACTGCCGAAAAGCCATACCCGCTTTAAGATGCCATGGACATGGGACGGCAAGGAAACAAACATCATGTCGCGTTCAACCGACGATACCGGGTATGTTCAACCCACCTACGAAGAAATGTATAAATTACAGGGCCCAATCGGCATGATGCATAATAACGCCATTCAAAACTGGCACATCGCACAAGATGGGGAGATCACAAATGTCCGCTTATAAAACAATGAAGATCATAACACTCACAACCGTGACCTTCGGTGTCGCCTTTGGTGGTCTTTACGCCAGTGCACAGGAAAAATTCGGCTTTGGACGGTCTGTGGATAAAGATGAAATTGCGCGCTATGACAGCGATATTCATACTGACGGGACCGGACTTCCGGAAGGAAGCGGAAATGTGGCATTGGGCCGGGAAATTTTTGAATATCAATGTGCGCTCTGCCACGGTGAGAATCTTGAAGGGGTTCCCGAAATGGGTGCCCGGACGCTTCATGACGGAAGGCGCGATATTAAAAAATTACCCTATGCAACATCGCTGTTTGATTTTGTCCGTCGCGCAATGCCCCTCACCGATCCGGGGACACTCAGTAATGATGAAGCCTACGGCCTTGTTGCGTTCCTGCTGGTTGAAACCGGTGTCATTGATGATCCTGACCTTACATTGGATGCAAAATCACTGGCGGCGATAAAAATGCCAAATCGCAAAAATTTCATTATCGACCCCGCATCACGCTTCACGGCGGAAGATCTGGAGGATAAATAAATGAAAATTACCCGACGAAGTTTTGTCAATTTAACATCTGCGGCCATGGTCGCAGCGCCGATGTTGAAGAATGCAAGAGCATCGGCAAGCGATACAAACGACCCCCTAGGGGTTCGTGATGATTTTCCAATCTTAAAAACCACCAATTTTCTTAATACCGCGTATCATGCCGTCTCCCCCAATCAGGTGATTGAAGCGGGCGTCAAATTTTATCGTGATCGTGGCAACCCGGCCGATAGTATCGGCCCGTTCCTGGCCGAAGGTCGGGCGGTCAGAGCAAAATTTGCAAAGCTTGTCGGTGCGGAGCAAGGTGAAATTGGCCTTATCCACGCAACAACCGAAGCAGAGAATATTGTCGCCAATAATTTAGATTTTAAGGAAGGGGATAATGTTGTAACCGACGATTTGCAATATAATGCGTCCTTCATTCTTTATGATCATTTCGCAAAGACAAAGGGCCTTGAAGTAAGGATCGTCAAACGCGATGAAAACGGTCATATCCCGATTGAGAATTTTGAAAAACTTGTTGACGATAAAACACGGATTGTTTCCGTTTCCTTCGTATCCCATGAAAACGGGCTTCGGCATGACCTTCGGCCAATTGCCGATCTGGCTCACAGCCACGGTGCGTACTTTTATGTTGATGCTATACAGGGTATTGGCATGCTTGAACTGGATGTTAAAGAAGCAGACATCGATTTTATGGGCTGTGGCACCTATAAATGGCTGCTTGGCAGTTATGGGACGGCCTTTTTCTATGTAAAAAGAGAATTACAGGACCTTATACAGGCGGACAGGCGGGGCATGTTTTCTGTTTTGGAAATGGAAAAATTCAGCGATTTTAAATCCTATCCGGATGCGGCAAAATATGGTCCTGCGACGCCAGCATTTGGCGCCATTTCCGTGGTTGGCACATCACTTGATTATTTGTCGCGTGTCGGTGTTTCAAATATAGAGGCACACACGGTATCACTGGCCCATCAAATGCGGGCGGGCATTATAGACGCGGGCCTTGTTACCGATACACCAGAAGGCAACAAATCCGCAATCGTCACCTTTTACCACGGCGGTGACCCCGAAAAGGTCAGAGCGCTTTACAAGAACGAAAATATCAAGGTCAGCTATAAGCACGGCGGTACAAAAATACGGGCAAGCGTATCCCTTTTTAATAATCAGGGCGATATTGATCATTTCAATGCCGTAACAGCACAAATCAAGAATTTAAGCTGATGATCTACCGTCATTTAATTTTATTAGTTATAGTTGTTTTACCCTTAACCGCTTTTTCCCAGGAACCAACCATCGGTGACATCATTGGCAAAAGCGCAAATGACGTGAAATCATGGTCCCTTGACACCATCCCCTGGGGCAATCCCGGCGAAAATGGGTCAAAATTTGCCGTCCTTGAAGGATTATCAGATCAACCCGGCGCGGATTTTACTTTCGCATTTTATCTACCTGATGGGGAGTGGTTCCCCGGTCACTGGCATTGCGCCGATGCCCGTACCTTTGTTGCCAAAGGAACATTACTTCTTGGCGAGGGGACAAGAAAGAATACACAGAAAATTGTCGAACACCCCGAAGGATCATATGTCATTATCCCGCATAAATACGAGCATTTCGAAGGCGCGAAAGGTGACCTGACAATAATCTTCACAGGCCGCGGCCCATGGTGTACAAGGATGACGGAATAACTTTCTTTTCACAGTCATCCCAAACAACTTCCAAGAAAATTACATATTTAACCTGGCTTAACCTCGCTTGGTTTTCATCCAAACATACAATGGTAGCGCGCAGGACAAACCGATTGTCAAATTTATCAAAATCAAAATCACTATTTGTTTTGTTATTAATCTTTGCTTTTCGCTAAGCATCCATAACCAAAATATAAATGACGAAATTAAAAGGTCGGCCGTAAAACCGGCACTGGCACCATTGACAAATAACGCGCGCGCAAATGAGATCAAATCAATGCCAGTGGCCGCAAATTGCTGCGTAAAAAAATAATAGGGAATAACGGCCCCCAGAAAAGATAGAAATAACCAAATACCCGATTTCATCACCTACCCTCCTCATATATTTTCTATAAGTCATACAATTCAATTCGATAATAAAAAAGGCAGTGATCAACACCGCCTTTTTAAGATCATCAAATGATCTGCCGTTTAACGGGATGCCCTTCTTCTTTTTCGCCAGCCCATAAGGCCCAGTGCAGCAAGTCCGGTACCATATAACGGAAGCGTCGCGGGAAGCGGCACGGCCGCCACATCAAGCGTTTCAAAATCAGCCATCAATGTAATGGCATTCTGATTGGCATCCAAGCTCGAAAAATTGACATTGTCAATATAACCGGTCTGGCCTGGTGTGCCGCTGCCAAGCCCCAGTGAAATTGAAAAAATATTGGCATCAAGAAAAGTATCCAGGAACCCACCGCCCAGCGAACTGTTAAACGCCGTATTCCATTCATCGAATGTATTATTAAAGATAAGACCATTTTCACCGTAAAGCGTCATGTGCCAAAAATTACCACTTGTTCCGGTTATATCGATATGATTCCAATCATCAAAAGAAAGCGTCCCATTATATGTCGGCTCGTAAATAAATGTTGCGTATCCAGCACCATTGTTAGAGGTATAATCCAATATTTCAAATTTGATGGCCGGGGCGATATTGGGGTTCGGTGCACCGGATTCATGATAATAATCGTAAGACAAGGTACCATTCTGGATAAAGCTACCGACGGTACCGAAGTTATCAACTATCCTGACTTCCGCCCGACTGGAATTGTCCCCGGTGGTTTGCATCTTCACAACGCCGGTTCCAAGCGGTGCATTATTTTCAAGATTGCCCCCTTCCCCCGCGACATCGACAATCTCTAACGTTCCCGGCGTGGCAGGAAATGCGTTAGACCATTGACCGACGGTAATTGCCGGCTGAATGGTATTGACCTCAACAGCCACAGCAGGCAAGGCAAAGGTCGACATTAAAAAAGTTGTGATAGATAGAAAAGTAAAGCCCTGTTTTTTCACGATGTATCCCCATCATATTAAATAATGTTGAGTATTTTAATGCAAGAACCGTTAAGCACCGGTCAACATCAGAATACCCGCCCAAATCATTCACAGATTCTACTTATGTTCTTTTTCGATTCAAGTAAAAAATTATTAAATTTTTAATTTATCTACTTATAAGTGTAATTCCATTTACCATGAATCGTATAGATGCCCACCACATCTATGTTATTGTAACAAAACGGGAAAGTTTTCTTAATATGTCCTATTTCGGGACAATGAATTTAACGCAATTCAACCAAGACTTCGGTATTTCTGTCCTTGACGACGGCGCAAGTTCAACCCAATATAAATTAAACAGGAACACCGGATACCAGATATGATTGCTCAGATTAAATGATTAAATTCCCGCCAAATGCGCTTACCGGGCCTTCAGCATGGATTGGAGAAGACCTCGCACACAATCAGGATACATGGTTTACCTATTTCACCGAGCAGGAGGTCACGGAACTCGAACAAGCGGCAAACGGGTTTTTATCCGGCCAAAAAAACATCGGTGAAATGGACAAATCAGACTTCCCTCTCCCGCGTCTGAAAGAACGCTTTGCCGAATTAAAAAGCACACTCATTAACGGGATTGGTTTCGAAGTCATAAGGGGGCTGCCGGTAACGTCCTATTCACCCGAAATGGCAGCGACTATATTTTGTGGCATCGGCGCCCATCTGGGAAACGCACGGTCACAAAACGCGGCGGGGCACATTCTTGGCCATGTGCGGGACGCCGGCGCAAATGCAAATGACCCGAATACACGCATCTACCAGACATCAGAACGGCAGACTTTCCACACGGATTCTGCTGATGTCGTGGGGCTTCTTTGCCTGCAGGACGCCATGGAAGGGGGGCTTTCGCTGCTGGTCAGCACAGAAACGATTTATAATGAAATGAACGCAACAAGGCCGGATCTCGCCGAGCTTCTTTTTGATCCGATCGCGACCGACCGCCGCGGCGAAATCCCGGAAGGGGAGAAACCCTATTTCGAAATTCCGATATTTAACTGGCATAAGGGTAAGCTCACCGGCATGTATCAACGGCAGTATATTGATAGTGCCCAGCGCTTTGATGGTGTCCTGAAACTGACGGATCAGCATATTGAAGCACTTGATATGTTTGATGCGCTTGCCAATAATCCGCGCCTGCATTTATCGATGCGGCTTGAACCCGGAGATATTCAATTTGTCTATAACCATGCGCTTCTGCATGACCGGACCGGTTTTAAAAACTGGCCAGACCCGAAGAAAACCCGCCATTTATTAAGACTGTGGCTGTCCATTGAAAATGACCGCCCGCTTCCCGATTGTTTCACACAACGGTACGGCAGTATACAGATCGGCAACCGCGGCGGCATTATCACAAAGAATACCCGGTTAAATGTCCCACTGGATTGATTAAAAAAATTGAAATATTTGGTAGCGGGAGAGGGACTTGAACCCCCGACACGCGGATTATGATTCCGCTGCTCTAACCAGCTGAGCTACCCCGCCGCGACCAAATATATAAATTCGACTCCCGTGCGGTGCCGAACCCGCGCATCTTATAGAGAATTGTCATATTGCTGTAAACAGATATTTTCCGCTTATGCCGCATAAGAGGAAACAGCACAATCAATCCAGCCACCACCAAGCAATCGGTCCCCGTCGTAAAAGACCGCCGCCTGCCCCGCAGAAACGCCATATTCCGGATTATCAAGGACAAAATAGGCGTCGTCTTCGCTTTCCCCGGGAAAGAGTGTCGCTGGCTCCGCCGGGCGGGTCGAACGCACTTTGACATATATTTTTTTACCATTATGCGGAATCGGGTCATTTCCAAGCCAATTAAGTTCCTTGATATGAACTTTGGATATTTCAAGCGCTTCTTTCGGGCCGACAATGACCTGTTTTTTTTCAGGGTCAAGCTTTACAACATAAAGCGGGTCTCCCCCGCCAATGCCGATGCCGCGGCGCTGGCCAATGGTATAATAAATGATACCCTTATGCTCGCCCAGCACACGGCCATCCAAATGAACAATTTCGCCCGGTTCACCAGCACCGGGACGAAGCCTTTCGATCACGCTCGCGTAGCCCCCTTCCGGCACAAAGCATATATCCTGACTATCCGGCTTGTTTGCAATGGCAAGGCCATATTTTTCGGCGAGCACCCGGACATCGTCCTTTACCATCGCCCCAAGCGGAAACCGAAGGTAATTCAGCTGTTCCTGCGTGGTGGCAAAAAGGAAATAGCTTTGATCTTTTGTTTCATCGACGGCCTTATGCATTTCCCCGTCATCCTCGCCCCCTTCCCGCCTGACATAATGACCGGTGGCAAGCACATCAGCATCAAGATCACGGGCGGTAAGAAGAAGGTCTTTAAATTTTACTTCCTGATTGCAGCGTACACAGGGGATCGGCGTTTCACCACGAATATAACTGTCGGCGAAATCTTCCATGACGCTATCTTTAAAGCGGGTCTCATAGTCGAGAACATAATGGGGAATACCGATTGCTTCCGAGACACGCCGCGCGTCATGGATATCCTGCCCGGCGCAGCACGCACCTTTTTTCTGAATGGCAACACCGTGATCATAAAGCTGCAGGGTGATGCCGACGACATCATAGCCTTCGTCCTTCAGCATCGCCGCGACAACCGAGCTGTCGACACCACCGGACATGGCAACCACGACACGCGTATCGGCGGGGGCTTTATTAATACCCAGGCTATTTAAATTTTTCTTGCTCATGCCCGTCACATAATATGCTTTTAGGGAAACTGCAAGTCTTTAAGGCCTTTATTAAATGAAGTTAAGCAGCGACATCCGCGAAAGTTCACTTGTCAGCTTATAGGAAACATCCAATGCAATCTGGTCGTTATTGACCCGTGTGATCGCTTCCGCCATGTTCACATCTTCGATATCGGAAATGAATGTCAGCATAAATGTTTCTCGTTCCTGATGTTCCTCAAGCAGCTCATCGGCCCTGCCAAATCTCATTCCGTTACTGGAATTGATTATTCTTAAATCTTCTATGGCGGCATCGAAAACCGCCAACTGGCTTTCAAGAAAAGTGTTTTGCGCCGGTGTCAGGTCACCGGAAATTGGCGTGACATTATCAAAATCGGCAACATTTTTAATGGCGGCGAAAATATCTTCTGCCACTTCATCTGCAAGCAGGCTATATTCCATATTGGTGTTTTTACCGATTTTAGCAACTGCCTTGCGCTGGTCATTCTGAAACATATCTGATGCCGATGCGGCAGCGACCAGATCAGCAAGTTCGGTGCCCACAATCGGGTCTACATCTGTCTTACCACCGCTGAACACATGAACACCACCGATATCGGTATTCAATGAAGCAATCATCGAACTGAACCCTTCCTTGATCGTATCCATCAGCACGAATGTTTTATCCTGGGCGATTGATTCAAGTATCGCCTGACGGATGTCTTCCGCCTTTCCGATGATGTTTTCAAGCTGCAGATTATTGACATCAAGGTTTCTTTTGACGTGGGTCGCGGCACCAATATAACTTTCTGTGCGGTCAAGCAGATTTTTGGATCCCAATAATGTGCTCACCTCGCCGGTAAATTCCTGATAAGTTTCGTGGATTTTACCGGAGGCTACCTGTTTCTGATCTTTAAACAACTGGGCCTGATTGCTCAGCATGCTATTAAGCATTACTTGCTGCTGGCCAAAACTTGATACACGTGTCATTTCTTTATCCTATCCTTATTCACTATACGATACTGAGAATTTCATCGAATAATTCCTGCGCCACGGAAAGCATCCGAGCGGAAGAACTATAAGCATTCTGAAAAATGATCATATTACTGAGTTCCTCATCCACATTTACGCCGGAAATACTTTGGGTTCTTTGGTTCAGTTCGCCTAAAAGAATCGCACTGTCTTCGCCAAACCCTTCTGCAAGTTGAGCCCTGAAACCAAAATCGGCAAGAACCGCTGCCGCATACTGACCGATTGTGCTGTTAAACGCGCTCAGGCCCCCAGCGCGCCTGATATTGACGGTCTGATTTTCCAGTTCCTGCAGCGCAATACCGCCACGCTGATCACCAAAGCTGATCGCGGTTTCACCAACAGCCACTGTATCGTCAAATTTGGCAAGTGATAACAGGTTAACATCATTTGAAATTCGGTCAACGACCCCAAAATCGAATGCAGCATCAACCTGATAACGATCACCAATGCCAAAAAAGTCGGAAAGCGTCTTACCCGTTGCCCCGCGTGAGGTGATGTCTGATTTGACATGCACACGGGTAAAATCCCACCCGGGATTTGGTGTTGAAACCAGCTCACCAGTAGGACTTAATGAAAAAGTTGTATAGGCACCAAGCGAACTGGCATTCAAATCATTTACGATATCATCAAAGGTCTGCCCGGCGGTCATTGTCAGGGTAACACTCGCCAAGTCGGTACCGCCCTGACCCTTTATTTCAAGATGGATCGTACCACCACCTGCAAAACCATGAAGGTCGGTTCCTGCCACCCCCTTTTCATATTGGCCGTTGGAGCGCGCCGTAATAAGGTCATTCATTCCGAAATAATGGGAAAAACCCTTCCCGGCACGATCACTTTCGTTGCCAGCGACCTGTGAAATTGAAACGCCGTTAGTCGGAGCCGCGGCCGTAAAATTTAACACACCATTGGTCAGCGCCAGCGTTCCATCACCCCCGAGGCCCGCATTCACCGCGGTGATAATGTCGGAAAAATTCGGACCAGTGACCCCAAAATCAATAGTAACACTATTAACCAGATTACCGTTAGCATCGGTAACCGCAAATGTGCTTTGACCGGTAAAATTATGAGGGTCGGTTGCAAGCGCTCCCGTATTGACCCCTGTAAGACTGTTGGGGGGTGGTGCGGATACATTTTCATTATGTACGCGGTTGAATTCATTCATCACGCTGCTCGCCAGTGAGCCGAGCTCCTCAGACATGGCGACAAGCTCCGTGTCGCGCATATGCAGCAGCCCGAATAATTCACCCGAAGATATATTTTCATCTAGTGTCAGCCCCGTCGTTGAAAGAGATCCTGTATTCGGGTCGACATCATGTATTGTTATTGGTGGAAATGGCGTCGAGGAACTGACAATACCGGGGGTGTTATATTGTAGCTCACGTCTGGTGTTTCCAATAAGATATAGGCCCGACTTAGTACTGACATCCACACTGTTATTACCGGTTTCAATGATATTAATATCCATCAGTTTCGACAGATCACTAAGCGCCTGTGCGCGTTGTTCCATCAACGCACCGGCGTCACCCGTGGAAATCGTTTCCTTAACAATCAACGGATTTAGAAAATCGATACGCTTGAGAAGACCGTTAATTTTTGCCGTGGTTTCTGCGATTTGTGTGCTCGCATCCAGACGCATGACCTGGATATTTTCCGCAAGCATACCGATCTCGTCACCAAAAGAATTTATCCTTGAAACAGTGGATTCCTTCAAAATAGTCGACAGCGGGTTTAACGCAAGTTCCGACATTGAATTGAAGACATCGTTTATCTTTCCGCTAAGCGAGCTGTTTACATCAGGACGTCCGAGAAGAGCCTGCATGCGGGCATGAAAAGTATTTTCAATCGCGTAACGGGATACATCCCCCTGTGTCTCGTAAGTTGATTTCACCAGAAATTTATCGACAACGCGCTCAATACCTGAAATCTCAACACCTGCTCCTTGTGCACCGGTCAGTTTCGGATCAAGCCTTATTACTTTCCGGGCATATCCTTCCGTATTCACGTTTGATACGTTATCGGTGATGGTTCTGAGAGCGGCCTGACTGGTATATAAACCAGTGAGGGAGTTATTAATGATCGCACTTATACTCATATCGCAAACCTCCGATCGATACTTTTATTGTTGATAACGATAGGCAACAGTTGCCGAAAAAGGAAAAAACGACTTAATTTTCCTTCCCCGGTGGCAAACCATTCTAAAAAAAAATCATCACCTGTATTCATTATCAAACCTATATAACCATTTATAAAGAAAACACTTTTTAATATCTTCACATGTCAAATCGTTCACTTTGCGCGTCTTCTCTATTATTTTTCATACTGTCATATGCAAGGTTGGGGCCAATTCCATTTATGCGTGTTTAATTGGCGCGAATGAAGAGATTTGCGCCCGCTCGGCAGATTTGGCAGATGATGGGAAAAATTATCACATCATCCTTGGGAATCTTTTTCCCAAATATAATTTCTCCAAAACCATATTTTAAGAATATCTTTTCAAAACAATATGTTACGATTATTTTTTAAACTGGCCCGCTTTTTGCATTTAACTGACCGAATTAATTTGTTTTGGAAAATTTTAAATGACAACAAGTGTTGACATATTATTTAAAGGGCTGCCTTCACCGGCAAGTTCGCCAGAGCCGGTCAGAAAAAATGATCCGTCAAAGGGCGACGCTGACCGCGTGCGTTTCGACGATGATCGTCCAGAATATAATAACACCTATGAAAAGTCATTTTCAGACCATTTGGATGACAATGATTATTCAAGTGATAGCGTTCAGAGTGCAGCCGCATCATCCGATAAAGATGACATTAAATCTTCCAAGTCTGAAAACCCTTCACCTGAAAGTACAGATGCATCGGGCACACAGAATAAGTCATCCGGTAATAGTGAGAGCGATAAAGTTGTCGATCAGCCAGTGTCATCTGAGGCAGAAAACCAAAATGTTAATGACACCGGCAGCGTCGGGGATAATTCCCAAGATCATAATGCTACCCCCGCTCTTACAACCAAAGATCTGGCAACCAAAGATCTGGCGATAGCGGAAGCGTCACCTGAGATTGCTGTCGCCGCAGGAGTGACAAACCAACAGGGAAACCAGAATAACATAAGTGAAGATGAGAGCCCTTCACAATCATCCGCCACGACGGAAGCGGGATCCGAAATAAAAGCATCAGCGAATAACGAAACACCAGGCCCAAACACGCCGTCGTTATCTTCCGAAGACAGCACCCAAGCCACCGGGCCGGATACAACATCCCAACCTGATGGCGCGCCATCATCAAATTCGGCACAGGATATTTCGAAATCTGCTGACAGCACAGCCTCGCAAATTGCTGATATTGATGAAACCGGTAATAAGCAGGTGGTATCTGAAAATACGCCGGCAAAACCGGAAACAGCTAGCACCGGCTCGGAAGCAGTCACCGCAGAAAATAAAAACATCTCCGAGCCGTCATTGGAACAGAACGCAAAGGCGCTATCTCCTCAACAGGATGGTTTAAATCCAGATCAGGAAAAATCAGTCATACCTGAAGGGGCCAATACGATCGCTTCTCAGAATTCAGCCGATAGTGTTCCAACTGGCGCACAGGAAAAAGCCGCCTCAGCTGAAGCAATCGCAATAGATGCCACCCAAACAGCTCCGGCTGCCGCCGTGCAGGCGCAAAATGGTGCCGCAAGTGCTGATAAGCCATCGACCAAAGCATCAAACGAGAAAGGCGCGGCCGCAGCCCAGTCGTCAAGTGCACAATCAAATACTTCGTCAGGCTCTACCCAACAGGCTGCCATGCAAAGTGCAATTAAGAATGACGTTTCTGTCGACGCTAATGCAAGCGGTCAAAAATTTGATCCCGTGCCGTTACAGCCATTAACAACAAATGGGCAAAGCGGTCTTGCAAACGGATCATTGATTGCCGCTCAGGATGTTGCCGTTCAACAATCAGCGTCTCATCTTGCAACTTCAATGAAAATTGAACAACCAATAACACCGCAAATGGTTAGTGACCAAATTACCGTCGCGATCAACAAGCATATCGTTAATGGACAGAATAATTTTAGCATCCGTCTTCATCCTGCGGAACTGGGACAGGTGGATATCCGATTGGAATTTTCCGCCGATGGCAAGATGCATGCGTCGATGATGGTCGAAAGCGAGAAAACATTGTCCATGCTTCAACGCGATCAGGGCGCCTTGGAAAAAGCGCTTCAGAATGCTGGACTTAACCTGTCAAATAAAGACATGAATTTCTCACTCATGAAACAAAATCAGGAAAACAACGCGCAAAAATTCGCAACATCAAATGGCGCGTCAATTGATAGTTTAAATACAGAAGAGCTGCCACCCATGGATTTAGCGCAGCAGGTCAGCATGGGATATTCAAACCAAGCTGTCGACATAAGTGTGTAACTGAAACTAAAGGAAGTGCGATATGGATATTAATTCAATAGCTGGAGGTCAGGGAACGAATGCATCACAATCTGCCGCTACATTGGCGAAGGATTTTGATAACTTTCTTCAACTTCTTACAACACAGCTCCAATATCAAGATCCGCTTGCACCAATGGATTCGAACCAATTTACGCAACAGTTGGTATCATTTACCGGCGTTGAGCAATCCATCGCGACCAACAAGAATTTAGAAAGCCTGATCGCACAGAACCATGCACTGACTTCAACAAATACGGTCGGATATCTTGGCAAAGAAGTAACATTTGGTTCCGATAAGGCCGGCATGGGCGAAGATGGAACTGTAAAATGGGAATACGCATTAAGCGCATCCACAAAGACAACAAAAATTACGGTAAAAGATCAAAATGGCTTGGAAGTTCATTCAGAAAATGGTGAATTGAATTCAGGTCTGCATCAATTCGTCTGGGAAGCACCAGAAGGAACCCCAAAAGAAATTTACACTCTTGAAATAGAGGCGGTATCCGCTAACGACGAAAAAGTGGATCATAGTGTTTATTCAAAAGGAATAGTTGAAAGTCTTGAAAAAGTGAATGGTCAGGTACTGCTTGCTGCAAACGGACTTTTGATGTCACCAACAAACGTTCTTTCCGTTAAAGAAATTAAACCAGAACCCTTACCCGCAGAAGACGGTACTGAATAGTGCGTGAAACGCATCAACAATTTAAAAACAAATGTCTAACGATTAAGACATTCAAATAGAAAAGGAGTACCAACATGAGTCTTTACGCATCACTTTTTTCCGGGGTATCCGGTCTGGCCGCAAACAGTAGCGCCATGGGTATGATTTCCGATAACATCGTGAATATCAACACCGTGGGCTATAAAGGTACAGAAGCAAAATTCTCTTCGCTCGTAACAGAATCAAATTCAACCGCATCATATTCACCTGGCGGTGTAATTGCCAAACCACAGGCGCTCATCAGCCATCAGGGGTTGCTGCAAGGTTCAAGCTCGGCAACAGACCTTAGTATTGATGGCGCGGGTTTCTTCGTGGTAGCAAACCAAGTTGACAGCCAAAATGCGGATGCAACGATTTCCTTCACACGCGCCGGGTCATTTGCACCCGACGATAACGGCTTCCTGCAAAATACAGCAGGATTATACCTTCAGGGTTATGAGTTGGATTCAACTGGTCAACCACCAACGGTGAATGAAGCTAACTTAAAACCAATTAATGTTTCCAATTTCACCATTACCGCCGAAGCAACAACAGATGTGGCAATTCGTGCAAACTTACAATCTTCACAGCCCATAAGCGCAGCTGTAACGGGCGCAACATACAACTCGGCAACTGCCGCGGGGTCAATGGCGGGGTATGACGCCGATATTTCAGCGGGAATTATCCCGGCTACACAGGGTACAAAACCGGATTTTCAAACCAACATACAGGTTTATGACGCTAAAGGTGGCATTCACACAGTTACATTCGCCGCGCTGAAGCAATCCGATAACCTGTGGAACGCCGAAATATTTGTAAGTCCAGCGTCCGACCTTGGCGTTCAGTCACTAGCCGGTACAGGACAGATCGCATCCGGCCAAATCGCCTTTAATGGTGACGGTACAATTGACGTTGGCGCAACGACCGCTGGTCTGCTTGCACCACTAAATATTGACTGGGCCGGGGGCGCTGATCCGGGCCAAATCACATTCAATCTTGGAACAAACGGGCAAAGCGATGGCATATCCGAATTTGCCGGTGAGTCTACCGTGATTTCAACAACGGCCAATGGTGCTAAATTTGGTAGTGTGATTGGTGTTTCCGTGAACGAAGAAGGCATCGTTACTGCACTCTTCAACAATGGCTTGGCCAGAGACGTATTTATTCTACCAATTAAAACATTCCAAAACCCGGACGGCCTGACCCGTAGGCAGGGAAATAGTTACACCGTTTCCGACGCATCCGGTGATGGTGACTTGAAATTGGCCGGACAAGGTGGTGCCGGTTTGGTTGCACCTTCGACACTTGAAGCATCAACAGTTGATCTTGCAAAAGAATTTACCAACTTAATTACGGTGCAAAGAGCATTTTCTGCAAGCACTAAAATCATCACAACAGCAGATGAAATGTTGAACGAGTTGAATTCGATTAAACGGTAATATTTCAATAACTTAAGAAGAAAGCTCCTTGGTAAAACAAGGGGCTTTTTTTGTGTCATTATGGGATAGGATAAAATTTTATATTTCATTCACTACAAATTTACGCTGTTCTTTAATCATTTTTTTAAACACTTGTCATAAGATTTACGCATAAAAACAAGTAACCGGAGAAATTGCGTAATATGAGTATGAAAAATATGTTAGAAACAGATTCAGTTGTTGGGCCAACTGGAGAGCAACTAACCTTGAAAGATCTACCACCTACCGATACAAAACGATGGGTGGTCAGACGCAAGGCGGAAGTAGTTGCGGCTGTACGGGGCGGGCTTCTGTCACTTGAAGATGCCTGCAGGAAATACACCCTTTCTGTCGAAGAGTTTTTGTCATGGCAGCGCGCTATTGATGAAGATGGCCTTTTGGGACTTCGGACTACACGTGTTCAGGATTACCGTCAGGACAAGGGTAAAATGAAAAACCATTAAACCGAAGCACGACAAAATTTGTTAATTAAAGCCCTCAGAATTTTTCTGTCGGCTTTTTTTAATACTTAAACGATTCAATGAATGGCCGCCTACAATCATAGATTTATAAAAAGCACTTTTTTTCGCTAAAAACGCATTATTTCATGCAAAGTCTCTTGAAAAAAAAATTAAACTAGGCAATATCTGCCTAGTATTAACTTTCTGTTTACTAAAGAGCGGGTAAACTCTTTTAGCAAAACGTTTAGCAAGAATGTGCTTAAACTAAATATACAGTAAGAATCAGATAGATACACAGAACGGGTTCTATTTGTTAAATCACTTTTAAGGGATTAACATAGTGTATGGTTTAGCTGAATTCTTTCGCACCCTTGGTGCGCCCAGACTGGCTGCAATGGCAACAGTGGCACTCATCACAATAGGTTTTTTCGCATTCTTGATGATGCGCCTCTCGACCCCTCAAATGTCATTGCTTTTTAGTGGGCTTGATCTTGCGGATAGCTCGCAGATTGTACAAAATCTGGAGGGACAGAACATCCCCTATGAACTGGTCGGTGACGGCAGTACAATTCTCGTGCCTGAAAATCAGGTTTCACGTCTTCGGATGGATATTGCAGCACAGGGGTTAAATACCGGCGGATCAATCGGGTATGAAATTTTTGATAACCAAGATAACCTCGGCACCACCAGTTTTGTACAAAACATCAACCGCCTTCGCGCCCTCGAAGGTGAACTCGCAAGAACCATCAATGCGATCGAACAGGTCTCAAGCTCGAGAATTCACCTTGTTCTTCCACAACGGCGCCTTTTTAGTAACGAAAGCCGGGAAGGTTCAGCGTCAATATTTGTTAAAACACGTGGGGGAAGATTGGGTAGAGGCCAGATCATTGCTATCCAGAATTTAGTAGCGGCGGCAGTACCGGAATTAAATCAGGAACGCATTTCCATTGTTGATCAGCAGGGCTCGCTCCTTGCTCGAGGGGCTTCTGAAAGTGAACTTGGGACACTGGCAAATTCAATCGAAGAAAAGAAAATTTCACTTGAGAGCAGATTACGCACCCAGATCGAGGAATTAATCGGTAAAACGGTCGGTCTTGGCAAGGTGCGTGCGGAAGTAACAGCGGTTCTTGATATGAGCCGCAAAACCAGCAATTCTGAAATATTTGATCCGGATGGTGCTGTTCCGATTTCAACCAGAACAGAGGAACGTACCAGCAGCGACGTACAGAATACATCACCTGACGAGGAAAGCATTTCGGTCGCCAATAACTTGCCAAATGCCGGGCTGGAAACTGGTGACACCGGACCGGAAATACAAAGCCAGAATTCGACATCTGATACAGTTGAGCAAACCAATTTTGAGATATCCAAGACTATTAGCACTGAAGTGAACGAAGCCGGTTCTGTAGAACGTCTGTCGGTTGCTGTATTGGTTGATGGCCGTTATGTCGGAGGTGGAACGGCAGAAGATGGTACGGTCACTCCACCGGTGTATCAGCCGCGTTCTGAAGAAGAAATTGCCCAATTTGAAGAATTGGTAAAATCAGCAATGGGTTTTGATGAAGACCGCGGCGATACCGTAAGTGTTATTAATATGGAGTTCGCGCCAATTGATTTTGGCGAAGCCGCCGTGGAAGAAGGTATGCTTGACCTTACAAACATAAACATAATGCGCATCGCGGAAGTTGCTACATTATTTATTGTTTCTGTTCTACTGATATTGTTCGGACTTCGTCCGCTTATAAAATACATGACAACACCGCAAAGCAGAGACGGCGCTTTACCGCCGCAAATAACAGGTGCTGCAGCGCCGGGAACGGCCGGCGCACCTCAACAGATTGGTGTGGCTGGCCAGCAACAGCTGGCGCCAGAGCAGCAACAAGCGCTTGCACCGCCCCCTAACGAATTGTCAGTCCCCGTAAGGGGTGAGAACAGGGTGTCGGCACGTGAAGTAGCGCAACAGCATGGCATGGAAGCAGCCATTGATGTGGCGGCTGTCGAAGGTAGAATTCAAGCAACAACTTTGAAAAAAGTAGGGGAACTCGTGGAACGACATCCGGACGAATCCGTTGCTGTTGTTCGCAGTTGGCTTTATGGGTAAAAAACAGTGAGTTCAATAAACAGAATATCAGATTTAAATTCGTATGATAAGGCAGCTGCCTTGATGATTGCGCTTGGCGAGGAGCATGGCGCGATGATTTGGGAGCTTCTCGATGATGAGGAAATAAAAGAGCTGTCCCTTGCAATGTCCTCCCTCGGCACTGTCGATGCACAGGTAGTGGAAGAATTATTTCTGGAATTTGCTAACGGTGTCTCCTCTGTCGGGTCGCTAACGGGTAGCTTCGATAATACAGAACGATTGCTGGGCAAGATGCTCCCCGGGGACCGCGTCTCGCAAATTATGGATGAAATCCGCGGTCCGGCTGGCCGCACCATGTGGGACAAGCTCGGCAACGTGAATGAGGTTGTTCTCGCCACATATTTAAAAAATGAATACCCGCAAACAGTGTCGGTCATTCTTTCAAAAATCAAACCTGAACATGCGTCTGCGGTGCTTAGTGTGCTGCCGGATGAATTTGCCATGGAAGTGATTAACCGCATGCTTCGGATGGAGCCTGTTCAGAAAGATATTTTGGACAAGGTCGAAAGTACCTTACGTGTGGAATTTATGAACAATTTGGCCAGAACAAGCCGAAAAGACAGCCATGAGACCATCGCAGAGATATTCAATTATCTTGATCGCGCATCAGAAACACGGTTCCTCACCGCCCTTGAGGATCGAAACCGTGAAAGTGCCGAACGAATTCGTGCATTAATGTTTACTTTTGAGGATTTACAAAAACTGGATGCTACCGGAGCGCAAACACTACTCAGAAACATTGACAAGGACCGCTTAGGGCTGGCCATGAAAGGCGCTTCCGATAAAATCCGCGATCTGTTCTTTAGTAACATGTCCGAGAGGGCCGCTAAAATCCTGAAAGAGGACATGGAAGCTATGGGACCCGTAAAATTAAAGGATGTTGATGAAGCACAGATGGAGATCGTCAATGTTGCGAAAGATCTGGCAGATGCAGGTGAAATTGTTCTATCGGACAATAAAGGCGAAGACGAACTTGTATATTAGGAATAATTATGGAATCAGTTAAATTCACATTCGACGACGACTTTTCTTCAGATGGAACGGGCCTCACTTACAGCTCAAAGATGAGGAAGCTGAGTGAGGACGCCTTTGAGGAGGGAAAGGCGGAAGGACAGGCAGAAGCACTTCAATCCCTGGAAAAAAGCTGCGAAGTAATTTTAGAAAACATTCTCGGTGCCCTGACAACAATCGTCTCCCGACATGAAGAACAAATCGCTTCAATGGAAAAAAACACCGCTTCACTTGTCTTGGCAGTCATTCAAAAACTTGCCCCAGCAATTGTTGCAGACAAGCCATTAAGTGAGATCGAAAATCTTGTACAGGAATGTCTTAGAAACAACCCTCTTGAGCCACGGATGGTTATCCGTGTTGACGAAAAAATGCTGCCATTACTGCGTAAAAAAATAGACGCTATCCAAACAGCGAGCGACTATAATGGTCAGATTGTTCTGATCAGCGAAACAATGTCAAATATAAGTGATTGCAGGGTAGAATGGATTGACGGCGGGGCCGAGCGTGATTTTGACGAACTCATGAAATCAATCGAAGAAGCGGTGCGACTTTTCATTGATGCACCGATTATAAACCAAGGAAAAATGCCTGTACAGCCAGACCCTGATGCAAGCACCGGTATCTGATTAATAGTCATTGAGTAAAATAAAGAGCAATATTGCTATAGATAACTAAAAATTAAGGACAAAATGCTAATGTCTGATACAGAAAATGTCGACTGGCAAGAATTAGAGGAACAAAGTGAACCAGCGGAAGGTTCTTCGAACGGCGGAGGTCCACCCGGAGAAAGCAGTCTGGAGGCAATTTACGATGTTCCCGTCAGAGTTTCTGCAGTGCTTGGCAAAACAAATTTACAGGTTTCCAAGTTATTGCAGCTGGGCCCAGGGGCCGTTCTTGAACTTGATCGTAAAGTAGGTGAAGCCGTTGATATTTTCGTAAATAACCGGTTAGTAGCCCGTGGTGAAGTTGTTTTAGTAGAAGAAAAACTCGGGATAACCATGACGGAAATTATTAAAGTAGAAGACTAGGTGATATTTTGATTACACTTCTTGGCATCGTTCTGGGTTTTATCCTTGTGATATCTGCTATTATCATTGGCGGCTCCCCATTGGCATTTTTAAATCCGCCTTCGATTTTAATCGTTGTGGCAGGCACAATAGCGATAACGGTCGTAAGCTTCTCAATAAAAGATCTTATGAATATTCCGGGTGCACTTTTCAGAATGCTGGCTTATCAACCGCATAATCCTCGTGATGTTGGTGTCTCAATGATCCAGATCGCGGAAAAAGCCAGATCAGAAGGCATACTTTCAATGGCAAATGTGGCTAAGGGATTACATCACGAGCCGTTTTTGCAGAAAGGGCTCAATTTAACCGTCGATGGCACCAAGCCCGACGACATTGAAAAAATTATGCAAAATGAAATTAATTACACGCAGAGTATACAATCAAAAAGTGTTGATTTGTTGCGTCGTGCTGCTGAAGTCGCCCCTGCTATGGGCCTGATCGGTACGCTTATCGGGCTGGTACAAATGCTTGGTAATCTGAGTGATCCGAGCACTATTGGTCCGGCCATGCAGGTCGCACTGTTGACAACATTTTATGGGGCTGTTCTTGCCCACATGATTTTGCTGCCACTGGCGAGTAAAGCAGAACGAAATTACCAGAACGAGTCAGTTATGAATTCCCTTTATATGGTTGGCGTTCTTTCAATCGGTCGGGAAGAAAACCCACGACGACTTGAAGTTCAGTTAAATGCCATGCTCCCGCAATATCAAAGGATCACATATTTTGAGTAACAGAACAGGAATATTTTAATGCGCCTTATTATTGTCGGATCCCTGCAGGATCAATTAAGTACGGCGTCAAAAATCGCCATTAATAATGGCGCTAAAGTCACTCATGCTCCAGATGAAGAAACTGCACTTCAAATAGTGCGTTCAAAAGGAGCTGACCTGTTGATGGTTGATGTCAAACTGGACATTAAAAGCCTTATCAGCCAGCTTGAATCAGAACGTATCTCAACCCCCGTTGTAGCCTGTGGCGTTGGAAATGATTCTGATGCCGCGGTAGCGGCTATCCGCTCAGGCGCCAAAGAATATATCCCTCTTCCTCCAGATCCGGAACTTATCGCCGCAGTCTTAACAGCAATATCCGCGGATGAGCATGAATTTATATATCGTGACCGGGTAATGATGAAGGTCGTAACTCTTGCTGATCAAGTCGCACCAAGTGAAGCAAGTATTATGATCACTGGTGAATCCGGCACCGGTAAAGAAGTTATGGCCCGATATGTTCATAACAAGAGCCGCCGTGCAAATAAGCCATTTATCAGCGTGAACTGCGCCGCAATCCCGGAAAACCTGCTCGAATCAGAACTTTTCGGCCATGAAAAGGGATCGTTTACCGGCGCTGTCGCAAGGCGGGTTGGTAAATTTGAAGAAGCGGACGGTGGGACATTATTTCTCGATGAAATCAGTGAGATGGACACCCGGCTTCAGGCAAAGTTGCTGCGTGCCATTCAGGAGCGTGAGATTGACCGTGTGGGCGGAAGTGGCCCGGTTAAAGTAAACATCAGAATTCTGGCAACATCGAACCGCGATTTGCAGGAAGAAGTAAAGGCCGGGCGTTTTCGCGAAGACCTTCATTTCAGGCTTAATGTCGTTAACCTTAATATACCACCGCTAAGGGAGCGACCGGAAGATATAAGAGTATTATGCAAACATTTCGCAAAAAAATACGCAGAATTTAATGCAATTGAAGAAAAAGAAATATCTGATGATGCAATGCAGGTTCTTATCAACCATAATTGGCCTGGCAATGTCAGGGAGCTGGAAAACACCCTCCACCGCGCAGTGCTCCTGACGGTTGGCAACAAAATTAGAAAAAATGACATATTGCTGCCTGATGGTAAGCCCCATGTCGAAATTCAAAGCCAAACGCAAAAAGGCAATTCGCCCGATGGCTCCGAACCCTTGTCATCTTCCAGCATGGTCGGGAAAACAGTTTCCGACGTAGAGCGCGATTTGATCATTGACACTTTGAAACACTGCCTTGGAAACCGGACCCATGCAGCAAATATTCTTGGCATTTCGATCAGAACACTACGAAACAAACTAAACATTTATATGTCAGAAGGCGTAAATGTACCAGGCCCCGGTGACGGGCAGCCAAATTCACTTTGATGTGGGAACAATTAAATTAAATGAGCGATACATCCGCAAATAATGCTACTGGCGGCTTTGCCGGCCTATTTACTGGTCGGTCAGACATCGTTATGGCGCTTGGCGTTATCTGCATATTGATCGTATTGATTTTACCCATGCCGCCTTGGTTGCTGGATATTTGTCTTACTATATCAATTACATTTTCAATAATGGTTCTGATGACCTGCCTATTTGTTGAAAAACCGCTTGAATTTAATGCATTCCCAACGGTTCTTCTCATATCTACGATGCTCCGATTATCCCTCAACCTGGCATCCACCAGGCTGATTTTGACAGAGGGGCACACCGGACCGGATGCCGCGGGTAATGTGATCTCCGCGTTTGGTTCTTTCGTCATGGGCGGAAATTACGTCATTGGTATTATCGTTTTTATCATCCTTCTTATCGTCAACTTTATGGTCATCACAAAAGGATCCGGCAGAATAGCCGAAGTCGCAGCACGATTTAGCCTTGATGCCATGCCGGGTAAACAAATGGCGATTGACGCCGACCTGTCATCAGGTCTTATCGACGAGGACCAAGCCAGAACGCGTAGAAAAGATCTGGAAAGTGAAAGCACTTTTTTCGGTGCGATGGACGGTGCGTCAAAATTCGTACGCGGAGACGCGGTTGCCGGACTACTGATCACCTTCATTAATATTATTGGCGGTATTATCATTGGGGTTGCGCAAAACAATATGTCCTTTGGTGATGCTGCAAACGCATATACGCTGCTTACAATCGGTGACGGGTTGGTTAGCCAAATTCCCGCTTTGATCGTCTCTACAGCTGCTGGCCTGTTAATCACCAAAGCCGGGATCACTGGTAAAACAAACGATGCTTTATTCGGACAACTCTCCGATCGCCCAAGGGCCATATTCGTCACGGCCGGTCTGCTATTTTGCCTGGCATGGCTTCCGGGGATTCCCTTCTTTCCTTTTGCCCTATTTTCAGTATTGCTGACCATTGTCGGGACAACAGTTTCGCGCAAAAAAGTGGAAGAGGAGCGGGTTGCCGAAACAATTGCCATTGAAGATCAGGCACAACAGGCGGCACCCGTTGAAGAGCCAATAACAACTGCACTGGCTATTGACCCCATTCGACTTGAACTCGGTTACAGCCTTCTCTCGCTTATAAACGATGAGAGCGGTGTACGGTTAACTGACCAGATTAAAGCATTGAGGCGGCAAATGGCGTCCGAAATGGGTTTTGTTATGCCCTCGGTCAGAATTCTTGATAATATGCAGCTTCCGGCGAACACGTATGTTATTCGCCTGAAGGAAACAGAAAGCGGGCGCGGAGATATCCGCCCCAATATGCTTATGGTCATGGACCCGCGCGGGGAGGAAGTTGCTCTACAGGGTGAAGCGACCACAGAACCCGCCTTTGGCCTACCAGCTGTCTGGGTCGATAGCAGCATGAAGGAAGAAGCATCCTTCAGGGGATATACGGTTGTAGATGCATCAACTGTTATCACAACACATATAACTGAGGTCATCAAAGATAATATGTCGGAACTTCTTTCATATGCAGAGGTTCAAAAACTACTTGACGATTTACCGAGTGAACATCAGAAGCTGGTTTCCGATCTCATCCCTTCTCAAATTTCGCAAAGCGGCGTTCAACGTATTTTGCAAAATCTTCTATCTGAACGCATTTCAATAAGAGATCTTCCAACCATTATGGAAGGAATTTCTGAAGCAAGCGGATATACACAAAATATTGTCATGGTCACAGAACACGTCCGTACGCGCCTAGCGCGTCAGATCAGCCACGAAAATGCCGATGCAGACGGCATTATCTCGTTGATTAGTCTATCTCCGGAATGGGAACAGAATTTTATCGAAAGTCTTGTTGGCAACGGCGAAGAAAAACAGCTCGCGATGGCACCAAGCCAACTTCAGGAATTTATCGGTCTGGTTCGCATGACCTTCGAAGATCAGGCGCATTCGGGAGAATTGCCGGTCCTTTTAACCAGTCCAATGATCAGACCATACGTAAGATCCATCATTGAACGGTTCCGCCCCGCCACCGTTGTTCTGTCACAAAACGAAATACATCCTAAGATAAAAATTAAGACTTTAGGGCAGATTTAATCAGATACAGATTTGGTGCTTTTTTCTTTTATTGTTGCTATAAGATAAAAATATATTGAAATAAAATCGGGACTTAACCAATGAAGCTTAAGATCTTTAGTGCGCCAAGCATGGAAGAAGCTTTAAAAAATGTTCGTAAATCACTTGGCGATGATGCGGTCATCATTGATACTACTGAACAGGAAATCGCTGGCACCAAAACGGTCAAAGTTACTGCCGCGATTGAAGCTCCTGCCCCGAGAATAAATCCTCATAAAAATCCGGCGCCCAAACCGGTATCTGCGCCAATAAAAAAATCACTCCGCGAACTTGAGGAAGAATTTCTGGCCCATGAAACACTTGATCTGGTTTCAAGTTTAAGTCATCACGGGCTTGCCGACAGTATAAAGCTGAAATTACTGGATCTTGGACAATCGCTTGAATGTGAAACACCGGAACTGACCCTCGCTTCCGCCCTGGATAGCATGTATCACTTTGAGCCGATCACTGATAGCATTCCTGCTCGTCCGATAATGTTGATCGGGCCACCTGGTGCCGGCAAAACCATAACCACCGCGAAGATTGCCAGCCATTTTATTTTAAGCGGAAAAACAGTTCATTTAATCAGCACGGATGTCTACCGGACGGGAGGCCTTGCGCAGCTTGAAGGTTATGCAAGCGTTCTGAAAATTAATCTGACCGAAGCAGAAAAACCAGATGACCTAGCGATAGCTATAAAAAATGCGAAAAAAAACAACGAAATAATCCTGATTGATACCATGGGTTATAACCCATACAGTACCCGTGAAATGTCTGACCTCCATGATTTTCTGGCCAATACCGATGTGGAAGCAATTTTAGTGACCTCTGCGGGAATTGACCCCTATGAAGCAAGAGAAATAAGTGAAACATATGCCGCACTTGGTGTAAAAAGATTTATCACGACTAAAATTGATGTTGCCCGCCGTTATGCAAGCATGCTCACCATCGCCGAAAATGGAAAAATGTCTTTCGCAGGTGTTGGCATCACCCCCTATCTGGGCGACGGTATTGAACAACTAGATGCCTTAAAACTGGCAAAATTGCTCACCAGAATACCGGAAAAGAAGAAATTTACCTTTGAAAGAGAAAAGAAAGATGAATAATTCCACAAATAGCCCCGCCGGTTTGGCCCAGAATCTCATCACTGTTGCTTCCGGTAAAGGTGGTGTTGGAAAAACATGGTTTGCGGCAACACTATGCCACGCCCTGTCCCAGAAAGGTAAAAAAACACTTCTTTTTGACTGTGATTTTGGTCTTGCCAATGTGGATATTCAGTTAGGCCTGATGCCGGAACATGATCTCGGTCAGGTTATATCCAACGAAATTACACTTGATAACGCTATATATACGAAGTCCCAATCAGGGCTAAATTTTGACGTCATCTCGGGACAGTCGGGAAGCGGCGCGCTGGCATCGCTCAAAATGGAACGGCTTATTGATCTGGCGGCGCGTATCTGCAATCTGGCACAGGAATATGATTATACAGTGATGGACCTTGGCGCCGGTGTTGAAAATTCAGTAATGACGCTTGCCCGCGCTTCAGACAAAGTGATTGTTGTCATCACCGCAGACCCGACATCGCTTACCGATGCCTATGCGTTTATTAAACTGCATAACATGAGAAATAACGATGCCGAGATCCAGATTGTTGTGAATATGGCAGAAGATCAGAACGAGGGCAGACGCGCTTTTGATAAAATTCAAAAGGTCTGCCAGAATTTCCTGAATATATCGCCAAAATTACTGGGTGTTATTGCGCGGGATAAACATGTCGCTGATGCAATACGGGCGCAGTTACCGTTATTAAGTCGTTATCCGCAGTGCAAAGCCGGAGAGAACGTCATTGAAATTGCTAAGAAGCTGTAATCTGTTGTAGAATTCACAGATAAACCTTCACTTACTTTGGATAAATAAGATGAGTGAAATTACGCAACCACCACCGGATGTTCAGACACAGGATTCAAATACCCGTGTCAGCCGGCTCAATGCGGCCTCAGACCAAAACACTTCAAACAACCAATCCGCTGAGCAGCATGCGGGCAAAAAGACCACTGAAATAGAACAGGAAAAGCAGGTATCCCATCATGATCCAGCGGTAACGTTGGCTTCAACATTATCAAAACTAGATTCCGGCAGTTCATTTGAAGCGGCGGTCAGTGGCCATGATGCAGATGGTCGGACGATAGTGAGTTCAGAACTCGGAACATATTTAGTTGAGGTTGACAGAAGCCAATTAGATAAAAATCAGGTTGAGGAATTTAAAAAACTGCAAAAAGAAGAGCCGTTGGATATTAGGGTACTCACAGTCGATAAGGAAATTAAAGCGGAAATCATCAAAACTGTTTCGGGCGAAAATGAAACCACAAGATTGGTTCACATTCCGGTTTCATTAACATTAACCGAACTTAGCCATCAACCACCGACGAACATTGCCCCTGCAGCAGCACTGCCGAATACGCATGGACCGATTGAAGATATCAAATCGCAATATCAGGCCACAACCCTCTACAGGGCAGAACGGATTGCCCGCGAAATCGGTGACAAGTTGGACAATCTTCCCTTGCCCACGTCATCTCCCAATTATACTGTCTATAAACACCAGAATGAACAGCCCGATAAATCATTACTCCAAAGCCCGCAACGCGTCTCATCCAACGTCTTTATTCAGGAAGTGAGCTCTTCACAGACACTGCTTAAAGGTGCACAGCATCCGGGCACACAGGAAATCGCCCTGAACCAGATTTTGGGAAAAAATATCAATGTTCAGGTTATAAAAACCGTCCCGCAAGCCCCCATTCCGTTCCCAGCAGGACTGCCGGAAGCGGTTATAAAGGAACTCACTTCTACGACGCCTCTTGATCACGTGGAGCGTGGGCAGTATTTAAATATAAATATTGCTGCCATCGCAGTGCCCGAAAGCAACACCACGCAGACTTTGCCAAAACAGGATACGGTGCCATTGGAGTTAAGCACCCAGGCAATTGCCAATAATGCTTCGACAAATGTTCAGGAAGCAAACTTGCCGAAAAACGATGCTACAAATCAGACCCCCCAAGCAGCCCGTACAGAGCGGGCAGATATTGCACCGGAAGCTGTTATTTCAGGAATTATTATTGATGCGAGACAGACGAACGTGCAAACGGAACGCGTGGAGCAAATTTCACAGCCCGTCGCCTCCGCCACGCCCTACAGCCAGAAAAACAGCGCACGTGTATTTAGTAATTCTACCGATAACGCGCAGTCAACCGGAAAGACATATTATCTGGCAACGCCAACGTCGGTGCTTAAATTCCAAAGCAACACCCCTCTTGTCGCAGGAACTATCGTAAGTTTCACGGTAGATCCTTCCATGACATTAGACACATCAGAAAATGATACCACCACCCGCGAAGCCACATCAACAAGCCAGGAAACGGCTGGCACCCCAACCACCACAATTTCACAGACGCTTCATGATAAAATTGATCAATTCTTTCCTCAACCGCTTGATCAGTTAACGGAAGATTGGGCCAGCATCAGTCTTGCAATGAGCGCTCTAACCACCACCGCGTCCATGGGCGCTGCCGCCGCTTTTTCCAGTAGGATACCGAATATGTTAAGCCCGGAACAAATAACAAGCACCATATTCTTTTTCCTCAGCGCCATTAAATCATCTACACCAGCCAGGACGTGGCTTGGGCCGGATGTTACCACAAAATTAAAACAGCTGGGTGCCGGTCGGACTTTAGACCGGATTGATCACGACTTTACAAGAATTTCCCGGCTTGGTGCCGAGAGCCGCGCCGGAGAATGGCGCCCGCTTTTGATTCCGTTTCAATCGGGTAGCGATGTGACAGCTGTACCGATGATTACAAAGCAGATTGTGGACGAAAAAAAAGGCGAAAAAGACAAGAGCGGACAAAACGATGATAAAACAGTCAGCGCAACTCGGTTTATGCTGGAAGTCAGCTTCAGCCAGTTCGGAAAAGTCCTGATTGACGGACTTTTAAAGCAAACGCGTCTGGATATTATCCTTAAATCTGCTGATACGATGCCGTATGCAACAAAAACCAAACTGTCACGCCAATTCAGCACCGCATTGGAAAATGCCAATTTTAGCGGCGAACTGGTCATCATTGATAATGCCCCCGCAGACTTATCGGTATCAAAGATGATCGAAACCATGACACATAAAGCAAATTTTGAGAAGAAAATCTAGATGACACCGACGATCATTTCATATTCAAATCCGGACAGCAGAAAAAACTGGCAAATAACGGTTGAGATTTCAGACCCCGTGCATGTGTCATTGGTTATGGTACCGGATAAGCTTGTGGCAGCACATGGGTCGATTAAAAATTATATGACCGAACGCGCGCAGGCTTCGTGGGAATATCCCGAAGAAATGATACTAAAAATTATTGAAGACATTAATAATGAAATGGTACCTAAATGGCTGAAAGTAACTTACCGACATAATGGTGTAACGGTTGAAGTTGAGGACTGCCAGCCCGGCTACACTGAAGTCTAATTCATCGCATGATAATTGAGCTAGCTACTACTACGTTTGTGGTTTTCACGATACAAATTAAGTGAAATTTCGTCCAGGCGGTCTTGCTCCCGCTTTTTTTGCTCTTCTTTTTCACGCTCTAAAGCACGTTGCTCGACGATTTCGTATTTTTTAAGTTCTTTAAAACAATCGGCCAGTTCATCTTTCATATTTTCAATTGACACATCAATTTCCGTCATCGATGCCACTAGATTTTCCCGGCGCGACATAACAGAAGACGCATAATTGGCATAGTTAATGTCAATCACATTCGATTTGGCAAGGTTCTCCTGCTCGCTGGCAAGATCAGTGAGAAGCTTCTCCAGTTTTTTCTCAAGCTCTTCTTTCATGACTTCAAGTTCAGTGATCTGGCGTCGCTTTTCATCCACTTGCCATTTATGAAGTCTGATAATACCACTTAGGCTTTTTGCCATACTTTCAACTCTCGTTATTTTACCCTATTAACTACAGTTTTTAATTCTGCGACTTTGCATTTGTTACTTCAGGACGATTATGCAATATATTACTTAACAACTCGTATCCAGACGCCAAATTACTTTGCTCGTCCTTCGATTGTCTAAGAAAACCTTCCAGTTCCGGGTGAAAATGAATCGCTTCATCAATTTCCTGATTGGCGCCAGGTCTGTAGGCGCCAAGCCTGATCATTTCTTCCATATCATTATAGTCCGCAAGATACTTTCGCGCAATTGTGAGAAGTTCATTCTCCTCATCTGTGTTGCATCCAGGCATTGTCCGGCTCACGGACCTCAGGATATTAACCGCGGGGAAACGCCCCCGCTCGGCAATAGCACGATCCAAAACAATATGGCCATCTAAAATGCCTCTTACCGCATCTGATACCGGTTCATTATGATCATCGCCTTCAACCAGAACAGTAAACAACCCTGTAATAGAACCCTGATTTATACCCGGTCCCGCCCTCTCAAGTAATTTTGGAAGTTCGGAAAATACCGTTGGCGTATATCCCTTGCTCGCGGGGGGCTCCCCACCGGCTAGGCCAATTTCTCTTTGCGCCATCGCAAAACGAGTGACACTATCCATCAAACAAAGAACATCTTTACCACGATCACGAAAATACTCGCTGATCGTCAGTGTTAGATATGCCGCCTGCCGCCGCATCAATGCTGTTTCATCAGACGTGGCAACCACCACGACACTTCGTTTTAAGCCTTCTTCGCCCAGATCATCTTCCAGGAACTCCTGAACTTCGCGCCCTCTTTCGCCGATCAAACCAATAACGGTTATATCCGATGCCGTATAACGGGCAAACATTGAGAGAAGTATTGATTTTCCAACGCCAGATCCGGCAAAGATCCCCATACGTTGTCCTTTGCAACACGTGGCGAAAGTATTGATAGAACGAACGCCTAGGTCCATCTTTCCTTTTACCCGCCCCCGCAGGTGGGCCGGTGGAGGCGAATTTCTTACCGGGTAAGCGGCTGGCCCAAATTTTATCGGCCCCTTACCATCAATTGGCTCTCCCATCGCATTTACGACGCGCCCGAGCCAGGCTTCACTTGGATGCACATGAGCGATGTCACTATCAATAAAAGCTTTACACCCGACACCCACACCTTCAAGTGTCGAATACGGCATCAGTAGTGCCCTATCGGATTTGAAGCCAACGACTTCGCAGTGGACAATTTGCTCGCTTCGGGAGATGATATTTACTCGGGACCCTATACTCATGTTGCGCTGCGCACCTGCAACTTCCACAAGCAGACCCTGTATCCCCATTACACGTCCATAAACTTTGTTGGACTGGATTCGCTCTATTTCAGTCTTTAATGTCTGCAATTGACTAATTGTCCTTAGATTCTATCAAACTTTGGTCGATTATACGCTTAAAATCCGGCAGAATCCAAAATATTATAATAAAAATTAACGTTATTTATTTGTAAATTATTATAAATCATCATTTCATAAAAATCAAAAATATTATTTATTTTCAAATACTTATTTTGATATAAATTTTTATAATTTGTAAATAATGATTAAGATCACCTTATGAACCACCCTTTTTTATGAAATTGGTAACTATTTATTAACCAGATATGTTAAGAATGGTTAACGTTAAATAGTTAACAAAGCCAAGAAATGGTTAATAATAATAAGAAAGGAACCTAATAATGCGGGTTTTACTCATAGAAGATGATCCTTCGACGTCCAAAAGTATTGAGCTGATGCTTTCAGCCGAGGGGTTTAATATTTATAGTACAGATTTGGGGGAAGAAGGTATCGACCTTGGAAAACTATATGATTACGACATTATTCTACTGGATCTAAATCTCCCGGACATGCACGGATATGATGTTCTCAAGAAGCTCCGTCTGTCAAAAGTAAACACACCAATTCTTATTCTGTCAGGTATGGTGGAGCTTGAAAATAAAGTAAAGGGCTTGGGCTTTGGTGCCGATGATTATCTGACTAAACCATTTTATAAAGAAGAACTCGTTGCACGAATTCAGGCTATTATCCGCCGCTCAAAAGGCCATGCGGAATCAATCATCAGAACAGGAAAGCTCTCTGTTAATCTCGACAAGAAAACAGTGGAAATTGATGGCCAGCGCGTTCATCTGACTGGTAAAGAATACGCAATGCTTGAGCTTCTGTCACTGCGCAAAACAACAACCCTGACCAAGGAAATGTTCCTTAACCACCTATATGGCGGTATGGATGAGCCGGAACTTAAGATCATAGACGTATTTATTTGTAAACTACGGAAAAAACTCGCTTCAATTAGCGGTGAAAATTATATTGAAACCGTTTGGGGCCGTGGATACGTACTTCGCGATCCGGAGGAAGATAGCTCCTCTATCGCTGAAGCAGGATAAAATTAGAAAAATAAAAACTTCGGTTACAAACTTCAAAAGGCTAAACCCAGATATGGATTTAGCCTTTTTTTTGATTAAAAGAAGAAAAAGTTAACCCGCTTTCAATTTACTTATTACTTCTGTGCTTGCATCAGATGTGGAATAAAGACCGCGTTGTCCCTGAACTGGCTTAAATTTATCCGTAATTCCCAGTACGGTTTCCGCCGCACCAAGAAAAAGCCAACCATCATCCGGTATAAGTTTACGCATTTTCTCCAGAACTTCTGTTTTTGTAGTCTGGTCAAAATATATGAGCACGTTTCTGCAGAATATTACATCAAAAGACCCTAGCAATGAGAATGAATCCAGGAGATTGAACTTCCGGTAGCTAACCATATTTCGAATTTCATCTGAAATCTGCCATAATTCGCCCACCTGATTGAAATATTTGATCAGTAGTTGAATCGGAAGCCCGCGCTGCACTTCAAACTGAGAAAACAGACCCATTTTCGCCTTATCAAGTACCTGCTGCGAAATATCCGTTCCAAGGATTTCAATATCCCAGCCAGCAAGCTTTGCTTCCATTTCCTTCAGAATAATGGCGAGTGAATATGGCTCCTGACCGGTTGAGGCTGCGGCACACCATATACGGAGCCGTTTTCTGCCCGCCCGGCTTTCAAGTAGCTGCGGCAGCACAATATCCTTAAACAGGTCAAATGGCTTGTTATCACGAAAGAAATACGATTCATTAGTCGTCATCGCTTCCGTTATTTCGGTCAGCAAGTCTTCTTTGCTATATCGGCGCACCTCTTCAAGAAGTTCATCCAGCGTTTCAAGGCCCCTCTTATGGGCGATGGGTGTCAGACGGCTCTCCAGCAGATACACCTTATCCTTAGGTAAAATCAGTCCCGAGCGTTTCTTAAGAAGGCTGCTGATCATTTCAAAATCTTCTGATTTCATCATCTGATCCCCTTAACAAGCCGTTGAACTTTACTGGCAATCTCGTCAAGCGGTAATACTGCATTACAGATTCCCGCTTCGCTTACAGCCCCCGGCATTCCCCATACAACACTTGTTTTTTCGTCCTGCGCGACTATCGTGCCGCCCCCTTCGACAACTATCCTACTTCCCGCCAGACCATCATGTCCCATACCGGTCAGAATGACACCTAACACGGCCGGACCAAATTCCTTTGACAAACTTCTGAACATAGGATCCACAGCGGGTCGACAGAAATTTTCAGGCGGATCCTCATTAAGCTGAAGATAGTGTCGGCCATCCTTGTTGACCACTGTCATATGATAATCACCAGGTGCAATATAAACCTGCCCGCCGACGAGAGGCATGTCATTTTCACCTTCAACGCATACCAATCCTGATGCTTTTGAAAGATGTCCCGCCAATATTTTTGTAAATGTCGCTGGCATGTGCTGCGTGATCACAACTGGCAAAGTCAGATTATCTTTAATCCCGCATATAAATTTAAGCAACGCCTGCGGCCCACCCGTGGAACTTCCGATACCAATTATTTTAGGGGGGACCATCGATGCCTTAACGGTATTTGGCAGTCGCAGCACATTATTATTCTGTTCAATAATTTTGGCTCCAGCCGCACTGCCGGATGCTTCTCTGCCTAGTGGTGTTAATCCCAGCTGTTTTCTTTTTGCTGCCGCCAGGTGTTTTATTTTTTCAACAATTTCGGTCTGAAAGGACTGAGATGAAATCACCTCTCTGTTTGTTGTGGGCTTTGGCACATAATCCGCCGCACCCAGTTCCATAGCCTGTAGGCTGATCTCTGCGTTCTTGGACGTTAAAGTTGATGACATTAACACCTGGATATTTGGTCTCGCTGCTACTATTTTTGGCAACGCCGTCAATCCATCCATAATCGGCATCTCAATATCAAGCACAACGATCTCCGGATCGGTTCTTTCCAAAGAATTAAGCGCGGCTTGCCCATTACCCGCGCTCGCCACAATTTCAATCGCCGGATCGGCACTTAACCAGCGGGAAAGAAGTCCTCTTATTACCGCTGAATCGTCAACAAGCATCACTCTAAAAGGGTTCGATTTTTTTGATGCGTTATTATTACTGTTTTCCAAGGGGAGGCTGTTCACTTTTATAATAATCCAACTTGCACAAATTTTGATTCAATAATTTCACGATCAAAAGGTTTCATAATATATTCATCCGCCCCCGCAGATATAGCAGCGCTAATATGTGACATATCATTTTCAGTCGTACAGAACACAACGATCGGTTCTGTACCACCCTCAGTCTTTCTAAGAGCTTTTAGAAAATCCAAACCATTCATGACAGGCATATTCCAATCCAGTAACACCACATCCGGCATTGCCCCCTTGCAAGTGTCTAAAGCATCCTGACCATCAGCTGCTTCGTGAATATCGAAGTTCAGCTCTTCAAGAATTCTCCGCGCTACTTTCCTGATGATTTTAGAATCATCCACCACGAGACATGATTTCATTTTCCGGTTCCAACAAATTTATGTTTTAAATTTAATTTTCTGTTCGTTACGCTGCAGCTCTATTGTCATCAAAAGTCAGCAGTTTCTCAATATCCAGTATAACAAGAAGATCATCGTCAAGACGGTAGATGCCATTTGAGACACCTTGCCAACACGCTTCCAGAGTAACGGGGTTTTTCTCAAATGCTTCATCTGAAAGTGAGAGAACATCACCAACGTTATCGATTATCAGACTGTAGGGTTCCCCCTGGTATTCAACGACAATATTCATTTCACCGGAATTATCTTCCTGTGGCTTAAGATTAAGCCGCTTCCGCAGATCAATTGCTGTCACAATCTGTCCTCGTAAGTTAAGGACACCTGCCACCGCTTCCGGCGATAATGGTATTTCCGTAATAACCTGTTTCGAGAGAACGTCATGAACTTCTAGGACTGGTATTCCACACAGTTGGCCGTCCAGCCAGATTGTCACGTAGTCATTTTTATTCAGTACTTCCATTTTTTTTCCTTCACTATAACTATCGTATCTAAAAAGATTACGCCGCTGTTTCCTGGTTAGCAATCTGCTCCTCTATCGCTTTAAGAAGAGTGTCCCGGTCAAGTTTCTCAACATAATTATCAAAACCTGCCTCGCGTCCGCGTTCAAATCTTTTTTCAGAACCGTTTGCCGAAAGCGCTACCATAGGTGTTTCCTGCCATCTGCCATCTTCCCTGACATCTTCTGCAAATTCGAAACCATTCATTTCAGGCATATCAATATCACTGATAATGAGGTCAAAATTATACCCTTTTTCACGAAGCGCCAGCGCCTCGCCTGCCGTAGAAGCTATAGTGACATTATATCCCGAAGCTGTAAGCAGTGGCTTAAGTAGATTAAGGAAGAAAGTACTGTCATCCACAATAAGTATATTCTTACGCTTTGATTTACCTTCGTCCGCACTGCATTCCGCGCCAAGCTGCCAATTATCGAAAGTTTTCTCAAAATAATATGCGATGTCTATCACTTCAGTGGCAACGCCATCAATAATTGCCGTGCCGAGCTGGCCAGTCGCTTTTGAGCTTAATTCAACATTAATGTTGTCTTCCTTGATATCTGAAATCTCATCAACGACAATACCCATTGATTTATCATCTTCAGTGAAAACCAGCATCGGCTGGCGCCCTTCTGATTTGATTTCGTAATCATCATTAATCATGACAAGCGGCATCAGCTTGCCACGGTATTGTATCATTTTAGTGCCTTCAGAAATTTCAATCTTATCGACATCCATTTCCTCAAGTCTGGATACAAGTGATAGCGGTACAGCGCGTTTTGTATCACCGCCCGCCCGGAACAGAAGAATTGCTTCCTTATCATTGGCGGTTGAGATAAGACTGTCATCTTCATCTTCAGCTCTTCTGTCCGCCAGATCTGACATGGCTTCGTTCGCTTCATTAGCGATGCCATTCGGATCAAGGATCATAATCACGGTCCCATCCCCAAGGATGGTATTACCTGAAAAGACGGTCAGATCACGCAAGATCGGCGCAACCGGTTTAACAACAATTTCTTCCGTATCAAATACTCTGTCTACAACAATACCAAAGGTAAATTCACCCACTTGCGTGATAATAATGAAGTCATCCTGATTTTCTTGTTTTTCTGATTCGACAACATCTTCGTTTGCATCCTGGAACCCAAGTATTTTATTAAGATGAAGAAGCGGTAGCAATCGATCACGAAGTCTTAGAACCGGCGTGTCTTTAATATATTCTATAGTGTGCATGGAATCGCCCGAAGCGCGGACAAGTTCCAAAACGCTTATTTGTGGAATGGCAAATCTTTCCTCACCGGATTTTACGATAAGTGCAGAAACAATAGCCAAAGTAAGCGGTATTTTAATAAAGAATGTTGTGCCTTTTCCTTCTGTCGATTTTAATTCTATCGTACCACCGATTTTTTCAATATTGGTGCGAACAACGTCCATTCCCACACCGCGCCCGGAAACGCTTGTTACCTGCGCAGCTGTTGAGAAACCGGCATGGAAAATAAAGCGCTGAATTTGCTGGTCAGACATTTCGGCAATTTCTTCTTCGCTGGCAAGGCCATTGGCAAGTGCTTTAGCTTTTAATTTTTCAACCGGTAATCCGGCCCCATCGTCAGAAATTTCGATAATAATCTGACCGCCTTCATGGAAGGCATTAAGGCGAATTGTACCCGTTTCTTTTTTTCCGGCCGCGACACGGTCTTCTATCTTCTCAATTCCATGGTCAGCCGAGTTTCTGATCATGTGCGTAAGTGGATCTTTAATAAGTTCCAGAACCTGCCGATCCAGTTCGGTTTCGGCACCAAGCATCTGTAGATCAATCTTTTTGCCAAGCTCCATTTGAAGGTCGCGAATGATACGGGGTATTTTTGACCAGGCATTGCCAATCGGTTGCATCCGCGTTTTCATAACGCCTTCCTGAAGTTCAGTTGTACACTGACTTAGACGTTGAAGTGGAATATCGAACTCAGTGTCACCAGCGCGTCTTGAAATCTGCAATAGCTGATTTCTCGTAAGAACAAGCTCACTGACCATGTTCATCAAATTATCCAGAACATCGACAGCAACCCGAATAGACTGATTGGCAATACTACCTTCCTTGGCAGTGGCAGATTTCTTGGCGCTATCCTCTTTTTTAACTTCGACTTCCGACTTGCCTTGTTTTTTTGCTGCGGATAGTATTTTCGTCGAAGACTGGCTATATATTTCCAACGCAAACTCCGCATCTTGAGACGACATTCCGGCTTCTTCCAAGGCAGTCTCAAGATGTTTAACCGTATTATAAAATTGATCTTCGGCAATATCGTTGTCGATGAACGAAGAAAATGCACATTCGATCAAATCTTCTGAACATTTCTCTTTCTCGAAAGAAGAAGTGAAAAAATCTTCCACCAATTTTTTGGTGTTTCTGGAATCAGCGCCACTCAGTAAATGTTTCAAGGATTCATCTGAGGATATATGGTTGTGAAAAAGATGTGACACAAGCGCCATAGCCTCTGCCCCACCGGCGGCTTCCAACCGATTTGTTGATGACGACGCTTCAGCTTCTTCCGGCTCTTCGTCATCGGGTCCCGGTGCGGCAAGAAATGCTGCTTCTAGCTCATCCAGTGTGACTTCCCCAGGCACGGTCGGCCTTTCACCTTCGACTGAAATCGGTTTTTCAACAACATCCTCTACTACATCGGCTGTTTCTTGTTGAGGTGTCTTACCTTCTGCCATATCATTTAGCTGGCTGATAATTTCGCTATCGTCTCCCGCGGGCTCTTCCTGCGTCTGCTCAAGACCTTCAAGAATCTCTTTGATACGGTCAAGCGCTTTGAGGATAAGCGTAACCGCTTCTGGCGTAACCTCCATTTCCCCATCGCGGAATTTTCCAAGAACATTTTCACCCGAATGGGCAACAGCCTCTAATCGGGGTAGACCCAAGAAACCGCATGTCCCTTTAATCGTGTGTACTAATCTGAATATATTATCGAGAACTGATTTGTTGTTAGGATCTTTTTCAAGCTCAACTAACTCAACGTCAACAACTTCAATACTTTCAAATGTTTCCGTTAAAAACTCATTCAGTAAATCATCCATACCAATTACCTTTTATTACTAGATTACGAGTGCTCAAGCCCTAATCTCTTGGAAATTGGTTAAAATGAGGTAAAGTTTTCACTAATTTCTGCTAATTTTTAAAGAAACCAGTATTTTAGAGTGATATTTAAGGAATAAGATGTATCAAATATATGCATTTAAAGTGAAACTGTTTTCATTATGGTTCTGATAGTCAATTTTACTTCCTAGCTGTTTAGCCACATTTGCTGCCAAATATGCAGGGGCGGTTTTCGGGTCCATTTCGACGTCTTCCCTGTCCCCACAAATCATTTCACGGGATTTATCCTGAAAAATTATCCGCTCAGCACGTGCTGTAACTTCCAGAAAGACTTTATCCCCTTTAACCGAAATATTAACCATTAGATCACCGCCGCGAATTAGACTTTCACTTGCCACAAGGATCATATTGAGGAGCAGTTTGGTCGCGTTCTTGTCCAACTCACCAATCTCCGAGTTCCAGACCAAATTCACTGGCACGCCTTCAAACAGTGCTATTGCAGCATTTTTCGCATCTCTGATGGGCACTTGCGCGCCAATTCCACCAGCGGCGCCAAATGCCAGTCTGTAAAATTTCAATCTGTTTGATGTCTGCGTTGCGCTCGACTCCAGTAATTTTATGACTTCCTTTCGCATCGCTTCATCATCTTCATCCCCCAGTATCTCAATGCCATTTGAAATAGCCCCGACAGGGCTGATTAAATCGTGGCAAAGCCGTGAACACAATAATGCTGCAAAGTCTAGTTCGTTCATTTACCGATTTTCTTTCTTGTAGTTGTAACCAAATAATCCATATAATAACCCGAAGAATTAAAACGACAAGTCATATGTAGTTTGATGCGCCACTTGGATTGTAACGTAATGACTAAAAATAAATATAATCAATATTGTTCGCTTTTACGCAGCACGGCCATTGAAGCGGGTGAAAAGATTCTGGAAGTCCGCGGTAATAAACTTGGCGTATGTTACAAGGACGATCAATCCCCTGTCACCATAGCCGATCAGGCGGCTGAAGAAATTATTTTGCGGGATTTAAAACAGATTGCGCCCGATATTCCTGTAATAGCCGAAGAAAGTGTCAGCGAAGGGAAAATACCAAAAGTCACCGCCCGGTTCTGGCTTGTTGATCCGCTTGACGGGACGAAAGAATTCATCGCGGGAGGGTCTGATTTCACCGTAAATATAGCGCTAATCGAAGATGGAAAACCTACCTTCGGTATAATTTACACGCCAGAAAGCCGTAAACTCTATACGGCAAAAAATCCGGATGAAGCCACCATTCAGAATGTTGACAAAGATGGCAATCCAGGGCCAGAAAAAATAATACATGTGCGCCGCGCAAATAATGACAACCTTACCGCGCTTGCCAGTAAATCACATCTTGATGATGAAACCAGATCCTATCTTGAGAAACTGAATATCACCGATAAAACATCGGCCGGAAGTTCACTGAAATTTTGTGTCGTCGCAGAAGGTAACGCGGATATTTATCCCCGATTTGGGCCGACGATGGAATGGGATATCGCCGCCGGCCACGCCATCTTGAGTGCCGCCGGAGGATCGGTAACCAATCCCGATGGCACCCCGTTTCACTATAATAAACCAGACTTCAGAAACGGACCCTTTATTGCAAAAGGCGAGCTTTAAAACAAATTTCGATAAAATGTTACCAGTGAGAAGACAAACAGAATTGATGCAGACAGTTTGTTGATGTTTTCAAGATGATGATCCGACAACGCCTTGGATATTCTTGCGGAACCATAACTTATAATTCCCCACCAAAGGGACGATCCAATCAGGATACCCAATGATATAAAAGCAGCATTAACAATGCTGTCCCCCATATCACCAAAACCGAGCCCTATAAAAATGGCAACAAACCCGAGGATTGTAAGCGGATTTGTGATGGTAAGAAGAAACGTACCAGCCGCCGCTTTCAGTCGGTCCTTAAACGTATCTTCGATATCATCCACATGCGGATGACTGAACCAGAGTTTTATACCAATGATGATTAGGGCAATTGCCCCGG
Source organism: Alphaproteobacteria bacterium (assembly GCA_030428615.1). Lineage (GTDB taxonomy): Bacteria > Pseudomonadota > Alphaproteobacteria > Sphingomonadales > Emcibacteraceae > Pseudemcibacter. The sequence continues at coordinate 44,203 of JAUIDN010000013.1, read as the reverse complement.
CGATCTGGAGCATACCATTATAGCTGTTTATTATTTTTGTAAGTCCTGTGAGCCCAAACGCCGCCAAGGCACCAAACAAACCATCCGCCAATGCAGCACCCTGTCCGACAATGTAACTGTTCATGGGGCCTTTCGTCATGGCGCGGCGAATGCAGATTATGTTTACGGGCCCAATGGGCGCAGCCATAATCAAACCAATAAATATTCCCCACGGCAGGTAAATAAGCGACATACAATTATTCTCTTTTTACAATCATTTTATAGCATCACTTAAAACATAGTGCATCACAAATCAAAACATGTTACATGGCGGTCATGAACAAAGAAAATCAAAATGACGACGATCAAAATAAAGAAGACCCGATACGGCTTTATATCCTTGACGCGATAGCCGACGGCTCTGTCGTTAGTCCAAATGATATTGCAATAAAAATTGCGAAGGACCGCGCAAAGGAAACTGATCCGGATGATATCTGGCGTAAATACATGCTCGCTGTAAAACAGCAAGCCAAATCACTGGCCCGCGCGGGGAGGATCAGCATACTGCGGCGGGGAAAACCCATTGATCCCAACAAGATGAAGGGGCTGGTGAAGTTTTCATTGCCCATCAAAGAAGATTAGCTATTTGATATTAATGGTGCCTGTTATTTTACCGTTATAATCAATCAAGAGAATTTTTTCTGTTACCCTGTCCCGCCCAATCCGAACGAGAAGATTATTATATCCATTGTCCACCGATAACACTTCCTGGTCAGTCTCCAGGTTCAGATCAATTTCGAAAGGTGCCGCCAAATTTGGTTTTTGCACCTGCGACGATTGATATCTTTCAACCAATGCGGCCTCTGCGCGCTTCTGATCTTTATATTTCATAACGGACGCAACGATAAGCACAATCACCATGACAATGATTAATATTCCAAGGGTAATCACTATTCCCTTGAGTAATCGGTAATTTTTTGGCATTTGTTCTTCTGACATGATTATTCCAGCACCTCAAATATTTGAAACCGACGCCAAAGAAGATGACAATGGCCTGCGCCTTGATAAATTCTTAAGCAACCAGTTTAGCGACATAAGTCGTTCCCGTCTTAAAAGCCTGATCAGTGAAGGTCAAGTTTTAATGACAGGCGCGAAAATAAATATGACCGACCCGTCATACCGGGTAAAAGCGGGTGACCATTTTTCTGTCACTGTCCCGGAAGTGATTGATCCCGACCCTATAGGTGAGGATATACCGCTTGAAATTCATTATGAAGACGAACACCTGATTGTGTTAAACAAACCCGCCGGAATGGTTGTTCATCCCGCGCCCGGCAATAATACAGGAACCTTGGTAAATGCGCTCATCCATCATTGTGGTGACAGCCTGTCGGGCATTAACGGCGTTAAACGTCCGGGCATTGTCCATAGAATAGATAAGGATACAAGCGGCCTTATGGTGGTTGCAAAATCTGACCTGGCACATAAGGGATTATCAAAGCAGTTTGCCAAGCACAGTCTTGAGCGGGCATACAAAGCCGTATGCTGGGGGGTGCCAAACCCCACAAGCGGAACAATTGATCTGCCGCTAAAGCGGGACCCCAGAAACAGATTAAAAATTGCGGTCCGCGAAGGCGGAAGGGAAGCCATTACGCATTTCAGAGTGATTAAAAGGGTTGAACCGCTGCGTAAAATAACCTCCCGCAGCAACTTGAAACAGGGCCTACCACCGAGCCTGTCACTGGTGGAATGCAGACTTGAAACAGGACGAACGCATCAGGTTCGTGTACATATGGCACATATCGGGCATCCACTGGTTGGTGATCCGCTTTACAGCCGCAGAAATAATCCACAGAAAAACCTTACCGAAAGGGCAAAAAGTGCCCTTGCCGACTTTAAACGCCAGGCACTTCACTCTTATTTGATCGGATTCACCCATCCCGCAACGAAGAAGGTCTTGACATTTGAAATAGAATTACCAGATGATATGAAATACCTTATAAAAGCGTTAGAGGCCGCCTAAAAAATGCCAAAATGCTTTAGTAGGCTAAAGAACAGAATAAAGAATCAGGGGTAAAGATCAGTATGGCAAACAACAATTTACCGACGATATCGCCGGATGGCAGTTTAACAAGCTATCTGCACGAAATCCGTAAATTCCCAATGCTTGAACCGGATGAAGAATTTATGCTTGCAAAAGCCTGGACCGAGCATGGTGATACTGACGCTGCCCACAAACTTGTAACCTCACACCTGCGTCTTGTTGCGAAGATTGCCATGGGGTACCGCGGGTACGGTCTGCCGGTTGGTGATCTTATTTCAGAAGGCAATGTCGGCATGATGCAAGCCGTAAAACGCTTTGATCCCGATAAGGGGTTCAGACTGGCCACATATGCCATGTGGTGGATCAAGGCCTCTATTCATGAGTATATCCTGCGGTCATGGTCGCTCGTAAAAATGGGTACAACCGCCGCGCAAAAGAAATTATTTTTCAATCTACGTCGCATTAAAGGCCAGCTTGAAGCCGTTGAAGAAGGTGACCTTCATCCGGATCATGTTAAGGAAATCGCCGATAAGTTGGACGTGAAAGAAGAAGAAGTTATCCAGATGAACCGCCGTATGTCTGGCGGTGATCATTCCCTGAACGCCCCGATGCGGGCCGACATTGAAGGTGAATGGCAGGATTGGCTGGTTGACGAGGATACACCGGACCAGGAAACTGCCTATGCGGACTCCGAAGAACTTAATTACCGCCGCGGGCTTATGGCTGACGCCATGAGTGCTCTTAACGAGCGGGAGCAACATATTATCACCGAACGTCGCCTGAGCGACACCCCGAAAACACTTGAAGAACTCAGTGTTGAATATAAAATAAGCCGTGAACGTGTTCGCCAGATCGAAGCGCGCGCTTTCGAAAAACTGCAGGAAGCCATGCAGTCAGCCGCCGCCGAAGATAATATGATCACGATTGATCAATGATAATCGATTAATCACTCAAATGGGTTTCTAACAAGGATTGTGTCTTCACGTTCCGGGCTTGTGGACAAAATAGCGACCGGTGTTTCAATAAGTTCTTCAATACGTCGCACATATTTAATTGCCCTTGCCGGAAGATCAACCCAGCTTCTTGCGCCAAATGTACTCTCGCTCCAACCATCCATTGTTTCATAGATCGGCTTCACGGCTGCCTGATCATCAGTGGACGCCGGAAAATAATCAATTCTTTCACCACCCAGCTCATAGCCAACGCAGATCTTAAGCTCATCCATCCCGTCAAGAACATCAAGTTTGGTAAGCGCAATTCCGTGAATACCGGAAATTTTCATGACCTGACGTACCATGATCGCGTCAAACCACCCACAGCGACGGCTTCGTCCGGTCACAGTGCCAAATTCATGACCGCGTTCACCAAGTCCCTGCCCAACTTCATCAAACAGTTCAGTCGGAAAGGGCCCGCTTCCCACCCTTGTGGTGTAAGCTTTCGTAATTCCTAGAATATAATCAAGACTTCCCGCACCAATACCGGACCCGCCGGCGGCCTGTGACGCAACCACGTTCGAAGATGTGACAAATGGATAGGTACCATGATCGATATCAAGCATGATCCCTTGCGCCCCTTCGAACAAGATTTTCTTACCCGCTTTCTTGGCTTCATCAAGCACACGCCAGCTCGCACCAACAAGCGGCAATACATGTTTTGAAACATCCATAATTTGTTCGATAAGTCCTTCGCGGTCCACCTGGTCAAAACCAAGTCCTTTGCGAAGAGGATTATGGTGTGCAAGAAGCACATCCACGCGCTTTTCGACTGTTTCTCTGGATTTAAGGTCACAAACACGAATGGCACGCCGCGCAACCTTGTCTTCATAGGCGGGACCGATTCCCCGTCTTGTTGTGCCAATAACAGGTCCGGTTTCTGACCGCGCTTTCGATGCGTCTTCCCGGATACCGTCCAGCTCGCCATGTAATGGCAAAATAAGCGCGCAATTCTCAGAAATAAGAAGGCTTTCAGCATTGATCGTAACGCCCTGTTCGCTCAGTTTTTTCATTTCACTTACCAGAGCCCAAGGGTCGACGACAACGCCGTTACCAATGATCGAAAGTTTGCCGCCACGCACAATCCCGGACGGAAGCAGACTTAATTTATAAACCTTCCCGTCAATAACAAGCGTATGCCCCGCATTATGGCCACCCTGAAATCGCACAACAACATCCGCGCGTTCGCTCAACCAATCGACTATCTTACCTTTTCCCTCGTCGCCCCATTGAGAACCGACAACAACAACATTAGACACGTTTATAAACCTCTCAATATTTTAATCAGGTAATCTCTTTCACTTGGCCATCCCGCCAAACAAACCCGCATTCCATTCTTTTAGCTTCTTTCACAACATCTTCCTGATCTTCAAGCCCGAGAACAGTTCTGAAATTATCGGCTTGTAATTGCTTCAATATAGCGCGTTCCGTTTCGCGGGGGACAAAAATCTTTCTCTGCGCATCCGCATTGTCAAGCGCACGCATTAAGCTATCCAGATAAAGTGAGAAACCCGTGGCATGCTCTCCGCTGCCCAACTCTGCATTTACCAGATAGCGTCCCCCTCGTCCCAGTTCTCCCCTTACACCGCTGGCAAAAAGGCTAAAACTGATACCTGTCTGATATTCAAAGCCTGTATACTCACCGGGGTCAACGGTCACAACCAGATCGGGCGCAACATCGGCAAGACGCGCAACAAGTTTTGACAGCTCATCACACATTTCCCGTGCCTTTTTCGGCAATTTTAAATTTGATAATATTTTAAGGCTTTTTTCAGCTGGCCCAGCGGCATCCAGAAGTGCGCGGCTTATCTCGCCTATTTCGCCTTCAATAGTTGATAACTCACCAAAATCCTTGGCGTCAAGTGCATCGCGAACACGATCACCAAGCTCTTTAACAACACCCAAACCTTCTGTTATTGTGGGGACCAGCTGCGGCATTGCCAGATCGACGCTGATGTTTTTTGCCCCCACGTCTTTAAGGGTCTCGAACCCAAGCAGTATAACTTCAACATAGGCTTCGGTCGCTTCGGTACCAATCAGTTCAACACCTGCCTGTTTGAACTGGCGCTCTGGTCGCAGCTGAGTACCCTTAACCCTCAACACATCCCCGGCATAGCTCAATCGTAACGGTCGCGGCGCATTACCAAGCCGTGTATGGGATATTCTGGCGACCTGCCCGGTCATATCGGTGCGAACCCCCATCATACGCTGCGATGCCGGATCAAGCAGTCTGAACATATTACGCGATTGCGCTTTGCCCGGGCCAAACAGCAGACTTTCTTCAAATTCGACCAGTGGTGGTAAAATAAGATCATAACCATTTGCTGAAAATGCACTCAACAGCTTTTCAACCACTTTGGTTTCTGCAAATGCATCACCCACAAGCGTGTCGTGCAATCCTTCCGGCAGAAGAGCTGTTTCATTCGGTTTTAGCATAGATGTGTATCGCTTTTATATTAGACTCTATTTCCGCAGTGCTTATATCACCTAAAGGGGAAAAACCCAACGTGAAAAGGCAGAAAAAACAAAAAAGGGAGGGTAAAAAATACCCTCCCTAAATGTAGAAATCTTTGGATACAGTTTTCTACAATTTTAAAATGTGAGCGACTTAACCCGACGTACCTTATCAAGCGTTCCAATTTTCGCAATTACATCTGCGGATGGGGCATGATCGACAGCAACAAGCGCAATTGCACGCCCCCCCTCATGATGGCGACCAAGGTTAAAAGTCGCAATATTCAGACCGCCTTCGCCAAGAATTGTTCCCAGAGAACCGATAAAACCGGGCTGGTCGTCATTGGTGGCAAAGATCATATTTTCCGTGAGTTCACCTTCCAGCCGAATATCATCAACCTGAACGATCCGCGGACGGCGGTCAGCGAAAAGTGTGCCTTTGGCTTCGAATTCTCCGCCCTCTGTCACAACCTTCACACTCACGAGCGTATGATAGTCGCCTTCTCCTTCGTTCTTGCTTTCAATCACATCTATATCGCGCTCTTTTGCAATACTAAGGGCATTCACCATATTTACATTATCCATGAGCGGACTCAGTAATCCCTGCACGACAATCGCCGTAAGCGGGCGAACGTTAAGGTCAATCACATCACCCTGATATTCAATATGGATTTCTTTCACGGCTTCTTCAGTAAGTTGACCCACAAAGCTTCCAAGTTGACCGACAAGCGCAATATACGGGCTAAGACGTTTTGATTCTTCCGCCGTCAGGCTTGGCATGTTAAGGGCGTTCGTAACAGCACCATCCAAAAGATAGTCGGCCATTTGCTCCGCAACCTGAACGGCCACATTTACCTGTGCTTCAGAAGTAGAAGCACCAAGATGAGGTGTCGCCACCACTTTTTCATTGCCAAAGAGAATATTTTCCGTTGCTGGCTCGACTTCAAAAACATCAAGCGCCGCACCGGCAACTTTGCCGCTGTCCAATGCGTCCTTTAATGCTGTTTCATCAATAAGGCCGCCACGGGCACAATTGACTATTCTCACGCCATCTTTCATTTTAGCAAAAGCATCTTTACCAAGAATGCCCCGTGTCGCGTCCGTAAGCGGGGTATGCAGGGAAATGAAATCAGCACGGGCCAGCAAATTGTCAAGTTCAACTTTCTCAACACCAATTTCTTCGGCACGTTCCTCGGAAAGAAACGGGTCAAATGCAATCACCTTCATTTTAAGGCCAATGGCGCGGCTCGCTGCGATCGCCCCTATATTGCCACAACCAATGATGCCAAGTGTTTTCGATGTCAGTTCGACACCCATAAATTTTGATTTCTCCCATTTTCCTTCATGGGTAGATGCGCTTGCCTGCGGAATTTGACGCGCAACGGCAAACATCATGGCAATCGCGTGTTCCGCTGTCGTTATGCTGTTACCAAAAGGCGTATTCATAACAACAACACCCTGACTGGTTGCCGCGGGGATATCAACATTATCCACACCGATTCCAGCGCGACCCACCACTTTCAGATTTTTCGCAGCCGCTAAAATTTTCGGCGATACCTTGGTTGCGGACCGTATTGCAAGGCCGTCATATTCGTGAATTTTTTCTTCAAGTTCTTCTTTGCTCAGACCTACTATTTGGTCGGTTTCAATGCCACGACGCTCAAAAATTTCTTTGGCAAGCGGGCTTAATTTATCAGAAATAAGTACCTTAACCATCAGGTTACCTTTCAATTAATATCAATAAATTTCAATATATTAGTTATAGATTTTGCGCACTTCGCCGTAAGCCCAGTCGAGCCACGGTGTAAGGTCGCGAAGATCATCTGTTTCTATTGTGGAACCCGCCCAAATTCTCAGGCCCGCCGGCGCATCACGGTATGATCCAATATCATAGGCAACGGCCTGCTCATCCAAAAGCGTTGCAAGCTTTTTGGCAGCAGCGGCTTTATCCTCATCTGTGAGATTCTGAAACCATGGTGCTGTTATTTTCAGACAAACAGATGTATTTGAAACCGTATTCGGGTCTTCCGCCAGAAAATCAACCCAATCCGTTTTCTCTACCCAGTTTCTAAGCACGGCAAGGTTATCTTCAGATCGTTTTATCAGCCCTTTAAGCCCGCCAACCTTCGCGCCCCAACTCAGGGTATCAATATAATCTTCTACACAAAGCATGGAAGGGGTATTGATGGTCGCGCCGGTAAATATACCGTCGATCAATTTACCGCTTTTTGTGAGGCGGAAAATCTTTGGCAAAGGCCAAGGGGGGGTATAACTTTCGAGCCGTTCTACGGCGCGCGGGGATAAGATCAGAATACCATGCGCGCCTTCGCCGCCCATGACCTTCTGCCATGAGAATGTCGCAACATCCAATTTATGCCACGGCAGATCCATTGCAAACGCCGCTGATGTTGCATCACAAATGGTGAGGCCCGCGCGGTTATCCGGTATCCAGTCACCATTTGGCACTTTAACGCCCGATGTTGTTCCGTTCCATGTAAAGACCACATCACGAGCGGGATCAATCATGGAGAAGTCAGGAAGCTGACCGTAAGGTGCTTCCAGTGTTCGCACGTCATCAAGTTTAAGCTGCTTGGTTACATCCGTAATCCAACCGCTTCCAAAACTTTCCCACGCCAGCATATCAACACCACGTTGGCCAAGAAGTGACCAAAGGGCCATTTCGACGGCACCAGTGTCCGAACCCGGGACGATACCGACTAGGTAATCCTGCGGCAGTTCAAGCAGTTCATGCGTTTTATCAATAGCTTCTTTGAGTCGGGATTTGCCGATTGCGGCTCTGTGAGAACGCCCAAGCGGGGCATTTTCTAAATTCTTTATCGTCCAACCCGGGCGCTTTGCGCAGGGTCCTGACGAAAACAGCGGTGACGCTGGTTTCTTTTCTGGTAACATCAATTTTCTCCTATTCCTTCCAGAATAGCTGTCCCCCGTTGGGGAGGGATAGCCCACGGCGGAATATAGAGAAGAATTTTCAAATGTCAATCAGGAGATTTGCAAATAATTTATGAAGGCTCAAAAGGGTAGTCACCGGTGCGCCCGTCAAAGGAAATCTGGTACATTTTATCGCCTTTCTGAAATGTATGGCTTTTGATTTTTCCTTCCAATTTCACATTCACCGTGTTGCTTTGGTCATCAAAAAGGTCATGTAAGATTCGGTCCGCAATGATTAACGTCTGCTGACCTTCCTGCATGGGAGCTTCCTGATAGACAAATATATTATCAAGTGTCACTTCAATCGCTATCCAGTCCAGCGGCAGCATTTCGCCGTCTGGTGAATACAGTGCGAATGCCTGAATAATATAGTCTTTCAGGAATGCCTCAATAACATCTTCCGTCAATTCACCACTACTGTCCTGATACCGCCTTAGAAGGTCTTCGATATCGTGTGTGAAAATCCGGTGGGTAATTTCTATCGTACCCTTGGCAGGTTGCATTTCAATTTGTGAGAATGAGGCGTAAAAGCGATGTGCGTGGCTGATATTTGCCACGCACAATGCACTAATGATTATAAGAAATTTAAGAAAATTTCTCGGTTTCACTACTGATATTCTTTCAGAAGGTCATTGAACTTACGTTCCGAGGAACGTTTGTTTTCTTCGTCTTTTTCACGCTCTTCGCGTTGATATTCCTCAAGCGATTTAAGTTCTTCCAGGTTTTCTTTGAGCATATCACGACGCTTGCGTGCTTCTTCTTTTACAAGATCAAAACGGCTTTCAAGTATACGGCGCGGGAAGAAATTATTAAACATGTCCGTGTCGGCCGTTTCATATTTGGGATCAAGAACCACAGAAGAAATTTCCTTTTCGGTCACGATCATTTTCGTTACCTGTTCATAATTGAGTTTCCAGATTTCCGCCGGAAAACGCATCTCTTCCTTGCTACCATCTGTATATTCTATTTCCAGATAAAGCGGCATCAATAACCCACCAACGTTTGTGAAATCCAGCATATATATATGACTGTCATCTTTAAGCATTTCAATCTGCCAATCCTCAAGTCCTGCGATCAGCTTGTTATATTCGTTGCGCTGCTTGTTTGTGACGGTAAATTCATCATTCTCATTGTAGAAATCCTTGATGCTTGGAAATTCATCAACGCGTTTGGGCAGGTCGTCATTGCTAAAGTAACTCGGATGAGTTCTTTTTTCCATTTCCTGGCGCCGCTTAAAGGCTTCTTCAATTTCAGGATCCTGTGTATTGATGGTAAAATGACGCACATTATCAAGGGAAATATCCACATGATCGGTCGTATAGAACCATCCGCGCCAGAACCAATCAAGGTCAACGCCACTGGCATCTTCCATTGTACGGAAAAAGTCCGCCGGTGTCGGGCGTTTAAATTTCCAGCGCTGGGCAAATTCACGAAACGCAAAATCAAACAGTTCGTTTCCTAAAATACTTTCGCGTAAAATATTAAAGGCTGTTGCCGGTTTGGCGTATGCGTTGTTTCCTTTTTGAATAACAGATTCAGCATTACTCATAATCGGCACCTGATTGGTGCTGGTCATGTAAGTTGTAATATTTCTCGGATCAATCCGGCCAAGCGGATAATCTTCTTTCCACTCCTGATGAGCCAGGTTTTGGACGAACGTATTCATACCTTCGTCCATCCAGGTCCATTGACGCTCATCCGAATTAATGATCATCGGATAATAGTTGTGGCCCACTTCATGAATAATTACACCGATAAGGCCATGTTTTGTCATGCGGCCATATGTGCGTGTTCCATCCTCATGGGTGGTTGGGCGCGCGCCATTAAAGCTGATCATCGGATATTCCATACCACCGATTGGTCCATTGATGGAAAGCGCCACGGGATACGGGTAGGTCAGCGAATATTTATTATAAACCTGTATGGTATGCATCACGGCCTGTGTTGAGATATCGGACCAAAGTGGCTGACCGGCCATCGGATAAAACGACATGGCCATAACCGTATTACCGTTTTCTTTCATACGGTAGCCCATTGCGTCCCAAATGAATTTTCGGCTGGAGGCAAAAGCAAAGTCGCGCACATTTTCCGCTTTATAATACCAGGTTTTGGTTGTAGTCGCGCGGCTTTTCTCATTTTCAACCGCTTCTTCAGGTGTCACAATAAACATCGGCACCGATGCGGTACGTGCCTCAATCAAACGGTCACGTTGATCCTGAGTAAGAACGTCCGCATCATTTTGCAGCACGCCCGTTGCTGCAACAATATGATCGGCAGGGGCCGTAATCGTTACATCATAATCACCGAATTCAAGGGTAAATTCGCCGCTGCCCTGATATTCCTTGTTGTGCCAGCCTTCGTAATCTGAATAAGCGGTCACGCGCGGATACCACTGGGCAATTTCATAAATGCGATTACCATCGCGCGGGAAATATTCATACCCTTGACGGGACAGTTTAAACTTTTTCGCATCTGGAATATTATACCACCAATCGATTGAAAATTGGGTGGTCGCGCCCGCCATCAATGGTGACGGCAGATCGATACGCATCATTGATCCAATTATGGTATGAGTTAGATCCGCACCGTCAACTGATTTAAGGGAAGTTACCTTAAAGCCGCCGTCAAATGTTTGTTCATCTGTGTATTTTCTGAACATTTCCATCGTCGTGCCGGTCATTGAGCGCGGCACCGCGCGGCTTTTCTGATCCATGGAGGATTCTGGATCGAACCGGTTCTGATCCATCTGCAGCCAGATATATTTCAGACTGTCCGGCGAATTATTATAATATGTAATGGTCGCTGAACCGGTGAGTGTTTGATTTTCATCATCCAATGTCACATCAATCTTGTAATCAGCCTGCTGCTGCCAATATTGGTGGCCCGGTGCACCCGACGCAGTTCGGTATACATTCGCGGTTGGTAAATATTCATTAAGTTGGCGGAATTTATCATTGACCTGCTCAATCGTTTGCGCATTTGCAAAAGCCAATAAGAGCGCCCCACCCATAATTCCCATAATTACAGTTCTTAATTTCAACATTTTCAGAAGTCCCTCAAAAAACATGTGTTTCTATATTTTATAAGGGGATACTATATATTATTACGGTTTTAGTCCAGTATGCTTTTAGTCAACGCTGACCAGATGGTTTATCGGACCACAGCCACTACCAAAACCCGGTGCCTGTTCAAGCGCCTTATGGACAAAACTGTGGGCACGGGCCACAGCTTCTTCAATCGTCATGTTCTGCGCCAATCCAGTGGCAATCCCGGATGCCAATGTACATCCCGTACCATGATTGTCTTTTCCCGGAACTCTAAGTGATGAAAATATCTTTTCGCTGCCTTGAGTAACCAGAATATCTGTCAATATATCACCCTTGAGATGCCCCCCTTTTATCAGAACAGCATCCGGACCCATTTTAAGAAGATCATCCGCGGCACGGCGCATATCGTCCATATTTTTAAGAAGCTCCGTACCTGTCAATTTCGCAGCTTCCGCCAGGTTTGGTGTTAAGAGGGTAGTTTTTGGTAATATTTCACTAACTATCGCGTTCACGCTATGAGGTTTTAACAGCATATGGCCACTGGTCGACATCATCACCGGATCTACGACAAGCGGTATCCCTTTTGCTTCGTTCGTAAGAACATCACCAACAGCAAGGATAATATCCGGCGACATGAGCATACCTGTTTTTATTGCGTCCGCTCCGATATCACCAAGTACCGAAAGAATTTGTGCCTTAACGATATGAACCGGGACCGGGTATACGTCACTGACCATATTGGTATCCTGCACCGTGATCGCGGTAATTGCCGACATCGCGTATGCGCCCAATGAGGAAATGGTTTTTATATCTGCCTGAATTCCGGCACCACCGCTTGAATCCGACCCGGCGATGGTTAAAACCCGTCCCTTCATGCACTAATCTCTTTTTACGGCTTGAACGGAAGCAACAATATCTTTGGCAACAGTGGCAATTAATCTGTCATCAGGACCTTCCACCATCACACGAATGAGCGGCTCGGTTCCTGATTTACGAATAACGACGCGTCCATTACCATTCAGACTGCTTTCGCCGTCGCTGATTGCCTGTTTTACGTGACTATTGGCAAGTGGGTCATCCCCTTCCGAATAACGGACATTTTTAAGTAGCTGCGGATAGGGATCGAAAGACTTAAACAAGTTACTTACCGGCCGACCTTTTTCTGTAAGAACCGCGAGCACCTGAAGCGCTGCGACAAGGCCGTCGCCTGTCGTATTAAAATCGCAAAGCACGATATGGCCGGATTGCTCACCACCAATATTACAGCCCAGCTCCTGCATCGCAGCAACCACATAGCGGTCCCCGACCTGCGTCCTTTCAAGCCTCAGTCCCAATGATTTCATGTGATGCTCGAGGCCAAGATTGGACATAATGGTCGCCACAAGCGCATCACCTTTAAGGCGTTCGTTTTCGTGCCAATTTGTCGCGATCGTCGCCATCACCTGATCACCATCAATGATTTTACCCTGCTCATCACAAATGATTAGTCGGTCAGCATCACCATCAAGGGCGATACCAATATCCGCGCGTGTTTCTATAACCTTGTTACACATCGCCTGTGGATGTGTGGAACCACATTGATCATTAATGTTAGTACCGTTTGGTTCTGTTCCGATTGCAATTACTTCCGCACCCAACTCCCAAAGCACGCTTGGTGCCGTCCTGTACGCTGCCCCGTTAGCACAATCAAGAACCACTCGAAGACCATCAAGACGCAGATGTTTTGGAAAAGTGTTTTTTGCAAATTCAATATAACGGCCCACTGCATTGTTCAAACGCTGAGCGCGACCAAGCTTTGGACTTGGCACAAGGTGCTCATTATAACCGTTGTCCATTTTGCGCTCAATTTCCATTTCGATCTCATCAGACAGCTTGTTACCATCATGATCAAACAGTTTAATTCCATTATCCTGAAATGGATTATGAGATGCAGATAACATAACCCCCAGATCAGCGCGCAAAGACCTTGTGAGCATCGCCACCGCCGGTGTTGGCATCGGGCCAAGCAATATAACATCCATCCCCATTGAGATAAAACCGGATGTAAGTGCGGGTTCAAGAAGATAGCCCGATAGACGGGTATCCTTACCAATCACTACCCTGTGTTTGTGGTCACCGCGCGTAAAATGGCGTCCGGCCGCCATACCAACACGCATTGCGATTTCCGCTGTCATTTTCCCTTCGTTAGCTGTGCCACGAATACCATCGGTTCCAAAATATTTTCTTGTCATTTTATCTTTTTCTCATTCTGGGGGATTAACCATAACATCGTAATAGCACGAGTATGTTAATAGAAGCTGAATATTTAGGAAAAAATTGGCTAAATTGTGTCTGTTTGCCGAATTATCGAGCGATAGACCGAAATCGCCTTGCGGGTTTCCTCAACATCATGAACCCTGACGATCTGAACACCCTGCTCAATACAATGTTGTGCGGCAGCGATTGATCCGGAAACTCTTTTATCCGGCTCCGTCTCTCCGGTAATTTTCCCGATAAAACTTTTTCGGGATACACCGATCAGCAAAGGAACCCCGAGCGAATGAAAAAGTGAGATATTGGCAAGGATTTGCAAATTGTGATCCACCGTTTTACCAAAACCGATACCGGGATCTACAATTATATTTTCTTTGCGAATTCCCGCTGTAACGCAATGGTCGATGCGGGCCTTTAAATAATCATATATATCAAGAACCGCGTGGTCATAGGTGGGATCGTCCTGCATATTTTCCGGCGTTCCCTGCGCATGCATTAAAATTACCGGCACTTCAGCATCTTTTGCGACATGTATACTTTCGGGGTCATATTCAAGCGCGCTTACATCATTAATGATCTGAGCGCCCGCTCCCAACGCCGCCCTCATCACGCCCGGCTTGCGGCTGTCTATCGAAATGAGACAATTTAATGCCTTTAGTTTTTTGATAACCGGCAAAACTCTTTCTTCTTCCATACCTTCGGAAACTGTAACCGCACCCGGTTTTGTTGTTTCACCGCCTACATCAATGATATCAGCACCACTGCTCAACATTTGTTTTGCATGACTTAACGATTTTTCAACGTCGTCAAAAGACCCGCCATCAGAAAAACTGTCCGGCGTCACGTTCAGGACACCCTGAAGCACCGGCCTATCCCAGTTGAGGTTCAATCCATTTTGAAATTCTATTGCGGGCCGGACACGTTCAATATTTTGAAGAAGTTTTCTTAATTCACGCGCTTCGGTATCAGGTTGTTTTTCAAGATAGCACTCCCATTCTACAACGGACACTATTTCACATGAAACTTCCGCACCTAAACGTCTGATTATTTTTAACGCCGAAAAATAAAGGCCACATCCCGCCACCCTGCGAAAACTGGTCTCAAAATCAGAACAGCCCCTGAGTAAACCCAGAGGCTGAACATAAAAATTTCCCGTATTCATTAACCTGACCAATCAGCCGTTAATTTTCCGGAACAGGATCAGAACCAATATTATCGCCTTTGTCCTTTTTGTCCTTTGGCTTTTTCGTACTAGGAACAGAACCGGTGGGTTTAATATCGGTCTTGTCTTCGTCGTCAAAATCCCTCTGGATTTCCTTACCGGCGAGAAGGTCTTTTATTTCATCACCGCTTAATGTCTCATATTCAAGAAGGCCCTTGCCCAACTTATGAAGATCATCAATATTATCCGTCAGAATTTTTGTCGCTCTCTTATAAGCGCTATCAACGATGCTGCGAATTTCTTCATCAATAATTTTGGCCGTTGCCGCGGACACATTTTGTGTTTGAGAAACGGAATGACCAAGGAACACTTCCTGCTGATTTTCACCATACTCAAGAGGGCCCAGCTTATCGCTCATACCCCATTGAGTGACCATAGCACGCGCCATTTTCGTCGCGTAGGAAATATCCGATGAAGCACCACTTGTCACCTTATCATAACCAAAGATCAATTCTTCAGCGACCCGGCCACCCATGGCAACCGCTAAATCAGCGTGCATTTTTTCGCGACTTCGGGAAAGCTGATCATGTTCCGGTAAACGCATTACCATACCAAGCGCACGACCGCGCGGTATAATTGTCGCTTTGTGGATGGGATCAGACGCCGGACAGTTCAGCGCAACAAGCGCATGCCCGCCTTCATGATAAGCGGTCAGCTTTCTTTCTTCTTCCTGCATCACCATTGAGCGGCGCTCCGCACCCATCATAACTTTATCTTTTGATTGCTCAAAATCTTCCATGGTTACGACGCGCTTACCCTTACGTGCGGCAAGCAACGCTGCTTCATTCACAAGGTTCGCAATATCGGCACCGGAAAATCCGGGTGTACCGCGCGCGATAATCCGCGGTTTCACGTCCGCCGCAAGAGGTACTTTTTTCATATGTACCTTAAGAATTTTCTCACGTCCCAAGATATCAGGGTTGGAAACGACAACTTGACGGTCAAAACGTCCCGGACGAAGAAGCGCCGGGTCAAGAACATCAGGACGGTTGGTCGCGGCAAGCAGGATAATTCCTTCATTCGCTTCAAAACCATCCATTTCAACAAGAAGCTGGTTCAATGTTTGCTCACGCTCATCATTACCACCACCAAGGCCGGCGCCACGGTGGCGGCCAACGGCATCAATCTCATCAATAAAGATAATACACGGTGCATTATTTTTACCCTGCTCAAACATATCCCGCACGCGGCTGGCACCAACACCAACAAACATTTCCACAAAATCAGAACCGGAAATCGTGAAGAACGGTACATTCGCCTCACCGGCAATCGCACGTGCCAGAAGCGTTTTACCCGTCCCCGGAGGGCCAACAAGCAACGCGCCTTTCGGTATTACAGCACCCAAACGTTGGTACTTGCTTGGGTCTTTCAGGAATTCAACAATTTCTTCTAGCTCTTCTTTTGCTTCCTCAATACCCGCCACATCATCAAATGTAACACGGCCCGACATTTCGTTTAAAAGTTTCGCCTTGGATTTACCAAAGCCCATGGCTTTGCCGCCGCCGCCCTGCATTTGGCGCATGAAGAAAATCCATATTCCGATCAGGATAATGAACGGAAGCCATCCGACAAGGAATGTCATAAAAGCACTGCTTTCGATCGGCTTGGCATTTATTGTCACTGCGCGGGCATTCAGTTTTTCAATCAACGACGGATCATCAGGCGCATATGTCTGAAACGCACTGCCATCGGAATAATGCCCGGCTATATTGTTTTCCTGTATCGTGACATCTTTTACCCTGCCTGTGTCCACATCCGACAGGAATTTGGAGTAAGACACGTCAACGCGTGAGCCGCCATCCGATGGCCCTTCCCTAACCGCGCTAAACAAAGCGAGAAGTAAAATTAATATGATAAGCCAAAATGCAAAATTACGTTTCATATTTCCACGCACTGAACCTTTATTTAAGTATCTGATATTCAAACATCATTGTTTCATAATCATTAGATAGGTGCAATTTATTTTGAAACAAGCTGAATATTCAATTATTATCGGTAATATTCCTATTTTCTCTGAATATTACAATGGTAGACTTTATTCCTTAAATATAGCTGAAAATCCACCTAAATCGGTCATTCCCACCAACTGTAAGAGCATATCCGGCAAATAAATCTCACCATTCTCTGTAACGATACACGGCAAAGATGGCATAATTCTGTCTCTGAAATGTGCGCTCTCAAAAATACCCGTTAAACGCTCTTTAAATTCTGGATTATTATAAATGGCCTTCAGATAGGGGGCCTTTATTGGTGAAATAAAACCCTCTCTGCCCGTGACATCAATTAAAAACCTGTTGTCCCATAGTAATTGTTCCATATCCGAAATATTGATTTTCTCGTTAATTGCACTTGCTTCGCGGGCAACAATGATATTTTCATCACCGCTCAAAAACAGGATTGTTCCAAGTAAGGTCTGCGCGACAAATTCGCCTTTTTTTAATTTATCAAAAAGCGTCTCAAGTTTGCCATGTCGGGGCGGATATTGATTGCCACTTATTTTTTTGAGAATTTTTGACAAAAGCCTTAAGGAAATTTCTTCATGCAGTACATTCGCAAATGCCGGGTTCAGGGCGGCGAAACCCAACGGATTATAATCCACATAATCCGATTCGGCCCGAAGGGTGAGGTCCTCAAGCAGTGAGCGAACACGTCTCATGCGCTTCGCGGTAGAAGAAAGACGTTCCACATTAAAACCATCAATTTTGATATTTTTAAAAAGATTTCGAACCTGCACCCGAAGGTATTTTTCATCTTCATTGCTGGGATCGTCAATCCATTCCACGTCTTCTTTTTTAAGCAACGCCATCAACCGGACTTTTGGAACATCCAATAATGGCCGGTGTAATTTTAGCCCGCCACTATCTGACGCGCTATGCAGTCTATGCAGTTCATTTGTCACATCCATGGCGGCCAACCCATCAACACCGCTGCCACGGATCAACCGCATGAGAAAGGTTTCCGCCTGGTCATCCTTATGATGGGCGAGAAACAAATTCTCAACACCGTTTTCAGAACACCAATCGCCGAGCAACCTGTATCGTTCGGTCCGTGCCTCATCCTGAATATTGCTTTGTGGTTTGCTCCCTGCCCATGTCAGAATTTCACAGTCAATAGAGCGCTTATTTAACCAATCCTCTACACGTAACACTTCCCTTTTGGACGCTTCACGAAGGCCATGATCAACCGTAAGCGCCGAAAGCTTAATCCCCTTTTGGCCGCACCATTCCTTTAGTAAAATTGCCAATGCCATACTGTCTCCGCCGCCGGAAACAGCAACCGCAATGTGATCCGCACCACCGATATCGATGGTGTTCATGATGTCATTGAACTCTTCAGATGAAAGTGGGGCGTGCTCGTCGCGTCCCTCTAACTGCATCCTGCTTTTCTTTCTTCAGCGGGTCGCATGCGGGTATTTTCCGGACTATCGGGAAAACGCGCGTTCAGTTCACGGTAAACTTCACAGGCCTCCGTTTTCTCCCCAAGCAGATTAAGCGACATCCCAACCTTCAGTAAATATGCTGGTGCTTTCGTGCTTTCGGGATATTTGCTCATCCCTTCCAGAAACGTGCGGGTTGCGTCCGCATAATTTCCACGCGCATAGTAAGTCTGACCAAGCCAGTATTGTGCGTTACCGGCAAGCTCATCTTCCGGGTGTTCCTGCAGGAAGGCCCGGAAGCTGACCTCTGCCTGTTCATATTGAGCATTTGATACAAGTCCGTAGGCATAATCATATTGCTGTTTCGCGGTGCCAGCGGGTAATGGTGCACCCGCGGCCGGCAGGGCAGCACCGCCCTGCGCAACAGGCATAGCTCCTCCGATACCGCCTCCGGCGCGTTCTATTTCGGTGAAGCGAAATTCATAGTCTTTTTCCATGGTTTCGAGCTTGCGGGTCAGGGTATTCATTTTGAAGTTTGCTTCTTCAATCTGCCCGGTTAGCTGGCGAAGCTGGGTTTCAAGTTCAGAAATCCGAATATTGATATCCGCAATGAGCGCCCCTTCGGAGCCAACAGGAACATCAACCGGCGCAGTGGTTACGGTATTATTACGGTTATTATTGTCACCTGACTGAAAACGGCTACCGGGCGTGAAAACCTGTCGCTGAAGGGCATTGAGCTGTTTTTCAATGGCGGTCAGACGCTGGCTGGTCGATTGAGCCAGCGATATATCCGCCATCCCCATAATAGCAACAATCGCTAAAGACAATGTCAAAAGGCTGCTTAGTAGTCCTTTTCTCATTTCCAAAACTCCGTTCAACATATAGCGCTCCGTATCAGTTTTATTCTTGTCTCTAAAAAAAATGCCCGCGAGACAGTGTTAGTCGCACGGGCATTCCTAAAATTCTTGCGAAATTAATTTACGCGTGTATATCCGCGGCGGTTCATTGCGTGATCTGTGCTGATCGGACGCTCTTTACCGTAGCTTACAGTGCGGATACGCGAAGCACCTACGCCCATCGCAACAAGGTAATTTTTAACCGCGTTTGCACGGCGATCACCAAGGGCAATGTTATATTCACGTGTGCCGCGTTCATCACAGTGGCCTTCAACAACCACATTCACACTTTGGTTCGCTTTCATCCATTCAGCCTGCGCCTGCAGAATGCGGCGTGCTTCCGCATCCACATCGTAACGATCAAATGCGAAGTGAACAGTATCTGCTTCAACGCCGCCACCCATAATATCATTCAGATATTCCTGAGTTGTTGTATCAACACGTGGTGCTGGTGCAGGCGTAGGAGCTGGTGCCGGTGCTGGTGCCGGTTCCGCAGCAGGCGTTTGATCCATCGCACTGTCATTTGTGTTGCCACAAGCACTTAGTACAAGCGCCGCCCCAGCCATAATTAACAATTTTGCATAAAATTTATTCAGCATTTAGTGATCCTTCACATAATTATCTTTTTATCTTTTTCCAAAAACTACCGTCATTCCCCATAAGAATTGACATGCGTAACCAATCATACAATCCCTCGACCCATATAATTAAACCGACTATAAACATAGATCATACAGGAATCAAGCAACAAAAATAGCTATTTAGCGCCCTTTTACTAACAATTCGTTATTATTATCATCAATTTATTATTATTCCATTAATGGTGACCACGCGGGGTCAGAACCATCAAGTGGAGTCAAAATCTGTCTTTCGTTATATCCCGTCAGATCAATCGACCATAATTGGGTTTCGCCGCCACCGCCATTATTGTCATATGGATACTTGCGGTAATACATCAGAACCCGCCCGTTTGGTGACCATGTCGGTCCTTCCTCAAAGTAGCTTTCCGTCAAAATCCTCTCGCCCGTGCCGTCGGGGCGCATCACACCAATATAAAATTTACCGCCCGTCTGTTTGGTAAAGGCAATAAGGTCCCCACGCGGCGACCAAACCGGTGTCGCATAAAGACCATCACCGAAACTAATGCGTTTTATGTTGCTTCCGTCGGCATCCATCACGTAAATCTGCTGCGATCCACCGCGGTCGGAGTTAAATGTTATATAACGCCCGAATGGTGAATAACTGGGGCTGGTATCAATGGCAGAATGCGATGTAAGCCGCTGAATTCTGCGGGTGCTCAGTTCCATGGCGAATATATCGGAATTGCCGTTTTCCGCCTTGGACATGATCACTTTTTTACCGTCCGGCGAGAAACGCGGCGCGAAGGTCATGCCTTCAAATTCACCAAGCATTTCCGATTTTCCTGTATCAATATTGAAAAGATAAACGCGCGGTGTATCGTTATAAAATGAAAGATAGGTAATTTCCTGCGACGTTGGCGAAAAACGCGGGTTCAGGATCATATAAGAACCGTCGGTCAGGAATTTATGATTGTACCCATCCTGATCCATGATCGCCAGACGTTTAATACGGTCAAGATAAGGGCCACTTTCCGATATATAAACGATCCTCGTGTCAAAATAGCCATCCTCACCTGTCAGGCGCTTATAAATCGCATCGGATATCAGATGTGCAATCCGACGCCAGTTTCTTGGGGCAGTATAATATCTTAAACCCGTCATCTGGCTTCCCGCCAGAACATCCCAAAGGCGGAATTCAACACGGACACGGCCATCCTCTTCAAGCTCCGCAATTCCCGTAACCAGCGCCTGTGCGCCGACCGCACGCCAGTTGGCAAATTGTGGTACTGGCGAAGCATTGGCGGAATTGATAAACGCCCGTGGATCAATTGCGCTAAACAGGCCGGACCGTTCAAGGTCGGCTGTAACAACCTGCGCGATTTGCTGGCCGATTTCCATCACCGAACCATTTGATGTCATTTCCTGATCACTGCCAACAAGGCTCGTTATCGCAATCGGCAACGGCTGAACATTACCGCGCGTGATATCAATTTCAATCACGGCCTGTGCACTAAGCGTCGCAGAAACAAATCCAATCAGGGAAACTATTAAAATCTTAAGCATTTGCACGCTAATTCTCCACTCGTCTTATCAAAATCATCTGTCTGTTTTAGTATTTATAATATGTTTTTGGCATAATTATGAAATCATCTCGGACGGATCAAAATTCATTTTAATCTCACGCCACTGATCATACATTTCTTTTGGCAAATTCAAATCACTATATGGCGCACACATGCGCACGGCCCGAAGCGCACTGTCAGCGGCAACCTTCTGCGCCCCTGCCATACGGGCATAATCTTCCGCAACTGGCGTCCTTGCCAGGCTGCCATCGGGTGTCAGATACATCACCACTGTAACCCTTAAGCTTCCCGCGTCAAGAGCTCCTGACGGCGGGTTCCAGCATTGATCTTCAATTTTTTTTCTGATCGCGGCGCTGATGCTCATGGTTTGGCGCTGGACATCCAATGATGTCGCCTGCTGCTCCTGCGGACCAAATCTTTCAGCAAGGCTTTCAATCACACTTTCTTTTTCAGGAACTTTGTTGAGAAGCGCGGCGATACGGTCCGCGCTATACCGGCTCGGCGGCTTTGGTCGCGAACGCGGTTGAACCTGCGGTGCTTCAGCGCGCTTGACCGGCGGCTTTGGTTTTTCTGCCGGTTTTTCAGCCGTCTGGGTTGGCAGCGGCATCGTAGACTGCATTTTTGGTGGTGGTGGCGGAAGTTCTGCCATCCGTTCCGGTTGTTTTTCCGGTGGCTTTGGTTTGTCGCGCTGCGGCTCAGGCACCTTTGCGATTTCAACCGTTTTGGTTACTTCGGCGATATCAACCATTTCAACTGGTATCACCTGCATTTCCGCATTTTCAACGGTATCAAACCACGGAACATCCATCGCCGCAAAAACCAGCAGCGAAAGGTGAAAAATTCCGGATATGATAAGCGCATTTTTCATTCAATCTTACCTTGGAGGATCCGTTACAAGCGCGACACGCGAAAAACCGTTGCCATTCAGCATCCCCATAACTTCCATCACGCGTCCGTAATTAACCCCCTGATCACCATGAACATAAATTCTGTCTTCCTTACGGTTTTCAAAAATGACCGTAATGCGCGCAATTAGCTGTTCCAGATCCACTTCTTCGTCCTGAAGATAAATTCTTCCTTCCTGATCAATCGTGATCGAAAGCGGTGTATCATTTTCCGGCAGGTTATTGGCTTCGCTGTTCGGCAGATCAATTGGCACGCCCACAGTAAGAAGTGGTGCCGTCACCATGAACACCACCAGCAGCACAAGCATGACGTCCACAAAGGGTGTAACGTTAATATCACTCATTTGCTGATGCCGTTTGGCAAATCCTGTACGGCGGCCATTGCTGCCTGCTCCGTGCATCTGCATGACTAGCTCTCCTCATCCATCTGACGGGACAGAATGGTGCCGAATTCTTCTGCAAACCCTTCTAGCCTGTTGGCGTATCTGCCAAGATCGTTTGAAAGCACGTTATAGGCCACAACAGCGGGGATCGCCGCGACAAGCCCCATTGCCGTTGCCGCAAGCGCTTCTGCAATACCGGGAGCAACAACCGCAAGTGATGAATTATTGGAAGATGCAATTGACTGGAAACTGTTCATAATTCCCCATACGGTTCCAAAAAGACCCACAAAAGGCGCTGTTGAACCAACCGTCGCAAGCACACTCAAATAATGTTCAAGCCGCTCCATTTCCCGGCTGACGGTTACCTGCATAACCCGGTAAATTCGTTCCTGCGCGCCCATGGCGATGCGGCCGGTACTTGTTGCAGTTGAACGTTGCCATTCGCGCATCGCCGACACGAAAATCATTGCCAACGGGTGATCCGGATTGTGGCGGGTCCGCTCATAAAGGTCTTCAAGGCTGTTTCCAGACCAGAATTCACTTTCAAATTCATCGGCACGTGCCTTTACGGCGCGAAGACGTTTTCGTTTATCCCAGATAATCGCCCAGCACCATACAGACGCACCAAGCAGGATAAGCATTACTGACTGTACAATAAAATCAGCCTGCCAGAACATGCCGAAAAATGAAAAATCCGGCGCCGTTCCGCCTAAGTCTACTGCATCAACAACCTGTGTCGGGCTTGCTGCTATTTCCTGTGCCATTTCCTCGTCCCTAAAAAATACTTTAATTAATTCATCATCTTAATTTTATTTCTAATCGCTTCAGATATTTTTTTTGGCTTTCCATCTTTGCCTACTGCAGCAATTTTAATTACCCCTGTTACCAGGACTTCTTCTTCATTGGTTATTGTTTGTTTGATTATTATGCTTGCGCCGCCAAGATTGATAATTTCGCTCCTAACCATCAAACGATCATCGAATTTGGCCGACTTATTAAAGTCTAATTCCGCGCGCTTTACGACAAAACCAACATCTTCGGAATTGTTATAATCTAACATTCCTTTTTGATCAATACCAAGACACCTAAGCATTTCCGAGCGTCCCCGCTCCATAAACTTCAGATAATTGGCATAATAAACAACACCGCCCACATCTGTGTCTTCGTAATAAACACGTAACGGAAAATAGTGTATATTTTCTTTAATATTTCCAGAATGTGGCAAAATTTCAGTCATTTTTATTTTTTTTGTCATTTTCGAGCAGATTGAGCTGCGCAGCATCGAATGCCTTTGGCGCCCTAAGGCCAATATGCTCAAAGGCTTGCGGCGATAACATGCGTCCACGCGGGGTTCTTTGCACTAATCCCATTTGCATAAGATAGGGCTCAATAATATCTTCAATCGCATCACGTGGCTCACTAAGCGCTGCGGCCAATGTTTCAATTCCCACCGGCCCACCACCGTAACTTTCGCCAATGCATTTAAGATATTTATGGTCCATTGCATCAAGGCCCTTTGCGTCCACCTCCAAACGTCTGAGTGCGCTATCTGCCATTTCAACGGTTACAGCGCCGCCGCCGCCGACAAGGGCGAAATCTGCTACTCGTCTTAGTAATCTTCCGGCAATACGCGGTGTTCCGCGTGCCCGTCTTGCAATTTCAAAGGCCCCGTCCTTCGTCATATCAACGCCAAGCACACGTGCCGCACGGCTGACGATTTTTTCAAGATCTTCGGGTTCATAAAAATTAAGTCGTGTTGGAATACCGAACCGATCACGAAGCGGAGTGGTCAGAAGACCGGACCTCGTTGTCGCCCCCACCAGTGTAAAGGGCGGAAGGTCAATACGCACGGATCGGGCTGCCGGCCCTTCACCAATAATTAGATCAAGATGAAAATCTTCCATCGCCGGGTAGAGAATTTCCTCAACTGCCGGGTTAAGTCGGTGGATTTCATCAATGAAAAGAATATCATTTTCTTCCAGATTGGTCAGAAGCGCCGCCAAATCGCCTGATTTTGAAATAACCGGCCCTGCTGTCGCCCGAAAATTGACCCCGAGTTCACGGGCCATAATCTGCGCAAGTGTTGTTTTACCAAGCCCGGGCGGGCCAAAAAAAAGCACATGGTCAAGCGCCTTACCGCGCGCCTTTGCCGCTTCGATAAAAATCTTCAGATTATCACACGCTTTTCGCTGCCCGATAAATTCTTTCAACGTTGCCGGACGAAGTGACGCGTCGAAGTCCCCCTGCATTTCACCGCCCGCAATAAGACGTTCTTCTTGATCGCTCATTTGCCAAGCTCCTTAAGACCAAGCCGGATGAGCACCTGAACATCGTCCTCGGCGCCATCATTGAGCGCTTTTGAAACCGCAGTATAGGCTTCCGCCTGCCGATAGCCAAGATTGGTGAGCGCTGAAACAGCATCTCCCAATGCGGACGATTTATCCGTCGATCCACCGCCCGGTTTTAAAGGTGTGATGGCAAATTTTGCTACTTTATCTTTAAGTTCATTCACGATCCGAGTGGCAAGTTTGGGGCCCACACCACTGGCCTGCCCCACCACCGCTTTGTCCTGTGCCGCAATTGAATTTGAAAGCTCATCCGTACTCACCGCAGATAAAATGGCCAGCGCGACCTTGGCACCGACGCCCTGCACCGTTTGTAAAAGCCGGAACCAGTCCCGCTCAAGTTCGGTGACAAAGCCAAATAAATGAAAATGATCCTCGCGGATATGGGTTTCAATATGCAAGATGACTTCCTCACCCAACCCATTCAGGTTATTAAGCGTTTTCGACGAGCAGAAAACATGATACCCGACACCGCCGACGTCAATAATACACCAATCCTCACCAAAACTATCAAGCACACCGCGGAGTTTTGCGATCACTACCTTGTTCCCTTCATAATGATTTGGGCGCCGCCGCCCGTTATACTGGCACGATCAAGCGCCTCAGAAAGCCGTCCATGCGCACCGCCGCTATGGGCATGACAGATCGCCACCGCAAGCGCATCACCCGCATCCTCGCCGATAATTTTGACACCAGGCAATAAAATCCCCAGCATGGCTGTTACCTGTTCCTTACCGGCATGACCGGACCCGACCACCGATTTTTTGATATGATTGGGTGAATATTCCGCGACGCTGATCCCCGCCATGGCTGGCACCAGAAGTGATATGCCCCGTGCCTGCCCAAGCTTAAGTGTCGAGTTGGGGTTTTTATTAACAAACGTTTCCTCAACTGCCGCTGACACAGGTTCCCAGTCAACGATCACCTGATGCAACCCGTCATAAAGCTGCACCAGACGCTCTGCGAGCGAGAGATTATTGTCCGTTTTAATGATGCCATTGGCAACATGGCTTAATCGTGATCCCTCAACATCAATGATACCCCAACCGGTTTTTCGAAGACCCGGGTCAAACCCCACCAATCGTTGCCGTTTTATGGTCACGCGTCAAGCTTCTCCATTACTTCATCGGGAATATCGTAATTTCCGTATACATCCTGAACATCATCCAGGTCTTCCAGGGCATCAATCATTTTCATCAGCTTGGTGGCACCATCAAGATCAAGTTCAATTGTATTCTGTGCTTTCCAAACCAGTTTCGCTGATTTTGGTTCTTCTCCAATTGCTTCTTCAAGTGCCGTTGAGACCGCGTTCAGGTCTTCCATTGCACAGGTGATTTCATGGACATTATCATCTGTTTCCACATTTTCTGCACCCGCCTCCAATGCCTGAACAAACATATCATCGGCAGAAATATCGCTGTCTTCAAAGATAATCTCACCGACACGTTCAAACTGATAAGCAACACTACCGCTTTCGCCCATATTACCGCCATTCTTTGCAAATGCGGTGCGGATGTCGGTCGCCGCGCGATTTCTGTTGTCTGTCAAACTTTCTACAATAATCGCCGTACCACCGGGGCCAAATCCTTCATAACGAATTTCATCATAATTATCACTGTCACCGCCCTGTGATTTATTAATGGCCCGTTGAATATTATCTTTGGGCATACTGTTGGACCGTGCGTTTTGAACCGCCAGTCGAAGACGCGGGTTTGCATCTATGTCCGGGCCGCCCATTTTTGCGGCTACGGTGATTTCTTTTGATAATTTACTAAAAAGTGAGGAACGTTTTTTATCCTGTGCTCCCTTACGATGCATAATATTCTTGAACTTGGAATGACCCGCCATTTTCTTCTCTCTTTTGGCTTAAATAAAAGCCTAATTTGTCTTAATTTTATTCGAAACCCATTGATAAAGCACAAGGGCACATTTGTGAATAGCTTTTAAGCCATATCAGGAAATGTTTCAATAAGCCTGGCGCCCATTCTTATAGGTTCAATCCGTTTAGCAAGACCGGTTTTATCGTCACTTTCCACATAAACGCCGCAAACGGTTCCCTCACCAAGCGCTGGTGAATAGCGCTCACCGCGCAACTTTTTCGTAAACCGGTTGATGGGTTCCGTTTTATCCATGCCGATGATACTATTATAATCACCACACATTCCAGCGTCTGTCTGGTATGCTGTTCCGCCATTAAAAATCTGGGCATCCGCCGTTGGAATATGACTGTGCGTCCCCACGACAAATGAGGCACGCCCATCCAGATACTGCCCCATGGCCATTTTTTCCGATGTCGCTTCCGCATGAATATCAACAAGAATAAAACTGACCGTCGATCCAAGACGATGTTTTTTAAGTTCTTCGTCAACTGCTTTAAAGGGATCATCAAGCGGGTCCATAAACACTCTACCCATGACATTGATGACAAGTATTTTGCGCCCGCGCCTGTCCTCTGCGATCACAGATCCTTTACCCGGCGTCCCTTCCGGGTAATTGATCGGACGGATCATCCGCGGCTCGGTGTTGATATATCTTTTGGTATCTTTCTGATCCCAAACATGATTGCCGGTTGAGATGACATCAACGCCCTGCTCAAACAGTTCCTTGGCTATTTTTTCCGTAATACCGAAGCCCGCAGCAGCGTTTTCCCCGTTCACGATGATCGCATCGGGTTTTAACCGCTGTTGAATTTCAGGAAGTTTTTCTGCAACGATTTTTCGGCCGGCTCTTCCAACCAAGTCACCAAGATATACAATTTTCACTTATTCAAACCTGTATGTTGTTGTTTCGGTTACCACCATGTCCAGCGGTTGATCATAGCTTTCGGTGGGGACCTCATCAAGTTTTTGATTTTCATAGGCCATTCCGACGGCAACAATATCCGAGCCTTCCTGTCGCAACGCGCTCAATGTCCGGTCATAATAGCCACCGCCATAGCCAAGCCGGGCGCCTGTTTCATCAAAGGCAAGAAGCGGCACAAGTATTATTTCGGGCCGCACTACCGCGCCCGATGGTTCTTTTGTTCCAAAAGGCCCATCAGTCAATGGCGCCCTCATATCCCACTTTCGAAACTCCAGCGGTTTTTCAGAGCCCTTTATTTTCGGCAAAGACAGGTTAAATCGCGCGGCATGGAGTGCTTTTAAAGTCACGAGGCAATCCAATTCATCTTTGATCGTAAAATAACCGGAAACATTCTTGAGCGTATCAAGTTCCGGTAACATGATAATCTGCGACGCCACAAGCCGCGCGGCCATACCGTCATTGCGGGCATGCGTCTCTTTTCTTCGCTCCAGGGCTATCTTGCGAAAGTTTTTTTTATCTGACATTACTATTCTTTATGATTTAACAAAGTGCGGGACCATTTCGCCGTATCTGTTTTTTTATCCTCCAGAACCTAATACGTATAGGTGGGCACCGCGATAATAAGACCACGATCCTATCAGAGGCAGCTCCCGTTGGAGAATTAACGCCCCGGGGATAAAGTAAGACACCAACGAAACAGTACCCGCACCTCATATGTAAGACTTCTTTGCCCAGACGGCAACGCCAAGTTTATATAATCTTACTCATTCGCTTAAAAATTTAAGTGATTTTTAAGAGAGCCCTGATTAAAGTCAGCAGCATGAAAAACAATCGACCCCACATAATCCATGTCTTCCCCTCCTTTGGTCGTGGCGGCGTACCGATAAAAATTTGCCATGCGATCAATCATTTCGGCCGACGCGCACGCCACACAATTATTTCTACAAATTGCGACTATGGCAGCGAAGACTTGATTGAAGACGGATTGGATGTCGCCGTTGACAAATCACATCATGATGTGCGTGGGTCACTTCTCAGTCGACTAAAAAGATACCGCCATTATCTTAAAAAATCGGGCGCCGATCTTCTGATTACTTACAATTGGGGTTCCGTGGAATGGGCCCTCGCAAACAGCTTTGGCCCACTGATGCGCCACATACATGTGGAAAGCGGTTTTGGCCCCGACGAAGCAAACGGCACGATTGCCAGACGCGATCTTTTCAGGCGCTTTGCCATAAGAAATATTGATGCGTTGTCCGTGCCGTCCAATACGCTCATCGAAATTGCAAAAGACAAATGGAAAGTGCCGGAGCGTAAAATCAAATATATTCCAAATGGCGTGGACCTTGAAAAATTCACACCTGATGGCGACAATTGTAAAATTACCGGATTTGAAAAAGGAAAAGATGAAATTATCGTGGGAACAATTGCCCCACTTCGTCCCGAAAAAAATATTTCGCGATTAATAACCTCATTTTCGCATGTTTTAAAAAATGTGCCCGAATTAAAAACACGCCTTCTAATCATGGGGGAAGGCGTTGAAAAAAAGAAACTCGAAGCATTGGCGGATCAATTGAAAAACTCCGATAAGGTATTTTTCTCCGGCCATATTTCCGAACCCGCAAAAGCTATCGGCATTCTAGATATATTCGCCATTTCATCGGATACGGAACAAATGCCAAATGCTGTTAACGAGGCCATGGCGGTCGGGCTGCCCATTGCCGGGGTCGATGTTGGCGACGTCAAACATATGGTATCTGAAGAAAACAAGCCGTTCATCGCGCCTGTTGGCGACGATGACGCTTTTGCCAATGTTATAAAAGAACTGATTGGCAACAAGTCGCTACGCGACCATATAGGCCGGGAAAATTTACACCATGTCCGAAAATATTATAATCGCAGGGATATGTATAAAAAATATGCAGACCTTTGGGGAATCAATTAAGCTTCAAGGCTGCGTGCCAATTCCTCAATCCTAAGAACCGCTTTACCCATCGCAACATCCATACGTTTCACTTCCGCTTCTGCTTCCGCGTTCGTCGGCAGTTCGCCATCGTTCAAGTCATGAAGTTCATCGGCTATCATAATCGCCGTCATCAGAAGCAATCTAATGTCACCAACCGGACCCATACGACCCACCAAAGATTGCGCGCGTTCGTCAACATATTCCGCAAGCATTTTTAAACGTTCCTCGCCGCCATCCTGACAGGCGAGGTGATGTTCCTGATTGTTAAATGTAACTGATACCTGTCCCATGAATTACCCCTGCGCCTGTGAATTCTGTTCTGCGATAAGACTATCAAGCTGCTTAACCATCATGCCGATTTCCTGCTCCGCCGAATCACCGGCATTTTCCAATCTTTCAAGTCTTTCTTCCAGTTTTTCAACATTGTCACGCGCCACTTCAAGTTCACGGGATAATGCACGGTTTTCTTTTTCAAGCTGATTGATAAAATCGGCCTGTTCACCTGACCCTGACTTGAATTTTGCCTGTTTGGATAAAATGGCCCGCTCTAATCTGGTGAGAACTTCCTCAAGCGCCATTACTGTTTTATCAGCGGTTAATCTTTGCTCTTTGTCAGCCATTTTTACTCCCTACTTTGCATTCTTCGGTTTCGACAGAAAACTAACCTATCAACATTTGGGTAAAAAAATCCACCAAAAAGGGACAGATTATAAATTTAGGGCAAAAAAAAATAAAAACTCGGCCAAAAATCAGACTTTTTTGCATAAGATTATTGACCGCGGCCCCCAGAAAGTCCATTGTGCGCTTGAAATTAAAAGGAAGAAATTGTTAGATTATAACCCTGTTGGTTTTCGGGGCTGTTTTTAATTAAAATTATAAGGCTTTGTTTATATAAATGACTGCGTCAAACAAGGAAATGGCAAACGCAATCCGGGCGCTCAGCATGGATGCGGTACAGGCAGCAAAATCCGGACACCCGGGAATGCCGATGGGAATGGCCGATGTGGCAACCGTACTTTTCACTAAATTTTTAAAATTTGACCCTAAGTGGCCCGACTGGCCGGACCGTGACCGTTTTATCCTTTCCGCAGGGCACGGATCAATGCTTCTATATTCATTGCTTTATCTGACGGGATACGAAAGACCGACCATAGACGATATAAAAGCTTTCCGACAGCTTCATAAACCATGTGCGGGCCACCCGGAATATGGTGAAGCGCCGGGGATTGAAATGACAACTGGCCCTCTTGGCCAGGGATTGGCAACGTCTGTTGGTTTTGCGCTGGCTGAAAAATTAAGCGCGGCGAGAATGGGAAATATTATTGACCATTATACCTACGTAGTTGCCGGAGATGGATGCCTGATGGAAGGGGTTTCCCAGGAAGCCATTTCACAAGCCGGTCATTTAAAACTGGGTAAGCTTGTTGTTCTCTGGGATGACAACAGCATTTGTATTGACGGGCCCACCGACATGACGGTTTCTGATGACCAGCTAAAACGGTTTGAAGCCTCTAACTGGCATACGCAGGCCGTTGACGGGCATAACATGGATGAGATATCTGCGGCGATTGAAGCAGCAAAAGATGATGACCGGCCTTCACTGATCGCTTGTAGAACAATAATCGGATACGGGGCCCCCAATAAGGGCGGCACATCTGCTACACACGGCGCGCCCCTTGGCGAAGAAGAAGTCGCCGCAGCCCGCGAATTTCTTGGCTGGTCCTCTGACCCTTTTGTCGTTCCAGATGACATTCTGTCCGCATGGCGCAGTGCAGGTGCGCGTGGCGCCAATGTTTCTTCCGCTTGGAAGGAAATGTTTAACGCCCTTGAAAATGATGTAAAATCGGACTTCAATCGCCGTATCAACAAAGATCTGCCGCAAGAATTAATTCCGGCAATCAATGCCTATAAAAAAGATATTGCTGAAAACCCGGTCGGACCGGCAACGCGGATAGCGTCACAAATGGCGCTCGAAGTGATAAACCCGATCTGCCAGGAAACCATTGGCGGTTCCGCAGACCTGACAGGGTCCAATATGACGCTGACAAAAGAGCTGATGCCAATTACGCCGGATGATTTTTCGGGTCGCTATATGTATTATGGCGTGCGCGAATTTGGCATGGCCGCCGCGATGAATGGCTTGGCACTTCACGGCGAATTTGTGCCTTATGGCGGGACTTTTATGGTGTTTACCGATTATTGTCGCCCCGCCATTCGCTTAAGTGCCCTTATGAAACAACGCGTTATATACGTGATGTCCCATGATAGTATCGGGCTTGGGGAAGACGGCCCGACCCATCAGCCTATAGAGCACCTTGCCTCGCTTCGTGCTATGCCAAACGTTAACGTATTTCGCCCCTGTGATGCCATTGAGACGGCAGAGTGCTGGCTCTCAGCGCTTGAGGATAAAGAAACACCTTCGATCCTTGTTCTGACCCGTCAGGGATTGAAACAGGCGAGACTTGCACATACGGACGAAAACCTATGCGCCAAAGGCGGCTACGTGATCAGCGAAGCAAACGCTGAAGCATCCGTCGTGATCATCGCCACTGGTTCTGAAGTTGAGATCGCGATTGAAGCACAGAAAACACTCGAAAATGAAGGTGTGCCGACAAGGATCGTTTCCATGCCTTGCTGTGAAAAATTTGATGTCCAGGAAATTGAATATAAGAATAACGTTCTTGGCGAACCTAAAGTTTATGCATCAATTGAAGCAGGGTCAACATACGGCTGGGAAAAATATGTTGGCCGTAACGGTATTAAAATAGGCATCGACCAATTTGGTGCTTCTGCACCGGCAAAAGACCTATACGAATATTTTGGTGTGACGAAAGAAAAACTGGTCGCAGCAATTAAAGAAAAATTATAATTTAAACAGGAGAAAATAATCATGGCAATTCGTGTCGCAATTAATGGATTTGGTCGTATTGGCCGGCTCGCTCTTCGCGGAATTTACGAATCTGGTCGTGACGATATTAAAGTCGTCGGTATTAATGATCTTGGTGACGTGGAAATGAACGCTTATCTCTTGAAGCGTGATAGTGTCCACGGACCTTTTCCATTCGATGTTAGTGTTGATGGCAATGATATCGTCATTGGCACCGACAGAATAGCCGTGTCAGCGGAAAGAAACCCCGCTGATCTTCCGTGGGGGGATCTTGACGTTGACGTTGTCTACGAATGTACCGGTATTTTTGCTGATAAAGACAAAGCATCCGCACATATTGAAGCGGGTGCAAAGAAAGTCCTGATTTCAGCACCGGCTTCAGGAGTTAGCAAAACGGTCGTATATGGCGTAAACCATCAATCATTAGAAGCAAGCGATACAATCATCTCCAATGCTTCATGTACAACAAACTGTCTCGCCCCGGTAGCGCAGGTACTTAATGAAACTGTCGGTATTGAAAAAGGTGTTATGACAACGGTCCACGCATATACCGGCGACCAACGTATACTTGATACTCTCCATAAAGATCCGCGTCGTGCCCGGGCATGCGCTCTTAGCATGATACCGACATCAACGGGCGCCGCCCGCGCCGTCGGTCTGGTATTGCCGGAGCTTGCCGGCAAACTTGATGGCACATCTATCCGCGTGCCAACCCCGAACGTCTCATTGGTTGATCTGACATTCATTGCAAAACGCGATACAACGGTTGACGAAATTAACGCCGCTATCAAGGAAGCCGCACATGGACGCCTTAAAGGTGTACTTGCCTATATCGACGAGCCTGTCGTCTCAGTAGATCTGAACCATGATGCACATAGTTCAAGTTTTGATGCGTCGCAAACCGCAGTCATGGACGGCAACCTGGTTCGCATTCTCACTTGGTATGATAACGAATGGGGTTTTGCCAACCGTATGTCTGATACTGCAAAAGTATTACATAATCTTGGTTAAAGGTAATGACCAAATTTAAAAATATAAAAAACCTGGGCGCGCTTGCCGGAAAACGGGTCCTGCTGCGCGCGGACCTGAACGTGCCCATGAAGGTAAACGAAGACGGTGAAAGAGTAGTCACTGACGACACCCGCATTCTTTCAGTCGCACCGACGATCAAGGCGTTATCCGAAAAAGGGGCGCGCGTGATCGTGCTTTCACATTTTGGTCGACCCCAGGGTCAAAGGGATATGTCCCTATCACTTGAGCCGCTTGGTCAGCCGCTTGCGAACGCAACCAAGCTTCCGGTTTCATATATCGACGACTGCATTGGTGACGAAGTTGTTGAAGTTATAGACGCGCTTGAAGATGGTGCCGTTCTTTTACTTGAAAATGTTCGGTTTTACAAAGAAGAAACCAGAAACGATCCCGAATTTTCCGCTGCACTGGCAAGAAATGCGGATTTTTTTGTAAATGACGCCTTTTCCTGCTGCCACCGCGCTCATGCATCAACTGTCGGTGTCGCAGAAATACTGCCAAGCGCTGCAGGGCTTGCTCTTGAGAAAGAGCTTGTAGCGCTTGAAAGTGCACTCGGCAATCCGGCGCATCCATTAGCTGCACTCGTTGGTGGTGCAAAGGTATCCACAAAACTTGACGTGCTCACACATCTGGTCGAAAAAGTTGACCATCTGATTATCGGTGGCGGAATGGCCAATACGTTCCTTGCCGCGCAGGGGGTCGATGTCGGCGCTTCATTATGCGAACATGATCTGGCAGAAACGGCAAAAAAAATCATGAACAACGCCGCTGCCAATGACTGTGTCATTCACCTGCCAACAGATGTTGTTGTTGCAAAAGAGTTTGCTGCAAATGCCGAAAACAGAACCATCAGTGTTAATGACGTGGCAGAAGATGAAATGATCCTTGATGTGGGACCTGAATCTGCAGCCAATGTTTCAGCGGAACTTGAAAACTGCAAAACATTGATCTGGAATGGCCCGATGGGCGCATTTGAAATTGAACCTTTCGACGCAGCAACCGTGACAGTCGCAAAAAAAGCCGGCGAATTAACCGAAAAAGGAACACTTGTCTCCGTTGCCGGGGGCGGTGATACGGTCGCCGCGCTTAATCATGCTGGGGTTGCCGCACAATTTTCACATATTTCAACGGCTGGCGGTGCCTTCCTTGAATGGATGGAAGGCAAACGATTACCCGGTGTTGAAGTGTTGCTAGCAGATCATTTATTCAAATCAACATACTGATTAATTTGATTGTCGTAGATAGATTGATACGTCCCGTCGTTTAACCTTAAATTGAGCCATTGATCGATATAAGACTTGAAGACGGGATCACGTTTGAATAAATAGCCCTTTTCGGTATAATTAAATGGCTTGTCTGGATTTACGGCTTGAAGTTCAGGGTGGACTTCCTGCTGAATAATAGTTTCAATCGCATCCGTCACCATCACATCTGCTTCGCCATTTACGATTTTTTCAAAAATAGTGATATTATCTTCATTTAAAATAAGCTGCGCATTTGGAAAATTGCTGCGTGCAAACTGTTCATTGGTGCCGCCAGGATTAAATATCACCCTGACACCCGGACTGTTAATCTGATCGAGTGTCATAAATTTAGAGATATTTTCGTCTCTCGTAATTGCTACCTTCCCACCCGATAACAGGGGATCGCTAAACATTGCGACTTTTTGACGTTCAAGATTTATGGAAATACCGCTCATACCAATATCGAACTTATCGGCCATTAAGTCATCCATCAGTGTCGGCCATGACGTTGGTACAATTTCCAGCGTTACACCAAGCGTTCCAGCCAGATCTTTTGCCAGTTCAATATCAATACCCACATATTTTACAGGCTCGTTGACGCTAAAATAGGAAAATGGAATATAATCCCCGGTGGTGCCGACACGAATAACCTTGTCTTGCAGGATTTTATCCAGTGTCGATGTCTCGGCATTAACCGCCAGACCACCAGATAAAAGCAACACCAACAGAATAAAAAATGATGATAAGTGGGCTAATTTTATTGGTATCATTTCGTCACTATCGCCGGGTTAAAAAAAGCCGGGTCATTTCTGTCCCGGCTTTATGTTAGGTTATCAAATTACTGCATCAGCGCCGTCGCCTGATCAAGTTGATCGCAATATGCGTTCAAAACTTCAGCAAGTTTGGCCATCTGCTCTTGGGTTTCCTCCCATTTATACTCTTCGATTCCTTCACGAACCCCGGGAAGTGTCTTAACCCCGTAGCCGGTATAATATCCCGGTGCATAAATGTGATGACGGTACCATGGTCTGCGCGGCAGCCCTTCCGGTCGCGTCAACTTAGCTTCAATCTGATACATCAGCATATCAAGCTTATTCACATCATTTTTGCTAAGGTTATACCCGCCATCGGCCATCGCCTTATAGGCCACGTCAAATGCCTTGGCCGATGCCTTCAGTCGATCCACCGAATTTTGCATAGGCGATAAATTGATGTAGGGAACTTCTTCACGCAGTGTCGGCTCCTGAAACGCTTCTCGGATATTTGCCGCCGCTTTATAGTGGCCTTCACGAACGAGCATATTATGGCGTTCAACATCAGCGCGCGTTTTTTCCATCGCTGATACCATTTCATCGGCATATTCAGACACAGTTCGCGACATATTACCGAACTGAAACGGCAATACATCCGCATTGGCAAGGCGTGTTACCACCCGCCCCGTTACCGCACCAAGGGCCTTGGTGTAATGAAGACCGGGATCACGGAATTTGGTATAGTAATGATAACTGTCATAATTTGTGTGATAAGATCCACCACCAAATTCACCGCCATAACCAATATTCATGGATGTAATTCCAAGATGCTGGAAAAACCCGGAATAATCGGAGCCACTGCCAAGCGCACTTAAATAATAATGGCTTGATTTTTCGGCACGTGACTTTGTAACAGGATTACTGGACATCAGGTTTCTCGAACGAACCCGATCTGCCGCGCTCATTCCCTGAATAGGGTCTTTGACCTCGTGGGCAATCTGATCAAAAAATGTCTCCAACGTGTGCGATCCACCCGCACCCAGGAAGCCTGCACCATTACCATCGGTGTTGATGTAAGCGACCATTTTCTGCCTTAGCTCGTCGGCGTGGTCTTCGACCCATTCAACGGATCCCATAAGGCCCTGTTCTTCCGACCCCCATGAGGCAAACATAATGGTTCTTTTGGGCTTCCATCCTGTTTCAGCGGCTATTTCCGCTAAGATTCTTGCTTCTTCCATCTGCACAACAAGGCCGGAGATAGGATCGGCCGCACCGTGAACCCAAGCGTCATGATGGTTACCACGCAATACCCATTGGTCTGGAAAATCACTGCCTTCCATCTTGGCGATTATATTGTAGGTCGGCACCACATCCCAGTTAAATTCAAGCTTCAAATGCAGTTTTGCCGGTCCCGGTCCCATATGATAAGTAAGGGGAAGTCCGCCCCGCCAGCGCGGCGGTGCAACGGGCCCCTCCAACGCTTCCAAAATGGGCTGCGCATCCTGATACGAGATTGGCAATGTGGGAATGCCAACAAAAATTTCAACATCATCCAGATCAAGACGCTCCGCATCCTTGGTCGCACCGACATATGGCGTCAGCGGATCACCGGGCCGTGTTGGCAGATCCATTATCGATCCGCGCTGCGCCCCTGTTGGGTGTTTCCAGGCCCCTTTTGGATATATATCCCCTTGTGAATAGCCATCATCCTGCGGGTCGGAATAAATGAGCGCGCCAATCGCGCCTTTTTCTTCGGCCATTTTCGGTTTAATACCACGCCACGAACCCCCATATTTCGCCAGAATGATCTTGCCTTCGACGCTAACACCACGCCGCTCCAGATCTTCATAATCTTCGCGCAGGCCCTGATTGACAAATACGACTTCTGCTGTGACATCGCCATCGGGCGAGAAGGCATGATAAACGGGCAGGCGTTCTTCCTGATTTGATGTTGGGTCCTCAGCGACCGACGCTTCCTTTAACGACGCCGACCATTTTACCGGTTCGACCAACTCAACAACGCGCACTTTCGGGGTCGGCATAAGAACATCATAGGCGACAACCTCAGTATCGTACCCCCATTCACGATATTTTGCAGCGATAAAATCCGCAACTTCCTTGTCAAACGGCTGTCCTGTCGCATGCGGCCTGGATGTCATAAATTTCATCCAGTCATCCATATTCTGAACATTAATGCGTTTGTCAATTTCCGCTTCAAGTTGATATTGGTTATCACTATTTTCAGGTGTAAAACCCCGAATTGCGTCGGCTGCATCTGCCGCAAATGTCGTTGCGGCAAAAAGCGCCGTATATTTAATTATATTAGATAGTCCCATATGGGTCCTCCCGCTTTGATTATCTTTAATTCTGTTGAGAATCCTTGAAATTGAGCCTATGAAAAATTAAGCACCAATGCAAGTCATGCAACCAAAATAAAAGGCCCGGATAATCACCGGGCCTTTTGTTAATTCAGTTATGGTTTAAGATTATTCATCTTCGTCCAGCTTCACCGGAACATGATTATACTGGCCACGCCGGTATATTGACAATAGCACCACGGAACGACCTGCTTTACGCTGGTCTTCAATGCGCGCCTTAACATCGTCAATGGATGACACCTCACGTTGTGTTACCTCTACAATAACATCGCCGCGCCTTAAACCACGAAGCCCGTCCCTACCTGAGCCATAGTCAACGCCCGTGATCAGAACACCGTTAATATCATCATCAATGCCAAGATCCTCACGCGCTTCATCATCAAGCTCGCTGAGCGTCAGATCAAGAACGGTTTCCTGCTCTTCTATGGTTCTTTCAATTTCTTCTTCGTCGTCTTCATCAGTGGACTCGTCAAGCTCATCAATTGTGATGCGAAGCTTGACACGTTCCCCTTTTCTAAGGACGATCATATCGACGGTTTTACCAATTTCGGTATTGGCAACAATGGTTGTAAGATCACGAACTTCCTTAATTTCAGTACCATCAAATTCAATAATGATATCTCCAAATTCCACACCGGCTTCTTCAGATGGACTGTCTTCAACAACACTATTGACCATCGCACCATCGGAATTTTCAAGACCAAGGCTTTCTGCGATATCATCATTCACATCCCTGATGGTAACACCAATACGGCCACGTTTTGTCCGACCATATTTGCGTAGCTGGTCGATCACGATCTGTGCTTGTGAGGAAGGAACAGCAAATCCGATACCAATATTTCCGCCGGTCTGCGAAAATATGGCTGTATTAATGCCGATTACTTCACCTTTCATATTAAACATGGGGCCGCCACTGTTCCCCCGGTTAATTGAAGCATCAGTTTGAATATATTGGTCGTAAGGACCTGAATTGATGTTTCGATTTCGGGCGGAAATAATACCCGCTGTTACGGTTCCGCCCAATCCGAACGGGTTGCCGATCGCCAACACCCAATCACCTACACGTGAATTTGTATCGTCCCCAAAGCTTACAAAAGGAAGTTTCTCGTCTGTCTCTACCTTCAAAACAGCCAAATCAACTTTATCATCTTTACCGATTACTTCAGCTTCAAGTTCCGTACCATCGTGAAGACGGATTGAGATTTCATCCGCTTCATCAATCACATGGTTATTCGTGATAATGATGCCACTCGCATCAATAATGAACCCTGAGCCAAGCGATCTTCTTTGCTGAACGCGGGGTCGACTGCTGCGATTATTATCGTCATCTTCATCTGCCCCTGGTGGTAGATTACGCCTGAAAAATTCTTCAAACGGAGAAAGGTCAAATCCTCTATCACGATTTCGATCAACCCTGATATTCTGCGTCGTATATACATTAACTACCGCTGGCAAAAGTTCTTCGGATAAATCCGCGAAACTTTCCGGGGCTCCCTGAGCATTGCTTAACGATGGGAACCCGATCATATATATCAATATGACAACAGCGCCTGATAATCTTTTACTAATATTCATCATTCTTTCCTGATAGATTTTCTTCTGACTTAAATTAAGTGTCCGTTTCTTTAATAGTATCATCAATTATGACGAAATTACGATATTATACGTACCAATACCGTAAAAGCTGTCATTTCACCATATATATTATAAAGACACCTATAGTTGCTGATAAAAGACCCGCCAACCGGATGGCGCTATCCTGCTGCTCTATAACAAATTTCATCATGTTCTTCATCGCGCCCGGGAAAAGGGCATATAACAGGCCCTCAATAACAAATACCAAGCCGAGCGCAAATATTAAAACCGTCATGAAATATTAATTTCTCCCGCCCATATTTTCAAAATATTTGAAAAATTCGCTGTCCGGGGAAAGCACCATGGATGTGTCATTATTTTTCATGGCATTCTTATATACCTCCATTGACCGGTAAAAGGAGTAAAATTCAGGATCTCTACTGTAAGCATCGGCGTAGATTTTTGAAGCGATTGCATCACCCTCACCCCGCAACTTTTCAGAATCCCTTGTAGCTTCCGCTAAGATAACCGTCCTGTCACGTTCCGCTTTTGAAGTAATGCGAACGGCTTCTTCCTGACCGCGGGCTCGGGTTTCCCTCGCGACCTGATTTCTGTCCGCAATCATACTTTGAAAAATTGGCGCACTGTTTTCTTCGGGAAGGTCGGTACGTTTAATACGTAAATCAACAATTTCAATACCGAGCGCGGTTGCTTCTTCGGTTACGGCTTCACGAATATTTTGTCTGAGAACACTGCGTTCCCCGCTTAAAGCCGCTTCAAGTTCCTGAACACCAAACACCTTACGCAAGTTGGATTCCGCGATAGGTGTCAATCGGGCTTCCGCGCCGAATTCATTTCCAACCGTTTGATAAACGCGGAGCGGGTCCTTAACGCGGTATTCGGTAAACGCATCAACATTCATACGCTTCTGATCCAGCGTGAACACCGTGATTTCTTTCATATCAAGAAGACGTGTCCGCTTATCAAATACCACAATACTTTCCGTAATAGGGTTTTTGAAATGCAACCCCGCCTGATCAACTGTTCTTTGCCATTCACCAAAGCGTAGTACTATTGCCTGCTCCGTTTCTTTTAACTGGTAAGTTGCCGCCCCAAACAAAACCATGCCACCACCAACAATGATAAGAGCTATAATTGCTTTCATATTCATATTATTATTCTCCTATTGCTGACTGCCGTTGGGTTGAGTTCGTGATTTTTTATTAAGCTCGGTAAGCGGTAGGTACGGAACCACACCAGCACCATCATTATCTATAACAATCTTGTCTGTGCCCGATAAAACCTGTTGCATGGTATCAAGATATATACGGCTCCTTGTCACATCTTTTGCCTTTTGATATTCGGTAAGAATCGCTTCAAATCTTGATGCTTCACCCTCTGCTTCGGCGATTACTTTTTCCTTGTAGGCTTCTGCCTCCTGGAGCATTTTTGCCGCCTGTCCACGGGCTTCCGGAACAATTCTGTTTTGTTCAAGTTTTGCCAGGCTGATTGCGCGGTCACGAT
This sequence comes from Alphaproteobacteria bacterium, assembly GCA_030428615.1. GTDB lineage: Bacteria > Pseudomonadota > Alphaproteobacteria > Sphingomonadales > Emcibacteraceae > Pseudemcibacter. The sequence continues at coordinate 3,037 of JAUIDN010000013.1, read as the reverse complement.
CGGCTTCCGCCTTTTGCACATCATTAAAGGCATCGGAAATTTCCACAGGCGGCCTTACATCATCCAGCTTTACACGTTCAATGTGAATCCCGGATTCATATTGGTCCAGAAGGTTCTGGGTGATCTGCTGCACTTCCAGCTCAATACCCCCCTTATCGCTGGTAATAATTTTTTCGGCATCTGTTTTGGCCACAACTTCACGCATCGCACTTTCCGCGATGGATTTTACGCTCAATGCCTGATCATTAAGAATAAACTGGTATTTGGCAATATCTTTGATTTTCCAGAAAATCGTAAACTGGGCATCAACAATATTTGCGTCCCCGGTCAACATCTGGCGTTCCTTGTCCGCAGCCTGACCGTCACCAAACCCGATCTGAATGGACCGTTCTTCCTGAACATTTGTTATCTCGACGGTCTCAACCGGCCAAAAGTGAAAGTGTATACCCGGCAATGTGCGATCGACATATTTTCCAAATCGCATAATGACGGCCTGCTCACCTTCATCAACGGTATAAAAAGCATTAAACAGCCAAAATCCGACAAGTGCCAAAAGCACCAATCCGATACCTTTGCCGCCACCAAAGCTATCCTGACCGCCGCCAAATCCGCCGCCGCCAAACGCGTTCTTAAATTTGTCCTGCCCCTTTCGGATCAGTTCATCAATGTCAGGGGGCTGGCCACCACCGCCACCTTTTTTGGGGCCTTGTCCCCACGGTCCACGATCGCCACCACCATTATTTTGCCAAGACATTCAACGCTCCTCAAAAAATATTGGAAATTATCCATACAAAATGCATAATCCCCTTTAAAAATTCATACCCTATCTTATATGCTAACTACTGTTCCACCGCAATGAGTGAACAATAATAATTGTACAATAGGTAATAACGAAATGTCAGACGTCAAGCGCGAAGAGCTTCTTGAAGCCCTAAAAACTATTAAACATCCAAAAACAGGTAATAATATTGTTGATCAGGGTATCGTGCAGGGCTTGGTGGTCAGGGAAGGTGCCGTAGGTTTCGCGCTCAATATAGATCCGTCGGAAGTAGAGGAAATGGAAAAACTGCGCCAAAGTTGCGATCGGCTTCTCCTGCAAATTTCCGGTATCTCAAAAGTGACATCGGTTCTGACCGCTGAACGGGACGGCACAGACGAACCGGCACCAAAAGGTTTTGGTGAGAAGCGGGCCTTCGGCGGTCACGGCACACCACCACCGCAGGAAGGACCAGGCGGCATTCCAGGCGTTAAACATGTTATCGCCGTTGCAAGCGGTAAAGGCGGGGTTGGAAAATCGACGACATCCATAAACCTGGCACTTGCCTTTAGCAAATTGGGCCTTAAAGCGGGAATTTTCGATCTCGACATATATGGGCCAAGTATTCCGCGCCTGATGGGATTACCGGATGCAAGACCTGAAAGCCTGGGTGACGGGAAAATTACACCACTGCAAAATCACGGGCTTGTAAGCATGTCGATCGGCTATCTGATGGAGAAGGACGCAGCAACCATTTGGCGCGGCCCGATGGTAATGGGCGCAATCCAACAAATGCTCCGTGATGTAAAATGGGATTTATTCGGATCGATTGATGTTCTTGTTCTTGATCTACCGCCGGGAACCGGGGACGCGCAGCTTACGATGGTCCAGAACATAAAACTGGATGGTGCAGTTATCGTTTCAACACCACAAGACTTAGCACTTATTGATGCACGAAAAGCCATTACCATGTTCGATAAAACCAATACCCGGGTTCTGGGCATTATTGAGAATATGAGTTACTTTATTTGCCCGCACTGCGGTGAACGAAGCGATATTTTCAGCCACGGCGGCGCCCATTTAACGGCCGATGAAAAAGGAATGGATTTTTTAGGGGCCATCCCGCTTGATATGGATATTAGGAAGACGGCAGACGATGGAAACCCCATTGTCGTCAGTCAGGAATCCAGCCCGCTCACCAAAGCCTATATCGAAATTGCTGATAAAATTCTGGCAAAACTTTAAAGGCCATAACCGGATAGGAATACACTATTTCTGACTGTCTGCTTCCGACCCAAAGCAGACAGTCGTTACCTCTCCTTTTTGACCGACACACATAACTATTGTAATATCTTTTCAAAGCAGGGGAAACCACATGGAACACATATTTAAAGCACGCTTACTGAATTTGATTTTTGTTTTGGTAGGATACGGTTTATTTGTTGAACTTATTGCCCAGTTATCTCCTAAACTCGTCATACTTTGGTTATTAGCTTTTATACCTGTGGGTATATTTTTGACAAAGTATTGGGGATGCCCCAATTGTGACTGGCCTCCACTTCAAGATAAGGATGGCAATTATGCGGGGTTTAATGATCAGTGCTCAAACTGTGGAACTAGTTTTTTACGGGCGCCGGGCGATGACACCTAGAAAATTTATATGGTAGCGAAGATTGTAAGCACTCACGATTGTCTGAAAACCACCCATTGCGGCCGTTCATTAAAGCTTAATGCTTCTCTATTTAGTATTAATTTGTTGTTCTAGGTGCTCTAAGAAACTGCCAAGAATTGTTTCGTCGGTCTCACCATCAATTCGCTCATAGTTACAATTATTGCCGAAGCTATCAGGAAACCATTCAATTTCATCACCATACAACCAAACTTTTATTGAGGGTTGAGATAAAATATTTACTTCCAAGTATACTTCTCCCCAAGCTTTTCCATGCCCAGTTTCGTCAATAACATTATACTCGGATTTCAAGTTGTATTTTTCCAAAAGGTTATCCAGTAAGCTTTTAGATTTAATTTGAAATTTGGTTGCCTTTTCGAGCACAACACTAGGGGACATTAATTTAGCTCCGAATAGTTTATTCCTGAAACAGGATTATCGAACTGTGTCAGTTTGTAAATACCGAATGTCTGCTTTCGACGGTGGTCTCAACCGGTCGCTGCAACACATTGGTTAAATTTATATGCTGGACTTCTGAAGTCCAGCGTTTTTCTTGGTCGTTCATTGAGCTGTCGCGCCACTGCATTCAGCTTCGCCTGCGAATGTTTGGA
>JAUIDN010000035.1 GCA_030428615.1 Alphaproteobacteria bacterium | reverse complement strand
TGGTGCGTCGACGGGGGCAGCAGGTCTGGGCAAAACGCCTATTTTCTTCGGATTTTCGGGATCGTTCACGTCTATAATATGAACATTTTTGTAAGGTTCCCAACAATCGTTATTAAGTGGGTAACCGGAATAGTAGATCAAACCACTGGAATTATATTGACTAATGTCGATAAAATCCCCTTCGGTGCCTGCAACGCTCGGGGGGAAATCCAGATGGCTTACTATTTTCATGTTGCTGGGATCAGATATGTCAACGACGTAAAAGCCAAGTCCCCCCATTGCGGCAAATCCGTATTTACCGCCTTGATCGACAGGTGTTGGCACGAATAGCGACATGCGGGCACCAAACCAACTTGTTCTGTTGCCAGCTCTTTCGTTTGCCTTGAAGACCGCTTCATGCTCCCGGTCTCCAAGAATTTGTCCGGGCATTGATATTGAACCAACAAACTTTGGATCCGCCGGGTCAGACATATCCCACGCTTGGTATCCTGCTGAATATAGATCGTTTGGATATTCGGTTAAGGCATGAGCATCATCTGGCGCGGCAGCAACAAACATATATTTACCGCCCGTCCATTGCGGTAAATCGCGGACACCCGAGCCTTGCTGTGCGCCAATCGGCGCATTCGGGTTGGTCAGGTCCGTCGTTCTTTCTGCAAGCAATGTCCAGTCGTCTGGCAATGGCCCGTCCATGCGATATACTTTAAAGCCCTTAAGATGCGGCGAATTTCGTATAGCTTCAACATTTTCGGGTTCGGTCCTTTTGTCATGTAACAATCCGAAACGCCGGACTTCATAAGCTTGAACCATGACATATGCATTTTGCGAACGGCTCCACTGAATAGTTGCTGCACCGAACATTTCGTCTTCCGGATACGGGTTTGTTTCAATTTCTGCCGGGCCATAGGGCCCCCATTCAGCACCGCGAGTTAACAGCACCTCGACGTTTTTTGGATCAGTAATATCAAATATTTTTAGATCACGCCTTACATACTGGTAAAGATATCTCCGGCCATCAAAATCAACAATGTTTTGCCACGTATGAAACGGTTCGACTGTAATCGGGTAATATGCCTCGATAGACATATTATATGCATAATCCTCATCGCCCCAGTAATCCAGTTGTCCTTCAAATGGTTGTGGGTCATGTTGTTCCGGCGTCGCGGTGGGATGTATGAAAATGCCTGTCTCGGGATCCATACCATAGCTGTTTTTATCGGGATGGGGGGGTGTTTTATCGGGGGACAGGGCATCCGAACCCCGCACATACGGATCAGGGATCGTCATTAAACCCGCAGATTTCATTTTATCATCTTGTGATGTGGATTGGTCGTTATTTTCCGATGAACAGGCCAATAAAGCACAGCATAGAATTAACTCGATTGCCGATTTGAAAATTCTGAATTGCATCGTGGCTTCCCTTGTCTATTCGTTAAACAGACTAGAAGCTTACAGTATGAAAAATAACCCCACAATTGTAAAATCGTTGAAACCTATATTGATTTTGTAGTCTTCTATATAGAAATTGATATAACTGTTCTATCGTCTCCAGGCGAGTACGGAGGTTGCCGCATAATTCCAAACGGTACCAATCAACGCGCCTGCCAGACCGGAAACAATCCATGTATAATCTTGCTCGAACACGAACGATGCGACACTAATGTTGGCAAGACTGCCAAGGCTGCATACGGCGTAAAATGCAAGAAGCCCTGTAATCATTTTCTTACCCTTAAGGCGTTTGTCATAATAGGTCAGCCAGTTATTGATGAAAAAGTTACTGGTCATTGCAACAAATGTGGCCGCCGTTTGCGCTACCGTAAAACTGGTTTCGGCTACAAAAAGCATAGCGTATAATACGGAGAAGTGAACCAGAACACCACTAGCACCGACGGCAGAGAATAAGATAAATCGGGCAGGTATAATACCGCGGGTTATTTTTTCAATGAGCATCATGGCAAATTCCATCATGATCATACTGTCCAGTTTGCTGTCACCGTGTTGACGGGCGCGAAATTCGTATGCAACATCCTTTATTCGCATAGTCCCCGGATAGCTTGTGATAATGTCCAGCAACAGTTTGTAGCCTTGTAGGGAAAGTTTTCTGACGCACTTATCCAAAGCCTCCCTGGAAATCATAAAAAATCCACTCATCGGATCTGAAATAGTTTGACGGGTGATGATTTTGCTTAACCGCGTCGCCAGCTGGCTTGCTTTAATTCGTCCGGCACTCCAATTACCAAACCCGCCTTCCGCAACATAACGACTGCCAAGTGCCAGGTCATAATCACCGCTTTTCAGGATCGTGAGCATTTCGGCAAGTTTTGTTTCATCATGTTGCATATCCCCGTCAATCACTGCCATATAAGGCGATATCGTTGACATGAATCCTTCTACACATGCTGATGATAACCCCCTTCTTGATATGCGGTGAATGCGTTTCGCGTTGGGCTTTTCTTCGCAAAGCTTCATCAGTTCGTCTGCGGTGCCGTCGGTGGAATCATCATCAACATATACGATTTCCCAGTCCACGCCGTTAAGGGATTTGGCGATGGCATCATATAACGGTCGAATATTATCAACTTCATTAAAAGTCGGTACGATAATGGATAACTCAGTCATTGATTTTTTAATTTCTCCGGAAGTTGCGGCCGACACAATAATATAATCTGATAGAGAAGCAATGATAGTAATATTGGTGTCCAGGGAAGCGGAACATACATGCTAAGACTGCTGATTATAAAAGGGCTGACCCAGATGATGCAAAGAAGGTTCACCAGGGATGGCTGAAAGTGTTTTTTTATACTGTAATCCGCGAGGTAAGCGATCGCCACGGCAAGTAGGGTAAGATCATAGCTCAACATAAATGGAGACATAAGAACCGTCCCAATGCAGAGCGCTGCTTTCTTCAATCTAATATCCACATCCCGCAGCCATATCCAAATAACCGCCGCAGCGGTTGATAAGGTATAAAGTGCGTGTGAAAAATATGAAATCTCCACCCCGACGCCGGCATTGCGCAAACCCGCATAAAGGCTTTGCATCTTATGAAACGGCACCCGTCCTTCATTTAACGTGCTTCTGGTTTCAGCAAAGCTTTGAAAAAATGCCATCCATACGTCACCGCCCAGCATCAGCCAGGAAAGGGCAGCAAAAATAATTGTGGTTATGGCAGCGGCCGTGAACACGCGCCAGTGACCGGCTGCCATCAGAACAAATGGGATCAGCACCCCCAAATGTGGTTTGAACGACAGTAAACCAATCAAGATCCCGGCTAAAATAGGTTTCCGTTCGAGATAATATACTCCGCCCGCGAGCAGGCCTGCGGTTAGCAGGGCATTTTGGCCGTGCTCAATTGTCCAGAAGACGGCGGGAAAGGCGAGGGCAAGCATAATGGCTTCGTTTCTAAGGGCTATCTTTCTTATCATCGCGGCATAAAAGGCAAGCGTTACCGCTATCCATACAAAATAGGCGGCCAGATACGGTAAGAATGCCAGCGGTGCCAGGATAAGCATGAAAGTCGGGGGATAGGAAAAGCTGAAATACATATCGAGCTTCTCGCCGACCACAGCTTTTTCGGCGGCGAAGTGCTTAGCGAAATCATACGCATCTGCAGCCTGTCCTTCTGCCACCAGTTTCGCGGCGGTATAAAAACTTGTAAAATCAGAACCAAGCGGGCGCCCTTCCAGGTCATAATTGCCTGTCCCTGTGTAAAATCTGAGAAACACAGTAAAAACAAAAATGGCAAGAAAGATGTATGAGTAATTTTTAATTCTTTCCTCATTCAGCCAGTGGTTTTCTCTTGCTGTCATCAAATATGCTCCGGGGCGGGTTTCTCAAACGAATAAACGTATTTTTCTTTACATTGTCCTTACTACAAAAATTAGAAATAAATGGTTAATTCATCCGGGCTTATTTTATGGTCGGGTAAAATGATTTGGTTTTCGAAGAGTGGACATTTATCTTTTTACTGACAGTGTCGGAGTTGTTCGTTATTGTCTCGTCTGGCGCCACGGCGCGTCAAGAATAAGTTTCCTGAAGTGTGACGGAACCAGTTTTATGACCAAAAAAACATCAATTGAGATATTGGATACCCTGATCGGGTTTGACACAACCAGTTCGAAATCTAATCTTGAAATGATCCGCTTTATCGCAGATTATCTTAAATCTTATGGAATATCATCCGAACTGATATTTGATGACCATGAAAATAAGGCCAATCTTCTTGCCGTGACGGGGCCGGAAAATGTCAGCGGCATAATGCTCTCCGGCCATTCCGATGTGGTTCCGGTTGCCGGGCAGAACTGGTCAACCGACCCATTTCAAATGACCCGCAAAAGGGACCGGCTTTTCGGCCGTGGTACATGTGATATGAAGGGGTTCATTGCATGCGTTCTTGCGAAAATCCCTGATGTTGTTGAGGCCGATCTTAAAGAACCGTTATATTTCGCTTTTTCCTACGACGAGGAAACAGGATGTACCGGGGTTCACGGTCTTGTTGATGTTGTGAATAATTTAAAGGTGAAACCCCGTGCCTGTATCGTCGGTGAGCCAACATCAATGAAAGTAGTGAACAGTCATAAGGGAATTCGTCATTTGCTGACAAAGGTTTACGGACATGAAAATCATTCCAGTACCGATCGGGGTGTGAACGCCATAAGCTATGCGGCGAAAATTGTTTCCTTTCTGGATGATATTCAGGAAGAGATGAGGCACCGCCCATCAGCAGTAGAAGGGTTCGAGCCGCCGTACTGCACAGTCCATGCCGGCAGGATTTCGGGGGGCGTCGCCGCAAACATAACCCCCAATTATTGCGAAATCGAATGGGATTACCGCCCTATCCCCGGCACCGACGAAGATGAAGTTTATGAAAGATACAGCAACTTTATTGATGACGTGATCATACCCAAAATGCGGGAGACCTCTGATGAATATGGTGACGTTAAAACCGACTATCTGGCAAAAGTACCATGTCTGTTTCCTGAAACCGGCTCTGACGCTGAAACATTGGTTAAGCACCTGGCGGAACAGAATTCCACCCATGTTGTCTCCTACGGCACAGAGGCAGGGATTTTTCATCAAAAAGGGGGTGTTCCCGCCGTTGTCTGCGGCCCCGGAAGCATATTACAAGCCCACAAGGCGGATGAATATATTGATATTTCTGAACTTGAAGCATGTGACAGGTTTTTGGATCGTTTACTTGATGTGGTAAAAAAATAGGTGAGAATTTTTATTTTTTTATTCCCAAATTAACTTTTTACAGGTAAAAGGGCATTGTTAAAACATAGAGGTACAGAATTATTATGATCAGTCATAATAACAAATATTCATTAAAGTGGTTCGCTTCGGAAGCTGTTTCCGGTGCGAATATTCTGCTGTCTTCTATCCTCCTACTCGGTCTGGGTCGACTTAGTCGCCCCTGAACGCTTAACCATTTAAAGCTAAATTATTAGCGAGCGTTTAGGGGAGAATTTCCTACAACGCCGGGTTTCCTATATAAAAATTATATTTGTATTCTCGGGAAATATGATAGAATATTTTAATAGAATTCAAAGGACTTAAGTCAATGACGAAAGACAAAAACAGGGTAGTAATTTTTGATACTACATTACGTGATGGGGAGCAGTCGCCGGGCTGTTCCATGACATTGAGCGAAAAATTGCGCGTCGCGGAAGCGCTCGAACAATTGGGTGTTGATGTTATTGAAGCGGGATTTGCTATCGCTTCAAATGGTGATTTCAATGCCGTTTCACAGATATCCGCTCTTATGAAGGAAACAAGCGTTTGTTCACTTGCGCGCGCATCAATCAAAGATATTGACCGCGCGTGGGAAGCATTGAAGGGTGCGAAACGGCCCCGCATCCATACATTCATTTCAACCAGTGCGCTACATATGGAGCACAAGCTTCAAATGTCGCCGGAAACGGTGCTTGGCAAAATTGAAGAAAGCGTCTCTTACGCCCGTAATCTATGTGACGATGTTGAATGGTCGTGTGAGGACGGGACCCGCACGGACGAAGATTACCTTTATAAAGCGATTGAAACCGCCATTAAGGCTGGCGCGACGACAATTAACGTGCCGGACACCGTGGGCTACACAACGCCGGAAGAATATACGGTAATGATGCGCAAAATAATCGAAAATGTGCCAAATTCCGATAAAGCAATCTTCTCAACTCACTGTCACAATGACTTGGGACTTGCGGTCGCAAACTCAATCGCGGCGGTTGTCGGCGGCGCACGTCAGATTGAATGTACTATAAACGGTATTGGTGAACGCGCCGGTAATGCCGCGCTTGAAGAAGTGGTGATGGCATTCAGGACGCGGCATGACGTGCTTCCTTATACTACAGGAATTAAAACGGAAAATATTACCAAAACATCACATTTGGTGTCATCCGTCACCGGGTTAAATGTGCAGCATAACAAGGCTATTGTCGGTGCAAACGCCTTTGCACACGAAAGTGGTATTCATCAGGACGGTATGCTTAAGAACGCTGAAACCTATGAAATCATGACACCGGAATCTGTCGGGCTTGGTAAATCTACATTGGTTATGGGTAAACATTCCGGCCGTCACGCGTTTAGCGAAAAATTGAAGGAGCTTGGCTACGAGCTTGGCAATAATGAATTCTTAAGCGCGTTTCAGCAGTTTAAGGATCTCGCAGATGCAAAGAAAGTCGTTTATGACGAAGATATTATTTCAATCGTTGATGACGGTATGCGTGACAGCGACGGGATGCAGATAACTTCCTGGAAATTTGTCTGTGATAAAGACGTTCCAAACAGCGCGACTTTCGAAATCGCCGTTGGCGGGGATGTCCGTGAAGTTCACAGCGAAGGGAACGGCCCGGTGGATGCGGCGTTTCTTGCGCTTTCAGGCTTGGTTGAAGGTGATCCAGTGCTTGAACTTTATCAGGTTCACGCCGTGACCAAGGGAACGGATGCGCAGGCCGAAGTGACTGTACGTCTTTCGGAAGATGGTAAAACCGTGAATGGACATGCAGCACATACGGATACGCTTGTCGCATCAGCAAAAGCGTACCTTAACGCGCTGAATAAACTTCTTGTTAAGAGAGAGAAAAACAAGCCGGAAGAAATGTACGGATAAATACTGATTTTTTTTGACGGGCAATGACTTTTTTACTGGTCATTGCCCTAATATTGCCGTTAATGACAGCTAAATCTCTATATATTATCTTTATTTACGGAATTCTGATAAATTATTTGCAATCATAACAGTATGTTAATACAAACATACTATATGTTTGCGTAATAAATAATAACTATATATCCGCAAACGAGCGGTCATAAGGCAAAATTTGAATGTTTGAAAAAATTCTAGGCATGTTTTCATCGGATATGGCGATCGATCTGGGGACAGCCAACACACTTGTTTATGTTAAAGGTCGCGGTATTGTTCTCAACGAACCATCAGTGGTTGCATTGAAGACTTCAGGGGGCGTAAAAGAGGTTCTCGCGGTCGGAGAAGCAGCAAAAATGATGCTTGGCCGTACGCCCGGTGATATCGAAGCAATCAGACCGCTCAGGGATGGTGTTATTGCGGATTTCGAAGTTGCGGAAGCAATGATTAAGGATTTTATTCGTAAAGTTCATAACCGCAGTATGCTGGCAAGCCCGCAAATCGTTATCTGCGTTCCCTCCGGTTCGACGCCGGTGGAAAGAAAAGCGATCCGCGATAGTGCACTTGAGGCGGGTGCAAGGCGTGTATTTCTGATTGAAGAGCCGATGGCTGCCGCGATTGGCGCTGGCCTTCCCGTCACAGAACCCACAGGATCAATGATTGTTGATATTGGCGGGGGTACAAGTGAGGTTGCGGTTCTGTCACTCGGCGGGATTGTTTATTCATCATCCGTGCGCGTTGGTGGTGATAAAATGGATGAAGCCATTATCGCATATATTCGCCGCAATCATAACCTTCTGATCGGTGAAGCGAGTTCAGAAAGAATTAAGAAAGAGATCGGGACCGCGGCGGCACCGGAAGATGGTGTGGGACAAACCATGCAGATCAAAGGGCGTGATCTGATGAACGGCGTGCCCAAGGAAATTGTAATTGATCAACTTCAGATTTCAGAAGCACTTGCGGAACCCATCAGCGCGATTATCGAAGGCGTTAAATTTGCACTTGAGCAAACGCCACCGGAACTGGCGGCAGATATTGTCGATAAAGGTATTGTTCTTACTGGGGGCGGTGCGCTTCTTCGTGATTTTGATAAAGTGCTCAGAAAAGCTACTGGCCTTTCCGTTATTATTGCGGAAGAACCATTGACCTGTGTTGCACTTGGAACGGGCCGCTCGCTTGAAAGCGAAATCTTGAAACACGTCCTGAGCGATTCTTATTAATAAATTACAGGGTATGTCTGCTAAAGAAAGAGGCTAACGATGAAGAGGTTCGGACAGAGATTTACTGCCTTCTTCTTTATCGTTGCGTCTATAGCTCTGCTTATTTTTGGCCGAAGTCAGACTAAATTAATTGACGAAATACGGGCCCAAACTTTTGCGACCTTTATCCCGGTCATTACCGTCGTCGATATCCCGCGTGAAGCGACATCGGGCCTTTCTGATTGGATAAGAAATATTGCCGTCGTCTATTCCGATAATGAGTTTCTTCGTAAAGAGAACGCGGAACTTAAAATGCAACTGGCCGTCTCCACGGAACTTGAGATTGATAATTTGCGACTGAAAAATTTACTTAAAATCAAAGACGGAACTGTTTCGACAATTACAGCATCAAGAATAGTTTCAGATAGTAACAGCCCTTTTTTTAAAAGTATGCTGATCAATAGCGGTACAAATGATGGCGTTAAAAAGGGTCATGCTGTTGTTAATGAAGAAGGGGTTATTGGGCGGACGATAAATGTCGCGGGTAATGCGGCACGTGTTTTGTTGCTTAATGATATTAACAGTAGGATTCCTGTAAAATTTGCAAGGACCGGCGTTAATGTTATTTTGGCGGGCAATAATTCGAATCTTCTTAATATTAATTTTATGCCGGCTGATGAAAAAGTGAATGTCGGTGACAAGGTGCTGACATCGGGGATGGGGGGTGTTTTTCCGCCTGATCTGCCGGTGGGGCAGGTGAGTGAGATTACCGAACTAGGCGAAATCAAGATTGAACCGGCCGTTAATCTGGACAGGCTCAATTATGTGAGTGTTATCGCCTACGAAATAGCAGCGTTCCCAATTCTTAATCAGGAGCAAACGGATACCCCGCCGACGCCGCAAGAGGAAGGGCAGTAATCATGAAGGTAACGCAAAACAAGGAAATATCATTTGGCGTTAAGTCGGTCATTCCCTTCTTCACGATATTATTTTTGATTATCATTATGGTATTGCCCTACAATATTCCTTTAATTGGTGATATAATGCCGTTTCTGACACTGATCGGTGTTTATTACTGGAGTGTTTTTAAACCGGAATTATTGCCGGTAAGTGTGGTGTTTGTCCTTGGATTATTACAGGATATATTGCTCGGAAGTCCACTCGGGTTGATGCCCTTGTTGTTGATCGTTGTACAGCAATTTATCTTTATTCAGGGGCGGCAGTTTTTGGAAAGAGATTTTATTTTTAACTGGTTTGTCTTTGTCATGCTGGTTATTGGATTTGGGTTTCTTTCTTGGGCGATTACGTCGCTCTATTTTCGGGTGTTTCTCGATTATCTGAGCGTGATCGGGCAGATACTTCTGACGATAGCATTTTATCCCGTCATCACGTGGATATTGGGCTGGACAAGGAAAGTGATAGGTTAGATGCAACCATCGGACAAAAACAAGTTGAAGATGTTTACCAGAAGGGCGACGATCCTTTCTGGCGGCATGATGCTGTTATCGTCCGCACTGATCGGAAGAATGTATTATTTGCAAGTGACAAGCCGAAGTCAGTATGAACTTCTCGCCGAACAGAACCGCATCAGCATGCGGCTGCTTGCCCCAAAAAGGGGTGAGATACTGGACCGCTATGGCCGGGCAATTGCAACCAGCACGACGGACTATCGGGTGAATGTTATCCCTGAAGAAACCGAAGGATTGCAGGAAACATTAAAAACACTTGGGGAATATGTACCTATATCGGCGAGTGATAACGAACGTATTGTAAAAGCAGCGGCAAAACAAAGATCGTTTTTACCGATCAGTGTTGCCAATAATCTGGATTGGAAAACATTTTCAAATGTCAATGTGAATATGCCCGATTTGCCGGGCATTCAACCGGATGTCGGCACAAGCAGGTTTTATCCAGAACGTGAACTTGCTGCACATCTGATCGGTTATGTCGGTTCCGTAAGTGAACAGGAGCTTAATGGCGACCCCCTGTTAGAACTACCGGAATTCAAGATTGGCAAGAATGGTATTGAAAAAGTTCTTGATGAAAAATTACGCGGGAGTGCCGGCAACACAAAGGTTGAAGTAAATGTGCTTGGCCGTGTGATCCGTGAACTTTCAAGGCAGGACAGTATTTCCGGTGATGACGTCAGGCTGACAATAGATCTTGATATACAAAAGTTTGCCGCGAACCGCGTTCGCGACGAAAGTGCGGCAATTATCGTCATGGATGTTCACTCGGGTGAATTGCTTGGAATGGCGTCGACCCCGTCATTTGACCCAAACGACTTTAATGGCGGCATCAGCCAGAAAAAATGGGACAGCCTTAGGGGCGATATCAGAAAGCCGCTCATAAATAAGGCGGTTAGCGGGCAATATTCCCCGTGGTCCACGTTTAAAATGATTGTTGCGCTTGCGGCGCTTGAAGAAGGTATTATAACAGCGGAAGACACGAAATTCTGTAATTCAAGATACAGAATTGGTAATCGTATTGCTCATTGCTGGAACAAAAATGGTCACGGCCATATCAACGTGATACAGGCACTCTCGCAATCATGTGATGTTTATTTTTATGATCTTGCGCTGGAGGTGGGTATTGAAAAAATACACGACATGGCGGCCCGTTTCGGCCTCGGGGAACGGTTTAACATTGGGATTATGAGCGAAGCTCGCGGCATTAATCCTAACAACGAATGGAAAATGGGTAATCAGGGTGTTCGCTGGCAAGGTGGTGATACTGCAAATGTGGGTATCGGACAGGGCTTTGTCTCTACTACACCGCTTCAATTGGCGGTCATGGGCGCACGGCTTGTGAATGGTGGTATGGCGGTTAAACCAAAAATATTTTTTAATGATGAGGAGCATGAAACGGTTCATGAAAATATGGGGATATCTCCCGAAAATCTTCGTATTGTTTTACAGGGCATGGAAGATGTTTATAATCATCCGCGCGGTACCGCGTTTCCTTATCGAAGCCGAAATAAGGATTACAAATTGGGCGGCAAAACCGGGACTACTCAGGTAACACGGATCAGCACGGCCGAGCGCCAGGAAGGTGTCCGTAAGAATGAAGAAAAAGAATGGATAGAACGGGACCATGCGCTCTTCGTTGGCTACGGGCCAGTAGAAGCCCCGAAATATTCGGTGGCAGTATTGGTGGAACATGGGGGTGGCGGGTCTTCGGTCGCATCGCCAATCGCGCGTGACATGCTGGAATTCCTTTTGGACCGTGATAAAGAAAAAGAAATAGAAATACCGGGACAGGAAGTGTAATGCCCTTATCAGCAAGAATAGGTGACCATAAAAGAAAATCATTACGTCAGAAACTGGCGGAACTAAACTGGTTTATCGTATTGGTTATCGTTGCTATAGCAAGCCTCGGGTTTGCCATGCTTTATTCCGTCGCTGGCGGCAGCATTGATCCCTGGGCAAAAAATCAGCTTATTCGTTTTCTGATTGGGCTTGCGATCATGATTGTTATCGCGGTCATTGATATTCGCGTCTGGATGTTCCTCGCCTATCCATTTTATGCACTTGCGCTCGGAATGTTGGCGGTTGTTGATATCATGGGGGAAATGGGCAAGGGCTCTCAACGGTGGCTTGATCTCGGATTTATGAATTTACAGCCGTCTGAACTTATGAAAATCGCTCTGGTGATGGCGTTGGCGCGGTATTATCATTGTCTTTCCGACGAAGATACGTTGAAATTAAAAAGCCTGATAAAACCAATTATTCTCATTGCGCTGCCGGTTGTCCTGGTTCTCCGGCAGCCTGATCTGGGTACAACACTGCTTATCATGATGGGTGGCATCGCGCTTCTGTTTGCAGCGGGTGTCAGAATGTGGTTGTTTGTTGCAAGTTTTATTGCACTGATTCCGGCGGTAATTGGTGCGTGGCAGTTTTTGAAACCATATCAGAAGCAACGCGTGCTGACGTTCCTTGACCCGGAAAAAGACCCGCTTGGTGCCGGGTATCATATTATTCAGTCAAAGATTGCTTTGGGGTCGGGGGGTGTTTACGGAAAAGGGTTTATCCAGGGAACACAAAGCCAACTCAATTTTCTGCCTGAAAAGCACACAGATTTCATTTTTACGGTTATCGCTGAAGAGCTTGGCTTGATGGGGGGACTTAGTCTTCTCAGTCTATATTTTATCTTGCTCGCTTATGCCATGATTGTAAGTGTAAGTGTAAAAAGCCAGTTCGGCAGATTAATGATCTTGGGGATGGTGATTACCTTCTTCCTGTACATGTTCATAAATATTGCAATGGTAATGGGGCTTGTCCCGGTTGTTGGGGTGCCTTTGCCGCTTGTTTCCTATGGTGGATCGGCGATGCTGACGTTGCTTGTCGGGTTTGGTTTTATCCTTAGTGCAGCAATTCACAAGGAAACATCAATCCCGCGCGGTGGTGCATTCGCTTAAAGGCTGTGGCGGTGGCATTTTACCAAATGGTCGTCGACAATGCCAACAGCCTGCATGAACGCATAACAAATAGTGGGGCCGCAAAATCCAAACCCTTTCTTTTTAAGCGCTTTGCTCATCGCTTCTGATTCCGGGCTTTGGGTCGGCACGTCATTCATGGTAACCGGCTTGTTTTTGATAATTTGTCCATCCGTAAAGCTCCAGATAAATTCGCCGAAAGCGCCCTCACTTTCATTTTCCATTTCAAGATAAATTTTTGCATTCCTGATCGTAGCGACGATTTTCATCCGGTTGCGAATAATGCCCTTATCATTCATAAGTCTT
>JAUIDN010000034.1 GCA_030428615.1 Alphaproteobacteria bacterium | reverse complement strand
CTGGATGATCGATTTGGGCAGGGCGCGATGCGTGCCGCCGGGGCGATGTATCTGATCGGAAGAATATTTGCCAGCGGAGCAAGGCTTTATCTAGCAGCAATCGCGGTATCGATGATCCTGTACGGAAACATAAATGCCGGCAGCATAATCACGGCTTCATTCATTCTTCTTTTTCTCGGTTTTTCAATTACCTTTCTGGGCGGCATCAGGTCCATTATATGGACCGATCTGTTCCAGTTTTTCATGTATACTTTTTCAGCTGTCGCCATCCTTTATTTCCTGTTGGATGCTATCCCGCTTGAAATAGATGAAATAATGGTGGCTCTGAGAAACACGCCCGATCAACAAAACAAACTACAGCTTTTTGACTTTAGCATAAATTTTACAGATCCTTACACAATGATATCGGTCCTGACCGGGATGGTTCTTCTTTATATCGCGAGCTTTGGACTGGATCAGGATATCACCCAACGCCTTCTTACCTGCAAGGAAGATAATGATGGCGCCAGAGCACTCATAATATCAGTGATCATTGGAATTCCGCTTGTATGGCTTTTTATGTCAATAGGGCAGCTCCTATATATATTTTACGACCGTCCGGATTTAATGGCAGGGCAAATTCAACCATCACCCATGAACGCAAGTCAGCAGGAAAATATAAATATATTTATGTATTATATTCTCAATGAACTGCCCAATGGATTAAAAGGGCTGGTAACCGTCGGCGTCATTGCCGCCGCAGTCTCAACCATAAACTCTGGTCTTAATTCCATGTCATCAGTCGCCATTCAGGATTTTTACCGGCCCTGGATGGAAAAACGTAAAACAATGTCCGAAAGACATTATGTAATCGCCGGGCAGTTCGGGATGGCTATCGCCGGTTTTTGTCTGTTTTCAATGTCAGTCCTTTGCTACTACTGGCAGCGATATTCTGGTTTGCCCTTGCTTGACTTTGCTTTATCTGTGATGGTATTTGCCTACTCCGGCTTGCTTGGCGTTTATTTTAGCGCGATTTTTACAAACCGGGGATCAAACATATCTGTTTTATGGGCGCTGGCAATTGGCTTTCTTGTAACGTTGCTTCAACAGCGCTATGTTGTTGATTTACTGCATCTGCCGGAAGGATTAAAATCAATCGCTTTCAGCTGGCAGCTCTGTATTGGGACCACTGCCGCATTTCTAGTTTGTCAAATAGGGACTAATGACAAAAATTGATCAAGGATATAAAACATGCGAACAAAATTATATAAAGATTTCATCAAACTAATCCTCATAGCATTATTTTCGACCTTAACGGTCGCCTGCTCACAGACGGAAACAAGTAATTCAGAAATCCGGTATGACAAAATCATCCGTGGCGGTCTTATCCATGATGGTCTTGGCACTCCCGGCAGGATTGGTGACGTCGCTGTTGACGGCGACCGGATTGTTGCCGTAGGTGATCTTGGCGGTGCTGTTGGCGAAGAAGAAATAGACGCAACAGGACTTGTCGTAGCACCTGGTTTTATCAATGTGTTGAGCTGGTCTGTCAATAGTCTGATACACGATGGCCGCGGCATGAGCGAACTTAAGCAGGGCGTTACACTGGAAGTTTTTGGTGAGGGCACATCGATGGGGCCATTGACACCCGAACTAAAAGAATATGATGAACGCAACCAAGGGGACATCAAATTCGATATTACCTGGACAACACTTGGCGAATATCTCTCGTTCCTTGAAAATAAAGGCATATCACCCAACGTCGCGTCCTTTGTCGGAGCCACGACCTTACGCAAGCATGAAATTGGTTATGAAAACCGCTTGCCAACGCCGGAAGAAACTAGACGTATGCAGCAATTGGTGATTGACGCGATGAACGAAGGGGCACTGGGTGTTGGTTCGTCGCTCATTTATGCGCCAGCGTCATATTCAGATACAGCAGAGCTCATTGCACTCAATAAAGCCGCGAGCGTTTGCGGCGGGTCATATATTTCCCATTTGAGAAGCGAAGGAAACCAGTTCGAAGAAGCGGTTGATGAGCTTATAACAATCGCACGGGAAGCAAACCTGCCAGCGGAAATTTATCACCTGAAAGCTGCGGGGAAAGACAATTATCACAAAATGGATCTGGTAATAGATAGAATCGAAAAACTACGTGCAGAAGGATTGGATATACGCGCAAATATGTACAGCTATACGGCCGGTTCAACAGGTCTGGATGCCATGATTCCGCCTTGGATTCAGGAAGGTGGAATTGACGGCTGGATCGCCAATATGCAGGACCCAGAACTTCGCGCAAAAGCCCTTGAAGAAATGCGTGACCCAAACAGAGACTGGGAAAATCTTGGTGCTGGCTCGGGCTACGACAACGTGGTTACTGTCGGATTTAAAAACCCGAACCTTCGCCATTTAACAGGTAAAACGCTTTTGGAGATTTCCCAAATGCGTGGCAAGTCACCGGAAGAAACAGCAATGGATCTGGTCGCAGAAGACAACAGCCGTGTTGGTACCATTTATTTCATGATGAGCGAAGAAAACATAAAAAAGAAACTCCAGCTTCCATGGGTCAGTTTTGGTTCGGACGCAACCGCCATGGCGCCAGAAGGTGTATTTTTAAATTCAAGCACCCATCCCAGGGCATATGGAAACTTCGCACGGGTTCTTGGAAAATATGTCAGGGATGAGCGGGTTCTCACCTTGAGCGAAGCAGTGCGCCGCATGACGTCACTGCCAGCAACCAATTTAAAATTAAAAGATCGCGGTGCGGTTAAGCCCGGATATTACGCCGACCTCGCCATATTCGACCCGGAAGAAATTGCTGATGTGGCGACATTCGAAAACCCTCATCAATATGCAGTAGGGATGAAACACGTGTTCATTAATGGCGTTCAGGCACTAAATAATGGCGAACATACCGGGAATTTTTCCGGACGGTTTGTCAAGCGGGACGGTTGGGAAAATCAATGTTCAATTGACGATATCCGTTAAGCGTTCAAAGTATTTCCAGAACAGTTTCAGGCGGTCGGCCGATTGCTGCCCGACCGCCTTTAATGACGATCGGACGTTCAATTAGCTTGGGGTAATTTACCATCGCCTGAATTAATTCACCACGACTTAATGAAGGCTCATCAAGATTGTTTTCTTTATATTCCGCTTCCTTCTTTCGCATAAGATCTCGCGGTTCCATACCGAGCATATCAAGTATATCATTTATCTCCTGTGCGCTTGGTACATCCTTCAGATATTCGCGGATGGTCGGATTGATCCCCTTTTCTTCAAGTAGCGCCAGTGTCTGGCGTGATTTGCTGCAACGTGGATTATGGTAGATGGTAACGGTCATATTTCTGTCCCTGAAAGATTTTATTCATTTTAGCTAAAACTTATAATCAGTTTTCGTTTCTTTTTCCAGATAGTTTCCGCAAACCAGCTTATGTTAATAATAATGATTATTAACATTGTTGACAATAATTCTTAATAGCATATAATTAACTCACTGAATCGGAGAGTAGAAATTATGTATGTTTGCGTATGTAATGCCCTGAATGAAAACACTGTTCGTGAAGCAGCCCGCAAAAGCAAAGGCAGCTTCAGTGCGGTAAAGGTGTACGAAGCACTTGGTGTCAAACCGCAATGTGGGATGTGCCTGTGTGATGCGCAAAATATCTGCAATAATGAAAAACAACCCTCCCGTTCTGCCTGAATCAAATTAAGAATGATTTTCACAATTAAAATCAATAACTTAACGATATTAATTTTTACCTTCCAATTGACTTAAGTCTTCAATCATCATACAATGCCGCTCAAATTACAAAAAATCAGGAGCGTATAATGAAGGGTGACAAAAAGGTCATTGAATTTCTCAATAAAGTTCTAAAAAACGAACTGACGGCAATTAATCAATACTTCCTCCACAGCCGCATGTATGGTGACTGGGGACTTAAGGCCCTGGAAAAATACGAATATGAAGAATCAATTGATGAAATGAAACATGCCGATGATCTGATCCAGCGCATTTTGTTTCTCGAAGGTCTTCCCGCACTGCAACAGCTTGGTCGCCTAAAGATAGGCGAGAATGTCACCGAAATGATGAAAGGTGACCTCGCGCTGGAACTCGAGGGACATGCGGATCTGAAAGATGCCATAGAATATTGCGAAAGCGTGCGCGACTATGTATCACGCGATCTGTTCGAAGCCATTCTTTCTGACGAGGAAGAACACATAGACTGGCTTGAAACAAATCTGGAACTTATCAACAAAGTGGGTGAGAAAAATTATCTACAATCGCAAATGGGCGACGCGGACGATTAAATTGATCTTATAGGTGATCTATCCCGATGGCTTCGGTAACATTACTGAAGCCATCTTCTTTTAACAGTTCTTCAAGTTCCCTGTTTATTTGGTTCACCAGATCAGGCCCGTGATAAATCAGCGCCGAATATAACTGCACCAATGATGCGCCCGCCTTTATTTTCGTATAGGCATGCTTGCCGCTACTAATCCCGCCAACACCAATGAGCGGTATTTTCCCGTCTGTCAGCTTATACATTTTTGAAAGGACTGTTGTTGACAGGTCAAAAAGCGGGGCACCGCTTAGACCGCCGGTTTCCGTCCGAAGCGGTGAAATCAGCCCTTCCCGTGACAGGGTCGTGTTTGAAACGATCAATCCGTCCATTTCGTGCTTCAATATAATCTGCGCTATATCCTCACACTCCGCATCATTAAGATCGGGAGCAATCTTTAATATAAGTGGTACGGAGATAGCACTCTCCGCCTGATCACGGACGGCTTTAAGGCGTGAAAGAAGATCATCAAGCGCCTCCCTGCTCTGAAGAGCCCTAAGTCCAGGCGTATTAGGCGATGAAATATTAATCGTAAAATAATCCGCCAAACCGATAACACGTTTAAGCCCGATTACGTAGTCGGCGATCTGATCCTCACTAAGCTTATTAGCACCAATGTTGGCACCTACAATCCCTGTGCCTTTATCACGGTTCTTAAGCCGATCAATATATTTTTCAAGACCCTGATTGTTGAACCCCAGCCGATTAATAACTGCCTGATCTTCAGTCAGTCGGAATATTCTTGGTTTTTCGTTTCCCGGTTGTGGCAAAGGCGTCACGGTTCCCGTTTCAACAAAGCCGAACCCCTGACGAAGCATTGGACCAAAAACTTCGGCATTTTTGTCAAATCCGGCGGCAAGACCGACAGGATTTGGAAAATGAAGTCCCCATAATGTCTGCGACAATCGATCTGATACCGGAGCACGACTAGCCGGAAGAAAACCAAACTTAAGCGCCTTAATGGCAATGCTATGCGCCCTTTCCGGGGAAAGCATAAAAAGTAGCGGTTTTATCAGTTCATATAGTGTCATTTATCGCTCAGCCCAATTATGTCTTGCGCTCATCCGGTATCGGTTCAACATCTATTACCGCATCCAGATTGAGATCACCATAGAGATGCGGGAATTTTTCACTATCTCTGGATATTTCCCACTTTAAAAGACCATTGTTTAACTTTTCAGAATCAATGGTAAGCAACAACAGACCTTTTATTCCTGCAAAATGTTTTTTCAACGTTCCCGCTATCTGATGTTTTTGGGAAAAATGTATAAAACCATCGCGCACGTCATCTGACGATCCCGTATATTTACCAGCCTCACTCGCATTTTCCCATTCCCGAACAGTGCATATTTTATAAATTTTTCCGTTTTCCATGGCTTTACCCCAAAAAAAACATGTTTTACCAGATTTGATAAAACATGTTTCTAATTAATTCGATAATATCAGGCTACAAAAAATTATCTTTTCCCGTTTGATCCAATAGCGGAACTTCCGACGGCCTTTACCATTTCAAATATCTTCTTACGTACTGTAGGGTCCGTGATTTTATAATACGCCCTGACAAGCTCAAGCGTTTCGCGCCGGGATAACTTATCCACTTCGAAAACCTGTTTATTGTCTTCCGCCATCCCGTCGGCTTTTCGGGTTGCTTCAGGCGCCATTTCATCAAAGAAAAATGAAACCGGAACATCCAGTATTCTTGAAAGCTGAAACAATCGGCTTGACCCTATTCTATTCGCACCCCGTTCATATTTCTGAACCTGCTGAAATGTCAGTCCAAGAGCTTTACCCAATTTCTCCTGGCTCATTCCTAGCAACGTTCTTCTTAGACGCACCCGCGCACCAACATGTATATCTACCGGATCAGGTGATGATTTGATCATGCTCATTTTAAAAAGTACCTTGTTAAACCTAGAATTTAGAACTACTTCCCTACCCTCGCAATCGGAGGTCGGCCGCCCAAAAGTATGTTTCCTGTTTAGTGATGATGGGAATTAACGTCAAGCATATTCTTCTTCACGCCCCACTTCTCCTGCATACCACAATATTTGCGAACACATATATAATAATAATACATGCAAAAGTCCACTCCTTTAACATGGAATAGAAAGTTCGATCCTCAATTTCCTTAGGAAGTCTGCTATTTATTACCATTTTCTTATTAAGAGGAGCCTTATTTAACACACGGCCATAAGAATCTATTACGGCTGATATTCCTGTACCCGCTGACCTTATGATTGGTATCCCCTCTTCAATTGATCTCACTCGTGTCTGAAGCAGATGTTGATGAGGGCCTGTGCTGTCACCATACCAGGCATCATTGGTTATGTTCAGTAGCCAATCCGGCCGCTCTTTTACATTGACAACCTGACCGGGAAAAATAACTTCATAGCAAATAAGAACTCCCACCGGCGGCAGCCCATCGATATTAAGGGTGGAAGGTCCCGGGCCATGCGAAAACCCCTGCCCGCCGGTAAATATTTTATCTAACCCCAAAGAAAGAATAATAGTTCTGATGAAAGACGGAATATATTCCCCAAAAGGAACAAGGTGACTTTTATCATAAATGCCTTCAATTTCCCCGTTTTCATCAATTGCGATAAGCGAATTATATACTTTTCTACCTTCAGGATCATATTGACGTCGTGGGAACCCGGTGAATACTGTCCCGCCTTCGGGGGGAAGTATTTTGGAAATTAGCTGACGCCTAAGATTTTCTTCCGAAAGTGAATAAATTATCGCCGTTTCCGGCCAGATTATATGGACGGGGCCGGAACTTTGCTCCGCTTCACTCATATCCATATAAGTGATCAGGTTTTTACCCCAGTTATCGATGGGCCATTTATCTTTCTGCTTAATATTTGCCTGAACAATACGTAAATTTACGTCCTCATTATATTCTAGCTGTTCGGGAATTCTATTGGCGCCATAAAGATATAAAAACAAGACAATAAACGCGCCTATTACTGGTGCAGATATTTGATATCTTTTTTCTAAAGTTAAGAACGGTATGAACGTCAAAGTGAGTACTATAATGGTTAGCCCGTATATACCCCAAACTGCAGTTGATTGAAGCATTATGTCAGAAAAGCCAAATATATATCCGCTCAGGTTCCATGGGAAACCTGTAAAAAGTATGCCCCGCAGCCACTCACCAACCGACCAAAGAACGACGAAAGTTAGAACAATACTGACTAAATGTTTCTTTAAATCATGCTTATGATGGAAATATTTAATGCCACAAGTGACCACTCCGATAAAAACCGCCAAATAAGCAGCCAGAACCGCCACCATGATAAAACCAGCCCAGTCAGGAAGTGAAGGTTCCACAGCGAAACTGTTCCCGATCCAGTATAATCCAGCAAAAAAATGACCAATCCCGAAGATGTAGCCGTTGAAAAACGCGTTTAATCGGTTGGAACTCCTTATCGCTACAACAAGTAGGAACGGTAAGGTAATCATATAGGTAGGAAAAAAATAGAAGGGCGCGAATGACAATGCCGACAAACAACCGGAGAAAAGCAAGATCAACTTAATTTTTAAACCACTTGATTGATCAACAAAACGCGTTAGAACATCAATATCAAAAAAGTTTCTTACCATTCTGACTATTTTCTGTGAACCATAATATATTTTATATGGCGCGTATCACCGTCAATTATTTCAAACCGGACACCATTTTCATGCTCGATTACTTCACCTTTTTGCGGTATATGTCCAGCAAGTGTGAAGACCAATCCACCCAACGTATCAACATCATCATCCTGCTCGTCATCAAGAAAATCGATACCAAGAAGATCTTCCAACTCCTCAATAGGCAGCCTAGCATCCACATGCAAATTTCCATTTGAAAGCTCCCGCATAAGCACGCCTTCAGTAATATCATGCTCGTCTTCGATATCCCCTACAATTTGTTCGACAAGGTCTTCAATGGTCAATAATCCATCGGTGCCGCCATATTCATCCACTACAAGCGCCATGTGGATATGTGTTTTCTGCATTTTGCCGAGAAGGTCGATTAATTTCATGGAAGGAGGGACAAATAAAATTGGCCTCTGAATGGACCGAACAGAAGGATAATCTCCATTTTGCCTGCTTTTCGCCAATGCTTTAAAGGCATCCTTAATATGCACCATCGCGATCACTTCATCCAATGTTTCACGATATACCGGTAGGCGCGAAGTGCTTGCGTCCACAAAAATATCCATCATTTCTTCAAATGAAGCCGTTTCTTCAATTGCCACTATATCAGCGCGCGGAACCATCGCATCATCGACCCGCAAATCACCAAATGACAGGGTATTCATGATGATGGATCTTTCTTCCTCACCTAATGTTCCCTTGTCTGCCTCTATCTCCTCGATAACTTCCTCAAGGCTTTCTTTGAGCTTATTATCAATATTTGCGCGGGTGAACAACTTTTTGACACTTCCCCAAAGTCCAACATTCGGACTAGATATATCTTCAGATTCTACTGTCATTTGTCTGCCCTTGGGCCTTTCCTGAATTATTAAGAAATACTATTTCATGCTGCGTATGGATCGTCAATACCCAGATAGCTGAGCACACGTGTCTCGTGCGCTTCCATTACCTGCGCGTCATCATCTTCAATATGATCATACCCCAAAAGATGCAATATACCGTGAATTACCAGATGGCAAAAATGCTCCGCAATAGATACTCCAGCTGTAACGGCCTCCCTTTCCACTGTTTCATAAGCAATATATATCTCGCCAAGGGAGAATGGAATTTCAGGAATATCTTGATCTGACCGAAGGTAAGTGTCTCGTTCATTTGGGCCGAGCCCTTCAAATGACAAAACATTTGTTGCCTTGTCCTGCTTGCGATAATCATTATTCAGTTGATGAATTAGAGTATCATCACAAAGAACAATACTTAATTCAATATCAGCAAACTTTCTTAAAGATGCCCCCTCAGGAATACCTGAAATAACCGCTTGAACAGCATTATGAATAATCTTTTCATAATCGGGTAGTGCATCTCTCCACCCATCATAGTCAATTGACACCTCAAGTTTTAAACCTTCCGGCAAACTCATCGGGATTTTCTGCCTTCTTTTTGATCATAGGCTTTCACGATTTTGCTCACGAGTTCATGCCTGACAACATCACTGCTATCAAAGTGAATAAAAGCTATATCTTTAATCTTGTGCAGCGTATCAAGCGCATCCTTAAGGCCGGAGACACTTCCATCCGGCAAATCCACCTGCGATGGATCACCGCAAACAACCATATGACAATTCTGACCAAAACGCGTCAGAAACATTTTCATTTGCATAGGTGTGGTGTTTTGCGCTTCATCCAGAATTACAAAAGCATCGGACAATGTGCGCCCGCGCATGAATGCGAGCGGTGCAACTTCAATCTCGCCCCTTTCCAGTCTTTTTTCTGTTTGTTCTAAAGAAATCATCTGCTCAAGCGCGTCATATAAAGGCCTGAGATACGGATCCACCTTTTCCCTTAAATCACCCGGCAGGAAGCCCAGTTTTTCGCCTGCCTCAACTGCGGGTCTTGACAAAATTATTCGTTCTACCTTGCCTTCCAAAAGGTGGGAAACCGCCATCGCCACAGCTAAAAACGTTTTACCCGTTCCCGCTGGGCCAAGACCGAAAGTCATTTTCCGCTTCTTGAGCGCTTCCATGTATTTAGCCTGGTTAACCGAGCGGGGCGCTATGACAGCCTTACGCGTCCTGATAACATTGTCGTCCTCTGCGATCTTTTCCCGATTGCTGGCAAAATTCGCTACCGGGCTATCCAGCATACTTGCCAGACGAATTGCTCCGTCCACATCATCGCGTGTGACCTCGTGGCCTTGCTCCAGCCTGTTATATAGGCTTAACAAAACATCTCGTGATAAATTGCACGCTTCTTCCGGCCCTTCCAGTGACAAAAGGTTTCCCTTTCCTGAAAGTGTGCAGCCAAATTCATTCTCAATGCGCGCCAGGTTTGAATTATGTTCCCCATAAAGAGCTGGTAGAAGAAGGTTATCTTCAAACTCGAGAACACCAGACGTAAAATTATCATCTCTATCTTGTTTCATTGAATAAATTTTACCTATTTTCCAGGAGCAAGTATACCTTGAATATTAAATGGACCGCCTTCTTTTATAAGGACATCAACTATTTTACCCTGTAAATCATCGAACCCGGCGTTGTCTATTGATATTTGAACAGCCTGCATATAGGGACTTCGGCCGAAAACAGAATTATCAGTTTTACCCGGCGCTTCTACCAGAACGGGAAGGGTTTTACCAATGACACTATTGTTAAATTCAGTTTGTTGTTCTTTGAGCAACGCCTGAAGCCTTGAAAGCCGTTCAGATTTCACCTGTTCTTCAATCTGGTTATCCATCACAGAAGCCGGGGTTCCAGGGCGAGGGCTGTATTTAAAACTATAGGCCTGCGCGTATTTTACCGTTCTTACCAATTCCATTGTTTGTTCGAAATCTTCGTCCGTTTCGCCGGGAAAACCAACAATAAAATCACCTGAAAGCGCGATGTCCGGGCGATACTCCCGTAATTTTCGGATAATTTCCATATAGGATGCGCTGTCGTGAGTGCGGTTCATAGCTTTCAGAATTTTATCGGAACCCGCCTGAACAGGCAAATGCAGATAAGGCATACATTCCTTAACATCCCGATGTACAGCCAGGAGTTCATCCGTCATATCATGAGGGTGGGATGTCGTATAACGGATACGCTCAAATCCTTCAATTTTCGCCAGCTCGCAAATAAGCTGCGGCAGCCCCCATTCCTGTCCTGACGGGGAAATACCATGAAAGGCGTTTACATTTTGTCCAAGAAGCGTGACTTCAACAACGCCGGCATTAGCAAGCTTTTCAGCATCTTTTAATATGTCATCAACGGAACGTGAAAATTCTGACCCACGTGTATAGGGTACAACGCAAAATGTGCAGAATTTGTCACACCCTTCCTGCACAGTCAGAAAAGCCGTAGGCTTTTTCTTCACATCTTTTTTTGACAGCTGGTTGAATTTTTCATCAACCGCCAGATCAGTATCAAGAATTCTTGATTTTTCCCCATCCGACTTAAGTGACAATGATTTTTGCACCATTTTGGGTAAATTATGGTATGTTTGCGGACCGAAAACCATATCCACCGACGGAGCTCTTTTCATAATTTCAGCACCCTCGGCCTGTGCCACACACCCGCCAACTGCTAAAACCATTTCCTCGCCGGATTGTTTTTTTTCTTCCTTCATCTTCCGTATACGTCCGATATCGGAATAAACCTTTTCAGCCGCCTTTTCGCGAATATGGCACGTGTTCAAAACAACAAGATCAGCGCCTTCAGGCGTGTCTGTCTCCTCATACCCTTCAGGTGCCATCACATCGATCATCCGTTCGGTGTCATAAACATTCATCTGGCAACCATATGTTTTGATAAATAATTTCTTTGTCACTTTACTTCCTAATCGTCAACGCGTCTTAAGCGCTCCTCCAACTTCTTTTCAATTGTTCTATGACAATATGCGGCTAATTCTTTTCTTGTTTTAAACAAGTTCCTTGATACAGGTTCAAGAAAATGCACCTCAACCTCAACATTTTGAAGATCAAGAAATTCTTTAAAATGCGGTCCTATCTCCATATCACCATACCAGGCTATCTTCTGGCGGTTCGACCTGTTAGTTGGCATACAATTGATCCGTTTGTAAACAAGTGTTACAGGTTGAACCATCAGTTCACGCGATCTTCCGTCCTGATCTGACATCGGATGAATGTAATTCTCCGTCACGCCAAACAATGAACTTTTAAATGGCAGGACCACGCCCCCGTTCGATGTCGTTCCCTCAGGGAATAAGATAAGGCTGTCACCTCCCTTAATTCTATCCTGCAATTCTTCACGCTGTGAATGAACATCGGTTCTTTTGTCTCTGTCAATAAAGATTGTCCGTTGCAGGGTGGATAAATAACCAAGTACTGGCCAATCAATCATATCTCGTTTAGCAATAAAGCATCCCTTAATCACATG
Source organism: Alphaproteobacteria bacterium (assembly GCA_030428615.1). Lineage (GTDB taxonomy): Bacteria > Pseudomonadota > Alphaproteobacteria > Sphingomonadales > Emcibacteraceae > Pseudemcibacter. The sequence continues at coordinate 1,536 of JAUIDN010000034.1, read as the reverse complement.
ACCCAGAATGATGATATCCAAATAGCTGATATGATTACTGACAAATAATGTTGGTGAGCCTTCGAGTGCGTGGCCAAAAGTTTTTACTCTAACATCAAGCGCAAGACACATTGATTTATGAACCCAGTGCGGCCAAGCCTTATAACCGGGAAACTTCAGTTTCTTCAGCAAAATGGTTGGTGGCAGCAAGACACCAAGATAAACCGCTATTTTCAATAATTTAAAATACTTGCGCATTCAAAACGTCCGCCAATAAAACAAACACCGCACGGGATATCCCATACAGTGTTGCCGTCTATAACACCCTAGCATAAAAATAGCTATAAATTCCAAAGGGTGTCAAATTTCCATTATTTTTTGATTTTTACACCATAGAGTTCCATACGGTGATCTACCAGCTTATAACCAAGCTTTCGGGCGATCTCCGTTTGCAACTTTTCAATTTCCTCATCAAGAAATTCTATTACCTCACCACTTTCAATATCAATCATATGATCATGATGATTTTCGGTTACCAGTTCATATCGGGACCTTCCATCCCTAAAATCATGTCTTTCAAGAATATCGGCTTCTTCAAAAAGCCTCACTGTGCGGTAGACCGTCGCAATACTGATCTGATCGTCAATTTTAGTAGCTCGTCTATAAACTTCTTCCACATCCGGATGATCATCAGCTTCCGAAAGAACCTGTGCGATAACCCTTCTTTGATCGGTCATACGCATGTTTTTTTCAATACATAATTTTTCTATTTCTGATGACATCGCAATTTCCTATGCTTGTAGCTCCCCAATAGTCTTTAAACACTATACATCCAACTCACATTGCATAACAAGTGCGTCAGCATTTTCACTTTGGGAGCTGTTATAATACCCTTTGCGGCGACCGATAGTTTTGAATGAACATTTTTTATAAAGCCTTATCGCCGCTTCATTATTTTCACGGACTTCTAAAAATAATCTTTTAATAGATTGTCGTTGAAGTCCTTTTATTATCCATTCTAAAAGCAGGGTAGCATAACCGTTATCACACCATTTTGGCAATATGCAAAATGTAATAATTTCCGCTTCATCATGCATGCCCCTCACCAGAGAGAAACCAACAGGGACGTCATTACGAGACATGATTATCGCTTTGGTACCTGGGACTTTTAACAACTCTTCAAAATCGCTTTCTGACCATATTTGTTCATCCGTTTTGACAAAGGATTGCTTATGGATTTCCGCCAGCAGTTTTGCGCAATCACATTCCATTTCATCAACTGAAATTTCTTCTCTGTTAATCATCGATAATAATCAGATCAAGTGGGGCTGGTTTTACAGCGTCTGGAGCACGAAGATAGAGCGGTGAAATCAAATCACTATCGACAGCGCGACTTCCCAACTTATCACTTAATAGTGCAATATATAATGCGTCGGGGTAATCATACCCTTCATGAATATTAATATTTGTTCCGTTTAAAAAAGCACCGCCACTGCCGATGATTTCACTGACACCTTCCGCCAACGCAGTAGTGACCTGCTCAATGGGTAGTGCCAC
>JAUIDN010000012.1 GCA_030428615.1 Alphaproteobacteria bacterium | reverse complement strand
AACAGATGCGGTTTATGAATATGGCTACGGCGGTGACGACACATTGACAGGCGGTGATGGCAATGACTATCTGAACGGTGGTGATGGCAACGACCAGTTATCCGGCGGCGACGGTGCAGACCGCCTTGTCGGCGGTGAGGGTGCAGATGTATTAAACGGGGGTGCAGGCAACGACGCTCTTTATGGTGGCGATGGAAGTGATCACTTAGAATTTATGGCTAATATGGGTAATGACACTGCTGACGGAGGAGCCGGTGGTGGATGGATGGATACGATTGAACTTGGTGGTTTTGAAGGTTCTAGCCCGGGTGACGGGTGGACACTAAATTTAGATAGTGGGAGTTCTATTGAATCGAGTGAAACGGATGGTGAATTGTTACTTTCTGAAGACGCAAGCGGAACAATAACGTTTGATGATGGAGGAACACTGGATTTCGATAATATGGAGAAAATTGTTTGGTAAAATATAGGGTTATAAAAAAAACTGTGGTGTGAATTTTCAGTTAGGTTGTTCCATAAAATATTCATTTTGGATCGACACTAGTCATTCAGTAGTTTCAAAAAAGTACTCCAGGCTCTTGAGGGGAAAACTAAATTACCTTCCTCGCCAAGAGATTAATTCAACAAGGGAATCGTATGAAAGTAAACTCTTAAATACTCAAAAGGGTATCAATATTTTGCCTTTATACTATATTAACTAATTCTAATGTAATGTGCTATTCGCATTCTAGATAGGGACGATTAAATTTATTAAATTACTCCTAAAACGTATTTACATCTTGAACTCTTCTTAAAGAAAGAGGCGAACAAAATACGATTTCTCCTCAAAGTTTAATCGTCCCGTACTCTATTAGCCGTCCTTCCAAAGTTCTGAATAGAGCATCTTTTGGGTTTTTAGATTAGAAAACCCTAATATTAATTGTTTCTTAACTTCAATTCGCTAAAAGCAATGTTAACGATAAAGCATTTTATCAATTACAAACGAACGTTAAAATAGGAAGTCATTTACTCTTGGGGTTTATTGTTCTCAATAATAACAAAAAACTTATAGAATCAGCAAAATGTCATCATTTACCTCCCCCGATTTTCAGTTAACCGTCGAAAATTCAACTAAAGCCCTTAACGAGATGAAAATACATCAGGTATTGCCAATACCAGAGAATTATCATTTATGGTACACTTATACGGGAGACTATGATCTCTCTCTCACCAAAGTCATTGATAAATTAATCTTCGATAACATACCCATTGATGAGAGTGTCTCTAAAAAGTTGTATCAAAAGTTCTTTTCAAAGGATGATGAAAAGAAAGCGATCAATCAAGCTGGTGAAGGTTTTAAAATTGAAATTACAAAACTCATCGATGTTTTAAAAGATGCGAGCAAAAACACATCTGGCCACACCACAAGTCTCGCTAATCATCTAGACAAACTCTCAGACTTTGATGGGGCAAATGAATTAAGTGATATAATAAAGTTGGTTCTAAAAGACGTAGAAAAACTCAATTCTCAGAGTCATAAACTTGAAGAACAATTAGAGAAGTCCTCCGATAAAATTAAGGGATTAGAAAGTAACCTAGAGAATGCACGGATAGAAAGCAGAACAGACGCTTTAACAAATATTGGCAATAGGAAGTATTTTGATGAAAAACTATCTGAATTAATTGGAGTGATAAACACCGAACAAAATGGCTTCAGTTTAATAATAAGTGACATCGACCATTTCAAGAAATTCAACGATACGTTTGGCCATCAAATTGGTGATCAAGTTCTGAAGATTGTCGCTCATGTTCTAAAGAATGCGACCAGCTCAATTGGTCTACCGTATCGCTACGGCGGAGAAGAGTTCGTGATTTTAGTTCCAAACTCAAAATTGGAGGAAGCGACAACCTTAGCTCAAACTATTAGGCAGGTTATTTCTACAAAATCAATCAAGAACAAAAATACAGGTCAGGATTTTGGCAAAATCACAATGTCATTCGGCATTGCACAATTTAGAAATAGTGACAGTCCCGCCTCCATTATTCATCGGGCAGACGAAGCCATGTACTTAGCCAAAGATAATGGTAGAAACCGAGTGCAACTTGAAACAGACCTGAGTAAAGATGAATCATCTAATATGGCTATGCAAGTTTGATATTTTGTCGGGAAAACATTGATGCCAATTGAAATCAAACACATTTACTTTTCTGAAAAAGAAGTCAGAACTGCACTCGTTAATTTTGCCGTGTCAAATCATGAGTATATAGATGTTGATGACGTTGAAAAAATTGTCATTGATAAGGCAGACAGTGTCAGAGTTGCGTTACTTGTGGATAAAGCCCTTTGCATTGAAAACAATGAACTCTCTTTTTCTAGTGCGCAAGTCGGCGCGGCGCTTATGGCATTTTGTATGGTGACAAAAATACCTCTCCCTAAGAAAGGGAGTAAGGTTTTAGAAGCTGATGATGATAAAATTAGCCTTAAGATCACTTTGGATCAGGAAGTTGATTTTGAAGATTATATTATATCAAGCAGAATAACCAATTCCTATCGTAAGAGAATTTAGTGCAATAAATCACTCATTTTCTGAGTGTCCGCTTTGGGTCGGAAGGAGACGCAACAATTCCGTTATTCAATCATCCCAAACTATCCACATATCCCAAAATCGACTGGATACGGATAATGTCATTCAGTTCTTCATGCATCGCACCACGGTGAATGGCATCTTCCTGACGTTTTTGCCAATGGGCAATATAATCAAGCTTCTCATCGGCATCCGACGTATCCTGAAAACTAAGATTGACGTGATCTTCAAATGTGATGGCACCGGCGTTAAACAACGCCGCACTCAGACCGGAAACTTCGTTACCGGACGCGCTTTTTAAGTTGATTTTACCCGCCACTTCTTTCCAGATCGGGGAAATATCAACATGGACGCCGCCTTTATCACCCGCGCTTGATGGCGCAACATCATCATTATCCGCTTTAAGGGGGGGATTGGTTTCATTTGACAACCGGTCCTGATCACGCACAGTATTAAGATTGTCCAGATTATGGCTGTCGTTTCTAATCAGTTCATTCAAGTTCATATTATAGGCTCTTACGCTATTCATTCTATTTTTCCCTGCAGATAACTAATCATTGCTTCATTGCTTTGATCGCTGCAAGGACCGTGCCAGCCCCTCTATGCCCAAATTCTCCTGACTTTTCCTATACTAAATACTAACATATTGTTAAAAAAGGGTTTTAACGATTTATTAACCATAAAATCCCGGCAATATCTTTATGCGGATGCGTAAATTCTGCCGCCTTTTTTTAACGCCCTGAATTTCTTTATACGTAAAAATTATGGTAAAATTAAGCCCGTTCAAAATTGGCAATAATTTCCAGATGTGAAGAATAAATAAACTGGTCAATCGGCGTTACCGCCCCCATTTCAAAACCGGCGTTTTTCAGTTCCTGAACATCGCGGGCAAAACTCACAGGATTGCAGGATATCATCACCAGTTTTTTTAGGTTTGAATTGATAATCTCGCTCATCTGATGGCGCGCACCCGCCCGGGGCGGGTCAATAATTGCCGCATCAAACCGGTCCAGTTCATGGGGAAGAAGCGGCCGCAAAAAAAGATCACGAAGTTCTGTTGTCACCTGCTTGATATCGGTCATCTGATTGGCGCTGTTTTTTAACGCACTCAGCATCGCTTCATTATTTTCAACGGCGTGAACCGATGCCAATTTCGCCGCCGCAATAGAAAACGTGCCGCAACCGGAAAAAAGATCAACAACACTACCCGCATCTTTAATCCCACCCAACATTTTCGAAATCAACATATTCTGTCCTTCCACCGTCGCCTGTAGAAAAGCGCCGGTGGGAAAGAAAACCTTGTTCCCATCGAACATTACATAAGGTTTTCGCCGCTCAGCCAGCATTTCGAAATACGGGGTCTTAAGCGATGTATCAAACCAGCTCACCCGGGCAAGGTCATTTTTTTCGGCAAATGCGGCCAGATCCATTCTCAGATCAAGATTTAAATCCCCTTTGCCCTTAAAAACAACATCAAGACCATTATCCCCTTTGGTAATTTGAATGGCCATTTTTTGTTTTTTGACAAGCAACCTCCCCAGAAATTCCCGTAGCGGCGTGATAAAAGATACTATTGTCGGCTCAAGTATCGGACACATTTTAACATCGATCAGATTGTGGCTGTTTTTTTCGGCGTACCCGAGAATGATATTTCCTTCCCCCCGGCCAATCGCCTGCAATGTCGTGCGCCTGCGGCTGTTTGGCGGGCTCATGACAAGGGGTTCGATCATCGCGTCCTCAATCCCCTGATTGACGAGCGCCGTACGGATAAGCCCTTCTTTCCATTCTTTGTAATAGCTCTCTTCGACATGCTGAAGCATGCAGCCACCGCATTTTGTGAAATGGTCACAAATCGCATCCACTCTGTGATTGGATTTTTGATGGATATGGCGAATTTTCCCTTTTGCGCCATTTAATTTAACGTCAACCACATCCCCCGGAACCGAATAAGGAACAAAATATTTCTTTCCTTTTTCGTGAAAGATACCATCGCCGCGACCCCCAAGTTCTTCAATCGTTACTTTATGGTTCATATTTTGCCCCGATCAGAAATTCGATATTGCCTTCCGGCCCCTTGATCGGGCTTTGGGTAATGCCAATAACATTCCATCCGTCCATATCTTCCCGGACCCAGTTTTCAATTTTGTCGCACACCTGCTTGTGAAGTTCAGGATCACGCACGACACCGCCCTTGCCGACCATTCCCTTTCCGACTTCGAACTGCGGTTTTATCAGTGCCACCAGAATACATTCCGGACTGGCGAGCGCCATGCTGGCGGGAAGTACTGTTTGAAGACCAATAAAACTTGCATCACAGACAATAAGATCCGGCTTATCCGGAATTTCACTGGCTGTCAAATAGCGGGCATTGGTTTTTTCAAGCACCGTAACCCGATCGTCATTTCTAATCTTCCATGCAAGCTGGCCATGGCCGACATCCACCGCATAAACCTTATGCGCACCATAATGCAAACAAACATCCGTAAAGCCACCCGTTGATGCGCCAACATCAATGACCGTTTTTCCCTTTACATCAATGCCAAATTCTTCAATGGCCTTGATAAGTTTCAAGCCGCCTCGGCTGACCCATGGGTGCTCTTTACCCCTGACCTCAAGGGTAATGTCTTCTTTTACCTGTTGCCCTGATTTTAGGATTTTTTGCTCGCCCGAATACACATTGCCTGCCATGATATAGGCTTGGGCGCGGGACCGGCTTTCCGCAAGTCCCCGTTCGACAAGAAGTTGATCAACCCGCTTTTTAGCCATTGATCTGGGTGGAATTTACGTCATTATGCCCCAGCGCCTGCAACGCCGTTTTAATAATATCCTCGGCCATAAGACCCGCCTTCTTATACATTTCATCTGGACTGTCCTGATCAATGAAAATATCTGGCAGCTTCATCGTCCTTACCTTAAGTCCTTGTTCCATCAAACCTTCATTACTTAAATGGTCAAGAACGTGGCTGCCAAACCCGCCGATGGAACCTTCTTCAATGGTGATCAGGACCTCATGTTCGAGCGCCAGTTTCCTGATCATTTCAAGGTCAAGAGGTTTGGCAAAACGGGCATCCGCAACCGTACAGGAAAGCCCCTTGGCCGCAAACTCATCCGCCGCTTTCAAGGCTTCTTCCAGACGTGTACCCAGTGAAAGAATAGCAATCTGCTTACCTTTACGCACAATCCGGCCTTTACCGATTTCAAGGACTTTACCGTCCTTTGGAATCTCAACCCCCGTGCCTTCGCCGCGCGGATAGCGAACGGCCGACGGACCACTGTCAATTGATGCCGCCGTTGCTATCATATGGGTCAGCTCCGCTTCATCCGCCGCCGCCATCACCGTAAAATTGGGAAGCGACGCCAAATAGGTAATATCAAACGAACCGGCGTGGGTCGGGCCATCCGCCCCCACAAGCCCCGCTCTGTCAATGGCGAACCGCACCGGCAAATTCTGAACGGCGACGTCATGGACCACCTGGTCATACGCACGCTGCAGAAAGGTTGAATAAATTGTGGCAAACGGCCTGTATCCTTCGCAGGAAAGCCCCGCTGCAAATGTCACCGCATGCTGTTCGGCAATACCGACATCAAAGCAACGATCCGGGAATTCCTTCGCAAATTTATCAAGGCCCGTTCCGGATGGCATTGCCGCATTAATCGCTACTATTTTTTCGTCTTTTTTGGCTTCATTGATCAGTGCATCTGCAAAAACACTGGTGTAGCTTGGTGCTTTCGGGGTTGATTTCTTCTGCGCACCTGTCCCGACATCGAACGTTGAAACACCGTGATATTTATCCGCGGCATTCTCGGCAAAGCTATACCCTTTGCCCTTTTCTGTTACAACATGGACAAGGATTGGCCCGGCACCCGCATCGCGAACATTTTCCAGCACAGGAAGCAAATGTTCCATATTATGCCCGTCAACCGGCCCGACATAATAAAACCCGAGCTCTTCAAAAAGCGTTCCACCCGTTGCCATTCCACGGGCGTATTCTTCCGCTTTTTTTGCTGTTGTGCTTACGGTACGTGGAAATTTCCGGACAATATTCTTGGCAAAGTCACGTAGATTTAAATAAGACCGCGACGATAACAATCTCGCGAGGTAGGCGCTCATTGCGCCGACAGGGGGTGCAATTGACATATCATTGTCATTAAGGATCACAATCAATCGGCTGTTTAATGCGCCCGCGTTATTCATGGCTTCATAAGCCATGCCCGCGCTCATCGCACCGTCGCCGATAACGGCAATAACATTTTCCTTACTTTTAGGGTCGCTAAGATCACGGGCCACCGCCATCCCAAGACCCGCAGAAATTGACGTGGAACTATGCCCGGCGCCAAAGGGGTCATATTCGCTTTCTTTTCTTTTGGTAAAGCCTGCCAGTCCGCCGCCTTTACGGATCGTGTTCATCCTGCTGCGTCTGCCAGTAAGGATTTTATGGGGATAGCATTGATGACCAACATCCCAGATTAATTTATCCTCAGGCGTATTGAAAACATAATGAATTGCCGTTGTCAGTTCGACGACACCAAGGCCCGCTCCCAAATGTCCGCCCGTCCGTGATACGTTATAGATCATGTCGGCACGAAGTTCATCGGCCAGGTCCTGCAACTGTTCGGGTTTTAATTTTCGAACATCGGACGGAAACTCAATTTTATCCAATAACGGCGTTTCTGGCTTTCCATTCATAATTCAATCAATACCTAACTTTTTCTCAATGGGCGCGGTGAAACACAAATGCGGCTAATGATCTTAAGATATCCGCTTTTTCATCAAAAACATGCAAATGTCGAACGGAACTCTCTACCAGTTCGTCTGCTGTCTTTCTCGCTTCCTCTACTCCCATTAGCGACACAAGCGTCGCTTTTCCCGCCTCAACGTCTTTTCCGGCCGTTTTGCCGATATTCTCCGAACTGCCCTCAACGTCCAAAAGGTCGTCAACAATCTGAAAAGCAAGTCCGATATCCTGCGCGTATCCGGTCAGTGCATTACGCCTCTCATCCGTCACCTTAGCCAAAATTGCACCAGTTTCACAGGAAAAAACAATTAATGCACCCGTTTTCATATGTTGCATACGTTTTATTTCCATTTGATTCAAGCTTTGATTTTCAGCTTTTAAATCAATCATCTGCCCACCAACCATACCGTGAACACCGATCGCAGCACTTAATTTGCTTACCAGTTCACAGCGAATTTCCGCGTCGGGGTGAGTTTCTTTATCCGCAAGAATTTCAAACGCCAAAGTAAGAAGCGCATCCCCGGCGAGGACGGCTGTCGCTTCATCAAATTTCCTATGGACCGATGGCAAACCGCGCCGCATATCATCATCATCCATGGCAGGAAGGTCATCGTGTATAAGTGAATATGTATGGATACATTCGACAGCAGCGGCCACTCGCGCAGCAGCTTTAGGCTCTATGGAAAAAAGCGACGCTGCGACAGTTACCAGAAATGGTCGCAGTCGCTTCCCGCCCGCCATCAGCGCATATCGCATGGCGTCATTGACCTGACCTTCCATTCCTTCTGGTTCAGGCATTAGTTTTAATAGTGTTTGTTCAAAAGATTCGGCAAAATCACCGAGTGATTTCTGTGCCAGATCCGGACCGATATCTGGCATATATTATGTTCCGCTGTCCAAGGGTGCGCTAGTGAGTGATCCGTCCGATGATTTGGTTATTTTTTCAATGCGAGCTGTTGCATCTTTAAGCTTTTCCTCACAATGCGCTTTCAATTGTGTGCCCCGCGTATATATATCTATTGATTGCTCAAGCGAGACATCACCGCTCTCCAGATCCCTTACTATATCTTCAAGGGCGCCAAGCGCTTCTTCAAATTTCATTTTTTTAATATCATCTGGAATATCAACAGATGCATTTTTATCGTTTGCCAATTCCTGCTCCCGTGAATCAATATACCCCCTTATAGCGGAAAACTCATCCTTTCATCAATGCTGAAACATGCGCTGCGGCGCATTCACCAATAATTCCAAGATTATAACCGCCTTCAAGCGTGGAAACAACACGGCCTTTAGCATATTTGCGCGCTACTTTCATAATTTCTTCAGTCGCATAATAATAATCGTCTGTGTCAAGATTAAGGTCCGCGAGGGGGTCAAGTTTATGCGCGTCAAACCCAGCCGATATAAATATAAAATCAGGTTTAAATTCGACAAGCGCAGGTAAAATCCGGTTTTCCAATGATTTTCGAAACGCATTGCTGCCACTGCCCGCTGCGAGGGGCGCATTGACAATCACACCTTTGCCGTCATCAAAGACATGCCCTGTCCCCGGATATAATGGTGACTGATGGGTGGATGCATAAAAGATCCCTGTTGTATTTTCAGCGATCGTTTGGGTGCCGTTGCCGTGATGAACATCAAAATCAATAATGGCAACCCTATGGCAGAAATATTTGCTTCGCGCGTATAGAGCGCCAACCGCTACAGAGTTAAAAAGACAAAACCCCATTGCCTGTCCCGGTTCGGCATGATGACCTGGTGGGCGAACCGCGCAAAATGCGTTTGAAATATCGCCGGACATCACCAAATCGACCCCCTGACAAACAGCCCCTGCTGCACGCAGTGCCGCATCAGCCGAACCGGCGGACAAATATGTATCACCATCAATCATTGCATGTCCGTCCGCCGGCACCAGGCCAAGAACATGATCAATATGTTCCTGACTATGGACAAGTTTAAGCTGGTCTATTGTGGCAAGGTTGACTTCAACATGCCGAAGGTCAGAGAAATCCGGGCCATCAAGCGCCCCAAGAACAACCGGAAGCCGCTCAACACATTCAGGGTGCCCGTAAGGGGAAATATGATTTAGGCAATCTTCATGGGTTAACAGCGCAGTTGTCATTTTTCCGCTTTGGCAGCTTCATACTTTGCTTTTTCTTCGGCCACCAGTTCTTTTTTGGACAATTTTCCGACCATTGTTTTCGGTAATTCATCACGGAATTCTATTTGCGATGGTCGTTCATGTTTGCCGATCTTCGGTCTTATAAACGCCATCAACTCGTCCTCGCTTAGTGGAGCGGTGCCCACCTTCAGTTTGACGAAAGCTTTCGGTGTTTCTCCCAGATAATCATCCGGTATACCAATCACTGTTACTTCAGCGACGGATGGATGGTCGTTAATAGCCTCTTCAATTGTTCGCGGAAATACATTAAAACCGCCAACCAAAATAAGATCCTTGTCGCGGTCCATGATAAATGTAAACCCGTCTTCATCAATATATCCGATATCACCCGTTTTCAAAATATCGCCAATCATAACGGCTTGCGTTGCATCCGGTCGTTGCCAATACCCTTTCATCACCTGAGGGCCGCGAATGCAGATTTCACCACTTTCACCGACAGGAACCTCCACCCCTTCATTTTCACGGTCCATGATAAATACTTCGGTTTCGGGGAGTGGCAACCCGATTGAGCCAGCCTTGCTGCCGCCTCCCATTGGACTGGCATGCGTAACGGGTGACGCTTCCGTAAGGCCATATCCTTCGGTAATTTCAAGACCAAACCGATTTATATATTGCTGTCTTAAATCAACCGGTAATGGAGCCCCGCCGGACATGGCCATTTTGATGTTACCAATACCGATTTTATCGGCGTCTTTGTGATGACAAAGCGCGGTATACATAGTCGGTACACCGGAAAAGAGCGTTATATTTTCCTTCTCCATAATTTTCACCGCATCATCAAGTTCAAATTTTGGCACAATGACGATGCGGCCACCAACTTTAATCCCTAAATTAAGAACCACCGTGAGCGCAAAAATGTGAAAGAACGGTAGAAATGCCGCGACGTTTTCCTTACCAAATTCTATCATTGGTGGCCAGGCTTCCAACTGCAACATATTGATATATAGATTCGAGTGCGTGAGCATAGCCCCTTTTGGAATACCTGTTGTACCACCAGTATATTGGAGTATGGCGATATCTTCATCCGGGTTAATATTTTGTGGTTCTATTTTTCCGTCGTTGCCAAACAACGAATTGTAATCAACAAAATTTTCGTCCCTTATAGGGCTCGCAATGGCACTTCTTTTAAATATTTTAAACAGAATATTTTTGGGAAACGGCAGAAAATCAGCAAAGGAGCTGACAATCAATTTCCTTATTCTGCTTTGGTCGACAACCCTTCTCATTTTGCTATAAAGTGTGTCGAGATCAACCGTTATCATGATGTCAGTCTGTGAATCTTCCACCTGATGAAGTAACTCCGTTTCGGAATAAAGCGGACTGTAGCTTACGACCGTGCCACCGACCTTTGAAATCGCGAAAAAGGCGACCACAAATTGCGGGCAATTTGGCAAAAAAAGGCCCACTTTTATGCCCTTTTTAACGCCCATTTCCTGAAATGATTTAGCCGCCTCGTTCACCTGTCTTTGCAATTCCCCGTATGTCCAGGTTTTTCCAAAAAAATCCAGAGCTATATTTTCAGGTACCTTTGCCGCAGTTTCATCAATTAGGTCACAAAGCGGCTTACCAACAAATTTCTGGTCCCACTTAACATGTTTCGGGTAATGTTCTAGCCATGGTCGGTCAGTCATTTGCTCCTCTTTCCTTTATACCGGCTCAACAAAAAAATCAGGCAGAAGGGTTGCCTTCGGATCAACAGCATACCCGGATAGATCATCAATTCCCGCACTGGCCAGAACTTCATCATCAATATAGAAATTACCGCTATTTTCAGACGCATTCCGGCATAAAATTATGTGAGCGGCATCAGCCATGATTTCCGGCTTTCGGCTTCCTTTTATCGCATTCTCACCCCCTAGGAGATTTTTAATCGCCGCTGTCGCAATAGTCGTTCGCGGCCATAATGCATTAAATGCGAGTGATTTATCCCGAAATTCTTCGGCCATTCCCAATACACACATGCTCATCCCGAACTTGGCCATGGTGTAAGCTACATGCGGGCCAAACCATTTGGCATCCATATTCAGCGGTGGTGAAATATTCAGGACATGACCATTTTCCGATTTCAGCAAATGAGGAATACAGGCTTTGGAAACCATGAATGTTCCGCGCGTATTGACATTATGCATGAGGTCATAGCGTTTCATTTCGGTTTGCAGAGTGGGGGTCAGCGATATGGCGCTGGCATTATTAATAAGTACATCAATACCACCAAACTTAGATACCGTTTGTGAAACCGCGTCTTCAACCATTTGTTCATCACGAATATCGACCTGACAGGCAAGGCCCTGTCCGCCCGCAGCCTCAATTTCCTGAACCGAGCTGTAAATCGTCCCCTCAAGCTTCGGGTGTGGTTCAGCAGTTTTTGCAGCGATTGTCACATTTGCACCGTCCCGCGCACATCTAAGCGCGATAGCAAGGCCAATCCCCCTGCTGCCCCCGGTAATAAAAACAGTTTTGCCCTTCAATGTTCGCATTTAATCTCCATAACAGGCTTGTAACGTAATCTCCCAACAATTATAGAACAGTATTAAAGATATTGAATCAAGTATATTGTCATTAAATGAACCATAACCGCATCTATAAACCTAATCAGACAACATATGAACAGGCATCCGGTTTGCTTGCAGCGGGCGAACTCGTCTCCTTTCCAACCGAAACAGTGTATGGGATTGGCGCGGACGCCAGCAACGGAGAAGCGGTCGCAAAAATTTATGCGGCAAAAAACCGGCCTGATTTTAACCCCCTGATCGTCCATGTTTCCGACAGGGACAGTGCCAGTAACTATGCCCTGATGAATGATCTGGCTAAAAGATTAGCCGATGCATTTTGGCCCGGACCATTTACGATGGTACTCCCGCGGAAAAAAAAGTGCGGTATATCAAGTCTGGTGACGGCCGGTCTTGAGACGATCGCCATTCGTGTACCGAAGAATGATGTCGCACATGCACTTATTTCCACCTTTAATGGTCCGGTAGCAGCCCCAAGCGCAAATAAATCCGGTAAAATAAGCCCCACAACGGCACACCATGTTGAAGAGGAATTTGGAGGTGAGCTTCAAATGATTATTGATGGTGGCCCCTGCGAGAAAGGCATCGAATCAACGATCGTCGCAATAACCGACAACCATGTTACCCTGCTGCGGCCCGGTAGCATCACAGCCGACGATATTAAAAAAATTGTTGGAAAAAAGATAAACATCAGTGAGATAATACCGCCGCAAATCAATGCCCCCGGACAAATGGCAAGCCATTATGCGCCAAATACCAAAATGCGCCTTAATGTAAGTAATCCACAGCCCGGCGAATGTTTACTTGCCTTTGGTGACATTGACAATACGACGGACACATTCAACCTTAATTTAAGCAGGTCGGGTAACCTCAATGAAGCGGCGGCAAATTTATTTTCCATGATGCGCAAGCTTGATGCGATGGGTTTTTCAACCATCGCCGTTTCGCCAATTCCTGAAACTGGACTTGGTGTCGCGATCAATGATAGGCTCAGGCGCGCTGCTGCGCCCAAGGAATAAAAATGACAATCGACCCAAAACATCTGGATGCTTTAAAGACAATTGCCGGCGATAAGGGCTATAGCGATAATCAGAGTGAAATTGCACCATATATAGAAGAACCCCGCAGTAAGTTTTTTGGCAAAACGTCCCTTGTCCTTTTTCCGGATAATACAGAAACCGTTTCCCGGATACTGTCTTATTGTTATCAAAATAATATAAAAATTGTACCGCAGGGCGGTAATACCGGACTGGTTGGTGGAAGCATCCCCGATCAAACAGGAAACGAGATTGTCATTAGCCTGAAAAAGATGAATAAAATTCGCGAAAAAGACACCCACAACCACACAATGACACTGGAAAGCGGCGTCATTCTGGCTGATGCTCACCAGCAAGCGGATAGCATGAACAGCCAGTTTCCAATGCATATCGCCTCAGAAGGGTCGGCCATGATCGGCGGCAATATTTCATCGAACGCGGGCGGGATAAATGTGCTTCGCTACGGAAATACACGTGAACTTGTCCTTGGGCTTGAAGTTGTTCTGCCCAATGGCGATATATGGGACGGACTTTCTGGACTGCGCAAGGATAATACCGGCTACGACCTTAAGCAGCTTTTTATTGGTGCAGAAGGCACGCTTGGTATCATTACTGCAGCCACCTTAAAGCTTTACCCAAAAGCCATACAGAAAAATACCGCATTCGTCGCGGTCCAAAACCCGGAAGCGGCAATTGAGCTGCTTACACTGGCACGGGAAATAAGTGGAGACTGTTTGATCGCCTTTGAAATACTTCCGCGTATCGGGCTTGATTTCACGATAAAACATATGCCGAATTGCCGTGATCCACTGTCGGAAGCGTATGAATGGTATATCCTTCTGGAATGCGCCACATCAATGGACCCGGCACTGATGAGCCTTGAACTTGTCATGGAAAAAATTCTTGAAAAGGCAATGGAACGGGAATTGATTATTGATGGCGTTGTACCAAAGAATGAAAATGAGACAAAAGCGCTCTGGAATCTACGCGAATATATGTCGGAAGCACAGAAATTTGAAGGCGGCAGCATTAAACATGATGTGTCCGTACCGGTTTCTAAAATCCCCCAATTCCTGAATAGTGCGTCAAGTATTGTCTGCGCACATATACCCGGTATTCGTCCCGTGCCATTTGGCCATATCGGTGATGGTAATATCCATTTTAACTTGTCCCAGCCGGTCGACATGGACAAAGATGAATATCTGGCAAAATGGGAAGAAATAAACCGGATCGTGCATGAAATTGTCGTCGATTTTGGTGGCAGTATCAGCGCCGAACACGGTATCGGGACACTTAAGGTTCATGAACTTGAACATTTTAAATCAAATGTCGATCTCAATATCATGCGGGCTATAAAAAAGGCAATTGACCCTAACAATATCATGAACCCCGGCAGGATTTTCCGGAAATAAATTAGGAGCAGCGGAAGGTGGGTATAAGAAGAACAGAATTAGAATTCATTCTGGAGTGCCAATCAAAAGGCTTAAAATTAGGAAAAACACTAACCTTGGGAAGACAAGACCTCCTTACAGATTACGACAATATTGAGCTATGTTTAAACAAGTATGAAATAGCTCACGATAACACAGACATTAAAAATTTTTACGAAAAGCGACAACAGTTTATCGAGCCTTTAATTGAATTTATCGGCGCGGAAAGTGTTGATTCAATGGATAAGTCAACCTTCGAAGGAGCAAGCATGAAACATGATCTGAATGAACCAATACCTGATCATTTAAAAAATTCATTTGATACGGTGATTGATTCAGGAACAACAGAACATGTATTTAATTTGCCTCAGGCTATGAAAAATATCATGGACTTATTAAAAACTGGAGGGCATGTTATTTCGATTTTACCCACCAACAACTATTGTGGTCATGGCTTTTATCAAGTTAGCCCGGAGTTAATGTATAGAGTATTTAGTAAAAACAATAATTTCAAAGTTAATATTATGATATTTTGCGTTCACAAAAACAATGACGAATGGTACGAATTGACTGATCCTGAAGTAACCGGGGCTAGAGTGGAGCCCCGAAGTATCAATCCCAGTTCACTGCTGATGATGGCGACCAAGATATCGGATCGGGAAGTCTACGCGACACACCCACAACAAAGCGACTATGCAAACGAATGGACTAATATGGGGGCCAAAGGTGATACAGTAAATAGGCTTCATTTCTGGCGCGGAAGTAAAGAACCCAGCTCCTCAACTCGTGTAAAGAAACTTTCTTCAACGTTAAAAAGAACCATTAAAACGACACTTGATAAATTTTTAAATCTTCTTGGACTTGCCAGAGCAAACCCAGCACTCGAGCATAACCCATTCAGTCTTTATAAACGAAGATAATATATTTTTCTCAAAATAATCTGAACTGGTCGGTGCTGGCGGGTTTAATACATTGCTCACTGTCGTTTCGGGCATTATTGACAAACGGGCCCACCTCATACATTTCCAGTTTTTCGTCAAGGCGGGTGGAAAGCTTTGAAAATATTTCCCTATCCGGCGGGTCCGATGGTCTTAACCAGGCATCGTAATCTTCCGGTGAAATAATGACTGGTGAGCGATGGTGGATTTTCCGCATCTGCGGCGTTGCGTCCTTGGTCACCAAAGACACCGCTTCAAGCCAGTCTTCCCCCGCGGGCCCTGTCCAGGCTTCCCAAATTGCCGCGAAGGTGAAAACCTCCCTACCCGGCAGACATATATGATACGGGACAGGTGAGGCACCACCCCTTTTCCATTCATAAAACCCGTCCGCGGGCACAAGACATTTGCGCCGCCGGAATGGACCACGAAACGACGGTTTGTCCGCAATGGTTTCGCTACGGGCATTGATTAACGGTCGATCGGTTTTTATTTCCTTCGCGAAATGCGGGATCAATCCCCATCTCATCAACGTGCCCTCTTTATCCGGAAGCGGCGCATCCGGAATAATCGCCTGATCCCTGTCCGAACCTTTCAAGCGGATAACCGCTACTGGCTGACTTGGGGCAATATTAAATCGAGACGGGACATCCGGCATCATTTCCGTGTTGAAAAATTCGGAAAATTGGTCAAATCCCTTATCTGATAATGAAAAACGTCCACACATGATCTGAATTACGTTATAGTTAGCCTTTACCAATAATATAAAAAGTGACGAATGAAAAGAGAATACCCCACACATCCAATCGCCGCAGTGGGCGTCGTTGTTTTTAAGGATGATAAAGTTCTCCTTATAAAAAGAAACAAGCCGCCAAAATCTTTCGAATGGAGCATCCCTGGAGGCGCACAGCACCTTGGGGAAACCTTAATGGAAACGGCAAAACGCGAAGTATTTGAAGAAACGGGGATCACCATCAATAATTTAAAGCTGGTTGACGCCGTTGATTACATTAAACAAGATAGTCATGGAAAATTGATGTATCATTATAGCCTGATTGACTATCGCGCCGTTTACGTTGAAGGGCGTTTAAAACCCGGTGATGACGCCACAGAGGCAAAATGGGTTTCAATAAATGACCTAAGTGTCTATAACCTATGGTCAGAAACCAGTGCCCTTATTAAAAAAGCTACGGTCAAAAGCACTTCAGACTAAGTTCGTGGATTAAGTTTATGAAAGAAAATAATATCTTTATCCGGTTCTTCCTCAGCCTTGGCAGACACTTAAGGGTTCTGGCAATTGCTGCGGCATTTTCAACTGTTGTTTATGGCGGGGTTTATCTGGCCATGTATTTAACCGGCAAAATTTAGGTAGCCTTTAATGTCCGAAAAATCTACACCAAAACTTGGAAAACTGCCGTGGCTTCTTTTAATGATCGTGGTCATGACGATCTATATATTACTTGTAGCGCGTCTTATTGATGCCTTCTTTGCGGGTAATATTATGCTGGAGCTTATTTGCTACATCATCGCAGGAATTATCTGGATTTTTCCTGCCAAGTGGGTAATGTTTAAAATCAATCGAACGGACCAATCGGGGAATACATGATGCGCCTTTTCTTTAACCTAACTGTTGTTACTTTTGCTCTCATAATGTCAGCATGTTCCAGCGGTGGAAACAGTTCTTCCTCTGCCGCGCCAACAGAAACACAGAACATGGACAGCACCAATGTCGATGCAACATATGATAAAGAAAACGTGATAAATGCTGCTTCCGAATTTTTTGGCGATGGGTCAGAAGCTGTGGCAAGTGTTATTGAAAAAGCATTTAGTGACCTTGGTGAACCTAACGGCTATATCATCGGCACGGAAGCCAGCGCCGCTTTAATAATTGGTGCCCGTTACGGTGATGGCACCCTTTCTCATAAAATTGAGGGGGACAGCCGTGTATACTGGAAAGGACCATCGATCGGTATCGACGTTGGTGCCAACGGGTCCAGAGTATTCGCCCTTGTGTATAATCTTCATGACACGGCGGAACTCTACCAACGTTTCCCCGCTGTTGAAGGAAGTTTCTATTATGTAGCGGGCGTTGGCATGAATTATCAGCAGCTTGATGAAATCGTCATCGCACCAATTCGCATCGGTGTCGGCCTTCGGGCAGGAGTCAATCTGGGATATCTTCACTTTTCGAAAGAACGAAGCTGGATACCATTTTAACCTTTAACTGACAACCTTGTGATACTCAAATTTATTGTCATCGGATAAGCTTGGCATAAATTTATACCCGTCGGTATTAAATTTCTTAAGATCTTCAACATTCTCGATTTTATTTTGAATGATATACCGTGCCATTTGTCCCCTCGCTCGCTTCGCCATCATACCGGGGCTTTTTGCCACGCCGTCTTTGACGATCTTGAACGCCGGTGTTATGACGCGCCCGCTCAGGTTCTTCTCTTTTACCGATTTAAAATATTCATTAGAAGCACAATTAACAATCACATCGGTTTTCTGTTCTTTCATCAGTTTATTAAGACCATCGGTTAAAATGCCATCCCAGAAATCATAAAGGCTCTTCCCTTTGGGGCTGTTAAGTCGGCATCCCATTTCCAAACGGTAAGGCTGCATGAGATCGAGTGGCCGAAGAATGCCGTAAAGTCCTGATAAAATTCTAAGGTGATCCTGGGCAAATTCCAGATCTTCATCACTCAGGGTATCCGCATCAAGCCCAACGTAGGTATCGCCCTTAAACGCAAAGACCGCCTGTTTGGCGTTGCTTAATGTAAAGGGTCGCGAAAAATCGTGATATCGTTCGTAATTCAGGTCCGCCAGCTTGTCACTGATATTCATCAGCTTGGCAATTTTAGGCCGCGTTAGCTTTCTGGCTACATTGATCAGTTCCTCACTTTGATCCAGATAATCTGGCTCCGTCCAGTTCGGTTTAACCTCGTCACTTGCAAAATCCAGTTTCTTAGCCGGCGATACTACAACAATCATCTTAATTTAATTCCCTGATTATAATTCTTCTAAACAACAAAAAAATCATTATACAAATAACATACTCCAACTATTTTTACACCATTATTTAATATAGCAAAAATCCTATTGACTTTAAGGGCGCACACTCCCATTTAAAAGGGCAGTGTCAGCAAAAATATCAGGTAATAGAACATAATGGCCACTGTAGAAAAACCTCAGAAACGAAAATCCCCAAGAGTTGATCTAACAACAGGCCCGGTACACAAACACCTCATCAGAATGGCCCTCCCAATGATTATCGGCCTTACGGCCAGCATGTCATTTACCTTTGTGGACAGTTTTTTTATTGCCCGGCTGGGAACCGATGAGATTGCAGCCATGGGGTATGTAACGCGGATAGCTTTTGTCATTATATCCATGTCCATTGGCCTTATGGCCGGTGTTTCCTCCGTTATTGCGCGGGTCGCAGGAAGGGGTGACCAGCAGGAAGTCAAAATACTTGCGACGAACACTTTAATTCTAACCTTTGCTTTATCAATATTTGTAACCATTGTCGGGCTAGCCACCATTGATCCATTATTTAAAGCGATGGGGGCGAATGATCAGGTCATGCCGCTGATACACGAATATATAGTAGTCTGGTATTTTTCCCCACTTTTCATCATGTTGCCAATGACCGGGGGCGCCGTCATGCGCGCGCTTGGGGATACAAAGCTTCAGGGAAACCTGATGGTAATATCTGCCATTTTAAATGTTATTCTTGATCCTCTCTTAATATTTGGATTGCTGGGTTTTCCTGAACTTGGCCTTGAAGGCGCAGCATGGGCATCGCTCATTACCCGCTTTGTCAGCTTTGCCATCATTCTTTACTCGCTGAATTACCAGTATGAGGTAATTACATTCAGCAGCGAAACTCTGGTACATTTCACAGATTCGATGCGAAAAATCCTTCATGTCGGTATTCCCGCTACCGGGACCAATATTATCATTCCGATTGTTGCCGCTCTGGTCATCACCATCGTGTCGCGGTTCGGCACCGAAGCCGTTGCAGCGACACACATTGCGACAACAATTGAAATGATTTCGCTTGTTCTTTTCTTTTCAGCTTCGGCTGTCATTGGCCCATTTATCGGCCAAAATCTAGGTGCTAACCGATTTGATAGAATTGACGAAGCCATTAACAAAATAGCCCTCTTTTGCATGCTGTGGGGTGGGTTCGTCGCGATTATCCTCGCGCTGTTCGCCCCCTTTATTGCTGGATTGTTCAGAGACGAAGAATCTATCATATCCCTCGCGGTATCGTATCTGTATGTAGTTCCGGTTTCATACGGACTTTATGGATTAGTGATGAGCGTGAATGCGATATTTAACAGCCTTGGAAAACCGATGCCGGGGGTTGCAATTTCAACGCTACGGGTATTTTTCCTTCAACTGCCGCTCTTTTATTTCACAGCGCATTTCTATAACCTTGAGACTGCATTTATTACCATCAGCATTTCAAATATGATTGCGGGAACGGTTGGCTACATCTGGGTGAGAAGCACAATTAGAAGACTGCGTCCCGCAAACACGACATCATAAAAAAACAGGGCCAATTGAAGGCCCTGTTTCATTAGTTTCTATTCGTTCCTACCAGGGCAGCATGCGTTTAAGCACATTGTCTTTTTTACCATAATGATGATAAAGCGCCATGATGATATGGAGAATCACCGCAAAGAACGTCGCTTTGGCAAAAATGCCGTGCATTGCTGCGGCAAGATCCGCTGTGCTTTCCGCTTCCTGAATGAATCCGGGGATCAAAAACATGCCAAAAAATGAAACTGTTCCGCCCCTTGCCTGTACAACCGCAATCCCGGCTATCGGCAACACGATTAACAGGACGTAAAACAGAATGTGAAGCCCATGCGCAGCAAGCGCCTGCAGGTTTCCTGTTCCGTCAGGCAATTCTGGAACAGGGTTTTTTGCCCGCCAGGCAAAGCGAAGCAACATGAGAAACAGGATTAAAACACCGATGGAGAAATGGTAACCGCCCAAGCCCATCCCCCTATAAGCTTCTTCCTTAAAGTTTCCGCCCAGCCAAAATTGGCCGACAATGATCAAAAACATCCCCCAGTGGAATGTTTTGGCGACCCAGCCATAAGAGTTATTTGTATTTTTAGACGACATTTTTTATACCCTCCAGTATATTTGTTAGTTGTCCCCATAATGAACAATGTAATTATCTTGCCCCTTTTCGAGCTTTTTTATTTTTTACTTCTGAACAGTTTTTCAAAAATTGTCCGAAGATTGAAGATGACCCACAGCGGGATGACAATGATTGCCCCGAGTAAAATATATTTGCCTGCCCAATTCACGATATCCAGGATCACTTCAAGAATTCGACCTAATGTTTCAGGAACATCATTAATAAGTTCAACAGGATCTATGTTAAAAAAACTGAGCAACAGTCCAACACAAAGAGACGCAATAATCAGCTTCCAAACAAGGCTAGATTTAGTTTTATCCATGTTTTTTCCGGTTCAAGGTCCAAATTAAGCACAAGGATATTGGGGTATTTTTATACTTGTTGTCAATGATTTAGTAATTTTTTGGCCGCAATTGATAGAAATGTAAACTATGAATTTGGCGTTGCATCGACATTGTGTGACGCATTTTTCCGGCGTGCAATATCTTCTTCCTCAAGGTTAAAACGAAGCTGTTCCATAAGAAGCTTGATCGCATGCTTTTGTGTTTGATTATTGATTTGAGTGGCTGATAACTTGCCAAGCTCATTCATCGCCAGAGTATATTTCTTATCTTCACTTGCCTGCACAATTAGCCGAACATGCTCACGAACGTCCTGGCTTGAAAGTTTATAACTGTAAATCAGTTGTTCCTCAAGCGTCTTTTGATGCTTCTCCTGATTGCTGCCGCAGCCAAATAGCAATAGGGAAAAAGCCATAAGTAAAACAATATGTAAAAGTTTCTTTAACATGTCTCAAAATAGCATGTTAATTGTTAAAAATGATTTAAAACAATTGCTTATGTGGAAACAATATCGATAAATTTATCAATCAAAGAAGTATCCGTGTTAAATGCCGTCACCAAACGTGAGCTGCTGATACCCGCAGTATTTCTTGTGTAAAAACGAAATCCCGCCTGCCATAATTTTTCGTGCACCGCTTTATCAATTTCAGCGAACATTACATTACTTTCAACAGGATAGGAAAATTTTATACCGTCAGCATCCTTTAAGCCTTCAAATAATTTTTCTGCCATCCTGTTGGCATGATATGCATTCTTCAACCAAAGGTCATTTTCTAAATAAGCGATTATCTGCGCGGAAATAAAACGCATCTTGGAAACCAGATGCCCGCTACGCATTCTACGGTAAATAAAACTACCATCATCGCAGTTATTAAAAAATATCGCCGCTTCAGCACCAAGCGTACCGTTTTTTGTCGTCCCGAAGGAGATTGCGTCAACTCCCACTTTCCAGGTCATTTCCGCCGGACTACACCCAACCCGCGCGATCGCATTGGCAAACCGCGCTCCGTCCATATGTAGTTTCAGATTATGTTTTTTTAGCACCGCCGAAAGCGTCGCAACCTCATCGGGGGTATATACCGTACCCGCCTCAGTAGTGTTGGCGATGGACAGCATCGACGGTTGGCTATGATGCGCTTCCCCTATAATGAACCGGTCAATCGCGTCTTCAAGTTCACTGACAGTAATTTTCCCATTGGCTCCTTTTAAGGGGATTAATTTTGCCCCGCCGGTCTGAAATTCATTGGCGCCGCACTCGTCCCCGTATACGTGGCTGTCCTGGTGACAGAAGATGGCCCCGAACGTCGGTGAAAGTGTTCCGATAATAAGGGAGTTGGCTGCGGTGCCGGATATAAGGTTAAAGGCTTTTAAGTCATCATTCTCAAACAGGGATTGAAGCACACTTTCGCACTTTTCGGTTATTTCATCATGACCGTATGCTTCCGTATCTCCGGCATTCTGATCAATAATTGCCTGCATAATTTCTGGTGACACACCGGAATTATTATCGCTACGCATGAAATCCTCCCTTTTAATGGCTTACTTATTTTATCGACAAATGGCATAAAATTGGTATTTATTACAGATATTTTTTTAATAGCCCATACGTTAAGCCAGAAAGAAAGACTGATTATGCCAGAGTATCGTTCCAAAACATCCACCCACGGCCGAAACATGGCTGGTGCCCGCGCCCTTTGGCGGGCAACAGGGGTCGAAGATAAAGACTTTGGAAAACCTATTATCGCTGTGGTCAATAGCTTTACCCAATTCGTTCCGGGTCACGTTCATTTAAAAGATCTTGGCCAAATGGTCGCCCGCGAAATTGAAAAATACGGCGGTATTGCAAAAGAATTTAACACAATCGCCGTTGATGATGGCATCGCAATGGGCCATGACGGCATGCTTTA
The DNA here is from genome assembly GCA_030428615.1 of Alphaproteobacteria bacterium. Classification (GTDB taxonomy): domain Bacteria; phylum Pseudomonadota; class Alphaproteobacteria; order Sphingomonadales; family Emcibacteraceae; genus Pseudemcibacter. Next base: position 83,778 of record JAUIDN010000012.1, on the reverse strand, counting down.
TTCACTACCAAGCCGCGAAGTGATCGCCGACAGTGTGGAATATATGGTCAACGCCCACTGTGCCGATGCGATGGTGTGTATTTCAAACTGTGACAAAATAACACCGGGGATGCTGATGGCATCTCTACGATTAAATATTCCAACCGTATTCGTATCCGGTGGCCCAATGGAAGCTGGCAAGACAGATGGGGTCAATCATGGACTGGATCTGGTTGATGCCATCATTATGGGTGTTGATCCAAACGTGGATGATGAAACAGTCACCAAAGTTGAACAGTCCGCATGCCCCACCTGCGGATCATGTTCCGGTATGTTCACCGCCAACAGCATGAATTGCCTAACCGAAGCGCTTGGGTTATCGCTGCCGGGTAACGGTTCCGCACTTGCCACTCACGCTGACCGACGGCAGTTATTCCTTGGCGCGGCGAAAACGGTCATGAATATCACAGAAAGCTATTATAAAAACGATGATGAAAGTGTCCTGCCGCGGTCTATCGCATCATTCAGGGCCTTTGAAAATGCCATGACACTTGATATCGCAATGGGCGGATCAACAAATACGGTTCTCCATCTTCTTGCGGCAGCGCATGAGGCGGAATGTGATTTTACGATGAAAGATATTGACCGCCTTTCCAAGAAAGTTCCAAATATCTGTAAAGTCGCCCCTGCAACACAGAATTATCACATGGAAGATGTCCACCGCGCCGGCGGTGTGATTGCAATTTTAGGTGAGTTGGAAAAAGGTGGCTTAATCCACCGGGAATGTTCAACAATACAGGGCCGCACCATCGGTGAAGTGATTGATTATTTCGATGTTAACAGAAGCCCCGCTGATGACGTTGCGGAATTTTACAAAGCGGCACCGGGTGGTGTTAGGACAACCGAAGCTTTTTCGCAATCCGAACGATATAATACCCTTGACCTTGACCGCAAAGAAGGCTGCATCAGATCAGTTGAAAATGCCTATTCACAGGACGGCGGACTTGCTGTGCTTGAAGGGAATATCGCCCTTGACGGATGCATCGTGAAATCTGCCGGCGTCGCGGAGGAAAATTTCACATTCAAGGGCCCTGCACGCGTCTTTGAAAGTCAGGATAGCGCCGTCGACGGGATAATTTCCGGTAAAGTAAAAGCCGGCGAAGCCGTCGTGATCCGCTACGAAGGACCCCGCGGCGGGCCGGGAATGCAGGAAATGCTTTATCCCACCTCATATCTGAAGTCGATGGGACTTGGCACCGCATGTGCGCTGATTACAGATGGTCGTTTTTCCGGCGGCACATCTGGTCTTTCTATTGGGCATGTTTCACCCGAAGCAGCATCAGGCGGTGCCATCGGGCTCATTCAGAATGGTGATATTATTGAAATTGACATCCCCAACAGAGTGATCCGGGTCGATTTAAGCGACGAGGAGCTGAATAAAAGACGGGATATTATGAATAAACGCGGTAAAGCAGCATGGAAGCCCGCGGAAATAAGGTCCCGTGTGATCTCAACAGCGCTTAAAGCATACGGCCTTATGGCAACGTCCGCCGACAAAGGCGCCGTTCGCCGTATTGATCATTTATAGAAGAAAAAATGATGAAATCATTATTTATTGAAGATGCATCCGACGCAATCGGCCCCTATTGCCATGCAGCTCGTGTCGGCAACCTGATTTTTTGTTCCGGACAAACGCCGCTGGATCCGGATACAATGAAACTGATCGGAAACACAATAGAAGAGCAAACAGCCCGGGTTTTTGAAAATTTGGAAATTGTCCTTGCGGGTTGCGGTCTGACGCTTGAAAATATTGTCAAAACAAATGTCTACCTTCGGGATATGGCAGATTTTGATGGTATGAATAAAATATATGCGGAAAAACTTGGTGCCCATCGGCCCGCGCGAACAACAATCGCCGTGAAACAAAATCCACTTGATGCAATGGTGGAAATCGAATGTATCGCAGAGGCGAAATAAAAAAGAGAAAAGTTTATGAATAAATCCGCAGAATATGAATTTACAAAAGCACTTTACGACAGCAAACCATCATTTGTAACCAATCTCGAATGTTCAATCACCGGCAAGGATGATTATGCTGCAGGTGAAATTCATGGTTTATCTGAAGCGGGAAGACCCCTTCTTGTGAGGTATGATCTTGAAGCGATTAAGAATAATGTCACAAAGCAAGAAATTGAAAACCGACCCGGCGGATTTTGGAAATACCGCGAATTTCTGCCCGTGAATACTGGCGAAGCCATGACCAGTCTGGGTGAAGTGATGACCCCCCTTATTCCGCTGGACCATTCCATCCCGAAAGGCTGTAATGTGATCGTGAAGGACGAAGGCCGATTACCCACCGGATCATTTAAAGCCCGCGGGTTGGCACTTGCTGTTGCCATGGCGAAAGAACTTGGCCAAAATCACCTGGCAATGCCGACCAATGGCAATGCGGGTGCGGCGCTCGCGGCATATGCAAGCTTTGCCGGACTAAAAACAACCGTCTTTTGTCCCGATGACACACCGATCGTTAACATCAGGGAAATTGCCCTTCAGGGTGCCGATACATATACCGTAAACGGTTTGATTAACGACTGCGGTAAAATTGTTCTGGAAGGTAAGGAGAAGATGGGATGGGCGGATATTTCGACACTGAAAGAACCCTACAGAATTGAAGGTAAGAAAACCATGGGGCTGGAGCTGGCAGAACAGTTCGACTGGGAATTACCGGATGTTATTTTTTACCCGACCGGCGGCGGTACAGGGCTGATCGGCATGTGGAAAGCGTTTGACGAGCTGGAAAAAATCGGCTGGATCGGAAGTAAACGTCCTAAAATGGTCGCTGTACAAGCCGAAGGATGCGCGCCAATCGTTAAAGCATATGATGACGGCGAAGAACATGCCCCGCTTTGGGAAGATGCTCATACGCATGCCTGGGGTATTCGCGTTCCCATCGCTGTCGGTGATTTTCTTATCCTACGTGCCGTTCGCGAAAGTGGTGGGTTTGCCATTGCCGTTAAAGAAGATCATATTTTCGATTGCCGTGACCGCATTGCCAGGGAAGATGGCGTATTGCTGTGCCCGGAAGGGGCAGCCACCTTCGCCGCGTGGGAAATGGCTCTAAAAAGCGGCCAAGTAAAAAAAGACGACAAAGTCGTACTGTTTAATTGCGCAACCGGACTTAAATACCCGATGCCGGAAACAAATCAGTTCCTTGATAAAGACCAGCCAATTGATTACGGCCGATTTAAATAGCCGCAAATTTGACATGATTTGAAACTAATTTGTGAGCATAGCCAAATAAGGAGTTACCCATGAAAATTCTTCGCTTTTTCACTTTGTTTATTTCAATTGCCGCGTTCTCAAATCTGGCCTATGCCCAGCAACCAAAAACCTGTCAGGGGTCTGTCATAACCATGAGCGCCACAGGTGAAATTGAAAGCATTCCCGACGTTGCCGAAGTCTCTTTAAATGTCAGAAGCCGCGCAGATGATGAAATGGCGGCCCTTCAGGGACTATCAGACAATATCCGAAAAATAATCAACGTGCTGGAAGATCTAAAAATAAAAGATGAAGATATCCGCACGGACTCAATTAACATATTCCCAGTGTACGATCAGCGTAACCGCCAGGAAGTAATCGCTTATGAGGGAACATCAAGGGTTTATTTCAAAACATATGTTCTTGATAAAATAACCGAACTCATGTCAGGTGTTACAGCGGGAAGTAATAATCTGTTTTCCAATATCACTTATTCTTCAACGGATAAAGACAAACTGGAAGATCATGCACGAGAGGCGGCCTTTAAAAAAGCCCATCACAAAGCAGCGCTTTACGCAAAACTTGCCGGTAATAAACTTGGAAATATCTGCACAATCAATGAAGGAAACGTGCAGGTCATGCCAAGAAGAATGGATATGATGCGACAGGAAAGTTTGGCGATGGCCGCGCCAATGCCAAAAAATATGTCCATTCCCATCAAACCGGGCAAGATTACAACAACCGCACAAGTAACGCTTGTTTACGAATTGGAAAATTAAATCCGGTCAAGGATGATAAAGCTGTAATCGTGACTGTCTTTTTCACCGGCCACGTGACGCTCAGACGAATATTCAAGCCATTCGTCAGGGTTAAGGTCGGGGAAATAAGTATCGCCCTCAATATTGGCGTGAATACGGGTAAGATAAAGTCTGTCCGCTTCCGGCAAACATAATTCGTAAATCTGCGCGCCGCCAATGACCATCACTTCTTTCTGGCCTTTAACCTCAGCCATGTTTTTGGCAACCTCAAGTGCCATCTCAACACTGTGCGCAGTGATGACGCCCTCCGCTTCAAAAGCATGGTCCCGGGTTATGACTATATTAACACGCCCGGCTAACGGCTTTCCGATGCTTTCAAATGTTTTGCGGCCCATAATAATGGGCTTGTGCATGGTATGTTTTTTAAAATATTGAAGATCAGATGAAATTTTCCATGGCATATCGTTGTCTTTGCCAATTATACCATTTTCCGTTACCGCAACAATAAGGGATACTTTGATCATTAAACGGCTACCACCCCTTTTATATGCGGATGTGCTTCATAATTTTGCAATTCAAAATCATCAAATTTAAACGCGAATATATCCTTCACCTCTGAGTTTATCGCCATAGCTGGAAGTGGGAGCGGCTCACGGCTGAGCTGAAGATCAATTTGTTCCATATGGTTAAGATAAAGATGTGCATCACCAAACGTGTGTACAAAATCACCAAGTCCCAAATTACACACCTGTGCCACCATCATGGTAAGAAGTGCGTAAGACGCAATATTAAAAGGAACACCGAGAAACACATCTGCACTTCTTTGATAAAGCTGACAGCTCAATTTGCCATCTGCCACATAAAACTGAAACAGGCAATGACAGGGCGGCAAAGCCATGTGGTCCACATCTGCTACATTCCATGCGCTGACAATTAAACGTCGGCTGTCCGGATTATTTTTAATCATGTGGATCAGATTACTTATTTGATCGACGGTTTCACCGTTCGGTGCTGGCCACGAGCGCCATTGATGACCATAGACGGGACCGAGATCACCATTTTCATCCGCCCATTCATCCCAGATACGCACACCATTATCTTTAAGATATTTGATATTTGTGTCACCGGCGATAAACCATAAAAGTTCGTGGATGATCGATTTTAAGTGAAGCTTCTTAGTGGTCACCATCGGGAAACCATCAGTAAGGTTAAATCGCATTTGATGTCCGAAGACACTTTTGGTTCCGGTTCCGGTTCTGTCTTCTTTTTTTGTGCCTTCATCGCGAATACGACGGGCAAGATCAAGATATTGTTTCATTATATTCCGTATGACGTCTTTTACTTAATTACATAGATTGCACAAAAATTTATGCAAATCTATTTAAATCTTAAGCTTTAGGCCTTATATATAGAATGTCGGGTAGCCGACTATGGCAATAAATTGATATATGGAATAAACGTTACGGACCCGGGGGCGGTACCCGGCGCCTCCACCATTAACCTAAGTCTTTGTTTATGGGGGCGAAATAGGATCGACGTGCGCAATAAAGATATAACTTTTGCTCAGTATGACACCGCTGTGACGGGTCACAATTCACAAATGCAAACGATAACGAAGCATTTGCTGTAGCAGCTTAATAAGTTTAGCTACGCGGGGTTCGGTGGGCACCTAGCAACAGAAGCCCACCACTTTATTATTTGCCGACATTTTTCCCTCCATATAAAATGACTAGCACCTTCGCTATCTTGTCGCTATAATTTGCTCAAATCAGAGTCGTAACAAAAAAAGTAAGATTTAAATGACGGATAGTATAATTAAATATGACGAAATGGTTCAGGCTGCGCTGCTTGGCGTGGTAAGGGACATTCTGACGGACACCGCTGAAAATGGCCTCCCCGGCGAGCATCACTTTTACATTACTTTCCAGACGACACATCCAGACGTAAAAATCCCCGACTATCTTAAAAAACGATATGAAGAAGACATGACAATTGTCCTTCAGAATCAGTTCTGGGATCTTCATGTCGACGAAGATCATTTTGAAATTTCACTAAGTTTCAATCGCAATAAAGAACATCTTTATATCCCGTTTGATTCGTTGCTTGGCTTCTTTGATCCAAGCGTTGATTTCGGCCTTCATTTTAATTCGGATGTCGAAAGCAATCTTGAAGTTGGTGATTTCGAAGAAGTTTTAGAAGAAACCGTCATTGAAGAAAAAACAAACGACACCAACGCCCCAAAAGACAATATTGTCGCGTTAGATGCGTTTCGCAAAAAGAAATAAAAAACTAACCTTCTGGAACACGTTTCATGACATCCGCAAAATACACTGACATGTATGCTCAAAGTGAGAGCGACACGGTCTACCGTAAAATTACATCTGACTATGTTTCAACCATCATCGTTGACGGCAAGGAAATTCTAAAAGTAGAACCGGAAGGCTTACGGCTACTCACAGCGGAAGCGATGAAAGATATCGCACACCTTCTAAGGCCGACCCACCTTACCAAGCTCGCCAAAATTCTCGAAGATGAGGAAGCATCGGACAATGACCGCTTTGTCGCGACCGAACTGCTTAAAAATGCCAACGTCGCCGCGGGAATGATTCTTCCCGGCTGTCAGGATACCGGCACAGGCATTATAATGGGAAAAAAAGGTCAATATGTATGGACGGACGGTGACGACGCCGAGGCCCTTAATCAGGGTGTCATGGATACCTATACAAAAACCAACCTAAGATATTCCCAGCTTGCGCCAATCAGTCTGTTTGAAGAAAAAAACACCAAGACCAATGGACCGGCTCAGGTTGATATTTACGCAACTGAAGGAAGCGAATATCATTTTCTTTTTGTCGCCAAAGGTGGCGGAAGCGCAAATAAAACATTCCTGTTTCAGCAAACACCCGCCGTATTGAGGGAAGACCGACTTACGGAATTTCTCGATGAAAAATTAAGAACACTTGGAACCGCAGCCTGTCCGCCATATCATCTTGCTGTTGTTATCGGGGGCCTAAGTGCTGAACAGAACCTGAAAACGGTAAAAATGGCAAGCACCCATTATCTGGACAACCTTCCAACCGTGGGGGGTGAATTTGGTCAGGCAATCCGTTGCCCGGAAATGGAAGAAAAAGTACTTAAAATGACGCAGAATTTTGATATTGGCGCGCAGTTTGGTGGTAAATATTTTTGCCACGACGTCCGCGTTATAAGAATGCCGCGTCATGGCGCTTCTGTTCCCATCGGTATTGGTGTTTCCTGTTCCGCAGATCGGCAGGCGAAAGCAAAAATCACCAAGGACGGTATTTTTCTCGAACAACTTGAAACAGACCCGGCCCGCTTTATGCCCGATGTTGCAAAAGATGACCTGAGCGCCACTGTTGTTGAAATAGACCTTAACCGCCCGATGGATGAAATCAGGGCGGAACTCAGCAAATATCCCGTAAAAACAAGACTTTCTCTTACAGGAACAATCGTCGTGGCGCGTGACTTGGCCCATGCCGCCATCCTCAAGAAACTTGAAGCGGGCGAACCCATGCCTGACTACCTGAAAGACCATATTGTCTATTACGCTGGCCCCGCGAAAACACCTGAAGGGTATGCATCCGGGTCATTTGGACCCACTACAGCAGGCCGGATGGACAGCTACGTCGATACCTTCCAGAAACATGGGGGCAGTATGGTCATGCTTGCCAAAGGAAACAGAAGCAAACAGGTCACCGATGCCTGTAACGAAAATGGCGGTTTCTATCTGGGGTCCATCGGTGGACCAGCGGCCATTCTTGCGAAAAACAATATCACAAAGGTCGAAGTACTGGATTTCGAGGATTTTGGCATGGAAGCCATATGGAAAATTGAAGTGAAGAATTTCCCCGCTTTCATAATCGTCGACGATAAAGGCAACGACTTTTTCAAAATGTTATAGGGTTTCCATGAGTAAAGATGACGAAAAACTGAATAAACATTCCGTCGTCATCGCTGGCCATCAAACGAGCATTACCCTTGAAAACATCTTTTGGGAAAAACTGAAATCGATCGCAAAAGATGACGGTAAAAGTTTAAAATCCTTAATCACTGAAATTGATGCAAACCGTAGTACAAACCTGAGCAGCGCTATTAGGGTTTATATTTTAAAACGACTTTCCAGTTAGTCATTCGGCGGTGCCTGCTGCGGTTGCTGCGCGGGCTTTTGAAACAATCGCTCAAGCAATCTTGTGCCAAGCTCTTCAACCGATTGCGGTCTTGTCTCCTGCGCTGGTACCTGTTCCTCTGGTGCCTCCTCGGCAGGTGCCTGCTGCTGTGTCTGCTCCGCCGGTGGCGGGGTTAAAAAATCATCAAGCGGGCTGGTTGTCACATCATCCTGATTAGGGGCCGGCGTTTCGCCGGATGGTGCGGCGACAGGTTCATTTTCCGCTGGTGCACCACCCGTTGTGGGTGCCGCCTCTGGTCCAACACCTCCACCAAATAAATCGCCAATACCGCCGTTTCCTTCGACCATATTCTGTATAAGGCTCGCAGCAATTTTCTGGCCTATAAACCCTTCAAGCTGTTTTGTGTTATAAGCAATTTTAGGATTATGCAGATCACCAAGAACACTAATGCCAATGGGCGGCGCATCCGGATGATCGCTCAGCGACATATCGCCATTCAAGTCCATTTGCCACTGCGCCAGGTTTATACCAAGGTCAATATCGCTTTTAGCACCCAGCATGTTAACATCAAGCGGGCTTAACTGGATAAATCCATTTTTTGTTGTCAGCGCACTGGACCCTCCATCATATGGCGTCTGACCACCGGAAAGGGAGGTTCTCAAGAGACTTAGAAGGCCATTTTGGCTACTCAGTCCATTTATTCGCTCACTCAGTTCCGGAACATTAATTCCATTAATCGTGCCCGGCGACGCAGTCACCGCACCCGTTCCATTCAGTGATGAAATAAGTGCTTCCTGACTTGTACCCTTGCCAGTTATTTTTTGTGTCATATCAAAATAACCCGTTATCGGCCTGATGCCCGCGAATGAACTGGTTGCATCTACAACAGAGGCATTTTTAAGCGACATATCCATCGCTAACTCACCCTCGCTGCTAAAGGTTCCGGCAATCGCAACATCCCCACCGAATAATTTACCGGTGAAATTATTGATCGTGAGCACGCCGTCCTTCAGGACAGCATCGAACCGCGGGTTTTCAAAATCATATTTTTCATAATTAATTCTGTTGGCGGTAACTGTCGCGCGACCGTCATATTGCTCAAGAACGGCAAGGTCCATTGGCTCCTTGCTCCAGTTGCCCCATTGCTCACCTTCGGGAACTTCCGGCTTTGCTTCCATGAAATCCGCAACTGGAACATCATCAAGCACAAGATTAAAATTAAAATTCGGCTTTTGCCCCTGATCCGCAACAGCATCAAGCTGTGTAATCTCACCCGACCCGGTCAATTTGGTCGGGCCAACTGTTCCAACAATATTGCTTAACGAAAGCGCACTCATATTGCCGGATGCTGCCATTTCCAATGCAAGCGGCCCGAGGTTGGCTTTCGATGGTCTGAATTCCGCCCCAAGACCGCGGACAAATTCACGGACATCCGGCCCTTTCATATCTACGGCGAAGTCATAGGAGCTGATCTCATCTTCCGCAATATTGGTCCGCCCTTTTAACGCAACTGTGCCACCGGCTATGCTTAATGTACCGTCCAAATCCAACAGTTGCTGCGTGCCCTTCAGGGTGCCTTTAACGGAGACCGGCCTGTCGTCATTGGCCGATGCTTTTACAATCGGCAAGTCAAATTGATCAATCAAACTGGCCAGACTTGGATTCGAGGCAACGATCTCAAGATCAGCACTGCCGATTTCCGGGAATTGCGATAATGTAGCACTTCTAATTTCGCCTTTAATATCCGCCTTACTGCTGCCAATAGTGGATTTCACATCTATTGTCATTTGCTCAAAATCACCGGACATGCGCGCGTTTAACGCAATCGCCCCAACTTCTGAGATATCAAATGCCGTCTTAAACCGGTAAGCCCGCTGCAGCGGCACCAGAGAGGCGGCCGTCGTATTAAACGATGTTTCAAATTGCGGATTGTTTGACAGATTATTGCCAATTAATGAGCCATTGAGATCAAATCCGGCGAAATCCTCAACATTTATAGTCTTGGCATTAATCTTGCCATCAAAAAGCTCTCCTGTTAGATCGACTTTCTTAATGGTTATGCCCTGCGTGGTCACATTCGACAGATCAATTTTATAGTTGGCATCAAAATCGCCAAGGATCGCGACAGATTTTTTATAGTCTGTCTGTTCTTCTGCTTCAGCTGGCAGATAGTTATCTACATTTAAATTCTGCACCTGCATGTCAAGACCCATAGACGGGCGGTCCTGAACGGCATAGGATAAACCACCCGAAAATTGAACAGTATCAAGACTGCCGTCAATTCCGTATAACTGAACCAGCTGCGGCGTTGCCTGAACTGCGCCTTTATAAGCAAAACGGGTCAAGCGTCCGGTGGGGATACTTGATGTATCTATTTTCAGCCAGTCCAGAAATGCTCGGAAATTACCTGAATTAAGGCCAACATTTCCATTGAAGAAAGGTTTGTTTCCCGGAGCGCTAAACGCACCATTCAGTGTCAATTCCGAACCACCCGGCATGTTGACGCGTGCATTGGTAAAATCCAGCTCCCGATTGCTTGCTGTCATATCCAGCTCCATCTGGCTGGCAATTTTATCATTATATTGGAGCGCACCAAGCTTGAACGTGAAATTTCCTTCAAGCGTGTCTAAAAAAGTATAATCAATTTCTTCTTTTTTCTGTGGGTCGACTTGACCGGAGCCATCATTCTCCTCCAGCGAAGATAGAAAACTATCCAAATTAAGACTATTCACGGAAAGATTGCCATCAAACCGTGTCATTTCACCAAATGTTGCCGTCATTTTTCCCGAACCGCGACTTTCTCCCATTTCGAAATCAAATGCTGAAACATTAATGGCGTCGCCACCGTACGCAACAGTGGTTTCAAGCGAGATAGGGTGATTATATTTGGGACCGTTCTGATTTGTATTTTCAGGATCCAATAGCGCTACAGCCAGAAATATATCACCAACATCCTGCGCGGCTAAATTTATCTTTCCGTCTGCCTGCGGTGAAACTTCGTCAAGAAGAGCACCACCGGCGAACTTGATCTGAACATCATTATCCAGAAGCCCTGCAGTCAGATTTATTGGAACTTTTCTACCTTCCCGAATGGTACCAACCATAAGGTTCATTGATATCGGTAAATTTTTATATCTTGCGCGGCCCTCAATTTCGAAGGGTCCTTGAAGGCTATCCATCGAAACAGATGCGTCTATCATCCGCAGCAATTCCTGCGTGCCTGTTGAAAAATCCTGATAGCTGAGCTGGCCATTTTCAATCTGGAACTGCTCGAAACTTAGCTCGGTACCGGACCCTGTATCTGTCGTCTCCTCGGCCGATCCAAATTCCCAGTTTCCACGACCTTCCGCATTGACCTCAAGCGCAACCACCGGTTCGACAAGGATAAATTTCTTTACCTGTATCTCACCACGAAGCAGCGGGAAAAAAGCCACATTAACATCAACGGATTTAAGCGTGACAAAATGGGTAGCCTGCCCGCCTTCGACATTCGAAACACTGACATCCTGCGCCGAAAATGATGGCGACGGCAATATCGAAAGCGAAAGATCGCCATTAATGGCAACCTGTCGTTCGCTCAAATCCGAGGCCGTCATCTCTATCTGGGTTTTATATTGATTCCAATCGATGAACCCCGGCACTATAAGTGCGCTGGCGATCAATAAAACCAGCAATACCCCGACACCTATCCCTATTTTCTTCATTCTTCTCCGCCTGATCCCCAAAAAATGATCTCTTGAAACTTGGTTATTCTCGTTTAATTATACATAACGTGAAAATAGTGGCAATAATAGGTCAATAAATTATGAAAATTACAAATAAACCATTGATCCGGTAAAATTAACACAATATGTCTGGCATACTGACTAACCTAAAAAAACAATATATTCTAAACCAGATCAGGTTAAGAAACTATATTAACGTCCACGATAAAACTGTCGGCGTTGTACTGGCCGTATTTGTTGGTGGCATTGTCGCCCTTGCCGCTATTGCCTTCCGGTATCTTATCCATTTCACACAGGCCTTCTCTTTGGGCAATCTACAGGAAAATATTTACCTGCATGTGACAACACTGGAATGGTGGCAAATACTGCTTTCAACGGTATCCGGTGGCATCGTCATCAGCTTTATTTACTTTTTCTTTATGAAAGAAAGCAAAGCGGGTGCCATCGCCGAAGTCATGGAGGCAAACAGCTATAATCATACAAAAATGCCATTAAAAGAAGGCATTTTCAGTGCTGTAACCGCCGCAATTGCACTTGGTACTGGCTCCGGTGCGGGCCGCGAAGGACCGGTAGTTCATCTGGGCGCTACGTTATCATCATGGATTTCTGACCGCCTTCATTTATCACAAAGAATGTGCCGTACGTTATTTGGCTGCGGTATCGCGGCAGCCATCTCTGCGTCATTCAACGCGCCAATTGCCGGCGTTTTTTTTGCGCTTGAAGTCGTCCTTGGACATTATTCGCTGCACGCATTTGCACCGATTGTCATATCATCAGTAACCGCAGCGATCATTTCCCGCATTCATTTTGGTGATTTCCCGGCATTTAACATCCCCAACTATCAGATCGTAAGCTTTCTCGAATTTCCGGCGTTTCTAATGCTTGGCGCGGTAAGTGCCTTGGCAGCAATTATTCTGATAAAATCGATTTTCTTTACCGAAGATGTTGCAAATAAAATCCCCGTCCCAATCTGGGCTAGGCCGGCACTCGGTGGTCTTGCGGTTGGCATTATCGCTATCGGAAGCCCCTATTTACTGGGAGTTGGTTACGGCACCACTGACGCTGCACTCAAAAACATCATATCCATCGACCTTCTTTTTATCTTAATTATCGCAAAAATTGCCGTTACCTCGATATGCCTTGCATTTAGATATGGTTCGGGGGTTTTTAGCCCGTCAATCCTTTTAGGAGCGCTGATTGGCAGCACCTATGGTTATGTAGCGACTTTGGCATTTCCCAGCCTTGCCAGTAACAACGGCCTCTACGCCATTGTTGGGATGGGTGCTGTATCTTCCGCCGTTCTCGGGGCTCCCATTTCCACGATACTGATTATTTTCGAACTTACCGGTGACTATCAGATTACTCTGGCGCTGATGGCCGCCGTTGTTGTCGCCAACCTGGTCACAAGTCATTATCTGAAAAGCACCTCTTTTTTCCACCTGCAATTAAAACGAAGTGGCAAAGACATCGAAGGAAGCAGAGCTGCAACCCTCAGCCGACAGGTCAAGGTAAATGAAATCATGAAACAGGATTATGCAACAGTTGGTATGAAAACCAATATTGAGCGGATAAGAGAACTGATTATCAATTTGCGTTATAATAATCTGTTTGTTCTGGACGACGATTTTAAGATAATGGGGATTATCACCATAAATGAACTTCGGGAAAGCTATCAGAAAGATACGGAAACAAGCGAATTGAATGCCGGAACTATTTGCAGACGGCAATCTTTTCATCTTTCTCCCACCGACACACTTGAGCAGGCGATTTACCTGTTCAAGCAAAGCGGAGAAGAAAGAATTGCTGTGCTATCCGACGACGAAGCCGCTGAAATTATTGGTGTCATATCACAACAAAACCTGCTTAGAGCCTATAATAAAGTCCTGATAGAAGCCGAAGAAAGCTGAATATGAATATGTTCTCTAATTTGATCTTTTTTTTCCGATAAATTAGGCTATACATGTCCCATGTCTGACCCATTTGACCTTGATAATCTGCCGGAAGTAGCGTCGCATGATGAGGCTGTGCAGCAATCCATTCCCCCTTTTTACCTTGAAGGGCTCAATGCACCGCAACTCGAAGCCGTTAAGCACACGGATGGGCCGGTCCTTGTGCTTGCCGGAGCGGGTACCGGGAAAACCCGCGTTCTTACCACGCGCCTTGCCCATATATTGGCGACCGGAAAAGCTTTTCCAAATCAGATACTTGCTGTGACTTTCACAAATAAAGCCGCCCATGAAATGAAGGAAAGAGTTGGCGCAATTATCGGTGATGCCGTTGAAAATATGTTCTGGCTGGGCACATTTCATTCAATCTGTGTGAAAATATTACGGCGCCATGCCGATCTGGTGGGGCTTGGCACCAATTTTACCATCCTTGATCAGGATGACCAGCTGCGGCTGATAAAGCAACTGATACGTGCCGCAGATATTGATGAAAAAAGATTTCCGCCAAGAATGCTCGCGGGCCTGATTGACAGTTGGAAAAATAAGGGCCTTCTGCCGTCCAAAGTGCCACAAAACGAAGCCTATTCTTACGCGGACGGCAAAGGTATAACCCTTTATAAAGCTTATCAAAGGCGCCTGTCAGAATTAAACGCTGCCGATTTTGGTGACCTTATTTTACTGTGTGTAACCCTGTTTCAGAATAACCCTGAAATACTCAAAGAATATCAAAGACGCTTCAGATATATACTCATTGATGAATATCAGGATACAAACATATCGCAGTATTTATGGCTTCGGTTACTGGCGATGAGCCACAAAAACATTTGTTGCGTTGGTGATGATGACCAATCAATTTACGGCTGGCGCGGGGCAGAGGTTGGAAATATCCTGAAATTCGAGAAAGATTTTGAAGGTGCAAAAATCGTGCGCCTTGAACAAAACTATCGCTCAACCACCCATATTCTTGGCGCGGCTAGTGGTCTGATTACCAGCAATCAGGACAGGCTTGGCAAAACCTTATGGACCGCTGAAGAAGGCGGACAGAAAATAACAGTAAATGCGGTCTGGGACGGGCGCGCAGAAGCACGCGCAATCGGTGAAATGGTTGAAGACCTTCAACGAAAGCAGCAATCATTAAATGAAATGGCCATTCTTGTGCGGGCTGGTTTCCAAACCCGTGAATTCGAGGAAAATTTTCTCGCACTAGGTATCCCGTACCGAATTATCGGCGGCGTTCGTTTCTACGAAAGAGCTGAAATCAGGGATGCAATGGCCTACCTAAGGGTTATTCAAAACCAGGCCGACGACCTTGCATTTGAACGAATTATCAATGTGCCAAAACGTGGGATTGGTGACACCACTGTTTCAAAACTGCACCGGATCGCAAGAGCCGGGCAAACATCTCTGATGCGTGCATCCAGAGACATCATAGAAACTGAAGAAATAAGTAAAAAGGCGAGAAGTTCACTTTCAAAATTAATCGAAAATTTTGATCGCTGGCGAAACCTTGAGAGTGATATAAGCCACCTTGAACTCACCGAAACCGTTTTGGAAGAAAGCGGTTATTATGATAAATGGCGCAATGAAAAATCGCCGGATGCGCCGGGCAAACTGGAAAACCTGTCTGAACTTATCCGGGGCATGGAAGCCTTTGAAAATCTCGGCGAATTTCTGGAACACGTTTCCCTTGTTATGGAAAACACCTCCGAAAATCAATTTGACAGTGTCAGTATAATGACACTGCATGGATCAAAGGGGTTGGAATTTGAAACTGTTTTCCTTCCGGGCTGGGAAGAAGAGCTTTTTCCAAGCCGCAAGTCAATTGAGGAACATGGTGAACGCGGTCTGGAGGAAGAACGGAGACTTGCTTATGTGGGTATAACGCGCGCGAAAAAACAGGCCCATATTTTTTACGCCGCAACCCGTTATATGTTCGGCAACTACATGAGCCCCATTCCATCACGTTTTATAGAAGAACTCCCCAAAGAGCATATTGAACGACATGGCCAGCAAGGTTTGACCGCAGCAGGATACGGCGAATATAACAATACGCCAAATTTGGGGTTCAACTTCGGTGAAGGGCGTGAGAAATATCAACTCGACCGAAGCAAGGCAAAAAAGCGTCCCTCATCAGGCCGTAAAGCCAAGACAGAACCCATATCAAATTATGAAATTGGCGACCGTGTTTTCCATGATAAATTTGGTTATGGCAAGGTGACTGCAATTGATGGCAATAAGCTCATGATTGATTTTGAAATGGGATCATCACGAAAAGTGATGGAAAGTTTTGTCACGTCGGCCTGACGGCTTCTTCAGCGGATTCTTATTTTACTCTTACGTCTTGCCGCATTATCAACCACTTTTTTGGGATTTCCAAAGACATCCAGTCTACCAGATCCATCACCATCAAATATAATACTTTCTGTTACATAAACACGGCTGTTTCCAGAACCTTCAATATCAACTTCCGCTGTCTCGCAGACAAAATCTTTCGCGTCAACATCGCCGGAACCGTCCACTTCTATTTCAAGGCTGTCACATGTCCCGCCATCGAAATCAACATTGCCTGAACCTTGAAGTTCAATTTCCACATTCTTGCTGGTTATATCATCCATTTCGACATCGCCGGAACCGTGAATCTCAATTTCAATCCTTTCGCTTTTTCCGGTCACATACAAGTCCCCCGAGCTATTTATATTCAGTGAAATTTCATCGTTATCCAAACCAATGATTTCAACATCTCCCGATCCGTTGATCGTCAGCTCTTCCAGATCGGGCATTGTGATCTCAAGCGACATGGACCCAAGGCTTTTGCGGCCAAAAAAACCGCCAAACCTTCTACTACTGCTGATGCGAAGTTCATCACCCGACTGGTCAAGATCCAAATTTCCGATACGGTCTTCGTCACCTTCTATTGTGATTGAGTAGTCATCATCAATTATGATTTTAAGATCAATTGACGTATCAAGCTCCACTTCCGTGAAGCCCGATAGGTCCGAAGTTCTGGTAACATCATCTGCTTTTACCACTGATGATCCAAATATGAATAGTGGGGTTATTAATCCTATATATTTTAAAGACTTAATCATAAAACTTCTAAATTTAGTGATCCGGTTAATGAATGTTAATTCTGCTTCGGCGCTTTGCTTCCCTATCAATAACTGTTTCAGGCTTGCCGTAAACATCAACACTGCCGGACCCATGACTGTCAAAAGTGATGCTGCTGGAAGCATATACCATACTATCCCCCGACCCTGAAACATCTACATTTACATCCTGACATTTTACATCTTTAGCTCTTACACTACCTGAGCCATTGATATCAATCTCTAAATTTGAACACGTACCGGTTACCAGCTCCACATCGCCGGAGCCGTTTACTGACACATCAACATCACCCCCAGCAACCTCATCCATTTCGATATCGCCAGAACCGTTGATACTGATATCAAGTTTCTCACTCTTACCCGATACATTGAGGTTTCCGGAACCATTAATTCTCAATTCGAGTTCCTGATTGTCTACCCCCTCAATTTCTGTATCGCCTGAACCGTTAACCTCCATTTCAACGATATCCGGCATGGTAATGTCAACTTGCATATCACCATCATCATCCCGGCTAAAAAAACGGCCGTTTTCATTTTTTCGTTTAATAATAAGGCGATCCCGCTTAACGATCACTTCTGTTTTTTCTAGGAGGTCCTCATCAGCCGTCACCCTGACGGAATAATCACCGCCAACTTTGATATTCACATTAGCGGCCGTTCTGAGTTCCACTCTTGAAAAGTCTTTTAAATCAGGGGTAATGGTTTCCGCTAACCCCTCTGCCGTTAATGCAATACTTGATAGTAGGGCTAACGAAACAGCCGCTTTCTTACTGATCTTGTCCATAGTTCATTTCCTGTTCTGTCTTATTTTAACGGATAGTAATTCTACTTCTGCGTTTTGCATCGTTATCAACAACAGTTGGCGGCTTGCCGTAAACATCAACTTCACCGGATCCATGGCTATCAAACGTTAATGAATTGCTGGCGTAGACCTCACTGTCACCTGAACCGGAAACATCAACGACCACATCAACACACTGAAGCTCCTTGGCTTCCACATCGCCTGAGCCACGAATGTTTATGTCAAGCGACTTACAGGTACCGCCGTCAAATTCAACATCGCCTGAACCTCTAATCGAAACATCGACATCATCACCGGCAACTTCTTCCATATAGATATCACCGGAACCATTAATACTAATATCCATTTTCTTACTTTTTCCGGATACAGTAAGATCGCCTGAGCCGTTAATGCTGAGACCAAGTTCATCATTATCCACACCAATTATTTCGCCATCGCCGGAACCGTTGATCTGCATTTCTTCAATATTCGGCATCACAACATTGACGATCATATCCTGATCATCATCATAGTGAAAATTCCCGCGCTTATGTTTTACGTGTAACGTATCACCCTTGACTTCCAGGATCGTGTTACCGATCCGTTCATCATCACCGACCATTTCAATGGAATAAGCATTTCCCATAGTGATTTTAATATCGGATGATGTGCTTAGTTTTATTTTACTGAAACCATCGAGATCCGATTTTTTTGTGATATCTTCTGCCATTGTTTTTGTCACCGACGACGCATAAAGTGCAGCCGAAAGTGCCAGAACCGAAACCCCTGCCAATTTAAATAATTTATTCATAATAAAATCCTCGTTAATCTTCCCAATTTAATGGATGGAAATATTACTAAACCACCCGTCCTCTTTTTTTACGTCACTGGGGTTTCCATAAACATCAATGTTCCCCATACCTTTTATTTCGGCATCAATTCTCTCGCTGGCATATACACCGATGTTTCCAGCGCCTTTTAAAGCCACATCAACTTCCTGACATTTTAAATCTTCTGCATCCACATTACCGGCCCCCTTAAGATCAACAATCAGCCAACGGCATTTTCCCTCCACCTCAATATTACCGGCACCTTTAAGATCAAATTCAACCTCGTCACTATCAACACCTTTGATTTCAGCGTCCACAGCCCCTCTTAAATCGAAGCCAGTAAACTTCGGCATACTGACAGTGACTTTCAAGCTATCGTTGCCTCGGCCTTCCCACATTTTCTTGTCATCATCACGGTAGATAACCAGCTTGTCCCCCCTGACTTTAAGCAAAAGTGTTTCGACGAGTTCCTCTTCGCCCTCCACTTCGATGCTGTAATCTTCCCCAACGGAAACGTTCAATTCGACCCCAACATTGTCGATGCGAATTTGATCGAAATCTTTATGATCATATTTGACGGAAATGTCGTCAGCGAAAGATGGCAATATGGATACCAACACAAAAGCAATCACGCTGGTTAAAAAGATTGATAATTTCGAAATAATATTTGTCATGTCGGATATCTCCTATAGATTAGAATTTTATTTTAATTAGCGGGTCGCTACAATATGGTGGTAGACGCTTCATCGCAAATTACATTCATTTCGTCGCAATTATCGCAGAGAAGTGGCAGAAAACAGAAATTTTGACGTACAATAACCGCTTCAACTCAGGACTTTTTTATGGCTATAGAATCGAACAAAAACGACAGTAATGTCTGGAAAGTAAGTTTGGTTTCATCGCCGGAATTCATACCTTCATTTGAGGAAGTATTTTTCTCTCACAACCATGAAACCATACCTTCAATCACCATATTTGAAATAGATGGCGAAAAGAAAAAGCGGCTTATGGAAGTCTATCTTACTGAAGAACCAGACCATACATTGCTGGCAGATGCCATCCTAAATATCGCCAGTATAAATAACATTCCCGCGCCGGATCTGAAAATAGAACAGCTGAACGACGTGGATTGGGTTTCTCATTCACAAAAAATTCTTAAACCCATTGATGCTGGAAAATTCTACCTGTTTGGAGATCACGATCGGGATACGATACCGGAAAATAGGATACCGATCTTAATGGAAGCCGGCCAGGCTTTCGGTACAGGGAGCCACGAAACAACAATGGGATGTTTAATGGCCTTGAATGACCTGTCTGAGAAGATACGGCCCCGAACCGCGCTTGATCTTGGTTGTGGAAGCGGCATACTTTCAATTGCAATGGCAAAATTATGGGATTCAAAAATCATTGCCAGTGACATTGACCCGATCGCCACGCAAACAGCGAACGACAATCTCTCCGCAAACAATGTTGAAAAAATAGATTATGACGATGATAGACACGGCGTGGCCATCATCACGTGTGATGGTTTTGATGATGAAAGAATGACTCTATCTGAACCATATGATCTGATTGTTGCTAATATTCTTGCGAAACCTCTGAAAATTCTGGCCCATGATATTATTAAAAACCTGAATGTAGGCTGCTTTGTCATTCTGTCCGGTCTATTAAAAATACAGGCAGATGAAATATTGGATGTATATACGGCGGGAGGGCTTGAACTTGCAAAAATGTTTCCAATAAATGAATGGCAAACATTGCTACTGAGGAAAAAATAAATTAAATTGTGGCAGCAAATCATCGCCGCCACAACTACATGATATCTTATGACGCGACTTTTTCGCCATCGTTGTTATCGTTTGAAAGCACTTTCACCCAGTTATCATTGACAGGGACATAACCGCTATCACCAAGAAGGTCCATAAAATCGTAATCTGTTGTTCTGCTCTTAATCATATCCATAAAAGAGGCAACAAGCGCGGTTACATTCTCTGGAAATTCCACTTCAGTTTTTTCTGCTTCAGGAACATAATTATAATCCTTCAACAGGTCCATGAAGCTATATGTGTTAAACATTCTTATCATTGATCTATCCTAAAAAATCTGCTGAATTAAATTCATTGAAGATGTTTTTCATCTCCTGCTCTTAGGATATATCCATTCTTATTTGGAATGAGTAGACGGCATTTTAGCCAACCAGCCATGCAATAAATGCATATCTAAAGCAGATCTAACCACTCTTGCTCACTGAGTGTCGCAATCCCCAATTCCTTGGCTTTTTTCAGCTTCGACCCGGCACCAGGCCCTGCAACTAAAATGTCCGTCTTGCTGGATACGGAGCTTGATACCTTTGCACCAAGACTTTCTGCCGATGCCTTTGCTTCCTGCCGGCTTAATTTCTCCAATTTTCCGGTGAAGACAACAATTTTACCAGCAATATTTGAATTTGCCGTTTCCGGGGGAACAAAGTCATCAACATCAACCTGCTCCAGTAAATCCGACACAACTGCCATATTCTGTGGTTCGGCAAAAAAACCGCTGATGGCGTCCGCCACTTTTTCACCAATACCGTCTATTGACAACAAACTAGCATAAGCTTCGCTTTCCTTATCTTGAGCATCAATCATATTTTGTATGAAATTCTCAATGGTTAGATAATTTAAGCACATCAGGCGGGCATTTTGCTGCCCCAAATGACGGATACCCAAAGAAAATAAAAACCTGTCCATGGAAATGCGGCGCCTTGCATTAATAGCGGCCCAAAGATTCCTAACCGAAAGCTCGCCCCACCCTTCACGGTTTTTAAGGGAGGTGAGCGGCTCGGCATCATCGTTTTCTTCCAACCTGAATATATCAGCGGGGCTGTTAACCATCCCTTCGTTAAAGAAAAACTCCACCTGTTTGCTTCCAAGTCCATCAATATCAAAAGCATTCCGCGATACAAAATGCCTAAGCCTTTCCACTCGTTGCGCGGGGCATATCAGACCGCCGGGGCATCGCCAGACAACGTCATCATCTTCCCTTACAAGATGACTATCACATGATGGGCATCTGTCTGGAAAAATTACCGGCGGATTATTTTCATTGGTTTTGGCGACTTTAACAACCTGCGGAATTACATCGCCAGCACGCTGAATAATAACATCATCGCCGATCCTGATACCCAGACGCTCAATTTCATCTGCATTGTGTAAGGTGGCATTACTGACCACTACCCCGCCAACGGTAATTGGCTCCAATCGCGCCACAGGGGTTATGGCCCCGGTTCGTCCCACCTGAAAATCAACGGCGTTAAGTCTTGTTTGCGCTTTTTCTGCGGGGAATTTATGGGCAATCGCCCAACGTGGCGCCCGCGCAACCATTCCTAAACGATCCTGATAATCAAGTCGGTTCACCTTATATACTACACCGTCTATATCATAAGAAAGCTGGCTTCTTTTTTCCGATATCAGATCATAATGCTTAATGACTGCATCCACGTCTGAACTGACAAAAATAAGATCACTGGTCGTAAAACCCCAATCCCGAAATTTATCAATTACCGAACTTTGCGTACTTCCGAGTACGCCTGAATGTTCGCCCCAACCATAGGCAAAAAACCGCAACGCACGTGTTTTTGTTATGGAGGCGTCCAATTGCCTAAGTGATCCCGCAGCAGCATTTCTTGGATTTGCAAATGGCTGTTTTCCCATCGCAACCTGATTTTCATTTAAGGTCTGGAAATCTTCTTTTGCCATATATACTTCACCGCGCACTTCAAGTGTGTTGGGCCAACCTTCACCACTCAATATATTCGGTATCTGATTAATCGTCTTTAAATTCTCCGATATGTCTTCGCCTGTCGTGCCATCTCCACGAGTAAGCCCCTGAACAAAGACACCATCCTCATAACGCAAGGAAGCCGACAAACCGTCAATCTTAGGCTCAGCCAAAAATTCAATTTTTTCATCTACCGGCAGATTTAGAAATCTTTTTACACGCCCCACGAATTCATAGACGTCATCGCTGTTAAACGCATTATCCAGCGAAAGCATTGACTTTTTATGCTTTACCTTCTTAAAACCGCTTGTGGGTAAAGCCCCAATCGATTTACTTGGGCTGTCAGGACGGACGAGCTGCGGGAATTTCTTTTCAATGCTTTCGTTACGTATACGCAACTGGTCATATTCACTGTCTGAAATTTCGGGGTTATCCTTATCATGATAAAGCTGGTCATGGTGCGCGATTTCGGCCGCCAGCCGCGCAAGTTCCTTTTCCGCCTGATCACTATCCAGGTCATCAACAGCTATTTTGCTAAAATCTGTCATTCAACGTTTCCATCGACATGATTACCCCTGCAACAGGTTATCTGCTGCCGCGCGCGCTTCGTTGGTCACTTCGGCACCTGCAAGCATTCTGGCGATTTCTTCACGGCGACTTTCTTTACCAAGTTGAACGACCGCGGTTGTCACCATTTCACCCTTCTCTTTTATACTTTTATTGATAAGCCAATGACTGTTCCCTCTCGCCGCTACCTGCGGTGAATGGGTAATAACAAGAATTTGCGCTTTGTTAGCCAGTTCCGCAAGCCGTTCCCCGACCGCATTTGCAACAGCACCGCCAACTCCTTGGTCAATTTCATCAAAGATTAAAGTTGCCACACTTGTCTTACGCGCGAGAACAACCTTAAGCGCCAGTATAAACCTTGAGAGCTCGCCACCTGAAGCAATTTTTATCAGCCCGCCAAATGGCGCGCCAGGATTGGTAGATACCCTGAAATCCACCCGTTCTCCACCACCAGCATTCCAACTTTCCGGTTCCATCGGTTCGAAAAAGGTTTTAAATTCTGCCTTTTCCATCTTTAATGCCGGCAGTTCCTCATTGACCTGATGGTCAAGTGTATCTGCGGCTTTCTCGCGTTCTCCTGTCAGTCTCCGTACAGATGCTTCAAACGTTACTCGTGCATTCTCCACATCTTTTTCCAAACGTTTAACTTCTTCATCACTGAAAGTTAACGCATTCAATTTTTCTTCAAATTCGTTCTTAATTGATACAAGCGCGTCTGCTGAACAACTGTGTTTGCGAGCGGCAGCACGGATCGCAAAAAGACGTTCCTCCGTGTTTTCCAGATCATGAGGATTAAATTCCATATCTCTAATCAAACTCTCCAATTCCGAAATGGCATCTGCGGTTTCATTTGCTGCTCTGTCTAGCGTTTCCGATATCCCATCCAGTAATCCGGGCGCCTGTGCCGACATTCGTTCTATTCTTCTAAGCGTTGCTCGCAAAATCGTATCTACCCCTTTATCATTCAACAATTTATTTAAAAGTTCTGTCAATCCCTCCGAAAGGGTTTCTCCCTGCATCATCCGGGTACGTTCTTTGGAAAGCTCCTCTTCTTCTCCAATCTCCGGATTAAGTTGTTCCAATTCTTCCAGATTATAACGGATATAATCTTCATCTTCTTTCGCCAATGCGAGTTTATGCTTCTCAGCCTGCAGCTCACTCTTCAAATTCGATAACTTTTCAAAATTTTCCCGCACTTCACCAACTGCCTGCTCGTAACCACCAAACTCATCAAGCAATTCACGATGACCTGACGGATTAAGCAAGCCTCTTTCATCGTGTTGACCATGAATTTCAATCAGGCATTCTCCGATCGTACGCAGCAGTGAAACACTCACCGACTGATCATTGATAAAAGCCCTGCTGCGCCCGTCACTGGATATAACCCTGCGTATTATAATCTGGCTTGGCTCATAATCTATGCCTTGCTCATCAAGTATCTGCCACACCCTATGATCTGCATCCAATTGCATCTCGACGCTCACACTACCTTGATCTTTTCCTTGCCGAATTAATTCACGTCCTCCGCGTGCACCAATTGCAAGTCCAATACCAGATAGTAAAATCGACTTTCCCGCCCCGGTTTCGCCACTTAAAACACATAGACCGTCTTCAAAATCCATTTGAAGGCGGTCTATTAGAACAATATCCCTGATCGCAAGCGAAACAATCATTAAAAAAATTATCCCTTAACTTCCATGTTCGCGCAAGAGTTCTTCGCTATATCTGTTCCATTCGCTTTCGGGGAAATTAAGTGCAAGCACGGCTGCTGATTTTCGCGCTTCCGAAACAATACCAAGGGCTAGATATGCTTCTGTTATTCTAAGTAATGCTTCCGGTGTATGGCTGCTCATTTCATATTTCTGGATCACATTGTTAAACCGGCCAATGGCTGCAAACAGCTCACCCGTTGTCTGATAAAAACGGCCAATCTCCATTTCTTTACCCGCCAAGTGATCTAACGTAAGTTCGATCTTTACGCGCGCATCTTTCGCATAATCTGTATCAGGATGCAAACGTACAACCTGCTGGAACAATCTGAGCGCTTCTTCGGTATTATTTTGATCTCTTCTCACATCGGCAATTTGCTCGTAATAGCATAGCGCCAAGAGATAACGAGCATAGGGCGCGTTCTTATTAGCGGGATGTAATTGCAAGAAACGATCCGCTGCCAATATGGCGCCCTCATATTCATTCGCCATATAAAATGAGTAAGCAGACATCAATTGGGCCCGCCTCGCCCACACCGAATAAGGGTGTTGTCTTTCTACTTCATCAAACGCAACTGCTGCAATTCTATACTCTCCACGATCAATAAACTTCTGCGCCTCAATATATAGCTGGTCAACAGGCAGATCGCGATAGGCGAGTTTTTCAGAACCACAGGCCGTCAGTAGAAGAAATGATAACAGCAGGAAAGTCGCTTTTACCGGTCGAAGTGCGCGGCTCGCAATATTGTAAGATAAATTCATATTCATTCAATTTTCCATTATTGAATTTAATCAGTTGCTCAATTATATACCACGCTTCAGGAAAAAATCACCATGGCATTTTAAAAAAAGACATATAAAAAACACAATATTTTGTGAAAAAGGTTTCCCATAGAACGTTGACCTTTTATATTTCAAAGATTGCCTTATGTATAATAATGTTATACAGTAACATATTGTAAAAAATTTTGTAAGTTGAAATGATGAAAATTAGTTGTTGCAAATCATTTGTATTTTTATTGCTTAGCCTCGTTTTGGTGACCACTAGTTCGGCCACTTCTAAGGAATTAAATGTGGTAACCAGTATCAAACCCATTCACTCCCTGGTATCGCGTGTGATGGGCGATACAGGCAAGCCACAACTTTTAGTTCAAGGTGGCGTCACGCCGCACATTTTCAGAATGAAGCCATCGGACTTCAGAAAGGTCGCAAATGCAGATGTGTTGTTCTATATCTCGCCCAAATTTGAGACCTTCTTAAGATCAACCTCAAGGGCGGATAGCCCCACATTAAATGCCATTGCATTCGCGGAGCAGGAGGGGATTATACTGTACCCCTATAGAACAAGTAAAATTTGGTTCTCCGAAGGTGAGATGGATGAAGAGCATAAACATAGCGATATGGATCTTCACATTTGGCTGGATCCTTCGAATACAAGGCGCATTGTCAGTATCATTGAAGAAACATTATCAGACCTTGACCCTGCGAATACTGTTACATATGTGAAAAATGCCAACCTCCTTATTAAAGAGCTGTATGAACAGGAAGAACTTATTCGCGAACTGTTACGCCCACTGCGCGACAGTGCAATGATCGTTTATCATGATGCATTCCAATATTATGAAAAAGCATTCGCGCTGAGAAGCTTTGGCGCCATCCAGCTTAAATCTGATGAAACACCAAGTGTCAAGCATCTGGCTGCTCTGAAGCAAATTGCTGCAGAAAAAAATGTTACCTGTGTCCTTGCTATACCGGGGACACATCCGCGCATCGCCATGGCCGTTATGGGCGATACAACAGCGGGATATGGCGTGGTCGATCATTTGGGACAATATCTTGAGCCGGGACCCGAAAGCTATTTTCAGCTTATGTTTGAAATCACACAAAGCATTCTCGACTGCCAGGAAAAAGAAGAAGCCTTTATGTTCGGCGCCAACTAATTCCGCCCAAGATCAAGCGGGAGTGCCGTTGAATACTTTACCTGCCTTAATGTGAAATAAGATGTCGACTCTGATATCATCGGGTGATTGAGCAAATGGCCCGCAAGAAATTTTTCAAACTTTTCGACATCCGGTACAACAACAGTGAGCGAGTAATCATGGCTTCCGAGTATGGCATAACACTCTGTCACTTCGGGTCTCTGCTCAATGAAATTTTCAAACTCTATGCGGGTATCTTCCCCATGTCGATTAAGTCTGACGTGTATCATCGCGCATACATTAAGGTTCGTTTTCTTTCGGTCCAGTAGCGCCACGGTTCCTTTTATAACACCGACATCTTCCAGGTTTTTAATCCGTCGCCAGACCGATGTCGCAGATACACCCGTCAAATCTGCTATCTCCTGATTTGTGTAGGTGGCATTCTTCTGAATTAAATTCAGAATCTTGATATCAGAAGAATCTAATGAAATTGACATATCATATTATCCATTATATCGAAATTATATTTCAATAATAAACGAAAACATACGAATATAAAAACAATATTTCACTATAATTGGTTTATATTTGCCAATATTATATAATTCATTTGGATATGAGGAAAAAATGGCAGATTTATTTGAAAACCCGATGGGTGTTGATGGCTTCGAATTTGTGGAGTACGCATCACCAGAGCCCGAACTTTTAAGAAAACTATTCGCACAGCTTGGTTTTAAAATGATCGCCAAACATCGGTCAAAGAATGTAACCCTGCATAAGGCGGGCGGTGTTAATTTTCTTATCAACGCTGAACCAAACAGCTTTGCACAGCGCTATGCTTTTGCGCATGGGCCCAGCATCTGCGCAATGGCATTCCGTGTAAGAAACTCAAAAGAGGCATATGATCATGCCATCGCCCAGGGCGCAAACCCCGTAGCGCAGGAAATCGCCCCGATGGAGCTTTATATACCGGCCATTGAAGGCATCGGCGGCAGCAGACTTTACCTTGTTGACCGCTATGGTGAAAACAGCATTTACGATGTAGATTTCGTACCCGTTGACAATGACAACATAACCGACATAGCCGATACCGGTTTCGAATTTATCGATCATCTCACACATAATGTATACACGGGCCGCATGGGCTATTGGGCCGATTTTTATGAACGTATTTTTAATTTCAAGGAGCTTAAATTCTTTGATATCGATGGACAGAAGACAGGTCTGACGAGTAAAGCAATGACAAGCCCATGTGGAAAGATTCATATCCCTCTTAACGAATCCAAGGATAACCAATCACAAATCGTTGAATATCTGAATGAATATCGTGGCGAAGGTATCCAGCATATTGCGCTTTATACCAATGATATCTACAAAACGGTCGATGTATTAAAATCCCGCGACGTGCCGCTGCAGGATACAATAGATACATACTATGATCTGATTGATGACCGAATTGATGAGCATGAAGAAAATATTGAAGAATTGAGAAAACGCCGAATTCTGATTGACGGTGGTAAAGAAGACGGCATTCTTCTTCAAATTTTTACCGATACGGTCATTGGCCCGATCTTCTTCGAAATTATACAGCGAAAGGGTAATAATGGTTTTGGAGAAGGAAATTTCAAAGCATTATTTGAATCCATCGAACTTGATCAGATAAGAAGAGGCATTATCTAAAAATCACTTCTCTATATGTACCAATACAAAAAAGGCGGCTGGTAAAGCCGCCTTTTTTATTTGATATTCAATTTATTCTAATTGGCCTGCCGTCGCAAAAAGGCGGGAATTTCGAGATGATCATCTTCTCCATCCTTTGCGCTGACCGGCTCATCGACTACGATTGGTGCTGGCTCTGCAATATTTTCCTTTTCAGCCACAACCGCCGGCTTCTCTTCAACCGCATCAGTTTCCCGCTCCGTCTTTAAAACTTCCGGTCCAAGCATATCTCCCTGACGCAGAACCGGTTCCTTATGAACCATTGGTTCCTTTTTCCCGCCGAGAAGGTTTTGAAATAAACCAAGTTTTTGGCGTGGCTTTTCACGTGGCTCGCTATTCGCAAGATCTGCCTCCGCATAAGGATCAGATATCATGTCTTGTTCACGTATAAGTGGCTCGATTTCCTGCTCCGGTATCATCGGCTCTGGTGCAACAAAGGGAGCATCACGGTCCTCCGCAATATTTTCTTCTTCAACACTGGCTTCTTCTTTCTTGTCTCTGATATTGTCGTCCAACTGATTAAGCAGCACTTCGGTTTCTTCCTGCACTTCATCGACAAGATCAAGCGGTTCTTCATTCGTTTCCGACTTTACATCCGAACCACTTTCCTTGCTTTCACCAGCATCTGTATCGGCCTCGCCGGACTGACTATATGTTTTTTGCGGAATATCATCTGCCGATGACGACCCGACCTCTATACCTGTTGCAACAACGGAGACACGCATTTTACCATCAAGACTTGAATCAAGCGCGGACCCCACCAGAATATTGGCCTCCGGATCTACTTCACTACGAATGCGGTTGGCTGCTTCGTCTACTTCAAATAGCGTCAGATCCATCCCACCGGTAATATTTATAAGAACACCTTGCGCGCCTTTCATGGACACCTCATCCAGCAAAGGATTTGAAATCGCAGCCTCCGCCGCTTCAAGAGCCCGATTATCCCCTTCAGCTTCGCCCGTGCCCATCATCGCCTTACCCATTTCGCTCATGACCGTACGGACATCAGCGAAATCAAGGTTAACAAGCCCCGGAAGCATCATCAGATCGGTAATACCGCGGACACCTGAATGCAGCACTTCATCCGCCATGGCAAATGCATCAGCAAAAGTTGTGCGCTCATTGGCAATTCTAAACAGATTTTGGTTCGGTATGATAATCAGCGTATCAACATACTTTGAAAGCTCAGTGATGCCTTCTTCGGCAAGCTTCATACGTCGACCACCTTCAAATTGAAATGGCTTTGTTACAACACCAACCGTCAGGATGCCTTTCTCGCGCGCCATTTTGGCAATCATCGGCGCCGCACCCGTTCCGGTGCCACCACCCATGCCAGCGGTAATAAAAGCCATATGACAACCTTCAAGATGCTCAACAATCAGATCCATTGTTTCTTCTGCTGCTGCGCGTCCCACTTCCGGGCGGGCGCCGGCACCAAGACCTTGTGTCAACTCAGCACCCAGTTGAATCTTCTGTTCCGCCTGCGAATGGCTTAACGCTTGCGCATCCGTATTCGCACAAACGAAATCAACACCCTTGAGCGCGGCTGCCACCATATTATTCACGGCATTACCACCAGCACCGCCAACACCAAAGACAGTAATTTTTGGTGTAAGTTCGGTTAATTCCGGTGATGTAAATTCAATTGTCATCTTTACCTCCCAACAATCTATTGTTAAATCAGGATTCAGTCTTCTTTAACAAACAGTTAACATACTTTATAGCAAGTGATTCGCGCTGTCTTTAAAAAAATGAATCCGAGTCGTTTTTTTTCCTATCCGAGTCGTTTCGGCCTGTTTCTCCCGCAAAACTTACTTATATTTCAATCTGTGCGGGCAATATCTACTAAAAGTTCTCCTTAAACCAGTTGGTAATGCTTTCGATAAATCCTGTTGCCGGCTTTTTTTGCTCCATAAAATGAAGTTCTTCCGGCCGTTGCGCATCGTATAAAAGAAGCCCCGCACCAGTCGCAAACCCTGCGCCAGCTGTGGTATCCGCCAATCCATCAACATTAAGAGGACGCCCCAACCTTACATGGGATTTGAAAACTTTTTTCGCGAGTTCTTCAACGCCGCCAAGCTGGCTGGCACCACCGGTTATTATCAGTCTGCGCCCCGCCGTATTCTCAAGCCCGGCTTCTCTGATTTTATCCCGTACAATTTCGAATATTTCCTCAACGCGGGGCTCAATAATTGACGTAAGCATACGTCTCGGGATCGTTGTGACACTTTCCTGGCCATTATCACCGATCTGCGTAACATCAATCTGATTTCTTACAGTTGAGACACCAGACAGGCAACTACCGAACAATGTCTTAAGCCTTTCTGCTGCATTTATAGGGGTCGATAACCCCTGTGCAATATCACGCGTAACATGATGGCCGCCATACGGCACTATATCGCCATAAATAAATTCATTATCCTTGAACGCTGCAATACTGGTAACGCCGCCGCCCATATCAATGCAAATACTGCCAAGCTCCAGCTCATCCGCCACTAACGTTGATAAACCTGATGCATAAGGCGAAAACACAACACCGATCATATTTAAATGACATCTGTTGATGCAGGTCTGTAAATTCCGCAAGGGGCTTATGGATGCCGATGTTACGTGCATTTCCACGCCCAGTTTTTCACCGAACATGCCCTTAGGGTCCCTCACGCCAGCGACGCCATCTATACTAAAGCTTGTCGGTCGGGAATGAATAACAAACCTTTCCTGATCATTGACATGATGCCGACCAAGATCCAGAACTCTTTCGATATCATCATCACTTATTTCATGACCGGCAACTTCCACTTCCACACAAAGTTGGGTTGATTTCGGCTCGCCTGCTGAAATATTGACCGTTACATTTTCAATGGGATCGCCACCCGCCATTTTTTCTGCCGCATCAACCGCCGTTCTGATTGCATTCTCGGTTTCTTCCATGTCAACAACTGCGCCCAGATTTAATCCTCTGGATTCACGATGTCCAATTCCGATCACCCTTGGTCTGTCTGAATCGCCGCCTACTTCCGCAATAAAGCAACAAATTTTGCTGCTGCCAACATCAAGAATGGCAATGGTTCTTTCGCGCATTATATTTCTTCACCCTTACCACTGGTTTTCGCAAGCAGTCGTCTGCGCTCCGCTTCCTCAGGAGTTAATCGCACAACCGTTTTATCCTTCACTCTAAAATCAATAGCCAGAACATTACGCGCCAGAAGCTGTTCACTTTGCTCAAGCTCTGATAAATTTTGCCACGCTTGCACTAAGTTCTTTTCCGGCATCATAATTTTGATGCCATTCTTAAGGATTAGATCCCATCTTCGACCGCCGACCCACGTCGCTGTTTCCACGCGTTCAAAGAGGGACTGATTTACGGATACAGCACCAATTAATTCTTCCAATTGCTTTTCTGCACCAAAGCCACTGATCATTGGAAGATCTGCAAAATATTCCAGTTTCTGATCCGTAATCTGGACGCCTTCATCGGAAACAATCCATAGCTTATTTTCAACTTGCCAGATGGCTGCGGGGTGATGCTCAACGACAGTTATTGTCACATCCCCTGAAAAATCACGCCTGACAGTTGCGTTTTTTATCCAAGCCAGCTGCTCTAATCGCGTAATAATTTCATTTATATCCAACGAAAGAAGTGCATTACCATATTCGATGTTCGCTGCCCGCAGAATATCCGCCTTGCGCACAAATTCTTCGCCAACAACTTCTATATTTTCCACGACCAGACCGGCATCGACCAGGGTCTGCTCAATTTTTGTTTCGGACGTATTTACCCACGTGGCCACGCTACCACTTCGCCACAAATAGATTGAACTTATTATGGCCACACAAACCGTTGTCACCGACGCCACACTGATTACGGTCTTCATAATCCGACGACGGCGCAAGCTTATTGCTTCTTTCTCGCCGCGTTTCATGGTGCCTTTCTTTTCCCGCATATTACCCATTATCGCCCGCATGATGCATCCTCCATCATCCAATGAACAAGTTCAGAAAAACTCATCCCCAAATACTTTGCCTGCTCAGGGACAAGCGAAAGTGGCGTCATGCCCGGCTGGGTATTGGTTTCCAGAATATAGATATCGTTGCCATCCATCCTGAAATCCGACCGGCTAACACCGCGGCAGCCCAATATATTATGAGCTTCAATCGCCATATTCATCAGTGCTTCATTTTGCGCGCCCGTCAGATCCGCAGGTATTATATGATCGGTCATTCCATCCTGATATTTTGCCTTATAATCATAAAAACCGGCTTTTGGCTTTAATTCCGTGACACATAACGCCTTATCACCCATTACCGAAACTGTAAGCTCACGACCTGGAATATATTTTTCCACCATCAAATCACCGGTCGCATGCCATGGCCCTTCATCATCTCTTAAAAATGAGTCCTCCTCATTAATAATCACGACCCCTACACTTGATCCATCATTATAAGGTTTAACAACAAATGGCCGCTCCATTGGTTCCCGCTCAAAAAGCTCTTGGACGGATACAATCCTGTCCGGGGCGCAGGGAATACCAATGGATGCAAAAAGTTTTTTGGAAAGCACCTTATCCATCGCAAGCGAAGATGCCTTAACGCCGGAATGCGTATAGGGTATATCCATTATTTCCAACAAACCCTGAAGACAGCCATCCTCACCCCAGGTGCCGTGCAAACCATTAAAAACCGCATCCGGTTTCATTTCATTTAGCACCGATCCAATATTGCGGTCGACATCAATCTCCGTGACATCATACCCCGCTTCTCTTAAACCTTCCGCGATGGCCGCACCACTCACGAGTGACACCTCACGTTCGTTTGACCATCCCCCTTTAAGGACGCAGACATGGTTATATTTATTCATATCCGCTTCCCTATTCGCTTTATTTCCCACTCAAGCTTAACGCCTGAATTATTCATCACCCGGCGGCGGACTTCTTCACCAAGCTCCTCAATATCGCTCGCTGTTGCCTCACCTTCGTTAATGAGAAAGTTGCAGTGTTTCTCTGATACACGGGCCCCGCCAACCTTTAAGCCGCGACATCCTGCGCCATCAATAAGCTTCCATGCCGATAGATCATCCGGGTTTTTAAACGTACTGCCGCCCGTTCGCGTTCGAAGCGGCTGACTTTCCTCACGTGCTTCAGCAATGTCGTCCATTCGCTTCTTTATTTTTTCTTTACTGTCCCGCGTTCCCTCAAATGTGCCGCTGATAAAAATATAATCGTCGGGCACCCCGACATGACGATAGGAAAAATCCATTTCTTCAAGGGTTAAAGTATGAACCCCACCGGAACGGTCAACGGCCCGGGCACTTTGAAAGATATCTTCAACCTCAGCCCCATATGCGCCTGCATTCATTTTCAATGCCCCACCGATGGTCCCCGGAACGCCACGTAGAAATTCAAAACCCGCGAGTTCAGCATCAAGTGCTGCATGCGCAACTGAAATGTCCGTTGCCCCCGCCCCGGCGGTCAACAGGTCGCCATCCACTGAAATCTCGGCAAATTTTTTACCAAAACGGATAACAACGCCGTCTATACCGCCATCGCGGATCAGCAGGTTTGATCCGACGCCAAGCGGCAACACCGGCACGTCTTTGGGTAGGGTCCGTAAAAAACCACATAAATCCTCTTCATCTTCTGGCGTAAAAAGAACTTCAGCATTCCCACCTGTCCTGAACCATGTCAAACGGGACAATGGCGCGTCTAATTCAATCTTGCCACGAGCGTTCGGCAAAATGTCCTTGATTGAAATTTGACGCGCTAAAGAAGACATCAGCTTTTTTCCTTCCTTAACGCATCCGGCAGATCATATGCCCACTGGCTGACACTTCCTGCACCAAGGTAAATTACAAGATCTTCATTTTCCGCAATATCAGCAATGATCGCGGGAATTTCATTGGGGCCATCAATTTTTATGACACCACGGTGGCCGGAACTTCGTAACCCGTTTACCAATGCTTCCTGATCAGCCCCTTCAATTGGCTTCTCACCCGCTTCAAATACGGGGGCAACAACAACGATATCTGCGTCATTGAAACAGGTGCAGAATTCATTGAATAAACTTTGAAGGCGCGTATATCTATGCGGCTGCATCACCGCTATGACCCGACCGTCATAGGCTTCCCGTGCCGCGCTCAGGACCGATGCAATTTCAACCGGATGATGGGCGTAATCGTCAACAATGGTTATACCGTCAACCTTATCGACCAATGTAAATCTTCTTTTAACGCCGGAAAATTCTGAAAATGTGCTTCTGATAACATCGTCGGGGATACCCAGTTCATAGGACACTGCAATAGCCGCCAACGCATTTGAAATATTGTGACGACCCGGCATCGGCATTTCTATATCTTTAAGTATGACAACTTCACTGTCCTGCCGCCCACTGAACACGACATCAAATTTTGCTGACCCCTTACTGAAAGATACATTAGTTCCCCGCACTTCCGCCTGCGGGCTAAATCCATAAGTAATAATCTTCCGGTCAATGATTTTTCCGATCAGTGCCTGGACTTCAGGATGATCAATGCACATCACTGCAAACCCATAAAAAGGCACATTTTCAATGAAGGTCTTAAAAGCCTCCTTAGCATTTTCAAAATCACCGTAAAAATCAAGATGCTCAGGATCAATGTTGGTCACTATGGCAACCGTTGACGGAATTTTGATAAAGGTACCGTCGCTTTCATCGGCCTCCACCACCATCCAATCCCCCGCACCAAGTCGGGCATTCGTACCGTAAGCATTGATGATGCCCCCATTTATCACGGTGGGATCATAATTTGCTTTCTCGAGCACTGCCGAAACCATCGTCGTGGTTGTTGTTTTACCGTGGGTTCCGGCCACAGAAACACACCATTTCAGGCGCATAAGTTCTGCGAGCATTTCGGACCGCCTGATCAACGGCATTTTCAACCTTCTCGCGGCCACAACTTCTGCATTATCCGGTTTAATCGCTGTTGAAACAACAATCGCCCATGCTCCTTCAAGGTTTTCCGCCTTTTGGCCAACAAACACCTTAATCCCAAGCTTGCGAAGCCGCTCAACATTGGCATTTTCTGAAATGTCGCTACCCTGTATTTTATAGCCAAAATTATGCATGACCTCGGCAATACCGCTCATGCCGATACCACCAATACCGACAAAATGCAGTGTGCCAATATTAACCGGGTGGCCGATGTTATTTGATAGTATTTCCTGTGTCATCTTTCGGCACGCAGTCCTTCGCTTTTTATCTCTTCCTCTTTTTCTTGAGAAATTTTATTAATTTTAATGATCGTCCTGTCACCTTTCACGAGTGCAAGCCTCTCCACAATATCGGCAAGATCTTTTGCCGCATATGGTTTCCCAATTTTCCTTGCTTCTTCTGCGGCAGCCCAGACCTCATTCGGATGTCTCGCCATCCGTTGAAGTACTTTTGCTAGCGTCTTGGCATTAAATTCCTTGTCTTTGTATAACCACCCGCCGCCGCACGCTACCAGCTCCCTGGCGTTTTCAGTTTGGTGATCATCCGTCGCAAAGGGGTACGGAACAAGTATACCCGGTCTTCCCGCGGTCGTAAGTTCCGCAATTGTTGAGGCACCGGCCCGTCCAACCACCAGATGCGCCCATCTCAGACATCCCGGCAAATCGTCAATGAATGTTGTAAGCTCCACCGCTATCTTGGTATCGGCATATAATTCGCGTACAGCATCTATATCTTCCTCGCGGCATTGTTGTGTTATCTGCAACCGCCTCTGAGAGGCGCGCGGCAAGGTGGAAATAGCTTGCGGGACAACCTCACTGAAAATTTTTGCTCCCTGACTACCACCAATAACAAGTATTCTGAAAATTCTATCATCACCCAATGTCGGATAATAAAGATCCCCGATTTCCACAATTTCCCCGCGGACCGGATTACCGGTTACTGCTGTAAATTTATTACCATGCCAATTTACTTTTTTTGTTTCTTCAAATGAAAGCGCCACGGCATCCACCGACTTGGCAAGATACCGGTTTACTTTGCCAAGCACGGCATTTTGTTCGTGAAGGCAGGTTGGTATCCCAAGAGATATCGCCGCACGGATCGTTGGAAAAGACGGATATCCGCCGAACCCGATCACTGCACCAGCTTTGATCATTTTCAGAAGGGATCGTGCCTCAAATATGCCGCCGATTATTTTGGGAACGGAAAATATTTTGCCCAATATTCCCTTCCCTGCAAACGACGCGCTATCCACTTGATAGATCTTAACGCCTTCAAACATTTTCCGGTATTTAAGGCCGCGTTTGTCGGTAACAAGCGTAACCCGGTGACCGCGTTCAAGAAGCTCTTCCATTAAGGAAAGTGCCGGAAACATATGACCGCCTGTACCGCCTGCCGCCAGAACAATATGACTTGTTCTTCTTCTGATCATCCGCGCCCCCAGGTAAGGGCTGTCTGCCCGGGTTGATAATGGCTGTACCGTCTGGTAAGAGAAAGGATCATTCCCATACCTACCGCTAATGACAACATCGAAGATCCGCCGTAGCTGATAAACGGCAACGTCATTCCCTTGGACGGAAGTATAGATAAATTCACCGCAAGATTAATAAACGCCTGCGTGCCAAACTGAATAAGAAGCCCTGCTACCGCAAGGACAGTAAACATATCCTGCTCTTTCAGCAGATTAACAAACCCTCTGATTACGATAACGGCAAATATAAGTATGATCAGCAAACAGATGACGGCGCCGAACTCTTCCCCCGCGACCGCGAAAATATAGTCCGAGTGCGCGTCCGGCAGATATTTTTTGACCACGCCTTCTCCCGGACCCTGACCCAATATACCGCCATTTTTAAAGGCATTGAGTGACAGATCGACCTGATAGTTGCCGCCTGGGCTTGGAAAGAAAAAATTATCAACCCGCTTTTCCACATGCGGCAACGTAAAATACGCAACCAATAATCCAAAGAAAGCAAGCGCGATTAAGGCACCAACCCAGAACCACGCCAAACCGGCCATGAACAATTGAATACCCCAAACCACGGCCACCAGTATCGTCTGTCCCAGATCCGGCTGACTGATCAACAAGGCTACAACGATTCCAAAAGTCACAAATGAAATTTTCCATCCGGGAAATTTCGGGTTTCTCTGACTTTCAGAAAACATCCAGGCGGTAAAAATGATAAATGCAGGCTTTAAAAATTCCGATGCCTGCAGGGTAAATGATCCTATCTGGATCCAGCGACGTGCGCCTTTGGCTTCCGCGCCCGCAACTAAAGTTGCACCCAATAAAAGCAGACAAACGACAAATAAAATAACCCCGAACCGCCTAACCATAACGGGTGACATTAATGACACCGCAAACATTGCCCCTACCGAAAGGATAAGGAAGACGATCTGCCGCTCAACAAAATGAAAACTGGATAAACCGATCCGTTCTGCAACCGCGG
Source organism: Alphaproteobacteria bacterium (assembly GCA_030428615.1). Taxonomy (GTDB): domain Bacteria; phylum Pseudomonadota; class Alphaproteobacteria; order Sphingomonadales; family Emcibacteraceae; genus Pseudemcibacter. The sequence goes on along the minus strand of JAUIDN010000012.1, from coordinate 46,160 downwards.
GGCTCGCGCCAAAGACCAATACGATCCCGATGGTAATGAGCAGGGCAATCGACATCAGCAGCCAGCGATCCACAGTCCACCACCATGTGCTTAAAATACTGTTATCTGTCCGTGAAAAAGTACCCATCTTCTGAATTACCTCAATTTCAAAGTTGCAAGACCGATTAACCCAAGCAGCACCGCAATAATCCAAAAACGGATCACGATTGTTGGCTCTGCCCAGCCCTTCTTTTCATAATGATGGTGGATAGGCGCCATTCTAAAAACGCGTTTGCCAGTCAGTTTGAAGGATACAACCTGCACAATTACGGATACCGTCTCCAGAACAAATAATCCACCAACAATGGCAAGGACAATTTCATGTTTAGTGATCACACTAACCGCACCTAAAGCGCCACCCAATGAAAGACTGCCGGTATCCCCCATAAAGATCATAGCCGGCGGCGCATTAAACCACAAAAATCCAAGACCAGCACCAATAATCGCCGCCATAAAAACAGACAGTTCACCCGTCCCCTCAACATAGGTCAAATTCAGATAATCTGAGTAAACCGTATTTCCAACCACATAGGCAATGATCGCAAAGGTACCGGACGCAATAATGACCGGCATAATTGCAAGACCATCAAGACCATCCGTCAGATTTACACTGTTTGATGCACCAATCAGCACAAATATCGCAAACGGCATCATGAACCAGCCTAAGTCAACCATCACATCTTTGAAAAAGGGAAGCGCAAGCTTATCACCAATATCCGGATCCGCCGTTTCCATAATAATCCAGACAGCCCCAAATGAAATAATAAGTTCCAGAAGAAGCTTCACCTTACCCGAAACACCGGCGGAACTTGATCTGGTAATTTTAGCGTAATCATCAAGAAACCCGATAAAACCAAACCCGGTGGTTACCAGCAAACACGCCCATACATACTGATTGGTCAAGTCCGCCCAAAGCAGCGTGCTTGAACTCAGTCCCAACAAGATAAGAAACCCGCCCATTGTCGGGGTTCCCTGTTTGGTAAGCACATGATTTTCCGGGCCATCATCACGAATTGGCTGACCTTTTTTCTGCTTTGACTTGAGCATAAATATGACCCTTGGGCCCAGTAGAAAGCTGATCACAAAAGCGGTAAATAAAGAAATGCCCGTTCTGAACGTCAGATAACTAAACACATTTAAAAAAGTGTATTCATCGCTGAGCGAAATTAGAAGATGATAGAGCATTCTATAGTGTACCTTTTTTCGTGTTAATTATTTGCAACCTGCTTATCAAGATTACGGTCAAGAGATTGCAATTTTTTCACTACGGATGACAGTCCTCCCGCATTTGATCCTTTGATCATAATGACATCGCCGTCATGGATATCATGCAGTAATGCCCGTTCCAGAGCCGCCTTTTCATTAAAATAATTCATTCTTATGGTCGGGTATTGATGAACAATAAGATCAGCAAGATGTTTCATGTGCTTCCCAACCGCGAAGACAACATCGACATCCGCGCCGTCCAGAACAGCTCCCAGCTCACAATGTAATTGATCTGCCTGTTCACCCAGCTCACCCATATCGCTCAGAACAACCACTTTACGCCCCGTATCGACACTTTCGCAGTGTCCCAATGTTTCTATGGCGGCCTTCATGCTTGCCGGATTTGCATTATAACTTTCATCGATGAGAAGAAACGATTCATCCGTTGCAATATCCAAATAAATACGCTCACGCCTCCCGCGCCCCTCCAGCGGCTGAAGCTCCGCAAGACCAAGACCGGATAACCCCAAATCCGCACCTATCGCGTCAACAGTAGCCAGTACCGCCAATGAATTCATCACCCAGTGATCACCAAGCATCCCGACCTTATAGGTCATAATTTTCCCCATAACATCTGCGATAATACAGCTACAGGTATCATGAAAAAAATATCTTTGTACCCGCACATCTGCCTGTTCATCTTTTCCGAAGGAAATAATTCTTTCAACACCCGCTTCTTCCGCACGTTTTTTCAATCTGGAAAAATGGGGGTTATCACGGTTTAGAACAGCTGTTCCACCATTATTCATCGCTGTAAATATTTCTGCTTTCGCATCGGCGATCTGCTCAATATTTTCAAAAAATTCACTGTGCGCAAGCTCTACAGTCGTAATAATCGACACATCGGGCCGCACTAGTTTCACAAGCTCTTTAAGTTCGCCCGCATGGTTCATACCCATTTCAAAGATACCAACCTCGGTATCATATGGCATCCGTGCAAGTGACAATGGAACTCCCACATCATTATTATAGCTAAGTATACTGGCATGGGTTTTTTTGTTCCTTGAAAGCGCTGCCTTCAGGGCTTCTTTTGTACCTGTTTTTCCGACACTTCCCGTAACGGCAACAATTGGCACATCAACACGGTGACGCCCCGCTTTACCAAGACTGACGAGCGCCGCCATGACATCATCAACAATGATCAATCTATCTTCCGGCACCCCATCGATCTTTTTATTTACCACCGCACCCGCAGCTCCACTGTCGAATGCGGTCTTCACATAACCATGTCCATCAAAGTTTGGGCCAGAAAGTGCAAAAAACAAATCACCTTTTTCAATAGTCCTGCTGTCAATGGAAACACCGTAAGAATTCCAGTTCGCGGCGCACTTCACACCAAATATCTTGGTTAATTCCTGCGATGTCCATAAAGGTAACAAACTCATTTTTCACATCCTCTCTAACTAGCCGATATTCTTACTTCATTGTGCTCTACCGCGGCGATCGCGGACCGAACAACAGAAACATCGTCAAAATCCAACACTTCATCGCCTATCGTCTGGCCTTGCTCGTGACCTTTACCCGCCACCAGCAATACATCCCCTGCCGCCATTTCCGACACCGCCATTTCAATGGCACTCGCGCGGTCACCTGCATCCGTTGCACCGGGGCACCCCTTCAAAATTTCCCGGCGTATATCTGCGGGGTTTTCCGACCGTGGATTATCGTCGGTGACATAAATTCTGTCCGCCACTGCTTCAGCAATCTGCCCCATAATTTTCCGTTTGGTCTTATCTCTGTCACCGCCGCATCCAAAAACAACAGAAAGCTTTCCACGAACATGGGGTTTAAGAGCCCGCAATACAGTTTCCAATGCATCTGGCGTGTGCGCATAATCCACATATACGCGTCCCCCTTTCGGATGACGTCCGGCTTGTTCCATGCGGCCACGGACGGGCCTAAGATAAGATAAGGCGCGAAATGCGCTATCCGCATCGCCGCCACATCCGATTACCAACCCCACCGCCATCAATGCGTTTGTTGCCTGGAAATGACCTACAAGCGGTAATGACACATCATAAATATTTGACTGGTAGCTTACGGTTATATCCTGACCTGACGACGAGGTGCGTTGATCAAGAAGCCGGATGTCACCATCATCACGTCCGACCGTTATTATGTTATGGCCCCGTTCCTCACATAATTTTTCAATTTGGCGCACCATTGGGCTGTCAATATTCAGGACTGCTGTCCCGGACGGCTTAAGTAATTCCGTAAAAAGACGTTTCTTGGCGTTGAAATATTCGCTCTGCGTTTTATGGTAATCCAGATGGTCATGGGTTAAATTTGTGAACGCCGCCGCCGAAATATCAACCCCGTCAAGTCGCCTCTGGTCAAGTCCGTGGCTTGAGGCCTCAAAAACCACATGATCTATACCCAAGTCACAAAGCTCGCTGAGCGCCTTGTGGATAACCACCGGATCAGGTGTCGTCAGACCGGTATATTTCTGATATCCGTCACCCTGAATTCCCAATGTTCCGACAGAAGCCGATTTTAGGCCCATCTGCTTCCAGATCTGCTGGGTAAAGAACGCAACTGATGTCTTGCCGTTCGTGCCGGTTACCGCTGCAATATTGGAAGGTTGCATTTTAAAAAACCGTGACAGAATATGAGGAAACACATGACTTGGAAATTCTTCCAATATCCATACAACATCATACTCTTCCGACTTTGCCTCCGGCACACAAACGATTGCTGACGCACCTGCGCTTACCGCATCACCAATAAAGTCCGCGCCGTTAAAATTTAATCCCGGAAGCGCGACAAAAAGATACCCCGGCTCCACACTCCGACTATCGGCCGTAATTCCCCGGATATCCAGATCCGGTAACGATACGTCGCTCTCTATTAATGCGCTTAGCTTCATCTTTCATGTCCGGACACTAAAATCAGGTCCTCATACTCAATTTCATCTTTTTTGGTTGTTGAAACGCCCATTAGTGGGCCGATACGGCGTATAATATCCCCAACCATCGGTGCGGCTGTCATCCCCGCTGTCCTGAGATTGAATGTCTCTTTGATACCTTGGGGCTCATCAAGCATCGCAAACACAAGATATTTTGGGTCATTTATCGGAAAAACAGAAATAAAGGATGAAATAACGGCTTTATGGCTGTATCCGCCGCCTTTTATCACTTTTTCTGCAGTACCTGTCTTACCACCAATCAAATAGCCATCCACTTTCGCATTTTTTCCGGTGCCCACTTCCACCGCAAGATGGAGAAGGTTTCTCATAATCCCACTTGTTTCCTGTGAAATAACCTGAGAATGAGCGCTACTCTCATCATCGGAAGAAATTCGGGTGACACCCGTAAATTCGGAGACATTTTTCCTTAGCAAGGTGGCAGGAATAAGGCGTCCGCCATTTACCATTGCTGCAATTCCAGTTGCCAAATGGAGTGGCGTAACGGCTATGCCGTGCCCATAAGCCGTCGTGGCAAGCTCTGTTGGTCCCCATTGTCTTGGCAAAAGAGGACCACTTTTTTCATAAACTTCAATATCCGATTTTCCGAATAGACCTAATTTATCGAAAAACTCTTTTTGCCTTTCCACACCGATATCCTGCGCAAGTTTCAAAGTTCCGATATTGGATGAATAGGCAAAAATCTCTGGAATGTTTAACCAACGTTCCTTTGGATGATCGTCACGAATGGTAAATCCACCCACCACAACCGGTTTTGTTGCATCGTAGCCATCAGACAGGTCTACCACCTTATTTTCCAAACCCGATGCAATGGTAAATGTTTTAAATCCGGAACCAAGCTCATAGACCCCCTGAAGTACCTTGTTCATTTCGCTCAGGTTTTTTGGTCCATTCAGATCATTGGGATCAAAATCAGGAAGAGAGGATAAAGCAAGCACCTCACCCGTTCTTACATCAAGAACCAGACCGGCCGCACCCTTGGCTAAAAACTTATCCATATATGATGTAAGTTCCTGGTTAAGGATATGCTGCAATCGGATATCAATTGAAAGCATCAGCGGTTCTTCGGATTTCGCAGGATCCGATAATTGCTCGTCAAAATATGCTTCTACGCCAAGCTTTGGGTTGTTATCTATATCAACTGCGCCCAGGATATGGGCAGCAAGACGCCCATGGGGATATATTCTTTTTTCGGAATCCGACGTCACCAATCCGGGATCGCCGATCTTGCGAATGTCATATTCCTGTTTAGGGGTGAGTTTTCTTTTTATCCATCGGTGATTACCTTTAGCATTCATAATCGCCAAGACATCTTCATATTCCATTTCAGGCAATACTTCAGATACTTCTTGCGCCAGCTCTTCTGCAGACGCCCTCATATCGACTTTTGAAATCGCCAAGGAAGGTGTTTTAAGATTGGTCGCCAATATGACACCGTTACGATCAACAATATCCGCTCTGGCCATGAGAGCAGACTGCGAACTAGAAGCGGTTTGATAATACGTGGTTCCGTTTGCCTGAAACACGCCAACCGAAATTAATTTCACCACCAAACTAAAAAAGCCCAGCGTGAATAATGCCATAACAACAATAATCCGGTTACGGGCGGTCTCTATTGCACCTTGCCTTGTACCCTCCATTCGCAAGTCGATTGGCTTCACGTTTTCTTTCCCTGTTTTAATTACCTATTTTAGCCAATATGCGTTCATACAGACTCAATGGCTCCTGTTTCACTTCCTGCTCAGTTTTCAACCCCTGTTGTTTTTGCTCAATCTCTGCCTTTGCAACGACACTTACATTTTTGTTTGACCTGGTCTGGTTAACCCTGACAATCGCTCTAGGGTCCGGTTTTTGTCGCGGTAGCAGTAACTGAAAATTATCTATCGGCAAACTTGCCATCTGCACATTATCACGCACCGAAAGCACCGAAATATCTGTTTCCAGCTGCTCTGTTTGTGTGGCATTCAACGCCAGATGACGCCTGCTTAACCTTTCAAGACGCTCTGGCCGTGAAAGGTAGGCCATTTCTGCTCGTAAAACCTTAATTGCCTCACGGTCATTCAAAATTTCTTCTGCGATATCACGTTTTTTTTCTTCAAGGTCCTCTGTCGCCTGTTTAAGGTTGTAAACCGATGCCGTTGAAATCATCACAGTCAGAATTGCAAATACTGCAAATATCTTAATCATCACATTAACTCCCCTGCCCATGCGGGTGCATCTGTTCGAATGGCCGCTCTTAACTTCGCGGAACGTGAACGGCTATTCATATCAATCTCTTCGCGGGAAGCTTTTTTTCCACCACGGAAGAGCATATTAAATGTTGGCTTTGGATAATTGTCATCCTGTGCTGGCCTGTGGCGCGACCCGCGCGACGTATCACCGCTTCTGACTTTAAAGAATTCCTTTACGATCCGATCTTCCAGTGAATGAAAGGTAACAACACACAATCTTCCCCCTGGCACCAGTATTTTTTCCGCAGCTTCCAGTCCACGCCGTAACTCGCCGAGCTCATCATTTACATAAATTCGAAGTGCTTGAAAGGTCCTGGTTGCGCCATGAATTTGCCGCTTGCCCTTCTTATATTTCGGGCCGCCGACCGCTTTTTCCACTACCCTGGATAGCTCCAGAGTACGGGTGAAGTTTTTATCTTCCCGCGCCTTAACGATTGCTTTGGCAACACGTCGGGACGCTCTTTCCTCACCATACCGATAAATGATGTTGGCGAGTTCCTCTTCGTCCATTTCATTTACAATGTCCGCTGCTGTGCGCCCCTCACCGCTCATACGCATATCAAGCGGACCATCCTGCATAAATGAAAACCCGCGTCCCGCCTCATCAAGCTGCATGGATGAAACACCTATATCAAAAACAATCCCATCAACATATTCCTGCCCGCATTCCTTAAGCAGCCTTTCCATATCAGAAAAGCACCCCTGCAATAGCTTGAATTTTCCAGGAAATTCCGCCTCAAGGGCCGCCGCTTTCTCCGCCACATGCGGATCACGATCAATTGCCCAGACAGCCGATACGTTTTTCTCAAGAAGAGCGCGGCTGTAACCACCGTCACCAAACGTCCCGTCCGCATATTCGCCACTTTCCTTTGGAGATAACGCTTCAAGAACCTCGTTGAGCATGACCGGGAAATGCTTTTCTCCGGAAACAATGCTTCTTTCGGAAGAAATGTGGTCAGTCACCTTTACCTCCGTTTTCATTATTTTGGCGAAAACGCAGCATCGCCCTTTTTTCTTTTACCTTGTCGCGTGCTTTATTGAGTTCATGTTGGAATGCTTCCGGTTCCCATATCTGGAATGTTTTGCCTTTACCTGCAAATGTTGCATATTCCGTAATTCCAGCATATTCCATTAATTCCTGCGGTATGATAATCCGCCCATTACCATCAAAAGTCAGCTCAACCAATCCGGACATCAGCGCCAGGCTAAACTCATGCTGCTCGTCGGACAAGGGATCAAACCCTTCCAGGCTGTCATTAACTTTTTCGATATGCAGCAAATCACAACACTCTATTGCCTCCTGATTAACCGCTTGATACATCACGATTGATTTTTGGAAACCTGCCGGTAACGCCGCACGAAATTGAGCTGGAACTGAGACCCGCCCTTTCCGATCCACCTTATTGGTATATTTAGACATAAATAACGGCATTTTTGTCTTTCAAAAATTATTGATCAATCAATCACTTGTATGACGAGGGATTTAACCCGTTTCATTCTATAAATGGAATATCATGGGATATTATGCCCGTCAATGGGATTCAATATAATTTAAATGGAGTTAACAATCTGTTAATTTACATACATGACGTATATTTTGCACTATTTATCAGTATGTTATGAAAGATTTAAAAATTTACAGAACAGCCGTGCCCATACCAACAAAAACACATATAAATGGGTTTTGATGGGCACCACCGTCAAAATATCAAAATTTAACGAAAAATTTCACCAGGAATCAGGAAAAATAGAGACTCGGAAGATGAAAAACAAAAATGGCCGGAGAATTTAATCCAACCTGTCGCCAAGGCTACCAAATATTTTCTTCACTTTTTCCGGCGGATAAGAAAACTCAAGCCCCATGAAACCATTCTTGGCCCAGGTGACCCTGGATGGAATTTGTTTTTGATCTTTTAGCGTAATGAGGAAATCTGAACCTCGTTCAAGCGGCAGATTTAATTTAATTTTTGCGCCTCTTAATGAAATATCATACGCAATAGCATCAAAAAAATAACTCCCAACATCGATTTTCGACTTGATAAGAACATTCTGACGATTACTGCGTCTCTTCTGGAATCCCTTGTTTAGTTTTATGATCATGTCCCGGTTTTCTTTCCTTGATGTTTATAAACAGCAATTCCCAACAGAAACCATCTGTGTCCCAAGATTGGTGGAAGTTAGTTCAGATGAGCGGCCAATCCTCCAAGACTTGCCTTAACCACCCCGGGAGCCGATCTGAAATTTAATCCGACAAACCCTTCTGCTGACCAAACAACCTTAGCGACCTGATCCAGCTTATCTTTGATTTTTACAATGACCTGAGCACCATCGTCGATATGCATATCAACCTTAAGACGCACGCCACCAAGAGAAACATCGTACGCCGTACACCGTATATGTTTTCCGTCAACATCAATCTCCGCTGGCAGAACGACCGCACGTCGATTATGCTTGCGCATTGATTTTAATATATTTTTCACTTCTCGAATGGTCATGTTAACCTCAAAAATATACCTAGAAGTTAACAGAATAATATGACCTGGTTAATAAAAGGTTTATTTTAGTACAGCCTCCACACTGTTGCTGTCATCAGGGTCATTTTACCCCAGGGAAAAAACCGCACATTTGCAGCAACGCCAAATGAAACTTGAAAAAGAGTAGGTGTCAGATGGCCTGTAAGCCGGGTTCTGTCCTTTGAACATTCCTATACGGAACATTCAAATGTAAGACCATTCATCTAGGATAGCTGTTGCCAGCTATCTCATGCAATCAACCCGAACGACACTTCGAAAGATAAGCGGCCGAAGCCAGTCGTTCCTATTTGATCTTGCACCCGGTGGGGTTTACCATGCCCCTCCTGTCACCAGAAGGGCGGTGCGCTCTTACCGCACCCTTTCACCCTTACCATATAGGCGGTTTGCTTTCTGTGGCACTTTCCCTGAAGTCACCTTCGCTGGCCGTTAACCAGCACCGTTCTTCCGTGGTGCCCGGACTTTCCTCTCCCACACATAGTGCAGCAGCGGTCTTCCAGCCATCTGACAACTGCAAACTAACTCAATTGATTGAAAAAATGCAAGAATTCTATTTGTTTTATCTAATCCAGATTGTGGGCATGGTCACCCAAAATACCTTTGACAACCTCAACATCATCAGTAAATCTTAGACCAACAAAAGCTTCCGCATGCCATGACACCAATGCATCAATAAAATCTAGGTTTTTGATTTTGATTTTAACCTGCGCACCCGTAGCGAGTGGTAAATCAAGTTTAATTCGCACTCCCCCTAGGGAAATATCATATAGAGTACATTTAAATTCAAACTCATTGACGATAAGAACAGCTGGCCAGACAACCGTGCGCCTCTTATGCGACCGCAGCAACTGGATCTCTCGGCGAACGTTATTTTTATTCGCGGCCTTGGTTCTTTTAACAGCTTTTTTCTTCGATTCCATATTAAGCTCTATCCACACCAATTGGTCTGACCTAAATCCCAAACAAAATCATCATAAATTAATAAAGTTACCAAAATATCAATAATAGTTGTTTTTTTTCTGGCATTTGGCCAAGTTCTCGGGCAAATTGAGACAAATTTTGAACATCGGACAAAGATACGTAAATGAATAGAAAAACCCCGCTATTAAAAATTATTATAGCAATATTAACCGTTGTTTCATTATCGGCCTGTGGAGAACAGGCCGCTTTAATCAAAGTTGGTCCTGCCGGCCCCAATACGGGTGATCTAATTGATCCGCTACCGGAAGGTCTGGTGCCGGATAAAGCAAACTCTCGTCATACGGCCAACGATCTTAAGCCCGTTATCAATTAGCTTTTTGCTTCAGTAGATCTTCTAAAATAAAAAAGGTTTCAGCATCAGGCTTTCCGCTAAAATCCTGTGGTCGAAAATGACGCTGAAAAGCGGAAATCAACTGCGTCGCATCTTCTTTCCATCCTTCGGTATCATAGCCGTATTGCGACAATCTATTCATAAATATATCTAGATTTACTTCTTCGTCACCAGTGGATGTTTGCTTCCTCGGCCATAGTCCCACCCCCTCTTCCGACAACCGTTTCCAATCGAACAGTTCTCCCGGATCAATTTTTCGCCGCCATGCAACATCGCTGTGGCCAACCACATGACATGCCTTGATCTCGTGTCTTTTCACAATCGATTGTGCCAACGGTATTAACGCCTGCATTTGCTTTTCTGTGAATGGCTTATATACGCTTTCATATCCCGGATAGGGATGCCCCGTATTGACAATTTCTATACCAACAGACAAATCATTAATGTCAACGTCATCCTCCCATTTGGAAACGCCCGCATGCCATGCCCGCATTTCCTCATCAACAAGGGAAAAAACCCTGCCGTCCTCTTCAATAAGATAATGAGCACTTACCGCAGCTTCTGCATCACATAGCCTGTCCAGTGCCTCTTGCCCTGTCGCCATGCCCGTATAATGAAGGATAAGATATTTTATCCGTCCATCCTTTCTCGCATCGAAATTTGGCGATGGGTGGTTGATCATAGCGGCGCAATCCTCGCTCTGCGTTTTAATTGCCAGTCACGATAGTGAATAATACCCAATCCGCTTAAGGTTACCATTGCTCCAATCAGGAATTTAGCAGACAGTGTTTCCCCAAGGAAAACGACGGACGAAACCGTAGCAAAAACAGGCACACTGACCATAAAGGGTGAAATCAGGGTCACCGGGAATTTTCGTAATAGAAAATTTATGCCCCCATATCCAACGATTGTTGAAAGAATGGATGTATAAAGCACCATTGATATGCCGACGAGATCGATATTTCTAAGCTGCTCAATCTGGTTTTCTTCAAAAATAAGCGTCATAATAATAAATGCTGGAACACTATAGAAAGAAATCCATGCCTGTGTCAGAAATACCGGAACTGACTTGATTTTACGCATCAAAATAACACCAACTGAATAAAGGGTTGTTGCTGCCAATATTATGATTACCACAATCCCTTCCTCAAGTATTTCCGGCTCCAACGTAATAATGATCACACCGATGAAAGATACAATCACGCCGCTGGTCCGCCAATAACTCATTCTTTCATCAAGGAAAAAATGCGCAAGCAAAAGTGAAATAGGGATATTCATCTGCACGACAACAGACATTGCCGATACATGATTTGTTAAATCCATGCCAAGGAACACGAGGGCAAATTGAAATCCGCCGATCAGATTACCCAGCAAAAACAGTTTAAGCATCGCCCCTGGCACTATACGAAGCCACGGTAATAAAATTATCAAAACAATTGAAAACCGTATGAGACCAAAAAGATAAGGATCAAGTTGCATCAACCCAATTTTCATGACGGCAAAATTCACCCCCCAAATCAGGCAAACAAAAAATCCAAACAATACGTATCTGAGAGGCATGATGATTGACGTCCTCTAATTGATGCCACGTATTTTAGCAATTTTATCATAAGCATCATTAATGGCCGCTAACTTGTCGTTGGCAACATCAATAAGTTCCTCCGGCACCCCCTGCGCCATCAGAAGATCGGGGTGATGCTCTTTGATTAACTTGCGGTACGCTGATCTGACTTCTTTGTCGGAAGCATCATGTTTAAGGCCTAAAACAGTATAGGGATCACTTTGATCCGGACCCATATGCCCTTCACGAATGCGCGAAAATTCCGCTTCAGAAATTCTGAAAATTCGCGCAACTTCATGAAGATAATTCATCTCTGCCGGATGCATTACACCATCTGCCATGGCGATGTGGAACAATAAATCAATGACCTGTTCCAGTACGGCGGGTTGTCCCCGAAATTGGCGGTATAACTGCATGGCATACGCTTCATACCCGTCAACTTCCTTTTTGGCCATATCAAAAAACCAGCCAACCTTTTTTGCTTCGCTTGGCGGCACATGAAACGATTTTTTAAACACATTAATCTCGTCCCTGGTGACAACACCATCCGCCTTGGCCATCTTGGCACAAAGGGCTATAAAGCCGGCCGCAAATATTGCCTCCTGCGCAGAATTTCCAATTTTCTCGCGCGATGCTTTTCCTGCAAAATGGGCCGCCGCACCTCCGAGCAGAGCCCCAATTGGCCCACCGAGTGCAAACCCCGCAGCACCACCCAAAATTGTACCCCATATGGACATCGAAATAATTCCTTAAAAAATCTATTAAATATTAAACCTGAGAGACCATCATAAATGTTATCCGTAACAAGTCACATAAAAATAGACAGTTCAACCAAAATCCGCGACGAATAGGAAATAACATGCTTTATAAATTAACCCACCGCATACATATTCGATATTTTGTTATCTGAATAATCATGGTATCACGTCCTATTAACCATAATAAAATACGCATTGGGATTATAACAAATGAACAAGTGGCAGTTCTGGATAGATCGCGGGGGTACATTCACCGACGTCGTCGCCCAAAGCCCGCTTGGCGATATCACATCGCTTAAACTACTTTCCGAGAATAAAGCCAGATATGATGATGCAGCATTGGCGGCAATCCGTATTCTTATGGGTATCAACGCAGATGACAAAATTAAAAGCGAACAGATACAATCTGTAAAGATGGGAACAACGGTTGCGACCAACGCCCTTCTTGAACGAAAGGGCGAGCGTACCTTACTGCTGATCACTAAAGGGTTTCGGGACGCGCTTAAAATCGGTTATCAGACAAGGCCCAACCTTTTTGATTTGAATGTAATACTGCCCGAACAACTTTACGAAAAAGTAATTGAAATTGACGAAAGAATTGGCCCTCAGGGCGACGTGTTGACACCACTCGATACTGATAGCATAAAAAAAGAAATGATCAGGGCATTTCACAGCGGCATCACATCCATCGCAATCATTACGATGCATGGGTATAAAAACCCGGGTCATGAAAAAAAACTGGCGGCACTCGCCACAGAAATAGGGTTTAATCAAATTTCAACCGGCCACGAAGTCAGCCCCCTGATGAAGCTCGTAGGTCGGGGTGATACGACAGTTGTTGATGCCTACCTCAGCCCTATTTTACGCCGGTATATCGACCAGATCCAAAATGATCTGGAGGGAACCCGGCTTTACTTTATGCAATCCAACGGCGGGTTGGCCGACGCTCTATATTTTCAGGGCAAAGACGCCATTCTTTCCGGCCCCGCTGGCGGCATCGTCGGTGCGGTTAAAACGGCGGCGTTATCAGGGTATGATAAAATAATCGGGTTTGACATGGGTGGCACCTCCACTGACGTCAGCCATTTCAACGGCGAATTTGAACGCAAATACGAAACTGTGGTCGCTGGCGTTCGCATGCGCACACCGATGATGAACGTCCACACCGTTGCCGCGGGTGGTGGCTCTATCGTGCAATATGACGGAAGCCGCTTTCGCGTCGGCCCCGAAAGCGCCGGTGCCGACCCGGGACCAGCCAGCTATCGAAACGGTGGCCCCCTGACGGTAACAGACTGCAATTTATTACTTGGTTTTATAAGTCCTGAATATTTTCCGGATACCTTCGGTAAAAATGCGGACTTGCCTCTTGATAAAAATATCGTCGAGGAAAAATTTAAGTCGCTTGCAAAAAATATAAAAGGCAAAAATAGCATTGAAGAAATTGCCGAAGGCTTTCTGGAAATCGCCGTCGAAAATATGGCTGCTGCCATAAAAAAAATATCCACGGAAAAAGGATATGATGTTCGTAATTATACACTGGTAAGTTTTGGTGGTGCCGGTGGGCAACACGCATGTAAAATTGCCGATCATCTGGGAATGAAAAGAATATTTCTTCATCCTTTCGCAGGTGTATTAAGCGCATATGGTATGGGCCTTGCTGATTTGCGGTCAATAAAAGAGCAAACAATAGAAATACCCCTCAATCCTGAAAATGAGCATGAATTCGAGCAGGCCGTAGCATCATTAAAGTCGGAAACCGAAGCGTTATTAAAATCGCAGGAAGTTGAAGAAATTCAGTTTCTGGAAAAACTGCATGTTAAATATAGTGGCAGTGACAGTACCATTGAAGTCGATGCAAACAATGTTCAACAGGCAAAAGAACAATTTGAAAGTCTGCATCAGCAGCAGTTCGGGTTCATTTCGCCTGATAAAGCGCTCATCGTTGAAAAAATTCACGTCGAAGCATTTGGCGGTGCCGCCGATTTAAAACCAGCCCCGCAAAAGTCGGTATCGAAGCATAAGGTCGAGAGGAAAAAACTATACCGAAACGGCAAATGGCAGCAGGCAACCATAATCCACCGCGATGAACTTAACTCAAGCATTAAAAAATTAACCGGCCCCGCCATCATCCGTGAAGACCACGGCACTAACTATCTGGAACAGGGGTGGGTTGCCAGCACTGACCCGCAAAATAATCTTATTTTTGAACGGGAAGAAGAGCTCGACAGAACACATGCCATCGGCACCAAAGTCGATCCCATTCAACTTGAAATATTCAATAACCTTTTCATGTCCGTTGCGGAGCAGATGGGTGCTGTGCTCGAAAATGTTGCTCATTCAGTCAACATGAAAGAACGGCTGGATTTCTCCTGCGCATTATTTGATATCGAAGGAAATCTCGTCGCCAACGCACCGCACATGCCGGTGCATCTTGGTTCCATGGGACGCAGTATTAAAACGATTATGGAAAACCGTCAGGGAACCATGAAAAAGGGCGACGTTTATATGTTGAATGACCCTTATAATGGCGGAACGCATCTGCCTGATATCACCGTCATATCACCGTGGTTTGATAAAAATTCTGACCAGCCATCTTATTATGTTGCCACACGGGGCCATCACGCCGACATCGGCGGTATTTCACCGGGATCAATGCCCCCCATGTCAAGAAATATCGATGAAGAGGGCATTCTATTTGATGACTTTTTGCTTGTCGAACAAGGAGCGTTCAAAGAAACGGAACTTATTCGAGCCTTAACAGCCGGTGATTATCCCGCGCGAAACCCCGAACAGAATATTGCCGACCTTAAAGGACAAATCGCCGCAAATAATAAGGGACTTCATGAACTTAACCGCATAACAGAACAATATGGCACTGACACCGTCAGCGCCTATATGTCCCATGTTCAGAATAACGCCGAAGAAGCGGTAAGACGCGTTATTCATAAATTGAGTGACACAACATTTGACTACCCGCTTGACAACGGCGCGCATATTCGTGGCAAGGTAACCATCGACAAGCGCGCACGCAGCGCAACCATTGATTTCACCGGGACAAGCCCGGAACTTAAAAGCAATTTCAATGCCCCGCTCGCCATATGTTATGCCGCAGTGCTTTATGTGTTTCGCTGTCTGGTAGATGATGACATTCCCCTTAATCAGGGGTGCCTGACACCGGTCAAAATTATCGTCCCTGAAAAATCCTTTTTAAACCCGTCCTACCCGTCTGCTGTTGTGGCCGGAAATGTCGAAACATCGCAGGCCATTGTCAATTGCCTGTTTCTGGCGTTCGGGGCGATGGCCGCATCACAGGGTACAATGAATAACTTCACATTCGGTGATGATGAAATCCAATATTATGAAACCGTTGCCGGCGGCATGGGCGCAACAGGTAAAAATAACGGCGCCAGCGCCATTCAGACCCATATGACAAACAGCCGCATGACGGATCCCGAAGTGCTTGAATGGCGCTACCCCGTATTGGTCAAGGAATTCAAAATCCGCGAAAATAGCGGCGGCAGGGGAAAATTTTCCGGTGGCAATGGTGTGGAGCGCCGCATTCAGTTTTTAAAAGATATGCAGGCGGCGATAATTTCAAATAATAGGGTGATCGCGCCAATGGGGCTGGCTGGCGGCGAAGATGCCTCACGCGGTGAAAACTGGATTCAACGCGCCGATGGCAACATTGAAATACTGGAAAGTTCCGCAGAAACAAAGGTTAAAAAGGGTGATATATTTATTATCAAAACACCCGGTGGTGGGGGCTATGGTAAATCATAAAAATATCGGATAACCTTTTAAAAAACGGAATCAAAATCGGGAGACTGAAATGATAAAAAGATCGCTGCTTGCGACAGTTATGATTATTGCAACGACTTTGGCAACACACGCCGCAGACAATTGGAAAATAATCCACGCAGGAACACTGCTTGCCGACGCGCGGGAAAACGCCAAATCACAGCAAAGCATAGTCATCAAAAACAAACAGATCGTTGAAGTCCGCGACGGATATATCAATGCCTCCGACGTCGATGGCGCCGATGACGCGGTGATAATTGATTTGAAAAACCACTTTGTCATGCCCGGCCTTATTGACACCCATACACATATTTTAGGACAGCAGGAACCAAATGGCCGTGAAGTGCGCGTCACACGGTCATCACAGCTCAGCACCCTGATGGGCGTACAGTTTGGCATGCGCACTCTGCGGGCGGGCTTTACAACGATCCGAAACGTCGGCGCAGACCGAAACGCTATCTTCGCGCTTCGGGACGCCATCAATCAGGATATTGTCATGGGCCCCCGCATTAAAGCAGCCGGACAAACCATATCACCAACCGGGGGGCACGGCGATGGTGGCGGCTTTCGCGACGATATATTTCCCCACCCGCATTCAGGCGTTTGTGATGGCATAACCGAATGCCGTAAAGCGGTACGCACACAAATCAAATATGGCGCCGATCACATCAAATATGTTGCGACCGGCGGCGTGCTCAGCAAAACCGCAACCGGCACCGATCAGCAATTTACCGACGAAGAGCAAATAGCACTGGTACAAGCCGCACACGCCATGGGCCGTAAGGTCGCCGCACACGCCCACGGCAAAGCCGGACTTGAAGCCGCACTGCGCGCTGGTGTCGATTCCATCGAACATGGTTCCTACCTTGATGAAGGGACGGCTGAACTGTTCCTGGAAACCGGGGCCTATCTGGTCCCGACACTCATCGCCGGTCACACAGTTGAACGGATCGCAAAGGAACGACCGAATTTCTTCATTCCTGCCGTACGGCAAAAAGCACTTGAAGTCGGCCCGATTATGAAAAACGCCCTGAAAATGGCCTATGATAAGGGTGTAAAAATCGCATTCGGCACAGACGCCGGTGTCAATGATCATGGTACCAATGCTTATGAACTGGTGCTGATGAAAGAAGCCGGAATGCCGGAAAACGCCGTATTGCAAGCCGCGACCGTAAACGCCGCCGACCTAATGGATTTAACCGAAGTGACCGGCACCATCGAAGCGGGAAAAGACGCCGACATAATCGCCGCACGCAACAACCCGCTTGAGGACATAGCAACCCTTTTAAACCCGACATTCGTCATGGCCCGCGGTACACAAATTGACATTAGCGTCCCCCGTCCAGATGATATTTTCCCCTGGCCGGAAGGGTATTAAATAAAAAAGGGCTGGTACAGCAAACTAGCACCAGCCCGAATTTTCAACATAAAATGGGTTTTTCTAAGTTGATTATGACTCGATCATAGTCTTACTTAAAATTAAGGCCAAATTATGCCGTAATTTTAATTAGATAATTTTCTAGAACGGCCAGAGTGAAAAGCCACTGTCCAGATCATCTTCGCAGGCCTGAAGCTGCGCGGCATATTGCGCAGCATAACCTTCCACTTTTTTAGCCACCGCCATCAGCCATTTTTTCTTTAAATACGTGCGGCGTTTAAAGCCGCCGTGTCCTTCATGATAAGCCAGATACTGGTTATAGGCATCCCATTTTGATATCCCCAATGTACGCTGGCTTATGTTGCTGTACCAGCCGACAAAATCGGCAGCGTCATCAAACCGGTCACGGTCGGCCCCGTGGTTCCCCGTTTGCTCCCTGTACCAGTCCCAGGTGCTGTCCTTTACCTGTGCGTAACCATAGGCCGATGATTTCCGACCCCACGGGATTACCCATAGAAGATAGTTTCGACCGGGCTTGGCATCATGTTTAAATCCGCTTTCCTGACGAATAATGGCCAGTTGCACATGAATGGGTGTTCCATATTTTTCACGCACCTTTTTTGTCGCCTTATACCAGCCACCCTTTTCATCAAGAATTGAACAGCTGTTGGCGACATTCTTTGGCGGTGTTGACGCGCATCCCGCGACCGCAACAATAATGCCCGCTATGATCAGTTTGCTTTTCATAGCGTCTAAAGAATCAAAAGACATAATGGATGTCAAGCTATATCAGGAGCGTGTCCAAATGATGGCCAAGACCTTAATCCACCAATAATTTGATTTGTGGTGTCCCTTTTGGCTCTATAGCCTCTTCTACGCTGTCCTCTTCTTCCATCTGAATTTTTTCAATGCTATCGACTTTGGACGTTATTTTGCGCGAAGATGTAGTGATCAGATCAATGTCTTTTTCGGCCTGATTGAAATGTTTTCGTAAACTCCCGACGCGATCATCCAGCCGCTCAACATCATCAAGCAGGGTTGTAACATGTTTTTGAATAATCCCGGCCTGTTCCCTCATGCGCGCGTCCTTAAGGACCGCCCGAACCGTATTGAGCGTCGCCATCAATGTGGTTGGGCTGACAATCCAGACTTTCGCCCGGTAGGATTTTTCCACCACATCGGAAAAACTGCTGTGCAGTTCAGCATAAACCGCTTCTGACGGCAGAAACATCAACGCCGATTCTGCCGTAACCCCGTTAATAATATATTTTTCGGCAATATCTTTTACATGTTTCAGTATGTCCGCCCTGAAAAGTGACTGTGCCTTTTTAAATTCCGTTTCATTTTCAGCATTATGAAGAAGGTGATAACTTTCGAGCGGAAATTTCGCATCAACAACAATCGATCCCGGCGGATTTGGAAGTTTTATCAGACAATCCGCACGGCGGCCATTTTCCATGTGCGACTGAAATTCATAGGCATTTGGCGGCAGGATCGACGAAACCAGATCATTAAGCTGTATTTCCCCAAAGGCACCCCGCGCCTGCTTATTTGACAATATATCCTGAAGCCCCACCATTTGCCCTGAAAGATCAGTAATATTTTTCTGCGCTTCATCAATAACCGCGAGGCGTTCTTTCAGTTTTTCAAGGCTTTCACCTGTTTTTTCACCCGTTTTCTCAAGGCTTTCACCGACCCGTTTGCTCACCGCATCAAGCCGTTCATGCATTGTCCGCTTCATTTCTTCCTGGGCCTGGGCATTGACCTGGCTCATTTGTGCAATACGGCCTTCAAGGGTCGCATTGGCTTGCATGATTTTATAGATCTGTTCCTCGTAAAATACCGCAGATTGCGATTGCGCATCACTTTGATTTCGACCACGAAAAAACAGCATCACCATCAAAATAAGCAATAAAACAGCAATGCCGCCCAAACCGAACAATATCACCATATTTTGATCCATATCTGCCAAACTGCGCTCCCTTTGCTGCTTAAACCTTGACGTTACACTCAACACATATTACCTACCATTTGTAAGATTAAAAGGATAAGATAAAAAAATTATGGCTATTTTACCGATTGTTACAGTTCCAGACCCGCTGCTTAAAAAAGTATCGAAGCCAGTCGATAAGGTTGATGACAAATTACGCGCATTCATGGATGACATGCTTGAAACCATGTATGCGGCGCCCGGTATTGGCCTTGCCGCGGTACAGGTCGGTCAGCTTAAACGTATCCTTGTGATTGATATCGCACCGGAAGGAGAAGACCCGGACCCGAAATATTTTATCAACCCGGAGATCACTTGGACATCGGAAGAAATGAATATCTATAACGAAGGTTGTCTTTCAATCCCCGAACAATATGCCGATATTGAACGACCCGCGGAATGCAAAGTGAAATTTATTGATTATGACGGCATGGAAAAAGAAATCCATGCAGACGGACTTCTGGCAACATGCGTTCAGCATGAAATGGACCATTTAAACGGTGTTGTCTTCATCGACTACCTTTCCAAAATCAAGCGCGGAATGTATGTCCGTAAAGTGAAAAAGTTTGTGAAAGAAAACGAAAAATAGGGAATAACCAATGCGTATAGCTTTCATGGGAACGCCTGATTTTTCGGTTGGCGCACTTCGCGCACTTCTAAGCGCGGGCCATGAAATTGCCGCTGTTTATTCCCAGCCCCCAAGCCGTGCAGGACGCGGAAAGAAGGAACGCCCCTCCGCTGTCCACGCCTTTGCAGAGGAAAATGGCCTCAAGGTCCGTAATCCCCTTAATTTTAAAGACAAAAAAGATATCGACGATTTTAAAGAACTAAATCTTGATGTAGCGGTAGTTGTCGCATACGGATTATTGCTGCCGCGGGCAATCCTTGATGCCCCCAAATATGGCTGTCTGAACATTCATGCCTCCCTCCTTCCGCGTTGGCGTGGGGCGGCCCCGATCCACCGTGCAGTTATGTCAGGGGATAAGGAAACAGGTATAAGCATCATGCAAATGGAAGCGGGGCTTGATACCGGCCCGGTTCTGCTTGAAAAGCGCATCCCCATTGCTGCTGATGATACAACCGGAACCTTGCATGACAAATTAAGCATTCTTGGGGCAAAGGCGATCGTCGAAGCCCTTGAAACGTTACCGGATAGAAAAGCAATCAAACAGCCGGAAGAAGGGGTAACCTACGCCAAAAAAATCGATAAGGCCGAGGCACACATTGATTGGTCAGAATCCGCAACAGACGTGAAAAACCACATTCACGGACTGTCCCCCTTCCCGGGCGCATGGAGCGAAGTGAACGGGGAACGCCTCAAGATATTAAAAGCTGAAATCACAAATCAGTCGGGCACGGCAGGCGAGAAAATCGGTGAGCCGCTGGTTATTGCCTGTGGTGATGGTGCCATCTCCGCCAAAATCGCACAGCGCGCCGGAAAGGGACCAATGGATATAGCGGCGCTTATGAATGGTTTTGACGTGGCGATGGGCGCAAAATTCTCATGACCGGCCCGCAACGATTTAAGCTTACCATTGAATATGATGGCACCGACTACCGCGGGTGGCAGTTACAGGAAAATGCCCCAAGCATACAGGCCGAACTTGAAAAAGCCGCCTTCGGTTTTTGTCAGACCGAATGTCGCTTCCATGCCGCCGGGCGAACTGACGCCGGGGTCCATGCACTCGGGATGGTCGCACATGTGGATATCCCGCGCGATATCGAAGCCTTTAAACTGATGGATGCACTTAACTATCATTTGAAAAAGGCCCCCATATCCATATTAAACGCTGAAAAAGTGGACAACGATTTTCACGCGCGGTTTTCAGCCAAAAAAAGATATTACCGTTATCACATCATCAACAGGCGTGCGAAACTAAGCCTGCAGCGTGGAAAAGCTTGGCAAATTAAAGAACCTCTTGATGTTAACGTCATGCATGATGCCGCACAGCTTTTGATCGGCAAGCATGATTTCACAACCTTCAGAAGCGTGCAGTGCCAGTCAAAATCGCCCTTGAAAACGTTGGAAAAACTTGATGTTTCCCGTGACGGGGAAAATATTTACATTGATACCAGTGCCATATCCTACCTGCATCATCAGGTCCGCTCCATGGTCGGTTGCCTTTATTATGTGGGAAAAGGAAAATGGGGCAAACAGGATATGAAAAATGCTCTGGAAGCAACGGACAGAAACGCGCTCGGCTATAACGCGCCCCCGGACGGGCTTTATTTTATGAAGGTTGATTATTAACGGCCGCAAACATAAAGTCGAAGGCTTCGGGGTCAAGTATCTTCATCAGAATGACCTGATAGGTCGAATTTAATAAATTTTCAAATATCACCACCCCTATAGCCAGCATTCCACTTATCACTAGTGATGTTTTAAACATGAACCACACCACATAAAGACCAAAATAAAATCCCAGCATTAGCTGGATAATGCCTGATACCTGGCTCTCCGGCGCAATAAGATTAAGAATCAACCCTGCAATAATAATGATATTCACGGTGAGTGCATTAAGCCAGTTATAGGCAATAACCATTGGTACATAATTCTCACTGATCTTCATGAACCGTGTAAAATAATACATAACCAACGCCGTCATCGGCAAAGCGGTCAAAACATATAAACTTTCCGACACAATCGGCTGCGGTAATCCCGACTTGGAGTCATTGATACCCTTTAATATAAAAACCGGAATCATAACGGCAATCGCCCAAAAGCTTTTCCAAAACCCATCAGATGAAATATCCAGATAATCCATAGCTTTGGGGTTAACCTGCACCAACTTCCAGGCACCAAGCAGTGAACGTTGAATATAAGTTGGTAGGGAAATTTGATTATCGTCGGTCATCACGCTTCTTCATTTTTTAAAATATGTCTTTAACATATGAGAATACACATCGCGCAGGATCAACAAATCATTAATTTCCACACACTCATTCACTTTGTGTATGGTTTTATTAATAAGGCCAAATTCAGCCACTGGACAATAGTTTTTTATAAATCTTGCGTCCGACGTGCCGCCGGATGTGCTCAGTTCAACATTTTTGCCGGTAACCGCATATACAGCATCTGTTATCAAGTCACTAAGCGCTCCCTTTGACGTCAGAAACGCGTCTCCCGAAACATTCACATCAAGCGTATAATCACCGGCAACATCCTCACACACATCCGTGATCCAGTTGATCAACCCGTCCGGTGTATGTTCATTATTAAAACGAATGTTAAATTTTGCCGACGCGTCCATCGGAATAACATTTGACGCCGGATTGCCGACATCAATGGTTGTTATCTCAAGATTACTTGGTTGAAAATAATCGTTGCCCTTGTCCAGCTCCAGCCTGGTAAATTTATCAAGGATTTTAATCAGCCGCGGGATCGGGTTATCGGCAAGATGCGGATACGCCACATGCCCCTGTGCGCCGTGTACCGTAAGCTCCCCGGTTATGCTTCCGCGGCGGCCAATTTTTGCCATATCACCTACTTCATTGACATTCGTCGGCTCCCCGACAATGCAAATATCCGGAATATCCCCGTTATCATTTAACCACTCCAGCATCTTGACCGTGCCATTTATGGCCGGGCCTTCCTCATCACCTGTTATGAGCAAACTTATGGTGCCGTCAAATTCTCCGATTTCCGAAACCGCCGCCACAAAAGACGCAATCCCGCCCTTCATATCACTGGCACCGCGTCCATAAAGAACGCCATCATCAACTTCTGCGCCAAACGGTGGGTAATCCCAGTCGGACGTATCGCCCGGCGGGACAACATCTGTGTGGCCAGCGTAGCAAAAGTGAGGACCATTTACCCCCAACCGGGCATAAAGGTTGTCAACATCTGCCGTGCCCCGTTCTTTAAAGGGAAGCCTTGTGCATTTAAACCCTATTTTTTCAAGCACCGCCTGCAATGTGTTTAGGGCCCCCGCATCTTTTGGCGTTACGCTCTGACAGCGCACAAGCTCTTTGG
This sequence comes from Alphaproteobacteria bacterium, assembly GCA_030428615.1. Taxonomy (GTDB): domain Bacteria; phylum Pseudomonadota; class Alphaproteobacteria; order Sphingomonadales; family Emcibacteraceae; genus Pseudemcibacter. Next base: position 22,400 of record JAUIDN010000012.1, on the reverse strand, counting down.
TCAGCTCGACAGGATCAATAATCACAATCTAATCTCTCAAAAGATCGTTAATGGACGTTTTTGATCGGGTTCGCTCATCAACACGCTTTACAATAACCGCCGCATATAACCCCGGCCCTATTGTCCCGTCCGCCATCGGTTTTCCCGGCAGCGTGCCCGGAACGACAACACTGTATGCTGGCACGCGGCCAATAAAAATCTCGCCAGTCTCCCGGTCAATTATTTTGGTAGATGCGCCGATAAAGACACCCATACTTAAAACGGCACCTTCTTCAACCACAACGCCTTCTGCGACTTCGGAACGGGCACCGATAAAACAATTGTCTTCGATGATAACGGGGCCCGCCTGTAACGGCTCCAATACCCCCCCGATCCCGACACCGCCTGAAATATGAACATTCTTTCCGATCTGCGCGCAGGACCCGATGGTCGCCCATGTATCAATCATCGCACCCTCATCTACAAAGGCACCAAGATTTACAAAAGACGGCATCAATACGACATTGGGGGCGATATATGCGGAATGTCGGACAACGGCACTTGGTACAGCACGAAATCCGGCCTTATCAAATTCTTCCTGTCCCCAACCTTCAAATTTTGATGGCACCTTGTCATACCACCCGCTATCATCGCCAGGGCCGCCGGCAATTTTTTTCATTCCATTCAGACGAAATGAAAGCAGTACCGCTTTTTTTAGCCACTGATGCACGACCCAACTGCCACTTTCTTTCGACGCGACACGAGCCTTGCCGCAATCAAGCATGCTAAGGGCCTCGTCTACGGCTTCCCTTATTTCACCCTGTGTTGTGGTGTTAAGGCTGGCGTTATTTTCCCATGCCTGATTAATGGTATTTTCCAAAGACGTATCTGGCATAATCCATTCCTTTTACAAGTTAATTATTACGTGGTGAACATATCGGCAATGGACCGACTGTCAAGCTATTCTGAAAGCTATTCAATATGCCGGGTTATATTTTCCAACCATTGCGAAAGATTAGCCGCAACATGGTCTATATTATCGCCATTATGTCCCTTATCACCCCAATGCGTATCTGTTCGCACCCAGACCGTCGCCATACCAAGTTCTGCGGCCGGGTTTAAGTTTGCGGCGATATCTTCTACCATAATTGATTTTTTCGGATTCACGCCAAATTTTTCGATCATTTTATGATAGCTACGCATATCAGGTTTTGGCCGGAAGTCCGCATCATGAATATCAAATATATCCTTGAAACATCCGTCAAGTCCGATATGAGCCAGAACGTTGCCCGCATAATCCGTTGATGCATTGGTATAGATATATTTCTCACCGGGTAATTTTCCTATGGCATCATTAAGTATCTCATCCACATTTAATACTGAAAAATCAATATCATGTACAAATTTGAGATAGTCATATGGCTCGATCCCGTGCTCGGTCATCAACCCTCTAAGCGTTGTGCCGTGTTTCAAGAAGAAATTTTTCTGTCGCTTCTTTGCGTCATCATAGGACACATCAAACATATCCTGAATAAAAAGACCCATTTTATGATCAACCTGTGTGAACAGATTGGCTTCACATGGATAGAGCGTATTATCCAAATCAAATATCCAATAGTCTATGTCTTCAAGATTTAATTCATTCATCGTTTCATTGTTAAGCATTTAGAGCCATCCGCCATCATTTCGTAAACTAAATGTTAATACAAAATAGCTACATTAATTTCTATTGAATTTTATGAAGTATTAGTAACAATTTTATCGATTTTGGGCACCATGGACAGTAATATTGCAAGTATCCTCAAACGCACCGGCGCTGCAGAGAAAGAAAAAAATACCGACCGCTCCCGCGAAGAAATTTTAATAGATCGTGATTTAATCGAAAATCTTTGCGGTCCGGCCCTGATCGCAGACGAGTCGCTCAACATAATTGACAAAAATATCTACGCCGAAAATCTTGTAGCTGCCTTTCAGGACAGAAACCCGGTCATTCACGGAATTATCATTCGGTGCCTGACAAATAACTGTCCGGAAAATCGGAAAATAACACTGGATGATGAAACCGGCAGCCGCCACTATGATTTATTCGCTTTCCCGATCAAATCAGAAAATGAAAACAAAACACGAGTGCTCTTATTCGGTAAGGACATTACCGTGGAGCAACATCTGACAAAGGCACTCGTGCAGTCACGCCAGATGTTTAAAGATCTGGTTGCCTGTTCAACCGACTTCGCCTGGGAAACCGACAACAAGGGACGTTTCAAATATGTTTCCCCCAACGGTATCCTTGGATACACAGCATACGAACTTAACGACAAAAAGGCGGCGGACCTGATCCTTGGACAGGACGGTTTAAATCCATTTGATACCCTTGACGCGATAAATGATGTTGAAATCTGGCTAGAGCGAAGTGATGCGTCATTCGCCTGTGTTCAAGTTTCGGCCAATCCGATCATTGATAATAATTCGACCTGGCAGGGGGCAAGGGGAGTATGTCGCGACATAACGGAAAAGAAAGAACGTGAATCCGCACTTCGACGCATTCGCAAAAGTGAACATGTACTTAGAAAAATAATTTCCACTATTCGCGATGAAATCGACCCGTCAAAAATCCTTTCAACAACAGCAAACGCCACGCTTGAAGGTGTGACCGCGAAAAGCTGCTATATCACGCGGATACACAGAACCGATAAAAATTCCTATGCCACAGAACTAAAAGCACACAGCGGTGAAATTTCAGATATCTCCCTGTTTGACAAAGTCAGCAAACGGGCAGTATCAATTTGTGAAAATTCAAATGACGAAAATCCCCCCTCTTTTTCTGAAGAAATAATAGATGATCAAACTGTTCTGATTGGAATCTCCAGGCACCATAATGAAATAAACGGTGCCATATATGTTTTAATGGATGATGAACGCAAAAGCTGGAACAAGGATGAAAAAGCCTTGTTTCTTGGAATCGTAAGTCATCTGGGTATCGCACTGGAACAGATAAAAAATTATGAAGAATTGGAAAAACTTTCCAACACAGATGAACTGACCTCTCTGTTCAATCGTCGTGCATTTGTGGAGAAAGCAAACAAGCGACTTCTTATTAAGAAAAGAAAAAGAAATTCCTGTGCCCTGCTTTACATTGACGTTGATAATTTCAAACAGATCAATGACGGCTTCGGCCACGCAGTTGGTGACAGGGTTTTGCAGAAACTGGCACAAATTCTGAAAAAAAATATCCGTACTGAAGATTTTTGCAGTCGGCTTGGTGGTGACGAATTTGCAGTGTGGCTGGAAAATGTCGATGAAAAAAGCGCATTAAGCCAGGCAAACAGAATTCTCGACTGTAATGATGAACTAAAGGAAGTGGCCGATGACAGAAATAATCCTTTGTCCTTGTCAATCGGCATCGCAATGAGCGCTCCAAGCAGCAACGATTCATTGGAAAAATTGATGGAACTCGCGGATGACGCGCTCTACAAGGTCAAAAGAAATGGCAAATCGCATGTCGTGTTAAACCAAACGAAAGAAAATTGCGCTAAAGTTACTGAGTAAATAAAGGGCCGGATAAGACCAATGATATTGAACATTTTTAAAAATAAAGATAATCGCGCGAAACAGTTGTCGTCCTATGAGGAAGCACGTAGCGCACTTGAAGCCAAGAAAACAAACGACAAAATGATCCTGGCTGGCCAGGACAGCACACCGCAGGAAGTTCTTTATTACCTGGCAGAAGATGAAAATACTGAAATTCGTAAGAAAGTTGCCAGCAATTCAAATACCCCCATTCAGGCAGACAAAATACTGTCCAACGATGAATGCGAAGAAGTCAAACAGGAACTTGCCCGTAAAATAGCGCGCTTCTTCCCCAATATTTCAGAAGACGGTACCGCCCAGATACGAGACAAAGCGCTTGAAATGATTGAAATCCTCGCCAGTGATCAATTGCCGTCCGTCAGACAGATTCTGGCCGAAGAATTAAAATCATCCAATTCAATCCCAAAACATATCGCACGCAAACTGGCGAATGATGAAATTTTATCGGTATGCGCGCCAATTCTTGAATATTCGCCACTCTTAAGCGACACTGACCTAAAGGAAATAATTGCGGCAACCACCCTTACTGGCGCACTGGAAGCCATTGCAAAAAGGGACGAATTAAGCGGCGATATCTGCGATGCAATCGCATCATCCCTTGAAATACCAGCAGTGTCCAATCTATTAGCTAATCAAAATGCGCAAATTCGCGAAGAAACCCTGGACAATATTATCAACGAAGCACAGGCGCAGAATATTGAAGAATGGCACGAACCACTTGCGAAACGGCCAAACCTTTCCATGCGGGCGATGAAACGGATCGCCACCTTCGTAGCGTCCTCCCTCGTCGACAGCATGATCACCCTAAACCATCTTGAACCGGACCAGGGTGAGGAACTGCTGCTTCGCGTCAGAGAAAGAATAAGCGCCGAAGGCCCGGAAAGTGATGACGAACGTTCCCTTGCCGAACAGGCGGCCGATCTTTTCGAGCGCGGTGTCGTTGACGATGAATTTATCCAAAACGCGATAAAAAACAAGCAACGGGAATTGGTCACACAGTGCCTGATTATAATGTCAAACCTGCCCGATAAGTCTGTACGCAATATCCTCAGCAAGAAAAAGGGAGCGCTTATCGTTGCCCTCACATGGAAAGCCGGACTTTCCATGCGCACAGCTCTGAATATGCAAAGTAACCTTGCCTTTGTTGCCCCGGATGATTTTGTGAATGCAAAAAATGGTGTAGATTTCCCCATGTCGCAGGACCAGATGGAATATGAAATCGCGCTTTATGAATAGCGTTTACTGATTAAACGCTACACTTCTATGTCACGCACCGAGGCATTATAAAACGATTTCATAAAAATTTTGACTTTCTGCGGCGCCGTATCCGGTAATTTATCTGCAAGTGCCATACGGGTTAACTCAAAAACCTCTTTCTGGTCAAGAATATCGGGGTCAAGTCGCAGACCACCCATCGACCAATCAGGAAAGCTGCGGTTCTCGACCTCTTCGTCTATTACAGTAATTATCCCTTTATGCCGATGATCATGCTTTATTTTTTCATATAGTGTGTCTAATTCGCAGGCTGGTCCTTCTATAATCTGAAAGAAGCAACCATCTGCGTACATTAGCATGCCAGTCACGTCCAAAACCTTATTGTTATGAGCAGAGGTTTCAATAATTTCTTCCAATTCGTTTTCTTCAAACTCTTTGGAAGCACTTGAATAATATCCCAAAGCTTTCATCATTTAATTCACACTTTACATTTGACTTTTCATTCTTAAGAAAGGTTCGATTAAATTCCGGTTTTCATAATAATTGAATAAACTTAACCAACGTTTAAGGTAAATTCTTTAAGCCGCTAATATAGTTACGCAACGGGCGCTCTAATCCACGGTTTTACAAACAATTCTCTTTTATTGTCTTGTTTTTAACGCTTGTTCAAGTCTATCTTAAACCGGAGTTTCATATTGTTTGACAAGTTCGGAATATAAAGGACAGAGCATGGGGCGCGATATTGAAGTATTCGACTACACGGACGATGATCGCAAAAAATTTTCAGAACGGCTTTATGATAGTCTGGACGCCCTGAAAACCGCTTTATCAAAACCGGGGTTCGGCGAAGGACCCATAACATTGGGTGCCGAACTCGAAAGCTGCATTGTTACCAACAAAGGTGATGCCGCCCCTCTCAACACGCAGATATTATCAGATTTAAATGATCCGCTTTTCCAGCACGAAATAAACAAATTCAATCTGGAACATAATCTTTCACCCGTTGCGGCCAAAGGCACACCGTTTTCCAAAATGCAGCAGGAAGCGGAAAAAGGATTTGCCAACACCAACAAGGCAGCCGCCGCATATAACGCCCAAACCGTTCTAATCGGCATCCTGCCAACATTGAAGATCGATAATTTTCAGGAAAATTATATGACGGACGTGGGTCGTTATCATATGCTGGATAAAGAATTGCATAATTTACGCGGCGATGCGTTCAAGGTAAATATCAACGGTGAAGATCCCCTAAAACTGGAAAGCGATAATGTCACAATGGAAGGGGCCAATACTTCTTTTCAGGTACATATGCGCGTGGAGCCGGAAAAATTTGCGGATACCTTCAACAGCGCACAATTAGTTACGCCACTCGCCATAGCACTTGCCGCCAATTCACCTCTGTTTCTTGAACACCGTCTCTGGCAGGAAACCCGCATTGCTCTGTTCAGGCAAAGCGTTGACAGTCGCCATCGCGGCGAAGTCGATTGGCGTCAACCATCAAGGATTTCTTTCGGCTACGGCTGGGTGCGCCGAAGCGCACTGGAACTATTCGCCGAAACAGTCGCTTTATATCCGTCAATTATTCCACTTCTCAGCGAGGAAGACCCCTTCCACGCGTTTGGCGAGAACCGTCTGCCGAAACTCGAAGAACTCAATCTTCATATGGGAACGACATGGCCGTGGAACCGGGCGGTATATTCCGCAAAAAATGAAGGGCACCTGCGCATTGAGCTCAGGTCCCTGCCTTCCGGCCCGACAATCCCCGATATGATGGCGAATGCAGCTTTCTTCATCGGACTGACTATGGGACTGCGAGATGACATATCCGATATTCTCCCGTCCATGCCATTCCGTTTTGCCGAATATAACTTTTACCGTGCTGCGCAGTCCGGATTGGACGCCAATATTTTATGGCCAACCCCAAAACAGATGCAGCCGACGGAATATCCCATCACCGACATTATTAAATCGCTTCTACCCCTTATGGAGGAAGGTTTGAATAAACTGGAAATTGACGGCGCTGAAATCAAAAAGTACCGGGAAAATATCGAAAACAGATTAAACGCCCGCCTCACCGGTGCAAATTGGCAATTGATGATGCTGGAAAAATACAAACAACAGGGATTAAATACGAATGAAAGTTGCCACGCTATGACCCTGAACTATATTGAGCAGCAAAAATCCGGCAAATCATTGATAAACTGGCAGACCACCCTCTGATGCGCAGCGCAATCAACATCATTAAAGACCCGCCCGCGCATAGTATCGGCCACAGCGTGAAAGAATTTCTATGCAATTTAAATGGCCCCGCATGGATTGATATTTCCGGACGGGACAGCAGCCGTACCCGTGTCATTTCGACCTTGCTCCATGGTAACGAACCTTCGGGGGTCAAGGCGTTGTTTAACTGGCTTAAAAACCCCGAACGCTCAATACCCCTGACCAATATCAGCATCAGTATCTGCTCTGTTGAAGCGGCGCTAACAGAACCAGAATTTTCACATCGTTATCTTGCCGGTGCGCCGGATATGAACCGCTGTTTCCGCCCGCCTTACGACAGCGCTAATGGAAAACTGGCCAAAACCATTCTTGAGCGTATCCAAACCTTGAAGCCGGAAGCTGTGATCGATATCCATAACACCTCCGGCTCGGGACCGGATTTCACAATATCACCCAGCACAGAAAGCAATTACGCGGCGCTAGCCTATAATTTTTCTAACCGGCTGATCATCACAGCCTTAAAGCTTGGCTCTTTGATGGAAGTCGATGTAGCCTGCCCGATCATCACACTGGAATGTGGTGGCAGCTATGATCTAAGCGCCGATCAGACCGCCTTAAACGCCGTAAACGTTATCGCCCGTTGCGACGATCTGTACAAAATTGACGATAAGCCAGAACCCGATATATTCACCCATCCACTGCGCTTTGAAATAAAGGAAAATGTTTCCATCGGTTACAGTGAAGCATCCCTCGCCAATTGCGATGTAACACTGGCATCAGATATTGAAAAACATAATTTTGGTCTTACACCGGAAAATTGTGTTCTCGGATGGGTTGGCCCCGAAGGACTTGATTATTTCACGGCTTTTGATGACCAGGGCCGGGATATAAAAGATGAACTTTTTGCCATCCGCGAAAACCAGCTCGTCACCGCACAGACCTTAAGACTTTTTATGGTAACCCCAAGGCCCGAAATCGCCCGCAAAGATTGCCTGTTTTACCTGGTCAGGGCCAACAGGTAGCTTTGCTTATTTCTGAATAAGTGTACCCGCACCGTGTTCCGTGAATAACTCAAGCAATAATGCATGTTCAACCCGACCGTCAATAATGACAGAGGCCCCCACATTATCGTGAATGGCTTTGATACAGGTTTCTATTTTCGGAATCATACCGCCAATGATGGTCCCGTCATCAATAAGCGCCTCTGCCATATCCTCATTCATTTCGGTGATCAGGTTTTTATCCTTATCAAGAACGCCCGCAACATCGGTAAGCAAAAATAATCTTTCCGCGTCAAGCGCACCGGCAATAGCCCCCGCCATAGTGTCCGCATTCACATTATATGTTTCTCCGTCCTCGCCAATGCCGATGGGCGCGATAACCGGTATCACATCAGACCGTTCAAACATCCTCAGAAAATCCGCATTGACGTTGCGCGGATAGCCGACAAAACCCAAATCAAGAAATTGTTCAATTTGCGAATTAGGGTCCTTTTTCGAACGACGCAGCGGTTCAGTTGTCACAAGATTACCATCCTTGCCGGATATCCCAACCGCGTTGCCACCGACCTTATTGATTGATGCAACAATAGATTTATTTATGTTGCCGGAAAGCACCATTTCAACCACTTCGATCGTTGCCCTGTCAGTGACACGCAGACCATCAATAAACGAGCTTTCAATTTTAAGCCGCTCCAGCATTTTGCCGATTTGCGGCCCGCCGCCATGAACAACAATCGGGTTCATACCGACCTGCTTCATCAAAACGATATCGCGGGCGAAATTATCGGAGAGATTCTGATCCCCCATCGCATGACCGCCAAATTTGATCACAAATGTTTTGCCGGCATGCCGACGCATGAAGGGCAGCGCCTCGGTAAGCGTTCCCGTTTTTCTGAGCAGTCTTTCTTTATCGATATCTTCCGCCATTGCCCGCTCCTATGCCAAATCTGCGATTACACCGCGAAGTTCATCAAGACCATATCCTTTAACGGCGCTTGTGATCAACACTTTTGGATGGGCGGCAACATTCTTTGCGATTGCTTTTTGCGTATTACTGATCAGTTTCTGCTGATCAGATGGCTTCACTTTATCACACTTTGTAAGAACAATCTGGTAGGAAACTGCTGTCTCATCAAGCATGGACATAAGCTCGCGATCACTTTCTTTCAATCCATGACGACCATCAACCAAAACAAATACACGCCTTAAATTCGGACGACCGCGCAAATAATCGCGCATTAATTTAACCCAGTCCTTAACAAGCTTCTTTGAAACCTTTGCATATCCATAACCGGGAAGATCAACCACATATAAGCCCTGCTTCTGTCGTTCCCCAAGAAAGAAAAAATTAAGCTGCTGCGTACGTCCTGGTGTGTTTGAGGTGCGAGCGAGCCCGTTTCTGCCCGTAAGCGCATTAAGCAAACTTGATTTTCCGACATTGGACCGGCCCGCAAATGCCACTTCAGTGGCATCCGGTGGCGGAAGTTGTGAGAGCGAAGCCGCCCCAAGCAAAAATTCACATGGCGCGCAAAAAAGAACCCGTCCGCGTTCTACGAACGCTTTTTGCTCTTCTTCGGTTTTTTCTTCCTCTGACACGGGATCACGCCTCTTTCGCGGCAACCCTGCGCATAATCACCCATTGTTGGCAGATCGTCAGGATATTGTTCCAAGTCCAATATATAACCAATCCCACTGAAAAACCTGCGAGGATGAATGTGAAAATAATAGGCATAAAAGCAAATATTTTTTGCTGTACCGGATCCTGCATTGGTGGGTTTAGTTTTTGTTGGAAATACATGGTGACCCCCATAAACACAGGCAATATTCCAATTGCAAGGAACCCTGTCGGCTCCCACGGGATCAAACCAAACAGGTTCGTCACCAGCATCGGGTCCGGCGCACTAAGGTCTTTAATCCAACCGAAGAAAGGCGCCTGACGCATGTCAATAGTGACATAAAGAACCTTATAAAGTGAGAAGAATATGGGGATTTGAATAAAAATCGGCAAACAACTGGCAAGCGGGTTTACCTTTTCTTCCTGATATAGTTTCATTGTTTCCTGCTGCATGCGCGCCCGGTCATCACCATATTTTTCTTTTAGCTTCTGCATCTTTGGCTGAAGCTTTTTCATTTTACCCATTGATTCATACTGTTTGTTGGCCATCGGAAACAAAATAGCCTTCACAACAACCGTCAGCAGAAGTATCGCAATACCGAAGTTGCCAACGATGCCATAGAAGAAATGAAGACCAAAATAAATTGGCTTGGTGATGAAATAAAACCAACCCCAATCAATGGCATAATCAAACATTTTAATGCCTTCATCTTCGGTATAATGCTCGAGAAGCCCTACTTCCTTTGCACCGGCGAAGAAACGGGCCGTTTTCTCAATATTTCCACCGGGCGGAATATTCACGCCGTTGGTGGCGAAATTTACGTGAAACTGCTCACCGCCATTTTGTTCTGTTCGTGACACATTGGTGGTAAAACCTTCTTCCTGATTTGGGATCACCGCTACAAGCCAGTTTTTATCTGTAATGCCTGCCCATCCCCCATCTTCTACTTCGTCGGCCGGATAGGTGTCGTCTTCCAGGTCTTTATATGAGATTTCTTCCTTCCCGTCGGAACCAACCCGGATTGGCCCTTCATGCAGGATAAAGAGTGGCGGTGAATCGCTTCTGCCTTCCCGGTAAATACGCCCGTAAGTGGCCATCGCCAGGCTTTCGACCGAATTATTCTGCACCCGTTGCTTCACCGTAAACATATAATCTTTATCAAGTGATATTTCACGATTGAAGATTAAACCCTCGCCATTATCCCAGCTAAAGGTAACACTGTCATTATCCGACAAAACTGTCTTGTCCGCTGTCCAGACGGAGTTTGCGTCAGGTCTTTTACCGTCACCAATCCAGCCAAATTCAGCAAAATACGCCTTTGCTGCTTCAGAAGGGTTAAGCAAAGTCACAATGGGCGAGTTTTCTTCCACAGTTTGGTGATAATCTTTCAAGGAAACATCATCAAAACGTAGCCCTTTTAAATTAATGGTGCCTTTTATGCGTGCACTATCGATTACGACATTATTGCGTGCCGTAACAACATTTTCGCGACTTTCAGAAAATTCCCGTACAACGGGCGCGGCCATGCCGGGAATTGTCCCCCCAACATCCGCGTTCATTTCAGGCACGCCCGCAGCAACCTCACCTTGTTCGCTTGGCATTGCCTGCTCGGGAAGCGCCTGTTCTTCGGCTTCCCTTTGAGGGGCACCATAAAAATATTCCCAACCAAACAGGATGACTATGGTCAGCACGATCGCCAATATAAAATTACGGTTTTCTTCCATTATACCATCTCTAATTTTCGCTGCTTAATCCAGCATTACAATTACAATCTTTTGGCCCCTCTTTGGTCGGCACCGGATCATATCCACGGCCACCCCACGGATGACATCTTAAAATTCTTTTCACCGCCAGCCATCCACCCTCAAACGGGCCATGTTTTTCGATCGCTTCCATGGCATATGACGAACATGTGGGCAGATATCTGCATTTCGGTCCAAGTAGCGGTGAAATGACATACTTATAGACAGTGATCAACGCTTTCAAGAAATAAGACAGAATCGCACATAAATATTTATAAAGAGAAGAAAAAATCAATTGGCTGGTTCTCCTTTGACCTTATCATCATGTAACCTCTTTAATGACCATTTCAAGTCGCGAATCAAATCTTTAAAGGACGCTTGCGTAATTCCCGGCCTCGCAATCAATACATAATCATAACCGATACGCCCGGATTTTGTGAAAACCTGCTTTACCAATTCTCTCATTCTTCTCTTTGCTTTATTTCTGAGGACCGCGTTTCCCACCTTTTTGCTTGCCGTATATCCAACCCGGATATTTTTCTCTTCCTTGGGGCATGTCTGTATGATCAGCGCCGGTGTAATCCATTTTTTTTGCGATTTTGCCACACGCAAAAAATCACTCCTCTTTTTTAGAGTGGACAGAATTTCCTTTTTATTTTCAAATGGTTGTCCCATTAAAATATTCCATAAAAAAACCGGTCTCTTTATTCAAGGACCGGCTTTCAAATTCGTGAATTAACACCTACCAGATTTTATGCTGATAAGCGCTTACGTCCTTTCGCACGGCGGGCAGCAAGAACACGTCTTCCACCAACTGTAGCAGAGCGCGAACGGAAGCCGTGACGGCGTTTACGAACCAGAACACTTGGTTGATATGTACGTTTCACTGGACTTCTCCAACTGCCAATTAGGCGCTAAATTTAATATTCTTTCGGACTCCATCGTCCGAGATGTTCATGAAGACGGGTGTATAATAGGTCCAATACTATAAGTCAATGCCAGAAGCGCTATAAATGAAATAAAAATCGTGGTCCAAAATAACGCCTGTTCGACGAAAAGCTAATGAACCATCACGCATCCGTGAACTGATTTTATTTCTATAATTTCAATTCTTTCCTATAGTTCCATTACTTTATTTAAAGTAAACTGATAATACTGGCTAACCTGCGGGACAGTAAAGGAAAAGAAACAATATGGATATAAAAAGATACATTCCTATCGCACTGATGGCGGCTGGTCTTGGTGTCGCTATATATTTCGACGTTCACAAGCTGCTGTCGTTCGAAACTATTGGAAACTATTACGGTGATCTTAAAAACTATATTGAAGCCGAGTATTTATTAAGCATTCTATTATTTGCCACTGCCTATATTGCCGCTGTCGCCCTTTCCATTCCCGGAGCATCGATTTTATCATTACTGTATGGTGCTCTTCTCGGCACGGTCACAGCCGGAGTTCTGGTTGTAATTGCGGCAACGATTGGAGCAACAATGATTTTTCTGGCAGCTAGATATGCTTTTCAGGATACATTGAAGCGGCGGGCAGGCCCGTGGCTTACCAAAATGCAGGCCGGGTTTAATGAAAATGCCGTTAGTTATATGCTCTTTTTAAGGCTGGTTCCTGCCTTTCCTTTTTTTGTTGTTAATCTTGCACCGGCTTTTCTGAACGTCCAACTGCGTGTTTATATTATCACGACCCTGCTGGGTATTATTCCGGGTACATTCGTTTATGTGAGCATCGGGAGCGGCGTCGGATATGTCATTGAACAGGGAAAAACACCTGATCTCTCCGTTTTAACATCTCCGCAGGTCATATTACCTCTCGTGGCACTTGGTGTGCTATCATTGATCCCGATCATTTATAAAAAAATTAAATCCAGGAAGGCGCTATGACGAACGTAATTGAAGCGGATATTTGCGTTATTGGTGGCGGTAGCGGCGGGCTTAGCGTTGCGTCCGGCGCCAGCCAGCTTGGAAAGAAAACCGTTCTTGTCGAAGGCGGAAAAATGGGTGGAGACTGCTTAAATTATGGCTGCGTGCCATCAAAGGCACTTATTGCGGCAGGAAATGTTGCCGAAAACATGCGTCGACCCGGCGCTTTCGGCATTGAGCCGCACAAACCTTCTATCGATTTTAATGCCGTTCATAATCACGTCCATGACGTAATCGCTGGCATTGCGCCACATGATTCCGTTGAACGGTTTGAATCTCTCGGTGTTCAGGTAGTCCAGGAATTTGGAACCTTTCAGGACAAAAAAACGCTAAAGGCAGGCAAGCAGGTGATCAAAGCCCGGCGGTTTGTCATCGCAACGGGTTCAACCGCCAGCATACCCCCCATTCCCGGACTGGAAAGTGTTTCATATCTTACCAACGAAACAATTTTTAACTTAAAAGAAGCACCTGACCATTTGATCATTATCGGCGGCGGCCCGATTGGGCTTGAAATGGCACAGGCCCATAAAAGACTTGGTTCCAGAGTAACCGTTATTGCCCTTGATTTTATGGAAAATGACGAACCGGAACTGGTTGAAGTTCTTCTAAAAAATCTCTCGAATGAAGGCATTATATTAAAGGATAAAGTAAGCATAAAAAATATCCATCAGGATGGCGATCAGATTAATGTCGCGCTGGAAAATGAAACAATCACGGGCAGCCACCTACTTGTTGCAACGGGCAGAAAACCAAATATCGAAAACCTGGCACTGGATAATGCGGGCGTTAATTATACGCGTTCCGGCATAACCGTCGGCGATAACCTGCGCACCAGCAATAAAGCCATTTATGCGATCGGTGATGTAACCGGTGGCGCAGGCTTCACCCATAAGGCTGGATATGATGCCGGCATTATTATCCGACGCATTGTTTTTGGAATGTTCTGGGCAAAAGCAGATTATAAAGCGCTCCCCCACGCAACATATACATCACCCGCACTTGCAAGTGTCGGGCTTCGAGAACAAAAGGCGCGGGGAAAACACGGGGACGCAATAAAAACATTAAAATGGTCTTACGCGGAAAATGATCGCGCCAGGGCCACGCGCGAAGAAGGCGGCCTTGTCAAAGTTGTCACGACAAAGAAAGGCCATATTCTAGGCGCATCAATCGTGGGGAAAGACGCTGATGAGCTTCTGGCTCCATGGACGCTGGCGATTAATGAGGGACTAAAAATAGGTGCAATGGCTAATGTCATAAGCCCTTACCCCACATTGGGTGAAATTAACAAAAGGGCCGCATCAAGTTTTTACACGGCATCACTGTTTAGTGATAAAACAAGAAAAATGGTAAAATTATTATCATTTCTGGGATAAGGGAATGCTGGGGAACATAGCTAAAGTATCAATCAAGGAAAGCCTTTCGGCACGATTACTCCTATTCACGATCTTTTTCGTACTTGTTGCGGAAATTGTTATATATGTGCCGTCTATCGCCAATTTCAGAAATACCTGGTTGGAGCAAAAACTGGCCGAAGCGGATATCGCGATCCTCGTTGTCGAGGCCGCACCGGATTATATGGTTAGCCGAATGCTTGCTGACGAGCTTCTCACATCCACCGAGAATTATTCGATCACCCGAAGATTAAGCGAAGAAGACATGCAGGCGCTTATGATTGTGAACAAATATGAGGTTGCAGAGCGGTTTGATCTAAAGGAAATTTCCTGGCTTCAATCGGTGAAAGATGCTTTTGGCACTCTTTTTAAGATGAACAAAACCGAATATTTGATAGAGGTAACGGGTCCCGCAACTGGCGAAGGAAACGGAGACGTCACAATCGTATTTGACGAACAACTTCTATACGCGGATATGCTTGAATATTCACTGAATATTGTCATCTTATCAATTGTTATTTCATTATTTGTAGCAGCACTCCTTTACTATAACTTATCCAAACTTCTTGTCCGGCCGATACAAAACATAACCGAAAATATGATCGCCTTTCGCCGCGCTCCGGAAGATATGACAAAAAAATTTAAACCTGATGACCGCGACGACGAAATCGGTGTCGTCATGCATGAACTCGCACACATGCAGGAAGATATCCGAAAGGCACTGAACCAGAAAAACCATCTGGCCAAACTTGGTGGTGCGATCAGCAACATCAATCATGATCTACGCAATATGCTTTCCAGCGCCCAGCTAGTATCAGACCATTTAAACACCATTGACGACCCGGTTGTCCAGCAGCTGGCCCCCAGATTCGTCAAAGCCATCGACAGGGCCATCAGGCTTTGCGAACACACACTTGAATATGGCGGCGCGCAGGCGGAAGAATTAAACCTTCGCACCTTTGATCTGCATAATCTGGTGGATGAGGTCTCGACCTCCTTAGGGTTATTGGATGACAGTAAAATTCATCTGCATAACAATATCAAGGAGGGCCAGAAACTGACCGCAGATAACGATCAGATTTTCCGGGTGCTCATGAATATATGCCGAAATGCGGTTCAAGCCATCGGCGAAAGCGGGAATATTACCATAACAGGTACGCAAAGCGACGATGATATCACCATCGATATCAGCGATGACGCGCTGGGTATCCCCGAGAAAATAAAAGAAAATCTGTTTCAGCCCTTCAAAACCGGAAGCCGCGGCGGAACGGGACTGGGCCTGGCTATTTCGAAGGAAATTATAACCGCCCACGGCGGCACACTGGACCTTGTGGACAGCAGCCCGAAAGGCAGCACCTTCAGGATCGTTTTACCGCTTCATCATTAAGGATCATTCGGATCGTCCGCATCCGAATGATCGGTTGGTTGCGGCGTGGCCGTCAGAACGGTGACACCCTTTGGCGCTTGAAAGCGGTGCCACAATCCTTTCGGAACCACCGTTACCATTCCACCCGTCATATTCAATACCGTTGGCCCGTTATCGGTTAAGATCGTCAGTTCCGCTTCCCCCTTCAGGATATGAACAAGTTCATCGCCCGCCGTGTGACGCTCCCATGGGCTAACCCCAGCAAAACTTCCGGCAAAAACACCCCCCGTATCAAACGGTGCCAGCGTTGTAAAGGCCTCTTCAACATCCTGCGCCGCCGTATCAACTGTACGCCCTTCAAGCATTTTTAACCTGCTGAGTTCTTCTTCAATATTCACCGCTTTAATATCCGTCATTTTTTATTTTCCTTATTGTGCCACTGCACCTTCCCGTCGGGGGTCGGCACCGCCTTCCAGTGTTCTGCCTGCTTCATCCGGATACTTTATGCGGATGCCATGAAGGCCGCTCATCAATGTCACCGCCTGCACCTCATGACCCAACGCTTTCAGCGGTTCAGTAAGTATCTCAGCATTGGTTCCACTTTCCAAAAGTGCCGGACCGTTGCGGCTTAAAACATGCGGCGCGCTGATTGCCGACTGCACATCCATATTCCAATCAAGAACGTTAATCATCGTCTGCGTCACATAATTGATAATGCTTGACCCGCCAGGGGAGCCGATAATGAGAACCGGGCGATTGTCCCCGTCAAAAACGATTGACGGAGTTTGCGAACTCATCGGCCTTTTGCCGCCCTGCACGCGGTTTGCCACCAATTTTCCATCTTCCCCAACCGGGATCAGGGAAAAGTCCGTCAGTTCGTTATTGAGCATAAACCCTTCCACCATCAGCCGGCTGCCAAACATGCTTTCAACCGTCGCTGTCATCGAAACCACATGCCCCCATTTATCAGTGATGCTGAAATGGGTGGTTGATGGAATTTCAAGCACAAGCCCCTCACCATAAGCAAGGTCCATATCCGATGGCGGTGTTCCGTAAGGGGCTTTTCCCATTGACTGCCCGGGGACAATCATTTTTGAGCGCTCCGCAAGGTAATCCGGGTCAATCATGCCGTGATAGGGCACATCGATAAAATCCGTATCCCCGGTATATTGGTTCCTATCCGCGTAGGCGAGGCTCTCCGCCTCCAATATGATATTATAGGCCTCCGCCGAATGCGGGGTCATTTCCTCAATATCAAAACGGTCCAGCATACCAAGCGTCGCAATCATCGTCGTCCCGCCGGATGAGGGCGGCGGTATCGAGCAGACTTTATAGACCCGGTATGCCCCGCAAAGCACCTCTCGCTCCTTCGCGCTATAATTCGCCAGATCGCTTAATTCCATCCGTCCCGGATTGTTCGGCGCATTTTGAATGGCATCCACAATTTTTTTTGCAATTTCCCCGGTGTAAAAGGCCGAGATCCCCTCATTCGCAATCCGTTTTAATACCGCCGCCTGTTTCGGGTTTTTAAGAAGATGCCCCGCTTTAAGCGGTTCACCATTTTCATCATAAAAATAGGCACGCGACGCCGGCACAAGCATCAGTTTGGTATCAATGGTAATATAATGCTCAAGCCTTGGTGAAACAACGAACCCTTCTTCCGCAAGTTTTATCGCTGGCTCGAACACCTCCGCCCACGGCAGAACACCATGTTTTTCATGGGCCATTTTCAGCATCGCAAGCACCCCCGGCACCCCAACCGACAGACCACCATATATGGCATCAAGTTTCACATACCCCGGCACATCAGTAATTGATTTAAACTGGTCTGGTGTTGCCGCCATTGGTGCCGCTTCACGGCCATCATAAAAGGAAAGCTGGTTTGACATCGGCTTATCGGGATCAAAATGAAGCATAAACCCACCGCCACCGATCCCCGATGATTGCGGCTCCGCAAGGCTTAAAACAGTCTCAACGGCGATTGCCGCATCAACGGCGCTGCCACCTCGTTTTAAAATTTCAAGCCCGGCCTGCGCTGCATACGGGTTTGCGGCGACGACCATCTGGTTATCAAACGGTGCCTCCGCCGCCTCACTCGTTACGGTGGCTTGCGCCATAGAGGAAAGATTTAATTCCGGCGGCTGTTCGGGGATAAGCTCACCCGCCCGCGCAAGCAGCGCCTGTGTTCGCACCAGTACCGCGCCGTCCTGTCTGTTCGCAATCAATTGCCGTTCAATCGATCTTAAATCTGACAATATCTCATTAACGCGGGAAATTTCAATTTCAACACCGCGCCAGCGCATGGCCTTATCATCCGCGGCGGCTGCCTCATAAACATCAAGCGCCGCCGCAATTCTTTGTGCGTTGTGCGGCAGGTCACGGTCAATTTCATCAAGCGCCACCTGAATATCAAGCGGTAGCATATCCCCATTCAGATACGGGGAAGGCGGAAGCTCAGGCTGACGGCTTTCGCTTTGTCCGACTTCCTCGGATGCGGGCATATCCGCGCCCGCCTGCGCCTGTTCCAGTTCCGCCCAGGTACTGTCGGCTTCCATTTTCGGCCAGTCTTCGGAACTGCTTGATGAACACGCGATAAGCATCGCAATTGACAAAATCGCCAATCCACCTCTTAGCACATTATGAAATAAGGATTTTTTCTCTGTTTCAACCACCGCAAACACCCTTTTTTGCATTGTTTTTTTACAAGTTTAGGCCAGGATAGTTTTCTTAACAAGCATCGAAAGCTCGCATAATTGAAAAAAAACTATTATAATTATCAAATGAGGCTTGCATTAAGACCACGATATGAGTAGGTTGCCTCTCACATTTTGAATATTAAGCGCTTGTAGCTCAGCTGGATAGAGTACTTGACTACGAATCAAGGGGTCGGGAGTTCGAATCTTCCCAAGCGCGCCATTCATTACAAAAAAACCCGGTGTTTTAGACATCGGGTTTTTTTGTTGAATTGACAGCGACACAGGACCCCGATATCACTGAAATCACCATGATCAACAAAGGGATCAAAATTTGACCTATAAACACGCCTATAACGGCAGCTGCCACTGCGAAAACATCACCCTGACCTTCCGGTCCGATAAACCGGTGCATGAATTGCCGCCGCGTGAATGTTCCTGTTCATTCTGTCAGCGGCACAAAGGTAAATATATTTCCGATCCGGACGGGTGCCTTGAATTAAACATTAAAGATAATGATCTGGTCAATCGTTACCGTTTCGGCCATAAAACGGCGGATTTTATTATCTGTAAAAACTGCGGCGTTTTTGTCGCCTCCCTTTGTGACATTGACGGCAACACCCATGCCGTGCTCAACATCCGCACCATGCCGGATTATGAATTCAGCGGCACCCCCGTCACCAACAATTACGGTGCCGAAGACAAGGGCGACAGATTAGCCCGCCGCGCCAAAAACTGGATCGGACGCGTCGTTATAAATTCAATATAAACCTTAATTCCGGCGGCGGGGCAGTGTCCCGCGCGGCACATATTTGCGTAGGTTCATTTCTTCCACTTCCGCGCCGTAAATATTGCCTTCATCATCGGCGGTGACCCCTTCGGCGCGGCTGAACGCCACACCCTTGTCCGGGTCGGGGATAAAGGCCGTAACCCATCCGGTCTTAGCGCTGCCGATGCGGATACCGCGGTCCCAGCCCGGGTTGCGGGTCCCGCCCGAATTGCTTTCACTGTCGGCGACATAAAGAATATCATTTTTATCAATATAAACCCCGCTTGGACGGCCAAACTGGCGCCAGCTATTGATGAATTCACCGTCCTGGGTGAAAATCTGCACCCGGTCGTTATAGCGGTCAGCCACGAACAAACGGCCCTGGCTATCCATCGCCAGGCTGTGTGGTTCATACATTTCGCCAAATTCGGCCCCGTCACCACCGAATTCCATGATATATTCACCCTTGCTGTTATATTTCACAACCCGGTTATTGCCCTGCGGCGAATGACCGTCGGCAACAAAAATATCGCCGTTTGGCGCCACCAGAACATCACAAGGCTGATTGAATATATACTGGCCCTTGCCGGCCTTGCCCGCCTGCCCCAGTGACATGAGAAGCTCCCCATCGGGGCTGAATTTATGAACCTGATGGCCGACACCGCGTTCCTCGTCGCCGCGGCCATCGGCGATCCATACGTTGCCTTCATGATCAACATGGATCCCATGTGGCCACACCATCATGCCGCGGCCAAACATTTTAAGGATTTTTCCGTCCTTGCTTAACTGCATCACCGGGTCAATGTCCGGTGTATCCATACAATTGGTGTTGCCGCCGCAACGTTCCGCCGCCCATATGGTGCCGTCACCGCCGTAATAAACCGTGCTGGTTGATCCCCAGTTGCGCCCGTCAGGAAGCGGCGCCCAAATCCCGGGCACTTCTTCATAGGGCACATCCTGCGCCGCCGAAAATTCGCTCATCATCACGGCTGCCGCCCCGGCCAGCAGTGTCAGTCTGGTTATTTTTTTGTAATTGATCATTTTTTAATCTCCCATCTTTTTATTAACGATACGCGGCCCCGCCTAAATGTCAATGTCAATCGCCGGCGGATTGGTGCTAAATCTGGCATTTTCCTGAAATTATGCTATGGTTAATTTATGGTAAAAACAAAATAAACGGGCAACATAAAATGACATTTCAAATCATCACCAAATTCGCGCGTCTGATCACATCCGCGGTCACATTTTTATTTCTCACCTGCGGCTCATCAATGGCCGGGGAAATTGTTGAAATCATCACAAAAAAACTCAACAGTCCCAACGCGCAGGGCGAAGTGATGCAGTTTCTGTTTTCTGACGGTCTCATGAAAATGAAGGATGGCAACAACGACGGCGAAATGGTCTTTAACAGCAATGATCAGAACATGATGGTGATTTCCCATAGTGACAAATCATACATGATGTTTGATCAGCAGACCGGCGCCACGGTCAAAAATGAAATGGAAAAAGCAATGGAACAGGCCCTTGCGCAGGTCCCGCCCGAACAGCGGGCCATGGTTGAACAAATGATGAAACAACGGATGCAGGGCATGGGCGGGGCCCAAATGCCGCAAATGCAACAGGCCGCGCCGCCAAAAACGGAAATCAGAAAAACAAGCCGCGGCGAAACAATCAACGGCTATGACTGCACCTACTACGAAGCCTATAAAAATAATCAGAAGGAAAGCGAATATTGCGTCGCAACCTGGTCCGAACTGGGCGCAAGCGACAATATGAAACAATCCTTCGAAGGGATGTCAGAATTCATGAAAGGCTTCCTTGGCCAGTTTAAGGAAATGTCGCCGATGCAAATGGACGATAACCCGTTTAATTACATGAATGAAATTGGCGGTTTCCCGGTCCTGAACCGGCAGTTTTCAAACGGACAGGCAACGGAGGAATCAACGCTGTCATCCATCACCGAGCAGGATATCGACAGCGCCACCTTCGCCGCCCCGGCCGGGTATCAGCAACGAAGCCTGATGGGTATGTAAATATTGGGATGGGGTTAGAGATCAATTTACGCGGCCCCCATTGATATCCATTTTCAAGAGATAAAATTGTGCAGAAAATTAAAATACCGCCTACAGCATAATGTTACAATACGGATTTACCGTGAAAAATAAATCCAAACAAGCTATTGATCAGATTCACAAAAAAAGCTATCCTTTCCCTTTTAAGTAGTTTTTTTAATTTGCGCATCAACATTAGGGGGTTATTTTGCATCTTGTTGAAAAGACACTCATCAAGGATTTTGAACAAATTCCTATTGATGAGTTTTGGAATGTTGGGGCAGAAAAAGAATTAAAAATGCATAGCATACATGCTTATCCAGCAAAGTTTCCGGCATTTTTGACAAAAAAAGCACTTGAGCATATCAGTAAGTTAGGCATTAACCCTAAAGTTATAGCAGATGTATTTTGCGGTTGTGGCACTGTGGCTTACGAAGCAAAGAGAGAAGATATAGATTTCTGGGGATGTGACATCAACCCTGTCGCCACGATGATAGCGAGAGCGAAAAGTGCCAAGTACTCAGAAAACAAACTAATTATTATTTTTAACAAACTGACTGAAATCTACGAAAAAATTGAACCTGAAGGACATTCATACTACTTTGCAAATGAACGATTAACATATTGGTATTTTGAAAAACAATTTCTCGACTTAATAAAACTTAAATTAGCTATTGAAGAAGTATTAAAAAATCACCCAAAAAAATACCATGATTTTTTTATTTGTGCTGTCCGTCGTCAAAACATTTGAGACACCATTAGCTTTTTCACTAAGGAGACTTTGACCTCATATTGTTGTTGATATTAAGCGACGAGCTTGCGATGTTGCAAGCGTCTT